>CAVRIG010000021.1:0-301175 GCA_963721175.1 uncultured Alphaproteobacteria bacterium | reverse complement strand
TCGGCTCCCGGAAAAGCCAGATCACATCCGGATAGGGATCGGGATTCGAGGCCGATTTCTGCGGAAGCGGCACGCCCTCGTAAAGCCCGGTCAGGTCTTCCGGGTCGTTGACATTCAACTCGCGCAGCATGTCCGGCGTCGGCCAGTCCTCGATCCGCAGTAGAACGCTCTCCGCCGGGGCACGAAAGACCGGAGGAAGACCCGCGAGCGCGTCGCGGGCCATGGCTTCGATATCGTCGCTGTCACCGGCTGCGTGCATCCTCCCGGATATAGCGACCACGCCGCCTGATTACATCAGCAACTGGTAGGTGTGCGGGACATAGCGATAGCCGTCCTCGTGCGCTTCGACATAGCCGAAGGCGGGGAACGGCATGTGGTAGCCGGAGAACGGAACCCGGTCGACGGCCATCATGTCCAGCAGGCGCTTGCGCGTCGCCGCAGCCGTTTCCTTGTCCATGTCGAACCGCACCTCCCAAGTCGGATGGGCAAGCGACCAGACGTAGTGGTTGGCGAAATCAGCCCCCAGCAGCATCTGCTTGCCGTCGCTCTCCAGCATGTAGGTCATGTGGCCCGGCGTGTGTCCGAACGCGGCCATGGCCGTAATCCCGCTGGCCACGGTGCCGCCGTCCTCGAGGAACGTCATCCGGTCGGCGAGCGGCTTGACCAGCGTGTCGAACCTCTCGTCGCCGGCCTCCGACCAGGCGTCGAATTCCACCCGGCCGGCGACATAGGCGGCGTTGGGATAGGTCGGCGCGTCGTTCGTCATCAGCCCGCCGATATGGTCGCCATGCATGTGGGTGATGACGACGATGTCGACCTGGTCGGGCGCATAGCCTGCGGCGGCGAGTGCTGCGGTCGTGGCAGAACCTTCGAGACCGGTATCGAAGAGGATCAACTGCTCGCCGGTATTGACCACAGGCGGAGTGAAGAAGAATTGCGCCTGATCGATCGGCAAGCCCGCATCCGCGGAGATCTCGGCAAAGGTGTCGGCTTCGACATTCAACCCGAAAATCTGTTGCGGATCGGGCACCGTGCGGCGTCCCGGCCAGCATGTTCGTCACTTCGAAACTGCCCAGATTCACGCGCATGAACGGTGCGGGACTGGCACCCAGCATCGGGGCCGCGGCCCGCGATCTGGTCCCGAGGGCCGCAGCAATCGGCAATGCGGCCGCCCCGGCAAGCGCGGTGCGGCGGGTGAACTTGGGCAAATGTGTCATGACGGGCTTCTCCGTGTCAGTTCGATCGAGATATGGTAGTGCTGTGCCGTCAAATCCGTTCAAGGGAGTGTTCGGGCATGGTTCACTTTTGCGCGAGATCGAAATGTCCGATCTGAAGACGACCCAAACCGATGTCGATCCCGCGCGGTGGATCGCCGGCGTGGAGCCGGAACGCCGTCGCATCGAAGCGCAGGACCTCGATGCGCTATTTCAGCAGGTCACCGGATGGCAGCCGCGGATGTGGGGCACGTCGATCGTGGGTTATGGGGCCTACGACTACACCTATGCGAGCGGGCGTAGCGGGCGTTGGATGGCGACCGGCTTCAGCCCGCGCAAGGCGCAACTCAGCATCTACATCATGCCGGGATATGCGGAGTTCGGCGAGATCCTCGACCGGCTCGGCCCGCACAAGCTCGGGAAGAGCTGTCTCTACATCACGCGGCTGGAGCGGGTGGATCTCGACGTTCTGGCAGACTTGATCCGAGCCGAACTCGAAGACCTGCGCCAGCGCTGGCCGGTCTTTCCGACCTGAAGCGGAGGTACCGTGCCGCTCGCTGGTCGCAAGTCGCGTCTGGCCTGGTTCACGCTCCGGCGGGCGACAGGAGGCCCCCGTCCCCGCGGAATATGGACAATCGCGCGCCTCTGTGAGAGACGGCGCGGGTCCATCCGGAGACTGCAATGACCACCACCCGTTTCGCGCCCTCCCCCACGGGATACATCCATGTCGGAAACCTGCGCACGGCGCTGATGAACTTCCTCATCGCCCGCAAGGCGGGGGGCACGTTCATCCTGCGCATCGACGACACCGACCCGGAGCGGTCCAAGGAAGAATATGTCGACGCGATCAAGGAGGATCTCGAGTGGCTGGGCCTGACCTGGGACCGGGTGGAGCGGCAGTCGCACCGGCTCGATCGTTATGCCGGGGCGGCAGATAGGCTCCGCGAGATGGGGCGCTTCTACGAGGCGTTCGAGACGCCGACCGAGCTGGACCTGAAGCGCAAGAAGCAGCTCAACATGGGGATGCCGCCGGTCTATGACCGCTCGGCGCTGAAGTTGAGCGAGGCCGAGCGCGACGCGCTGCGCGCCGAACGCGGGCCGGGCGTCTGGCGGTTCAAGCTGAAGCAGGAGCGGATCGAGTGGACCGACGGGATCCTGGGCGACGTGTCGATCGATGCCGCCAGCGTGTCGGACCCGGTGCTGATCCGCGCGGACGGGCAGGTTCTTTACACCATCGCGTCGGTGGTGGACGACACCGAGATGGGCGTGACCCATGTCGTGCGCGGATCCGACCACGTGACCAACACCGCGACCCAGATCCAGATCATCGAGGCGCTCGGCGGGACCGTGCCGTCCTTTGCCCACCATTCGCTGCTGACCGGGCCACAGGGCGAGGCGCTGTCGAAGCGGCTGGGCACGCTCTCCTTGCGCGATCTGCGGGCGAGCGGGGTGCATCCAATGGCGCTCCTGTCGCTGATGGCGCGGCTGGGGTCGGCCGATCCGGTGGAACTGCGGACCGAGATGGCGGAGCTGATCGAGGGGTTCGAACTCGACAAGTTCGGCGTGGCGCCGACGAAGTTCGACGTGCGCGATCTCTATCCGCTGACGGGGCGTTACCTGCAGACCCTGCCGCTGTCGGCCGTGCAGGCCGAGGTCGCGGCGCTTGGCGTGCCGGAGGCGTTGGCCGAACGGTTCTGGACCGTCTGCCGCGAGAATATCCACACGCTGAACGACCTGGAGGCATGGTGGGCGATGTGCCGCGATGGCGCGGAACCGGTCATCGCGGAGGAGGATGCCGCGTTCGTGGCCGAGGCGATGACGCTTCTGCCCGAGGGTCCGTTCGACGATGCGACCTGGTCGACCTGGACCGCCGAAGTGAAGGACGTCACGGGGCGCAAGGGGCGCAGTCTCTTCAGGCCGTTGCGCATGGCCCTGACGGGGCAGGATCATGGACCGGAGATGGCCGCGCTGATGCCGCTTCTGCAGGTCGTGCGCGCCCGCGACTAAGCCAGGGCGACTTTGCCCTCAAGGCAGCACCATCGCCGTTCAACCCTTGATGATCTGGCTTTCGAGGCGTCCCAGTGCGGTATCGACGAACTCGGTCTCGTCAGGCGTCAGCCGTTGATGCCGGGGATAGATCGGCGCCGACCGGTCGTCGAACACGGGCGCGTCCCAGCCATCCGTCGTGTCGATGAAACCTTGCGCACCGTCAGGTCCGAATTCGCGCAGGTAGCCTTGCAGCACCACATCCAGATAACTCAGCAGGATCGGGTGGCGGGTCGCGCCATTCGCGCGGGCCGTCGATGGGACGGAGTAGATCGCGATCCCGTCGACATCGGTCTGCGTATGCAGGATGTTATCGGTATCCACGATCCTGTCATAGGCGGCCTCGCGCGCGTCCAGGGCGGCCCAGTCGCCGCCGGGCACGGCTGCCACCAGACCCTGGATCCGGTGCCCCGGGGCCCGAACGGCCGTGAGATAGGCGTGCGGCCAGGTCGTCGTGTGAACCCACGACCGTCGCCAGCCGTCGGCATGCGCAGGTGCTGCCTGGGGATACGTGTGCGTCGCTCGGTTGACGAGGCTGCCGTAGCCGAAGAAGTAGCCGGTTCTCATGACAGGCGACCTTGCGCTCCCGGGGGCTGAGGTCAAGAGCTATATCGTCTTGACCCTCGGCGTTCTACTTGCTTTAGTTTGCTCAATCCCGCGTGGGAGAACCGGCATCGTGCCGGTGCCGAAGGAGCAACTGCCTCGGAAACTCTCAGGCACCAGGACCGCGCGGCGATCGCAGAACTCTGGAGAGATCCCGGTGGACAAGGGTCCGGGGCGCCGAAGGGATAACGATCTCAGGCACTTGGACAAAGGGGGCACCAACAGGCCTGCGCCTCCGGGCGTGGACAAGGTGCCGGACGGACAGCGAAGTGATCCACCCGGCCCGGAAGGAGACGGGATGGGAGACTTGGCGCAGACGCCGCTGCATGACCTTCATGCCGAACTGGGCGCGAAGATGGTCCCGTTCGCGGGCTATGCGATGCCGGTCCAGTATCCGATGGGCGTCATGAAGGAACATCTGCATTGCCGGACGCAGGCGGGGCTCTTTGATGTGAGCCATATGGGTCAGGTGTGGATCGATGGTCCGGATTGGGACGCGGTGGCGCGCGGTTTCGAGCGGCTGGTGCCGCAGGACGTTCTGGGGCTGGAGGACGGCCGACAGCGCTATGGCTTTTTCACCAACGATGCGGGCGGGATCGAGGATGACCTCATGTTCGCCAGGATCGGCGGCAGGCTCTTCGTCGTCGTCAACGCGGCGTGCAAGGCCGACGATATTGCCCGGATGTCCAATGTTCTGGAACCGGAGCTTTCGGTGGTGCCGGTCACGGATCGCGCGCTGATCGCACTGCAGGGGCCCGAGGCGGAGACGGCGTTGGCCCGCCTTGACCCGCGGTGCCGCGAGATGCGCTTCATGGACGTTGCGACGTTGGAACTGTCCGGCCATGCGGCGTGGGTTTCGCGGTCCGGATATACCGGCGAGGACGGGTTCGAGATTTCCGTGCCGGAGCAAGGGGCAGAGGCCGTGTGCCGGGATCTCCTGGAGATGGATGAGGTTGCGCCCGTGGGCTTGGGCGCCCGCGACAGCCTGCGGCTGGAGGCCGGGCTCTGCCTTTATGGACAGGATATCGATGCCGACACGACGCCGGTCGAAGCGGCGCTGAGCTGGGCCATCCAGAAAATCCGCCGCAGCGGCGGCGCGCGAGAAGGCGGGTTTCCGGGTGCCGACACGATCCTGAAGCAGTTGAGCGACGGAACCACTCGCAGGCGCGTGGGCTTGAAGCCGGAGGGACGCGCGCCGATGCGGGAGGGCGTACCGATTTTCGCCGAGGACACAGGGGGCGAGCCAATCGGGCAGGTGACGTCTGGCGGGTTCGGTCCGACGGTCGGTGGGCCGGTTGCGATGGGATACCTGCCGGTGGAACTGGCCAAACCGGGCACGCCGCTCTGGGGCGAGGTGCGGGGCAAGCGAATGCCGGTCGAGGCCGTGACATTGCCCTTCGTGCACCCCAATTTCAAAAGATGAAGAACGGGAAGGATCATCATGAAATTTACCGAAGAGCATGAATGGCTGCGCCGAAGGGGAGTTGGTCATCGTGGGCATCACGAGCCACGCGGCCGAGCAGTTGGGCGACGTGGTGTTCGTCGAACTGCCGGAGGCCGGCATCGAAGTCGTGAAGGACGACGAGATCGTGGTGATCGAAAGCGTCAAGGCGGCGTCCGACATCCTCGCACCGATGGATGGCGAAATCGTCGAGGTGAACGACGCTCTGGCCGACAACCCCAGCCTGGTCAACGAGGATCCGCAGGGCGAGGCGTGGTTCTTCAAGATGAAGACCAAGCGATCCGAGCCAGATGGACGACTTCATGGACGAGGCCGAATACAAGAAATTTATCGGCTGATCCGGGCGTGGCCACACCGCAGATCGAAGGAATAGAGACATGACTTTCAAGCCGACCGACTACCTGCCATACGATTTTGCGAACCGGCGGCATATCGGACCTTCGCCCGAGGAAATGACGCGGATGCTGGAAGTCGTTGGGGGCCAAGACCCTCGACGCGTCTGATCGACGAGACCCTGCCCAAGGCGATCCGGCAAAAGGACCCGCTGGATTTGGGGCAAGGCGCTGTCCGAGCGGGAGCTGCTGCACCACATGCGGACGGTGGCGGACAAGAACCAGGTGCTGACGAGCCTGATCGGGCAGGGCTATCACGGCACGGTCACGCCGCCTGCGATCCAGCGCAACATCCTGGAGAACCCGGCCTGGTACACCGCCTATACGCCCTACCAGCCGGAGATCAGCCAGGGGCGGCTGGAGGCGCTGCTGAATTTCCAGACGATGATCTGCGATCTGACGGGGCTGGAGTCGCCAACGCGTCGCTGCTGGACGAGGCCACGGCCTGCGCCGAGGCGATGACCATGGCGCAGCGCGTGGCGAAGTCGAAGGCCAAGGCGTTTCTTCGTCGACCGGGACTGCCATCCGCAGAACATCGCGGTGATGCGAGACGCGGGCAGCACCGCTCGGGATCGAGGTGATCGTCGGCGATCCGGCGGAGATGGAGGCGACCGCAGTCTTCGGCGCGCTCTTCCAGTATCCCGGGCACCTATGGCCACGTGCGCGATTTCACCGACCAGATCGCGGCGCTGCATGAACATGACGCCATCGGCATCGTGGTCAGCGCCGACCCGCTGGCGCTGACCCTGCTGAAGGAGCCGGGCGCGATGGGCGCGGACATCGCCGTGGGCTCCACCCAGCGGTTCGGCGTGCCGCTGGGCTATGGCGGGCCCGCACGCCGCCTACATGGCCTGCCGCGACGACATGAAGCGCGCCATGCCGGGCCGGATCGTCGGCGTCAGCGTCGACAGCCACGGCAACCGCGCCTACCGGCTGCAGCCTGCAGACGCGCGAGCAGCATATCCGGCGCGAAAAGGCGACATCGAACGTCTGCACCGCGCAGGCGCTGCTGGCCGTGATGGCCAGTCTTTTATGCGGTGTTCCACGGCCCCGAAGGGCCTGAAGGCCATCGCGCAGCGCATCCACCGCAAGACGGTGCGGCTGGCGCGAGGGGCTCGAGGAGGCAGGGTTCCGGGTCGATCCGAAGACGTTCTTCGACACGATCACCGTCGATGTCGGCCCGCTCCAGGCGGCGGTGATGAAATCGGCGGTGGACGAGGGCATCAACCTGCGCCGGTCGGCGACACGCGCGTCGGCATCACGCTCGACGAACGCACGCGCTCCGCGACCATCGAGGCGGTCTGGCGCGCCTTCGGGATCAGCCGAACAGGACGAGGACTTCACGCCGATCGTACCGCTTGCCCGGAGGAGATGCTGCGCGACAGCGACTACCTGACGCACCCGGTCTTCCACATGAACCGGGCCGAGACGGAAATGATGCGCTACATGCGCCGCCTCGCCGACCGCGATCTGGCGCTGGACCGGGCGATGATCCCGCTCGGGTCCTGCACGATGAAGCTGAACTCGGCGGCCGAGATGATGCCGGTCAGCTGGCGCGAGTTCTCGCTGCTCCACCCGTTCGCGCCCGCCGACCAGGCCGAGGGCTATCACGAGCTGATCGACGATCTGAGCGACAAGCTGTGCCAGATCACCGGCTATGACGCGATCTCGATGCAGCCCAATTCCGGCGCGCAGGGCGAATATGCGGGGCTTCTGACCATCGCCGCCTATCACCGCGCGAACGGGCAGGGACACCGCAACGTCTGCCTGATCCCGACCTCCGCGCATGGCACCAACCCGGCCTGCGCGCAGATGGTCGGCTGGAAGGTGGTGGCGGTGAAGTCGGCCGGCGAACGGCGATATCGACCTCGACGATTTCCGCGCCAAGGCGGAGAAGCATGGCGATGCGCTGGCCGCCTGCATGATCACCTATCCCTCCACCCACGGCGTGTTCGAGGAAACCGTGCTCGAGGTCTGCAAGATCACCCATGAGCACGGCGGCCAGGTCTATATCGACGGCGCCAACATGAACGCCATGGTCGGGCCTGTCGCCGTCCCGGCGATCTCGGCGGCGACGTGAGCCACCTGAACCTGCACAAGACCTTCTGCATCCCGCATGGCGGCGGCGGGCCCGGCATGGGGCCGATCGGCGTGAAGGCGCATCTGGCCCCGCATCTGCCGGGCCATCCGGCGACCGGCGGCACGGAGGGGCCGGTGTCGGCGGCGCCCTTCGGCTCGCCCTCGATCCTGCCGATCTCCTGGGCCTATTGCCTGATGATGGGCGGCGAGGGGCTGACCCAGGCGACGCGGGTCGCGATCCTGAACGCCAACTACATCGCGCAAGCGGCTGGAGGGGCCGTACGACGTGCTCTACAACGGGCCAGACGGGCCGCGTGGCGCATGAATGCATCCTCGACACCCGCCCCTTCGACGAACAGCGCGGGCGTGACGGTGGACGACATCGCCAAGCGGCTGATCGATTGCGGCTTTCACGCGCCGACGATGAGCTGGCCGGTGGCGGGCACGCTGATGGTCGAGCCGACGGAAAGCGAGACCAAGGCCGAGCTGGACCGGTTCTGCGACGCGATGCTGGCGATCCGCGCGGAGATCGCGGACATCGAGGACGGGCGGATGACCGCGGGACACAACCCGCTGAAGAACGCGCCGCACACGATGGAGGACCTGGTGCGCGACTGGGACCGGCCCTACAGCCGCGAGCAGGGCTGCTTTCCCGCCGGGCGCCTTCCGGGTCGACAAGTACTGGCCGCCGGTCAACCGGGTCGACAACGTCTATGGCGACCGCAACCTCGTCTGCACCTGCCCGCCGATGGAGGAGTACGCGGAAGCGGCCGAGTGAGACGCCGGAGCGGCTGCGCCGCACGCCATTGATTTTGCGTTCAGGCCACGCGGGCCGCCGGGGGACGCTGTCCCCCGGACCCCCTGAGGTTTTTCGGGACCCAAAGACGCGGGATCAGCCGCCTTCGGGTGCGAGAGCGGAGAAGTGCGCGGCCAGGCGATCCCAGGTGGTCTTGTCGCCGGCGCAAAGCAGGTAGCCTTGATCGATCCACGTGTCGTAGGGCCGGCCGTCCAGCATCGCCGCATGGCCGCCTGCCTGCTGGCAGATCAGGACGCCGGCGGCGTGGTCCCACGGGTTCAGTTTCGTTGCCATCGTGAAGTCGACGGCACCCTCGGCGAGCAGCCGGTACTGGTGCGCCGAACAGCGCAGCGTGGTGGCATGGGCGAGGTCCAGGCAGGCCTCCGACGCGGCGCGCCGATGATCGGGCGGCATGAAGGCGAGTTCGAGATACCCCATGATCTCGGGCAGGTCCCGGCCCCTGCGGGCATGGAGTTCGCCGGGGCAGACCGGCGCGCGGTGCCCAGGTGGCCGGGTGTTCGATATCGGCCCAAATCAGATCCTGCCCGACCGGATCGAAGATCATGCCGAAGACCGGACGGCCGAAGCGAGTGACGGCGATCATCATGCCGAAGAGCGGGAGCCCGTGCGCGAAGTTCCAGGTGCCGTCGACCGGGTCGATGAGGAAGCCCTGCTCGCGCTCGGGCCAGCCGGTCGACGATAGTCGGGATCGGTTTCGGCGTGCCTCCTCGCCGACGATCACGGCGCCGGGAAACGCGGATCTGCAGGCCGCGCGCGATCATCGCCTCCGCGGCGGTGTCGGCTTCGGTGACGAGGTCCATCGGGCCGGACTTCGTGCCGATCTGCCCGGCGTCCGAGCCGGCGGAAGCGCGGCATGATCTCGGTCCGCGCCGGCGCGGCGCACGAGGTTCACGATCATCGTGCGCTGCGAAGGGCTGAAGGGCGCGGTGATCGGCATCGGCAGGTGGTCGTTCATGGCGAAGGTCCGGGTCTCGGTGTTGCCGAAGCGTTCACCTGCTGACGTTCCGGCGTTCAAGCGGTCATTCCCGCAGTCACTCCGCGTCGCGCAGCACGCGCGCGGGGCGCGCAGCCAGCGGGCGCCAGGCAAAGGCCAGCCCGGCGGCGAGCGTCGCGAGCACTCCGCCCGTGACGATGCCAAGCGCCGATGGCCAGATGATGGCTGAACTCGGTATCCATCACGATAGTGGCTGACCGCCCAGCCGCCGCGCGATCCCGGCTGCCAGCGCCACGAGCCCCGCGCAGGCGCCCAGCAAGCGCCGAGCGCAGCGCGAAGCTGGCAGGATCCGCGCCGCGTGGCGCCCAGCGTCTTGAGCACCGCCGCCTCGTAGGTGCGCGCGCCGTCGCCCGCGGCGGCCGCGCCGATCAGCACGAGGAACCCGGTGAGCAGCGTTGCCGCAGCGCCGTAGGAGGTCGCGGCGGCGATGCCGGCGAGCACCTCGGACACGCGGTCGATGGCGTCGCGCACGCGGATCGCGGTGATGTTGGGATAAGTCCCCGGCGAGGTCGCGCAGGATCTGCGCCTCGGCCTCCGGTTCGGCATAGACGGTCGAGATGAAGGTGTGCGGCGCGCCCTCGAGCGCGGCGGGGTTCATCGCCAGGACGAAGCCGATCCCGGCGGTGGAGAAATCGACCTCGCGGAAGCGGGTGATCGTGCCGGTGATGTCGCGGCCGAGGATGTTGACGGTGAGTTCGTCGCCGAGCTCCAGCCCGATCTCCTCGGCCTCTTCGGCGGCGAAGCTGATCTGCGGCGGGCCGTCGTAATCCTCGGGCCACCATTCCCCGGCGGTGATGCGTGGTGTCCGGCACGGGCTGTCGGCATAGGTCACGCCGCGGTCGCCGCTGCAGCACCCAGTGGTCGCCCGCCACCTCCTGCGCGGGCCGGCCGTTGATCGCGGGTGATGATGCCGCGCAGCATCGGCGCGCTGTCGATGCGGCTGACGGCGGGGTCGTTCTCCAGCCGGTCGAGGTAGCCCGGCATCTGGTCGTGCTGGATGTCGACGAAGAAGTAGGACGGCGCGACCTCGGGCAGGTCGCCGGAGATCGCGCTGCGCAGGTTGCCGTCGATCTGGCCGACGGCGGCCAGCACCGACAGGCCGAGGCCCAGCGACAGGACGACGGACGCCGCCCCTTCGCGCGGGCCGCCGATGGCGCCGAGCGCCAGCGCCAGAGCCGGGCGGCCGCGGACCGCGCGGCGCGCCGCGGCGGGAGAGCGCACGGACGCCGCAGCGAGGCCAGAGCAGCAGCAAGCGCGCCGCGGCGATGCCGCCCGCGGTCCAGAGCGTCAGACGCCAGGTCGCCGGAGAACCAGCTCGCGAGGGCCGACGAGCGCCGCGAGCGCGAGGCCGGAGGCAGCGAGGTAGCGCGGCGCGGGCAAGCGCGCGGCACTGGTCGAGGGCGTCGCGGAACAGCGTCGCGGCGCGCACGTCCTCGGTGCGCGCCAGCGGCCAGAGCGTGAAGATAAGCGCGGTGAGCAGCCCGTAGATCGCGGCCTCGACCAGCGGGCCGGGTAGATGGCGAAGGCCGCCGGGACCGGCAGGCGCGCCTCGATCAGCGGCGCGAAGAGCGAGCGGCGCCACGGCGCCGAGCATGAGCCCGATCGTGATGCCCACGATGCGACAGCGCGCCGATCTGCAGGAAATAGGTCTGGAAGATCGTCGCGCGGTCGGCGCCCAAGCGTCCTCAGCGTCGCGATGACGCGCGGTCTTGCCGCGAGATAGGCGCGCACCGCGGCAGACACGCCGACGCCGCCCACGGCCAGGCCCGGACAGCCCGACCAGGACCAGAAACGCGCCGAGCCGGTCGACGAACTCGCGCGACGCCGGGCGCGCCGTTGCGGCGCGTCGCGCCAGCGCATGCCCGCTGTCGGCGAATTGCGCTCTCGGCCTGCGCCTCCAGCGCGTCGAGATCGGCGTCGGGCGGCAGGTCGAGCCGGTACTTCGGTCTTGAAGAGCGTGCCGGTGGCGAGCAGACCCGAGCCGTCCAGCGCCTCGGTCCGCACGATGGTGCGGGGCCCCAGGCGCGAAGCCGCCCGCCGCGCCGTCGGGTTCGTCGGTCAGCACGGCGCGTCAGGCGTGAAGCTGCCTGGTCGCCCAGGCGGAACGTGTCGCCGACGGCGCAGCCCGAGGCGGTCGACCAGCACCCGCTCCATCACCGCGCCGGCAGGTCGTCCCGTCGCCAGCGCCTGCGCCAGCGGCATGTCGGGCTCCAGCCCGACCGCGCCGATCAGCGGGATAGGCCCCGTCGACCGCCTTGACCTGGGTCAGGCCGCGCTCGGTCTCCGCGTCCCGTTCGACCACCGCCATCGAGCGGAAATCGACGATCTCGGAGACGGCGGCGGCTGTTGGCCTCCATCCAGGCGCGTTCGGCCTCGCTCGGCGAAGCGGTAGGTGAACTCCATCTCGGCATCGCCGCCCAGCAGCGCGGCGCCCTCGCGCGCGAGCCCGGCCTCGATCGCCGCGCGGACCGATCCGACGGCGGCGATGGCCGCGACGCCCAGCGCGAGGCACGCGAGGAAGATGCGGAAGCCCGCGCAGGCCGCCGCGCAACTCGCGCGCGCGGCGAGCCGGGCGGCGAGCCGGCAGGCTCATTCGGCGGCCTCGGCGCGAGCGGCGTCGCGCTCCAGCGCCCCGTCGCGCAGCCGGATCACCCGGTCGCAGCGCGCGGCCAGTTCGCGGGCATGGGTGACCAGCACCAGCGTCGCGCCGTGGCGGTCGCGCAGACCGAACAGCAGCTCCATGATCGCCTCGCCGTTGGCGCCGTCGAGGTTGCCGGTCGGCTCGTCCGCCAGCAGGATCTCGGGCCGGGGCGCCGAGGCGCGGGCCAGCGCCACGCGCTGCTGCTCGCCGCCCGACAGCTGCGCCGGGTAGTGGTCGGCGCGGTGGGCCAGGCCCACCGCCTCCAGCTCGGCCGCGGCGCGGTCGAAGGCGTCCGTGGCGCCGGCCAGTTCCAGCGGCGTCGCCACGTTTTCCAGCGCGGTCATCGTCGGGATCAGGTGGAAGGACTGGAACACCACGCCCATATGTCCCGGCGGAACCGGGCCAGCGCGTCCTCGTCCATCGCCGTCAGATCGTGGCCCAGCGCCGTGACCGTCCCGCCGGTGGCGCGCTCCAGCCCGCCCATCAGCATCAGGAGCGACGACTTGCCCGACCCGGACGGCCCCACCAGCCCCAGCGTTTCGCCCGCGTCACGTCGAGCGTGATCCCGTGCAGGATGTCGACCGGCCCGGCATTGCCATCCAGCGACAAGCTGCGCATCGTCGAGGGAAAGGACGGGATCGGTCATCGGGCATGGGCCTCCTTGCCGGGTTCTACGGTTCGCATATGGAGGCGGCGATCGGCATGAGCAAGGCTGATGCGGCGCATCGCTGCTGAGTTTGGCGGGCATCCGGCCGGCGCCGAGCCGGTGCACGATCGCGGCGCTTGGGCGACAGCCTGACGCAGGGCTACGGGCTGCCCGCAGGAGCGAGGGCTTCGTGCCGCAGTTGCAGGCCTGGCTGGACGAGCACGGCGCGGATGTCGAGCTGATCAACGCCGGCGTCTCCGGCGACACCACGGCGGGCGGGCTGGCGCGGGTCGACTGGACGCTGACGCCGGAGGTCGACGCGATGATCGTGGCGCTGGGCGGCAACGACCTGCTGCGCGGGATCGACCCGGCGGTCGCGCGCGCGAACCTCGACGGGCATCCTCGAGGCGGCCGAGGCGCAGGACGTGCCAGGTGCTGCTGGTCGGGCTGCAGGCGCCGGGCAATTACGGGCCGGACTACAAGGCGGCCTTCGACGCGATCTATCCCGAACTGGCGGAGGAATACGGCACGCTGCTACTTGGCCGAGCTTCTTCGCGGGCGCTGCCGAGCACGGCGACCCGCGGCGACGCTGGCGCGCCTTCATGCAGCCCGACGGCATCCATCCGAACGCCGAGGGCGTGGCGCGGATCGTGGCGGCCTTCGGGCCGAGGTGCTCGACCTGATCGAGCGCGTCGAGGAGCTGAAGGCTTGCCCGGCCGGGTGTTCCTGACCACTCCCATCTGCCGACGTGGCCGCGGCGACTCGGGGTCGAAGTCGGTCCGGTCGGCGGAGGAACCGCCGCGCCGCAACATCGCACCCGGCGACGCGGTGGTGGTGCTGACGCCCGAGGGCTAGATCGCATGCGCTGGGGCATCATCCCGGTGGGCCGCGTCAACGCGCGCGGGCGGCCGGTGATGGAGACGATCGTCAACGCGCGGTCGGAGACGGTCTTCGGCAAGTCCGCCTATCGTCGGCGTCGGGCGCGCGGTGCTGCCGGTGGACGGCTGGTACGAATGGACCGGCAGATAGGCGGCGCAAGACCGCGTGGGAGATCGCGCCCAAGGACGGGGCGTTCCTGTGGTTCGCGGCGATCACCGACATCTGGACCGCGCCGGGCGGGCAGGAGGTGGCGCAGGTTGCCACCGTCACCTGCGAGCCGAACGACGATGTCCGGCCGATCCATCACCGGATGGCCGTGATCCTCGAGACCGAAGACATTCCGCTCTGGCTGCGTAGGTCCGAAGAAGAGGTGGCGCCCCTGATGCGACCATGGCCGGCGGGACGGTTGCGGATCGAGGAAGCCGATCCCGACAGGTTCAAGTGATGCTGTCTCGGTCGCTGCCCAAAAAACGGGCGGACGAGACGAGCCGCACGGCAACTCCAATTTTTACCAGTTGATAAAAAAAATGAACCGTGAAACGATTCTTGCAGCGAGAATGATCTCATCACGGGGAAGCCGCATGTCCAATTCGCCGCTAACGCCCGGAATTGTGTCCGGCCGTCAGAGTGCCGATACGCTGGCGGAGAATTTCGGCGACCTGCACCCGCGGCTGGACGCGCATGAGGCGCTGGTCGCCGCGGATCGCTGCTACTTCTGCCATGATGCGCCCTGCGTGACGGCCTGCCCCACGGATATCGACATCCCGCTCTTCATCCGGCAGATCGCGACCGGTACGCCGGAGGCCGCGGCGCGGACGATCCTGCAGCAGAACATCCTTGGCGGCATGTGCGCCCGCGTCTGCCCGACAGAGACGCTCTGCGAGGAAGTCTGCGTGCGCGAGGTGGCCGAGGGCAAACCGGTGCTGATCGGACAACTCCAACGCTATGCCACGGATACGCTCCAGGAAAGCGGCGTTCACCCCTTTGCCCGCGCCGCGTCCACCGGCAAACGCGTCGCCGTGGTCGGCGCCGGCCCGGCCGGGCTCGCTTGCGCGCACCGGCTGGCGCTGAAAGGGCACGCGGTCGACCTCTTCGACGCGCAGACCAAGCCGGGCGGACTCAACGAGTTCGGTATCGCCGCCTACAAGACCGTGAACGGGTTCGCGCAGGCCGAGGTCGACTGGCTGATGAAGATCGGCGGGATCACCCTGCGTCACGGCAGGGCGCTGGGCCGGGATCTGAGCCTGGACGCGCTCAAATCCGACCACGACGCCGTCTTCCTCGCGATCGGCCTGGGTGGCGTCAACGCGCTTGGCATCGATGGCGACCTCAAGGACGGCGTGCTGGATGCCGTCGATTTCATCGCGGACCTGCGCCAGGCCGACGATCTCGCGGCACTTCCGGTTGGCCGCGACGTAGTGGTGATCGGTGGCGGGATGACAGCGGTGGATGCGGCGGTGCAATCGAAGCTGCTGGGCGCGCTCAACGTCACCATCGTCTACCGCCGGGGCCGCGACCGCATGCCGGCGTCTCAATACGAACAGGATCTGGCGGCCTCGAAAGGCGTGCGGATCGTGTTCAGCGCGATCCCGAAGGCCGTGCACGGCAACGGTGCAGTGCGGGAGATCGAATTCGAATATGTCGACGAGGCGATGGCCGGCACTGGCGAAACCTTCCGCCTTCCCGCCGACCAGGTGTTGCGTGCCATCGGCCAGACGCTACAGGCCGACGGACTGCCGGAATTGAAGGGAGGCAAGATCGCGGTCTCGGGTGCAGGCCGCACCTCCATCAGCGGCGTTTGGGCCGGCGGCGACTGTGCCAGCGGCGGCGACGACCTGACCGTGACGGCGGTGGCCGAAGGGCGCGACGCAGCCGAGGATATTCATGCCATGCTGGTCGGATAGCTTCGGGTCCAGGGGAGAGGTGATTTGCAGGATACGCTCGAGACGGACGTGGCCAGCCATTACAGCGGTGGTGGTCTTTACGATCGCATCGTCGCCGCGATGGCCGAGAATGGAATCGCAGAAGCCGACATGCGGGCCGAACACCTGAGGGCCGTCGACGAATTCCACATCGGCGGCGGCACGGCGACTGAACACCTCCTTGATCCGCTTGGCGCTTGGCCCCGATCACAGGGTTCTCGACGTGGGCAGCGGCCTTGGCGGCGCTGCACGCCACATCGCGCGGACCTGGGGGGCGCAGGTGACCGGCATCGACCTGACACCCGATTACGTGGACACTGCGCGGCGGATCAGTGATCGGCTGGGCGTGACGGTGGAGTTCGAGGTGGGCAGCGCGCTGGACCTGCCCTTCGAGCCCGACAGCTTCGACGTCGCCACGCTGTTGCATGTGGGCATGAACCTGCCGGACAAGGACGCGCTCTTTGAGAACGTGGCACGGGTTCTGAAACCGGGCGGGAGATTCGCGATCTACGACGTAATGCTCTTCGGCACGGCTCCGGCGTTTCCGCTGCCATGGGCCACGAAGGCCGAGACGTCGTTCCTGACAACGCCCGAGACCTATCTGGACGCGGCGGAGAAGGCCGGGTTCGTGCTGGTTCATCGCGAGACGCGCGGCGAGGTCGCCAAGGCCTTCTTCGCGGCGATGCAGGCCCGGATGGCCGAGCAGGGGCCACCCGTCGTCGGGCTGCCGCTGCTGATGGGTGAAACGGCACCAGCAAAAGTCGCCAACATGGTGGAGGCCGTCCACGCTGGCGGTATCGCGCCGGTGGAAATGGTGTTCCGCCGACCTCAATAGGACAGGAGACGCGGCATGGCCGATCTGACAAGCGACTTCGTTGGGATCAAGTCCCCCAACCCGTTCTGGCTGGCCTCCGCGCCGCCCACGGACAAGGAATACAACGTCCGTCGCGCCTTCGAGGCCGGCTGGGGCGGCGTGGTCTGGAAGACGCTGGGCGAAGCCGGCCCGCCGATCGTGAACGTGAACGGCCCGCGTTACGGTGCGGTGTGGGGCGCGGACCGGCGGCTGCTGGGGCTCAACAATATCGAGTTGATCACCGACCGGCCGCTGGAATTGAACCTCGAGGAGATCGCGCGGGTGAAGGCGGATTACCCGGACCGGGCGATCGTCGTGTCGCTGATGGTGCCCTGCGAGGAAGGCGCCTGGAGGTCGATCCTGCCCCGCGTGGCGGAGACCGGCGCCGACGGGATCGAGCTCAATTTCGGCTGTCCCCACGGGATGAGCGAGCGCGGCATGGGCTCCGCCGTGGGCCAGGTGCCGGAATACATCGAGATGGTCACGCGCTGGTGCAAGGAGCACTACGACAAGCCGGTGATCGTGAAGCTGACGCCCAACATCACCGATATCCGCAAGCCGGCGGCGGCGGCGAAGAACGGCGGCGCCGACGCGGTGAGCCTCATCAACACGATCAACTCGATCACCGCGGTGGATCTGGATACGATGAGCCCGGAACCCTCGATCGACGGCAAGGGATCCCACGGCGGCTATTGCGGGCCCGCGGTGAAGCCCATCGCGCTCAGCATGGTGTCCGAAATCGCCCGCAACCCGGAGACGCGCGGGATGCCGATTTCCGGCATCGGCGGCATCACGACCTGGCGGGACGCAGCCGAGTTCATGGCGCTGGGGGCCGGCAACGTGCAGGTCTGCACCGCCGCCATGACCTATGGCTTCCGGGTGGTGCAGGAGATGATCTCGGGGCTGAGCCAGTGGATGGACGAGAAGGGTCATTCCAGCGTCGCAGACGTGGTAGGCCGGGCAGTCCCGAACGTGACGGACTGGCAGTATCTCAACCTCAACTACGTCGCCAAGGCACGAATTGACCAGGACGCCTGCATCAAGTGCGGGCGCTGCTTTGCGGCGTGCGAGGATACCTCGCACCAGGCGATCTCGATGTCATCCGACCGCACGTTCGAGGTGATCGACGCCGAATGCGTGGCCTGCAACCTTTGCGTCAACGTCTGCCCGGTCGAGGACTGCATCTCCATGGTGCCGATGCAGGCGGGCCAGATCGACCCGCGCACCGGTCGCACCGTGCAGGAGCATTACGCGAACTGGACGACACATCCGAACAACCCGGCGGCCGCGGCGGCCGAGTAGGACGACGTCAGTCCTGGGGCGCGGTCGGCAGCATCCGGTCGTCGGGATCCCGAATCACCGACAAGAGATCCGTGATGCCGTGGCGCGCCTGAAACGCCGCGACGATCTTGCGGTCGGTCAGTGATGCTTCCTGCGCTTCGACGATGCTGCGCGCCGTGGCCGAGCCTCTGGTTGGCGCGTCCGGCTTCGCATCACGCGGCTCGACCGCCTCGCGATCCTTCGCGCGCTGAATATCGCGCATGATCTTGCCGCGCTCGTTGCTGCCGGAGAAATTGCGCGACGAGGCATCGCCACTTTCGGCGCCTGCCTGACCAGCAATGACGCGCTGCAGGGCCACGACCGATGCGATGACCTGCTGTTGCGTCTGCGATTGTCCGTTCATGTGCGCGTTCGGCGCAACTTCGGATATTGCGAACATGGGCCCACCTCCAAGGTATAACCAGAGAATGTCAGCCCGCCACCCAGTTGTCCTGTAGAGTTATCCGGAATGATCCAAAACGCCACACGAACCTGCGGAAGTGGTGAATCACGTTCTAACGCGACACGCTCATTCCGGCGTCAGCAACTTGCGGTACATCAGGCGGAGATGCGCACCGGCACCGGGAAAATCGGGCGCATCCAGTAGAACGCGGACCTGGGCATCGAAATCCGCGTAGTGCTGCGTCGTCGCCCAGATCGAGATTATGAGATGCTGCGGATCGACCGGCGCCACCTTTCCGGTATCGACCCAGGCCTGGATGACGGCGCATTTCTCGGCAAAGAGCGGCTTCAACCCGCTGTGCAGATGCGGGCCCATTCGCGGCGCGCCTTGCAGGATCTCGTTCGCGAAAAGCCGGCTCTCACGCGGCAGATCCCGCGCCATTTCCACCTTGCGCGCGACGTAGTCGAGGATCTCCTCCAGCGGATCTCCGTCCGGATCGATCGCGAGCATCGGGTCGAGCCAGGTGTCCATCAGCTGGTTCAGCAAGGTGAGGTGGATCTCTTCCTTGCCGGCGAAATAGTAGAGGATGTTCGGCTTGGACAATCCCGCCGTCTCCGCAATCTGGTCGAGCGTCGCGCCGAGGTATCCATGCCGGGAAAACACGTCGAGCGCCGCGTCGAGGATCACTTTCCGGTTGCGCCGCTGGATACGGCTCGGTTTTTTTGAGATTTCATTCATAGCGTGTAATCCCGCGCCTGATAATGCAGCAGCCGCCAATTTTCCGGGCCTTTGGCGTCAAAGCTTGTCTTGACTCGATTGAACCCGACCATAGGGTTGTTTTACCAAACGGTAAAAATCGCGACGGTTCAAGACGTGGGGGACATGATGGCGGCACCGGGCGAAAATCTCCGGATCAATGGCGACCGTCTGTGGGACAGTCTGATGCAGATGGCACAGATAGGTCCGGGTGTGGCCGGCGGCAACAATCGTCAGACGCTGACCGACGAAGATGCCGAAGGCCGTGCCCTTTTCCAGCGTTGGTGCAAGGAGGCGGGGCTTGACATGGGCCTCGACGAGATGGGCAACATGTTCGCCCGCCGCGAGGGTGCCGATCCCGACGCCTTGCCGGTCTACGTGGGCAGTCACCTCGACACGCAGCCCACGGGCGGCAAGTATGACGGTGTGCTGGGTGTGCTGGGCGGATTGGAGATCATCCGGTCGCTGAACGATCTGGGCATCAAGACGAAACATCCCATCGTCGTGACCAACTGGACGAACGAGGAAGGCACGCGCTTTGCCCCGGCCATGCTCGCGTCGGGTGTGTTTGCGGGCAAGCACGACCTGCAATGGGCCTATGACCGCGTCGATGCCAAGGGCGCACGCTTCGGGGACGAGTTGGACCGGATCGGCTGGAAGGGTGACGAGAAAGTCGGTGACCGGAAGATGCACGCCTTTTTCGAGCTTCACATCGAACAAGGTCCGATCCTCGAGGCGGAGGGCAAGGATATCGGCGTCGTCACGCACGGGCAGGGCCTGCGCTGGATCGAATGCACGGTGACGGGCAAGGAAAGCCACACCGGGTCGACCCCGATGAACATGCGCAAGAACGCGGGCCGCGGGTTGGCGCTGGTGACGGAGCTGGTGCACGAGATCGCCATGTCGCGTCAGCCGAACGCCGTGGGTGCCATCGGCCATATCGACATCTATCCGAACTCCCGCAACATCATCCCCGGCAAGGCTGTCTTCACGGTCGACATGCGCACGCATCTCCTCGACAAGCTCAACGGCATGGTGGACGAGTTCCTGCAGCGGGCGCCCAAGCTCTGCCAGGAGATTGGTGTGGAGTTCGAGGCGCATATCGTCGGCCAGTTCGACCCGCCGGCCTTCGACAAGGGTTGCGTGTCGGCGATCCGCGACGCGGCGGAGCGGCTCGGCTATTCGCATATGGACATCGTGAGCGGTGCCGGACACGACGCCTGCTGGATCAACGACGTCGCACCCACCGCCATGGTGATGTGCCCCTGCGTCGACGGACTTTCGCACAACGAGGCGGAGGAAATTTCACAAACTTGGGCTACGGCAGGCACGGACGTGCTGTTCCATGCCGTGGTGGAAACGGCTGAAATCGTCAGCTGACGCGGTGTTCCCGGTGCCTGACGGGTCGTTTTATCGCAGCGACACGGAATGGTCCCGGCAGCGGCCCCCGCGACGTTGGAAAAGGTCGCACGGATTGAAAGGACATGTAATGATTGACCCTGAATTGAGCATCGAAGAGCGGATCAAGGATATCGTCGACCGCGAGATCGACGACTACACGGTGGACACCGAGCAGAGGTTGGCGACACTCGACGCCTTCCGCGCGGCTTCCCGCGAACCAAGACTGATCACGGTGAACTTCTCGGGCGGCGTGCGGCAGAAATGCTGGTCCATCACGCGGTCCGACGGCACCTACCGCGTCGTGTTCCTGCCGCGCGCGGGCTATTTCTCGCTCTGCGTCGAGAGCGATTTCGGCCCGCTGGATATCGGGGTGCACGGGTCCGCGATCGGGTGCTTCAGTTCCGTGTAGGAACCGGAACATTGGTGGTTGGAACACTGTCTTTGTCGAGGAAGTTCGTAGTCGATGGTGAGCGTCGAACTGCGACCGCTGGGCGGGTAATGTCGAAACATGCTCTGAAGCTCGTGTCGGATAAGTTCGTTTTCGTTGTCACGACGCACGCTCCCCTTGGCAAACATACCGGGGAGGCAGATCAAGCAGTTATGCGCAACCAAAAGCAATGGGGAAGTCAACATGAGCACAGTCATCAGGAACGGAACCATCGTCACGCATGACCTGACCTATGCGGCGGACGTATTGATCGAGAACGGGGTGATCGCCGAGATCGGCAAGGGCCTCAAGGGCGACGAGGAACTGGACGCCACGGGCTGCTATGTCATGCCCGGCGGGATCGACCCGCACACGCATCTGGAGATGCCCTTCATGGGCACCTATTCCTCGGACGATTTCGAATCCGGCACTCGCGCGGCGCTCTCCGGCGGGACCACGATGGTCGTCGATTTCGCGCTGCCCTCGCCCGACGGGCAAGGACTGCTCGACGCACTGCAGATGTGGGACAACAAGTCGACCCGCGCCAACTGCGATTACTCCTTTCACATGGCGGTGACGTGGTGGGGGGAGCAGGTCTTCGACGAGATGGAGACCGTGGTGCGGGAACGCGGGATCAACACCTTCAAGCATTTCATGGCCTACAAGGGCGCATTGATGGTCAACGACGACGAAATGTACGCGTCTTTCCAGCGGCTGGCGGAACTGGGTGGCATCGCGCTGGTCCATGCCGAAAACGGCGATGTCGTGGCGGAGTTGCAGGCGAAGCTGATGGCCGCCGGAAACACCGGGCCGGAGGCGCATGCCTATTCCCGTCCCGCGCAGGTCGAAGGCGAGGCCACCAACCGCGCGATCATGATCGCGGACATGGCGGGGGTGCCGCTTTATGTCGTGCACACCTCCTGCGAGGAGAGCCACGAGGCGATCCGCCGCGCACGCCAGCAGGGCAAGCGGGTTTGGGGTGAGCCGCTGATCCAGCACCTGACACTGGACGAGAGCGAGTACGCCAATCCCGATTGGGACCACGCCGCGCGCCGTGTGATGTCGCCGCCTTTCCGCAACAAGAAGCATCAGGAGAGCCTCTGGGCCGGGCTACAGGCGGGCTCGCTGTCGGTGGTGGCGACAGATCACTGCGCCTTCACCACCGAACAGAAGCGGTATGGCGTCGGCGATTTCACCAAGATCCCGAATGGTACCGGTGGATTGGAGGATCGGATGCCGATGCTTTGGACCCATGGCGTGGCCACCGGGCGGCTCACGCCCAACGAGTTCGTGGCCGTAACCTCCACAAACATCGCCAAGATCCTGAACTGCTATCCGAAGAAGGGGGCAATCATGGTCGGCGCCGATGCAGACATCGTTGTGTTCGACCCGAAGAAGGAAAAGACGATTTCCGCCCAGACCCAGCAATCGGCGATCGACTACAACGTGTTCGAAGGTCAGCACGTCAAGGGACTGCCGCGCTTCACGCTGACCCGCGGAAAGGTCGCGGTGCACGACGGCGAGATCCGGACCGAGGAAGGCCACGGCAAGTTCGTCAAGCGCGAAGCCAACGGGCCCGTCAACCGGGCGCTGTCGTCCTGGAAGGAGCTCACCGCGCCCCGGCCGGTGGAACGGACCGGCATCCCGGCGACCGGCGTCTGAGGGCGGCATGGCGACGCCGGCCCTGCAGTCGATCCTCGAGGCGTCCATCTATGTGGACGATCTCGATTCGGCGGAGCGGTTCTATGGCGATTTGCTCGGTCTCGAAAGGATCATTCGTCTGGACGGGCGGCACGTGTTCTTTCGCTGCGGCGGCGGTGTTCTGCTCGCCTTCATCGCGGAGGCCTCGCGCACGCCGCCGCCGCCCGACGCGCTGCCGGTCCCGCCGCATGGTGCCGACGGTCCAGGCCACGTCTGTTTTGCCGTGGCGGCGGAGGACATCGACCCGCTTTTGGCGGCATTGGGCGGGCAAGGGGTCGAGGTGGAGTTCGATTTTCGATGGCCGCATGGGCCACGGTCGGTCTACGTGCGCGATCCGTCGGGCAACAGCGTGGAATTCGCCGAGCCGAATCTGTGGACCCCGGCCGCATGAACGATGCCACCGATGAGCCGGCCGCCGTGATCGCGGCGCGTGGCCTGGATCTGACGTTCCAGACCAATGACGGGCCGATTCACGCTCTCAGGGGCGTGGACCTGACGATCCGGAAAGGCGAGTTCGTATCCTTCATCGGGCCGTCCGGCTGCGGCAAGACGACATTCTTGCGGGTGATGGCGGATCTGGAGCAGCCGACCGGCGGGACGATCACGGTGAATGGCGTCTCCGCCCGCGAAGCGCGGCTGAAGCGCGCCTACGGATATGTCTTCCAGGCGGCGGGACTTTATCCGTGGCGCACGATCGGCGGCAACATCCGGCTGCCGCTGGAGATCATGGGTTACGACAAGGCCGCGCAGGCGGAGCGGGTGCGCAGGACGATGGAACTGGTGGACCTGTCGGGTTTCGAGAAGAAGTTTCCCTGGCAGCTCTCGGGTGGCATGCAGCAGCGGGCCAGCATCGCCCGGGCACTGGCCTTCGACGCTGAGATCCTGCTGATGGACGAGCCGTTCGGCGCGCTCGACGAAATCGTGCGGGATCACCTGAACGAGCAGCTGCGCCAGCTTTGGAAGCGGACGGAGAAGACGATCGCCTTCGTCACCCATTCGATCCCGGAGGCTGTGTATCTCTCGACCCGGATCGTTGTCATGTCGCCGCGCCCGGGACGGATCACAGACGTGATCGAGAGCCCGTTGCCGGCCGAGCGGCCGCTGGAGATCCGGGACACGACGCAGTTTCTGGAGGTGGCCCACCGGGTGCGGGAAGGCTTGCGGGCGGGACAATCCTATGACTGACGGTTGCGTGGTGGCCACGATCGGGGGGCTCTGCCCCCGTCCCTGCGGGACTCCCCCGAGGTATTTGCCGACCCAAAGAAGGTGGGCGCGATGACACGATCGCTTGTGCCTGTCCTCACCGTACTCGCAGTAATCCTGGGTCTCTGGTATCTGGCGGTGGCGCCGATGAACATTCGCGTGGCGCTGGATCAGGCGGAGCGGAGTGGATCACCGATTGTGCCGGAAGGGTCGGTCGAACGGCGCTCTGTTCCGGTGTGGCGGTTGATGCTGGAAAATTCCGAGCAAGTGGCGCAAGGTTACGCGCTCGACCGGCCGCGGCTGCCGACGCCGGCGCAGGTGGGCGGCGAGCTCTGGAAAACAACGGGCGAGATGGCGTTGCGCGGCCGGGCCTGGTCCAAGCGCTCGTTGATCCATCACGGCTGGATCACGCTGCGATCGACCTTGTGGGGGTTTCTGCTGGGGACCTGCGTGGGGATCCTCTGCGCGGTCGCCATCGTCTATTCCCGTGTCGCCGACATGTCGCTGATGCCCTGGGCGATCATATCCCAGACCGTGCCCATCGTGGCGCTGGCACCGATGATCATCGTGCTGTCGGCGCAGCTTGGGATCGAGGGTCGCGGTGTGCCGAAGGCGATCATCTCGGCCTATCTGTGTTTCTTTCCGGTGCTCGTCGGCATGGTGAAAGGACTGCGATCACCGGAGCCATCGCAGCTCGATCTCCTGAAGACCTACAATGCGACCGGGCTGCAGAGTTTTTTCAAGCTGCGCCTGCCGGCTTCGGTTCCGTATCTCTTCACCTCTTTGAAGGTGGGCATCGCAGCGGCGCTGGTGGGGACGATCGTGGGGGAGTTGCCCACGGGCGCCATCTCCGGGCTCGGCGCGCGGATCCTGATCGGGGACCAGTTCGGCACGCCGCTGGCGATCTGGTCCGCGCTCTTTGCCGCGGCGATCCTCGCGGGAGTGCTGGTGACGGCACTTGACCTTGTGCAGCGCCTCACGCTCCGCCGGATGGGGATGCCGGCATGAACTGGCTGGTGGTCGCACTTCTTTTCTGGCTTGCCGGTTGGGGCTTGAACATCCTTCTGGCGCGTTCGCGCTGGGCTGGCAGTCTGCCGGTGCGGGTGGCGGTGCCGGTGCTGTTCGGCGTCACGCTTCTGGTTCTCTGGGAAGGGCTAGTGCGCCATTTCGGCGTTTCGCCGGTGATCCTGCCACCACCCTCGCTGGTGGCCGAGACATTCGCGAATTCCACCGCCACGCTCTGGGAGGACTTCCGGCAGACCGTGCTCAAGGGCGCGTTGCGCGGGTTTCTGATCGGGGCGGCGGCGGCTTTCGTCACCGCGATCCTGATCGACCGCAGCACCTTCCTGACCCGTGGCCTTTTGCCAATCGGGAACTTCGTCGCCGCGCTGCCCATCGTCGGGATCGCGCCGATTCTCGTGGGCTGGTTCGGATTCGACTGGCAGTCGAAGGCCGCGGTGGTCGTGGTGATGGTCTTCTTCCCAATTCTCGTGAACACCGTGCAGGGCCTGCGCGAGGCCGACGCGATGAGCCGTGACCTCATGCGCACCTACGCCGCGACCTATGCGCAGGCGCTCTTGAAGCTGCGGCTGCCCGCGGCGATGCCCTTCGTCTTCAACGGGCTGAAGATCGCGACCACGCTGGCGTTGATCGGCGCGATCGTCGCCGAGTATTTCGGCTCCCCCACGCGCGGGATGGGATTCCGCATCTCGACCGGCGTCGGGAGCTTGTCAATCGACCTCGTTTGGGCGGAGATAGCCGTGGCCGCCCTGTCGGGGACTGCGTTCTACGGCATCGTGGCGTGGATCGAACGGCGGGTGACCTTCTGGCACCCGTCCCAGCGCGGCTGAGAGTGAAAATGAAACTCGGGGAGAGTATGATGACACGGAAGATGACATTTCTCGCTGGCGCCCTTTCGGTACTGGCCGGGGGCGCGCTTGCGGCGGACGACGTGACGCTGCAACTCAAGTGGGTGACCCAGGCCCAGTTCGCCGGCTACTACGTGGCGCTGGACCAGGGGTTCTACGAGGAGGAGGACCTGGACGTCACCATCAAGCCTGGTGGACCGGACATCGCGCCGACGCAGGTGATCGCGGGGGGCGGCGCCGACGTGACGGTGGAGTGGATGCCCGCCGCGCTCGCCGCGCGGGAGAAGGGGCTGCCGCTCGTCAACATCGCGCAGCCGTTCAAGTCGTCCGGCATGATGCTGACCTGCCGCAAGGACGAGGGGATCGAGACGACCGAGGATTTCGCCGGCAAGACTTTGGGCGTCTGGTTCTTCGGCAATGAATTCCCGTTCCTGAGCTGGATGAGCCAGCTCGAGATCCCGACCGACGGTTCCGAGGAGGGCGTCGAGGTGCTGAAGCAGGGCTTCAACGTGGATCCGCTCCTGAACGGGCAGGCCGCCTGTATTTCCACCATGACGTACAACGAATATTGGCAGGTGATCGATGCCGGCCTGACGCCGGACGATCTGGTGACGTTCAAGTACGAGGATCAGGGCGTGGCGACGCTCGAGGACGGGCTCTATGTGCTTGAGGAGAACCTGTCCGATCCGGAGTTCGCGGACAAGATGGTCCGGTTCGTCCGCGCCTCGATGAAGGGCTGGAAATGGGCCGAAGAGAACCCCGAAGAGGCGGCGATGATCGTTCTCGACTTCGACGAAACCGGCGCACAGACCGAGAAGCACCAGGTTCGGATGATGGGCGAGATCGCCAAACTGACGGCGGGATCGAACGGCGCGCTGGACCCGGCCGATTACGAACGGACCGTTCAATCGCTGCTGGCCGGCGGATCGGATCCGGTCATTACCAAGGAACCGGAAGGTGCCTGGACACATGAGATCACGGATGCTGCGTTGAACTGATGGGTCGCGTCACGGTCGCCCGAGACCGCGAGGGCGCCACATGTGGCGCCCTCTTTTCGCTGGTTCCGCCAGTGGCGCACACGCAGATGCGGAGCTTGCGCAACAAGGGCGGGGGTGGTTGAAATACTAGTGGACAAGCAGGACGCGCGCGCCATCTCGTTTTTGGTCCGGTATCAGGGAGGTAATTATGTCGAACATGGAAAACCTTGACGTTGAACTCAGCGAGAAAGAACGCCAGCAGCGCGTATACGACACGGCTATGAAGAAGTTGAGCGGCCGTCGGCGTATCCGCGAAGGTGAAGGGCTCGGGGTCGTCTACGCCTGGAACGCCTTCGGTCAGCGGTCGCAGGGTAACACGGCTTTGGGCAAGCTCAGCAAGTTCGCCGAGCTGTTCTGCATCGGGTTCGCATTCCTCACGCCGTGTCTCCTGTTCGCACGCTACATGCTGTGACTCTGGCGGCCGCATAATTGGCTGTTAACGATCGAATGCTCGCCAGAGCGATTTGACATTCGTCGGTGGCGCAGGACCTCTTGTGCTGGGTCACGACAGGGTAGCCGGTTCGCGCGGTCTGGACCGTCCTAAGACTGTGTGAGACGTCAGCTGTTCAGTCGAAACGAGAACCGCGTGTCCTCAAGCGGACTTCCGAGCGATTCCGAAATCCTTGCCGGCATTGTGTGATTGGCTCTCACGCCGCGCGGCCTCCATTTCTTCTTCGGTCTGCCAATCCTGCCAGTCTTCCAAGGTTGCCGCTTGCGCGTCTTCGCCATGCACGGCACGCGACCCTTCGGACACCAGGGCAGTGACGAGCGCCACCATCGACAGTGTGATGGAGATCGCAAAGTACGTGGCGAGAGCCTGCAAAAGCGAAGCGTCGAAGAAGGCGAATCGGACAACCCCGGCGAAAAAGCCGATCGAGCAGCTGAGCAGGATTGCGATGGGAGCCATTTTCGGGTTCACGTCCTTATCCGGTCGAGCCAAGCTGTGCCGCCGTCCGCGGCCCCTGTGTCGCATGAGGAAC
Source organism: uncultured Alphaproteobacteria bacterium (assembly GCA_963721175.1). Classification (GTDB taxonomy): domain Bacteria; phylum Pseudomonadota; class Alphaproteobacteria; order Rhodobacterales; family Rhodobacteraceae; genus Aliishimia. The sequence continues at coordinate 273,531 of CAVRIG010000021.1, read as the reverse complement.
ACGACCTGTGTAACATTATCCGGCAAATGGGTTAACAAGGTGCAAATGCAACTTTAGAGGGTCGTCTTTCGCCTGCTGCCGAAATCGCAGGCTCGAATTGTCGGTGCATTACTTTATCGGAATGTTCCCGTCGGCCCGGAAACGTCCGCGCCACGGCCGAACTGCTGGTCGAGTTCAAACGCCGGATTGGCGGATCCTTCGAGGTCGAAAATCAGACCGAGCAGTCCGTGGAGTTCCGCGGGCGTATCTGCCCCGTCGGCGAGCAGATCAAGGGACGGCCGAGCCTGTGCCAAAGGACGTCTGGTGTCTTCGGGTGTGTCGTCGCCTATACGTTCGGCTATGCGCGCGTCACGATTGCAGAGAGCATTGCCGACCGGATCCGACCTGCAGAGTGGTGGTCGACGTCAAAGCTGGGGAACCGGACAGGGTGTCGACAGAGGCAGCGGCGAAGGAGTACTTCCGGTCACCGCCCGTAGGCACGAGACCGCTCGCCGAAACGGATAGTGACTGACGCGCCGCTTTGCGCCCCCGCTGCAGATCGTGCGACGTTAACGTTCCCAATCGCCTGCAGCCCGGATTGCCGTCGAGGACTGATCCATCAGGGGCACGTTCACGAAACACCAGGCCGGTGCATCGGCACGCCCGAGCAGGTGTGAGGAACGTCCGCTGATCCGATATCGTGCGTAAACTCGTGCAGCCACGCTTCGTCGTGCGCCGAGGCGGCGACCGGGCCGGGCCAGTACGCCCACGGGCACGTTTTCCATGATCCAGTGCCAATCCTGCCAGCGATGGAGTTGCGCGAGGTTGTCGGCTCCCATCAGCCACACGAACCGCACGCCCGGGTAGATCGCGATCATCTCCGCCAGCGTCTCCGCCGTGTACCGCGTGCCCAACCGCGCTTCGATGTCGGTGACGCGGACGCGGGGGTCACGCATCATCTGCCGTGCCCGCTCCAACCTCCGGTCGAGCGGCGCCGGCCCCTCGTGCTTGAGCGGATTGCCGGGAGACACCAGCCACCACAGATGCGGCAGCGCGAAACGTTTCATCGCCTCCCGCGAGATATGCACATGCCCGGCATGGGCGGGATCGAAGGACCCGCCCAGGAGACCGATGACCTGCCCCGGCCGGGCGAGAGGAAATCCGCAGCGCATGGAGGCAGACAAAGGCGCACATTCAGGGGCATGTCAAATGGCGCGACCGGGCAACGACTTGACCGGGGCAGTCATTCCCGGAACCGCGTCGCCCGCGCTTGCACCGATTGCCCCGCCACACCAGACCGGCTATGTGAGCCACGGGAATTCAAGCACCAAGCCAACGGGAGTTATTCATGGCCGCCTACCAGTATGTCTACCACATGGACGGCGTCTCCAAGACCTATCCGGGCGGCAAGAAGACGTTCGAGAACATCCGGCTCTCCTTCCTGCCCGGCGTCAAGATCGGCGTCGTGGGCGTCAACGGCGCGGGCAAATCCACGCTCCTGAAGATCATGGCCGGCCTCGACAAGGATTTCACCGGCGAGGCCTGGGCCGCCGAGGGCGCGAAGGTCGGCTACCTGCCGCAGGAACCCAAGCTCGACGACAGCCTGACCGTGCGCGAGAACGTCATGCAGGGCGTCGCGGAGAAGAAGGCCAAGCTCGACCGCTTCAACGAACTGGCGATGAACTACTCCGACGAGACCGCCGACGAGATGGCGCAGCTCCAGGACGAGATCGACAGCAACGACCTCTGGGATCTCGACAGCCAGATCGACGTCGCGATGGAGGCGCTGCGCTGCCCGCCCGACGACGCCATGCCCGCCAACCTCTCGGGCGGGGAGGCGCGCCGCGTCGCGCTCTGCAAGCTGCTGCTCGAGGCGCCCGAGATGCTGCTGCTGGACGAGCCGACCAACCACCTCGACGCCGAGACCATCGCCTGGCTGCAGCAGCACCTGATCGACTACAAGGGCACGATCCTGATCGTCACCCACGACCGCTACTTCCTCGACGACATCACCGGCTGGATCCTGGAGCTCGACCGCGGCCGCGGCATCCCCTACGAGGGCAACTACTCCGCCTGGCTCGAACAGAAGGCCAAGCGGCTGGAGCAGGAGGCGCGCGAGGACAAGTCCAAGCAGAAGACGCTGGAGCGCGAACTCGAATGGATGCGGCAGGGCGCCAAGGCCCGGCAGGCCAAGCAGAAGGCGCGGATCGACCGCTACAACGAACTGGCGGGCCAGTCGGAGCGCGAGAAGGTCGGCCGCGCGCAGATCGTCATCCCCAACGGCCCGCGCCTCGGCCAGAAGGTGATCGAGGTCGAGGGGCTGAAGAAGCACATGGGCGACAAGCTCCTGATCGAGGATCTGACCTTCGCGCTGCCCCCCGGCGGCATCGTCGGCGTGATCGGCCCCAACGGCGCGGGCAAGACCACGCTCTTCCGCATGCTGACCGGGCAGGAGAAGCCGGACGAGGGCGAGGTCGACTACGGCGACACGGTGAAGCTCTCCTATGTCGACCAGTCCCGCGACGACCTGAAGCCGAACGAGACCGTCTGGGAGGCGATCTCCGGCGGGGCGGAGCTCATCAAGCTGGGCGACGCCGAGGTGAACAGCCGCGCCTATTGCGGCGCCTTCAACTTCAAGGGCGGCGACCAGCAGAAGAAGGTCTCGCTGCTCTCGGGCGGCGAACGCAACCGCGTCCACATGGCGCGGCTGCTGAAGGACGGCGGCAACGTGCTGCTGCTCGACGAGCCGACCAACGACCTCGACGTGGAGACGCTGCGCGCGCTCGAGGACGCGCTGGTGGATTTCGCCGGCTGCGCCGTGGTCATCTCCCACGACCGCTTCTTCCTCGACCGCATCTGCACCCACATGCTCGCCTTCGAGGGCGAGGCCCATGTGGAATGGTTCGAGGGCAACTTCGAGGATTACGAGGAAGACAAGAAGCGGCGGCTCGGGGCGGACGCGCTGGAGCCCAAGCGGATGAAGCACAAGAAGTTCGTGAGGTGAGCTGAATATGCTGACAAAGTACAGACGAATTCTCGAGGAGTAAGCTGCTATTAAATGCCTAGTGGCATGCAAGTTTCACAAGGACACAATTACGCTACATCGCATCCGCGATTCTTGAACAAGTCTCCTGACGATCGTCGACAGAAATTCTTGAGCATCGTTATCAAAGATGCAGCTGGATCGATCTTCGGTAAATATCAAATACTGACAACTTGCTGATGCAGCAACTGCTTGTTTAGCAATCAATCAAGCTGGCGTCTGGCCTCGACATTAGCAACATGCACTCAACGAAAATATTACGTGGCAGAAGCATTCGCGTCTGCGAGCAGCTCTGTCGAGCGCAGATAGTGATCGAGTTTGAAGTCAATCAATTTGGAAAAGCCGGAGCCAGTCATGAACTTTGCTGCATCCGAGCATGAAATCGTATTCTCGATATACTGACGTAGAACTCTTTCGCTGACGGAAATATCGAAGAATTCTTTGGAGTTCTCTGACGGCGCTGATTTGCGAAGCAGGTCAGATTCATGGCGTCGCCTGGTTCGCGGCTTTGGTAATTGCTCTCGGAAGCACTCATTGTGAATCGTCTCAATTGCTTGCACGCGAAATCTGAAGACATTGATGCTTCGAAGGGTAGTTTATCAGCGATTACACAGGCCAGATTCAGATAGGAATTCAGCGTATTTTGAGGCTGACTTCTAGGCACGTCTAGATGTTACGTCATGCGACATATTTGAGTTGCGACTGGTTGCATCGTATTGCTATTCGATCTGGTGAGATCTCAGCTTCGAGCTTGCTGATCTATAGTGGCGAAGTCTGGTAAGTTAGCGATTCGTGGTTCTCAATAGAATGAACACCTTGATCGGATCGAGTTGACTGACAGTTCGTCACAGATGAGCTCACTTCAGTAGATAATCTTCTGATGGTTGCAGCAGATTGAGACGCAGACTCGTTGCCAACGAGTACTGCGATCTGTCTTGCGTGCACTGACGAAGAGATTGATGCTATACCTGATTTTGGACTTCTAACACGTTCGAAGGTTCTTGCGTTTGTGCGATCTGCATGGCGAGCGCAGGTTGCAACTCGTTGTTCGTGAAACGACCTAACTGCTCATACATCTGCCACTTGATGTACAGTGGAGGCCGTGATGCACTTTCGTATCTGACCGCATACGGTTACCGCTGTCGAACGCCGATCGAACGATTGCACCCTCACACCCGCACCACATACTCCTTCCGCGTCGTCTCCAGCACCTCCCAGGTGCCCTTGAACCCCGGGCGGAGCACGAAGCCGTCGCCGGGGCCGACCTCCACGCACTCCCCGCCGTCCTCGCAGATCACCGACCGGCCCGAGAGGATCCGGCAGTATTCCCATTCCTCGTAGTCGATCCGCCACTTGCCGGGCGTCGATTCCCAGATCCCGGCATAAAGCCCGTCCCGCTCCTCGCAATTCCATGTCCGGAACCGCGGATCCCCCGCGATCACCTTCTCCGGCGCGGGCGCGCCCTCCTCGGCCATCCCGTCGGTGTCGAGTTTCAAGAACAGGTCCATCGGCGGCGTCCCTCCATCCGGGTCAAACTCCTCCGGTCAAGGCTACACCGCCACGCGCCCGCGTCCAGCCCCGGCAGAATTCGGAACCATTCCTGCCCGCACAGGTTCTCCTTCCGACATCTGAAACGGAGGAAAGATGACCCGCACCCGCGCTACAACCCTCGCCGCCCTTCTTGCCTGTCTGACCGTCCCTGCGTTCGCCCAGCAGGACGAAGGGTTCGAATCCTGGGACACCGACAGCGACGGATCCATCGGCCAGGTCGAATTCAACAACCAGTTCTCCGAAACCGAACTCTTCGAGGACTGGGACACCGACGGCGACGGGTTCCTGAGCGAGCGGGAACTCGGCTATGCCCTGTTCGAGGGCTACGACAAGGATGACAGCGGCCGGATCGAGGCGCCCGAGTACGACTACATGCTCGAGGATTTCGGTCAGGACGGCCTTCTGGAGCTTTGAGAGCTCTCACGCGCCCCAGGTCCGGTCGCGGCTCAGTCACCGCGCCGTGTGGTCGTTGCCCTCGGTACCGGCGGTTTTCGGGCGTACCTGTCGGGGATGCCTAGCTCTTCGGCTGTGCGGCTGTACCTTCTGCCGGTACCGGGCTCTCTTTGGTAGCGGATTGGGGCTTTGGGTTGGTATCGGAGGCCTTCTTCAGGGCGTCTTCTTTTTTCGCCAGGTCGTTGAACGACATGTTGGCATTCCTTGTGCGCGCCGCCGGGGAATCCGGCTGCCCGCAACAGATGGACCTGCCGGCCTTCGAAAGCAACATAAATGAGCCGCGACGCCGGTGCCGCCGATTTTCATTGCCTCAAGGGTCGATTCCTGTCATACGCGCACTCGCTACGTTACTCTTTATCGACCCACTGTCTCCCTAAACCGGCTTCAGTCTATCGATCCAGACCGACTACGCCGGGTTGCCGCACTGACGCGGGCAACATATTCAGAGGAGACCACGGATATGGCCAATGGCACCGTGAAATGGTTCAACACCACCAAAGGTTTCGGCTTCATCGAGCCCGAGAACGGAGGCCGTGATGTGTTCGTGCACATCAGCGCCGTCGAACGCGCCGGGCTGACCGGTCTGCAGGACAACCAGAAGGTGACCTTCGACGTCGAAGCCGGCCGTGACGGCCGCGAAAGCGCGTCGAACCTTCAACTCGCCTGATACGGGCCGACTTGAACGATCGCGGGCGGTGCCGAATTCCTCGGCGCCGCCCTTTCTTTTGCGGGCGTGCGGTTTCTCGGGTATTCGGCACCGGGCGATTGTCCCGACGCTGACGCCGGGTCCGGTCGCGACTGCCCAGGCTAATCCGCCGAAACGACAGGTCACGAGACGCGGTTTCAGGGTTCGGATCGATCCGCCTACCGACTCGGCTCCTCCGCTGTTATCATCTCGTGACCGATCGACAGCACGGAACACGCCCCATGATCCTGATCCGAATCAATTGCCCCGATCCCGCCACAGCCGAGAGCATCGCCCATCACGCGGTGGAGGCGAGCCTGGCTGCCTGCGCCAACATCTCCGCCCCCATCCGCTCCGTCTACCGCTGGGAGGGCAAGATCGCGCAGGGGGAGGAGACCGTGCTGTTCCTCAAGACCCGGTCGGAGCTGTTCGAACATGTGGAGAAAATGGTGACGCGGCTTCACCCGGACGATGTTCCGGCGATCATCGCCATCCCGATCGAGCGGACCACGGATGCCTTCGGCGCCTGGCTGGAGCGGGAGACCGGTGGCGCGGGTTGACCGGCCGAGCGTGATACTCCCGCCACATATCTCCTGAACGCGCGTAATATTAACTTCTCCGCATCGCGGCCCGTGTTACACAGGAGTTACAAGCGTCGGCTTCCTGAGCCGGTGCGGCCTGTCACAGGCAATCGGCAGGTGCATCGAACCAGGGGTCTCCGGCGCAAAAAGGCGTCACAAGGAGAGCAGCAATGTCACGCCAATCCGCTTCGGCCCGCAAGACCGAAGAGAACCCCAAGCCCAAGACCGACGAAAAGCCGCGACCCCATCCGCCGAAACACATGGATTGGGCCAGCCTCTGACACCGGGATCTTCGGTGAAGCGCTGACGGGGATCACGACCGACCGCGAGGCTCGTGCGACGGTCCCCGTTTCGCTTCGGAGCGACTGCGGCTGGGCGCGCGAGACAATGCATCGGCGTTGGTCCGGCAGCATCGTTTCGCTTGCCCGACTCACCCTCCGATGGCATATTCCTTGCCTGCTAGGTTTTGCGACTTCGATCTGTCTCCTTCGCGGCGTTCAGTCTTCGAATTCAGACTAAACTGCGCCGACGCTGCTGCAATCCCGCGGGCAGCGAAATACCAAGGAGATCACTCACATGCCAACTGGCACCGTGAAATGGTTCAACACCACCAAAGGCTTTGGCTTCATCGCGCCTGACGGCGGCGGCAAGGACGTTTTCGTGCATATCAGTGCGGTCCAGCGCGCCGGCCTCGAGGGGCTGGCAGACAATCAGAAGGTCACGTACGAGCTTCAGGCCGGCCGTGATGGTCGCGAGAGTGCCAGCGACATACAACTCGCGTAGTATGACCGGACGGGTCCTGATCTCTCAGGATCCGTTCGTCTCACGATCCTGAGCGGAGACGTTCCGCCAAAGGTCCGGTCTACGATCACGTGTGACCGCACATGACTGCTCATGGCGCCATTCGTCGATGGCCCGGTGATTGCCGGACAGCAGGACATCGGGAATCGCCCGCCCCATCCATTCCGTGGGGCGGGTGTACTGCGGATGCTCCAGCAGCCCGGCGGAATGGCTTTCCTCTTCGGTGCTTGCAGAATTACCGAGCACACCCGGCAGCAGGCGGACGGTGGCGTCGATCATCGCCTGCGCCGCAATCTCGCCGCCAGTCAGGACGAAGTCGCCCAAGGAGACCTCCTGCACGTTGTAGTGGTCGAGCACGCGTTGATCCACGCCCTCGAAACGCCCGCAGAGCAGCGTGATACCGTCCGCTTTCGCCCAATCGACCGCCATGGCTTGCGAGAACGGCACGCCACGCGGCGACAGATAGACCAGCGGCCAGTGCCCTCGCGCCCGCGCCATCGCGTCCTCGATGGCCGGGCCCACGACATCGGCACGCATGACCATGCCGGCGCCACCACCCGCGGGCGTGTCGTCGACATTGCGGTGCCGCCCGACACCGAAGCGGCGCAGGTCGTGGGTGTGGAGCTGCCAACGCCCTTCTTGCAGCGCCTTGCCCGTGAGGCTGGCGCCCAGGACGCCCGGAAAGGTTTCGGGAAAGAGGGTGATGATCCGCGCCTGCCACACACCAACGAGGTCCGCCGGTTCGTCCATCAGCGACGTGGGCGTCATGGACGGGCGGATCGCCTTTCGGCCATGGGATCTTGCCGGTTTGCCGGTCATGTCGCGCCTTTCGGATATGCGGCCCGGTTATGGGCGCAAGTTTCCGCAATGCGCAAGCAACCTCAGCCGTCCAGCCTCTCGAGGATACCGCGCATGATGTCGAGATCTGCAGGCCGCGACATCGTCGGCGCATGCCCGCAATCGTCAAAGACGGTGACCTCCGGTCGGGGCCCGGTGCCCGCCATTCGGTCGGCGATCTCCTTCGGGAGGATGTCGGAGGACGCTCCGCGGATCAGATGCACGGGGAGCCTGATACGGTCATAGCGATCCCAAGTGGTCAGTTCGTCGGGCGAGGCGGTGAACATCACCGTGATGCGCGGGTCGAAATGCGGTGAAAACCGCCCCGACTGCCGGCGCCGAACGGAAGTCCGCGCCATGCGCTGCCAGAAATCGTCGCTGGCGGGACCGAAAGGGACATAAGCGCGTGCGCAGCCAGCCTTCGGCTTCGCGCAAACTGTCGAATTCCGGCGTCGTCCCGGCATAGGACAGGATGCGGTCGACCGCGTCCTGCGGAATCTCGGGCCCGATATCGTTGATGACGAGGCAGGTCAGCCGATCTGCCAGCGGACCGGACGCCATCCGCATCCCGATCAGCGCCCCCATCGAGGTGCCGATCCATGCCGCGCGGTCGATGCCGTAATGGTCGAGCAGGTCGGCGGCGATGCCGGAGTAGTACTCGACCGAATACTCGGCTTCGGGATTCTCCGACCAGCTCGACAGCCCGCGTCCGATGGTGTCGGGACAAAGGACGAAATGATCCTCCGACAGCGCCGCGGCAAGTTCGTCGAAGTCCCGCCCGGTCCGGGCAAGCCCGTGCCACATGACCAGAGGTTTCGCGCCGGGCGTACCCCATTCGGTCACGTGGACCTCGTGATCCATGACCGGAACGAAGGAAAACCGGGGCATGGTCATGCGCGCGCGCCCTTGGCCGCGATCGTGCCGGCGATGCCCTTGGGAAAGAAATAGACCAGCAGGATGAAGATGATCCCGAGCCAGAAGAGCCAGCGGTCCGGGTCGAGAATCTGCGGCAGGAGGGCATGCCCCAGCGCCTCGGCCGCCGTCCCCATCAGGTCCCGCAGGTAATATTGCGCCATCACCATCAGCGTGGCGCCGATCACCGCCCCCCACATCGTGCCCATTCCGCCGATCACCACCATCAGCAGGATGTCGATCATGATCGTGAAGCTCAGCGTCGTGTCCGGACCGGTATACTTGAGCCAGATCGCGTAGATCGTCCCGGCCAGAGAGGCCACGAGAGCCGCGATGCAGAAGACGAAGGTGCGGTAGGCCACGACGCGGTATCCGATCGCCTCCGCGCGCGCCTCGTTCTCGCGGATCGCCTTGAGCACGGTGCCGATGGGGGACCCGACGAGGCGCAGCATCAGGATGAACAGCACCAAAGAGGTGACGAAGACGAAATAGTAGGCCGCCAGTTTCCCGTTCAACTGGACGCCGAGCACCCGCACGACCTTGCCATCATCGTCCACCATCAGTTTCGTCGCCGTCTTGAAGATGTCGGGCGTCCGGTACGTGATCCCGTCCTCGCCTCCGGTGAACTGCGAGAGCTGCGAGGCCAGCACCATCGCGACCGAGGCGGCGGCCAGCGTGATCATGGCGAAGAAGATCGCCTTCACCCGCAGCGACAGGAGCCCGATGGCCACTGCGACCACCAGCGACACCACCATACCCGCCAGGGCGCCCGAGCAGGATCGCGTCCCAGCCCGGCCCCATCTCGCGCAGGGCGATGGCAGCCCCATAAGCGCCGAAGCCGAAGAACATCGTGTGGGCGAAGCTGACGATGCCGGTATAGCCGATCAGCAGGTCGTAGGACGCCACCAGCACGATGAAGACGCAGATGCGCGCCGCGACCTCGATGGAGCGGACATCCTGGAACAGGAACGGCGCGAAGAGCAGAAGGGCGGCGATGACGAGGACCGCGGATTTGACGAAGGTGCTTCCGAGCGTGTTGGTCATGGCCGCCTCACTTGATCGCCGGTTTCAGCCCGTTGGGCCGCCAGAGCAGGATCGCCATCATCAGGAGCATGTTCGACGCGAGCGCGAGCTTCGGCGCCAGAAACCCGACGTAGTTCGCCATCAGTCCCACCAGGATCGCGCCCAGCAGCGTGCCCTGCACCGATCCCAGCCCGCCGATTATGACCACGATGAAGACGACGATCATCAACTCGGCACCCAGTGCGGGCGTGATCAGCGTTTCGTACCCCGCCCACATCGCCCCCCCGAGGGAGGCAAGCGCGGAGCCCACCATGAAGACGGCGACGAAGAGCCGGTCGATGCGGAACCCCAGCGCCTCCACCATCTCGCGGTTCTCCACTCCGGCACGGATCAGGAGGCCAATGCGGGTGCGGTTGAGCGTCAGCACCAGCGCGACATAGACGACGAGCCCCAGCGCGAAGGCAAAGGCGCGATAGACCTCGATCGTGACGTCGCCGATCAGGAAGGCGCCCTCGAGGAATTGCGGGCGCGGCACGGTCATCGGCGTGCCGCCCCAGATCGCGAGGATGATCTGTTCGGAGACGATCAGCGCCCCCATGGTGATCAGGATCTGGCGCAGATGGTCGCGGTAGACGGGCTTGATGATGATGGTCTCGAAGAACCAGCCGGCCGCCAGTCCGAAGAGAATTGCCGCCGTGAAGGCCAGCACCATGGCGGCGACGTTGAGGAGCACGCTGTCCGATCCAAGCCAGCCACCCATCGCCGCCAGCACCGTGGCCGCGACGAAGGCGCCGAAGCTGATGAAGGCGGAATGGCCGAAGTTCAGAACGTCCATCAGGCCGAAAACCAGGGAAAGCCCCGACGCCATGAGGAAGATCATCATTCCCATGGCGAGCCCGGCAACAGTGAGCGTGACCCAGGAGGACGGCGCGCCAATCAGCACGAAGGCGATGGCGGCGACTGCCAGCGGCAGGAGGTTCACGCCACCGAGCCGGTTGAGGAGGTCGGGCATGCTGCGGTCTCCCGTCTGCTTCGATTTTCCCGATGTGTTGTCTCGGGCCTTTGCGTTGGGAACGTCATCAGTGGTGGCAGGTGCGGTTTGCATGGTCGTCGTTCCTCACGCCGAGAGGCTCAGCAGGCTGTCCTGCAAATCGGTGTCGGCCACGAAATCGGCCATGGTGCCGGCGTGCACGACCCGTCCGTCGTCGATCACCGCCATGTCGCGGCCAAGACGTTTGGCGAATTCGAAATTCTGCTCGACCAGCAGGATCGTCGCGGTGTCCGAGATCTCCAGGAACGCTTCGGCCATGGCGTTGACGATCGCGGGGGCCAGCCCCTTGGTCGGCTCGTCGATCAGGATCAGCGCGCGCGGCTCGATGATGGCGCGGGCCACGGCGAGCATCTGTTTCTGCCCGCCCGACAGCGACCAGGCCTGCTTGGTCCAGAACTGCTCCAGCGCCGGGAAAAGCCGCCAGATCCGGCTCAGGCGATCCTTGTCGAACTTGCCGGACGCAGTGGCGAGGATCAGGTTCTCCTCCACCGTGAGCCCGCCGAAGATCCCCATGTTCTCGGGTACATAGGCGATGCCCAGCCGCGCGATGTCAGCGGTGTGCAGCGCCGTGATGTCCTGCCCGCGAAACTGCACGGACGCGGGCGAAGGTCGCCAGAGCCCCATGATCGAGCGCAGCGTGGTCGTCTTTCCCGCGCCGTTGCGGCCCAGGAGGACGAAGACGCCGCCCTCAGCCACCTCCAGCTGACACGTCGTGCAGCACGGCGTACTGGCCGATGCTGGTCTGCATGCGGGACAGCGAGAGCAGGCTCATGCCGCGACCCCCTTGCCAAGGTAGACGTCGCGCACGATCTGGCTCGACATCACCTCCTGCGGCGGCCCGTCGGCCAGCAGCTCGCCATTGTGCAGCACGATGATCCGGTCGGCCAGCGCGCGCACCACGTCCATCTTGTGTTCAACCAGCAGCACGGTCTTGGTCGGATCGCGTTTGATATCGGCGATCAACTCCAGAACGTCGGGTGCGTGATCCAGCGACATGCCAGCGGTCGGTTCGTCGAACATGTAGATGTCGGGCTCCATCGCCATCAGCAGCGCCACCTCCAGCTTGCGCTGGTCGCCATGGGGCAGGGCGGCAGCCGGCTGATGTGCGACGGAGGCGAGCTTTGCGGCCTCCAGATAGCGTTCGGCCTTGGCCGTGAGTCCGGTCAGGCTTTCGACACGGGTCAGCAGCCGCCAGCCATCGCCCGAATGCGCCTGCACCGCCAGGCGGATGTTCTCCAGCACCGAAAGCTGCGGGAAGAGGTTGGTGAGCTGGAACGCCCGCCCTATCCCGTGTCGCGCCCGGGCCGATGGCGCCATGCGGGTGATGTCGGTGCCGTTCTTCAGCACGCGTCCAGCGGAGGCGGTCAGCTGGCCCGAGATCAGGTTGAAATAGGTCGTCTTTCCCGCCCCGTTCGGGCCCACGATCACGGTCAGCTCGCCGGGCTTGAACGCGCAGGAGACCGCGTTGACCGCGACGTGTCCGCCGAAACGGATCGTCAGGTCCTCGGTAATCAGCGAAGGCTGGGTCATGCGATGTCTCGAATGGCGGCTACGCGCTCCGGCCCGACCAGGGGGCCGGAGCTTGGGATTGCCGGGGCTCAGGAGCCGCTGTTGTCGCGGCCGATGGGAATGTCCATCTCGTCCGCCTCGATGATGCGGACCTTTTCCGGGATCGCCCATTCGACGTCGTCATCAACGCGGATCTTGAAGTGCAGCATGGATTGCAGCGCCTGGTGATCCTCCGGACGGAAGGTCATCTCGCCCTTCGGCGTGTCCCAGGACATGCCTTCCATGGTCTGGATCAGCGTCTCCGTGTCCCATTCCTCGGCCGTCTCAAGCGCCTTGACCACGGCGAGGGCCGCCGACATGCCACCGGCGGTGAAGAAATCCGGCGGGCCGTCGAAGCGTTCCTGGTGGGTCTTCACCAGCCAGTCGTTGATCTCGTTGTCATACCCTTCGTAGTAGTAGTAGACAGCACCCTCCATGCCCGGAAACCGTTTGTAGGTCGGCAGGACCGGCAGGATGTGGCCGCCCATGGAGATCTCGATGTCATAACGGCCCGGATCCATCGCCTGGATCTTGCCCGGCGCATCCCCGCCGCCGGCGATGTAGATCAGGATGACCTTGCGGCCTTCCTTGTCCTTCAACGCGTTGAACATCCGTTCGGCCGCGGCGGTGAAGTCTGTGGTGCCCTGGGGGATGTACTCCTCGGTCACGACCGTGGCGCCGGAGCCTTCGAGAGCGGCCTTGAAAGCCGCGACCCCGTCACGCCCGAAGGCGTAGTCTTCGGCCAGAGTCGCCACGACGAGGTTCTCGTCCGGCTGCAGCGCCAGTGCCTGCGCCTGCATGTCCATCGACGAGTTGCGCGAGGTCTTGAACACGTACCGGTTCGAATCCGGACCCGTGAGGCTGTCGGCCACCGCCGGCTCCACGATCAGGATCTTCTCGTATTCCTCGGCAATCGGCAGCATCGCCTGCGTCACGCCCGAGGACGTGGCACCGACGGCCAGCAGCACCTCGTCGTCACCGTAGGCTTCGGCCAGGACCGCGCGGGCCACGTCGGGCTTGAACTGGGTGTCCTTCTGGATGATCTCGATCTTGCGGCCCTTGACCTCGCCGGTGCCGTTCGTGGCGTATTCGATGCCAAGCTCGAACCCGGTCTGCGCCTGCTTCGAGAACGCCTCGAACGCATGGCCGGAGATGCCGTGCACGAGCGCGATCTTGACCGGATCGTCCTGGGCCCAGGCCCCGCCGGCAAGGCCGAGCGTCAGCACGGCAGCGCCGAGCCGTTTGAGAATCGGTGTCATGGTGTCCTCCCTCATGACTTCATGCAGACCGGGTCCCGCGTTGCGCCGGACCGGTCCCTCAAGTATCTTCAGGTGCGCAACGTCTCACGCGGGGAAGGTCCGGCGCAATATCGTGGAAATACGTATCGACGACTGCTACGCGACCGGGGAGTTCGCCGAACTGGCGTTTCTTCACGCTCCGATCGGGCTGGTGGTGACCGAGAATCGCGTGATCCGCGACTGCAACAATGCCTTTGCTCAGATGTTCGGCTATGATCGGGACGAGCTGAAAAATCAGGTCTTTTCGATCCTCTATCCCACGAACGAGGAATTCGTGAACATCCGCGACCGGGGCGTCGCGAAGCTCCGGCAGGCGAACCGCTACTGGGACGAGCGGATCATGGCGCGGCGTGACGGGAGCCTGTTCTGGTGCCGCGTGCGCGGGCACTCCTTCACGCCGGACGAGCCGTTGATGCGCGCGGTCTGGAGCTTTGCCGACCTGTCGGAGGTGCGCCCCTACAACAACCTGACCCGGCGCGAACGGGAGATCGTGTCGTTCCTCGCGGACGGCCTGACCAGCAAGGAGATCGCCCTGAAGCTCGATCTCTCCTACCGCACCGTCGAGGTCTACCGCGCGAAGCTCTTGAAGAAGTTCGGAGTCGTCAACACCAGCGCCCTCTTCCAGGCACTCGGAGGGATCGACGCCGCACATATCGTGAAACGGGATTGAGCCGTTTTGCCTCCAAACCGTGGCCTGCATGCAATGCAACCCGCGATGCGTGCAGGTTAACGCTTGGCACTCGTGTCCCGGTCCGCTTAAGGTCAGGGTGAACCGTCCGGGTGTGATCGCTCGCTGGGCAGATATCGACTGACAAAACCTTAAGGTGCCATGACAAAATCCGCTTTCCGCGTCGTTCTCGTGTTCCTCGGCTTCTCTGTGCTCGTGGCCTGTTCGCCCGCCGCGGACGATGGCCTGCTGTCGTCCGTTCCGCTGGAACCGTACGGAGCCGTGACCGATGGCGACATCACCATCCCGCCGGTCGACCGGACCTATCTTCAGGAGCCGAACCGGCGCGCGGATGTAGTCTATTACGGGCCCGAGGAGGCGGGAACGATCGTCGTCGATCCATTCGCCAAGTTTCTATACTACGTCGAGGAGGGCGGGCAGGCCACGCGTTATCCGATCGCCGTCGGACGCGAGGGGCGCGGGTTCCGCGGGCGCGCGACCGTGCAGCAGAAGCGGGAGTGGCCGGGCTGGACCCCCACCGCCAACATGCTGCGCACCGAGCCCGAGATCTACGGCCCGTTCCGCGGCGGCATCCCGGGCGGCGTGGCAAGCCCTCTGGGTGCGCGCGCGCTCTATCTGTACCGCGGCGGGCGTGACACCCGGTACAGGATCCACGGCACGAATGACCTCAGTTCGATCGGCAACGCCACGACCGCCGGTTGCATCCGGCTCTTCAATCAGGACGTGATCCACCTGTCCGAGCGCACCCCGCTGGGCGCCCGGGTCGTGGTTCGGACATATGAGGAATTGGTGGCGGCGGAAGGGGAGCAAATGGCCAACCGCGGGGACGTCCTGCCGCCGACGATCGTCGATCCTACCGCCGTCTACGCCGCCGTGGAGGCCGAAGAGGCGCGCAGGGCGCAATCGGAATAGTCGCCAGAAAAGCCCGAAGTGATCTGCTCGAAGTCTTCACTGCGCCAAAATTCCACTGTGCCAAAAAAGGAACTGGCGGTCTCCAAGGACCGCCAGCGACTTGAGTTCCATCTGACCGGACAACCGGATCAGAGCGATTGGCACACCGTTCCGCCCGTTGCGTCCGTCGCCAGTTGATAACCGGCCGGGCAACTTGCATTGCCGATCTTGTCATATGTCGGCTGCAGGGGCAGGGGTTCCGGTTCCGGCTGCGCACAGGCTGCCAGCACGAATGCGATGGCGGCAAGTGCCACGTATCTGATTGTCATGTCGATGTCCCTTCGTTTTGTGATGGAATTTCTGAACTCATCCACACTGACCTTACACGGTCAGTCCCACCTGACCAACGCGTTGCCGCGACTGTGGTTTCCGCAAGCAAGAAACCGCACATTGCGCAGTTTCAGCTCAGGTAGTCGATGATCGGGCAGTCCGGCCGGTCGTCGCCGTGGCAGGCCTCCACCAGATATGCGAGCTCGTCATGGAGCGATTGAAGTTCTCGCTGCTTTTCCCGGATCTGCTCCAGCCGCTTGGCCGCGATCCGCTTCACATCCGCGCTGGACCGGTTGCGATCCGTGTAAAGCCCCAGCAACTCGCGGCATTCGGTGATCGAAAACCCGAAATCGCGCGCTCGGCGGACAAAGATCAACTTGCGCAGACTGCTCTCGTCATAGCTGCGATAGCCCGACGCGGTGCGGCCTGCGGGCTTTACGAGGGCGATGTCGGCATAGTAGCGCACCGTCTTGGTCGGCAGTCCGGCAGCATGAGCGGCAGAGGAAATGTTCATGAGGTCGATCCAAGGTTCCTGTTGCTGGAACCATAAACGACAATGTCGTGCGGCTGGCAAGGAGCTCTGCCCCAGAAAAACGTCGCTTCCACCCTCGGAAAAACCGCATTAGATCGAGGGCATGAAGATCACCGCGCGTTGTCACCCCGCCTTGATTGACCTGCTGCCCGAACCTGTGCCGGCGCGGGCAGGCCTGCCCGATTGGCTGGCCAGCATGCCCAGCGATGTGGACGCCGACAGCATGGGGGGCGCCAGCGTCCGGACGCTCAAGCACTGCCCACCGCTGATCGATGCGCTGCGGCTCGGGGTCATGATCCTGTGCCCGACCGACATTCACGTGGATGGCGACGATATCTCATGGGACTGGGAGTTTCCGCACGATCCCACCCTGACCTTGTCGCGCGCGCCGTTGGGCCTTCACGTGCCGGAACAGGCGCGAGGCAGCGCGCATGAAAACGGCGGCGATCTCTTCATCAAGTTCGTGAACTACTGGGCGCTGGAAGTACCCGAGGGATGGTCGATCCTGTTCCACCATCCGATGGGCTACCCGGACCTGCCCTTCACAACACTGCCGGGTGTCGTGGATTGCGACCGGTTCGGCCTTGGCCACGTGCACTTTCCCGCATCCTTGTCGCCGGCGTTTCGAGGCGTGATCCGCAAGGGAACTCCCGTCGCGCAATGCGTGCCGGTCCAGCGCGACGTGGACCTGGAGGTGCAAGCGATGTCCGAAGCGCAGGTCGGCAAGAGCGCCGACATCTCGAGCCGGATCGGGCAGGACCCTGGCATCTACCGGAAGGAGTTTCGCCGCTAGCCGCCCGCGGTTATCAGACCCTGCGCGGAAAAGACCCGCGCGCCGTGCGGACCATCATGCGCAGCCCCAGCGGGCGGCGTTCGGGCAGCTTCAGAATGTCGTCCAGCATCGCCCGCGCCGAGTTCCGGCGCTGCTCCGCCGCCGAACGATAGAGCGCCATCACGGCCTCGTCATCACCCTGCCCGGCATAGGCGGCCTCGACCTTGTCCCAAAGCCCCAAGCGGACCGCTATGCGGCCGATATTGCGCCGAGTGTAGGGATCGACGGGGTCCATCTGCGCGGCCTTCTCGAACACGGGCAGCGCGCCGCGCAGATCGCCCGTGTCCATCATCATCCGCGCCATTTCGGACCACGCGGCGGCATACCCGGGTTTCAGCGCCGCAGCGCGTTTGAAGAACGTGATGGCCTGCGTCTTGCGCCCCTGCGCCTCCAGCACCTTGCCGAGGTTGAAGTGGACTTCGGCAGGGGCCTTCTTGTTCTTCGCCGCCTTGCGCAGCAGGCGTTCTGCGGTGCCCCAATCCTTGGCGGCAAAGAGCTTCGGCAGGTCTGCGAGCGTCGCCACGCGCGCCTCGGCTCACTCGGTCCGGTATGTCGGGTGAAACCGGCCCGCGGGCGAGAGGGTGAAGATCTCGCAGCCATCCGCGGAAATGCCCACCGAATGCTCGAACTGCGCCGAGAGCGACTTGTCACGGGTCACGGCCGTCCAGTCGTCGGCGAGCGTCTTCGTCTCCGGCCTTCCGAGGTTCACCATGGGTTCGATGGTGAAGAACATGCCCTCTTCCAGACGCGGTCCGGTGCCGGGGCGGCCGTAATGCAGCACATTGGGGGGGGCGTGAAACACCTGGCCCAGCCCGTGACCGCAAAAGTCGCGCACCACCGACATCCGGTGGCCTTCGACGAAGCTCTGGATAGCGTGCCCGATGTCACCGAAGGTACTGCCGGGCCGGGCGGCTTCGATGCCCCGCATCAGCGCGTCATGCGTGACCTCGATCAGCCGCTCCGCCTTGCGCGGAAGCTTGCCGGCGACGTACATCCGGGACGTGTCGCCGTACCAGCCGTCGACGATTACGGTCACGTCGATATTGAGGATATCGCCGTCCTTGAGTTTCTTGTCGCCCGGAATTCCGTGGCAGACCACGTGATTGACACTAATGCAGGAGGCATGCTGGTAGCCCTTGTAGCCGATCGTGGCCGACTGCGCACCGGCCGCGTTCACGTACGCCTCGATCAGCCGGTCGAGTTCGGCCGTGGTCTGGCCCACGAAGACATGATCGGCGACGTCGTCCAGAATGCGCGCCGCCAATGCCCCGGCCTTGTGCATGCCGGCAAAATCCGTCCGTTGGTACAGGTGGATACCGTCCTTGGTCACGCGACCTGGAATATTCTGCTTCACACCGCTCTCCCTGAGCAAGTCGGCCCTGTTTTGCGCCAGTGACTCGCGGGAGTCAAAGCCGAAACGCCAATGGTTCGCCCACGATAATCTCTCTGGTTGAAATATTTGTCCCCAAGGCGATGACGTCAACCCCGGCGGCTCGCGCCTGCCTGAAGGCCGCAAGGTAGGTCGGATCGATGTCGCCCGCGAGGGTGACCTCCGTGCAATCGGTGCGCTGCACGAGAAAGAGCATGACGGCGCGATGGCCGGCGCGCACCTGATCCGCCAGTTCCACCAAGTGCCTCGCCCCGCGCTTCGTGACGCTGTCGGGGAATTCCGCCACGCCCGGACGGCGCGCCAAGGTTACGGATTTCACTTCGACGAACAGGTCGGGCAGGCCCTCCTCGCTCAGCAGGAAGTCGATGCGGCTCGACTGCCCGTACTTCACCTCGGCACGAACCGTGCCGTACTCCGTCAGTGCGGCGACCTGCCGCGCCTGAAGCGCCTCGCGCAGCGCCCGGTTCGGCACGGAAGTATCGACGCCGGTGAAATGGCCGTCCTCATGATCGACCAGACGCCACCCCCATCCGAGCTTCCGTTTCGGGTCGTCATTCGGCTCCAGCCAGATTCTCGTCCCCGGTTCGGCAAGCCCCATCATCGAGCCCGGATTGGCGCAATGCGCGGTGACCTCGCGTCCGTCCTCGAGCGTGCAGTCCGCCAGGAACCGTTTGTAGCGGCGGATCAGCCTCGCGGGCACAAGATCGGTTTGAAAGCGCATGGACCGGGCCCTATACCGGGTTGAAGGACCGGACAAGGAACCACACATGCCGAATCCCTCTGCCGCGATGCTCGTGATCGGGGACGAGATCCTGTCGGGGCGCACGCGCGATGCCAACATGCATCACCTGGCCGGCGAGCTGACCAATATCGGCATCGACCTGCAGGAGGTGCGGATCGTCAGCGACAAGCCGGCCGCCATCGTGGCTGCGGTGGAGGCTCTGTCGAGTGCCTACGACCATGTGTTCACCAGCGGCGGGATCGGACCTACCCACGACGACATCACGGCCGATAACGTGGCGGCGGCGTTCGGTGTCCCGATCGGCGTGCGCGATGACGCCCGCGCGCTGCTTCAGGCGCATTACGACCGCTCAGGGACGGAGTTGAACGAGGCGCGCCTGCGTATGGCCCGGATTCCCGAGGGCGCGACGCTGATCGAGAACCCGGTCTCCGCCGCGCCGGGATTCACCCTCGAAAATGTCCACGTGATGGCCGGTGTCCCCCAGATCTTCCAGGCGATGGTCGAAAGCGTGCTGCCCGGCCTGACCGGCGGCGCGCCGGTGCAGAGCCAGACGCGTCGCATCGACCGGGCGGAGGGCGAGATCGCGGGGCCGTTGTCACGGATCGCCGAGGATTACCCGGACCTGTCGATCGGCTCATACCCGTTCCATTACGACGGGCGGCACGGCGCGCATGTGGTGATCCGAGGGCCAGACCCGGCGCAGGTCGACGCGGCGATGGCGCTGCTCTCCGAGGCTTTCCCCGAATGAGCCTTTCCGCGCAGGCTCTCTACGATCTCTGCGAGGCCACATGGCCGCCCGCGCGGATGTGGCAGCAGGACGGCTGGACCTTGCGGGACGGCGCCGGTGGCGGCAAGCGCGTCTCCGCCGCGACGCGCTCGGAACCCGGCGCGGATATCGCCGCCGCCGAGGCCGCGATGCGCGGCATGGGCAGGCGCCGCTCTTCATGCTGCGGGAGGGAGAGGATGATCTCGACGCCGAACTGGCCGATCGCGGCTATGCGCTGGTCGATCCGGTCAACATGTATGTCTGCCTCACCGCGCGGCTGACGGATATTCCGCTGCCTCGGGTGACGGCCTTCGTCATCTGGGAACCGCTGGCGATCATGGAGGAGATCTGGGCGCAGGGCGGCATCGGCCCAGGCCGTCTTGCCGTGATGGCACGCGCCCGGCACAAGACCGCGATCTTCGGGCGCTGTAACGAACGGCCCGGCGGGGTCGCCTTCGCCGCCGTTCACGACGGCGCCTGCATGGTCCACGCAGTCGAGGTCCTGCCGCAGCAACGCCGGAACGGTCTGGCCGCCTGGATGATGCGCAAGGCTGCGTTCTGGGCGGCGGAGCAGGGTGCCGCCAACATGGCAGTGCTCTGCACGAAAGGCGAACGCGGCCGCGAACGGGCTCTATTCCTCCCTCGGCATGGATGTCGCGGGACAGTATCATTACCGGCTTCTGGAGAACTGACATGGCCGAAACTCCCACCGCACTCGACCTGCCCCAGGTCGATCCGCTCCCGCCCGAGACGCAGAAGTATTTTGACATCTGCATGGACAAGCTCGGCATGGTGCCGAACGTCCTGCGCGCCTACGCCTTCGATATCGAAAAGCTGAACGCCTTCACGGCTCTCTACAACGATCTCATGCTGGGTGACTCGAGCGCTTTCCAAACTCGAGCGGGAGATGATCGCGGTCGTCGTCTCGTCGATCAACAAGTGCTACTACTGCCTCGTGGCGCACGGGGCGGCGGTGCGGCAACTCTCCGGCGATCCGGAACTGGGAGAGATGATGGTGATGAACTACAAGGTCGCCGATCTGGAACCGCGCCAGCGGGCGATGCTGGATTTCGCGGCCAAGCTGACGAAGGCCAGCGCGGACGTGGAGGAGGCCGACCGGCAGATCCTGCGCGACCACGGGTTCACCGACCGCGACATCTGGGACATCGCGAGCGTGGCGGGGTTCTTCAACATGACCAACCGCGTGGCCAGCGGCAGCGACATGCGCCCGAACCGGGAGTATCACGCGCAGTTCAGATGATCCGACTTTTCTGCCTTCTCGTCGCGCTGGTCGCCGGCGCGGAAGCGGCGGCGCTCGAACTTCCGCCCAGCGCCCGGATGACCGCCGAGCGGGTCAGCGAACGCGACAGGTACGATGCGCCCGTGGCACCCTACGACGGGACCACGATCCCCCTGCAAACGATGGAGGGACAGGTCATCCGCCGGACCTGGCAGATCCCCTCGCCGAACCTGACTCCGCTGCAGGTGCTGGCGCCGCTCCGCGCTCAGTTGCAAGAGGCCGGTTACGATGTGGTGCTGGACTGCAAGGCGAGCGGCTGCGGCGGGTTCGACTTCCGGTTCGGGATCGAGGTCCTGCCTGCGCCCGCGATTTTCGTAAACCTGCGGACATATCACTTCGTGACGCTGCGCAAAGGTCCTCAGGACAGCCCGGATGCCTTGGTGTCGATCCTTGTCAGCACCACGGACGATGCGGCCTATGTCCAGATAATCGAAGCCCGGGCGGATCCGGATGTCGGCATTCTGCCCATCACGGAGCCGGAGGCGCCGCGGGCGACCCAACCCTCGGACCCGGATGAGACGTCCGAACAGCCTCTCGTCAGCCTCGCCGACGAATTCCTCGGTCGCGGGTCTGGGGTGCTGGAAAGCCTCGAATTCGAAACCGGAGCCACCGCACTGGGCCCCGGTCCGTTCCCCGTGCTGGAAGAGCTTGCCGCGTTTCTTGAAGACAACCCCGACTTGCGGATCTCCCTGGTGGGCCATACGGACACCGTCGGCGGGCTCGAAGACAACATCACGATCTCGCGGGACCGCGCGCGGTCGGTGCGGCAGCGGCTCATAGACGCCCACGGCATCGATCCGGGGCGTCTGGATGCCGAAGGGATGGGCTACCTTGCGCCGCGCGCCTCGAATCTCACCGCCGCTGGGCGGGAGGCCAATCGGCGGGTCGAGGCGGTGGTCCTGCCGGCGGAGTGACGCCGCCCGGTCATGTTCAGCCGGTCACGACCATTCTGTAGGGCCTTTCTCCGCGAAGGCGTGCACGAGAAAATCGATGAATGCACGGACCTTGGGTTGGGTAAATCGACCGGGCGGATAGACGGCATAGATCCCCTGCATCTCCACCGGCAGGTCGGGGATTGCGTCCTCCACCAGCCCTGCGGTCATGGCCTTGGCGTAGAGATAGCTGGGCAGATAGGCGATGCCGAGACCGGAGATCGCGGCGTTCAGGAGCGACTGCCCGTCGTTCACGCTGAGCCAGCCCGCCGTGCGCACCTGCCGCTTTTCCCCCGAGGGCGCGGTGATCTTCCAGACATTTCCGGAGGACTGGTTGGAATAATGCAGCAGCTTGTGTTCGTTCAGGTCGTCGATCCGCAGGGGGCGCCCGAACCTCTGGAAATAGGACGGCGCGCCGATCATCCGCTTGGACGTCTCGCAGAGCTTGCGGGCCCGCAGCGTGCTGTCTTCCAGTTCGCCGATCCGCACCGCCATGTCAAAGCCTTCGGAGATCAGTTCGACATACCGGTTGTTCAGCACCATGTTCACGGTGATGTCCGGGAACTCGTCGAGGAAGTTCGACAGAAGCGGGGAGAGGTGATTGACCCCGAAATCCGTGGCGACCGAAATTCGCAGCAGACCCGAAGGCGCCGATTGCATCGAGGTGACCAGCGCGTCCGCCTCGCCCGCATCGTTCAGCACCCGGCGCGCGCGGTCGTAATAGGCAAGGCCGATCTCGGTCGGCGAGACGCGCCGCGTGGTCCGGTTGAGCAGCCGCGCGCCTAGGCGAGCCTCCAGACTGGACACGTGTTTGGAAACGGCGGATTTGGAGATCCCCATTTTCTTGGCCGCGTCCGTAAAGCCACCCTGGTCCACCACCGTGGCAAAGGCCTCCATTTCGGTCAGGCGGTCCATGGCCATCCTTTCATCGCGTCGCTCGCTTCGGTCACGAAGATATCGGAGCGAATCTAGGCGAGATGTGGGCGCCGGTGGGATAATATCTTGGTCGTTGCGGGGATTGATGAACCGGGAGAAACAAGCGGCCCCTGAGCCCTCGCTGACGTCCGAGGCATGTCGACTTGCTCATTCGCGCCGTCGGAACGGCGCGGAAGCGTGCACGCGCCTCCCGACAGAGGGGTACATACCAACTGAAATTACTTAGTGAAATTCTTAAGTCCGGACCTTTTGTCAGGTTCCCGGTCCTTGCGTGGCTGAAAGACACGGCTGATCGGCGCTTTCCGGCCGAGCGTCGCGGGGCCGACGTCGTGAGCATTGCCGTGTTGCATTCCTGCATCACAGGCCTCAGTTGCGAGCGCGCGTCACGAGGCGAATTGGCCACGGGGTAACGAAAAATTTGAGCTATGTCGGAGGTAGGGCGCGCGCCCGCATGACTGCAATTAGGAGACATACATGAAGACCACGATGTTGCTCGCGGCGATGACTGCCGCATTCGCCTTGCCTCTCATGGCTGGCGACACGCCAAGCGCGGAGAATGCCAGTGTCTATATCGTTAGCCCCGAGGACGGAGCCAGCGTCGAGTTGCCGGTCACGGTCATCTTCGGGCTGTCGGGCATGGGCGTCGCGCCGGCCGGTACGGAAAAGGAGAACACGGGTCATCACCATCTGCTGACGGACCGGGCGCGATTCGGGGAAGGACCGGACGACGCGGACATGACCGAGAGCGGGATCTATGCCGATGAAAACCATACCCATTTCGGCGGCGGGCAGACCGAGGTCACCCTTGACCTCGCTCCCGGCGAACACACGCTGCAACTGGTTCTGGGCGATCAGAACCACGTGCCCCACGATCCGCCCGTCGTCAGTGAACGGATCACAATCACGGTCACAGAGTAGGCGGTTCCGATCGCCCGGAGCGCCCATGCGGGCGCACGAGGTGCATTTGCGTTCAGGCCACGCAGGCCTCGAGGAGGGCGCTGCCCTCCTCGCACTCCTCCCGAGGTATTTCTCGACCCAAAGAAGCCCGGCGCAAGGAAATGACGTTCAGAGTGTGGCGGCGAGCCGTGTGCCTTGGTCGATGGCCCTCTTGGCGTCGAGTTCCGCGGCGACATCTGCGCCGCCGATGACATGAACCTTGCGCCCTGCGGCCTCGAGGTCGTCGGCGAGGGCTCTCAGGGGGTTCTGACCGGCGCAGAGCACGATCGTGTCGGCCTCGACGAGTTGCGGGTTTTCCCGGGCGGCGCCGAAGCTGATATGCAGCCCCTTGTCGTCGATGCGCTCGTAATTCACGCCGCCCAGGAAATTGACATCCTTCATCTTCAGGGACGCCCGGTGGATCCAGCCCGTCGTCTTGCCCAGCCGGCGCCCATGTTTTTCCGCCTTGCGCTGCAGGAGCGTCACCTGGCGCTGGGCCGCCTCGGGTTGCGGCCCCTCCGGCGCCAGACCGGAACGATGCTCGGCCGGATCGGCGACGCCCCATTCCCTCATCCAGTCGGGCAGGCTGACGGTGGGGCTGTGGCCCTCGTCCACGAGGAACTCGGAGACATCGAAGCCGATGCCGCCCGCGCCCACGACGGCGACCCGCTGCCCGGCCTTGCGGCGACCTGTGAGGACGTCGATATAGCTGAGCACGTTCGCGCCGTCCTGCCCCGGGATGCCGGGATCGCGCGGACTGACGCCGGTGGCGATGATGACCTCGTCGAAACCCTCCAGCATCGCCGGCGTCACCTCGGCCCCCAGCCTCAGCGCGATACCGTGCACCTCCATCATCGTGCGGTACCAGTCGACGAAGCCGTGGAACTCTTCCTTGCCCGGGATCTGCTTGGCCATGTTGAGTTGCCCGCCGATCTCGTCCGCCTTGTCGAACAGCGTGACGTTGTGCCCCCGCTCCGCGCAGGTGATGGCGGTGGAGAGCCCCGCAGGTCCGGCGCCGACGATGGCCACCGACTTCCGCTCCGCCGCCCGCTCCACCACAAGCTCCGTCTCGTGGCAGGCACGCGGGTTGACGAGGCAGGAGGTCAGCTTGCCGGAGAACGTATGGTCGAGGCAAGCCTGGTTGCAGGCGATGCAGGGCGCGATCTCCGCGCCCTTGCCCTCGCGCGCTTTCCGGACGAAATGCGGATCCGCGAGAAAGGGCCGCGCCATGGAGACCATGTCGGCGCAGCCTTCGGCCAAGACCGCCTCTGCCACCTCCGGCGTGTTGATCCGGTTCGAGGTGATGACCGGGATCGCCACGTGCCCCATCAGCTTCTCCGTGACCCAGGCGAAGGCGCGGCGCGGCACGGAGGTGGCGATGGTCGGGATCCGCGCCTCGTGCCAGCCGATGCCGGTGTTGATGATCGTGGCGCCGGCGGTCTCGACCTCCTTTGCCAGTTGAATCACTTCTTCCGTCGTCGACCCGTTCGGCACCAGGTCGATCATGCTGAGCCGGTAGATGATGATGAAGTCGCGTCCCACGGCCTCCCGCGTCCGCCGCACCACCTCTACGGCCAACCGGATGCGGTTCTCATAGGAGCCGCCCCAGCGGTCGGTGCGCTTGTTGGTATGCGTGACGATGAACTGGTTGAGGAAATACCCCTCCGAGCCCATGATCTCGACCCCGTCGTAGCCGGCCTCCTGCGCCAGCCGGGCAGCATTCACGATGTCGGCGATCTGTTTTTCGATCCCGTCCTCGTCGAGTTCAGCGGGCGGGAAGGGCGAAATGGGAGATTTCACCGGCGAGGGTGCGACGCATTGCGGCCCGTAGGCATACCGCCCGGCATGCAGGATCTGCATCGCGATCTTGCCGCCCGCGTCGTGCACGCGGTCGGTGATCACCGAATGGTTCCGCACGTCGTCCTCGGTCGTCATCAT
Organism: uncultured Alphaproteobacteria bacterium; assembly: GCA_963721175.1. Taxonomy (GTDB): domain Bacteria; phylum Pseudomonadota; class Alphaproteobacteria; order Rhodobacterales; family Rhodobacteraceae; genus Aliishimia. Next base: position 247,556 of record CAVRIG010000021.1, on the reverse strand, counting down.
GGCGGCCCCCGGCAGCACCGAGCCTTCGAGGTTCGGTCCGATCCCGCCCGTCACCATCAGCGCCACCTCGCCGCGGGCGCGTTCGGCATAGAACTCCGCCACCCGGTTCCAGTCCTTCGTCTCCTCGAGCCCGGTATGCATCGAGCCCATGAGCACGCGGTTCTTGAGCGTGGTGAAGCCCAGATCGAGCGGCGCCAGAAGGTGGGGGTAGTCGGTCATCGTGTCTCTCCCTGCCAGTTGCGCCGCATTTCGCCCGACGCGCGCCGCCTTGTCACGCGCAACGCCGCGTCAGCGGAGTGGACGGGCACTGCTTTGCATGGGATAGATCGGGCAGGACTGGAGGTGCCGATGACCCCCGAAGAGATCGCGAAGTTGCCCTACCGCCCCTGCGTGGGCGTGATGATCATGAATGCCGAGGGCCGCGTGTTCGTCGGGCAGCGGATGGACCGTTACCAGGATGCGTGGCAGATGCCACAGGGCGGGGTGGACAAGGGCGAGGATCCGCGTGACGCCGCACTGCGCGAGTTGTGGGAAGAAACCGGCATCACTCGGGACTTGGTGGAGGTCGTCGCCGAAACCGACGGATGGCTCTCATATGACCTGCCGCACGAGATCGTGCCCCAGATCTGGAAAGGCAAGTATCGCGGGCAGAAGCAGAAATGGTTCCTGCTGCGCTTCACCGGGCGCGACGAGCAGGTGAACATCGGCACCGAACATCCCGAATTCTCCGCCTGGCGCTGGCAGGAGCCTGCCGCCCTCGCCGACGGGATTGTTCCCTTCAAGCGCGACGTCTATATCCGTGTCATCGAGGAATTCCGGGAGCATCTCTAGTTTCATGCTGCGCGTCTGTCTCGCCCTCCTCGTTTCAGTTCTGCCGCTCCAGGCGTTGGCGCTCTCCTGTCTGCCCTGGCAGATGGAGGACGCCTACGCGGACGCGGATGCCAGTTCGAAACCCTTCGTGATCGTGTCCGGTACGCTTTTCTTCTCTCCGGATGACCTGCCGCAGGTGGATTGGGACCGGCAGCAGGATGTGCCGCCCGAAACCCGTATCGATGCGCGCATGGTGGGCACGGCGCTCTTTCCCGGCGAGAATGCCGAGCCCTTCAACCGGCCGGTCACGCTGGTGGTGGAATGTGCCGGACCGTGGTGCCCGCAACTGTCCGCCGATGCGGAATACCTCGCCTTCCTCGAGCAGTCCGAGGCCGGATACGTCCTGACGGTCGGGGCGTGTGGCGGTATGGCCTTCGGCACGCCCGATGCGGACTTGCTGGACCGGCTCCGGAGCTGCCTCGCGGGTGGGGAGTGCACCGGGGCGACTCGCTGAGGCTTCCCAAAGCGGGACCAAGCGGTTAATGCGCGAGCGATGAGCAACAAGATCGACACCCGCGCCATCGGCCTCGACGTCGGGCTGCATTTCGTACGCTGGCTGACCGGGGCGGAGAACCTGCATTACGGGCTCTGGGACGGGCTGGAGGTCACGGCGGCTAACCTGCGCGCGGCGCAGGAAGCCTATACCGACAAGCTCTTCGCGCTGCTGCCCGACGCCCCGGCGCGGATACTCGACATCGGAGGCGGTGCGGGCGAGACCGCGAAGAAGCTGCTGGCGCTGGGGCACAGTGTCGAGATCGTCGTGCCGTCTCCGCTGCTGGCCGAACGCTGCCGCTTGAATGCGCCGGGCGCAGAGGTTCACGAATGCATGTTCGAAGACTATTCCGGCGCGGGCGGTTTCGACCTGTGCCTCTTTTCCGAAAGCTACCAGTACGTGCGGCTGGATGCCGGCGTGCCGCGCTGCCTGGACCTGCTGAAGCCCGGCGGTCACATCGTGATTTCCGACTGCTTCCGCTCCGAGGATTTCACCCTTGCGCCGGGCATGTCGACCGTGGGCGGCGGCCACATGATCGGCGCCTTCCGAGAAGCGCTCGCGGTCTGGCCGGTCGAAGTGGTGAGCGAGCAGGATATCACGGCGTCGGTGGCGCCGTCGGTCGAGATCGAGCAGGGGCTCTTCAACGTGCTGGGCTACGCGCTGACCCGGGTGGATGGCGAATTGGCGCAGTCGCGGCCGATCTCGCGCTGGTCGCTCGACAAGCTCGTGCGGCTGATCATGAACGAACGCAAGCGGTCGCGCCTCGATCAGCGTCTGAACCAGCAGACACGAAACCGGGAGGTCTTTGCCGAGAACAACACCTACCTGATGCTGCTGCTGAAAAAGACGGATTGAACCGAAGGCGGACGCTCATGATGATCCGCGACAGCGTCCCGGGATCAAAGAAGCGGGATCTGTGGTGCCGCCGTTTCCGGATGGATGCCGCTCCGGCGGGGATCGTCGCAGATCTCGATCTGGCGTTTGTAGGGCTTGAGCCCCGACCGGACGTAGAAGCCCAGCGCCTGCGGGCTGTCGAGCGTGCAAGTATGCACGTGGAACCGGGAGATGTTGCGGGACCAGGCGATCTCCACCGCGCGATCCATGAGCCACGCGCCCGCACCACTGCCGATCAGCACCGGCGTCACGCCGAAATACGCCAGTTCGCATTCGCCCGGAACGCGGAAATCCAGTTCCAGGATCGCCTCGGTCCGGCCGTCCTTGCGCAGCGTGCGGATGTCGACATCGTCGCTCTCGATGATCGCGCAGAGCGCCAGATCGTCGAGTTCCAGCCGCGCGAACCAGAGCCAGTCCTGGCCGACGCGGCGGATCAGATCCCGGTAGACGTCCGGATCGCGTGGCAGTTCGGCAAATTCGGTCCCTGCGGGCTGCGGCACACCGCGCAGCGGCGCCGGCGCCGTCATCTGCAGATGCGTGACGACCATCGCGATCTTGCCGCGGGGCAGATCGTGGTAGCCGTCCGCCAAGCTCATCTGGGCCTCATCCGCGCCTCATACCAGCCCCGCCTCGCGGAACCGTTCCATCATGTCGGTCTGCGGTCGTGGTCCGACATGGCTGATGACCTCCGCCCCGCAGAGATGCCCCATCCGCCCGCAGGTCGCGAGGTCCCGCCCTGTTGCGAGACCATAGAGGAAACCCGCCGCATATTGGTCCCCGGCGCCCGTGGCATCGACCGGCGTGATCCTGTCCGCCGGCAGGTCGTGGCGCTCGCCGTTGCCGATGATCGTGACGCCATCGCCCGACCGGGTGCAGATCACGAGGTCGATCATCTCCGCTGTCCGCGCGATTGCATCCTCCAGATCGTCGGTCTCGAAGAGCGCGGTGATCTCGTGCTGGTTTCCTATCACGTAATCCAGCTCGTTGCCGATCATGTCGAGGAAGTCGGCGCGGTGGCGGTCGACGCAGAACGGATCCGAGATCGCGATGCCCGCCTTGCCGCCCGCCGCACGGGTCAGCCGAGAGGCCCTGCGAAAGGCTTCCTTGCCCTTGTCCTTGTCGAAGAGGTAGCCTTCGAGGAATATGATTTCGGCATTCGAGGCCGCTTCGTCGGGCACATCGTCGGGGCCGAGTTCCGAGGAGATGCCGAGATAGGTGTTCATCGACCGCTCACCATCGGGCGAGACGAAGATCATCGACCGCGACGTGGGCAATTCCCCGTCCGCAACCGGCGGATTGACGAAATCGATGCCCTCGTCCGTCATCGCGCCGGAATAGAAGCGGCCCAGTTCGTCGTCATGGACCCGCCCGATGAAGGCCGTCGGCAGACCGAGTGCACCGGCCCCCGCGATGGTGTTGGCCACCGACCCGCCCGGTGTCTGGAGCCGGTCCTTCATCGCGGAGTAGAGGACCTGTCCCCGATCCTTCTCGATCAGCTGCATGATACCCTTCTCGATACCCATCTCCGTCAGGAAATCGTCGTCGGCATGGGAGATCACGTCGACAACGGCGTTGCCGATGCCGACCAGCTTGTACTTGGTCATGGTGTCTTTTCCTCATAGGGACAGAGATCGCGGATCAGGCAGGCCGGACATTTCGGCTTGCGCGCCACGCAGACATAGCGGCCATGCAGGATCAGCCAGTGATGCGCATGAAGCTGGAAGTCGACCGGCACGTTGTCCTCGATGGCGCGTTCCACCGCCTCGACGGTCTTGCCGGGCGCGATGCCGGTCCGGTTGCCGACGCGAAAGATATGCGTGTCCACCGCCTGCGCCGGGTAGTGCCACCACATGTTCAGCACCACGTTCGCGGTCTTGCGCCCCACGCCCGGCAGGGATTGCAGCGCGGCGCGCGAATTGGGCACCTCGCCGCCATATTCCTCCACCAGGATCCGGCGACAGTTTCAGGACGTTCTTGGCCTTCTGCCGATAGAGCCCGATGGTCTTGATATACTCGGTCAGACCCTCTTCGCCCAGCGCCAGCATTTTCTCGGGCGTGTCGGCGACCTCGAAGAGCGGGCCGGTGGCCTTGTTCACACCCGCATCCGTGGCCTGCGCCGACAGGGCCACCGCGACGACCAGCGTGTAGACGTTCACATGCTGCAACTCGCCCATCGGTTCGGGCTCCGCCGCGTGAAAGCGGGAGAACACCTCGCGGAGTGTCGGGAAATCGAGCTGTCTGGCCATTGGTGCCGTTCTTGCCGGAAGCAACCCGAGGCTTCAAGTCCATATGAGAGGCTGCCGAGCCGTTGCAGCGGTCCGGCTGAAGGTCTGCTCAAAAACGCGCATGATCCGGGTCGCGCGCCGCGCCATCCGGGCGTAGATTGCAGGTCATGGATCAGATCGTCACACAAGAAACCGGCTATCACTACGGCGTCATGCGGCGGGCCATCGACCTGCTCGACGCCGCCCGGGACCCGTTGAGCCTCGAGGACATCGCGGCCCGAATGGACATGAGCCCCGCGCATTTCCAGCGCGTCTTCTCGCGCTGGGTCGGCGTGTCGCCGAAACGCTATCAGCAGTACCTCGCTGCTGGGTCACGCGAAGGCGCTTCTGGCCGAGCGCTTCACCACGCTCGAGGCTGTCGATGGCGGCGGGACTTTCGGGGACGGGGCGGCTGCACGACCTCTTCCTGCGGTGGGAGGCGATGAGCCCCGGCGAATTCGCCCGCAAGGGCGCCGGCCTCGTGATCCGCTACGGCTGGCTCGCATCGCCCTTCGGCGAGGCGCTGGTGATGGGCACGGACCGGGGGTTGTGCGGCATCGCCTTCACTGCCGAGCACGGGCGGGACTGGGCCTGGGCCGACATGACCGCCCGCTGGCCCGAGGCTCGGTTCGTCGAAGATTCGGGCGCCGTGCGCAATTGGGCCGAGGCGGCCTTTGCTCAGGAAGGTGATACCGCGTTGCACCTGATCGGCGCACCGTTCCAGATCAAGGTGTGGGAGGCGCTGCTCGCCATCCCCTCCGGCCACGTCACCACATATTCCGAAATCGCGCGGTCGATCGGCAACCCCCGCGCCGTCCGCGCCGTCGGCACTGCCGTTGGTCGCAACCCGGTCAGCTGGCTGATCCCCTGTCACCGCGCATTGCGCAAATCGGGAGCGCTGGGTGGCTACCACTGGGGCCTGCCGATGAAGCGCGCGATGCTGGCGTGGGAGGCAGCGCGGGCCGAGGGAGAGGAAGGCTCCGCGAGATCGGGTTGACTTTGGATCCGGCTCTTGGCCGAGCTTCGCTGATTCTTCGCCGCGCGGAACGAAGGGCGCAGCCCACCGCGCATCGCCGGTCCGCCCCCGGCACGGCGATTTTCCACATCCAGCGAGACGCTCCGTCATCGCATGCGCTTGAATGGCAGAAGCGGCGTCGTTCAAGGTCCGGGTCGCGCACCCCTACCCGACAATGCGCTATTCATGCAAATGAGCTCAACGGATCCCCCATGTCCCGGTTTGCGGACGAAGTGCGGTTGCAGCGGACCTTCACGTTCCGGCGCCGGAAGGCGGGCGCGTCCTCTTCTGCTCACCATCGATGACGGAAAAGGAACCATCGGACTCCAGGATCACCGCCGCGACAGCCTCCGGTCGCCGCTGCCCTTCAGTCCTCAGCACCGTCTCGAGCTCTTCTTCAGTGACGCGGGCCTTGCGCATCGCGTCCGGCAGCGGTTCGCCGTCGCGGAGCAGCAGCGTCGGCTCGGACCGCACGGCGCGGGCGAACCACTTCGACCGAACCGACAGGGACGTCACTGCGTATTGTAGCAGGATGAGCAGGACCAGCGCAGTGGCTCCCTCCGCCAGAGCGACGTCCTCGCTGAGCAGGATCGAGGCCAGTGTGGAACCGAAGGCCACCGTGACGACCAAGTCGAACGCGTTCAGCTTGGCCAGTGTGCGCTTGCCCGACACCCGCAGCGAAAACACGAGGAACAGGTAGGCCAGCGTCCCGACGATGATCGTCCGGACGACACCGCTCCAGCTCTGGAAAAACATTTCGGTCCAGTCCATGGGCCTCTCCCTCCGGCTATAGACGAACGTGATTGGCCAGCGATCGGTTTCCCGGTTTCTCCATTCCCAGTGGAAAGCTGATGTGCGGTTGGCAGAGAGGAGGCAACTGCGCAGCGGAGTTCGAACGCGCTTTGGCGCGTCGCCATCCGGCGATGGTGCTTCAGTTCATCAAGCCTGCATGGCGCAGCGCATCGTCGACCAGCGTCTTCGTGCCATCGGTCAGCAGGGTCAGCGGCAGGCGGACCTCGTCGCTGCAGAGGCCCAACCGCGACATCGCGTATTTTACGCCCACCAGGCCCGGTTCGGCGAAGATCGCCTTGTGCAGCGGCATGAGTTCGATCCTGGATCTCGAGCGCTCCGGAGTAATCACCGGCAAGACACGCCGCCTGCATCTGCGACAGCATCTTCGGTGCCACGTTCGCCGTCACCGAGATGCAGCCGACGCCGCCTTGCGCGTTGAAGCCATGCGCGGTCGCATCCTCTCCCGACAGCTGGATGAAGTCCGGGCCGCAGGTGATGCGCTGATAGCTGACGCGGGCCAGATCGCCGGTCGCGTCCTTGACCCCGATGATCCGCGGCAAGGCGGCAAGCTCCCCCATCGTGGCCGGTGTCATGTCGACGACCGACCTTGGCGGGATGTTGTAGATGATGATCGGAATATCGGCCGCTTCGTGCAGCGCCTTGAAATGCGCGATCAGTCCGGCCTGGGTCGGCTTGTTGTAGTAGGGTGTCACGACAAGTGCCGCATCCGCGCCGACGCGCGCGGCATGCTGGATGAAACGGATCGCCTCGGTCGTGTTGTTGGAGCCGGTTCCGGCGATCACCGGAATACGGCCTGCCACGGCCTCGACCACGGTTTCGACCACCGTCTCGTGCTCTTCATGGCTCAGCGTCGGGCTCTCGCCGGTCGTGCCGACGGGAACCAGGCCGTGCGACCCTTCCTCGATATGCCAGTCGACCAGGGCCTTGAGCGTCTTGAGGTCCAATGCGCCGTCGCTGAATGGTGTGACGAGTGCGGGCATCGAGCCTCGGAGCATCTCCACTCTCCCTGATCTGCCGGCCGGAAAGGCCAATTTCGGACTGCGCTCGCCAACTGTTTGGTTGATCGTTGCCGCATGCGCGTTATGGTGCATCGCTCTAGCGCCCCTGATGGACCAAATGCAAGCCGTGATCCTCCGCTTACCCGTGATGGCCGTCCTGACCGCCTGCCTTGCCCTGGCGGCGGCGGCGGAAGGCAATCTTCGCGATATCCGACCGCGCCCGCTCGCCTCGGCGCTTGATGCGATGCGCGACGGCGAGTGGGACAGGGCCGCCGAACTCGCGGCGCGCGATGGCCCGATCGCGACCGACATCGTGGAGTGGCGCCGGTTGCAGGCCGGCAAGGGCAGCTACGACGAAATGAAGGCGTTCATGTCGCGACGGCTGGACTGGCCGGGGCTCGACGGGATCGTGCGAGCGAACGAAGCCCTGGTCACCCGGCAGAACGACACCGAGATCCTCGATGTCTTCGCTGCGCGACCGCCACGGTCGGCGAGCGGCCTGCTCGGATATGCGGGCGCGCTCTCCCGCGCAGGCCGGAGCGAGGAGGCCGAGGCGCTGATCGTGCGCGCCTGGCGCAGCCAGAGCTTTTCCGACACGGAGCACGCGCGGATTCTGGACGCCTATGGCGACCTTCTGAAGCCGCATCACTGGGCGCGCCTCGATGCGATGCTCTGGCGCGATTCCAATCCGGATGCGCGCCGCATGTTTTCCCTGGTGACCGAGGGGCAGCTTGCGCTGGCGCGCGCGCGGATCGGTCTCGCCAAGCTTGCGGGCAATGTGGACACCCTGATCGCCGACGTGCCCAAGGACCTGCTGGGAGATCCCGGCCTTGTCCATGGCCGGTTCGAGTGGCGCCTGCGCAAGGGCCGCTGGGACGAGGCGAAGGATATGCTGCTCGCCCAGTCCAAGAGCGCCGAAGCGCTGGGCAATCCCGATGCCTGGTCGAACCGTCGCCGGCAACTGGCGCGCGACGCGCTGCTGGAGGGCAATGCGCAGCGGGCCTATGACATGGCCGCGAACCATTACCTGACCGGCGGCTCCGACTTCGCTGATCTGGAATGGCTGGCGGGGTACATCGCGCTCACGCGGCTCGACGATCCGGCTCGCGCGCTGACACACTTCCAAAGCCATGACGATGAGGTCGTCACTCCCATATCTCAGGGGCGGGCGGGATACTGGAAGGGGCGGGCGCATCAGGCACTGGGCGACCCGGTCGCCGCCGACATGGAATTCACGCGGGGTGCGGCCTTCCAGACATCCTTTTACGGGTTGCTGGCGGCCGAAGCGGCGGGGCTTCCGTTCGATGTCGGGTTCGACGCCGTTCCCGACACCGACTGGCGCCAGAGCCCGCTGGTGGCCGACAGCGTCTTCCAGGCGGGCCAGCTTCTGCTTGCGGCCGGGGAGCGCAACCTCGCCGAGCTTTTCTGGACCCACCTCGCCGAGCAGTTGGGAGAGCATGACGCGGCGCTGCTGGGCCAGGCCGCGATCGACCTCGAGGAGCCCCACCTCGCCGTGAAGATCGGCAAGGCGATCGCGCGGCGCGGGTTCATCGCGCCGATGCCCTACTATCCGCTGCACCCGCTGGCCGAGGCCGATCTGCCGGTCCCGACGGAGCTGGCGCTGTCGATCGCCCGCCGCGAGAGCGAGTTCGATGCCATCGTCGTCTCCGCCGCGGGCGCGCGTGGGCTGATGCAGGTGATGCCCGCGACGGCGCGGGATGTCGCGGCCAGCCTGGGCCTGCTGGGCGAGCATTCCACGCAGCGGTTGACCGACGATCCGGTCTATAACGGCCGGCTCGGCACGGTCTACCTCAAGCAGTTGATCGAACAGTTCGACGGCAACATCGTGATGGTGTCGGCAGGCTACAACGCCGGCCCGTCGCGGCCCGCCCGCTGGATGCGCGAGTTCGGGGACCCGCGCGACAAGGATATCGACACCATGATCGACTGGATCGAAGGAATCCCGTTCCGGGAGACGCGGAACTACGTCATGCGCGTGTCCGAAAGCCTGCCGATCTTTCGTGCGCGGCTGGGCCTCGACCCGCTCCCCGTTCCGTTCAGCGCGGAGCTTCTGGGCAGCACGCTCGCGACGCGCGAGGCCGGCAGCAACTAGCCCGCAACCCGCTCCCGCCACAGCGCGAACAGGCCCGCCGCGACGATCAGACCGGCGCCGAGGGCGACGTTCGCCTGCAAGGTCTCTCCGAAGACGGTGAGCCCGATGATCGAGACGAAGACGAATTGCAAGTAGGCGAAGGGCTGCACCGCGCTGGCCTCGGCCACCTCGTAGCACTTGATCGAGCAGGTAGTGCCCGCTGGCACCGGTGAGGCACAGGCACGCCATCCAGACCCAGTCGCGCGCCGTCATCGGCTCCCACGACCAGAGGCCGATGCACGTCATCGCCACGGCGCCCACCGTGCCGGTCCAGAAGAACGTGGTCGCGGCGCTGTCGAGCTTCGCGGCATACCGCGTGAGCAGCGCATAAAGTGCAAAGCCCAGTGCTGCACAGAACGGCACGATCGCCGCGGGGTCGAAGACGCCCGCGCCGGGCTGCAGGATGATCAGGACGCCCAGAAAGCCCACACCGATGGCCGTCCAGCGTCGCCAGCCGACGTATTCGCCGAGCACCGGGCCGGAAAGTGCCGCAACCAGAAGCGGATAGACCGTGAAAATCGCCTGGCTTTCATCAGCCCCACCAACGTGAAGGCATAGACCATCACGCAGATCTCCACCGCCAGAAGCAGTCCGCGAAAGGCTTGCAGGATCGGCTGGCGGGTCGCGGCGGCGTTGCGCAATCCACCGGCTTGCGCCGGGCCGAGACGGTCATCACGAAGGCGGCGAAGAACCAATAGCGGATCATCACCACCATCAGGATGTTGTATTCCTCCGCCAGATGCCGAGAGATCCCGTCCTGCGCCGAGAAGACGACGCAGGTCGCGACCATCAGCCAGATACCCTGCCTGGTATTGTTGCCCTGGCTCATTCCGGCATCACCGCGCGGGTCATGTGGCGCTTTCCCGCGAACCCCGGCGCCCGCGTGACGGCGAACCCTGCCGCTTCCAATCCGCGCCGCACGAATCCGGCGGCGGTGTAGGTCGCCGCGGTTCCGCCGGGCGCCGTGTGGCGCGCCACATCCGCCATGAGATCCTCGCCCCAGAGCTCGGGGTTCTTCGCGGGCGAGAACCCGTCGAGAAACCAGGCATCGCACTGCCCGGTCCAGTTTGGCAGGGTCTCGCGCGCGTCGCCGTCCATGATGGTGAGGGCCACGTCATCCGCGCCGTCGATGCGCGTCGCATCGGCATTCCGGGTAGCAGGCCAGCGCTCGACAGCGGTCTTCGCGTGTCATCGGGAAGGCCTCGAAGGTGGTGAAGCGCAGCGTGCCGGGACATGGCGGACGCCCGGAACGCCTGCACCGCCGCAAGGAAGTTCAGCCCGGTGCCAAAGCCCAGCTCTGCGATGTGGAACCCGTCGCGGAACCGTGCGGGCAGATCGTTGCCCGCCAGAAACACGTGCCGCGTCTCCTCCAGCCCGCCGCGCAGGCTGAAATAGGGGTCGTCGAACCGGGTCGAGATCGGCACGCCGGTCTCGGTCCAGGTGAGCTTTGCCTGCTGGTTCTGTCACGGCCACGTCCTGTATGCTGTCCGGCTCGAACGCCATGAGGGAAAGGCGGCGGCTTGGCAATGGTTCGACATATCGGTGCGCGGCGCGGGGATCTTCGGCCTTTCGGTGGCCTGGGCCTGCGCCAGTATGGGTGCGCGCGTGGAGCTGGTGGACCCCCACGGCGTGGGCGCCGGGAGCCTCCGGCGGCATGGTCGGCGCGCTGGCCCCGCATGTGCCGGAAAACTGGAACTCCGAAGAAACAGTTCCAACTTGAAAGCCTGCTGATGGCGGCGAGCTTTCTGGGACGAGATCGCGGAAGTCGGCGGCGTTGATCCGGGATATGTTCCGGCAGGGCGCGTGCAGCCTCTGGCGGATGACGCGGCCGTGGCGCTGGCGCTGCAGCGGGCGGTTTCCGCGCAGGACCTGTGGCAGGGCCGTGCCTCTTGGGAGGTCATGGACGTCGCGCGTGGCTGGGCTGTCGGCAGCGGGTCCGGCCGGTACTGATCCTCGACACGCTCAGCGCGCATGATCCACCCGCGCAAGGCCTGCGCCGCGCTGGCCGCCGCCCTCACGGAGCGCGGCGTCCCGGTTCGACCGGAGCCGGAGGCCGGTGATGCGCCGACCGTCTGGGCGACGGGGGCGACGGGGCTAGACGCGATCCGGAACGCAGAGGGCCGGCCCGTCGGGCAGGGGATCAAGGGGCAGGCAGCGCTGCTGCGGCTCGACGCGTGCGGGGTTGCCGCAACTCTTCGCGGACGGTTTGCACATCATCCCGCATGGCGATGGTACGGTCGCCGTCGGGTCCGACAACCGAACGCGCATTCGCGGATCCCCGCGACACGGACCACCTCTTGGATGATGTTCTGGCCAAGACACCCGCGCAGCGGTACCCGAACTTGCCGGCGCCGAAGTGTTGGAGCGCTGGGCGGGGCTGCGCCCGCGCAGCCGCGGTCCGCGCGCCCGATGCTGGGGGCATGGCCGGGCAGGCCGGGGCACTTCATCGCCAATGGCGGGTTCAAGATCGGGTTCGGCATGGCGCCAAAGGTCGGCGAGGTCATGGCTGCGCTGGTGCTGGAGGGGCGGAACGACATCCCACCGGGTTTCGGCGTGGCCGACAGTCTTTAGCGTTGGATCACGCTCGCTCCGAAATGATGGCCTCAGCCTCCATGCACATGCGCCCGTCGGGGCCGCGGATCCAGAGACGGTTTTCCGCCCGGCAAGCCGTCGCGGTCTCGAAATGCATCAGCGGTGCGGTGGCGCGGAACTCGGAATCCGGCGAGCGGGCCCAGCTCCTCCGTCTGCCATGTCCATCGAGGACTGCGCCATCAAGCGGCCCATGCACGACCAGACCGGAATAACCCTCGACGCCGGTCGCATAGTCGAGATCGTAGTGGATCCGGTGCCCGTTGAAGGTCAGCGCGGAGTAGCGGAACAGCATCGTCGTGGTAAAGCTCAACGCCCGCTCCGTCTCCGATCCCTCGGGCGCCTGCGGATAGGCCGGCGCGGGCGCGTCCGGATCCGCATCCTCGCGATAGACGAGTTCGCGCTCGTCGGTGAGGCATGGCGTTCCGTCCTGGCTGTAGATCAGGCGGATCGTCACCAGCCCCAGCGGTCCGCTGCGCCCGCGCTCTTCCACCGCCGACAAAAGCTCCGTCCGGCATTCCGCGGGATGGCCCAGCCGCAATGGCGCGTGAAAACTCATCCGGCCACCGGCCCACATGCGACGCGGCAGGCCCAGATCGGGGATCACGCCCTGCCCGCGCGCGGGATGCCCGTCTCGGCCAAGGTTGTCCGGCGGCAAGGCATTCCAGAAATAGACCTGGTGGAAGAAGGTCGGCAAGGGATCGCCGGCCACAAGCTCCGGCATCCGGCCCAGCGTCGCCTGCAAGGCCCGGGCACGGTCGGGATCCATCACGTCGGTTTGACGCAGGACGTCTTTCACGGCATCACTCACGTCTCGATGCATAGAAGGCGCCCGGCGATGGCTCAATCCCGAAATCCATGTGTGACGTCGATCGACCACCTCGTGCTGACAGTGGCGGACATCATGACGACGCTGAAATTCTATGAAAACGTGCTTGGCATGACCGGCCGGAGCTTCGAGGCGGCTGACGGCACCACGCGCTGGGCGCTGCATGTCGGCGCCCAGAAGATCAATCTGCACCAGGCGGGGCACGAATTCGAACCGAAGGCGCGGACGCCCACGGCGGGTTCGGCCGACCTCTGTTTCCTGACCGACGCGACGATCGAGGATTGGCAGGCGCATCTGAACGGCTCACGGAATCGCCATCGAGGAAGGGCCGGTCCAGCGCAGCGGGGCTGCCGGACCGATCCTGTCACTTTATCTGCGCGATCCGGACGGCAACCTTATCGAGATCGGCGTGGCGACAAACTGAGCGACCTGCCTCAGGCAACCTTGCGCTGCACGGCCGCCGGAAGTTCTGCGCGCAGCCCATCCATCAGCTCCTGCAGCGTCTTGATGTAGAGTTCGCTCGTCAGCCGTCCGCTATCGTCGAATTCCTTCGAGGATCCGGCCAGGTGCACTTCGGGTCCCTGCAGGATGCGCGGCCGGAACGGAACCATGAAGCCGCGCAGAATCATCTGCGCCCGTTCGCCCCCGGCACGGCCGGACGACGCGCTCATCACGGCGAGCGGGCTTGCCCGCCCAAGGGTTGGGTTTCGTGCGGCTGACCCAGTCGAGCGCGTTCTTGAGTGCGCCGGACGGACCCTTGTTGTACTCCGGCGTCGAAATGATGACGGCGTCGGCCTCCGCGATCTGGTCGGAGAGCTTCTGGACCGCGGCCGGTACGCCGTCCGCGTCCTCGTCATCCCCATCATAGATCGGAAATTTCACCTCGGCTTCGAGGAAGGTGCAGTCGCCGAAGAGTTGCGCCGCCTCGCGCAGCAGTTTCCGGTTGGTCGAGTCTTTCCGCAAAGATCCGGAAATACCCAGGAGCATCGGTTTGGTCATGTCATCGCCTCTCGTCTCATCGTTGCACTAGAAGGTCGTGCGCGAAGGAGAAATGGCAAGGCCGCCCGGAAACACAAACGGGCTGCGCTTGCGCACAGCCCGTCGTTATCGATTGCTGCAGGCTCAGGCGTTGGGCAGAATCACGATCTCCACCCGCCGGTTCTGGGCCTTGCCCTGCGGATTGAGGTTCGAGGCCACGGGCTGCGTCTCGCCGCGTCCGAAGGTCTGGACCCGGTTGAAGGGTACGCCTGCACTATAAAGCACGTCCGCCACCGCGTTGGCGCGGCGTTCCGACAGGGACTGGTTGTAGCCCGCGTCGCCATCGCTGTCGGTATGACCGACGACCTGGATCGTGCTGTTGGGATAGGCTTGCAGGTTGCCGGCAACGGCGCGCAGGTCGCGCTGCAGATCCGGGCGCACAACAAAGCTGTCGGTGGCGAAGGTGATATCCTGCGGAAGCGTCACGATCAGCCGGTCGCCGGTATTGGTGATCTGCACGTTCTCGTTGTTGATGGACTGCCGCAGATCAGCCTCCTGCCGGTCGAGCGAGTATCCGATACCTGCCCCGGCCGCGCCACCAAGGGCCGCGCCCTTGATCGCCGCTTCGGCCCGCTCCCCGTCGCGTGCCGTGGCGACGCCAAGGAGGGCGCCGAGGCCAGCGCCGATCGCCGCGCCGCTTTGGGTCTTGTCGAGGCCGCCCGGCCCGGATTGCGCCACCTGGTCCGTGCAGGCGGACAAGGCCAGAATACCGCCGAAGGCGGCTGCGATGGAGGTTCTTGCGAATGTCATTTGTACTGCCTTCATGGTTGCAACCCTGTTCGGGCAGGGTTTGTCGGTATCGCGCTCTATATAGATATCATGTCGTGCGGAAGAAGGGGAATCCCCCAGTTCGGCGCCCGTTCGCGCAGATCGTGATTAGCGCTTGCCATAGTAGAGACCGACCACATGCTCCGCCTCCGCGAAGAAGAGCCAGCGGGTGATCAGCACGCCGGCGACGTGGCTGACCACCGCCAGAAGCGCAAAGACATGGTTGAACGGCAGCGCCAGCAGCAGGATCGGCACCGCCACCATCAGGACCAGCGCGATGACGCGAAGCTTGCGGGAGTGCTTGCGGCCGACGACATGCACGAACTCCCGCAGCAGGTAGTTGGTGCCGGTATGCGGAGGCTCGAACGACCGGACCTTGCCGATGCGGCCCAGCCCGGTTGCGGTGGCGAGGTTGGTGCCCGACGCGGCCAAACTTCCATCGCCGATGAGCCAACTCGCCGCGACAAGGGCTCCGGCGGCGGCGAGCAGCATCATCGCGACCACGACCTGTCCGGCCAGCAGCGCGCCGCCCGCCAGCGCCAGCGACAGGAACATCACCGGGGTCCTGGCCGTGTGCCAGCGCGGCACCGAACGCAATTGCGCATAGATCATCGAGGTCGTGAAGACCGTCAGCAGCGACAATGCGGCGCCAAGCCAGCCCAGCAGCGTCCACCGTGCGCCAAAAAACACGAGCCCCGCGCCGTAAAGGCCCATGACGACCAGCGCCGCCACCGATGACCATGCCTCGCGGCTGAGCCAGCTCGTCCGCCACTGTGTGAACGCCTTCGCCGCCCGCTCCGGATGGCCGAGGTGGAAGGTCGAGGCGACGAGGCCTCCCACCGCCATCAGGTAGGCGATCGTGAAGAAGACGAACGCGGTCCAGCCGGTGACGGCCGGAAAGCCGAGCCCGAGAAAGAACAGCAGCCCGAAGCCAAGGCCCGAAAACGTCGTGAACACGATGACCGACTTCGCCGGATGCATGTCAGAGCTTCTCCAGCTGCGCGGTCGAGCCAGGCCATGAACCCGTGCGAATCCTCCGCGACCGGTTCCAGGAACGGCGCAAGCACGTCGATCTCCGGCTCCGCGTCCTTTGGGCGGGGGGGCAGGTACTTGTTGACGGGTTTCGTGCCCTGTTCCGGCATCAGGTCCATGCCGCCGCGCTCGGCCGTGAGGCGCGAGACGTGGCTCTCGGGGTCCGCGAAATCGCCGAAATGCCGCGCTCCGGCGGGGCAGGTTCGCACGCAGGCAGGCTCCCGGTCGATCTCGGGCAGGTTCTCGTTGTAAATGCGGTCGATGCAGAGCGTGCACTTCTTCATCACCCCTTCGGCCATGTCCATTTCCCGCGCGCCGTAGGGACAGGCCCAGGCGCAGAGCCCGCAGCCGATGCAGTCGCTCTCGTTCACCAGCACGATCCCGTCCTCGACGCGCTTGTAGCTGGCACCGGTGGGGCAGACGGTGACGCAGGGCGCATCCTCGCAATGCAGGCAGGATTTCGGGAAATGCACGAGCTGCGCCGTGGCCCTGCTCCGGCTGGACCTCGTAGCTGTGCACGCGGTTGAGGAAGGTGCCCGAGGGCTCCGCGCCATAGGGCTCCTGATCGGAGAGCGGGGCGCCGTAGTTCTCCGTGTTCCAGCCCTTGCAGGATATCACGCAGGCATGACAGCCGACGCAGGTATCGAGGTCGATCACGAGGCCCAGCTTGCGGGGCGTGGATGTGGGGAGGTCGGTCATGCGGATGCGTCAAGGGGTTGGAGATGCTGGCATCCGCGTTCCGGCAGGCGCGTACCCGGTTCGGTGTCAATGTGAACAGTTCGGCCAGCGGCGGAACCCGCACATTTGGAACTGCGCGGACTCAAGGTGCGCAGCACCGCCGCGCATCGCCGGGCCGCCCCCACGGCACGGCGATTTGTCACCGCCAGTGCAAAGCTCCGCCTTAGGATGTGGCCGGCAGCCATGAAGCGCTGCCGGTCGGGCATCGGGTCGCCGCGCCGCGGCCCGTCGACGCGCTCCTCCCGCGTATCCGTGCGTGCATTGCATGCAGGGGGGAAAGGAACCGTCGCAGGATCATTTGCCCACCTTCCAGGCGAGCTTTTCTGGCCCCTTGCCCACCGGAGACGCGATCGGGGGGAAGACCGGTTTCGCCTCTGTAGGCGCGTCGGTTTTCTCGATCCGCACCTTCAGGTCGAACCACGCGGCCTGTCCCGTGATCGGATCGGAATTCGCCCAGCGCAGCCCGTCGCCCTTGGGCGGCAGCAATTCGTGGATCAGGTGGTTCAGCAGGAACCCTCGCGTGGCCTCCGGCGCGTCGTCGGAGAGCGCCCAGGCGCCCTTGCGCTTGCCGATGGCGTTCCAGGTCCAGACCGTGTTCTCGTTCAGCGCGGCCATCTCCATGACCGGCACGGTGATCTCGCCATGCGGGGAGGTCACGCGCGCCCAGTCGCCGTCCTCGAGCCCGTGCTCGCGCATCAGCCGCGTCGGCACGTAGAGCGGGTTGTGCCCGTGGATCTGCCGCAGCCAGGCGTTCTGGCGTGCCCCAGCTGTGATACATCGCCATCGGCCGCTGGGTCAGCGCGGTCACCGGATATTCGGCTGCGCGATTGTCGCCTGCCGGATCATACCAGATCGGCAGCGGGTCCATGGCGGCGTGCAGGCGCTGCTCAGGTGGTCGGGCGGCTGTGCGCTTGCCCTGGCCCTCGGCGGCCAGCCGGAATTTCTGCAATGGGCTCTACGTAAAGCTGAAAGAGATAGGGCTGCGGCGCGTCGAAGAAGCCCATGCTCGACGGCCCAGTCCTGATAGGCGCGATTCCACGGCTTGTAGAAGCGCGCCGCGCCGGGCACGTGTTCGACGAAGAAGCCGCCGTTCTTGATGTAGCTTTCGAGCTGCCCTTCGTTCACGCCGCCACGCCCATTGACCAGACCTTTTGGACCCATGCGCCACCCGGCGAGCGGACCAATGCCGGGCTTGCGTTCGTGATGGACGATGTAATCGGCGTAATCGGCGTATTTCTGCGCTGCCGTCCTCATTGATGAAACCCGGCAGCCCCAGCCGCGCGCCCAGATCGCAGAGCACGGACTGGAAGCCGCGCACGTCACGGTCGGGTTCGACCACCGGCCAGCGGATCGCGTCGGCCGCGGCGTCGGCCTCGCAGATCGGACGGTCCAGCAGCGAGATGCAGTCGTGGCGTTCGAGATAGGTCGTGTCGGGCAGGATCAGGTCGGCATAGGCCACCATCTCCGAGCTGTAGGCGTCGGAGTAGATGATGCGCGGGATGACGTAATCGCCGTTCTCGTCGGTGTCCGTCAGCATCTCCATCACGCCGCCGGTATTCATCGACGAATTCCACGACATGTTGGCCATGTAGATGAAAGAGCGTGTCGATCCTGTACGGATCGCCCGCATGGGCGTTGGAGATCACCATGTGCATCAGCCCATGGGCCGACATCGGGTTTTCCCAGGTGAACGCCTTGTCGATGCGCGCGGGCGTGCCGTCGTCCTTCAGGCGCAGATCCTCCGGGCCCTGGACGAAGCCCAGGTGCGGGCCGTCGAGCGGCATGTCCCGGGTGACGCGGCTGTGTGGTTTCGGGTGCGCTGTGGCGGGCTTGGGATAGGGCGGTTTGAAGCGGAAGCCGCCGGGCACCTCGACCGTGCCCAGCAGGATCTGCAGCACGTGCAGCGCGCGGCAGGTCTGGAAGCCGTTGGCATGGGCGGAGATGCCGCGCATGGCGTGAAAGCTGACCGGGCGGCCCTTCATCGTCGCGTGCGTCTCGCCGCGGAAATCGGTCCATTCGCTGCGTCGAGCTCGAACGCCTCGTCAAAGGCGACGCGGGCCAGTTCGGCGGCGATGGCGCGGATGCGGTCCGCGGGGATGCCGCAGCGCTCGGCCACCGCCTCGGGCGCGTATTCGTCGGGTCGAGGTAGTTCTCGGCCATCAGGTGCATCACGGGGCGGTGGGTGACGCCGGCGCGCGCGGATGGATCGCGGGCAGGTCGGGCTGCACGCCGGGCGCGTCGAAAGGCGGCGGGCTTGCCGGTGCGTGCGGTCGATCACCAGTTCGCTTGCCCTGCTCGTCGCGCAGGAACAGCCCGTGGTCGGCGCTGTTTGCATCGCCGTTCACCAGCACCGGTGCGTTGGTGAAGCGCGCGAGGTAGTCGAGGTCGATCCGCCCGGCCTTCATCAGCACATGGACCATCGCGAGGATGAAGAGGCCGTCGGTGCCCGGCGTGATGCCGACCCAGTCGTCGGCCACGGCGTTGTAGCCGGTGCGGATCGGATTCACGCCGATGATCGCGCGCGCCGCGCGCCTTGAGCTTGCCGATGCCCATCTTGATCGGGTTGCTGTCATGATCCTCGGCCACGCCGAACAGCATGAAGAGCTTGGTATGGTCCCAGTCGGGCTGGCCGAATTCCCAGAACGCGCCGCCCATCGTGTAGATGCCGGCCGCCGCCATGTTGACCGAGCAGAAGCCGCCATGCGCCGCGTAGTTCGGCGTGCCGAAATTCTGCGCCCAGAAGGAGGTGAAGCTCTGCGACTGGTCGCGGCCGGTGAAGAAGGCGAGCTTTTCGACGGGTCGTCGTGCGCGGATCGGGGCGAGCCAGTCGGTCGGCGATCTTCAGCGCCTCGTCCCAGGTGATCTCCTCGAATTCGCCCGAGCCGCGCGGGCCCGACGCGCTTCAGCGGCGCGCGCAGGCGGGAGGGCGCGTTGTGCTGCATGATCCCGGCCGAGCCCTTGGCGCAGAGCACGCCCTTGTTCACCGGATGGTCGCGGTTGCCCTCGATATAGGCGACCTTGCCGCCCTTCATGTGCACGTTGATGCCGCAGCGGCAGGCGCACATGTAGCAGGTCGTCTTGCGCACCTCGTCCGAGACATGCGGCGAGAGGTCGAGGTCCGGTCGGGGCAGCGTCATCGGGTCTCCTTCTGGAGGTCAGGCAAACTCAAGGCAAGCCTCCGTGTCGCGGGCGATCTGTGCTTCCTCGGCGGCGGGGATGACGTGGACCGCCGGCTCCCCGAGCCAGGACAGATGCCCGGTGATGGCATGACGCACGGCTCGGGAATTTTCGCCGATCCCGCCGGTGAAGGCGATGGCGTCCACCCCGCCCAATGCCGGGATCAGTCCCGCCACCTCCCGCGCGGCGGTGTAGCAGAAGAACTCGATGGCGAAGCGTGTTTCTGGCGTGTCGGCCGCTTCCAGCCGGCGCATGTCGGAGGTGAGGCCGGAGAGGCCTCTGAGCCCCGACTCGCGATTGAGAAGCGTGCGCGTCGCCTTGATGCCCAGCGTCCCGGCCAGGTCGAGCACGGCATTGGCGTCGATGCGCCCGACGCGGGTTCCCATGGTCAATCCTTCCACGGGCGAATAGCCCATGGTGCTGTCGACCGAGCGCCCGTCGAGGATGGCGCATGCCGACGCGCCGTTGCCCAGGTGCAGCGCCAGAAGGCGGCGCGGCAAGCCGGTGCCGGTCACATCGCGCCAGGTCCGGACCATCGCGGCGTAGCTGAGGCCGTGGAAGCCATAGCGGCGGATCGCCCGCGTCTCCGGCCGGTCCGGCAGCGCGTAGCGGCGCGCGCGTTCGGGCATCGTGGCGTGAAAGGCGGTGTCGAAACAGGCGACCTGCGGCAAGTCGGGAGCCAGCCGCGCCAGCGCGTCGATTGCCGCGAGGTTGTGCGGGTTGTGGAGCGGCGCCAGCGGCACGCAGGCTTCGATCCGGTCGTGCACGTCTTGGGTGATCCGAGCCGGTCGGATCAGATCCTCACCGCCATGCACCACGCGGTGGCCGGCGGCGTGGAGATCGGCGAGCGCAAAGCCCTTGTCGCGCAACCCGGAAAGCATCGTCTCGAACGCCGCGTGGTGGTCGGAGGGTCCGTCCACCGTTCCGATGCCGTCCACCTCGTGGCGCACGGCCTCCGCCCCGTCGTCGAAGACGGCCGCCTTGATCGAGGAGGAACCCGCGTTGATGACCAGGATCATGCCGCCTCCGCCGCCATTTCGGCCGCGATCACGCCCAGCGCTGCCGAGGCGAGCCTTGCGGGCGCCTTTTGCGCGCGCGAGGTGAGCAGGATCGGCACGCGCGCGCCCATCACCAGACCGCCCGCGCAGCAGCCCATCCCCAGAACCATCAGCTTGAAGAGCGCGTTGCCGGTGGTGATGTTCGGCGTCAGCACGATGTCGGCATCGCCGCAGACCGGGCTGTCGTAGCCCTTTATCGCCGCGGCCTCCTTCGACCAGATGAGGTCGAGCGCCATCGGCCCCGACACGTCCGCGCGGGGCAACGCCGTCCTGGCCCAGGCGGCGATCTCGGCGGCCTCCACCGTGTTGGGCACGCTGGCCACCGGATCCTCCGTGGGCGCGAGGATGCCCGCGCGGGGCCGCTCCACCCCGAGGCGAAGGGCGAGGTCAACGGCATAGGACAGGCATTGCTTGCGCGTCTCCATGTCCGGATCCACGTTCAGTGCGGCGTCGGTGAGCAACAGCGGCCTGTCGGAGCGGCCGGTGGTGATGTGAAAGACATGTCCGCAGCGCACCTCCGTGGCGCGCAGACCGGCCTTCGAGGTCAGCAGCGCCTTGAGGAAGGTGGAGGTGTGGACCTGCCCCTTCATGATCGCCTGCACCTCCCCGTCGCGGGCAAGACGCGCGGCTTCCACCGCCGCACCCGCATGGGGCGCCGCGATAAGCCGCAAGCCGCCGATGTCATAGCCGATCTCCTCCGCCGCGGCGCGGATCTTGGCCGGATCGCCGATCAGGATCGGCTCTGCCAGCCGTGCATGCGACGCTTCCCGGATGCCCTCAAGCGCCGGCACACTGCCGGCATTGACCAGTGCCACGCGCGGCGTGGGCAGCCCGCGGGCGCGGTCGAGCAGCGCCCTGGGCGCGACGGGCGGCTCGGGAGCGAGGAACGGAAACGGGTCACGGCTCATGGGACGCTCTGAATGACTGACGACGATAGCACTGACTGGCCTATCCCAGATTCCCCCGTTTCGAAAGCGCCACGGCTCCATGAGGCAGGCGCCGATGATTCGCTCAGGCGGTTTGTTCGACCATGTCGGCCTTATCGATGCCGGCGACCCGCACCGGCTTCTTCATCGCGTCGCGGCGGAATGGCTCGCCCAGCTCCTGGTTGATCATCGCCTCGATCAGCGTGGTCTTACCGCGCTTCATCTGGTCCTCGATCGCCTGGTTCAGCGCGGCGGTCAGCTCCTCCATCGTGCGCGCGACGACGCCCTGCAGACCGCAGGCTTGGGCGATGCCGGCATAGGAAACCTTCTCGTCCAGTTCGGTGCCGACGAAATTGTCGTCGAACCAGAGCGTGGAGTTCCGCTTCTCCGCCCCCCACTGATAGTTGCGGAAGACGATCTGGGTGATCGCCGGCCATTCGCCGCGCCCGATGGCGGTGAGTTCGGTGACCGCGATGCCGAAAGCGCCATCGCCCGCGAAACCCACCACCGGCACGTCAGGGCAGCCGATCTTGGCGCCGACGATGGCGGGCAGGCCGTAGCCGCAGGGGCCGAAGAGGCCGGGGGCGAGATACTTCCGCCCCTCCTCGAAAGACGGGTAGGCGTTGCCGATGGCGCAGTTGTTGCCGATATCCGACGAAATGATCGCCTCACGCGGCAGCGCGGACTGGATCGCGCGCCAGGCCATGCGCGGACTCATCCAGTCGGGCTTTTCGGTGCGGGCGCGCTCGTTCCAGGAGGTGCCGGGGTCGTCCTCCTCGTGATCCATGGAGGAGAGTTGCTGCGCCCAGGCGGATTTCGCCTGCGCGATGCGCGCTTTTCGCTCCTCCCGGCCGTCGTCGCCCGCCGTATCCGAGAGTTGCGCGCGGATCCCGTTCGCAACCTTGGCAGCGTCGCCGACGATGCCGACGGTGACTTTCTTGGTCAGCCCGATGCGGTCGGGATTGATGTCGACCTGGATGATCTTCGCCTGCGCCGGCCAGTATTCCATGCCGTAGCCAGGCAGGGTCGAGAACGGATTGAGCCGCGTGCCGAGGCAGAGCACCACGTCGGCCTTCTTGATGAGCTCCATTCCCGCCTTCGACCCGTTGTAGCCCAGCGGCCCGGCGAAGAGCGGATGCGAACCGGGAAAGGCATCGTTGTGCTGGTACCCCACGCAGACCGGCGCATCGAGCCGTTCGGCCAGCGCCATGGACGCGCTTGATCCCGCCGGAGCTGAGCACCACGCCCGCGCCGTTCAGGATCACGGGGTTCTTCGCCTCGGACAGCAGTTTCGCAGCCTCGGCCACGGAGGTCTCGCCACCCGGTGCGGATTCGAAGTTGATCGGGTCGGGGATCTCGATATCGACCACCTGGGTCCAGTAGTCGCGCGGGATGTTGATCTGCGCCGGGCCGCAGAAGCGTTTCGCCTTCGAGATCACGCGAGTCAGCACCTCGGCCACGCGGGACGGATCGCGAACCTCTTCCTGGTAGGCCACCATGTCGCGGAAGAGCGCCATCTGCTCCACCTCCTGGAACCCGCCCTGACCGATGGTCTTGTTGGCGGCCTGCGGCGTCACCAGCAGCAGCGGCGTGTGGTTCCAGTAGGCGGTCTTCACCGCGGTCACGAAATTGGTGATGCCGGGGCCGTTCTGGGCGATCATCATCGACATCTTGCCCGTGGCGCGGGTGTAGCCGTCCGCCATCATCCCCGCCGAGCCCTCGTGCGCGCAGTCCCAGAAGGTGATGCCGGCGGCAGGAAAAATGTCCGAAATCGGCATCATCGCCGATCCGATGATCCCGAAGGCATGGCCGATCCCGTGGCGCTGCAGCACTTTCACGAAGGCTTCTTCGGTGGTCATTTTCATCGGGCTGATCCTTGACGAGGGCGCGGGCATGGCGGCGCTCGTGGCGCCGGGATTTGGCGGGACCCTAGCGGAGGGCACGCGGCCACTATAGGGCCAGAAGAACCCCGTATCTAGGTCCAGAAGGTATGGCCTTCACGTCTCCGCAATTGCACGGCCGATGATCTTCACCCCGTCCGGGATCCGCGCGCGATTGATCGAGGAATAGGCCAGCCGGTAATAGTTTTTCGGCGCATCCGGCCTGAGGAAGAACGGCGCTCCGGGTTCGATGAGAACCGACTGAGCCTCCAGCCGGCGGGCCAGTTCGGCCGTGTCGACATGGTCCGGCGCCCGCATCCAGAGGGAGGATCCGCCGAATGCGCCGACGCCCGCCACGCGCAACCCGGCCGCATCGACCGCCTCCGCGAGCACCTTGCGGCGCTGGTGCAGCACCTGCCCCATGCGCCGGATCAGCGCGTCGTAGTGACCGAGCGACAGGAAATAGGCCGCCGTGCGCTGGATATGCCCCGGTGGGTGGCGCAGCACGGTCGCGCGCAGCGCGCGGGCCTCGCGGATGAACGGTTCGGAGCCGACGAGATAGCCGAGACGCAGTCCCGGAAACAGCGATTTCGAGAAGCTGCCGACATAGATCACACGCCCATCGCGGTCGAGGCTCTTGAGCGCGGGGGAGGGGCTGCGCAGGAACGACATCTCGAACTCGTAATCGTCCTCCACGATCAGCGCATTCAATTCACCCGCCCGTTGCAGGAGCGCGCGCCGGCGCGCCATCGGCATGGTCGCGGTGGTCGGGCACTGGTGGCGAGGGCGTGGTGAAGATGACGTCCGTCTCCGCGGGGACCAGGTCGGGCGGCAGCCCGTCCTGGTCCACCGGCACGGAGCGCACGTGGCAGCGCGACTGCGCGAGGATGCTGCGCAATGTGGGATAGCATGGATCCTCCAATGTCGCCGTCCGGCGCTGCGTCAGCAGGACCTGCGCAGTGAGCCAGAGCGCGTTTTGCGCGCCGAGCGTGATCAGGATCTGCTCCGGCGTGGCGGCGATTCCGCGCCGGGGCAGCGTGTGGCGGAGGATGAATTCGACCAGCCTCGGATCGTCCTGGTCGAAGTAATCCGTGGTCATCGACGTGAAATCCCGCTGCCCCAGCGCCTGAACCGCGCAATGCCGCCAGTTGGTGTGGTCGAAAAGCGTGGGATCCGTCTGGCCATAGATGAAGGGGTAACGGAAGCGCGCCCAGTCGAGCGGCTTGCGCAGAACGTCTCCGGTGACGAAGCGCTG
Organism: uncultured Alphaproteobacteria bacterium; assembly: GCA_963721175.1. Taxonomy (GTDB): domain Bacteria; phylum Pseudomonadota; class Alphaproteobacteria; order Rhodobacterales; family Rhodobacteraceae; genus Aliishimia. The sequence goes on along the minus strand of CAVRIG010000021.1, from coordinate 222,767 downwards.
GCCGATCGCGCGGCTCCAGTCGACGGCGTCCTGCGCGGGCCACGGCGTGCGGAACTTCGGCGGGGCGGGCGCGGTGGTGGAGATGTAGTAACCCGACCGTCCGCGCGAGGTCAGGTAATCGTTCGACAGAAGCTCCGTATAGGCCAGCGTGACGGTGATCCGGCTGATGCCCAGGTGCGCGGCGAGGCGGCGGGTCGAGGGCAGCTTCTCGCCCGCGCGGAACCGGCCAGAAAGGATGCCCTCCGCCACCATCTGCTGGATCTGCGCCTGCAGCGTGCCCTGGGCATCGGGCTGCAGGAAAAATGTCTCGACCGGAAGCGCCATGACGTCCGAGGATAGTCTGGCACTATCGGGTGATCAATCTGGAGTCATGGACCCCGTTCCGCGATCACGGCCGCCTGAACTGCGATCCGACACCCGGGCACAACCCATGGTTTGGGGAGCGTCCGTAAATTTCCCGATGCTGTCGTTTTCCGGTCACCACCGGGTCAGATTGCTGTGGTATTTTCCGGTTTTGGCGAGGATTGTGCATTCATGCCGTTCTTTGGTATTCCGCCGTTGCGTGCGAGGATCCGTCAAAACCACGTCTCGTTGAAAGGTCGATCACGTGCCGAAAGTGTCGCTTGACCCACCCAAGCATTCCGCCGTGAAGCGGAAAACCAGGTCGGCGCGCTCTGACACCCCGGGCCTGAACCTGGAGAAGCGCCTGCAAGATGCGCGGCTGAAACGTCAACAGGCCCTGTCTGCCCAGAATTCCGCCGCCCCGGCTGCCGCCGACGACGTGCCAGAGCCAGCCGCCGAGGCGGAGAAGCCGGCGCCGCCTTCCGAGCACGAGCAGGCAGCTCCGTCGTTGCGGGCGAAGACGTCGAACAAGACGGCTCGAAACGCCATTCTGGCGTTCTCCCTTGCAGCCGGCATGGGTTTCGGCGTGGTGCTGGGGGTTGGCGTGTTGTCCGGCGCTGGACAACTGCCGGATCCCAGTGCCGACGTGGCGCCGGCACGGACCGAAACGCCGGCTGCGGTCATGACGCAGGAGTTGGATGGGCCCGTCGAGATGGTTGCACACGAGCAGGAGACGCCTGACGAGGTCTTCTCGGTCGCGTTGGACAGACCGAAGGAGACGCAACCGTCCGTCACGACGGACGAGCCGGCAAGTCCGGTGGTCGAACCGATGGCCGCGCCCGACCTGGAACCTGCACGTGGCCCGGAGATCTTTTCCGTGACGTCGCAACCTGCCGAACTGGATGTGCCTGCAATCCCTCTCGTCGCGTGGCCGGCCTTTGACGTGGATCGGCCCGAGGAGCGCGCGCTTATCGCAAGTGCACCGGATCTGTTCCAGCCGGAACGACCCGGCGGCCTCTCGACAACACAGACATTCGGTGACGGACCGGCTCCGGGGTTGCAGTATTTCATGCATGTGCCCACCGGTGTGTCGGCGGCCAATCTGCAGGGTCTCGTGTCGCGCCTCGACCAGTCGGGCGTGAAGGTCGCGGAGATCGGTCGCGAAAATTTTCGCGTTTCGGCAACGCACATTCGGTTCTACAGCCCGGACACGGCCGAGGCGGCACGGACCGTCGCGGCGGAGCTCGGCGTCGAGGCGCGCGACTTTTCGCAGAACTTCGTGGATACGGAAAGGATCGAGATCTGGGTGGCCGGACGTCCAGGGTCTCAATCTGCCGCCCGAGGCAGCAGGAATGTCAGCTCATCCACGCCGCCTTACAACCAGAGGAACGGGAATTGCTAGCCCTGCTTGATGCGCGGACCAGCATTGCCGAGCGCAGGGTGCTGCCAGTCGCCGCTGGTTCGGTCAAACCGGATCCGTCTTCCTGTCCTGCGTGACGCCCGTCAGCCGAACACCCGCCCCAGAGCCTGGTCCACCGCGTCGCACATATGGTCGATGTCGTCCGGCGTCGCGATCAGCGCGGGCGAGAAGCACAGCGTGTTGTTCTTGCCCGGCACCGAGCGGTTGGTGGCGCCGATGATGACGCCCTGCGCCATGCAGTCGCTGACGACGGCCTGCACCTGCTTCTCCGGCGCGGGTTCCTTGCTGTCCCGGTCGGCGACGAGTTCCGCGCCGCAGAACAGGCCCTTGCCGCGCACGTCGCCGATGACCGCGTGCTTTTCGGCCAGGGCATTGAGGTTGTCGATCATGCCGCGCGCCCATGGCGGTGGTGTTCTCGAGCAGGTCCTCCTCCTCGATGATCGCCATGTTCTCCAGCGCCGCCGCCGGGCCCGCGGTGCAGCCGCCGAAGGTCGAGATGTCGCGGAAGTAGTTGAGCGGTCCGACGGGTCGTCCTTGAACATCTCGAACACCGCCTCGGTGGTCACGCAGGCAGGCGATGGCGGCATAGCCCGAGGCCACGCCCTTGGCCATCGTCACGATGTCGGGCTGGACGCCGTAGTGCTGGTAGCCGAACCAGGTGCCGGTGCGGCCGACCCCGCAGACGACCTCGTCGATATGCAGCAGGATGTCGTACTTGCGGCAGATCTCCTGCACCCGCTCCCAGTAGCCGTCCGGCGGCGCGATGACGCCGCCGCCCGCGGTCACCGGCTCGAGGCAGAGCGCGCCGACGGTGTCGGGGCCTTCGCGCAGGATCACCTCCTCGATCTGGTCGGCGGCCCAGAGGCCGTAATTCTGCTCGGGCGCGCCCTCCTGTTCATGGCGGCGGTATTCGAGGCAATGCGGCACCCGCACGAAGCCGGGCGCGAAGGGGCCGTATTGCGCGTTGCGCTCGTCCTGGCCGCCGGCGCGAGAGCAGCCGATGGTGGTGCCGTGGTAGTCGCGGTCGCGGTAGAGGATCTTGTGCTTCTTGCCGCCGTAGCGCTTGTGGGCGATCTGGCGGACCATCTTGAAGGCCTTCTCGTTCGCCTCCGACCCGGAATTCATGTAGTAGACGCGGCTCAGGCCCGGCATCTTGGCGATCAGCTTTTCGGCGAAGAGCGCGCCGGGGATCGAACCGGCGGAGCCCGCGAAATAGTTCAGCTTGATCAGCTGGTCGCGCACCGCGTTGGCGATGCGCTCGCGGCCATAGCCCACGTTGACCGTCCAGACCCCGCCGGACACGGCGTCCAGATGCTCCTTGCCCGTGCTGGTCCCAGACCTGCATGCCCTTGCCTTCGACGATGATGCGGGGATCGGTGGTCTCGAAGGGCTTGTGCTGGATCAGGTGGTGCCAGACGTGGGCCCGGTCGGCCTCGACCACGCGGCTAAGGTCGTTTTCCTTGAGAATACCGTCCATCGTCCTGTCCTCCTGAGACACGCATGGCGTGCGACCTTGCAGGCAAGGGTCGCTCCGCACCGACTAAGCGGCGATTCCGCGCCCGAGCGATAGGGCCAGTTTGATCCACCCGGTATGCCCAGAATGCTTGCCACCTGTCGGTACCGTCTGGTTAGCCGATGTTTTTAGTCAAGGCAAATCATAAGCTTGTGGTCGGTCGGCCGGTGAATTTGCAGGCGCGATCCGCTGAATTTCCGAGCGCCGTTCAAGAAAAACATTGATTGGGAACAGCTTATCGGCCTTCATCGGGTCAGCGTCCGACCGCGTTGACGCCCATGACGGGCGCGTACGGGACGCATGGGAACGAAGCCGGTGCAAAGCCGGCCAGAGACATGGGAGATCAAGATGATGAACTTCACGACCAAGCTCAAGGGAGCAGTGGCCGGGCTGGCCGTTCTTGCCGGAGCGCAAGCCGCGATGGCGCAGGACGGCGAGATCACGGTCGCCTATTTCCTCGAATGGCCGATGCCGTTCCAGTACGCCAAGGCAGAAAGGCATCTACGAGGAGGCGATGGGCGTCGACATCAACTGGGTGAGCTTCGACACCGGCACCGCGATGTCGGCGGCGATGGCGTCCGGCGACGTGCAGATCTGCCGGTCAGCCAAGGCGTGCCGCCCTTCGTGGTGGCGGCCTCCGCCGGGCAGGACCTGCAGATCGCTCGACGTGGCGGTAGCTATTCCGACAACGACAATTGCGTCGTGGCCGCCGCGCTGGAGATCGACAAGGACAGCGCCGGCGAACTGGAGGGCAAGAAGGTCGCCGTGCCGCTCGGCACCGCCGCGCATTACGGCTTCCTCAAGCAGATGGACCATTTCGGGGTCGATCATCGCCACGATGCAGATCGTCGACATGGCCCCGCCGGAAGGTGCCGCCGCGATCGCGCAGGGCTCGGTCGACATGGCCTGCGGCTGGGGCGGCGCGCTGCGCCGGATGAAGGAGTACGGCAACGTGCTGCTGACCGGCGCCGAGAAGGACGAGCTCGGGCATCCTCGTCTTCGACGTGACCTCCGGCACCCGCCGCCTTCGTGGCCGAGAATCCGCGACCTGGTCGCCAAGTTCCTCAAGGTGACCGCGGAGGCCAACGCGATGTGGAACGGACGAGGCCAACCATGCCGAGATGCTGCCGGTGATCGCCAAGGATGCGGGCATGGACGAGGACGCGACCGACGGAGACGATCTCGACCTTCGTCGTTCCCGCCGGTCGAGGCGCAGCTGTCCGACAAGTGGCTGGGCGGCGACGCGCAGAACTTCATGAAGGGCGTGGCCGACGTCTTCGTCGAGGCGGGCTCGATCGACGGCGCGCTCGACAGCTATGAGGACGCGGTCAACACCGGCCCGCTCGAGGCTGCGCACGCCGACCAGGGCATCGCTGACCCTGGACATCAGGGCCGGACGGATCGGGCGGACACGTCCGGCCTTGACCACATGACGGGGGACAGCATGACCGGACTGGCGTATCGAGAATCTTTCGATGCGCTTCGACCTGCCGAACGGCGGGTTCGGTGCAGGCGCTGAAGGACGTGTCGCTCGACACTCGAGCACCGGGCGAGTTGCTGAGCGTGCTGGGCCCGTCGGGCTGCGGCAAGACCACGCTCCTGAACATCGTGGCGGGTTTTCTGGCGCCGACCGAGGGGCAGGTGACGCTGAACGGCCACAAGGTGACGGGCCCGGACGCCGAACGCGGCATGGTGTTCCAGCAGGGCGCGCTGTTCGAATGGATGAGCGTGCGCGAGAACGTGAGCTTCGGCCCCCGGATGAAGGGCATGACGCGAGCCGGAGTACGCGCGAGATCGTCGACCACCTGCTCGACGTCGTCGGGCCTTGCGCGACTTCAAGGAAAAGGCGGTCTACGAGCTGTCGGGCGGCATGCAGCAGCGCGTGGCGCTGGCGCGCTGCCTGGCCAACGATCCCGACGTGATCCTGATGGACGAACCGCTGGGCGCGCTCGATGCGCTGACGCGCGAGAAGATGCAGGGCCTGGTGCTGAAGCTCTGGAAGGAGACCGGCAAGACCATCATCCTGATCACCCATTCGGTCGAGGAGGCGCTGCTGCTGGGCGAGCGGCTGATCGTCATGGCGCCGCGGCCGGGGCGCATCCACAAGGAATACCGCCTGCCCTTCGCCGATCTGGGCGTGGGACGCGGACCTGCGCGAGGTCAAGAAGCATCCCGACTTCGCGCCGAACGCCGCGAGGAGATCCTGTCGATGATCTGGGACATGGAAGAAGAGATCATGGGCCGGACGGAGGCCACGGCATGATCTGCTGGGACGCGCTGAGCGCGCATGATGACCGGCCTTCTGATCCTGCTCGTCTACATCGCGATCTTCGTCGGGCGCGTATCCTCGTCATCAAGTTCGCCGTGCAGGGCCGTTCGCCGCGACTTCACCTCGCTCAAGACCGTCACCTTCGGCGACGAAAGCGCGGTGGTGCCGAACCGCTGCGGCCAGCGTCATCTCGATCGTGACGATCTTCCTGCTCTGGGGCGCCTTCACCGGCTCGAAACTGGTGCCGGGCTTCCTGCATGCGCCGGGACCGTTCGTGGGCGAGACGAGCTTCACCTACACGCTCGAAGACGCGGTCCGGGGACGACCGACGACGCGACGGTGTTCGTCCGGGTCTTCGACTTCGGCGAGGACGTGCCGAGCTCCGAGGTCGACCCCGGCGACGGCTTCGCCAAGAACGACGCGCTGGCCATCGAACGCGTCCCGGTCGCGAACTGCTGCGCTTTGACAGCAACGACGAGGTCTCCCGCGACGACGGTGCGCAGGTGGTCGGCGATCGACGGGCAGCCGATCGCTCCCGGCCAGGTCGCTGCGGACCGGCAAGGGCCGGTTGACGCTGACCGACAAGGGCGCGCTCAACTTCGAACCGCCGACGGGCGTGCAGATGGAGCCGATCTGGCTGCCGCCGCCCGAGGCCGTGGTGGACGCGGTTCTTCGAGATCGCGACGGAGGGCTATCGCGACTTCACGCTGTGGGAACACTCTGGGCTATTCGCTGTTCCGGGTGATCGGCGGGCTTCTTCTTCGGCGCGCTGGTGGGCATCCCGCTGGGCTACGCGATGGGGCTGTCGGACTGGTTCCGCGGCTGGTTCGACCCGATCGTGGAATTCATGCGCCCGGTCCCGCCGCTGGCGCTGATCCCGCTGGTCATCATCTGGTTCGGCATCGGGGAGACGGGCAAGATCATCCTGCTGTTCCTCGCCGCGCTCTGGATCATGGCGATCGCGGCGCGGGCGGGCGTGTCGGGCGTGCAGCATCACCAAGGTGCACGCGGCCTATTCGCTGGGGGCCTCGAAATGGCAGATCATGCGCCACGTCATCATCCCGAACTCGCTGCCCGAGATCTTCACCGGCGCGCGGGTGGCGATGGGGGTCTGCTGGGGCACGGTGGTGGCGGCCGAGCTGGTCGCGGCCAGACAGGGTGCGGGCATGATGATCATGGTCGCGTCGAAGTTCCAGCTCACCGACATCGTGATCATGGGGATCATCCTGATCGGCATCATCGGCTTCGGCATCGACATGCTGATGCGCTGGATCGAGCGTCGGCTGGTGCCGTGGAAGGGCAAGGGGTGAGACTTCCGTCAGCGCAGCCGCAAAAAAGAGAAGCCCCGGGCCCTTTGCGGGTGCCGGGGCAATTCGGTCCCGGAACTTGCCGGTAAAATGCCCGACGCGCCACATCAGCGGTTGCTGTCGATCCAGTGGCTCATCAGCTTGCGGTCCTTGAAGCACTCTTCGGGCACCGCGCGCCGTTTGGTCCGCGCGAGGCGTTCGGCGAAGGCGACCTGCTTGGACGAGGGGTAGCCGGCAAATCGCGACGGGCTGGCGGTCTGCGCCTTGTTCGCCTCGATCCATTCGGACAGGCGCGCCCGGTCCGACAGTGCCGCGTCCGGCACCGCGATCCGCTTCTGCGCCGCGATCTGCCTGGCAAAGCGCACCTGCTTCTCGCTCACCGGCAGGCGGTGGTAGTCGTTGCTGCCCTCTCCCGCATCACTCATGCGCGGGGCGGAGAATTCGAAAGACATCTGCATTTTTCGGCCTCCTTCGGATCATCATGCTCTATATTAGAACAGATCATGAACATTGTCAATGACGTGTGGTTATCGCCAAGCTCCGCACAAGATGTGGGTACGCTTCCGTCGGCATTCAAGCCGCCACGCCGCGACTCGGTCTTGCAATACCCAGCGCAATATGGGGTAACGGACATCGGTTCAGGGGGAGGCGACGATGCCGCGCAACGTGCTTTTCATCATGTGCGACCAGTTGCGCTGGGACTATCTCGGCTGCACCGGGCATCCGACGATCCGCACGCCCAACATCGACCGGCTGGCGCGACGCGGCGTTCTCTTCGACCGCGCCTATGTCCAGTCGCCGATCTGCGGGCCGAGCCGGATGAGCACCTATACCGGGCGCTACGTCCGCTCACATGGGTCGACCTGGAACAACATGCCCTTGCGTGCCGGCGAATGGACGCTGGGCGACCACCTGAGCGAATTCGGCGCAAGGGCGGTGCTCTGCGGCAAGACTTACATGGCCGCGGATATCGCGGGGATGACGCGGCTGGGGATTGACCCGGCGAGCAAGCGAGGAGCGCATATCGCGGAGTGCGGGTTCGAGGTCTGGGACAGGCTCGACGGGCTGCATCCCACCAAGGGCAAGCAGCCGACGCATTACCAGGACTATCTCAAAATGCGCGGATACGACGGCGAAAATCCATGGGAGGACTGGGCCAACTCGGCCGAGGATCCGGACGGCCAAATCCTCTCGGGCTGGCTGATGGAGAACGCGGACAAGCCCGCCCGCGTCGCCGAGGAGGATAGCGAGACGCCCTACGCCACCACCCGTGCAATGGAGTTCATCGAGCAGGCGGGCGATCGGCAATGGTGCCTGCATCTGAGCTACATCAAGCCGCACTGGCCCTACATCGTGCCGCCGCCCTATCACGACATGTACGGGACCGGCGATGTGGTGCCGCCGATCCGCTCGAAGGCGGAACGGACGGACGCGCATCCGCTGCATCTCGCCTATCAGCAGCATCGGTTCAGCCGCGTCTTCGCCAGAGACGAGGTGCGCGAGCGGGTGATCCCGGCCTATATGGGGCTCATCACCCAGATCGACGTTCAGGTCGGGCGGCTCATGGCGTGGCTGGAGGAGACGGGGCGGAACCGCGAGACGATGATCGTCTTCACCTCGGATCACGGCGATTACCTGGGCGATCACTGGTTGGGGGAGAAGGAGCTGTTCCACGATGCCTCTGCCCGGATTCCGCTGATCGTGGTCGACCCGGACCCGGCGGCGGACGGGACGCGGGGCAGTGTGGACCGGCGGCTGGTGGAGTTGATCGACCTGCTGCCGACCTTCGTGGACTGGATGGGCGGCACGCCGCGCAATGAAGTTCTGGAAGGGCGGTCGCTGGTGCCTTTGCTGCGCGGGGAACACGTGGACTGGCGCGAGGTCTGCTTCAGCGAGTACGACTATTCCCGCCGCCATGCGCGCGAGCTGCTCGGGATGGAGATCGCCGATTGCCGCCTGATCATGGCCTTCGACGGACGCTGGAAGTACGTGCATTGCGAAAAGCTGCCGCCGATGCTCTTCGATCTCGAGACCGACCCGGACGAACTGGTGGATCTCGGGACAGATCCCGCGCACGAGCCGGAGCGGCAGCGGTTGCGGGAGGCGATCTTCGACTGGACGCGGCAACACCACAACCGGATCACGATGTCGGACGCAGCCATCGCGCGCAGTTCGGGCGGCGAGTTCCGGAACGGCATCTATATCGGGTTTTGGGACGAGGCCGACATGGCCGAGGCAGAGACCGAGGGGCGCAGCGGCAACTGACGGTTTGATGTTGGAGTCGTGCTCGATACTCCGGGACCGGGCGCGGCCATGGACATTTCCCGCGAAACTTGCTGCTTTGGCTGGTACGGTGGTCGGACGACCGAGCACGGAGGGCCAGCATATGGACATCGACGCGGACCGGTTTCTGAAGGATCTTCATCACCTGCGCGGTTTCGGCAAGAAGGGCCGAGGCGTGCAGCGGCCTGCCTTTTCCGAGCCGGATATCGAGGCGCGCGCCTGGCTCGTCGAGCGACTGCGCGAGGCCGGATTGACGCCGGAGGTCGATCCGATGGGCAATGTCTTCGGCCTGGCCGATGGTCCTTCGCTGTTGCTGGGCTCCCATTCCGACAGTCAGCCGGAGGGCGGCTGGCTCGACGGGGCGCTGGGCGTGATCGCCGCGCTCGAGGTCGCTCGCTGTGCGAAGGAGGCGGGCGGGCCGCCGGTCTCGGTCGCGAGTTTCCAGGACGAAGAGGGCCGCTGGGGCGTGACGACCGGGAGCGGCGTCTGGACCGGCAAGCTCGGTCAGGACGAGGCGGACGCCCTGGAGGATCATTCCGGGGTCACACTGGCCAAGGCGCGGAATGCGATGAAGAAGATGGTGACGGGCGCGGTCGCGCCGGAGCGGTTCACCGGTTTCGTGGAACTGCACATCGAACAGGGACCCGCGCTTGATACTTCGGGCGAGCAGATCGGCGTGGTGACGGATATCGTCGGCATCCGCGACATGCGGATCACGATGACCGGGCAGCAGAACCACGCGGGCACGACGCCGATGCACCTGCGGCGGGATGCGTTTCAGGGGCTCGCGCTCTTCAACCGACTGATTGGCGAGCGCTTCCGCGACGTGGTGACGCCGCAGACGGTCTGGACCGTGGGGCATGCCAGCCTGCATCCCAACGCCTCCTCGATCGTGCCCGGCCGGGCCGTGTTCTCCATGCAATGGCGCGACGGCGACACGGCGCGATTGGGCCGGATGGAGGAGATCATCCGGCAGTCGGCTGCGAAAGCGGCGGAGACGCACGGGCTCGAATTGGAGTTCGGCCCGATGCTGGGGCTGGAGCCGGTGGCGATGAACGCGCGTCTGCGCGGCGCCCTGGAGACGGCGGCGGAAGAGATCGCACCGGCTCGCTGGCGCGCGATGCCGTCGGGCGCGTTGCATGACGCAACGAACGTGTCGCGACACATGCCGGTGGCGATGCTCTTCGTGCCGTCGATCGGCGGGATCAGCCACGATTTCGCGGAGGACACCGCCGAAGAGGATCTCGTGGCCGGCTGTCGCGTGCTGGCTCGCGCCGTCGCCGCGCTCGGCGGATGACGGGACGCCGCTCGCCTGCGGCCTCGCCCTGCCGGCCATACCGCGGGCTCACCATCTTGAAGCGGTCGTGGGCGCTGCCGGTCAGGACCAGGTGACGTCACCCAGAAAGATGTAGCCGGCGCCGTAGATCGTCTTGATCAGCCGGGGGTTCTTGGGATCCTCGCCCAGCTTCGTCCGCAGCCGCGAAATTCGTACGTCCATCGCCCGGTCGAAGCTTTCACCCGCGGTTCCGCCCAGCGAATCCAGCATCTGTGCCCGGCTGATGAGCCGCTTGGGGCTGGAGAGGAAGAGCCGCAGCAGTTCCGCCTCGGCATGAGATAGCGTCGCCTGGTCTCCGCTTTCCGAAATCAGGGTGTAGCTGTCGAACTGAGCCGTCCAACCGTTGAATTCCGCGGTCCGGTAGCCTGTGGCGGCCGCCTTCGGGCTGCGCAGGCGGGCGCGGATGCGGGCCACGACCTCCGCCGGATCGAACGGTTTGGTGATATAGTCGTCGGCGCCGAGTTCCAGCCCAGCGATGCGATCCTGCACCTGCGCCCGCCCCGAAATGACGATGACGATCGCGCCCTGTTCCAGCGCGAGCCGATGCACGATTGCGAGCCCGTCCGTGTCGGGGAGCGAGAGGTCGACCAGGCAGACGTCGGGCCGATGCGTCTTGAGCGCGGCCTCGAAATCGCGGGCGCGGCCGTGGGTCTGGGTGCGAAAGCCGGCCTCGGTCAGCGTGTCGGCCAGCAGCGTGCGGATCTCCGGTTCGTCATCCAGGATCGAGATCAGCGGCGCCGTCACGCGGCCACCCCTGGCGCGAGGATCTCTGCAAGGGCCTGCAGGTCGAAGGGCTTGCGCAGGACCGGCGCGAGGTCGCGGGCGGAGCCGTGCAGCACATGGTCGGGCGGCAACGAGGTCATCAGGACGATGGGCAGGCCGGTGCCGCTGACCCGGTGGGCCAGATCGACGCCGGTCGTCTCTCCGCAGAGATTGACGTCCGACAGGATCATCGCGATGTCGGGCACTTCGCGGATCAGGTCGATCGCCTCCTCCGCCGCAGCGGCCTCGATCACGGCGTGGCCGAGGCCTGTGAGCATGTCGCGAATCTGCAGCCCGCAGGCCCGCATCGTCTTCGACCAGCAGCACGAGCCCGCCCGAGATATGCGGTGCGGGGCGCAGCGGCAAGCGCAGCGTGATCCGCGCGCCCGTTCCGGAGTTTCCAAGCTGAAGGTCGCCGCCCGCGAGCTTGGCCATGTCGTAGACCATCGGCAGACCCAGGCCGGATCCGTCCGCGCCCTTGGTGGTGAAGAACGGCTCCAGTGCGCGATCGAGGATGGTATCCGAGAGGCCCGGACCGGTATCGTCGACGATGAGTTCAATCCAGGTCCCGGACACGGTGCGGGCGGTCAGCGTGATGCGACCCGCCGCTCCACCCAATGCCATGCATGCGTCGCGCGCGTTGAGGATCAGGTTCAGGAGCGCGTCCTGCAGCATGCCGGGATCGAGAAGGAGCGGCGTGTCCGGCAGGTCGCTGGTCAGCGTGAGCGCGAGGCCGTCCGGCAGGGTCGACCGCGCCAGCGTCACGAGGTCCGCCAGCAATGCACCGAGGTCGGTCGCCCGCGCCCGGTAGGGGCGGGCCGCCGTCATGTCGCCGATCCGGTCGAGCAGCGCGCCGCCGCGCCTCGTCGCCGCGAGTGTTCCGTCGATCAGCGCCTGCGCCTCGTCCGGAAGCCCGGCAAGCCGCTTCAGCCGTCCCTGCAGGCCGAGCACGATCGTCAACAGGTTGGAAAAGTCGTGCGCCATGCCGGAGGTCATCTGCGCGGCGAGGTTGCGCCGGTGCGTCTGCTGCAATGCCGCGCGCGCCTGCGTCTCCTCGGTCACGTCCATCGACAGGATGTTGACCCCGCCATGGCCGTCCGGCGTGAACGCCCCGCGGATACGCCGTGCCGAGGGGAGATCGGTGAACTCGAAGATCGGCTCCTCGCCCCGATAGGCGGCGTCGATCTGGGGGGCGACGCGGGCATGGGTTTCCTCCCCCAGAACTTCGCGCAAGGTGAGCCCGACGATTTCCGACGGCCGCCCGGGCAGGATCGCCGAAAGGCGGCGGTTGGAATAGGTATAGACCCCATCGGCGTCGATATGGGCGATATGGGCCGGCATCATCTCGGTGGTGAGCCGCATCTGTGCCTCGGACCGGGTCAACTGGCGCTTGGCCTCCTCCAGCGCGGTGACCGTGGACGCGAGCTGGCGGTTGGCGGCCGCGAGCTCCTCGGCACGGGAAAGCAACTCCTCGCTCAACTCCTCGGACCGGGAGCGTAGCAGCGTTTCCTGCGCCTTGACCTGCGTGATGTCAGTATAGACCGCGACCCAGCCTCCTCGCGGCAGTGGCGAGCCCTCGACCGAAATCGTGCGGCCGTTGGCCCGGGTACGCTCCATATAATGCGGCTCGAACGCGCGGGCCTGCTCGACCCGTTCCGCCACGAACCGGTCCGGGTCGTCGATGGGGCCGTACTCGCCGAACGCGACGAGGTGGCGGATCGTGTCCTCGAAATGCGCGCCGGGCGTGACCAGTGCGTCGGGCAACGCGAACATACGCTGGAATGGTGCGTTCGAGACCTGGAGCCGCAGATCCTCGTCATAGATCGACAGGGCCTGCGCGATCAGGTTGAGGCCGGCGGCCGTCATGCGGGAACGGCGGGTGTCTTCGATCATGCGCATTTCCGTGATCGGTGGCGTGCTGGGTTTGATCGAAGGGCAGGCAACACGTTAGAGTTCCGTTCGACCTGCCCGCAGAGTCGGACCGGCCAAGTCATTCCTGCCTGGCCTGATACCTCGCTGGTCGAAAACATGGGCTGCCCCTTCGAAGCTGCAGCGACTGAACGAACTATGCGCGAAGCGGTTTATGCCGCAAGTGGATCCGAAAGGACAGGACATGGGCCATCATCACCATCACGCCGAGGCCGAGGGTGGCGACGGGCGGATCGCGTTTGCCGTCGCCATCAACCTCGGGCTCACGGTGGCGCAGGTCGTGGGCGGCATTCTGTCGGGCAGCCTGGCGCTGATCGCCGATGCGCTGCACAACCTGTCGGATGCGGCTTCGCTCGTCATCGCCTTTGCCGCGCGCCGCATCGCCCGCCGGCCCGCGGATGCCGACATGACGTTCGGATATGCCCGCGCCGAAGTCGTGGCGGCGTTGATCAACTACACCACCCTGATCGTTCTGGGGCTTTACCTGGCCTACGAGGCCATCATGCGGTTCTTCGACCCGGCGGAGGTCGACGGCTGGATGGTGGTCATCATCGCGGCCATCGCCCTCGCGGTCGATTCCGCGACGGCGTTGCTGACCTATGCGATGTCGAAAAGCAGCGTGAACATCCGCGCGGCCTTTCTTCACAATCTCGCGGATGCGCTCGGCTCCATCGCGGTGATCGTCGCGGGGGTGGCGATCCTCGTTTACGACTGGCGGCTGGTCGATCCGCTGGTGACGCTGCTGATCTCCGGTTACATCCTGTGGACCTGTGCCACCGAGATCGGCGGGGTCATCCGCATCCTGATGCTGGGAAGTGATCCGGATATCGACCCGGACGAGGTCCTCGAGACACTCGAACGCGTCGATGGGGTGACCGAGGTGCATCACCTTCATCTCTGGCAGGTCAACGAGCATCTGAATTCGGCCGATCTGCATGTCGTGGTGGAGGCGGGCGCCTGGACCCGCGCCGACGCGATCAAGGATGCGGTCCGGGACGCTCTGCAGGCTCTCGACGTCAGCCACAGCACGATCGAGATGGAATGCGCGCAACATGCCTGCCGCGATACCCAAGCGATCGGGCATTGAAACCTGCCGCGCCGTTAGAATTCGTTAGGATTTGGCAAAGTTGCGGAAAAAGTTGACCTTCAGAACGAACGCAACATTCTTTCGGGGAGAAAGAATCGCCGCCAAGGCGGTCTTGGCCCGCGCGGGGATCGCGGGTTAGGGGAGGAAATGAAGTTGGTGACCATGTCATCCGGCGCCGATGGGCTTAGGTCCGTTCCGGCGCTCTTGCATCGCAACGCGAAGGTTTTCGCGACCAAACCCGCCTATCGCGAGAAGGAATTCGGCATCTGGCAAAGCTGGAGCTGGGCCGAAACCGAGGTGGAGATCGAGAACCTGGCGCTGGGGCTCTTGAATTTGGGCGTGGCCGAGGGCGATTTCATCGCGATCATCGGACGCAACCGTCCGCAAATGTACTGGACGATGGTGGCCGCGCAGATGATCGGTGCGGTGCCCGTCCCGCTCTACCAGGACAGCGTGGCCGAGGAGATGGCCTTCGTGCTCGACCATTGCGGCGCCCGTTTCGCCGTCGTGAGCGATCAGGAGCAGGTCGACAAGGTGATCGAGGTGCAGGACAAGCTGCACGATTTCAAGGACATGATCTATCTCGACCCGCGCGGCTTGCGGAAGTACGACCACACGCGGCTGCACCAGTTCACCCAGATCCAGGAACGGGGTGATGCGGCGCGTGCTGAGCTCGAGCCCAGGCTGCGCAGGCTGGAAGAGAAACTCGACTACGACAGCACCTGCGTGATGCTTTACACCTCCGGGACGACGGGCAAGCCGAAGGGTGTCGTGCTGTCGAACCGCAACGTGATCGAAAGCGCCAAGTCCTCCTGCGAGTTCGACAATCTCCGCCAGACCGACGATATCCTGGCCTACCTGCCGATGGCCTGGGTGGGTGATTTCATCTTTTCGGTCGGGCAGGCCTATTGGGCCGGCTTCTGCACGAACTGTCCCGAGAACGAGGAGACGATGAACATCGACCTCCGGGAGATCGGGCCGACCTATTTCTTCGCGCCGCCCCGCGTGTTCGAGACGCAGCTGACGCAGGTCATGATCCGGATGGAGGATGCCGGCCCGCTGAAGCGGCGCATGTTCCATCACTTCATGGATCTCGCCCGGAAGGTCGGACCGGCCCTGCTCGATGGCAAACCCGTGAGCACCTGGGACCGGATGCAGTACGCGGTGGGCGAGCTTTGCGTGTATGGCCCGCTCAAGAACACGCTCGGGTTCAGCCGGGTCCGCGTGGGCTACACGGCCGGAGAGGCGATCGGGCCGGAGATCTTCGATTTCTACCGCTCCCTGGGGATCAACCTGAAACAGCTCTACGGCCAGACGGAGGCGACGGTCTTCATCACCGCGCAGCCGGACGGCGAAGTGAGATCCGACACCGTGGGCGTTCCCTCGCCCGGCGTGGAACTGCGGATCGACGACAGCGGCGAGGTCTACTACCGCAGCCCGGGCGTGTTCGTGGAGTATTACAAGAACCCCGAAAGCACGGCATCGACCAAGGACGCGGAGGGCTGGGTCGCCACCGGCGATGCCGGGTTCATCGAGCCGGACACCGGGCACCTGCGGATCATCGACCGGGCCAAGGACGTGGGCAAGATGGCGGACGGCGCCATGTTCGCGCCCAAGTATGTCGAGAACAAGCTGAAGTTCTATCCCAACATTCTCGAGGCCGTGGTCTTCGGGAACAATCGGACGGAATGCACGGCTTTCATCAATATCGACCTCAGCGCTGTGGGCAACTGGGCGGAACGCAACAACATCTCCTATTCCTCCTACCAGGAACTCACGGCGCACCCTCAGGTGATGGCGGCGATCCAGGGCCATGTCGAGGAGGTGAACCGGTCGATCGCCGAGGACGAGATGCTGTCAGGCTGCCAGGTGCACCGCTTCGTCGTCCTGCACAAGGAACTCGACGCGGATGACGGGGAACTGACCCGCACCCGCAAGGTGCGCCGCCGGATCATCGAAGAGAAATACGCCGACATCATCGCGGCGCTCTATGATGGGTCCCGGGAGATCTCGACGACGACCGAAGTCACCTACGAGGACGGGCGCAAGGGCTCGATCTCCGCGACTCTGGAAATTCGCGACGCCGCTGTGATCGCGGTGGAGCAGAAGATGGCTGCGGAATGAAACAGGGTTCAGCGAACACGCGGCCGGCGCTTCGGAGAGGTGCCGTGAACGGCAGTGCCGCGGGGCATGTGCGATCTTCCGGCGCGCCAATTGCGCATGGGCAGTCTGGACGGTTCCGCTGCGACGGCTCAGCAGATCCGGAAATTCGGGTTCGGGGTGAACACGTGCCTGACGGCCTGCGCGATACGGAACGAGGTGCTGAACCCCGCGGTCTCCGTTTCGATATGTCGCTGGGCCTCGTTCAGGGACAAGCCGCGGCCCTTGCAGGCTTCGGCCATCTTGACCAGGCAGTTGTGTTCGCACTCGGTAACCATGGCTTTGGTCCTTTAGCTGCTCGATGGACTCGATTGTGGCAGATACTGGTTAATATTATGCTGCACCTGCACGATAGGAGGTTAAGTCATGCTTGACCAGTCCTACGAAGGTTTCGTCACCGAAGACGGCCGCAAGATCGGCGGAGTTGTGATGGAAATGAAGCACATCACGCTTCGTTTCGGTGGCGTCGAGGCGATCAAGGATATTTCCTTCGACATTCGCGAGGGCGAGATCCGGGCGATCATCGGTCCGAACGGGGCGGGCAAGTCCTCCATGCTGAACGTCATCTCGGGCTTTTATGTCCCGCAGGAGGGCGAAGTCTGGTATCGCGGCGCGAAGCGGCCGCAGATGAAGCCCTTCGAGGTTGCGCGGCAAGGTATCGCACGCACGTTCCAGAACATCGCGCTCTTCGAGGGGATGACGGTCCTCGACAACGTGATGACCGGCCGGCTGACCCACATGAAGAAAGGGCTTTGGGCGCAGGCGATCTGGAAATGGACCGGCGCGGAAGAGGAAGAGGTCGCCAACCGCGAGATCGCAGAGAAGGTGATCGACTTTCTGGAGATCCAGTCGATCCGCAAGACGCCGGTGTCGCGTCTGCCCTACGGGTTGAAGAAGCGGGTGGAACTTGCCCGCGCGCTGGCGGCCGAACCCACGATCCTGCTGCTGGACGAGCCGATGGCCGGCATGAACGTCGAGGAAAAGGAGGACATGAGCCGCTTCATCCTCGACGTGAACGATGAATTCGGGACCACGATCGCGCTGATCGAACACGACATGGGCGTGGTGATGGACCTGTCCGACCGCGTGGTGGTGATGGATTACGGCAAGAAGATCGGCGATGGCACGCCCGACGAGATCCGCGCCAACCAGGACGTGATCGACGCCTACCTGGGGGTGGCCCATGATTGAGAATAGGTGCAACGCCGTTGTGAGTGCATGTCGGCAGCGGATAGGAGGCGCGAGCGATGCCTGAACAACTCGTTTTCGCGATGGAAGTGCTTCTGAACGGACTGATGGCGGGCGTGCTATATTCGCTCGTCGCGCTGGGCTTCGTGCTGATCTACAAGGCGTCGGGCATCTTCAATTATTCCCAGGGGGTCATGGCGCTCTTTGCGGCGATGACGCTGGTCGGGATACAGAACGGGTCAGGTTCCGTTCTCGCACCTCATCAACGCGATCTTCGGGACGGACGTTCACTACTTCGGTTGGTCGATCAACTCCGTCGTGGCGATCGTCTTCACGATCGTCGTGATGATCGTCCTGGCCTGGTGCGTGCAGCAGTTCGTGTTCCGGCATCTGGTCGGGCAGGAACCGATCATCCTCTTCATGGCGACGATCGGGCTTGCCTATTTCCTCGAAGGGTTCGCGGACCTGATGTGGGGGTCGGAGATCAAGACGCTCAACGTCTGTGTTGCAGGTGAGTTGTGTCTGCCGCAGGGGATCAACCTCGCGATCGACGAATTCACCTTCGACATCTTCGGCTACGGCTTCTTCATCGACAATCTCGACATCACCGCGACCATCGTCGCCGCACTCCTGGTGGCCGCGCTGATCGCGTTCGCGCAGTACACCAAGCAGGGCCGCGCGATGCGGGCCGTGGCCGACGACCACCAGGCCGCTTTGTCTGTCGGCGTGTCGCTGAACTTCATCTGGGTTCTGGTCTGGTCGGTCGCCGGGCTTCGTGGCGCTGGTCGCGGGCATCATGTGGGGGGCGAAATCGGGCGTGCAGTTCTCCCTGTCGCTGATCGCGTTGAAGGCGCTGCCGGTGCTGATGCTGGGCGGGTTCACCTCGATCCCGGGCGCCATCGTCGGCGGGCTGATCATCGGTGTGGGCGAGAAGCTCTTCGAGTTCTCCGTCGGTCCGCTGATCGGGGGCGCCACGGAGAACTGGTTCGCCTATGTGCTGGCGCTGATATTCCTGGTGTTCCGTCCGCAGGGGCTGTTCGGGGAGAAGATCATTGAGAGGGTGTGATTTGGCCGGGGTCGGACCGGGGCACTGCCCCGGACCCCGAGGTATTTCGGGACCCAAAGACGACAGAACAGTGCGCGTTGGGTTGTTTGTATCGCAAACGCTGATGGAATTGCGGGAGGCAGGTGCAGATGTTCTATCGTGAGGCCGGGGACTTCAAGACCTCCTATGTCGACGACAGCCAGACCTTTCCGATCAAGTTCGACCGGTATCGCTACTACGCGGTTCTGGCGAGTCGGGTTCGCGATCATGCCCTTCGTCGTCAACGACTATTGGGTCAATGCGATCCTGGTGCCGTTCCTGATCTATGCCATCGCGGCCATCGGGCTGAACATCCTGGTCGGGTTATTGCGGGCAGGTCACGCTTGGGACGGGCGGGTTCATGGCGGTGGGGGCCTATGCCTGCTACAAGCTGATGACGGGTTTTCCGGACGTGTCGATCATGATCCACATCGTTCTTGCGGGTGGTGATCACGGCGGCCGTGGGCACGCTGTTCGGGCTGCCGTCGCTGCGGATCAAGGGGTTCTACCTGGCGGTGGCGACGCTGGCGGCGCAGTTCTTTCTCGTCTGGCTCTTCAACCGGGTGCCGTGGTTCTACAACTATTCCGCATCCGGCCAGATCAGCGCGCCGGAACGGTCCGTGTTCGGCGTGGCGGTCACCGGGGCGGAGGCGCAGCCGTGGGCGATGTACATGTTCTGCCTCGTCTTCGTCTTCGTCTGCGGGATCCTGGCACGCAACCTGACGCGCGGCGCCCTGGGGCGGCAGTGGATGGCGATCCGGGACATGGACATCGCCGCCGAGATCATCGGGGTCAACCCGCTCAAGGCGAAGCTGACGGCCTTCGCGGTCTCGTCCTTCTTCGTGGGCATTTCGGGGGCGCTGTTCTTCGCGGTCTACCTAGGCGCGGTGGAGGTCGGCGAGGCCTTCGGGATCCAGAAATCGTTCCTCGTGCTCTTCATGATCATCATCGGCGGGCTGGGGTCGATCTTCGGCTCCTTCGCCGGGGCGGCGTTCCTCGTGGTGCTGCCGGTCGTGCTGAAGCTGGTAGGCGTCGACCTGCTGGGCTGGCCCACGGACATCGTGGCGCATTTCCAGCTGGTGATCGTCGGCGGGCTGATCGTGATGTTCCTGGTGCTGGAGCCGCATGGGCTGGCGCAGTTGTGGCGGGTGGCCAAGGAGAAGCTTCGGCTGTGGCCGTTCCCGCATTGAGACTTTTTCAACCCGCCGCGTGGGCGCTTGGCTCGCACGGCGGCATCGGACAATAACCAAGGGAGGAATTACCCGATGAAGAAACTTGCAACTGCAACGATCGCGGCGCTGATGGCCGCGGCGCCGGCGATGGCGGACCTCGTGTTCCCGTCGCTCAGCTACCGGACCGGGCCCTATGCGGCCGGCGGCATCCCCTTCGCGGATGGCTATGCCGACTACTTCACGCTGCTCAACGAGCGCGATGGCGGCATCGGCGGCGTCATGACACGCGTGCCGGAGTGCGAAACGGGCTACAACACCGAAAAGGGCGTGGAGTGCTACGAGGCGACCAAGGGCGAAGGCGCGCTGGTCTACCAGCCGCTCTCGACCGGCATCACCTACCAGCTGATCCCGAAGGCCACTGCGGACGACATCCCGATCCACTCGATGGGCTACGGCCGGACCTCGGCCAAGGACGGCACGGTGTTCAGCCACGTCTTCAACTACCCTGCGAACTACTGGGACGGCGCGTCGGGCGCGATCAACTATCTGCTCGAAACCAACGGCGGCGACATCTCGACGGCAAGAAGATCGCGCTGGTCTACCACAACTCCGCCTACGGCAAGGAGCCGATCCGCACGCTGGAGGAGCTGGCCGAGAAGCACGGCTTCGAACTGACGCCTGCTGCCAGTCGATCACCCGGGCCAGGAGCAGAAATCGCAGTGGCTGCAGATCCGCCGCGAGCAGCCCGACTACGTGATCATGTGGGGCTGGGGCGTGATGAACCAGGTCGCCATCCAGGAGGCTGCGAACATCCGCTTCCCGATGGAGAATTTCATCGGCATCTGGTGGTCCGGCGCGGAGCACGACGTGATGCCCGCCGGTGAGGCGGCCAACGGCTACAAGGCGCTGACATTCCATGGCGTGGGCGCGGACTACCCGATCTACGACGACGCTCAAGGAGCATGTCGTATGACGCGGGCAAGGCTGCGGGCGCTGGCGACCAGTCCGGTACGGTGCTTTATAACCGCGGCCTCTACGCCGCGATGCTGGCCGCCGAGGCCGCGAAGAAGGCGCAGGAAATCCACGGCACGACCGACATCACCCCGGGCATGATGCGCGACGGGATGGAGGCGCTGGAGATCACCGAGGAGAAGATGACGGAACTCGGCATGCCCGGCTTTGGTCCGGAGTTCACGGTGACCTGCGAAAACCACGGCGGCAACGCGCTTGTGGGTGTGACGCAGTGGGACGCCGCGGCCAAGGAATGGACGCTTATCTCCGATTTCAAACCGACCGATACGGAGGTCATCCAGCCGCTGATCGAAGAGGACTCGGCCGCCTATGCGGACGAGAACGGGATCGAACCGCGCTGCAACTGATGCAGAAAAGGCCGGCGGCGGGACAACTCGCCGCCGGGCACAATGGCATTTCGAGAAGAGATGAAGATGCTGGACACGACCGAGACGAAACCTGCCGGGGCCGATGCCGAGACGCTGCTCGAGATCAACAATATCGAGGTGATCTACAATCACGTGATCCTCGTGCTGAAGGGCGTGTCGCTGACCGTGCCCAAGGGCGGCATCACGGCGTTGCTGGGTGGCAATGGCGCGGGCAAGACCACCACGCTCAAGGCGGTCTCCAGGCTGTTGCGAAGCGAGCGGGGTGAGGTCACCAAGGGGTCGATCAAGTATCACGGCAAGCCGATCCACCACGCCGATCCGTCCGAGACGGTGAAGATCGGCGTCGTGCAGGTGATGGAGGGGCGTCACTGCTTCGAACACCTGACGGTGGAGGAGAACCTGCTGACCGGTGCCTATACCCGCAAGGACGGTGCTGCCCGGATCGCGGAGGATCTGGAGATGGTCTACGCCTATTTCCCGCGTCTGAAGGAGCGTCGCAGGTCGCAGGCCGGGTACACCTCGGGCGGCGAACAGCAGATGACGGCAATCGGCCGCGCGCTGATGTCACGCCCCGAGACGATCCTTCTGGACGAACCGTCGATGGGTCTGGCGCCGCAACTGGTGGAGCAGATCTTCGAGATCGTGAAATCGGTGAACGAGAACGAGGGCGTCACGTTCCTCCTGGCGGAGCAGAACACCAACGTGGCGCTGCGGTTCGCACACAAGGGCTACATCCTGGAATCGGGTCGCGTGGTGATGGACGGTCCGGCGGCGGAACTGCGCGAGAATCCGGACGTCAAGGAATTCTACCTGGGTATGTCGGAAGAGGGACGAAAGAGCTTCCGCGACGTGCGGTCCTATCGGCGCAGGAAGCGTTGGCTGAGTTGAAGACGGAGCATGCGAGATGAAACACGTCGTATTGTCGGTCCTGGCGACTTGCGTCGCGTTCGGCGCGGCCGCGCAGGACATCACGAGCGAGGAGATCCGGACCGTGCCCGTCCCGGGCTCGGAGACGATGGTGGTCGTGGTCAGCCGGCTGAACGTACCTGTGGGGGCCACGATCCCGCTGCACACCCATCCCGGTGACGAACACACCGTGGTGCTGGGGGCGGCGCGCGCCACCGCGCCCAACGGGCAGGAGATCGCGTTCGAGGCGGGGCAGACGCTGCATTTCCCGATGGGACAGGTGCATGGCGGGCTGACGAACGTCGGAGACGCTCCGATGGTGGCGATCACGACGCATGTCGTCGACAAGACGAAACCGCTGAGCGTTCCGGCGAACTAGTCGGTTCGGGAGATGCTGCCAGGCCGGATGTCCGCACGATGATTTCGGGCGGGGCTGCTGTCTGCGGGTGACAACGGATCAAACGGGTGAGATGAGATGCTGAAACAACCTTATTTCGACGATCTGGAAACGCGCAGCCCCGCGCAGCGCGAAGCGGAACAATCCGCCACGCTGAAGGAACGACTGGCCGAAATCACCGCTGCGCCCGACGCATGGAAAGCTGCGGCGGCAGGGGTCGAGACGCTTGCGGATCTGCCCCGACTTCCGGTGCTGCGGAAATCGGACCTGGTCGAGTGGCAGAAGAAAGATCCCCCGTTCGGAGGGATCACGGTGGGCAAGGTGGCGCATGTGTTCCAGAGCCCGGGACCGATCTATGAGCCCGGCGGCGTGAGCCATGACTGGTGGCGCATGGGCCGCTTCCTGCATGCGCTCGAGATCGGCGAGGATGACATCGTCCAGAATTGCTTCGGCTATCATCTGACGCCCGCCGGCATGATCTTCGAAAACGGTGCGCGCGCCGTGGGTGCGGCGGTCGTGCCGGCGGGTACGGGGCAGACCGAACTTCAGGTAAGGGCGGCGGTCGACATCGGGGTGACTGCCTATGCCGGCACCCCGGACTTCCTGAAGGTGATCCTCGACAAGGCCGCGGAGATGGGTGAGACGCTGCGGATCACCAAGGCCGCGGTGGGCGGCGGCGCGCTCTTCCCCTCGCTGCGCCAGGAGTACGCGGACCGCGGAATCACCTGTCGCCAATGCTACGCCACTGCGGATCTCGGCAACATCGCCTACGAAAGCGACGCGATGGAGGGTATGATCGTCGACGAAGGCGTGATCGTGGAGATCGTGACGCCCGGCACCGGCGACCCCGTGGCGACGGGCGAGGTGGGCGAGGTCGTGGTGACGTCGCTCAACCCGGACTATCCGCTGATCCGGTTTGCCACGGGAGATCTGTCCGCCGTCATGCCGGGGCAGAGTCCCTGCGGCCGGACGAACACACGCATCAAGGGCTGGATGGGGCGTGCGGATCAGACGACCAAGATCAAGGGGATGTTCGTGCGGCCCGAACAGGTCGCTGCCCTGGTGGCGCGTCACGACGAAGTTATGAAGGCCCGGGTCGTGGCCACGCGCAAGGACGAGCGCGACGTGATGACCGTGCGGCTGGAGGCGTCGGGCGGCGACGCCGGCGCTTATGCCGCGTCGGTCCAGGATCTCTTGAAGCTGAAGGGAGATGTCGAGATCGTGGCGCCCGGAAGCCTGCCCAATGACGGGCTGGTGATCGAGGATCAGCGCAGCTACGACTGACCCGTCGGCGTTGCTGGTCGGCGATCGTCGAACCGAAAGCTCAGAGCGTCCAGTTCAGGGTCGATGAACAGGCCCAGTCCCATCGTCGCACAGACATCTAGGATCACCTGGATGTCCGCGGAGAGTATCTCTCCCTCAAGCGTCATGGAGCGCGCGGCCAAATTGCAGCTTTTGCAGAGGCAGCGCAACGACAGCGGCGCTTGTTGCGAAGGGCAGGGCCGGACCGCAGGCCCGGGGGCTCTGCAGTTCGCGCGGGGGCTCTGGAATGTCCGACGGAATTGCTAGAGATATCGGCGCATGGTTGATCTGACGAAGGACAGGCCGCGGGGGCGGCGCATGCGGGTCGCGCCGTGGCCGCTCTGGGCCGTGGCGGGCTTCTGCGCGCTCGTCTGTCTTTTGCCGATGGTCGCCGTGGCCATCGCCGCCTTGAGCGGCGGGACGGACACGGTCGCCCACCTGGCGCAGACCGTGCTCGGCCGGTACGTCGGAGCAACGATGCTGCTGGTCGTGCTGGTGGCCACGGGGACCTTCGCCGTGGGTGTCGGCGCGGCATGGCTGGTGACCATGACGCGATTCCCACTGGTCAGGCTTTTCGAAATGCTGCTGATCCTGCCGCTGGCCTTTCCGGCCTATGTCCTGGCGTTCGCCTACACCCATGTCCTGGATCATCCGGGCGTCGTGCAGGCCACGCTGCGCGAGGTCACGGGGTGGGGACCGCGCGACTACTGGTTTCCGGAGATCCGCAGTCTGGGCGGCGCCGCAGTGATGCTGATCCTGGTGCTCTACCCTTATGTCTACCTGCTGGCACGCGCAGCCTTCCTGCAGCAGTCGGGGGCGGCGTTCCTGGCCGCGCGGACGCTGGGCCGGACCTCGTGGGGTGCGTTCTGGCGCGTGTCGCTGCCGCTCGCTCGTCCTGCGATCGCGGGAGGCGTGCTGCTCGCCGTGATGGAGACGATCGCGGATTTCGGGACAGTCGCGTATTTCGGGGTCCAGACGCTGGCGACAGGGATCTACACGAGCTGGTTCTCGATGGCCGACCGCGCCGCGGCGGCGCAACTGGCATCCTGTCTATTGGTCTTTGCGCTGGTCCTGGCGATGCTGGAGCGGGTCCAGCGCGGCCGGGCGAAATATCACGAGGGTGCGCGGCCGGCGCATCCGATGGAGCCGATCGACCTGCGCGGCTGCCGAAAGTGGCTGGCGGCGCTCCTCTGCGCCCTGCCGGTCATCTTCGGGGCGCTGCTGCCGGCAATTCTCCTGCTCCAGATGGGGCTCGATGGTGGCCAGGATCTGCTGTCGCGGCGCTACCGCGGGTTTGTGAGCAATTCCCTGACACTGGCCGCCATTGCGGCCGGTCTCACCGTGGCGGGCGCGATCTGCGTCGGATTCCTCCAGCGGTTGCGCCCGGGCCGGATGACCAACGTCATCGCCTACATCACGCGGCTGGGCTATGCGGTTCCGGGGGGTGTCATCGCCGTCGGGCTTCTGGTGCCATTCGCGGCATTCGACAATGCGCTCGATGCCTTTATGCGGGCGCGGTTCGACCTGTCGACGGGGCTTCTGGTGACCGGGTCGATCTGGCTGCTGGTGGCCGCCTACATGGTGCGGTTCCTGGCTGCCGCGCTCAACGCGTACGAGGGCGGGCAGGCCATGGTGCACGGCAACATGGACGCGGCGGCGCGATCGCTGGGCCAGGGGCCATTCGGGACGCTGCGGCGGATCCATCTGCCGATCCTGACGCCCAGTCTGCTGACAGCACTTCTGATCGTCTTCGTCGACGTGATGAAGGAACTGCCGGCGACGCTGATCATGCGGCCCTTCAACTTCGACACGCTGGCGGTGCAGGCCTACAGGCTGGCCATCGACGAACGGCTGGAGGGCGCCGCGGTGCCGAGCCTCGTGATCGTCGCGATCGGGCTCTTGCCGGTCATCCTGATCTGCCGGCAGGTCCGCCGCCGATAGATCGGCGGCTGGACGCCGAGCCTGACCCGCGCGACATTCACCGAATCGCACGTCGGTCAGACGCTTGCCACAACGCAGAAAGGCCGCCCGTTCGCAGGGCGGCCTATAGGAATTCCAGTTCTCGCAGGTTCAGCCCTGGCGGGCCTTGAACTTGCGCTGGGTCTTGTTGATCACGTACACGCGGCCCTTGCGACGCACAACGCGGCAATCGCGGTGGCGGTTCTTGAGCGAGCGGAGCGAGTTGCGAACCTTCATGTCCTTCTCCTCTGCTGTCTGTGGCGCCAAGAGTTGACGGGGCCACGGGGTTGCTGTCGGGTGCCATGATCCAAGCGGACCCTGGCGGCGAAATCGTCATGGTGGGCGGTACTGGGATCGAACCAGTGACCCCTACGATGTCAACGTAGTGCTCTACCGCTGAGCTAACCGCCCGAACCGAAACGTGTCCCGTGATCCGCCCCAAACGAAATGGGGCGCGGGAGCCCGCGCCGGTTCGGAGCGCTATAAAAGGAGTCGTCGTGCTTATCAAGGGCTTTTGGAGCACGGTGAAATCGGTCTATGTTCGATGCACAAGAGGGTCGCTCATGTCCAAGTCGGCATTTCAAGTTATGCATCCCGCACGGCGCACATCCTGCGTCGTCTTCGCCTCGCCTCACAGCGGGCGGGACTACCCGTGGTCGTTCCTGCGGATGAGCGTTCTGAACCCGCACTCCATTCGGTCGTCCGAGGATGCCTTTGTCGATGAGCTTTTCGATACGGCCCCGGATTTTGGCGCCGTCTTCATGAAGGCGGGCGTGCCGCGGGCGTTCGTGGATCTGAACCGATCTTCGGTGGAGCTGGATCCCGCGCTCATCGAGGGGCTGCACGCCCAGGGTCACAACCCGCGGGTCGCCTCCGGACTGGGCGTCATTCCCCGCGTCGTCGCCAACGGCCGCGCCATCTACCGTGGCAAGATCAGCCAGTCGGAGGCGCGTCGGCGCATCGACGAATACTGGCAACCCTATCACTCCATGCTGCAGACGCTGCTCGACGAGGCGCACCGGACCTTTGGGCAGGCGGTGCTGATCGACTGCCACTCGATGCCGCATGAGGCGATGAACGGCATTTCCCGCGGCGGAACGCGCCGCCCCGACATCGTGCTCGGCGACCGCTTTGGTGCGGCGGCGGATGGCGAGGTCATGGATTGGATCGAGGCCGCCTTTGCCGATGCGGGCTTTGTCGTCACGCGCAATGCGCCGTTTGCAGGCGCCTACATCACTCAGGCCTACGGCCGGCCCTCGCGACGGCAGCATGCGGTTCAGGTGGAGATCGACCGGTCGATCTACATGAACGAGCAGAAGATCCGCCCCAATTCGCAGTTCGAGAGCGTGCGCGGGCGGCTTCGCCAGGTCATCGCGCAGATCTCGAGCATGGGGCAGGACCGCGTTCCGCTTGCGGCGGAGTAGGGCAGACACCGGAAATCGCTTGGGTGCCGTCGCGTGCAGCGTTAGTACTGCGCCGAACGGGTCGGGGCAAAGCAGGGACTGACGAATGAGCGGGCCGGTCGTATTGTGCATTCTGGATGGCTGGGGCCTGAGCGATCGGCGCGAGGGCAACGCGCCGCTGCTGGCCGACACGCCGGTGATGGACCACCTGATGGCGACCTGCCCACACGCCACCTTGACCACGCACGGCCCGGATGCCGGGTTGCCGTCGGGACAGATGGGCAATTCCGAGGTCGGCCACACCAATATCGGCGCGGGCCGCGTGGTGGCGATGGATCTTGGGCAGATCGACCTCGCGATCGAGGATGGCTCGTTCTTCGAGAATGCCGCGATCCTGCGCTTCGCAGATCGCGTGCGGGAAACCGGCGGGCGCGCGCACCTGATGGGGCTTTTGTCGGATGGCGGGGTGCACGGGTCCCTCGATCACATGATCGCGGCCGTGAACCTGCTGACGGATCGCGGTGTCCCGGTGGTGCTGCACCTGATGACGGATGGCCGCGACGTGGCGCAGAAATCGGCCGACCGCTACCTGGCCAAGCTGCGCGCGGCGCTGCCCGACATGGCAGAGGTCGCGACGCTGACCGGGCGGTACTTCGCCATGGATCGGGACAAGCGGTGGGACCGCGTTGCGACGGCCTACAACGCGATGATGCATGGCGACGGGCCGCAGGCGCCGGACGCCGCGGCGGCGATCGCGGATGCCTACGCCCACGGACAGACCGACGAGTTCATCCCGGCGACGGTGATGGAGGGGTACGAGGGCATGCGCGACGGCGACGGGCTCTTCTGCCTCAATTTCCGGGCCGACCGGGTGCGCCAGATCCTCGCCGCCATGGCCGATCCGGACTTCGACGCCTTCGAGACCGGTGACCGGCCGGACTGGTCTGCGCTGCTGGGGATGGCGGAATACTCGGATGCACATGATCAATGGTTCGAGACGGCCTTCCCGAAGCCCGAGATCGCGAACACATTGGGCGAATGGGTGTCGAAACACGGCAAGACGCAATTTCGGCTGGCCGAGACGGAGAAATACCCGCACGTGACCTTCTTTCTGAATGGCGGCGAAGAGACCCCCAATCCCGGGGAGGACCGCCACATGCCCGCGTCGCCCAAGGTCGCGACCTATGACCTGCAACCGGAGATGTCGGCAGTGGAGGTGACGGACCATTTCGTGCGGGCGATGGAGGCCGGCTACGATCTGATCGTGACGAACTATGCCAATCCGGACATGGTGGGGCACACCGGCGATCTGGACGCCGCGATGAAAGCCTGCGAGGCCGTGGATCAGAGCCTTGGCCGCGTTCTGCAGGCGCTGGAGAAGGCAGGCGGGTCCATGCTCGTCACCGCCGACCACGGCAATTGCGATGTCATGATCGATCCCGACACCGGAGAGCCGCACACGTCCCACACCCTGAACCCGGTCCCGGTGATCCTCGTGGGCGGGCCCGAGGACGCGGAGCTGCGGGATGGACGCCTGGCGGATCTTGCGCCGACACTTCTGCAGCTCATGCAACTCGATCAGCCCCCGGAAATGACAGGGGAGAGCCTGATGCGATGACGGTTGGCGGCGCGAGGCACTGGCGACGCTGCGCAGATGATCTTTTTGGCGGTAAATCGGCGCAGGCAGAGCGTTTGCCGTCAACAGGTGGTGAGCAGGCTGGACCAGACCTTTCCGAGCCGCACTATTTCAGGCTAAGACACAACAATCGCCCGGACGAGCCCGCAACGTGGGTCGCGCCGGGGCAGGACAAACAGGATATGGCATGAAGAAATTCATCATGGCCGCTGCGGGCGGCACCCTGGCGGGCGTCATCGCTGCCACGCAGGTTGCCGGCCCGCTTCTGGCTCAACAGGCTGAAAGCAACTCCAGCGTCTACGAGCAGCTCGATCTTTTCGGCGACATCTTCGAACGCATCCGCGCGCAGTATGTCGAGGAGGTGGAGCCCAGCGAACTGATCGAGGCGGCGATCGACGGGATGCTCAGCTCGCTCGATCCCCATTCCAGCTACCTCTCGCCCGACGATGCCGCGCAGATGCAGGTGCAGACACGCGGCGAGTTCGGCGGTCTCGGCATCGAGGTCACGCAGGAAGAGGGCTTCGTCAAGGTCGTCTCCCCCATCGACGGCACGCCCGCGGACGAGGCTGGGATGGAAGCCGGAGACTTCATCACGCATGTGGACGGCGAAAGCGTTCTGGGCCTCACGCTCGACGATGCGGTGGACCTGATGCGCGGTCCCGTCGGTTCCGAAATCGTGATCACGGTCGTGCGCGAAGGCGAGGCGGAACCCTTCGACGTTTCCATCATCCGCGACACGATCAAGCTGACCGCCGTGCGGACCCGCACGCAGGGCAACACTGTGGTGCTGCGGGTCACGACCTTCAACGACCAGACCTACCCGAACCTCAAGGAAGGACTGGAGCAGGAGGTCGAAGCCGTCGGCGGAATCGAGAACGTGGACGGTTTCGTCATCGACTTGCGCAACAACCCCGGAGGTCTGCTGACCCAGGCGATCCGCGTCTCCGATGCGTTCCTGGATGAAGGCGAGATCGTGTCGACCCGGGGACGCCAGATCACCGATGGCGAACGCTACAACGCCACGCCGGGCGATCTGGCCCAAGGGCTTCCGATCGTGGTGCTGATCAACGGCGGGTCCGCATCGGCCTCGGAAATCGTGGCCGGTGCATTGCAGGATCACCGCCGCGCGATCGTCGTGGGCACCAAGAGCTTCGGCAAGGGGTCGGTGCAGACCGTGATGCGGCTGCGCCAGGAAGGTGCGATGCGCCTGACCACCGCGCGGTACTACACCCCTTCCGGACGGTCGATCCAGGCGCTGGGCGTCAGCCCCGACATCATCGTTCAGCAGCCGCCTCGCGAACCGGCCAACGAGGAGGAGGAAGAAGAGCCGACAAACCGGTTCCAACGCTCCGAAGCCGATCTCCGGGGAAGACTCGACAACGACTCGTTGAGCGAAGATGAAATCCGCCAGATCGAGGAGGAGCGCAAGCGCGCCGAGGAATCCGCGCAACTGCGTGACGAGGATTACCAGCTGGCCTATGCCATCGACATCCTCAAGGGCCTCAAGGCGATCGCTCCGAAGGACTGATCCCGCCGGCTGCCGCTCCAAGGCATGGCCTGGTTGGGAGCCGAGCCAGCCAGGCGAACACTGCCGGGCACACCAATGGCGCCGCGCAACTCAGTTGCGCGGCGTCAAAACTCCCTCCAGAGGCCGAACCTCAATCCGGTACGCTCATAGCGGCCCGTCTTGTGCTCCAACCCGACAACGATGCGCATATTCCCCCGTTTCGGTCTGTAGATGATGCTGGGCACGAGGTTGAGGCTCTCGCCGTTTTCGTCGCCTTCCAAGAAGCTTTGTCCCATGACCTGGAAACGGTCCGACAACGTCAGGCCGACAGTCGCATCGAGCTTGTAGAGCTCGGGTTTGTCCTCCGTCGCGATTTGCACCGCGCCATCCACATTGATCCAGCCGTTGCGTTCGCCCATTGAAAACCCGCGGCCCCAGGAAAGGCCTGTCTTCACGAACGGGTCGAAGGAGATGCCATCAAAGCTCTCGGCACCCAGACCGACCTCCACAGCAAGCTTGGAGGGCCGGTCATCGTCGCGCAGTGGCAACCGGACAAATAGCAGGCCGTCGCCCTTTTCACCGGCCGTGTAGTTGACCTGTGCGCCGATCGTGAGCTTCGGGCGCAGCCCGTACTCGATGTACAGGTTCTGCTCCCAGCTCGGAGTGTCGCTTTCGGCGTCTTCGTACGGATTGACCCGCAGAGACAGGAAACCCTCACCCTCGCCACGCATCCACGCGCCCGCCGCACAGGACGTAGCGGCAGAGAACCACAGGACCAGAGCGAGCAGGACACGGATCATTGCAGATTGATCATGGTTAAGTACCATTAACGGCTGGTTACCAAAGGAAGGATTGGCAACTGAACGTGCGCCGGCATATCGTGCTCGGTGCCATTGCAAGGGAGTATGCAGATGCCATTGATCGACGCGCTCGAGGAATCCGAGATGGATTCCGACCTCGTCGAGGAGTTCGACTTCTTTCGCGGCACATTGGGTGGGATTCCAAATTCGATTCGCACCATGGTGCGCCGGCCGGAAATAGCGCGCGCCTTTACCGAACTCAACAAGGCGGTGATGACGGAGTACGGCACGGTCACGCTCGAATTCAAAAGGCTTCTCGGCTACGTCTCCAGCTTCGCGTCCGGCTGCCTCTATTGCCAGGCGCACATGATCCTGGCCTCGGAACGTTTCGGCGCTTCCGAAGATCGTCTGAACGGCGTCTATGATTTCGAGGAGAGCCCGCACTACACCGAAGCCGAGAAGGCGGCGCTCGCCTTTGCGCATGCCGCCGCGTCCGTTCCGAACATGGTCACGGCGGATGTCGCGACCCGCCTGCGCCAGCACTGGTCCGAAGAGGATATCGTGGAGATCACTGCCGTCGTCGCACTCTTCGGTTATCTGAACCGGTGGAACGACAGCATGGGCACCGCGCTGGAGGAATTGCCGCATGATCGGGGCCGGGAGCGACTGACCGAAGCGACCGGATGGGACATCGGAAAGCACGGCTGAGGCCAGCCTCTCCGGTGCGACCGCAGTCTGATATGGATCAATGCGCCGCCCAGATGACTGGTTCAAGCTTCTGCGGAGATAGAAAGGAGCAAAGCCATGTATTCCGATATTCTTGTACCCGTCGCGATCGAGGAAAACGCACACTTCGATGCACCGCTCCGGGTTGCGCGTGCTCTGGCCTCCAAAGGTGCCCGGATCACCCTGCTGCACGCGTTCGAATCTCCGCCTGCCTATGTGATGAACTACGTTCCCGCGGACCTGACGAAGGCGACCCGGGACGGGATCAAAGAAGAAATGGATGCCGCCGTGAGCGACCTGCCGGGCGGTATATCCGTCGTGGTCGACGGCTCTGCGGGACGGGCAATATCGGATTGGGCGGCGCATAATGGCGTGGATCTGATCGTCATGGCATCGCACCGCCCTGGAATGGGCGATATCTTCTGGGGCTCGACGGCGGCGCATGTGGTCCGCCACGTGGGCTGCGCGGTTCACGTTCTGAGATGAGGGTGTTGGTTCTGTGTGTCTTGCTTGGCTCGGTCGTTGCTGCAGAAGTTCACGCCCAGGGGCCGGAGCAAGGTGGCATCAATCCTGCCCAGACCCGCAAGGTCGTATCTGCCCTGGAGAACATGTTCGAAGCCTGCCGCACCGTTGCGGTGCCCTATCTTCCAGACTGCGTCAGCCGCGCGTTGCAGCGTGGCGCGGGCAAGATCGCGAAAAACCCCGGCTACTGGGAAGCGCACGTGGCTCTGATCCGCGCGGAACGCACACTTATGCGGGTTGTGCGCGAGAATGCCGATCCGGAGGCCGGATCGGTTCGGGTGGAGGGGTATCGGCTGAAGGCGGTCATGACTTCGGCCCTGCCGTCGCTTCGCCAGGTGGGGGAGGAGGTGTTTGCGCGGGCCGAGAGGGATCTCGGGATGCTTGAGCCCTACGAGCGCGACGGCTTCGCGCCGATCACCACGGTGATCCAGACCCGGCGACCGTGGCCGTGATCGAAGCGCGTCAGGCAAATCGCGATCGATGTTGACACTGACGCGCAGCGGGCCAATTGCCCGTGCATGGGAAACCTATCGCTGACCGACCGCACGGCATTGCCCGACGCGCTCAGAGTGCTTCTGGAGGCCTACCCGCGTGCGCGTTGGGAGGAGCATGACAATTTCGGAATGCTCATCCGGTTCTGGCTCGATCGCCACCTGATGTTCCGGCGCCTGATCGACGCGCTTCGGACCGACACGCAGGCACGCCTCGACACGCAGCTGGATCCGACCAGCTACCGGCAGAGGCTGCACCGGTTCGGCGGCTTGCTCGTTGGTGAGTTGCAGGGGCACCACCAGATCGAGGATTTTCACTATTTCCCGCGCCTCAGCCGGATCGAACCGGGACTTCAACGCGGCTTCGACCTGCTCGATTCCGATCACCACGCGCTCGACGAGGAGCTTGCAGGTTTCACCGCGGCTGCCAACGCGGCCCTCTCGGATGGTGAGGCCGGTCCGTTTCTTGTGCAGCTCGACCGGTTGTCGGGCCTCCTCCATCGCCATCTGGTAGACGAGGAAGACCTCATCGTGCCGGTGCTTCTGAAGCACGGCGAGCACAAGCTGGAGTGACTGGTCATGACCGACGCGCTGCCCGAGGAAAACGTCCAGAGCTATCCGCGGCCGCCGGCGCTCGAAGCGGTGCCGCAAGAGGTCGTGGTTCGCTTCGGCGGTCAGGTCATCGTGTCGACTCGTCGTGCCCTGCGCATTCTCGAAACACATCACGCGCCGACCTACTACATCCCTTTCGACGACGTCACTGCCGAGCGGCGCGAGGCGCCAGGCAGGTCCTTCTGCGAATGGAAAGGGCGCGCGCGATACTGGACACTGTCCGCCGGCGGTGCCGTGGCGGAACGGTGCGCATGGGATTATCCCGATCCGAGCCTGGCCTTCGCGCGCCTGCGGGACCATATGGCCATCTACGCGCATGCGATGGACGCCTGCTGTGTCGGCGGCGAACAGGTGGTCCCGCAGCGCGGAAATTTCTACGGCGGTTGGGTCACGGCGAACCTCACGGGCAAGATCAAGGGCGCCCCGGGCACCGAAGGCTGGTAGCGACGACCGACCGCGTCAGGACGTTGGCGGCGCGGCTTCTGCGCATCGGCGAAACTGGCGGACCGGATCTGCTGCCCCCTCCAAGTCGAAGTCGACGCTTTGAATGTCGGTAAAGGCCCGCGCGCTGCGATTGAATTCGAGTCCGTTGAGCACATTGCCGAAGCCCCGGTCGGTCACGCTGAGTGTCCGGCCGGAGATCCAATGGCGATCCGTGCCGATCGTCAGCCCGCTCGGACCGGCAAAGGCGATCCCGAACCGAGGCGATTGCGTCCACTCCGTGCCCGTCAAGATCAAGTCGAGCCGATACTCGGTCACGGTCGGATCGTGGGTGATCCAAACCTCAGCCTGTTCATTTCCATGGGTCAACGTGCAGATCGGGTCCGACGTGAAGACCCAGGCGAAGCCAGGCCATGGCGCAAGCAGCAATATGAGCAGGAACAGGCGCATGGATCGGATCTAGTCTGCGGCGCGAGCCGTGCCACCCGGCCAGCCTGCAGGCGCAGTTGCCGTCATTTGCAACGATAGGACGAAACTGTCCGCTCCGCGCCATTCGGCCGGATACCGCGAGGAAGAGCGCGGCGGATTCC
The DNA here is from genome assembly GCA_963721175.1 of uncultured Alphaproteobacteria bacterium. Taxonomy (GTDB): domain Bacteria; phylum Pseudomonadota; class Alphaproteobacteria; order Rhodobacterales; family Rhodobacteraceae; genus Aliishimia. The sequence continues at coordinate 188,223 of CAVRIG010000021.1, read as the reverse complement.
TTGAGGAGCTCTTCGAATTCTCAAGTTCAGGACCCCTCGGCGGATCATTGAGTCAACCCTGGCCAGCCGCGGGGGAGAACTCAGGCGACGGCAAGCACCTTCGCGATACTCTCGAGCGACTTGGTCGCGGAGGACGCCACCTGCACGTTGACGAAGCCGTTGTCGTTGTCCACGTCCGCAAAGAACGGGTCCGACAACGCGTTCTGATAGGTCTTGATCGCCGCGACGGCCTCCTTCTTGAGTTGCGTGCGCTCCTCACCTTCGGGTGTGTTCGTGATCCGGTCGAGAACGTCCTCGAGTTGGTTGTCGAACACGTCCAGCCGCTTCGTGAGTTCGCTCACCTCGGAGGCCACCGGCGCCAGTTCGGGGTCGTCCTTGCAGACCGCGGCGATCGCCGCCTCCAGCTTCTTCATCTCCACCTTCATCTTGGTTCGGGTATCGACCCACAAGACGCGCGATTTCTGGAAGGCGACCACGTCCTTCGGCACCTCCGTACCCGACGGTCCCTTCGCCGCCTCTTCCAGCGCGGGCTTCAGCTTCTTGGCGATGTTCAGCGCGGATTTGTAGTCGCCCGCCTCCTCCGCCTTTTCGACGGCCAACATGTAGGCGCCCTCGAGCTGCGTACGGTTCGGGGGGTTGTTGCCCATGGCCTTGAGGTAGAGCTGCTCCAGCGGACCCGCGATCTTGCCCCAGGCTTCCGCGCTCGGGTCGTCGGGTGCGGCCTCCTCGGGGCTTGCCTTGCCCGCGCCGTCCGCAGCGGCGACCAGCAGCGGCTTGAGCTTGGTCGCGACACCCATGGCGGACGTGTAGTCGCCCCCTTCGGCTGCCTTCTGCGCCCCGTCCCAGGCCTTTTGCACGGCCGGACCCTTGTCGTTGCCGCTGTCGACGAACTTCTGTACGGCCGGGGACATGGCCGCGCTGACCTTGCCCCAGGCTTCTGCTGCGGGATCCACGTCATCGCCGGTGGCATCGGTCGGGTCTTCCCCGTCCTCATCCTCGTCGCCATCCGACTCAAGCAGGTTTCCCGCCGGATCCAGTATCTCGACCTTCATCTTTATGTCGTTCTTGAGCAGGAACCTCTTCATGTTCCGCGCCATGCCCGGCAGGATGTCGCCCTCGCAGGTCAGGGAGACGATCTTGCCCTTCACGCTGCACGTGCCAAAGCTCGTCTTGGAGCTTTCGCCCGCCTTCTTGGCATTGCGCATCAGCACTTCGGCGGGCTTCTTCAGATGCAGGTAAAGCACCGTGTTTTCCGGGGTCTTGCCCATGCAGACCCCGAACGGCAAGGCATTCTGCCGCGCCTTCTTCAAGAGCTTCTCGAGTTCGTCGAGTTCGTCCTGTTCCATTGGCATGGGTCGTTTCTCCCTTTCCTTGAACCTGTCCGGTCGGATCAGCCGTCCGCGACGGAGAATTCGATGCGTCTGTTCCGCAACCGCCCGCGGTCGGTGTTGTTGTCGGCGATGGGCTGGTCCTCGCCGAAGCCGACGGCCGTGACCCGGCCCTGGCCCACACCCTTGCCCGTCAGGTAGTCGACCACGGAAGTGGCGCGCTGCTCGGACAGGCTTTGGTTGTAATTGCGCGCGCCGATGCTGTCGGTATGCCCGGCGATCCGGATGTTGAGATCCGGGCAGCGGTTCACGATCTCCGCCACGGAATCCAGCAAGGGATAGGAGGTCTGCTGGAGCCGCGCGGAGCCGGGATTGAAGTAGACATCCGTGCGCGACAGGATCTCGAACCGGCCGACGCACGCCTCGAGCGAGAAGTCGCCCTCGGCTTCGAGTGCGGCGGAAGACGGATTGTCGACCGCCTCAGGCGCGCGCGCCGCGACCTGCTGGGCGGGCTGGGAGCCTTCCGGCAGCTTGCGGAATATCAGGTCGAAGCTCACCGTCGTGGAGGGCACGATGGAGACGTTCGCGGCTTCCTGCAACTTCGTCAGCCCCTCGGTCAGGTTGAAATCGGCCACCGCGATTGCGACGGGTTCCGCGGTCGACACGGCCACCAGATCCTCGCCGATCAGCGTCAGCGCAATCTGCGCCTCCAGCGGCTGCGTCACCCCGTGCAGATCCAGCGTGAAGGGCAGGGGAATCGACTTGCGTCGCACCTCCGGCAAGTCGGCCAGCTGCGACGGGTCGATCTGCGCCGTCACGTTCGCTTCGGGATACTGGAACGTCTCGAAGAAGAGAAACCGCATCCGGACATTGCGCAGATCCACCTTGGTGTCGACGGAATCGAGCAGGATCTTGAGGTTGGCCTCTCCATCCGGCCCGATCGCGCCGGACATCGTGGCGAAGGACGACGTCTCGATCTTGGATTGATTCTTGATCGACTGGAACTGGAGGGAGGACGCTTCGGCCTGGAGTTCCCATCCGGCACCGAACGGAGATGTCTGTGCCTGGGTGGCCGAACCGACCGTCAGTGCCAGGACGACGCCGGCGGCCCATTGCCATGGTCTGGTCATGAAAATCCCTCCTGAAGCGAAATTATGGAAAATATCGCTGCATGGGTGCTCAAAAGCAATGACAATGTTATCGTGCCCCGTGTAGCTAGTGCGTCGGATTATAGACGTATCGTCGGCGTTAATCGTCACGGCACCATTTGTTGCTAGGGGTTGGACGGCGGAGATCGGAAAGGAATTTGCATGCGCGGACTGGCGGTGGCACTGGTATCTCTCTTGGCGCTGGCACAGGCGGCGCTGGCACAAGAACGCATCGCGCTCGTGATCGGGAATGGCGATTATCAGGCGGTCACGTCGCTCGACAATGCGGTCAGCGACTTGGAGTTGATGGCGCAGTCGCTGGGCACGCTGGGGTTCGACGTGACGCTGGTGCGGAACGCAAGCCAGGACCAGTTGAAGACCGCGGTCGCGGAATTCGGTCGTGCGCTGCGGGCCGGTGGGCCGGATACCGTCGGGCTTTTCTACTACGCGGGGCACGGCGTGCAGTCGTTCGGGTCGAACTACCTCCTGCCGGTCGACGCGAACCTGACCGTTTCCGCCGATCTGGATCTAGTGGGGCTGGAGGCGTCGTCGGTGTTGCGCCAGATGGCTTCGGCACGCAACCGGACCAACATCGTGATCCTGGATGCCTGCCGCAACAACCCGTTCGAGGATATCGCCGACATGGACGACAACGGCCTGGCGGAGATGAAGGCGCCCACGGGCACTTTCCTCGCCTATGCGACAGCGCCCGGTGCCGTGGCGCTCGACGGAACGCAGGACAACAGCCCCTTCACCCAAGCTCTGGCCGAGACGATCCAGACCGAGGACCTGCCGATCGAGCAGGCCTTCAAGCAGGTCCGCGTGAAGGTGATCGAGAAGACGAACGGGGCGCAGACGCCGTGGGACACCTCCTCGCTGACGCGCAATTTCGTCTTTCGCGAAGGTGTGAAGCTGACACCGCAACAGGTGGCCGAACAGCAGCTCTGGCAATCGGTGCGCCAGTCCGACGATCCCGTTCAGATCATGCTGTTCCTGCGGAACTATCCCGACGGGCTGTTCCAGAAAGAGGCGCGCACGCTGCTGAACGAAGTGCTGCAGCAGGAGCTTGGCCGTCCGTCCGACCCGGGCGATCAGACCGCCGCCGCACCTGCGCCCACACCCGATTCCGCGCCGCAGGTGGAGTTGGGGACGCGGGAGCCCGCCGATCGCGAGACCGCGATGATGGAAGCTGCGCGTGCGTCCGGCACGCTCGAGGAATATGAGGCATATCTGGACGCCTTCCCGAACGGCATCTTTTCGGAACTCGTGAAGATCGAGATTGCGAGCCTGCGCGCCAAGGCGAGCACCGACCCCGACGGTCCGCCGCCGGAGGAGCCAGCAGCGCTTGCGCAGCCGGAGACGCCGCCCGAAGACATCGACCAATTCGTGGTCCTGTTCGACCAGCCGTTGCAACGCGGCGTGCCGGAAATCGTCGGACGCACGATCATGCAAGTGACCGAACGGAGCCCGCTCTTTCCACCGATCGAGGGGCTGCCGGAGTCGGTGTGGAAGGACAAGACCTGCTCCAACTGCCACCAGTGGACGCGCGATGCGCTCTGCACGCAGGCGCAGACCTATCTCAAGGAAAGCGGCACGCGCGCGGTCGCGAAGGAGCACCCTTTCGGCGGCTCGTTCAAGCAGAACCTGCGAGCCTGGGCCAGAGGCGACTGCCAGTAAGGCCCCATTTCAGTCATTGCGTGGCGGGTGCCGTCGTGATGAAGAAGTAGACCCACTCCCCCTTGAAATCGTCGTGGGTGGCGTGCGCCTGTGCGACCATCGCCTGCAATTCCTCCAGATAAGGTGCGGCGGGCTCCACGATCGGCCGCACGCCGTCGTAGAGCGGATGGGAGGCAGCGAAGGCGACCGCAATCTCCTGACCGAACGGCGGGCCGATCGTGATCCGCAGCCCCGGCCGTCCGGCACGGTCCTTGCCCACGCCAAAGACCGATTTCGCTGCATGCGTCTCCAACGGGATCGTGTCGTTGGGCACGAGGTGGATCACTTCGCCATCTGCGTTAAAATAGTCCACGTAGACATATGCGTCGTAGTCGGGGGCGGTCAGGTCGAACTGCAGGCGCTGACCTTCGGAGTAATTGTACTCGCGCGCATGCGCCGTCTCGCCCACCAGCCGCGCGTTGGTGAACTGGTCGGTCGACTGCGGCAAGCCGACCGAGGCGATGCCGGAGAGCGCGCCGCATTGCGGCTTGGGCAGGTGGAGCAGGTTCGCCGTCACCGGAATGCCGTCGCCCACCTGCCGCTGCAACGCGGCGAGGATCGGCCCCTTCAATTCGGGGTCGGGAATATGGCCGCGCATCTCGAGCGTGCCGGTCTCGGGGATGAAGGTGGCCGACAGGCGCGCGCAATCGACGCCGGTCAGGAGCGAAGACAGGCCGTCCTTCACACCTTCCGCGTTGTCGAGTGCGGCAGGCTCCATGAAAGCCTGGATCGTGGCGAGCGCCTGCGGATCGGTCACGACACGGTCGCCGAACTGCCAGGCGAGCGCTGCCTTGGCCGAGGTGGCGGGAGGCATGGCCTCGGCGGCATCGGGTGCGTTGGTGCGGGCCTGAGGCACCGCGTCGCCGGTCGTTGCGAGTGCCGCGGTCTGCTGGCCCGTCGTCTCTTCGGATCGCACGTTGCTTGTCGCTGCGGCCACGGTCGCCGCGGGTCGCGACACCGGAGCAAGCGCGGCGCTGACTGTTGCAGCGGGTTCCGTCGAGACGGCCGAAGCTGCGGCGGGGACAAGGGCGGTGGCTGGAGCCGGGGCCGGTATGCTGGCGCGCGCGACAAGGGCCTCGGGTTCCCTGCTCGCAAGGTTCGAGGCGGACGGCGTCGTCCGCGTGGCGGCTTCTGTAGCCGGTGCGGCAGCGGCGATCCGTTCGGGTGCCGGCAGGTCAGCGACACGCGTATCGTCCGCGGGCGCAATCGTCTCGGACAACTGCGCGGCGCCGATGGCTGCAGGGGGCGCTCTTTCTCCGGTGGTCTCAGCCGAGGTGAGCATGTCTGCCAACGGTGCAGCCGCCTTGGCCGTTTCTCCACGCGGCTCCGTGCTGACGATCGCCGATGCTTCGACTTCGGCGGAAAGGATCGGCTGCGTCCCGGGCATCGCCGTTTCCAACGCGGTGTCAGTCGTGGGAGTGGCAGGGCGCGCGGGTTCGGCTGCGGGCTTGGTTGCGTTGAGCCTGCCAGCCTGCGGTTTCTCTGCAGCGAGCGCAGTGTCGTCAGGTGCGGCAGCCTCGGTGCGTGTGAACCGTGGCGTCGCGGCTGGCCGCCGTTCCAACTGTGCCGTGATCGGCCGGGCGTCCGATTGCGGCACGGCACCCGCAGCGACGGAGCTGCCTTGCGCCTCCTGCTGGGTGACGGTTTCGCCTTCCGGGTCGCTTGCTGCGGCGTCCTGGCGCGGAGCTTCGACCGTCTCCATGGCGAGCCGCGTCTCGGGCGCTGCCTGGGCCGGAGTGTCCTGCGGCGCGTAAGCCGGCACCAGGATCACGGCGGCAATGCCGTGCGCCACTGCGGAGACGGCAAGCCCTGCGGCCCAGGCGAGGCCGGTGCGCATCAATTTTGCTCCGGCGTGACGACCAGCATCACGTCGCGCGCGCCCAGAGCTTCGATGCGGGCCACGAGGGGCAGGAATTCCCGCAGCTGCGCATCGCGATGGGCATTCACTCGGATCAGCAGGGCGGGGTCGGCGGAGAGCCTTTCGCGCAGTCGCGCAACCGCGTCCTCGGCATCGGTTTCCGTCCCGTCGAGCGCAAGCGCCCCGTCGGCGCCGACCGAGAGCGTGGCGCCGCCCGCGGGCATGTCGGAGCCGGTCACCGCGTGAGCCGGCCGCACCTCGAACGGGGAGGTCGCATCCATCCGGCCGATCAGCATGAAGAAGACCAGCAGGAAGAACACGACGTCGATCAACGCGATGATCGTCTCGGGATGCTGGCGGCGGGCGGGACGCTGAAGCTTCATTCCCGCGCCTCCAGCTGCATCAGCCGCAGCCGCGTGGCGCCGGCAGTGGTCAGCAGGTCCATAACCGTGACGAGGTCCTGCGTCCGGGCTGCGGTCGATGGCAGGAGCACGATGGAGAGCAGCGGATTTGCCGCCAGGCGCTCGGCCACGGCCGCCTGCAGCTCCGGTCCGTCGAGTGCCTGGCCCCGGACGAACGTACCACCGTCCGCGGAGATGCGCACCAGCAGCGTCGTGCCTTCCCCCGCCTGCACCGTCGAAGTCGGCATGTCCTCGGACCGGTCGACGAACGGGATCATGTCGAGGTTGAGATAGGTCGACGTGACCATGAAGAACACCAGCAGGATCAGCATGACGTCGATCATCGGCACCAGCGAGATCAACTGGCGGTCGGCAGCGGGGCGGGCGAGCTTCATGATCGGCGCTCCCTTCAGGTTGGCTGGAGCGTTCCGGTGTCTTCGAGCAGGAAGAACTGGCCCACCGTCGACTCGATGTCATGCGCCGCGCCGTCCACGCGGGCAGACAGGAGCGTGGCACCGATCGCCGCCGGTATCGCCACGACAAGACCCGCAGCGGTGGTGAGCAGCGCCTGCCAGATCCCGCCCGCGAGCACGGAGGCGTTGGCGGCACCCTGCGCCATTTCGAGCTCCTGGAACGACTGGATCATCCCCAGCACGGTGCCCAGCAGGCCCAGCAACGGAGACACCATCGCCACCAGCTCCAGGAGGCGGATATGGCGCGACATGGCTTCGACCTCGGCATTGCCGCGGCGCATGAGTTCGGCCTCGAGTGGTTTGCGGGGCATCTTGCCCAGGCTCGCCTTCAGCGCGTAATGCGCGACCCGGTCGGCCGGGGACGGGCCGGACGCAAGGGCTGCGACGGCGGCGTCCTTATCGTTTTTCGACCACTTCACCAGGGCCGCGTCCCGCCGCGCCTGTCCCGATCGCGCGCGGGCCAGCTGCAATCCCTTGACCACAATCAGCGCGATGGAGAGCAGCGACAGGACCGCCAGGATCGCGATGATCGGGCCGCCAGTTCCGAGCGTGCTCAGTACCGCGCCCGGCACGTCACTTCACCAGCGGTGCGGGCGCGCGGCTGACCAGCGACACCAATGGGAAGCAGTCCATATTCTCCTCGTTCTGCGGCTGGCAGGTCCCGATCTCATGCAGCAGGATCTCGGAGATATCGGTGCATGCGATCTCCGGGATCTCGAACAGCTTCAGCGTCGTGCGCGCCACCGGCAGCGGCGCCGCATCGATGTTCAGGAGCCGGTCGATCACGCCGTCGCCATCGAGAATTGCAAGCGACATCTCGAAGCCCTCGAACGCCTTGCCGCTCTCGTTGCGGAAGAGGAAGAACGCGCGGCAGCCGCCGTCATCCGCGGGTTCGAACTTGTTGAGCTCGACGGTCAGCTTGCCCTCCTGGGCTTCGGCCGCGGGTAAGGCGAAGACCAGCGCGAGACCCAGCCCGGCGATGATCTGGAACAGTGCACGCATGCTTTCCTCCCTTGGCCGACGTTCAAGCGGGATGAAAGGGGAAGAGCGCGCGCCGGTCAAGGCCCGCAATTTGCCGGGCCTGTGCGACACGTCACAGGTCGGAAGACCCGTGTCCGCTTAATCCTTCCTTAACCATAAACGACAAACTGTGGGGCCGAGACGGCTGGTCAACATAGGTTTCTATGGTAAGCTGCCGCAAGGTAAACATAATGAATGCATTAACTGGTCCGTATTTAACCATGAAGTCCCAGGGGGGAGAATGGACCTAGACTCGCTTCTTCAGAGCCATGGAGACGAGGCCCCGAGCGGAGAGGACCTGGAGTATGATCCGGCCTTCACCGAACTGGAAATTGCGGCGCAGCCGGGCGAGGAAAAGCAGGCCGGCGACGAGATAATCGCGGCAGCCGATCCGGATTACAAGGATGTGCGCGCAAAGGCACTGGAGGTGCTGGGCCGCAGCCACGACCTGCGCGCTGCGATCTACCTGGCCGAGGCGGAACTGCGGCTCAGCGGATTTCCCGGATTTGCGCAGACGACGACCTACATCCGCCGCTGTCTCGAGGACTACTGGGACAGCTGCCATCCGCAGCTCGATGCCGACGACGACAACGATCCCACCATGCGCGTGAATGCCGTCCTGTCGCTGGCCGATCCCGACCGGATCCTGCGGGGCGTTCGCAAGGCACCCCTGACCGACAGCCGCAGTTTCGGCAGATTGTCCTTGCGTGACATCGCGGTGGCCGAAGGCGACATGACACCGCCGTCCGACATGGACACGGTCCCTGACAGCGCTTCGGTGTCGGCGGCGTTCCAGGATACCGACGAGGATCGGCTGCGCGAACTGGCACAAGCCGCCTCGACGGCGCTTGGCGATGTCCAGGCGATCAACGCGAAGTTCGACGACGAGACGCCCGGGCGGGGACCGGATCTCGACCCGCTCGTGAAGTTCCTGAAGCAGGCGACGCGGCGCCTCAACGATGCGCTGGGAGATCCTGTCGGCGACACGGAGACGGCAGATGCGACCGAAGGCGATATCGCGACGGCCCGACCCGAGGCCGGACAGGGCAGCGGTGGCGGCAGCGGTGCGATCAACTCGCCCAACGACGTTCTCAACGCGATCGACCGGATCATGGGGTATTACGAACGCGCCGAACCATCGAGCCCGGTTCCGATCCTGCTCCGGCGCGCGAAGAAACTGGTGAATGCGGATTTCATGACGATCGTCAGGGATCTGGCGCCGAACGGGGTCGACAATGTGAATCTCATTGGCGGCATCGAAGAAGAGTATTGACATCTAATGGCCACATTTTCGTGGCCGAAACGCGAAAAAACGACAGGTTGCGAAGGAGCCTTGAGACATGTCTGGCAGTTCCCAGAAATTCATCGCGCGAAACCGCGCGCCCCGGGTGCAGATCGAATACGACGTCGAGCTTTACGGCGCTGAAAAGAAGATCCAGCTGCCCTTCGTCATGGGCGTCATGTCCGATCTGGCCGGCAAGTCGGAGGTGCCGCAACCCGGCGTGGCCGACCGCAAGTTCCTCGAGATCGATGTCGACAACTTCGACGAGCGGATGAAGTCCATGGCGCCGCGCGCCGCGTTCACGGTGCCCAACACGCTGACCGGCGAGGGCAACATGGCGGTCGATATCACTTTCGAGTCGATGGAGGATTTCAGCCCGGCCGCCATCGCCGCCAAGGTCGAACCGCTCAAGGAACTGCTGGATGCGCGCACGCAGTTGTCGAACCTCATGACGTACATGGACGGCAAGAGCGGTGCGGAAGATCTGGTCGGCAAGATCATGCAGGATCCCGCGCTGATGAAGACGCTGGCGGCGCAGCCGGCCGCGAAATCCGATGACACCAAAGACAAGGGAGCGGAGGAATAAGCCATGGCCGAAGCAGAAACCGAAGTTCAGAGCGGCGGCGGGGAAACGGCATTCGGGTCTTCCGATTTCGAAGCGTTGTTGCAGAAGGAATTCCGTCCGAAATCGGATCAGGCGAAAACGGCTGTCGAACAGGCGGTCAAGACGCTCGCGCAACAGGCGCTGGCGAACACCGCCCTGGTCAGCGACGACGCGCTGCGCACGATCGAGGGGATCCTGTCGGAGATCGACAAGAAGCTGACCGAACAGGTCAACCTGATCCTGCACCATCCGGATTTCCAGCAGTTGGAAAGCGCGTGGCGCGGCTTGCATTACCTCGTCAACAATACCGAGACGGACGAGATGCTGAAGATCCGGGTCATGAACATCTCCAAGAAGGACATGCACAAGACCCTGCGCAAGTTCAAGGGCACCGCCTGGGACCAGTCGCCGATCTTCAAGAAGCTCTACGAGGAGGAGTTCGGGCAGTTCGGTGGGGAGCCCTATGGCACGCTGGTCGCGGACTACCATTTTGACCATTCGCCCCCGGATGTCGAACTTCTGGGCGAGATGTCGAAGATCGCCGCGGCCTGTCACGCGCCGCTGATCACCGGCGCGAAGCCGGAATTGTTCCAGATGGACAGCTGGTCGGAGCTGGCCAACCCGCGCGATCTCACCAAGATATTCCAGACGCCGGAATACGCGTCTTGGCGCAGCTTGCGCGAGAGCGAGGACAGCAAGTATGTCGGACTCGCGATGCCGCGCTTCCTCGGTCGGCTGCCCTATGGCTCCAAGACCGACCCGGTGGAGCAGTTCGCCTTCGAAGAGGATACCGAAGGAGCCGACAGCACCAAGTACGGCTGGGTCAACGCGGCCTATGCCATGGCGGTCAACATCAACCGGTCGTTCAAGGAATACGGCTGGTGTTCGCGGATCCGCGGCGTCGAATCCGGCGGTGCGGTGGCCAACCTGCCGTCGCACACTTTCCCGACCGACGATGGCGGCGTGGATCAGAAATGCCCCACCGAAATCGCCATTTCGGACCGCCGCGAAGCCGAGCTTGCCAAGAATGGCATGATGCCGCTGATCCACCGCAAGAACTCCGACATTGCGGCATTCATCGGCGCGCAATCCCTGCACAAGCCTGCGGAATACGACGATGACGATGCGACGGCCAACGCCAACCTCGCGGCGCGGCTGCCCTATCTCTTCGCCACCTGCCGGTTCGCGCATTATCTGAAATGCATCGTGCGGGACAAGGTCGGCTCCTACAAGAGCCGTGCCGACATGGAGAGCTGGTTGCAAAACTGGATCGAGCAGTACGTGGACAGGAACTCCGAAACCTCACCCGAAGAGGTCAAGGCACGACAGCCCCTGGCAGCGGCCGAAGTGGTCGTCGAGGAAGTCGAGGGCAACCCCGGTTACTACTCCTCCAAATTTTATCTCCGTCCACATTACCAACTTGAAGGCCTGTCTGTTTCCCTGCGTCTCGTCTCCAAGCTGCCGAGCGAGAAGGGATGATTTCAGTTTTACCAAACCACCAACGATGACCATGAAAGGAAAGATCAGCTATGGCATTTGACGCATTTTGCTATTTCGCGGAGCCGGACAAGAACGCCGACGACAAGCTGAAGGGGGAAACCCAGGACAAGACCTACGGTGAACGTGGCGCGTTCGAAATCCTGAGCTTCGAGATCGGTGCCGAGAACAACATCAACATCGGCTCGATCTCCGGTGGCGGCGGCGCCGGCAAGGCGACGTTCAAGGAACTCACCATCACCAAGAAGACCGACACGGTGTCGACCGAGATGTTCGCGAAGCTTTGCGACGGCACGCATTTCGGCGACATGACGATCGATCTGCGCAGGTCCGGCGGTCAGGGCGGCAAGTCGGGGGATGTCTTCCTCCGCTGGACGTTCAAGCTGGTGATGATCCAGGACATCAGCTGGTCCGGGTCGGACGGCGACGACATCTGCGAGGAAACCGTCGTGATCCAGTACGGAGCCATGAAGGTCTGGTACACCGCGCAGACGGCCGAGGGGGGTGCCGGCAAGAAGACCAACGCCGAATGGAGCCGCGTGCTCAACCAGGCGAACCTGGCGGTCAAGTAACGGCTTCGGGTCAGCCGGAAACCGGCTGGCGGAAAGGATGACAGGCCTCCTCGGGTTCGGGGCCTGTCATTGCGCATGTCGAAGGGATCGGGGGAATGGCCATTGCAAGCTGAAGAGCGATTGAAGGCCGGCGATCTGAGTGGCGCGCTCGACGCGCTCCAGGCGGCCGTGCGCGCGGATGCGGGCAAGGCGAGCCTACGGGTGTTCCTGTTCCAGCTGCTCTGCGTGATGGGGGACTGGAACCGGGCGATCAAGCAGCTGAAGGTGTCGGCCGAGATGGATGCGGGCGCCACGCCGATGGCGCAGACCTACCGCGAGGGAATCGTCTGCGAGGTCTACCGCGAGAAGGTCTTCGCCGGCGAGAAGGAGCCGCTGGTTTTCGGCGAGCCGCAGGAGTGGGTCGCGCTGATGATCGACGCGCTGAAGCTGCAGGCGGGCGGCCATGTCGAGAAAGCCGCGGCGACGCGCGCGCGTGCCTTCGATGCAGCCCCCGCGGTGTCAGGTGAGATCGACGGGCAAGCCTTCGAGTGGATCGCCGATGCCGACATGCGGATGGGTCCGCTGCTTGAGGCGGTGGTGAACGGAAAATACTACTGGATCCCCTTCGCGGCGATCTCGCGCCTGGAATTCGACGAGCCGGCCGACCTGCGCGACGCGGTCTGGACGCCCGCCACGCTCACGACAGCGAATGGCGGAGAGGTCGTGGCGCTGATCCCGACACGGTATGCCGGCACGGTGGAAAACGGCGACGACGCGGCGAAGCTGGCGCGCAAGACCGAGTGGGTCGATGTCGGGCACGAGACCTTCGTCGGACTGGGTCAGCGGTTGCTGGCCACCGATCTCGGCGATCACGCGATCATGGATATCCGCAAGATCCTTCTGCACACCGCGCCGGGGCCGGAGAAGGCCGAGGAAGGCGTCGATGCAATGGATGCCGCCCCGGGCGACGGGGGTGGCGATGTCTGACAAGACGATAGCAGAGAGGCTGCAACCTTCGCTCCTCGATCGTCTGACGGACAACGAGCCAAGCGAAAAGACCGAACGGCGCGACGACCGGGTGATCGACCTGCGGCAGCTGCGCGACATCATCCAGCGCGATCTGGCGTGGTTGCTCAACACCTCCGACAACGCCGCGATGATCGATCCGGAGCGATATCCGCACGCCGCGCGATCGGTCCTCAACTACGGCATCCAGGAGGTGGCCGGCGATTACTCCACGGCGGAGCGCGCGAGCCTGATCCGGCGGTCCATCGCGGACTCGATCCGCAATTTCGAACCGCGCATCCACCCCGGGTCGGTCGATGTGCAGCTTCGACTGGGTCAGGAGCAAAGACAGACGGTGGTCGTCTTCGACATCCGCGCCGACATGTGGGCGCAGCCGATGCCGATGGAATTGTATCTGCGGTCCGAAGTGGACGTGACCACGGGCGAGCTGCAATTGGAGAGGGTGGCCTGACACGCTGATGGATACGCGACTGTTGAAACACTACGAGGGCGAACTGGCGTTCATGCGCGACATGGGCGCCGAATTCGCGCAGGCCTTTCCCAAGATCGCGTCCCGGCTGGGCATGGACGGAGTCGAGGTGGTCGACCCGTACGTCGAACGGCTGCTGGAGGGCGTGGCGTTCCTGTCCGCGCGCGTGCAGCTGGAGCTGGAGCTGCAATACCCGAACCTGACGAGCCACCTGCTGGAGATCGTCTATCCGCATTATCTCGCGCCCACACCCTCGATGATGGTGGCGGCGTTCGAGCCCGACATGCAGAACTCCGCGCTGAAGGATGGCTACACCCTGCCGCGCCACAGCGAGTTGCGCAGTGTCCTCGGCGATGACGACACCACGGCCTGCGTGTTCCGGACCGCCGCGGATGTCACGCTCTGGCCGATCCGCATCACCGAGGCCGAATACATCGACGGGCGCGGAGAGCTCGTCGCGGCGGGCGTGTCGCGCGACACCACGGCGCGCGCGGCGATCCGGCTGCGGCTGGAGCGGGATTCGGGGCTGCCGATCTCCGAACTCGGTCTCGACGACCTGACGCTGTTCCTGAACGCGCAGGAAGGCAAGAACTGGGATCTGCACGAGCTTCTCTCCACCCAGGTGACGGGTCTGGTGGGGCGGTCGACCGACAGGCGCGCGGACTGGGTGACGCAGCTCTCGCAAGGCAGCGTGGCGACGCGAGGGTTCGCACCGGAGGAGGCGCTGCTGCCGACCCCGCTCCGGAGCTTCGACGGCTACCGGCTGCTGCAGGAATATTTCGCCATGCCCGAGCGGTTCCACTTCGTGGAGCTCCAGGGCCTGTCGATGGCGCTGGGACGCGCGGACGGGTCCGACGTGGACATCTACATCCTGCTGGCGGAGGGCAATTCGGACGTGGCCGCCGGCGTCACACCCGAGGCGTTCACGCTCAACGCGGTGCCGGCGGTCAACCTCTTCCGCAAGCGGTGCGACCGCGTGCATGTGTCGGCGGCGGACGTGGAGCAGCACGTCGTGGCCGACCGCACCGCACCGCTGGATTTCGAGATCTACGCGGTGGAGAGCGTGGCCGGCATCAGTGGCGAAGGCGAGAAGGACGTGCCGTTTCGCCCTTTCTACTCCGCCGACGACCTGACGGCGGCGGGCGAGTCGCACCCCGCCTACTACACGCAATCGCGCAAGCTGCGGCAACGGGCCGAACGCGAGCGGCTCAAGGGGGTGCGGACCTCCTACCTCGGGTCGGAACTCTACCTCTCCCTCGTCGATGCCTCCCAGGCGCCCTATGGTGCACAGCTCGATCAGCTTGCGATCACGGCCATGGTGACGAACCGCGATCTGCCGCTGCTGTTGCCCACCGGCTCGAAGGACGTGTTCTACCTGCCCGAGGGCGGGCCGGTCGCGCATGTTTCCACGCCCGTCGGCCCGACGCGTCCGCGACCCTCGATGGCGCAGGGCGACACCGCCTGGCGGCTGATCAGCCATCTGAGCCTCAACTACCTCTCGATCGCGGATACGCAGAGCGAGGACAGCGCCGCCGCGCTGCGCGAGTTGATCGGGATCTATGCGCCCGAGGGCAACAAGGTGCTGGAGAAGCAGCTGGAGGGGCTGACCGGCGTGTCGACCCGGCCCATCGTGCGGCGCATGGCCGACGAGGTGCTGTCGACCGCGGTGCGCGGCCTCGAGATTTCGGTGCGCTTCGACGAAAGTTTCTTCGAGGGCACCAGCGTCTACCTGATGGGGGCGGTGCTGGAGCGGTTCTTCCGCAAGTATGTCTCGATCAACAGTTTCACCGAAACGGTTCTTGTCACTCAACAACGCGGGGAAATCACCCGATGGCGTCCGGACACCGGGCTGGGGCGGATCATCTGACGCATCTCGAGCGGCTGGCGGCCACCCCGGAAAAACACCACATCTTCCACGCCTTCCGGATCCTGGAGGCGGCCTATCCGGACGCGCCGCGCATCGGCACGGCCCGCCGTCCGCGCGAGGACCGCATCCGCTTCGGCCAGGAGGCGGAGCTGTCGTTCCCGCCCTCGACACTCGCCGCGTTTTCACCTTCCGGAGGCAAGGCGCCGGGGCGGCTCACCAACCGGTTTTTCGGCCTCTTCGGGCCCCAGGGTCCGCTGCCGCTGCACCTCACGGAATATGCGCGCAACCGGCTGCGCCAGCACCGCGACCCGACCATGATCGCCTTCGCCAACATGCTGACGCACCGGATGATGTCGCTGCTCTACCGGGCATGGCGGTCGGGCCAGCCCGCGCCCAGCTTCGACCGGGGCGACAACGACGCGTTCGAGCGCAAGATCGCGGCGATCGGCGGCTATCATGGGGATCATCTGCGCGGCAAGGATGCGTTCCCGGATTTGGCGAAACGGCATTTCACCGGCCTTCTGGCGCAGGGCCCAAAGAATGCCGATGGTCTGGTCTCCATCCTGCAGGCCTTCTTTGGCGCCAAGGTGCGATTGCAGCAATTCGTCGGCTGCTGGCTGGAGCTGGAGCCGGACGACCGCTGGCAATTGGGCGCGCCCGCGCGGCTCGGCCAGACCACCTCCATCGGCGAACGGGTCTGGACGCGGTCGGCCAAGTTCCGGCTGAAGATCGGGCCGCTCAGCCTTGCCGAGTATGAACGATTGCTGCCGGGCGGTGTGTCGCTGCCGCGGCTCCGGGCCATGGTCCGCAGCTATGTCGGCGATGCGCTCGATTTCGACGTGAACCTGGTGCTGCGCGCGGCAGAGAAGCCCGCGCCGATCCTGGGCAAGACCGTGCGGCTGGGTCAGACCAGCTGGATCGGCAACAACAAAACCGGACGGGATGCGGAGGATCTGTTCCTCGAACCGGGGCTGAGCCTCGGGACGAAGACCGATCCGACCGTGACCGCGATGACGTGAGAGGGACCCCACCATGACGGAAATCAGCCGCGTGGCACTGTTCGGCAAGCTGAACGCGCTGGGCTACAAGGCCATCGAGGGCGCGACGGTGTTCTGCAAGATGCGGGGCAATCCATACGTGGAGATCGTGCACTGGATCCACCAGATCCTGAACAACCAGGACAGCGACATCCACCGCATCATCCAGCATTTCGACCTGGATCATGGCAAGATCGCCAGTCAGATGACCGCCGCGCTCGATGCGCTGCCGCGGGGTGCGTCTTCTGTGAGCGACCTCAGTTCGCATCTGGAGGATGCGATGGAGCGGGCCTGGGTCTGGGGTTCGCTGCTCTATTCCTCGAACCAGGTGCGGACGGGGCACCTGATCCTCGGCATGCTGGAGACGCCGAACCTCAAGAACATCCTTACCGGCATGTCGAAGGAACTGGCCAGCATCAAGCCCGACGACCTCGCCGACGACTTCCACAAGATCACCGACGGCTCGCCCGAGGACGCGATGAAGCCGCAGGACGGTTCCGTCACCGGCGGCGGCGCGGAACCTGGCGAGGCGAGCGGAGCCCGCAAGATCCCTGCGGGCAAGACGGAGGCGCTGGACCAGTTCTGCACCGACCTGACGGAGCAGGCCCGCAACGGCGAGATCGACCCGATCGTGGGCCGCGACGAGGAGATCCGGCAGATCGTCGACGTGCTGATGCGGCGGCGGCAGAACAACCCGATCCTGACCGGCGAGGCCGGCGTGGGCAAGACGGCGGTGGTCGAGGGCTTCGCGCTGCGCATCGCGCGGGGCGACGTGCCACCTGCGCTGAAGGACGTGCGGCTGCTGACGCTGGACGTGGGTCTGCTGCAGGCCGGGGCCAGCATGAAGGGCGAGTTCGAGAACCGGCTGCGGAGTGTCATCGACGAGGTGCAGGGTTCGCCCACGCCCATCGTGATGTTCGTTGACGAGACGCATACTCTGGTCGGCGCCGGGGGTGCTGCCGGGACAGGCGATGCCGCGAATCTGCTGAAACCGGCGTTGGCCCGCGGCACGCTGCGCACCATCGGCGCCACGACCTGGGCCGAGTACAAGAAATACATCGAGAAGGACCCCGCGCTGACCCGACGCTTTCAGGTGGTGCAGGTGGACGAGCCCGACATCCCAAAGGCGATCCTGATGATGCGCGGCATCGCCTCGATGCTGGAAAAGCACCACAAGGTGCAGGTGCTGGACGAGGGGATCGAGGCGGCTGTGACGCTCTCGGCCCGCTACATTCCCGCGCGGCAACTGCCGGACAAGTCGGTGAGCCTGCTCGACACCGCCTGCGCGCGCGTCGCGGTCAGCCAGCACGCGGTTCCGGCACAGGTGGACGACAGTCAGCGCCGGATCGAGGCGCTGACCACCGAGCTGGAGATCATCGGGCGCGACGAGACCGCCGGGTACGATGTTGGCGAACGGCGCAATGTGGTGAACGCAGCCAAGGAGACCGAGTGAGCGCGGCTGAAGGGGCTGACCGCGGACTGGGAAGCCGAGAAGGCGCTGGTGAGCGAGATCATCGACCTGCGCGCGCAATTGCGCAGCGGCGGCCAGGCGGTGGAGAAGACCCACACCCGCGAGGCGGAGGCCGCCGACGAGGTGGCGGTGGCCGTGGCCGTGGAAGACACGGTCGAGGTGGATCGCGCGGCGCTGCTGGAGACGCTCAAAGCCAAGAACAAGGAACTGGAGGTGCTGCAGGGCGACAACCCTCTGATCATGCCGATCGTGGACCACCAGGCGATCGCCAGCGTCGTGGGTGACTGGACCGGCATCCCCGTGGGCCGCATGGTCAAGGACGAGATCGAGACGATCCTGAACCTGGAAACCCTGCTCGCCAAGCGCGTCGTGGGTCAGGATCACGCGATGAAGATGATCGCCAAGCGCATCCAGACCAGCCGGGCGGGGCTCGACAATCCCTCCAAACCCATCGGGGTCTTCCTGCTCGCGGGCACCTCCGGCGTCGGCAAGACGGAAACCGCGCTGGCGCTGGCCGAGGTGCTCTATGGCGGCGAGCAGAACGTCATCACCATCAACATGTCCGAGTATCAGGAGGCGCATACCGTCAGTTCGCTGAAAGGCGCGCCGCCGGGTTACGTGGGTTACGGCGAGGGCGGTGTGCTGACAGAGGCGGTGCGGCGCAAGCCCTATTCGGTGGTGCTGCTCGACGAGGTGGAGAAGGCGCACCCGGACGTGCACGAGATCTTCTTCCAGGTGTTCGACAAGGGCGTGATGGAGGACGGCGAGGGCCGCACGATCGATTTCAAGAACACGCTGATCCTGCTCACGTCCAACGCCGGCACCGACCTCATCATGGACATGTGCTCCGACCCCGACCTGATGCCCGATCCGGAGGGTCTGGGAAAGGCGCTGCGCGAACCGCTCTTGAAGGTGTTCCCGCCCGCGCTGCTGGGCCGGCTGGTGACGATCCCGTACTACCCGCTGACCCCGGACATGATCGCGATGATCACGGAGCTTCAGCTGGGCCGGATCAAGCGGCGCGTGACCGAGGCGCATGGCGTGCCCTTCGAGTACAGCCAGGCTGTGGTCGACGAGATCGTCAGCCGCTGCCAGGAGCTCGAAAGCGGCGGGCGGATGATCGACGCGATCGTCACCAATACGATGCTGCCGGAGATCTCGGCGGAATTCCTGCGGCGCATGATGGAGGGGGAAACGATCAACAAGGTGGCTATCGATGTGGGCGATGGCGATTTCACGTATTCCTTCGGCTGACCGGCCGGAACAGTAAAAAAGAGAGACCCGACCATGGCCGATCTGACCAAGAAATTCGACCTGATCACAGTAAACGCGAGGAACCTCGACCTGCCCAATGGGAACATCAACTTCAAGGTCTCCTCGAAGGAGCTCGACGTCTCCCTGCTGGCGCGGATCATGGAGCCGGTCTATGAATACCTGAACGATTACAGGAAGATGGCCATCAACCCCTCGATCCAGAAATACGACAAGCAGATCGAGGGCGTGACCGACAAGAAGGCGGCCGAGAAGCTGGCCCAGCAGGTCAACGACGAGTTGAAGAAGCTGGTGGGCAATCTGGAGAAGGAAGCGCAGGCCCGCATCGCCAGGTCCTGGGAGAAGATCAAGAAGGAAAACCGGGAATTCACCAAGTGGAAGATCAAGATCGTCGCCAACGTGACCTGGGGCGCGGTCAAGATCGGCAAGGGCATTTCGGCGCTGATCGCGAGCGCGGGCGCGAAGGCGGACGAATACTACAAGATCGCCAAAGCGGTCTATGACATCGCCAAGGAAGTGCAGAAGGGCATCGCGACCGAGGAAAAGGTGCGCGGGCAGGTCATGACGGCCGTCGAGAAGCTGTCGAAGGCGACGAAGGACGGCAAGGCCGGCAAGAGCGACATCAAGAAGGTCGAGGACGCGGTCAAGGAGTACAAGGTCAAGCTCACCAACACGCGCCAGAAGGCGTCGACCATGTCCGGCCCGCTGGAAAAGCTGCTCCAGCTCAAGGACGAGGGCGTCGAGGTCACGAAGAAGCAGGAAAAGCAGATCAACGACATGATCGTCCAGATCATCGAGTTCAACACGATCGAACAGAACGGCCGCAAGTTCGCTGACGAGGCGCTGAAAAAGGCGCAGGACACGAAGGGGACCATGGATCTGAAGACGCTCAAGGGCTACGCCGAGAAGGTCAAGAAGGGGGTCGAGATCGCGGCCAAGGTCTTCAAGACCGCCGCGGAAATTCTGTAGCGGAGCGTGGCGGGGCCGCGCCCTGCGGGACGTCTCGAGACTTCCACAGGGCGCTGTCGAACACGTAGACTTCAATCGACGCCAGGATCTGACGGCGTCCAGAGGGAAGGAGGGGAATTTCATGGCTGATACCGGAAAAGCCAAATTCAATTTGAAGACGGAGATCAGCCTGTTCGGCGAGTCGAAATACAAGGAAGCGCCCGGCTGGCTCAACATCCCCGACAAGAACCGGGACAAGGTGAACAAGAAGATCCTGGTGGCGCGATCCATGCTTCTCGACAGCCGCAAGTGGAAGATGAAGGATCTTGTCGACGGCTGCTATGCGGTCGCGCGCTACGAACTCAAGCTGTTCGACAGTCACTTCACCGAGATCGAGTCCCAGCTGATCAAGGAGGTGAACAAGCAGAAGGGGGCCAAGTACAAGAAGATCGGCGAGATCGTCAGGCTTCCGGATGTCGACAAGGATCCCAAGCTCAAGCAGATCTTCAAGTCGTCCGCGACCGACGCGATCAAGGCCCATGCCAACGCGTCCAAGAAGATCGAGGACAAGGTCTCGCTCGCGCTCGACGAGGTGGAGGCCGACAAGGGTGACAACAAGAAATCCATGAGCGCGACCAAGGACGCCTTGCGGAAATTCCTCGCCGTCGATTTCCGGGCCACGTTCGAAGGGCCGTCGAAACAGTCCGTCGCGGCCATGCGCGCACTGTCGAAAGCGCTGACCGATGGCAAACCGGCCCCGAAAGATGCGATCCAGTCCGCCCTGAAGATGATGAAGGATGCCGAAAGTGATTTCGAGAAGAAGGAGAAGAATGCGTCCGACGCCATCAAGTCGGTTCTCGACCTCGGCGACAAGCTGGAAAACGACAAGGGCGCGGACCCTGCACTGAACAAGCTGGGGGCGTTGATCGCGGACAAGAGCGCGGCCGGGAAAACCATGCGCACCGTGTCCAAGAGCCTGGGTGAAATGACCACGCTTCTGGACAGGTCCAAGAACGACGTGTCGAGCGCCGTGAGTTTCGCGCAGGACGACGCCAGGCTGAAAGCCTTCGCGCTCAAGTTGACGCGGGACGCGAAGGATCTCGAGTTGAAGAGCGCAGCATTCGCCAAGAACGGGGCGGACGCCGTCAAGGAAGTCAACACGTTCAAGCAGCAATTCAAGACAGTGGCGAAGGATCTGAAGTGAGGGAACGGCAACTTCGACACGCCCGGATTTGCGAGGAGCGGAACGACGGGTGACGGACCAGATCGTGGAACACCGGGAGAGCGAGATGCGCGCAAAGGTGCGCGCACTGGTCAAGTCGTCGCGGTTCCGCAACACGATCATGGCGATCATCATCTTCAACGCGATCACGCTCGGGCTGGGAACGTCGGACTGGATGAAGGCGCGTTTCGACGCCGAACTCTGGGTCATCGACCGGGTGGTGCTCAGCATCTTCGTGATCGAGCTTCTGCTGAAGTTCTACGCCTACAGGATGGCGTTCTTCAGAAGCGCCTGGAACATCTTCGATCTCGTGATCGTCTCGGTGGGCCTTCTGCCGCAGTCGGATGGGCTTTCGGCGCTGCGAGGGCTGCGCGTCATCCGGGCGATGCGGCTCCTGTCGGCCTTCCCGCAGATGCGCGCGGTCGTGCAGGCATTGCTCGATGCGCTGCCGGGCATGGGCGCGGTCGTGATCATGTTGCTGATCGTCTATTACGTCTTCGGCGTCATGGCGACGATCATGTACGGCGACACGTTCGAGGACTGGTTCGGCACCATCGGCAAGTCCATCTATTCGCTGTTCCAGATCATGACGCTGGAATCCTGGTCGATGGGAATCGTTCGCCCCGTCATGCAGGTATACCCCTATGCCTGGGCTTTCTTCGTGCCCTTCATCATCATCACCGCGTTTTCCGTGCTGAACCTCTTCATCGGTCTTCTGGTCAACACGATGCAATCCGCGGTGGAGCAGGATACCGAAGCCGAGTTCGAGAAATTGCGTACCCTCGTGCGCGAGGAAACCGATCACGTGGACGATGCCGTCAAGGCGCTGCAGGAGGAGATCCGCGCGCTCCGAAATGAGTTGCGCGACGCACGAGGTGAAAGGGAATGAGCGGCTCACAGAAGTTCATATCGCGCAACCGCGCGCCACGGGTCCAGATCGAGTACGACGTGGAGCTTTATGGCGCGGAGAAGAAGATCCAGCTTCCCTTCGTGATGGGCGTGATGTCCGACCTCTCCGGGAAGTCGCAGGTGCCGCAACCGTCGATCGCCGACCGCAAGTTCCTGGAGATCGACGTCGACACGTTCGACGAGCGGATGAAGTCGATGGCGCCGCGCGCCGCGTTCACGGTGCCCGACACGCTCACCGGCGAGGGCAACATTGCGGTCGACATCACCTTCGAGTCGATGAAGGATTTCAGCCCCGGCGCGATCGCCGCGAAGGTGCCGGCGCTGGCTCCGTTGCTTGCGGCACGGCGCCAGCTCGACGACCTGATGGCCTACATGGACGGCAAGTCCGGAGCGGAGGCGCTGATCGAAAACCTGCTCGCGGAGCCGGTACTCCTGAAGGCGCTGGGCGGTGGCGGGAGCGAGCCGTCCGACATGGACGCGGCACTGGAAAGCCTGAAGGCGCGGATGCCTGAACCGGAGCCCGAGGATAATACCACCGACCGGACCCTCGCCGATCTGGCCGCGCGCGCGCCGGAGGATGCTGCGTCCACTCCCTCCCTCGACGATGTTCTGGTCGGGATCGAGCGGCGCGAAGAAGTTCCCCGAGAGGACCGGGCGGATGACATCCTGGCGGGCATCGAACGCCGACAGGACGAGGAACCAGCCGATGCCGCCGACGATGTGTTGGCGCGGATGGAGCGACGGGAGGACGCGCCCGAGGAAGACGAGACCCATGACGTCCTGGCCGGAATTGAGCGGCGTGCGGAGATGGACGAACCGGATGAGACCACGGATGTGCTCGACGGCATCGAACGCCGTGAAGCGGCCGCCGAGGCGGATCGCTCAGACGATGTTCTCGCCGGAATCGAGCGGCGGGAAGAGAGTGTCGATCGTGATGAAACATCGAACGTCCTGTCCGGGATAGAGCGCCGCGCTGAAACCGTTCAAGACGAGCGCTCCGACTCTGTGCTCGCAGAGATCGAACGCCGCGACGACGCGGACGAGAGCGACGCGGCGGACGATGTTCTCGCGGGTGTGGAACGACGGGAAGATGTCGCCGCGCAGGACGAGAGCGCCGACGTGCTCGCAGGGATCGAGCGCCGCGAGGAAGCACCTGAAGACGATCGAACGGAGAACGTGCTGGCCGGTATCGAGCGTCGCGAGGATGCCGATGAGCCTGACGATGCGGGGGACGTGCTCGCCGGGATCGAGCGGGCCGAAGACGAAGATTATGCGAAAGCCGACGAAACGGCGGGTGTTCTGGCGGGAGTCGAGCGGCGGGATGCCGACGTTCAGGAGGATCGGACAGACGAAATACTCGCGTCGCTGGATCCCGTTGCGACGGATCCGGAGGATACGTCCGAACTGGACGACGTGCTCGCGGGGCTCGCAGACGCTGATTTGCCGGAGGAGCAACCGGAAAGACTGGCCGAAGTGTCGGATGAACTCAAGGAGATCGCGCCGAACGAAGACCCTGCGACTGGTGCGGCGGATGACACCTCCGTCGACAAGATCGAACCGGCAGCGGCCGAGACCCGTGAAACGGAACCGGATCTCGATGATCTGCTTGCGGACCTTGGCGGCGATGCGGAGGCCGACGATGATGCCGACATTGGAGAAACTGCTGAGCTCGACGATCTGGACGCTCTGCTGGCGGATCTAGGCGGCGACAAAGAGCCTGACGTGGAGCATGATGGGGACGAGGCCGATAAGGACGATCTCGATGCGCTTCTTGGTGATCTCGATGTCGGTGAGGCCGCATCAGCGCCTGTCGCAGACGAGGATCCGGGTGACGACGATCTGGACGCGCTTCTGGCGGATCTCGGGGGCGATCGAGAGCCTGCGGCGGATGAAAGCGTGGACGAGGCGGAGAGTGACGATCTCGATGCACTACTTGGTGATCTCGACGGCACCGACGACGCGACACGGTCCGGGTCAGGTGAACCCGTCGCCGAGAACGATGCACCTGCGTCCGACGCGGATGGCGATGTGGATCCGGAGGATGATCTCGACGCACTTCTGGCCGATCCTGGCGGGGATGGAAAGCCTGCAGGGGAGGAAAGCAGCGACGTTGCCGAGAAGGATGATCTCGACGCGTTGCTGGCCGATCTCGGGGCAAGCGAGGCGGGTTGGCAGGCGCCCGATGCGGAGGATGCGCAGGACGACCTTCCGGATCGAGCCACATCGGATGAAGAGGACTCCACCGGAGACCTCGATGACCTTCTGAACGAACTTGGCGCGTCCGAGGTGGGCGAGATCCCGCAGGTTGATGATCTCGATGCCCTGCTGAGCGATCTGACCGGCGACACGGCCGCGCCTGAGGCCAGCGGGGACACTGCCGAAAACGACCTCGACGCACTGCTTGCCGATATGGGCGCCACCGACTTGGGCGAAGAGACGGCCGCGGCGGAGGTGGCCGAAGCGCCCGTTCCTGAACCCGAAGCCGTGTCGGCAGCCCCGGCGCAGTCGCCCTACGGCACCATCTCGGAGCCGCAGCCGGAGCGCGCGTCGATGAACCGTGACCGGTTCCGCATCGCGATTTTCGGGGATTTCGCTGGCCGGGCGGCGCGGCACCTGATGGAGACCGGGGATGCCTTGGCCGCCCGCACGCCGATCCTCCTCGACGTCGACACGGTGGAAGACGTGATCGCGGGATTCGCGACCACATTGACGCTGCCGATCGGCAAGGACGGGGAGGGGATCGAGGTCAGGCTGGAGGAACTCGATGACCTGCATCCCGACGAGCTCTATGAGAAGGTGGAGATCTTCGAGGCGATAGCCGGTCTGCGGCAGCAGCTGGGCGTCGGATCCATGGCGGGACAGGTCACCGACAGGTTGAAGGACTGGGCGGCGGAGTTCGGGACACCGGTCAAGCTGCCCAAGCGGTCCGCCGGCACATCCGTACCGCCGGATCTGAAGCTTTCCGATTTCCAGGCGCTGATCGGGGACACCACGGGCACGCTCACCCGGTCGACGCCGGCGGAAGACCTGATCGCGCGCATCGTGGGTCCGCACGTGGTGAAGGCGCCGGACGCTGGTGCCGCGGAGATGCTGAAGGCGGTGGACGATGCGTTGAGTTCTGCCATGCGGCTGGTTTTGCATCACCCTGAGTTCCAGGCGGTGGAAAGCCAGTGGCGGTCGCTCGACCTGTTGGCACGGCGGATCGAGACCGACAGCGAGCTTCAGATCGTGCTCTATGACGTGTCGGCCGAGGAACTGGCGGCGGATCTTTCCGCGCAGGAGGATCTGGCGCAAAGCGGGTTCTACCGGTTGCTCACAGATGTCATGGATCCCGAGGGTGGTGACGGCGGGTTCTCCGCGCTCTTCGGGATGTACACTTTCGAGGAAACGCCGCCTCATGCCGAGCTTCTGGCGCGGATCGGGCAGGTCGCGGCGCATGTCGACGCGCCGTTCTTTGCCGCGATCACGCCCGCCTATCTGGAGACGCCGAAGCAGGAGCGCCACAAGTTGGTGGCCGAAGCCTGGGACACGCTGCGCGCGCTGCCGCAGGCGGCGTATCTGGGGCTCGCCTCGCCTCGCTTCATGCTGCGCCTGCCCTATGGCGCGAAGTCGGAACCCTGCTACGAATTCGAGTTCGAGGAGTTCACCCCGAAGGAAGGGCTCAAGGGCCTGCTCTGGGCCAATCCGGTCGTGCTGGTCGCCATCCTGCTTGCGGCGACGCACAAGAAGGACGGCAGGGCGATGGAACTGGGCAGCCTGATGTCGCTGGGCGACATCCCGTTCACCTACGTCACCGACCGCTACGGCGACCAGGTGGCGCTGCCCTGCACCGAGCGCAACCTGACCAGCGATGCGGCGCAGGCGACGCTGCTGCGTGGTTACATGCCGGTCCTGTCGATGAAGGGCCGCAACGAGATCCGTCTGGGGTCTTTCAGGTCGCTCACCGGCTCCGAGATCGCCGGGCCCTGGGCGGATGCCGTGCCAACGCGCACCGCGCCGCCGCACGCGACGCTGGAGGTGACTGTGGCGGCCGGTGACGCATCGGGCGACGAGGCTGCCGACACCGGCGGGGCGGATGACGACCCGCTTGCCGATCTCGACGCCTTGCTCGACACTGTTGGCGACACGGGGTCCGACGACGCGGGGTCCGACGATGCGCTGGACATGCTCGGCGCCGACGATGACGACACGCAGTCGCTTGACGATCTGCTGGCGAGCTTTGCGGATGACGGCGGGTCGACCGACGATGACGACGGCATGGATCCCGAGCTCGCTGCCCTGCTGGAGGGACTATAGATGAATGCCGATCTCAACTGGCTCGGCCGCGAACCCGAGGAACCCAACATCATCATCATCGGGATCGATCGCAAAGCCTACTATCTCTACAAGGGGGAAACCCATCTCGATCAGCTTCTTCTGTCCGACGGAGAGTTCCCCCGCCCCGTCCTCTGTGTCCATTTCAAACAGGCGCTCGACTTGAAGACGGTCATCGGCGAGGACGTGAGCGTTGCTCGGATGTGGAGCATACATCCCGAAATCGTCGACCGTCTGCGCGTCGACGAGGATCTGATCGAAACGGACGCATAACAAGAAACGCTCCGCGGCAAAGGACAAGACCCGCATGTCAGAAATCGCACTCAAGAACCGGATACTGCGGATGAAGGGGTCCTTCTCGAACGAGAAGGTGTTCCTGAAGAACGCGCGGATCGAGGAGGGCCTGAGCAAGCTTACCGAAACGACGATCGAGTTCCTGTCTTCCGACAAGGCATTGGACTTGCAGGACTTCATCGGAACGATCATCACCCTGGAAATGGATGAGGGGCAATCGACCAAGCACTACTTCACCGGCACTTGCATTTCCGTCGAGTACATCGGCCTCTATCAGGGCCTGTTGCATTTCGTCGCCGAATTGCGCCCCTGGCTGTGGTTTCTTACCAAGGCGCGCAACAGCCGTATCTTTCAGGAAATGACGGCGCCCGACATCATCATGCAGGTCCTAGGCGATCAGGGTTTCAGCGCCGACGTGGAGAAGAAGCTGTCGGGAGGCTACAAGTCCCGTCTCTACTGCGTGCAGTACCGGGAAAGCGATTTCGACTTCATCTCCCGCCTGATGCAGGAGGAAGGGATCTACTACTATTTCAAGTACGAGTACAACAAGGTCACGATGATACTGGCCAACTCCGTCAGCGCGCACAGCTCGATCCCGAAACACGCCGAGATCGAGTTCAACTATCGGGAGGAACAGTACCGAAAGCGCAGCGACCACATCTTCGACTGGGCCGACGGCACGATGGTCACCGGCGGCCGGGTCACGATCGACGATTATGATTTCACCAGCCCCAAAAAAGATCTGACGGCCGCGAAGGCACTGCCCAAGGGCAAGCACAGCCACAAGAATTACAAATGGTACGACTATCCCGGACATATCCGAACCGAGGGCACGGGCGAGACCTTCGCGCGCGTGAAGATGGAAGCGGAGGCCGTGAAGCACAAGCTGTCGCGCGGGGTCGGCAATGTGCGCGGACTCAGGGCCGGCGCAACCTTCAAGCTCAAGGGGCATGATCGCGTGCCCGCGGGCAGTAACGACTTTCTAATCGTGAACGCGGTACATCTTCTGCAGATCGAGACCGACTACGAGGATACCGAAACGCTGAACAACCCCTTCAACAAGGGCAACAGCGCGGATTTCGGGGAATTGAACAAGGACACGTATCGCTGCGAATTCTCGGTGATCCCCAAGAGCGAGCCCTTCCGTGCACCGCAGACTACACCCTGGCCCGCCATCGCAGGGCTGCATACTGCCGTGGTGACCGGTCCGAGCGGCGAGGAAATCTATACCGACGAATATGGCCGCATCAAGGTGCAGTTCCACTGGGACCGGGTTGGCAACAACGACGAGACCACAACCTGCTGGGTACGCGTCGTGATGCCGTGGACAGGCAAGAACTGGGGCATGATTCACATTCCGCGGATAGGCCACGAAGTCGTGGTGCAGTTCGAGGAGGGCGATCCGGACCGTCCGATTTGCACCGGCATGATCTATAACGGCGAGAACAAGCCGCCCTATGCGCTGCCCGCCAATATGACGCAGTCGGGGATCGTGACGCGGTCGACCAGTAAGGGGAGCACCGACACCTTCAACGAGTTGATCTTCGAGGACAAGAAGGCGGCCGAGTTCGTGCGCTTCCAGTCCGAACGCGACTACATGCAGACGATCAAGAACGACGCCACCATCACGATCGGGCTCGAGCACCAGGACAAGGGCGACCTGACCCAGACCGTCCACCGCAACAAGACGGAGACGCTGAACACCGGCGACCACTTCTTCACCGTCAAGGCCGGCAACGAAGTCGTCAAGATCAAGAAGGACCAGACCAAGACCGTGGAGGGCAAGGTCACCCAAACGATCACGGACAACTACACTCAGACGATCAAAACGGGGAATTACACCCGCACGATCAAGATGGGCAACTACAAGCACGACGTGAAGATGGGAAATCATGCGACCAAGGTCAATCTCGGCTCGATCACCGAAGAGGCGATGCAGAAGATCGAGATGAAGGTGGGCGGCAACTCCATCAAGATCGACCAAACGGGCGTGACCATCAAGGGAATGATGATCAAGATCGAAGGAGAGATCATGATCGAGGCCAAGGCCCCGATGATCAAGGAAGACGCGAGCGCCCTCCTGATCCTCAAGGGCGGCATGACGATGATCAACTAGGAACGCGCGGCACATGTCCGAGAGATTCAGAAAATCTGAAGAAGGTCCCCAAGCAACCCGCTGCGCGGATCCTTGCGGCCAAGGTCACGAAGCTTCAGACGAAGCTCGATGCGCCGGCGAACGCGTCGGTGGAGGCCGTTCTGACGGAACTCGAGGAGAAAAAGGCGTGGGTCGATCTGGTGCGGCTTCTGTCGGTGGCACTGCCCGATCGCGAGGCTGTCTGGTGGGCCTGCATCGCCGCGCGCGACATCACGGGAGAGGACGCGACCCCCTGCCTGAAGGCCTCCGAGGCCTGGGTGTTCGACCCCACGGAAGAGAACCGGGAAAAGGTCCAGATGGCGCTCGACACGGCGGACATGGATGACGACACGGCTCTTGCTGCGACAGCCGCACTTTATGCACCGGGCAACATGGGGCCGGGCGAGATGGCGGAATACCCCGCACCGCCCGCGGCGGTGTCGGCCTGTGCCTTCGGGATGAACATGACGACACTCGGTGAGGTCGCGGATCCGCTTCTGCACCTGCAGTGGCTGATCGATCGCGCCGTCGACATCGCCCGCGGGGGCAATGGCAAGGTCGAGGTTCCGGATTTCGACACCTCCCCCGAACCCATTCCCGAGGATGACGATGCCGAGGAGGACGCCTGATGCCCGGACCGCCGCAAGCCCGCCTGGCCGACATGCACGCCGGTCCCGCCTGCACGGTGACCGGCCCGATGCCGATCATCCCGCCTTGTGCTATCACCGTCATCGTCGGCAAGAAACCCGCGGCGCGGATGGGCGACATGTGCGTCGGCATGATGCCGTCGCCCGCGGGTCCGGTTCCGACGCCGCCGCATCCGCTCGTCAAGTGCTCGATGACGGTGATCATCCAGAAGCAGCCCGCGGCGCGCATCGGCGACATGTGTGCGATGGGCGGTGCGATCACGCTCGGCGAATTCACGGTTCTGACAGGAGGTTGACGCACAGGCATGCCGGTCGTTCTGAAATTCCAGTCCACGGGTTCGGTCCCCGGCAAGGGGGAGCCCGTCAAGATGAAAGGGCCGTCCCTGACCATCGGGCGCGGGAACGAGAACGATCTGGTTCTGCCGGACCCGGATCGGATGCTGTCCAAGCGTCATTGTGCGATCGAGGATCACAATGGCAATGTCGTCGTCGTGGATTTCTCCACCAACGGCACGTTTCTGAACTATGGCAAGCTCGCGCTCGGTGCGACGCCCACGCCGCTCAACGACGGGGACATCCTGTCGCTCGGGCCTTACGAACTTTTGGTCAATATCGCCAGCGACAAGCCTGCGGACCGGATCGCCGACCCGTTGGAGGATGGTCCTGTGTCTCACGGGCACGCCGGGGACGCGCCGTCGGTCGACGATCTGCTGGATGCTCCCGGCGATGGCGGGGATTTCCTCGACGACCTGCTCGGCGCGCGCGAGGGTCCGGTCGGTCCTCGCGGCGTCAATCGTGACGAGCCCGATGAGGACGGTCTCCTGCCGCCGCTGGGCGAGGAAGACGATATCCTGCCGCCCGCCGACGACCCGTATCGGGGGCAGGGAGCCAGCCGCGGCAGCCACGCGCCGTCGTCGCAGGACTACATGCGGGCGCCGCGCTCCGCGCAGCCGGGCCCGGCCATTCCAGATGACTGGGACGAGGATTTCCTGGCCCCGAAGGGCAACCCGTCCGATCCCTTTGCAGATCCCGCCGAACCCGCACCCGCGCGCGATGCCAGCAGCGGCACGGGCGGTGGTTCCGGCTTCATCCCCGACGATTTCGAGGAAGACCTGCTGTCGGACGACGCGCCGCCCGAGGAACCACGCCGACCCGAGCCCAACACACCGCCGGAGCCGGCGGAGGAGATACCCTCCGGCCCCGCCGACCAGCCGCGCCAGGCGCAAGCGACGCCCACACCCGAAAAGCAGTCCGCCTCCCGCGCGGACGACAGGGCGGCGCGCGCCTTCCTGCGCGCGCTCGGTGCCGCGGACGTGAAGGTGGAGGATGCCGAACTCGAAGCCACGATGTCGCGGATGGGCCATGTTCTGCGCGTCATGATCGAGGGGATGCGCGCGATCCTGATGACCCGCACGTCCATCAAGTCGGAATTCCGTATCGAGCAGACCCGCATCCAGGCTGGCGGCAACAATCCGTTGAAGTTCTCGATCAGCCCGGAACAGGCGATCGAGGCGATGGTGCGGCCGTCGGCCAAGGGATATCTCAACTCCACCGACGCCGCCGACCAGGCGCTCAACGACATCAAGGCGCACGAGGTGGCCATGGTCACCGGAATGGAATCCGCGATCAAGGGTATCCTCAAACGGCTGGATCCCAAGCGCCTGGAGGAGAAGATCTCCGTCGGTGGCGGCTTCTCCTCGGTACTGAAAAGCAAGAAGGCACGCTATTGGGAAATCTACGAAGAGATGTATGCCGAAATCTCGGACCAGGCCGAGAACGACTTCCACGAGCTCTTCGCCAGGGAATTCGCGCGCGCCTATCAGGAACAGCTGGACAAGTTGAAATGACGAACATGACGAAGAGGGAAGACTGATGTCCTGGGACAGCAAGGTTCTGTGGACCGAGGGGCTCTTTCTCCAGCCGCATCACTTCCAGCAGGCCGATCGCTATACCGAAAGCCTCGTGGCTGGCCTCGCGCGGCGCATCTCGCCCTATGCCTGGGGCGTGAACCAGCTCGAGATCGACGAAGAGGTGCTGAAGGTCGGACAATTCGCGATCAAGTCCGCCTCCGGGCTGACGCAGGACGGCACCGTGTTCCGGGTTCCCACCGCCGAGGATCACCCGCCCGCGCTCGACGTGCCCGACACGATCAAGGATTGCGTCGTCTACCTCACGGTGCCGCAGCGGCGGCAGGGAGCGGTGGAGGTCGACATGACCGGTGCGGAACTTTCGGCCGCGCGGCTGCGACCGGCCGAGCTGGAGATCACCGACGTGACCAGCAGCGGCAAGAAGGCGGTGACCATGGGCGTGGGCAAGCTGCGCCTGCAATTCGCGCTGGAGGTCGACGATCTTGCCGATCGGCTCTGCATCCCGATCGCGAGGATCATCGAGGTCAAGCCGGACCAGGAGGTGGTGCTCGACAAGTCCTTCATCCCGTCCTGCCTCGATATCCGCGCTGCCGGGCCGCTGGAGAATTTCGTACGCGAACTCGATGGGCTCTTGGGTCACCGCATGACGGCACTTGCCGGGCGGCTTTCCGAAGGCGGCACGGCGAAGGGTGTGGCGGAAATCTCCGACTTCCTGCTCCTGATGTGCGTGAACCGCGCGCAGCCGGTGCTGCACCACCTGGCGCGGATCGAGAACGTGCACCCCGAAGCCTTCTACCGCACCTGCGTGGAGCTTGCCGGCGAGCTCGCGACCTTCATGTCCACCGAACGTGCCCCGCCGGAGTTTCCGGCCTATGCGCACGACAAGCTCACGCCGACGTTCGGGCCGGTCATCAAGGCGCTGCGGCAGTACCTCTCCTCGGTGCTCGAACAGACGGCCGTGTCCATCCCGCTCGACCCGCGCAAGTACGGGATTTCGGTGGGCGTCATCGCCGATCGCAAGCTTCTGTCCACCGCCGGCTTCGTGCTGGCGGTCAAGGCCGACATCCCGGCGGAGAACGTGCGCCGCCACTTCCAGAACCAGGCCAAGGTGGGTCCGGTGGAGGAGATCCGGCAGCTCGTCAACTCCGCCCTGCCCGGCATCCCGCTGCGCCCGCTTCCGGTGGCGCCGCGGCAGATCCCGTATCATCAGGGTGTGGTATACTTCGAACTGGACGGGGACAGCCCGCATTGGGGCAAGATGTCCACGTCCGGTGGCATCGCGGTGCACGTCTCCGGCGATTTTCCCGGGCTGGAGATGGAGCTTTGGGCCATCCGGCAGGGATGAGACGCAGGGGTTGAACACACGCGCCGCAACGGCGGGGCGTAACGCGGAGACAAGGTCACATGGCCGACAACGACCCATTTGCTGAACCCGACGACGCCGACAAGACGGTGATCAAGCCCAATCCGGGCGGACGGCGCGGTTTCCAGCCGAGCCAGCAGCAGGCCCCGCGGGAGGAGCCCCGGGCAGAGCCCGCACCACCACATGACGCGGCAGTCAGCGGCAGGTGGGCAGAGCTTCGGCGTGCCCGACCAGGGCGCCGGCGGAGGCAGCACGAGGAGCCAAGCGTGGAACAGGGCATGACCGGCATGAACCGGCTCAACGCCTGCGCCTCCACGCTCTTCTCGCTGGTCAGCCGCATCCGCAACCGCGCGCAACACATGGACCCCGACAAGCTGCGCCGGTCGGTCGTGGCCGAGGTCCGCGAATTCGAGAACCGCGCGCTGCAGCAGGGGGTCGACGCGCAGGAGGTGAAGATCGCCCGCTATGCCATCTGCGCCACGCTCGACGATGTGGTGCTCAACACGCCCTGGGGCGGGCAATCGATCTGGGCGCAGCAATCGATGGTGGGCACCTTCCACAAGGAAACCGTGGGCGGCGACCGCTTCTATGATCTGCTCGCGCGGCTGGAGAAGGAGCCGGGCAAGAACATCCAGCTGCTGGAATTCCTTTATGTCTGCCTGTCGCTCGGCTTCGAGGGACGGCTGCGCGTCGAACAGAACGGAAACGACAAGCATCTGCAGATCCGCGCCGGGCTCGCCCGCATCATACGCGGCCAGCGCGGCGTGGTGGAACGCGACCTCTCCCCGCATTGGGAGGGGCTTGCGCTGCCGCACAAGGTGCTCTCGATCTGGAAGCCCGTCTGGATCACGACGGCGACTGTGGCGGTCCTGCTCACGGTCAGCTTCATGACGCTGAGCTACCTTCTGAACCAGTCGACCGAACGCGTGCTGGGGCAGCTTTCGGTGCTGGACACCGGCAAGGTCGCCGAGCTCTTCCGCCGTGCGCCCCCGCCGCCGCCGCCCCCGCCGCCGTCGCCCGGCCAGGTCGAGAAGGTGTCGGGTTTCCTCACCGAAGAGATCGAGCAGGAGATCGTGGAGGTCTTCCAGGACCAGGCCACGATCACCATCCGCATTGAAGGTTCGGGCATGTTCGGCTCCGGTTCCGACCAGCTCCAGGAGCGGTTCGAGCAGCCGCTGGCCCGCGTGGCCGAGGCGCTCAACGAACAGGAGGGACCGATCATCATCGTGGGCCATTCCGACAACGTGCCGATCCGCTCCTCGCGGTTTCCATCGAACATGCACCTGAGCCTCGCCCGCGCGGAATCGGTGATGAAGACCCTCGCGGGGCAGATCGACGATGCGGAACGGCTCAAGGCCGAGGGCCGCGCCGATAAGAACCCCGTCGCCTCGAACGACACGGCCGAGGGCCGCGCCAAGAACCGCCGCATCGAAATCGTTCTGGTACGGAAGGACGCGACATGATCCTGCGAGAGCTTCGAGGCTTCGGCGCGATCGGCTGGACGATCTTCATCGCGATCGCCTTCTCCATCGCGCTCTGGTTCATGGGGCCGCTCCTGGGCTTCGGCGAATTTTATCCGTTTGCAAGCGTCATCAGCCGGATCATCGGCATCGGCGTGATCCTGCTCTTGTCGCTCAGCATCATCCTCCTGATCGTCATCCGCCGGTCCAGGCGCGACAAGGCGATGGAGGAGGATATCGTCGAGTCCGTCGACGAGGACGCGGACGAGGAAGACGAGATCGTCAAGGCCGAGCTGTCCGAGCTGAAGGGCAAGCTGAAGCAGGCGATGACGGCGCTGCGCAAGTCGAAGCTGGGGCGGAGATCGCTCTACGAGTTGCCGTGGTACGTGATGATCGGCCCGCCGGGTGCCGGCAAGACCACCGCCATCGTCAATTCGGGGCTGCAGTTCCCACTGGCCGACACGATGGGCAAGGACGCCATCGGCGGCGTGGGCGGCACGCGCAACTGCGACTGGTGGTTCACCAACGACGCGGTGCTGATCGACACCGCGGGGCGCTACACCACGCAGGAAAGCGGTGAGGCGGAGGACAACGCGGGCTGGCTCGGCTTCCTCAAGCTCCTGAAGAAGCACCGCAAGCGGCAGCCGATCAACGGTGCGATCGTGGCGATTTCGCTGTCCGACCTCAGCCTGCAGGACGAGGCCACGCAGAAGAGCCATGCCGCCGCGATCCGCCGCCGCCTGCACGAGCTGCGCGAGAAGCTGGGCGTGCGCTTCCCGGTCTACGTGCTTTTCACGAAATCCGACCTGATCGCCGGGTTCGCGGAATTCTTCGATCACCTGGGCAAGGAGGATCGCGAGCAGGTCTGGGGCTTCACCCTGCCGCTCCCGAAGAAGACGAAGGCGGAGATCAACCCCGTCGCCGCCTTCGACGAGGAATTCGGCCTGCTGCTCTCCCAGCTCAACGCACAGAGCCTCGAGCGGATGCAGCAGGAGACCGACCACCAGCGCCGCTCGCTGATCTCGTCGTTCCCGAACCAGGTGGCCTCCGTCCGCGCGACCGCGCATGGCTTCCTCGAGGAGGTTTTCCAGGACAACCGGTTCGAGAAGCGCCACCTGCTGCGCGGGGTCTACTTCACCTCCGGCACGCAGGAGGGCACGCCCATCGACCGGCTGATGATGGGCATGGCACGCACCTTCGGCATCGGCCGCCAGGCCATCGGGTCTGGGCGTGGAACCGGGCGCTCGTTCTTCCTCACCCGGCTCTTCGAGGGCGTGATGTTCCCCGAAGCCGGGCTGGTCAGCGCCGATGACAAGGTCGAGCGCCGCTACCGCTGGACCAAGCGCATCTCCATCGCCGCCGCCCTTCTGGCGGCTATCGGCATCTCCGCCCTCTGGGTACGCAGCTATTTCGGCAATGCGGACCTGATCGCGTCCGCGGGCCAGCAGATCAACGCCTATCGCGAAGCGGCGAGCCAGATCCCCGGCAGCCCGATCGAGGACAGCGACCTGCCCAGTGTCGTGCCCGCGCTCGACATCCTCCGCGACATGCCCGGCAACCCGACTCTGACCGAGCCCGAGCCGCCGCGCGAGCTGACCTGGGGCCTCTACCAGGGCGACATACTCGGCAACCAGGCCGGCCAGACCTACCGCGCCGCGCTGAACCAGCATTTCCTGCCCCGCCTGCTCCTGCGTCTGGAGGATCAGATGCAGGCCAACATGGACAATCCCGACTTCCTCTACGAGGTGCTCAAGATCTACCTGATGCTCGGCCAGCAGGGCCCTATGAGCCAGGAGCTCGTGCAGGAATGGATGCAGCTCGATTGGTCCGTGGCCTTCCAGGGTGACGGGCGGGACGAACTGCGCGCCGATCTGACGACCCACCTGGACGCGCTGCTCTCCGCTCCGATGGACAAGATCGGGCTGAATGGCCCGCTGATCGAGCAGGTCCAGGGCCTTCTCGGTGAAATGCCCCTCGCGCAGCGGATCTACAACGGGATCATCAATTCGCCGCGGGCCAGGGAACTGCCCGACTGGCGGCTCACGGATATCGGCGGCCCCGCGATCAGCCGCGTGATCGTGCGCTCCTCCGGCAAGCCTCTGAACGAGGGGATCGAGGGCATCTTCACCTATGACGGCTTCAACACCGTCTTTCTCGACGAGGCTCTGGGCGTGGCGCAGCGGATCCAACGCGAAAGCTGGGTCCTGGGCCCGCGTGGCGAGGCGGCGCAGAACGAGGTGGCCCTGGTCGCGATCAGCCGCGACGTGCTCGACCTCTACTACAACGACTTCATCACCCGCTACGACCAGATGCTGGGCGATATCGACATCATCCCGATGGAGAGCCTGAGCCACGCAGTGGAGGTCACCAACGTGCTCTCCGGCCCCACATCGCCGCTCACCAACATCCTGAAGGCCGTGGCCGAGGAAACGAAGCTGACCGAGGACAGGTCCGACCTCAACGTCTCGGGCTTGGCCGAGGGGGCGCAGGATGTCGGTGTGCTGGAGCTGCAATCCTCGCTGTCGTCGCGCAGCCAGCTCTTCCTCGAGACGTTGCGCAGCGGGGTCGCGAACAACGGCAACCAGGGCCCGCCGCCAAAGGCGCCCGGCGCTTATGTGGAGGATCGCTTTTCGTGGCTGCACCGGCTGGTGGCGGCGGAAGAGGGCCAGCCCTCGCAACTCGACGAGTTGATGGGCCGTCTGACGGAAGTCTACCAGGAGCTCAACAAGCTCTCCTTCGCGGGCGGCGTCGGCGCCGGCGGGGGGGAGACCACGGCGCTGTCGCGGTTCCAGGAGGCCGCGAAACGGATGGAGGGTCCGATCCCCCGGTGGGCGACGCAGATCACCACCGGGTCCTCCGGGATCACCGCGGACGGCACCCGCGCGTCGATCAACGCGCTGTGGCAGGCCAATGTGCTGCCGTTCTGCGAACAGGTGACCGGCAGCCGGTATCCGTTCGACCGGCAGGCCAAGGCGGATGCGGCGATGTCCGATTTCGGCCGGCTCTTCGGTCCCGGCGGCATGATCGACAGCTTCTTCAACGAGAACCTGCGGGATTACGTCGACATCCGCTCGCGGCCCTGGGCCTGGAAGCGGGTGAACGACGCCGATCTCGGCATCAGCCAGGCGGTGCTGCAGCAATTCCAGTACGCCGGCGAGATCCGGGACGCGTTCTTTACCGCCGGTGCGCAGCCGCAGATCCAGTTCCAGATCACGCCCAATGCGCTCGATCCGGCCGCCGAACTGGTGCAGCTCGAGATCGACGGGACCATGATCGAGTACAAGCACGGCTTGGCGCCGCGACCTGTCGCCGTGACCTGGCCGGGCGAGGTCGGGGCCGCACGTGTCGTCTTTGGCCCGGTGCAGCCCGGCATCTCCAACGCGATCATCCGCGACGGGCCCTGGGCCTGGTTCCGGCTGCTCAATGCGGCGGAAGTGCGCAACACCAACGTCTCGGACCGCAAGCGCGTGATCTTCAGCGTGGGCGGCCGGCACGCGATCTTCATCCTGCAGTCCGGCTCTGTGCTCAATCCCTTCGCCCTTCCGGCGCTGGGCGAGTTCAGCTGCCCGAAGTCGTTCTGATGGCCACCCGCTTCGGTGTCTATGGCAAGATTTCCGGGCTGGGCGATTTCCTGCGGCTGGACCTTCCGGCGGAGTTCGTGCGGGCGTGGGACGATTGGCTGCAGGCCGGCCTGCTCTCCGCGCGCGAGGCGCTGGGGGAGGCGTGGGACGAACGCTACCTGTCGGCCCCGATCTGGCGATTTTCCGTGCCGGGCGGCGTGTTCGGAACCCACGGGATCAGCGGCGTGCTGATGGCGTCCGTCGACCGGGTGGGGCGGCAATTCCCGCTGACGATCGCGGCCCGCTGCCCGGCCGGAAACACGGCGCTGCGCCACTTCGCGAGCGGGGACGTCTTCGGACAGATCGAGGATATCGCGCTCGCCACGCTTGAAGACGGTTTCGGTCGGGAGGAGCTGCGCGCGGCACTGGAACAGGTGGAACTCGTGACTCCGCCCGATGCGGGGGAACCGGGTGAGACCTATACCGGGCCGCTGCCGCCCGAGCAGGTCATCGCGGCCCGCGCGCTGACCGAAAGCCGCGGAGAGGTCGGCATCTGGACGACACAAGTCGATGGCGACCACCGCATGATGCTGACCGGTGGATTGCCGTCTTTGCGCCAGGTCACGGCGCTTTTCGATCTCGACGCCACGCTCTGGCAGTCCGGTCCCGTGACGCAGCCTGCATGACCAACCTTAACCATATCCGCTTTTCGGCAGCGACCCATGTGGGCAAGAAGCGCAAGGTCAACGAGGACAGCATCCTGACGCTTCCGGAACAGGGTGTGTGGGTGGTTTCGGACGGGATGGGCGGGCACGCCGCGGGCGATTTCGCTTCGCAGACCGTGGTCGATTCAATCGCGATGGTGGAGCCCGGTCTTGCGCCGGCCGAATTGATGCAGGCCTTGCGCGACGCGATCCGCCGCGCGCATGCGGCGATCCTGAAGGAGGCCGAAAGCCGCGGCGGGGCGACAATCGGCGCCACCGTGGTGACTCTCGCCGTGGCCAACGGCCATTTCGCCGCCTTCTGGGCCGGGGACAGCCGGCTCTACCGGTTGCAGGCGGGCTCGATCGAGATGCTGACGACGGATCATTCGATGGTGGCCGGGCTGGTGCTGGCGGGACAGATGACGTGGGACGAGGCCGAACGTCACCCGCAATCGAACGCGATCACCCGCGCCGTGGGCGTGGGCGAGGAGCTGGAGCTGGACAAGGTGCGGGGCGAGCTTTTCCCGCACGACCGGTTCCTGCTCTGCTCGGACGGGCTCACGAAATACGCCACCTTCGACATGCTGGAACGGGTGCTGAGTTCGGAGCCCATCGAGACCGTCGCCGACACGCTGCAGCAGATCGCACTCGATGGCGGCGGCGCCGACAACATCTCTGTCATCGTCGTCGACGTGCTCTGAGCCGGGAACGGCCGTGTTCTCCGGCAGCGCCGTGAACCGCGCCTATTCCTCGGTCGTCAGGATCGCGCTGTCGAGGGAGTTCACCGACATGCCCGCGGTTTCGCGCACCTCGGTCAACGCTTCGGCGTAGCTTGCCGCCGACTCCGTCGTTGGGCGCAGCTCCTCGAAAAGCGGTTCATCGGAATACAGCACGATCACCTTGCTCTTGCCCAGGACGCTGCCATCCACGGCAAAGGCCAGCTTGCCCGTGTCCTGCGCCTCTTCCAGGCTGTAGGCGAGCCGCACGTAGCCGTCGTCGCCGGCTTCGTCCCGCAGCGCGGCGATGGAGTTCTCGGGGCGTGACAGGTTCGGCAGCAGGTGGAACACGACCCCCTGTACATCGACGACCGAAACCCAGAGGTAGCCGTCCTCGACCCCCTCGGGCAGCTTCACGTCGATGACCGGATTGTCTCCGACCTCGTAGCGCCGCGAGACATTCTCGCCGTCCTGCCCGCCAAAGCCGAACCGAAGGTCGAACCCGCCCGGACCGACCCGCGGCAGGACGGCATCGATCTGGCAGAGGCTGTCGTTCAGGATCTCCGCCTCGATGCGCACCGGCCTGTTGCCGGCAAGTGCCGCGATATCCGACCGCAGCCCGTCGCGGGTGACTTCCTGCGCGAACCGCCCGGTCACGATGACCTGATCCTCGAGCCCGTAGCCGAGCGGCGGCGGGCTCGAGAGGCGCAACCGTCCGCAATCCGCGTGGCTGTCCAGCAAGGGCTGCACGGCGTCGGGCGACAGGAACCGCGGCCCCAGCTGCAGGTCCATCGACCCCCGAAACCCCTCCGGAAAGCCGCCGGCGAACGCGGATTGAACGCTCGCCAGCGCCTCTTGGGAAGGGGCAAGGCCGGAGAGGTCAACGGTGCCGTCCTCGATCTCGATGCGGAACTCCTCGAGCGGCGCAATCCTGTCCACGATCTCGAGCACGCCTGCGCCCCAATCGTCGGATGGCTCACCGGATGCGAGCGTCAGGTCCGCGGACCCGCCCAACTCGCGCATGCGTGCGCCCAGGGCCTCCTCCATCTCGGGGGAGGGCACGTGACCGGTTGCGGTGGCCGGGCTCTCGAATTCCTTCTGCACCATCACTGTGTAAGGTGAGGCCGGGGGATAGCCGCCGCCGATCAGCCCATCGAACGCGCCGGAGAGCAAACCGCCGACGACCATTGCGATAACGGCGACGACCGCAGCCAAGGCCAGCAGAAACCCGCGGCGTTCCCCGCCGGTATTTGCGGACGCGCCGATGCCGCCGCTGCCAGACCCTGCCTCGGGCACGCCGAACACCGGCGCGGACGACCCGTCCGTGCGACCGGATTGTGCCGGCGCGATGATCGTCGCGTCCTCCAGTGCTTCGACCGGCAGCCCCTCGTCGGGATCGGGCGCGGTGACAGATGCGGGGTTCTTGAACGCGGCCAGCAATGCCTCTGCCGAGGGGAACCGCTTGTCCGGATCGGGATGCGACATCCGCGCGATCAGGCTGCGCAGCGGTTCCGGCACGCCCTCCACGTCCAGCGGCTTGGCCTTGTTCTCGACCACCTCCATGGGGTTGCGGCCGATCTCCGGCTTCTTGCCGCGGAAGGTCGCGAGCAGCAGCGCCCCCAGCGCATAGAGATCGGAGCGCGGATCGGTCCGGCCCGACAACTGCTCCGGCGCGGCGTAGGCGTACTTGCCCGCGAACTCGTTGCCCACGATGGTCTCGGCGCCCGGATTGGTGTCCTTGGCGATACCGAAATCGATGATGACCGCGTCGGACGGCGTGTCGTTGCGCAGGATGATGTTGTCGGGGCTCAGGTCCCGGTGCACGATGTTGCGGCCATGTGCGGCGATCAGTCCCTCGCAGACACGCTGGCCCACGATCATCAGGTCGCTGGCCCGCATCCCGCCATCGGCCAGCTTGCGGTCCAGCCCCGGTCCATCGACGTATTCCATCACCAGGTAGA
Source organism: uncultured Alphaproteobacteria bacterium (assembly GCA_963721175.1). Lineage (GTDB taxonomy): Bacteria > Pseudomonadota > Alphaproteobacteria > Rhodobacterales > Rhodobacteraceae > Aliishimia. Next base: position 147,103 of record CAVRIG010000021.1, on the reverse strand, counting down.
CGACACCATCGGCCATGCGCTGCGTGTCGAAGTAGCGGACGATCGCGTCATGCCGCACGTCGCGAATGTCCTCCTCGCGCGTCATCAGCACAAGGAAATCCTCGTTGCTGGCGAATTCGGCGCGCAGCGCCTTCACGGCCATCACACGGCCGGAGATCTCCGACCGTGCCTTGTAGACCTCGGACGTGCCGCCGCGGCCGAGGATGGCCTCGATCCGGTAAGTGTTGTTGAGAAGATCGCCGGGCTGGAAGATGTCGCCCGGTTGCGGCGCGGTCATGGATCCTCCCGGCCGTCAGGGCCCATGCGTCGTCCGGCGCGGTCGATCATGCGCTCAGCTGAGCGCCTGGAACTCGACTCGCCGGTTGGCATCGGCGCGCGGGTCGTCCTTGTCGAGCGGGAACTGCTCGCCCACGCCCACGGCCTGCAGACGCGTTTCGCTGATGCCGCAATCGCCGACCAGATGCCGTTTGACCTCCTGTGCGCGCAGCAGCGACAGACGCTCGTTGTAGCTCGCCGTGCCGGAGGCATCTGTGTGGCCGACGATCTTGAAAACCTCGACATCCACATTCTGCATGACCTGGCACAGCGTCGCGAGCTTGGGTTTCTGGTCGTCGCGCAGGGCCGAGCTGTCGAAGTCGAAAGTGATCTGGATGTTGACCTGCTCGTCCGGCGCCAGCTCGACATAGGTCTCGGTGGCGGCCTCGGCCTCGGTGGTCGCATCGGCTGCCGCGGCATCCTGGTTCGTTGGCGCAAGCACGAGGCCGCGGGTCTTCTGTTTCTGGAACAATTCCTCCATCTGCTCGGCGGAAAGTTCGCTGGCATCGGTCGATTGGGCGATCGCGGGCTGGGTCAGCGACAGGCAGCCGAGCGCGGCAATTCCCAGGGCGAGAAACAGGTACTTCGGCATCGGATCACCTCATCGTCGGAGTTGCCCGGAACCTACACTACCTGACTTTGCAGAACAACGCCGTTGAGTTCGGCATTTTACCGGTCTGGCATTGGCCGCCGGATGCGGGTTCTTGCGACCGGCACATGCCCGGGCTGCTTTATTGACTTGTTAATATCCCTGTCTCACTGTCCGACCGAGCCACAGCCTCACTGCCACGACCACAATCGCGAACATCCATGGACAAGCGCATCATCTATTCGATCATCGGCGCGATGGCCCTGGTGGTCGTCGGCATGGCTGTGCTGGTCTGGATGCAACTCAGTGCGCCCTCCGTGCCGGTCTACGAGGCCGACAGCTTTGCTTCGGAAACCGAAGGCGGACCCGGCGGTCCGTCCATCGACAGCGGCGCCCGGATCGAGATCGAGAAGCTTCGTTCGCAGATCGAGGCGCTGACCGAACAGATCGAACAGCTCGAAGGCCGGGTGGGGGACGTGGAATCCCGCGCCCTGACCGCCCCGGCGGCGGGGCCGGGCGAGGATCAATTCGCCGCCATGCCCCGCGATGGGCCGAACCAGATCATCGACGCGTACGCGCAGGTCGTGCTGATCGCGAGCCGCCGCAAGCTCAACGAGAACGTGCGCATCGCGACGCCGTCATACCTGGAAAGCGTCTTCGGAAAGCCGCGTGAACACCTCACCGACCGGTGCGAGTCGATGACCAACGAGCGCCTGCGCGACAAGCTGGTGCTGGATACGGTCGGGCCGATCCGGGTTCAGATGTTGCAACCGGCGATCGACTCGCTGAAGGATGTCTTCGAAAAGGTCCGCAAGACCGACCCGGATCTCTACGAGCGGATCAATACGGCGGGGTCGCTCTGCGTGCGCCATATCCGCGGCGCGCCGGGCAGCACGTCGACCCATGCTTTCGGGCTGTCACTCGATCTCAACATCGACGGGCATCTCGACACGCTCGGCGATGGCCGGACACAGCTCGGTCTGACGATCCTCGCCGACTTCTTCCAGGACGCTGGCTGGTACTGGGGCGCCGGGTTCTCGCGCGAGGATTCCATGCATTTCGAAGCCAGCCGCGACCAGGTGGAAAGGTGGATCGCCGAGGGCAAGCTCTGATGACCGCCGCGCACGCGGAGGCGCTGGCGCTGCAAGAGAGGCTGCTGGAGCGTTGTCAGGTTCTGGCCGACGCCATCGCCGTGCGCCCCTCGCGGCGCGATGGGGGGGCGATCCTCGACGGATGGAAGGAGTTGTGCCGCTTGCGATCGCGGTCGAACTCGGCCTACCGGCGGCTGCGCGCCAGCGTGCGCCAGATGAAGGCCGAGGCCGGACATGCGGATCATGCGCTCCGGCGTACGCTCGACGCCGATGCCAAGCTGATGGGCAAGCGGCTGCGGATGTGGGACAGCATGGAGATGCTGGTGCGCCGCCACATCGACCCCGCGCCGTCGGATCTCGTCCCGCGCCCGATCGGAAACGATAGCGGGTCGCTTCTGACCTCGATCCACAAGGCCTTGCACCGTCTCGCCAATCCCAACGAACAGACGCCAGAAGCAGACGAGGCCGGGTGTTTCACCGACATCCCCATGCAGGTGCAGAATTTCGACCTGCTGCTGTCCGCGGCCTATCGCGTGCTGCTGGTCCAGGGGCGCACGGCCAGGGCGCACTTCATCGACGTCGGATGCGGCGGTGCCACGACGGTGTTCGTCGCGCGGCGGTACTTTCCCGCGTGCGACGGCCTGGAATACGACGCCGACTATGCCCGCGCGGGGCAGCGGACGCTCTCCCTCATCGGCGCACATGACAGCACCGTCTTTCACGGGGACGGGCGTACATTCGACGGCTACGACACGTACGACGTGATCTACTTCTACCGCCCGTTGCGCGACAGCCGGATGCTCGAGGAAATGGAGCGCCACATCATCGAAAGCGCCAGGCCCGGCACGATCCTGATCGCGCCCTACGACTTCTCGCTCGCCGCCCGGAGCGGCTTTGGCAGCGGTCTTGACTGTGCCGTGCTGGAGGCTCCGGTGTTCGTTACCGGCATGACCCAGAAAGAGGCGGACGATCTGCGATACGAGGCCCGTCGCGCCGGCTTCGAGATCATTCATCGATCCGCGGATTTCGATTTCGATACCGGCTTCTGGTCCCCGATCCTCGACGCGGCCAGTTTCAATGGCGCTCGCAGTCCCTGAGAGGGCAAACGGGATGCACATACGGCTATGGTCCTTTCAAATGCCGTCCGGCGCGCAAGCTTCGGATATGCGTCACCGCGAACAGGTGTTAACGTGGCGAGCAGAACCGTCATTTGAGGTCACATGCTCCCCGACGCCGGATTTCTCCTCGACGCCTCGCAGGAATTGCGCGACCTGCTCAATCAGATGAGCGCGCGCGTCACCTTGCAGGATGGCGAGACCCTCTTCGAACAGGGTGACGACGGCGATTCCCTCTATGCGGTCAGCGACGGGGCCATCGAACTCTCGGTCCTGTCCCGGGAGGGGCGCAAGCTGTCGCTGGACATGCTGCGGCCCGGGACAGTCTTCGGTGAAATCGCGCTCTTCGATCCGAGCGCGCGGACCGCCACCGCCATCTCCGTCGGGGCCACGACGCTGCTGCGGGTGACGAACGCGGACCTGTTGCGCGAGCTGCGGCGCAAGCCGGAACTGGCGATCGACCTGGTGCGTGTCGCCGGTCAGCGGATGCGGTGGATGGGCCGGCAGCTGAGCGAGCACGTGTTCCTGCCGATGCCAAGCCGGCTGGCGCGCAAGATCCTGCACCTGACGGCGCATCAGACCGACGCGCAGAAGCACCTCGAAATGTCGCAGGCCGATATCGCCGAATACGTGGGCGCCACACGCGAGGCGGTGTCGAAGACGCTGTCGGTCTGGAAGACGCAAGGTGTCATCGAAAATATCAGGGGCGGCGTACGGATTCTGGACCATGCGGCGCTCCAGGCGATGGCCGATCTCGACGAACTTTAAGATTTCGTCAAAAAAATCTTGTCCGTGTGAACCCGTTCACAGAAGGAATTGCTCAATTCGAGCATCTTGAGCCCATAGAGACGACGCGGCACGCAAATTTCGGCCCGTCCCAGCCAGAAGGTTCAAGGAAATGCATACGCCGTTCAACCAGACGAGATTGCCGGACCGGCATGACGCCGCGCTCGACCGGCACCAGCCCCTGTCCACCATGCAGGCCATCATCCAATGGATCATCGATACGGATCGTCGCTTCCGCAGGAGCCAGGATCGCATCGACCGCCTGTCGGACCGTTTCTAAAACTCGAGAATTTCCTCGTTGCGGGTCCAACTCCCGGCCCGCACCTGCGCCACCCGGGTCCATGCAGAAGCTCCCCGTACTTCCTGCATCACATGCCCGCGGTGGCGCATTTTTTGTCAGGTCAGCCGCAATCCGCGGGCTCAATTCACCAGGACGTCCGCCTGGAATCCACCGTTGCGCCAGCGGTCCAGTGCGGAGGTGAAGTTCGGACCCGGCAGGCCGTCGATCGCACCGACGTAGTAGCCCGCGGCCTGAAGCCGGCTCTGGACCGCTCTGATCGTTTCAGGCGACCATTCCCGCGCGGATTGGGTCAGCTGCTGAAGGATCGTCCCCCGATCTTCGGCGGCGCCGCGCAAGAGCAGGTTCGCCGCCTGCGCCGGATTTCGGTCGATCCCCCTGCCTTCGTCCAGCAGGATCGCCGCGGCTCGGTAGCCGTCATATTCGCCGTCCTTGGCCGCACGAACGAAGTAATCCAGCGCCTGGTCCGGCGTGTCGATCGCCCCGTCCTGCGCCAGCACGCCAAGGTTGAAGATCGCCTTTGCGGATCCACCCTCGGCCGCGCGGCGCAGCAGGGAAATCGCGCGGTCTGCGTCGGCTGTCACCCGATCTCCGGTAAAGAGCGCGACGGCGAGGTTGATCATCGCGTCGAGGCTTCCCGCGTCCGCCGCACGTTCATAAAGCGCGATGGCAGCCTCGGGATTTTGGGGCACGCCGGTCCCGGCCTCGTAGAGCTGCGCCAGGCTGACCATCGCGCGAAGGTCGCCGCGGTCGGCGGCGGACTTGTAGAGCTGCACGGCCCGCTCCAGATCCCCCGAAGCCGCCGTCGCCCGCGCCAGGAGAGCGGTGTAGTGCGGCAGCTCGGGCGATTGCGCAGCGGCTTGGGAGCAGGCCTGAATCGCCGTCAGCGCGTTCTGCTGCAAGCGATCGAAGGGCACGCCGGAGGTCGCCGCCGTCGCATCCCGCGGATGCGTCGCCAGCCGTTCGCAGACGGTTCCGGGAGAGCTGTCCTCGACCCGCGGGATCAGATCGAGAAGCCGCTCGGCCTGGCCCACATGCTCTCCTTCGGGATAGCGGTCGACGTAGTACTCCAGAAGCGGGCGCATCCGCGACCGCCGCGCCAGGCCCCAAAGACGCTCCGCCTCCGCCCGCTCGTCGACATTGCCCAGAGTGCGTGTTCGCGAGCCGGTGTCGAGGAACGAAATAACGTCATCCACATGCGCGCCTTGAGGATAGCGGTCGACGTAGAGCTTCATCAGCTCCGGATCCTTCGCACTCGCCGCGACCTGCCACAGCAGGGTTTCCTCGGATGCGCTCACCGGGCTCGTGTCGAACTGGAAGATCCGCGTGAGCGAGGAATTGTCCCACGGGATCTGCCGGCCGCCTGTGGCCGCCATGACGTCACGGCGGACCGACACCATCAGCTCCGACAGGTCCTGCCCGGGCGTGTAGATATGGTTCAGCATCGCCTCGGTAAAGAACGAGTTCCGCCCGGTTCCGTCATAGGCGACGTTGTCGGGCTGCGTCGCATAGGCGAAAAGGAAATCCGCGGCGGTGCCGACACGCGCCAGCCCGCTTCCCGCACCGGACGCATTCTCGAGCTCCTGTCCGAACGGGTTGTCGCGGCAGGCATCGAGGAAGACCAGCTTCAGCCCGCTCGACTGTTCCATCGCGCCCAGCACGTCCGACAGCGGCACGGTCTGCTCCTGCAGGTCGCCGATCCCCGAGAGATCCGCGTCGACGGGGACAAGGTAGTTCTGCCCGCTGACCTGAAACCCGTGGCCGGCATAGTACAAGAGCACCACATCCGCCGCGCGGGCACGTTCGGAAAATGCCGCGATGCCCTGCCGCATTTCCTCCATCGACGTGTCGGACCCCAGGATCACGTCGAATCCCAGCCCCTCCAGCGCCACGGAGATGTCGAGCGCGTCATTGATCGGATTTTCCAGCTGGCTCACGGACTCGTAGGCGGAGTTGCCCACGACGAAGGCGACCCGTTCCTTTGCGAACGAGGCACCGGCGCACAGGCACCAGACAAGGAGAATCGCAATCAGCCGCCGCATGTGGCTCCAGCCTATACCAGAAACCTTACAGATCCGTCACACGCGCCAGTTCTATCCCCACCGTGTCGACCGCATTCGCCACCGTCGTGATGGTCGCGCGCTGCAGGCTTGCCAGCTCCGGGTCCTCCGCCCTGACCAGCGTGATGGCCTTGCGGATCTCGTTGGAGGCGTTGCTCAGCGCTGCGCGCGCTTCGTTTGCCGCGTCGCGGCGGATGGCCTGCCGTTCGGCTTCGGTCGTGGCATTGGCCAGACGCGCCGCCGCGCGGGTCGCCGCGCCGTCGATCTGCGTCCGTGCAGTCTGGATGATCTGGGCGACATTTTCCAGTCCCGGCGGCAGGTCCAGGGAAATCGCGTCGAGTTCTCCGGCGAAATCATCCAGGGCATCCGAAACGCAGGCCAGGTATCGGCCGACATCTCCACTGCTCTGCCCGCAGGAATCGGCCGCTACTTCGAGCGAACCGGCAATTCCCTGCACCTGAGCGAACGCTTCGGCCGCAACCCGCCCGCCGCCGAGGCGATTCAGAACCCCGACGATGTCGAGGTCTATCTCACCGTCGAAGATGTCGGTCGGGTTCGGCAATCCGGGAAACGTCACGATCGGCGGTCGCGGATTGCTGTCTTCGTTGGGCACGACCGCCAGAGTCCCGGTACCATCGGTGACGACGTAATTGGCCAATCCGATCCCGGAGAGACTGCTCAGCAGGATGGGATAGGTGCCGACGGGCGCCGAGGCCGGCGATCCATAGCTGAAGAAGGAAGCCGACGTGATCCGGTCGTTCGGGTTGGCGAACCCGGACGTCGTGAACTCGTTCCCGGAGAACACGAACGTCGTCCCGGCGATCTTGCCCTGGTCGGTCGGCGTGACGAAGAGGGGGGCTGGGGTGACGGTCGCCTGCCCCGGCAGCCCGACGACGGAGTAGACGACGCCGCCCGCGCTCGTGAGGCTCGTGGTGTTCAGGCCGAAACTCCGGATCCCGGCATCTTCTCCGTTCGGAAAGCTGAGGCTGGCGAACAGCCCGGAGGTGTCGACGGTGTCGCCGCTGGGTCCGAATGCGAACACGGCCGGCCCGCCACTGACGCTGCCGGTCGTCGTTGCCTGCGAGGTTTGGCCGTACTGGACCGTGAAATTGTTCGGGTCCGCAGTGATCACCGGGCTCGTTGCGGGATTCGAGGGATAGTTGCCGGGGCTGCCCGGTGCCCACACCGTCCCGAAGTTCCAGCCGGCCGAACCGGCGATGGACGTGAACGTCGCCGTGTTCTGGAACTGCGCCGTCGTCAGTCCGACCCCCAAGGCGCTGGAGCCCAGGCCGGAGGCCTGCGTGTCCCAGAAATTGCCGGAGCCGCCGCCGAAACTTGTCACGTCGCCAGCGAATCCACCAACGAACTGGATCGGGTTTCCCGCGATGGATATTCGGCCAGTGGAAAACGAGTTGTTGATGGTGCCATCAATGAGACCCGCGAAACCGCCGGCAGCAACCGACGCCGCGGATCCGATATTGTTCACGACAGTGACGTCGCCGAGCGCATACAAGTCGTTGATCGTCGCACCGGGGTTCGAGAGTTCTTGGCCGACGAAGCCGCCCGCGAGAATGTTCGCGAGACTTCCCGATGTGACGACAGTGATGTCCCCAACAGCGTGCGACCGCTGAAATCAGGCCGAAACTGTTGAACCCGACGAACCCGCCGACGGCGGTAAAGGAGCTGGCGGTGCCGGAATTGACGGTCACATCGGCCACACTGTCCTCAATGGTGCCGCTGTTGACGCCGACCATCCCCCCGGTATCGAAGCCATCGGTTGAAAGAGTGCCGGACACGCGTGACGAGGTGATCGAGCCGTTGTTGACGTGGGCGAGAATGCCGCCTTCGCTGCCGGTGAAATCGGCGTTGGACAATGTGAGCTCGCGGACCGACCCGCTCGAGTCGATCGAACCGATAAAGCCGGCCGGTGCGGCACCGCTGACAAAGATGTCCTGGAACAGGTTCGACACGGTAAATCCGCCACCATCCAGTGTGCCCGTGAAGTCGAGGAGCGGCTCGAACCCGCTCCCCGAACGGGTCGACCAGTTGGATGTCCCGCTGCCGTCAATGTCGTTCTCAAGCACGAATTCCGGTCCATACGTGCTGATTCCCTGCAGCCCGTAGATGTCGAATATCTCGAACGGATCGCCGGGCATTCCCGATCCGCCAGACGTTCGCACGAAACTCGAATTGAATTGATCGATGGAGAAATTGTCGGCCGCAAACGCCGCTGCGGTGTCAAACTGAAGCCAGTTGCCTTGATTCAGGAAGAAGCTGGAGACCGACACGTCCCCGGCAGCCGAGATGTTGCCGATCGCACCGATGGCGAGGCCACCTGCAGGCGCCGAAATCGAGCCGTTGATGTTGATGTCCCGGTCGGCTGCCAGCGTCAGCGTCGTCGCGGCGGTCCAGTCGATATCGGCGTTGATCGTGATGTCACCGAAATCCGAGCCGCCGGTGGAGGTATCGAGGATGAAGTTACCCGAATTGAGCGATGCCTCGAGCGATGTCTCCCCCGCGCCCGGGTCGATCGTGATATCGATGGGGTCGAGCAGCGTCATCCCCCACGCGCCCAGCGGCGCACGCGTGTCGGTCAGGCCGGCAAATCGCAGAGCCTGCTTGCTGGAGACCTCGATGAAGCCGCCATCGCCGCCGCCATAGCCAGCGCGTGCGGACGCAAACCCGGCATAGTCGGTGAACATGTCGGACCAGATCGCGATGCGCCCACCGTCCCCTTCGCCAAATGCGTCGGCATGGATTGTCGTCAGATTGTCGATCGAGACGTAATCGGCACGCGGCAGATCACCTGCGCCCGCGAAATCCCCGCCTATGCGGATACGGCCGCCGCCGCCCGGACCGCTGGCGTCGATCTGCGCGCCGGCCAGCTGGACGCGCTGCCCCGTGACCGCGATGTCCGGACCTTTCGGCGGGCGCTTCGACTCCGCCACGAGTAGTGCCGAGGGGGCGCCGCGCGTGCTCAGGCGTCCGGTCACGTTCACCGTGCCGCCGCTGCCGCCGCCCAGCACGATGGCGCCGTTGCGCATGGACACTGACCGCGCTTCGGCGACGCCGTCGAGGTTGATCGCGTGGCGCACGGCTTCGCGCGCGGTGGCGGCCCGCATTTCGATCAGGCCGCCCTCGGCACTCGCCAGGCCGGAATTCTCGATCAGCGCCTCGTCGCCATCCTCGCCGCCGGTGGGCACCATCACCTGCAGGAACTGGTCGCCTGACAGGTCCAGCACCGCCCGTTCGCCCGAGCCGAACGCGATCCTGCCCATCGGCACCGCGACCACGCCGGAGTTCTTGACCCTACCGCCCAGAAGGGCTGCGTAGCCATCCCGGCCGATCGTGATCCGTCCCGCATTCTCGACCGTCGCGGAGGTCCCGAGGCCCCGATAGGTGAGCCGTCCCGCGATGAAATCCTCGTCCGAGATGTCCAGCGTCGAAGCGACGAACCCGCCCGCAGTTACGGTGCCGCTCGGACCGATGAAGATGCCGTTCGGATTGACCAGATGGACCTGCCCGTTCGCGGTCAGCCGTCCGTGGATCTCGCTCGTCGTCGTACCGGTGACGCGGTTCAGCATCGACGCGCCGGCACCGGGCTGCTGAACGTCCACGTGGCCACCCGACCCGATCGAGAAGGACTGCCAGTTGACCACGGCGGAATTCGTGCCCTGCTTGAGTGTCATCGAGCCCGGACCGGCTGCACGGATGCTCACGTCGCCATGCGCCACCGTGCCGCCGGTCGGCAACTCCTGGGCCATTCCCGTGCCGACGAAACAGGCCCATGATGCAGAGGCCAGCAACGCTGTGCGGATCGGTCGGCGTATCCCGCCCCGCGCGTCAGAACCGGAAATTGCCCAAGATGCTGAAGCGGTTTTCATCCGGGAAGATGTCATTCCGTTCTCCTCTGCCGTATTCGATCCGGACCGAGCTGGATCTGTAATTCGAACTGCTCAGTGCATAGAGGTCGAGTCCCACGCCAAAGGAATAGGCCTCCGTCTCAAGCTGTTCGACTGCCGTGGGGACCTCGAGCTTGGCGTACCCGACACCCGCGAACAGGTAGGGCGAGAACAGGACCGGAACCGGGCCGACATTCGTCTCGAACTGTGTCGAAAGCTCGGACCGGAGGACCCATCCGCTGTCACCGCGCAACGCCCCGGCATCGAAGGTCGAAAGCTCCTGCGAGCCCACGAGCGAAAACTGCTCGGACGTCAGAAGCGGATCGCCGAACGAGGTCTGGAACCGTCCGGTCACCATCAGGTTCAGCTGGTCGTTCAGCGCCCGGTTGTGCGAAAACGAGCCGGCGAGCTTGGTGAACACGGGCTCCGCCCCGGCACGGGACAACGGGACCAAGCTTCCGATCGTCTCCGCGACGGTGCGCGCGCCCAGCGCATCGAGGCCTTGCGACAGCACCAGATTGCCCTGCGAGACCGCGCCGTCGTCATGGATATAGGCAGCATCACCGGCTGCGCGCAGCACGGTCAGCCGATCCTCGAAGATCGCGGGGCCGTTGAGCAGGCTCTGACCGTCCTGCGACTTGTCGAGCCCCAGTTGGCCCGACAAGTTGAATTGACGCGCGCGACGGAACGGGTAGATGAGGCGGATCGACTGCCGGTTGAAATTGGACTGCGTCGGCACCAGCAGGTTGTCCGGCGTCGTGTCGCTCATCGTGGCTTCGACGTTGAAGTCCGCGCCGGAATAGCCCAAGGGAACGACCGCCCCCAGCGCGAAGATCCTGCTTTGCGGGTCGCCGGTCAGGAGTCCGATCGGTGCACCCGACAGGCGGACATATATCGTCTCGCCCTGCTTGAACGCGCTGTTGAGCTCCGCCCCGAAGTTCAAGCTTATCTTGCCCAGGTCGTCATCGTAGGGGTTTCCGAACCCGACGAACCCGGTCAGCACGCGATAGTCCGTATCGAGCGCGATGATCGTGGCGCCCTGCGTCTCGCCGCGGGCAAGCGCGGACCTCAGCGACGTGCCCGGGACGTCTCCGGCCAGCAAGAGTTGCCGCTCAAGCTCCGCCCGCGTCAGGCCGCGGCGGTTGACGAGCCTTGCCGTGAGCTCGTCCACCCGGTCCTTGATGTTGGCCGGCACGTTGCTGGTGTCGACCGTCTCCACGAAGCCGTTGATGACGACGACGTCGAGCGTGCCACCGTCGCGCAACGTCTGTTGCTCGAGCACCACCCGCGCCAGGACGTAGCCCGCTTCGGCATAGGCCGCTTCGAGGTCGGCCGTCGCGGTGAAGAGCTCGCTCACCGAAATGCGCCCGCGCGTGAGGCGGCGGACATAGGCGTTGTTGGACGCCGCCATCTGCGGCAACGCGCCTTGCAGGTTCACGGCGCCGAGCGTGATGCCGATGTTTTGCGAGCCCGGTGGAGCCTGCGTGCCGGCTTGCCCGGTAAACACGATGGAGCCGCCGAGGTTGCGCAGCTCGGGCTGGAAATCTTGCGGCGTGATTTCACTGGCCGACTGCGCCAGCGCCACCGGCGTCGCGAGAACCAGACCGGCGAGCGCACCCACCGCCAGAGCCACGGTCCGACATGCCGCCCAAGTCATTGCTTTGTCTGGATGCGAAGCCAAGTCGAACTTTCCCGCGCCTGATATTTTCGGAATAGAAAATGGCATCGTTCAACCTAAGCATGAACATTTTTATCCACCGCGCAACATCAAAGGGCCGGGATTTGTCGACCTGTGGCTTCACGGTCGCCTCGCTGGTCCGGCGCATGCCGAGAGGTGGTGGTCGCAATGCGGGGGTGGATGTTCTTGTCTGCCTGAAATCGCACGAGCCGCGAAAGTTCTCCGACGCATTCCTGCGTCATGCAGCAGAGAAATGTCTGGGAAAGGTGCGAGGCGCCTATGCGTGTCTGCATGCCGGTGCCTTGGAACCGGATCTTTCAGATCCGCTCAGCTGTCCGGCGCAACGGACAACATGCCGATTGGTGGCAGGATCAGGCAGATGGTGGCGCGATGCCTGCCGCGACCGGCAAGAACGATGCCGGCCGCATTTTTTGTTTCGCTCAGTTGATCAGCTTGGAATTGCACTCCCGAGCCATTTCGATCGCCTTTTTCGTGCCGGTCAGGTTTATGACGAAGGCATAGTCCTCTTCGGGGAAGACCACCATTTCGTATTGCTGTTCGATGTCCTTCACGAACGCCGGGTCGTCGCTTACTATATATCCACCCGAATAGCCTTTGGTGATGTTGCCGCGCATTCCAGTCGCTTCGCCAGTATAGAGATTCTCACCGATCAGGATGACAACTTCTTCCTTTTCGCCTTTCTTGATGCCGGTCTCGGCTTTCGTGAATACTCCCAGGTACCCGACGCTTCGATCCTCCGTGAGACCCATTTGGACGACGTTCTCGTTCGCGTCCATGGATTCGATGAGGCAGCTCTGTTTCTCATCGTCGATGAAGACATTCCAGCCTTCGATGTCGCCATATTTCTGGTAGGTGTCAGCGGTGGCGACAGTTGACGAAGCCGCAGCGATCAAAGCTGCAACAGCGACGCGGATCGAGATTTTTGACATGAAGGACTCCTGTTGGCCTGTTGATGGGGTTCGATAGCCGAACCGAATCTATCCCGCAAGATGCGCTCCGCAATGCGACAGTTCGTGCGGCGAACGCTCCAGACCAAAAGGATCGTCGGCGACGCGGATGGTGGAAGCGTCTACCGCTTGCGCCGCTTCACGTTGCCGCCGCGCTGACCGGCGCGGCCCGCCGTCGACCGGCCCGAGGATTTGGTGGCGGCGTCGCTGGCTGCTTCCACGGCGCTTTGCCGCGCGAGCGGGTCGTCGTGCACGGCCAGATCCACCGCCTCCAGCCGCTTGACCTCGTCGCGCAACCGGGCGGCTTCCTCGAATTCCAGGTTTTCCGCCGCTTTCCGCATGTCGGTGCGCAGCCCGTCCAGCACGGCCTGCAGGTTGCCGCCGGCGAGGCCCTTGTCGATCTTCGCCGTCACGCGGTTCATGTCCGTGTCGCCCTTGTAGAGGCCGGCCAGCACGTCCTCCACATTCTTGCGGACGGTCTCGGGGGTGATCCCGTGTTCCTCGTTATAGGCGAGTTGCTTGGCGCGGCGGCGGTCGGTCTCGCCCATCGCGCGCTCCATCGAGCCGGTGATGCGGTCGGCATACATGATGACGCGGCCTTCGGAGTTCCGAGCGGCCCGGCCGATGGTCTGGATCAGCGAGGTTTCGGAGCGCAGGAAGCCTTCCTTGTCCGCATCGAGGATCGCGACCAGCCCGCATTCGGGGATGTCCAGCCCTTCGCGCAGGAGGTTGATGCCCACCAGCACGTCGAAGGCGCCGAGGCGCAGGTCGCGCAGGATCTCGATCCGCTCGATCGTGTCGATGTCGGAATGCATGTAGCGGACGCGGATGCCCTGTTCGTGCAGGTACTCGGTCAGATCCTCTGCCATCCGTTTGGTGAGGGTCGTGACCAGAGTTCGGAACCCGGCTTGCGCCACGCGCCGAACCTCGTCGAGGAGGTCGTCGACCTGCATCTCCACGGGGCGGATCTCCACCGCCGGGTCGATGAGACCGGTGGGGCGGATGACCTGCTCGGTGAAGACGCCGCCGGCCTGTTCCAGCTCCCACGCGGAGGGCGTGGCGGAGACGAAGACCGATTGCGGCCGCATGGCGTCCCATTCCTCGAACTTCAGCGGACGGTTGTCCATGCAGGAGGGCAGGCGAAACCCATGCTCGGCCAGCGTGAACTTGCGCCGGTAGTCGCCCTTGTACATGCCGCCGATCTGCGGGACGGAGACGTGGGATTCGTCGGCAAAGACGATGGCGTCGTCGGGGATGAACTCGAAAAGGGTGGGGGGCGGCTCCCCCGGCGCGCGACCGGTGAGGTAGCGGGAGTAGTTCTCGATCCCGTTGCAGACGCCGGTCGCCTCCAGCATCTCCAGGTCGAAATTGGTGCGCTGTTCCAGGCGCTGGGCCTCGAGGAGCTTGCCTTCGCCGACGAGCTGGTCGAGACGGATGCGCAGCTCCTTCTTGATCGACTGCATCGCCTGCTGCATCGTCGGTTTCGGCGTGACATAGTGCGAGTTGGCATAGACCCGGATCCGATCCATCGTCGACGTCTTCTCGCCAGTCAGCGGGTCGAATTCCGTGATGCCTTCGAGTTCATCGCCGAAGAACGACAGCCGCCAGGCGCGGTCCTCGAGGTGGGCCGGGAAGATCTCGAGGCTGTCGCCGCGGACCCGGAACGACCCGCGCTGGAAGGCCTGGTCGTTGCGCTTGTACTGCTGCGCCACGAGGTCGGCCATGATCTGGCGCTGGTTGTATTCCTTGCCGGTGATCAGATCCTGGGTCATCGCGCCGTAGGTCTCAACCGATCCTATGCCGTAGATGCACGAGACGGAGGCCACGATGATCACGTCGTCGCGCTCAAGCAAAGCCCGGGTGGCCGAATGGCGCATCCGGTCGATCTGCTCGTTGATCTGGGATTCCTTCTCGATATACGTGTCCGAGCGCGGGACATAGGCCTCCGGCTGGTAATAGTCGTAGAAGGACACGAAGTACTCGACGGCGTTTTCGGGGAAGAACCCCTTGAATTCGCCGTAAAGCTGCGCGGCCAGCGTCTTGTTCGGGGCGAGGATGATGGCGGGGCGCTGAGTCGCCTCGATCACCTTGGCCATTGTATAGGTCTTGCCCGTTCCGGTGGCGCCCAGCAGGACCTGGTTCTGTTCCCCCGACACGATCCCTTCGGCCAGTTCCGCGATGGCAGTCGGCTGGTCGCCCGCGGGCTTGAATTCGGTCTGCATGACCAGCCGGCGGCCGCCTTCGAGCTTGTGCCGCTCGCGCACGTCGCCTGCAGGCGCGTGCATCAGCGCCGGGGAGCTATCGGAATGAACATGGGGCATGGGCGTCTCCTTGCCCCATAGATGTGTCATGTGGGCCGGGGGATGCAAGGGCAGGTGCTGACAGGAGCCGTCAGGATCGGCGCGTTTCCCGACGAAACGCATGTCTTGAGCCAAGGCTGTATGCTGCGTCGGCGTTCGGTCAATTCGTCACGCGTCCTTCGGCCTCCGGCCTACCGTTCTTCCGTGCCGGACGCGACTGCTGCGTCGCGGAACGGGCTCGCGTCAAGTCGGCTTCCGCCCTGCGTCCACGGGAGAGAGCACGGCGGTCTGGGGTGTCGACGTGCGGCCGAGCGGGGCCGCGACGAAGCTGGACTTGTCGGCGGTCGCCATCCCCTTGCGCCGGCGCAGGCGGAAGATCGCGAAGACGATCAGCAGGGCGTGCGCCACGGCCGTCACGCTGAAGAGGCTGAAGGTGCCGATATTGGTCATCGCGAACCCGGCCGCCGTCGGTCCGATGATGGAGCCGATCCCGAAGATCAGCAGCAGGCCGCCGCTGACCTTGATCGAATTGCCCGGTTCGGCATGGTCGTTGGCGTGCGCGACGATCAGCGGATACATCGCGTAGACGGACGCGCCGAACACGAAGCAGAGCACCATGTTTGCCCCGACGGAGGTCGCGCCGCTGACGATGAAGGTGATGTCCGCCAGAAGACCGATGCAGGCGACTCCGATCAGCACGATGCGGCGATCATACCGGTCCGACAACGCGCCCACCGGAATCTGCGACAGCGCGCCGGCGAGGATGGGGACACTGGCGAAGAGCGTGATCTCGGTGAGATTGAGGCCGATGCGCGAGGCATAGACGGCGGAGAGCGCGCCGAAGGCCGCGTTCGATGCGCCCACCATGAGAACGGCAAACACGGCGATCGGCGAGTTGCGCCAGAGCATCGGGATGTCGAGGTTCACGCTGACCAGCGGCCTGGGCGCCACGGTCGCCCGCAACGCCGTCGGCAGCAGGGCCAGGCAGTAGACGATCGCGCCGAGAACGAAGAACAGGTGCCCCGACGGCTCTCCGGTCATCAGCACGAGTTGCCCCGCCGTGTTCGCGCCGAGGTTGACCATCGTGTAGATGCCGAAGGTGCGCCCGCGTTTCGCCGGGTCGGTCTGGTCCGTCAGCCAGCTTTCGACGATCATCGCCGCGCCGGCAAAGCAGAAGCCGGAAATCGCCCGGAGCGGGATCCAGGCCCAGGGAGAGAGGATCAGAAGCGACAGCAGGATCGAGATCGCCGCCATGGCGCAGACCACGGCGAAGGCGCGGATATGGCCCGCGGTCGCCACGATCTTGGGCATGCGCAAGCATCCCAGGATGTATCCGGCCGCCCATCCGGTGCCGAGAAGCCCGAGCGAGGCGGCCGTGAACCCTTCGATCTCACCGCGAACCGGCAGGATCAGGCCGTTTAGACCGCCGGCAAAGAGAAGAAAGGCCGACCCGGCAAAGAGCGCGATGATCGACGTCGTTCGCGAAGGATCGCGGGCGCGATCCTGTCCTCGGTCCGGTGAAGCGGACGTCGGGCTTTCAGCGCTGCTGTTCATGATGCGTCCCGAATCTCATCGTTCTCAGTCTAGTTGACATGCGTGCGGGTCAGGTACTCGCCAAAAACGGCAGTCATGGCAACTCGGGCAGGTGGGAGATGTGCGACCCGCGGCCAACTTGTCCAACGCATAGCCAAAAAACAGTGCTAGGGTCGCCAACACGACACACGCCAGAACAACGAGGGGGACAATGATGGCGGATACTCACAGGGGACAGTGCTTTTGCGGCGCTGTGGAGATCGAGGCCGCAGGCGAGCCTGCAGGCATGGGCTATTGCCATTGCGAAAGTTGCCGGCACTGGTCGGCGGGGCCGATCAATGCGTTCACGCTCTGGCCGCCGGATGCGGTCAAGGTGACGAAGGGCGAGGAACACCTGGGGCAATACAACAAGACCGAGAACACCGATCGGAAGTGGTGCACGAAATGCGGCGGCCACGTCCTTTCGAACCATCCGGGGCTGGGACTGGTGGATATCTATGCCGTGCTTCTGCCGACGCTGGAGTTCAAGCCGGGCCTGCATGTGAACTATGCCGAGACGGTGCTGCCGATGAAGGACGGGCTGCCGAAGATGAAGGACTTTCCTTCGGAATTCGGAGGCTCCGGCGAGGTCCTTCCGGAGTAGCCCCGCCGCGTCCACGCGGTCAGATCGCCAGTTCCGCCGCCACCAGCGCCAGCATCCGTTCACACACGGGCGTCAGGCTCTGGTTGCGGCGGCGGATGAGATGGTAGGGCGTCAGGATGATGCTTTCGGATGTCGGTACTTCGCGCAGCCCCGAGAGATCCAGGTCGCGCAGCAGGTCGACGACCTCCGTCGTCATCGCGGCGATGCTGTCGGTGTCCTTGAGATAACTGATGGTGACCAGCAGCGAGGCGGTGTCAACCGTGTCTCGGGGCACGGGCAGGTTGCGGTTGACGAAAGCCTGCTCGATCGCGTCGCGCAGCGGCATGCCGGTGCGCTGGATCACCCAGGTGAGACCGCCCAACCGGTCGAAGGACACCGGTACCTGCCTGTGGATCGGGTGGCCCGTGCGGGTCATCAGCCGGATCTCCTCCACGCGCCCGCGGCGTATCTCCAGAAGGCGCGGGTCGACGTCGGGCGGCACGCGGCCCAGCACGAAGTCGTAATGGCCCTGAAACAGCTTCTCGAGCAGTTCCACGCTGGGCGCGACGTCGATGCTGACCTCGCAGAGCGGCGCTTCCGTTTTCAACTTTTGCAGGGCCGGGACGACGTAGCCCACCGCGGGGCCGGTCACGGTGCCGATCCTGACCGTGCCCGCCTGGCCGGAGCGGAAGCCTTCGACATCGCGGATGGTGACGTCGAGTTCGGAGATCAGGGTCTGCGTATGGCGGATGAAGACCTCGCCCAGCGGTGTCGGGACAAGTCCCTTGGGCCGTCGCTCGAACAGCGGTTCTCCGACCATGCGCTCCAGATCGGCGAGGGTCCGGGAGGCCGCGGGTTGCGTGATCGACAGGAAGTCCGCCGCCAGCGACAGTTGCCCTGTTCGGGCGATGGCGTCGATCAGGCGGAATTGCCGTATATGCAGGCGGTTCAGGGACGGATCCATGAGCCTGTATACCACAATCGATATGCGGAATGTGCAAGAAGTCATTTGATCGGTATCGCAATCCCGGTCACTGTGCGCGGCAGGCGCTGCCGGGGAGGCAGCACTGGACAATGCGACAGGCGACGCGGCAAAGCCCGCGCGTCCAAGGGAGGACATCAATGAAACGTCTCACGACAGGGCTCGCCGCCCTTGCGGTCGGCTTCGGCCTGCTCGCCGCACCGACATTCGCGCAGGACAAAGGCACCATCGGCATCGCGATGCCCACGAAATCCTCGGCACGCTGGATTTCCGATGGCGAATCCATGGTCAAGCAGTTCGAGGAGGCCGGATACGCTGCCGATCTGCAATATGCCGAGGACGACATCCCGAACCAGCTCGCGCAGATCGAGAACATGATCACCAAGGAGGTCGACGCGCTGGTGATCGCCGCCATCGACGGCACGACGCTGTCGAACGCGCTGGCCAATGCCGCGGCGCTGGACATCCCCGTGATCGCCTACGACCGGCTGATCCGCGATTCCGGCGACGTGAACTACTACGCCACCTTCGACAACTTCAAGGTCGGCGTGCAGCAGGCGAGCTCATTGGTCGCCGGGCTGGAAGAGCGTTTCCCCGATGCGGAGACCTGGAACGTGGAGCTGTTCGGCGGCTCGCCCGACGACAACAACGCCTACTTCTTCTACGACGGCGCCATGAGCGTGCTGCAGCCGCTGATCGACGAGGGCAAGATCAACATCAAGTCCGGCCAGATGGGCATGGACACCGTCGGCACGCTGCGCTGGGACGGCGCTGTGGCGCAGGCTCGGATGGATAACCTGCTGTCGGCGCACTACACCGACGACACCGGTGCATGGCGTTCTGTCGCCCTATGACGGGCTCTCCATCGGGATCCTGTCGTCGCTCAAGGGCGTGGGCTACGGCTCCGGCGATCTGGAGATGCCGATCGTGACCGGTCAGGACGCGGAGGTGCCTTCGGTCAAGTCGATCCTCGCGGGCGAGCAGTATTCGACCGTCTTCAAGGACACCCGCGAACTGGCGCGCGTCACCGTCGGCATGGTCGAGGCGCTGCTGGAAGGCGGCGAGCCGGAGATCAACGACACCAAGACCTACGACAACGGCGTGAAGGTCGTGCCGTCCTACCTGCTGGAGCCGGTGTCGGTCGATGCCGACAACTGGGAAGAGATCCTGATCGGGTCCGGCTACTACGACATGTCGGAAATCCAGTAAGTTCGGCAATGACCGTGGCGGGGCCTGTTGTTGCCCCGCCCGGTAACACGGGGTCGGCCATGAGCACGCTTCTCGAGATGCGGGCCATCTCCAAGACCTTTCCGGGGGTCCAGGCGCTCGACGACGTCAGCTTCTCCGTCGAACAGGGCGAGATCCACGCGCTTGTCGGCGAGAACGGCGCGGGCAAGTCGACCCTGATGAAGGTGCTGTCGGGCATCTACCCGCACGGGGATTACGAGGGCGAAATCCTCTACGACGGCGAGCTCGCCAGGTTCGCCGGGATCAGCGACAGCGAACGGCGGGGGATCATCATCATCCACCAGGAGCTGGCGCTGGTGCCGCTGCTGTCGATCGCCGAGAACCTGTTTCTGGGCAACGAATGCGCGACCGGCGGGGTGATCGACTGGCAGGAGACGTTCCAGCGGACGGAGAAGCTGCTGCGCAAGGTCGGCCTGCGCGAGGCGCCGCAGACGCTGGTGGACCGCCTGGGCGTCGGCAAGCAGCAACTGGTCGAGATCGCCAAGGCGCTGTCGAAGGAAGTGCGGCTGCTGATCCTCGACGAGCCGACCGCGGCACTGTCGGAATCCGACAGCCAGGCGCTGCTCGACCTGATTCTGGAGCTGAAGGCGCAGGGCGTGACCTCGATCATCATCAGCCACAAGCTGAACGAGGTGCGCCGCGTCGCCGACACGGTGACCGTCCTGCGCGACGGCGCGACCGTGTCGAGCCGCGATGCGCGGGCCAAGGAGATCACCGAGGACCGAGATCGTCCGCGACATGGTCGGCCGCAGCATCGAGAACCGCTATCCGGCGCGCGACCCGCGAGCAGGCGACATGCTGTTCGAGGTGTCGGACTGGAGCGTCACCCATCCCGAACATGCCGACCGGCAGGTGATCCGCGACGTCAGCTTCCACGTCCGCGCGGGCGAGGTCGTGGGCATCGCCGGGCTGATGGGCGCTGGACGCACCGAGCTCGCGATGAGCCTTTTCGGGCGCAGCTACGGGCGCAACATCACCGGCTCCGTGCGCATCCACGGAGAAGAGGCCGACGTTTCGACCGTCCGTCGCGCCATCAAGGCGGGCCTGGCCTATGTCACCGAGGACCGCAAGGAGCTGGGCCTGATCCTCGACGAGACGATCCAGCGCAACATCACGCTGGCCAACCTGCCCGAGGTTTCGCAGGGCGGCGTCCTGAACCGCAACGAGGAGACGCGTGGTGGCCGAGCGCTACCGGCAGGCGATGAACATCCGCACGCCGAGCGTCTTCCAGAAGGTCGACGAACCTGTCGGGCGGCAACCAGCAGAAGGTGGTGCTGTCCAAATGGCTCTTCACCGAGCCCGAGGTGCTGATCCTCGACGAGCCGACGCGCGGCATCGACGTGGGCGCGAAGTTCGAGATCTACACCATCATCAACGACCTGTCGGCGCCAAGGGAAGGGCGTGGTGATGATCTGCTCGGAGATGCCCGAGCTGCTGGGCATGTGCGACCGGATCTACGTGATGAACGAGGGCGCCTTCGTCGGCGAGCTCAGCGCCGCCGAGGCCAGCCAGGAGCGCATCATGTCGCTCATCGTCACGCATTAGGGAGGGCGAAGATGACCGACACCGCGACCCAAAGCGACAGCCGCCCGGCCAAGATCGGGCGTGATGCACTACCTCGCCACCCACATGCGCGAATACGGGCTGCTGTTCGCGCTGATCGCGATCATGGCGTTCTTCCAGATCGTGACCGACGGCACGCTGCTGCAAGCCGGTCAACATCACCAATCTGTTCCTGCAGAACAGCTACATCATCATCATGGCGCTGGGGATGCTGATCGTCATCGTCGGCGGCAACATCGACCTGTCGGTGGGCTCCGTCATGGGCTTCGTCGGCGCGCTGGCCGCGGTGATGATCGTGCACTGGGAGATGCCGGTCTTGTCCGGCGGTCCTGCTCTGCCTGCTCGCCGGCACGGTGATCGGCGCGGCGCAGGGCTACTGGGTCGCCTATTGGACGATCCCGTCCTTCATCGTGACGCTGGCGGGGATGCTGGTCTTTCGCGGCGCTGTCGCTGTGGCTGCTCGAGGGGCAGTCGGTCGGGCCCTTCCCGCGCGAGCTTCCAGCTGCTCTCGACGGGCTTCATCCCGGATCTTCTCGCCGCTCGGCAACGCCATCGCCGCGATCACCGGCGACAAGCGGGTCAACGGGTTCGCCATGCTGGTGGGCCTCGTCGCCGTCGTCGTCGATCGTCTGGACCGGGCTGCGCGAGCGCGGCGCGCAACAGCGCCTACGGGATCGAGGACGAGCCCGCGGCCTTCTTCGTCGCGCGCAACGTCATCGTCGCGGGCGCGATCCTGTTCCTGATCTACAAGCTCTCGACCTTCCGCGGGCTGCCCAACGTGCTGATCACCATGGGCGTGCTGACCGTCGTCTACGCCTTCCTCACCGAACGCACGACGCTGGGCCGGCGCATCTATGCGCTGGGCGGCAACCGGAAGGCGGCGAAGCTGTCGGGCATCACGACCGAGCGGCTGACGTTCCTGACCTTCGTCAACATGGGCTTCCTTGCCGCGCTGGCGGGCTTGATCTTCGCCGCGCGGCTCAACACCGCGACGCCCAAGGCCGGCTTCGCGCTGGAGCTCGACGTGATCGCGGCCGTCTTCATCGGCGGCGCGTCGATGTCGGGCGGCGTGGGCAAGATCGTCGGCGCGGTGGTCGGCGCCTTCATCATGGGCGTGATGAACAACGGCATGTCGATCATGGGCATCGGCATCGACTACCAGCAGGTGATCAAGGGCCTGGTGCTGCTCGCCGCCGTGATCTTCGACGTCTACAACAAGCAGAAGCAGGGCTGATGGCGTTTCATACCGGCCCAATGGCCGCGCAAGCTGCGCTCGCAGGAATGGTACGGCGGCACCAGCCGCGACCACATCTATCACCGCGGCTGGCTGAAGAACCAGGGCTACCCGCACGACCTCTTCGACGGCCGGCCGGTGATCGGCATCCTCAACACCTGGTCGGACCTGACGCCCTGCAACGGCCACCTGCGCGAACTGGCCGAGAAGGTGAAGGCCGGCGTCTGGGAGGCAGGCGGCTTCCCGCTGGAGGTGCCGGTCTTCTCGGCCTCCGAGAACACCTACCGCCCCACGGCGATGATGTACCGCAACCTCGCCGCCATGGCGGTCGAGGAGACGATGCGCGCCCAGCCCATCGACGGCGCGGTGCTGCTGGTGGGCTGCGACAAGACCACGCCGTCCCTGCTGATGGGCGCGGCCTCGACGCGACCTGCCGTCGATCGTCGTGACCGGCGGGCCGATGCTGAACGGCTGGTTCCGGGGCGAGCGGGTCGGCGCGGGCACGCATCTCTGGCGGTTCTCCGAGGCCGTGAAGGCCGGCGAGATGACGCAGGAGGAGTTCCTCGAGGCGGAATCCGCCGTGACCCGCTCCTCCGGCACCTGCAACACGATGGGCACCGCCTCCACCATGGCGAGCATGGCCGAGGCGCTGGGCATGGCGCTGTCCGGCAACGCCGCGATCCCGGCGGTGGACGCGCGGCGGCGGGTCATGGCGCAGCTCACGGGTCGGCGCATCGTGCAGATGGTCAAGGACGACCTGAAGCCATCCGACGTCATGACCCGTCAGGCGTTCGAGAACGCGATCCGCGTGAACGGCGCCATCGGCGGCTCGACCAATGCGGTGGTTCACCTGCTGGCCATGGCGGGCCGGGTCGGCATCGACCTGACGCTGGACGACTGGGACCGGCTGGGCCGCGACGTGCCGACGATCGTGAACCTGCAGCCTTCGGGCAAATACCTGATGGAGGAGTTCTTCTATGCCGGCGGCCTGCCGGTCGTGCTGAAACGGCTGGGCGAGGCGGGAATGCTGCACAAGGACGCGCTGACCGTCTCCGGAGCGACCATCTGGGACGAGGTCAAGGACGCCCGGAACTGGAACGAGGACGTGATCCGTCCCGCGGACCGGGCGCTGACAGCCTCCGGCGGCATCGCGGTGCTGAGCGGCAACCTCGCGCCCGACGGCGCGGTGCTGAAGCCCTCCGCGGCCAGCCCGCACCTGATGAAGCATACGCGGCCGCGCCGTCGTGTTCGAGGATATCGACGACTACAAGGCGCGGATCGAAGACGACGCGCTCGACATCGACGAGACCTGCGATTATGGTCCTGAAGAACTGCGGCCCCCGCGGCTATCCCGGCATGGCGGAGGTCGGCAACATGGGCCTGCCGCCCAAGGTGCTGAACAAGGGCATCAACGACATGATCCGGATCTCCGACGCGCGGATGTCGGGCACCGCCTATGGCACGGTGATCCTGCACACCTCGCCCGAGGCCGCGCGGGGCGGGCCGCTGGCGGTGGTGCGGACGGGCGACATGATCGACTGTCGACGTGCCGAACCGTCGCCTGGCGCTGGAGGTCGAGCATGCGGAGTTGCAGCGCCGGCTGGCGGCGCTCGACCTGCCGGACATCGCGCCCGCGGGCGGCTATGCCCGGCTCTTCCACGACCATGTGCAGGGCGCGGATACCGGCGCGGATTTCGACTTCCTCGTCGGGTGCCGCGGGCAACGACGTGCCAAGGGACAGCCACTGATGACCCATGACATCGCCCTTGTCGGGATCGGCAAGATCGCCCGCGACCAGCACATCCCCGCGATCTACGGGAACCCGGATTTCGAACTGACGGCAACGGCGAGCCGGAATGCGGAGGTCGGCGGCATCACCCCCTACAAGAGCCTCGCCGCGCTGCTGGAGGCGGAGCCCGACGTGACGGCTGTTTCGCTCGCCACCCCGCCGCAGGTCCGTTACGCCGATGCGCGGCGGGCGCTGGAGGCCGGGCGGCACGTCATGCTGGAAAAGCCGCCGGGGGCCACGCTGTCCGAAGTGCACGACCTCGAGGCACGGGCGGCGGCGAAGGGTCTGACGCTCTTCGCCACCTGGCATTCGCGCCACGCGGCCGCGGTCGACGCGACGCGGGACTGGCTCAAGGACAGGACGCTGCGCGAGGCTCGCGTGGAGTGGAAGGAGGATGTGCGTCACTGGCACCCGGGGCAGGACTGGATCTGGGAGGCCGGTGGGCTCGGTGTCTTCGACCCCGGCATCAACGCTCTGTCGGTCCTGACCGCGATTCTGCCTTCGCCCCTGCATCTGACCGGCGCGGTGCTGTCCTTTCCCGAAAACCGCGACACGCCTATCGTCGCGGACCTCGAGTTCGCACCGCTCGGCGACGAAAGGATCACCGCCGGCTTCGACTGGCTGGAGCAGGGCGAGCCGAAATGGAACATCCACCTCGAAACCGACGACGGCAACGCGGTGTTGTCCAAGGGCGGCGCCGTGCTGACCGTGGACGAGTTGGAGACCGCGGCCGGCGCCGACGAGGAATACCCGCGGCTCTATGCCCGCTTCGCCGAACTGATCGCGGCGGGGCAAAGCGAGGTCGACCTCGCACCGATGCGCCACGTGGCCGACGCGTTCACCCTGGGCCGGCGCGTCACAGTGGACAGGTTCGACTGGTAGGAGAGCAGAGATGAAAACCCCGCTGACCGGTATTCTGCCCGTCGCGCCCACGCCGTTCCACGCGGACGGCCGCGTCGACGAGGAGGGGATGCGCCGCGTCCTCGACTGTCTGATCGACATGGGGGTCGACGCGATCTGCATCCTCGCCAACTACTCCGAACAGTTCCTGCTGTCGGACGAGGAGCGCGACCTGATGATGCGCGTCAGCCTCGAACATGTCGCGGGCCGCGTGCCGGTCATCGTCACCACGAGCCATTTCCACACCGGCATCGCCGTGGCCCGCGCGAAGGCGGCGGCGGAGATGGGCGCCGCGATGGTGATGATGATGCCGCCCTATCACGGGACCGGGCTGCGCGCGGATCCCGGCGGGATCTTCGAGCATTTCGCAGCCGTGTCGGATGCGATTACTATCCCGATCATGGTGCAGGACGCGCCGCTGTCGGGTGTCGACCTGCCGGTTCCGCTGCTTGCCCGGATGGCGCGCGAGATCGAAAACGTGCGGTACTTCAAGATCGAATGCCCGTTCGCCGCCGACAAGCTCGCCGCCCTGATCGCGGAGGCCGGGGCGCATGTCGAGGGCCCCTTCGACGGGGAGGAGGCGGTGACGCTGCTGGCCGATCTCGACGCTGGCTGCACCGGCACGATGACGTCCGGGCTTTTCCCGGAGCAGATCCGTCCGATCGTCACGCAGTACCTCGCGGGCGAAACGGATGCGGCCGTGGCGCAGTGGCAACGCTGCCTGCCGCTGATCAACCACGAGAACCGGCAATGCGGGCTGCGCGCCTGCAAGACCGTCTATGCCGCGGGCGGCGTGATCGGCAGCGATCATGTGCGCCATCCGCTGCGCCCGATGTCGGAGCGGACGAAGGAGCGGTTGCTGGGTCTCGCCCGCGACCTCGACGTGATGGCCCTGCGCTGGGGCAAGTGAAAGGAGTGACCGATGCTTGACGAAACCTGGACCCCGCGGGGCAAACACCTGATCGCGGGAGAGTGGATCGGGGGCGGCGAGACCTTCGCGTCGCAGCCGGTGCGTGGCACGCCGCATGATTTCAGCGCCGGGACCTCGGATCTGGTCGATCGCGCCGTGACCGCGGCCGAGGAGGCGTTCTGGACCTATGGCTATTCGGATCGCGAGACACGCGCCGCGTTTCTCGACGCGATCGCGGACGAGATCGAAGCGCGCGCGCCCACGATCACGGCGATAGGCACCGCCGAATCCGGCCTGCCCGAGCCGCGCCTTGTCGGCGAGAGGGGACGCACCACCGCGCAGTTGCGTCTCTTCGCGGAAGTCCTGCGCGATGGAGCCTACCTCGATCGCCGCCACGACGCGGCGCTGCCGGAGCGGGCACCGCTGCCGCGTCCCGATCTGAAGATGGTGCAGCGCCCGATCGGCCCCGTCGGCGTGTTCGGCGCGTCGAACTTCCCGCTCGCGTTTTCAACGGCTGGGGGCGACACGGCCGCCGCGCTGGCGGCCGGCTGTCCGGTCGTGGTCAAGGGACACGAGGCGCATCCGGGCACGGCGGAGATCGTGGCCGAAGCCATTTCTGCGGCCATTGCGGCGACGGGCATTCATCCCGGCGTCTTCGCCCTCGTGCACGGCGGCAGCCGCGCGGTGGGGCAGGCGTTGGTGCAGCATCCGCTGATCCGCGCCGTGGGTTTCACCGGATCGCTCGGTGCGGGGCGTGCGCTCTTCGATCTGTGCGCGGCGCGACCCGAGCCGATCCCGTTCTTCGGCGAGTTGGGGTCGGTGAATCCGGTCTTCGTCCTGCCGCACGCCGCATCCGAACGCGGGGACGAAATCGCGGCGGGCTGGGCCGCATCGCTGATGATGGGGGCGGGGCAATTCTGCACCAATCCCGGCGTACTCGTGATCGACGGCGGCGCGGATGGCGATGCTTTCGTGGCGGCGGTCAAGGAAGCGATGACCGATGCGCCCGCGCAGATCATGCTGACCGATGGCATCTCCGCCGCGTTTCGCAAGAGCCGCGACAGGATCGTGCGCGAAGTCGGCGTGCGGCACGTGCTGACGACATCCTGCGACGGCCGCGCGGCCTCGCCCACGGTCGTGGAGACGGGTGCGGCCACGTGGCTCGCCAACGACGCGCTGTCGCACGAGGTCTTCGGACCGTTCGGCCTGATCGTGCGCACCAATGGCGCCGCGGAGATGGAGGCCGTCGCGCGCGCGCTGGAGGGGCAGTTGACGGTGACGCTGCAGATGGATGACGGCGACACGGACCTCGCCCGAAAGCTTGTTCCGATCCTGGAGCGCAAGGCCGGCCGGATTCTTGCCAACGGCTTTCCGACCGGGGTGGAGGTCGCGCCCGCGATGGTGCACGGGGGGCCTTACCCTGCATCGACCAATTTCGGCGCGACCTCCGTGGGAACGCTCTCCATCCGCCGGTTCCTTCGGCCCGTTTGCTACCAGAACATGCCGGACGGGCTTTTGCCCGGTGACCTCACCTAGCGCACCGGAGCATATCGGCAGCGGACCCGGCGGGCGGGATCAGTCCCGCGCCGGGATGTTGCGGCCGCGTTGCACCGCCGGCCGGTCCAGGAACCGCTCGGCATAGGCCACGATGTTCTTGTAGTCGTCCCAGCCCACTGCATCCTTCGCGCCGTAGAAGTCGAGCGCCAGCAGCCAGGGGGCGAGAGCGATATCGGCGATGGAGTATGTGCCGGTGATCCAGTCGCGGCCATCAAGCGACGTCTCCACCACGCCCAGAAGGCGTTTGGCCTCGCCCACGTAGCGCTCCTGCGGGCGCTTGTCCTCCATCTCGGACCCGGCGAACTTGTAGAAGTAGCCGAGTTGCCCGAACATCGGTCCGACGCCGCCCATCTGGAACATCAGCCATTGCAGGGTGTGTGCGCGCTCGGTCGCGCTGTCGCCGATCAGCTGCCCGGTCTTCTCGGCCAGATATACCAGGATCGCGCCGCTCTCGAAAAGACCTATGGGCGTGCCGTCCGGCCCGTCCGGATCGACGATCGCGGGGATCTTGTTGTTGGGGTTGAGCGACAGGAACTCGGGGCTTTTCACGTCCTCATCCGCCAGCGTGACCTTGTGCGGTTCGTAGGCAAGCCCGGTTTCCTCGAGCATGATCGAGGCCTTCTGGCCGTTCGGTGTCGGGAAGGAATAAAGCTGCAGGATGTCGGGATTGCTCGCGGGCCATTTCGAGGCGATGGGGAAGTCGGAAAGATCGGCCATGTTTGAGCTCCTTTGGGATTTGAGAGCTCAGACGTAAGGAGTGACCGCCGCGTTTACAGGCTTGGGCCGGTGCGGACATGTGCTACCCAATGTTCGGCGGTGAACACCAACCACGGCGCACCGCGGTACTGAACAACACGGAAGCAAGCGAATGATTCAGGAATTTCGGGATTTCATTGCCCGCGGCAACGTCATGGACATGGCGGTGGGCATCATCATGGGTGCGGCCTTCACGGCGATCGTGACGTCGATGGTCGACGATCTCGTCAACCCGCTCATCGGTCTGTTCATCGGAGGCATCGATTTCGGCACGCTCAGCGTGGGGCTGGGAGATGCCCAGTTCATGTACGGCAATTTCATCAACGCCGTGATCAAGTTCATCATCGTGGCATGGGTGGTGTTCCTGCTGGTCAAGGGGGTGAACCGGCTCAAGGATGCGGCCATGAAGGAAGAACCGGAGCCGGATGCGCCGGCCAAACCGACGGAGATCGAACTGCTCCAGGAAATCCGCGACCAGCTTGCCCAGCGCAGCTGACTTGGCCTATCGCAACGCGTTTCGGCGCGCCACGCATCCTGCACGCCGCGCCGGCCGCGCTGACACCTATGCCTTGATCGCGATCAAGGGAGAGATCACATCGATGCCGAGGGCGCGGCCCACGGCATAGTAGGTCAGCTTGCCCTGCATGCACGTTGAGCCCGGCGAGCAGGTGCGGATCCTCTTCGCAGGCCTTCCGCCAGCCCTTGTCGGCCAGCGCCAGCATGTGGGGCATCGTGGCGTTGCCGAGCGCGATGGTGGACGTGCGCGCGACGGCGCCCGGCATGTTGGCGACGCAATAGTGCATGATCCCGTCGACCTCGTAGATCGGGTCGTCGTGCGTGGTCGCGCGGGAGGTCTCGAAGCAGCCGCCCTGGTCGATGGCCACATCGACGATGGCCGCACCGGGCTTCATGTCCGACAGCTGCGCGCGGCTCACCAGCTTGGGCGCCGCGGCACCGGGGATGAGGACGGCGCCGATGACCATGTCGGCCGCGGCCACCATTTCGGCCGTGTTCCCGGCGCTGGCGTAGCGATTGCCGAACGTTCCGCCGAAGACATCGTCGAGATAGCGCAGGCGCGTGATCGAGCGGTCGAGCACGGTCACGTCCGCGCCCATGCCCGCGGCGATCCGCGCCGCATGCGTGCCGACCACGCCGCCGCCGATCACCACGACGTTGGCAGGACCCACGCCCGGAACACCGCCCATGAGAACGCCCCGGCCGCCATTGGCCTTCTGCAATGTCCAGGCGCCGACCTGCGGCGCGAGCCGCCCGGCGACCTCGGACATCGGCGCCAGAAGCGGCAGGCCTCCCTGCGGGTCGGTCACGGTCTCGTAGGCAATCGCGGTGCAACCCGAGGCCAGCAGGTCGTGGGTCTGCTCCGGATCGGGCGCGAGGTGGAGGTAGGTGAAGAGAAGCTGCCCTTCGCGCAGCATCCTGCGCTCGACCGCCTGCGGTTCCTTGACCTTGACGATCATCTCGGCCTGCGCGAACACCTCCTCGGCAGTGTCGAGAAGGACCGCACCGGCCGCGGTGTAGTCTGCGTCCTCGAAGCCAGCGCCCGTCCCGGCACCGCGTTCGATCAGAACCTTGTGGCCATGGGCGACAGCCTCGCGCGCGGCGTTGGGCGTGAGACCGACGCGAAATTCCTGCGGTTTGATCTCCCTGGGGCAACCGATGATCATAGCGAACCTTCCTTCTTCCGTCCTCGTGCGTAGTATGCAGCGGATGAGGTGCAACATCTCGCCAATAATCGGTCGCATAGCGTCAAGTTCTTGCGATAGGCTTGCAGAAACGGGGTGTTTCACGCGAAGGACGTGCGCATCATGGAACTGGACGAGATCGACCGCCGTCTGCTCCGGGCGCTGCAGCGCAACGGGCGCATGTCGAACGGGGAGCTTTCGGAAAAGGCCAGTCTGAGCCCGTCCGCCTGCCACCGGCGCGTGCAGCGGCTGGAGCGGGACGGGTATATCCGCGGCTACGTTGCGCTGCTCGATGCGCGCAAGCTGCAGGTGCCGACGACGGTGTTCGTGGAGATCACCTTGCAGGGACAGACCGACGACATCCTCGATGCGTTCGAAAAGGCCGTGGCGCGGATTCCCGAGCTTCTGGAATGTCACCTGATGGCGGGGTCGGCCGATTACCTGCTGAAGGTGGTGGCCCAGGACACCGACGATTTCGCCCGCATCCACCGGCAATACCTCGCGCGCCTGCCGGGTGTGACCCAGATGCAGTCGAGCTTTTCGCTGCGCACGGTCGTGCAGACGACGGCGCTGCCGGTGTGACCTGCGGGTCCGGAAGGATCAGAGCCGGAACGTGCCGCGGTTCGCCGGGAAGAGAAAGATCACGCAGACGAGGACGGCGAAGACGAACTCGTAGACTTCCCAGTTGCGCGGGAGGTCGATCCAGACCACCAGCAGCGACCAGGCGACGGCGATGACGGCGATGTGGGGCGGCGGGACCGGGACGGCGAAGACATCGGCGAGCCAGCGGACCCAGCCCGCGAGCGGGTGCAGGATCGGCAGCACGACGAGGTAGAGCAGCACGATCACCGTCAGGAGCTGCCCGAACCAGAAGCTGACGAGCTGTTCGTCATTGACCATCAGGTTGTGGAGATTGGTCTCGCCCTGGCGGTTGTTCTCGAGGAAGAATTCGGAGCTTTCGAGGCCGAGGATGCGCTGGCCCCAGGAAATCTCCTCACCGGCGGCGAAGACGAAGGCAGCCGCGTAGAGCACAAGAAGCCAGCGCCTGTGACCCGTGTTCCGCGCGGCATGGCGCGCCAGCAGGATCGCTCCGAGGGCGAGGAGGATAACCGTCCCGTATTCCACGATCCCGTCCTCACGCGCGAAGACGGTCGAGAATTCCTCCGGACGCGCGAGCTTGAACCAGATCGCGGCCATGGTGACCGCCGCCAGCGCGGCGTAGAGACCCGACCGGATCATCGAATTCGCGGACATGGAGCCATCCTGAGATGAAAACGCGCCCTTCCGAGGGAAAGAGCGCGTTTGTCGATATCCGGTCCGACGATCTCGCGCAAGCTGCGCGTCAATCACCGGTGTCTTCAGTGCAAGCAGCCGCCTAGAGGAGACCTTCGCGCTGAGCCTTCTTCCGCGCCAGTTTACGGGCACGGCGGATCGCTTCAGCCTTCTCGCGCGCTTTTTTCTCGGACGGTTTCTCGAAATGCTGCTTGAGCTTCATTTCGCGAAACACACCTTCACGCTGCAGCTTCTTTTTCAGGGCGCGGAGCGCCTGATCGACGTTGTTGTCGCGAACACTGACCTGCATGTGGTTCTCACCACCTTTCTAAGTTGGAGTTGCAAGGATTTGCAGGAGGTGGTCGTATAGCAAGGCGTTCCTATGTTGTCCAGTGCAACGGCGACCCAATCGCAGGAGTAGTGACATGTCGGACATTTACGATTCGGTGAGAGAGCAGCTTCTGGATGCGGCTCTGGCGCACGTGCCGTTCGACGGCTGGTCGGAGGCGACATTCCGGGCGTCGATCGCCGATACAGGTACCGAACCAGGGCTGGCGCGGTCCGTCTGTCCCCGCGGTGCGGTCGATCTTGCGCTGGCCTACCACGCGCGGGGTGATGCGGCGATGCTGGCGCGGCTGAAGTCCGAGGATCTGGGCGAGATGCGGTTTCGCGACAGGATCGCCGCCGCGGTGCGGTTTCGCCTTGAGGCGATCGAGGACAAGGAGGCGGTGCGCCGGGGCACCACGCTCTTTTCGCTGCCGATGTATGCCGCGGACGGCGCAAAGGCCATCTGGGGCACGGCCGACAAGATCTGGACGGCGCTGGGCGATACGTCGGATGACCTGAACTGGTACACGAAACGCGCCACGCTGAGCGGCGTCTACGGATCGACGGTTCTGTTCTGGCTGGGCGACAACAGCATCGATCACGCCGACACCTGGGCGTTTCTCGACCGGCGCATCGACGACGTGATGCAGTTCGAGAAGGTGAAGGCGCAGGTGCGCAAGAACCCGGTTCTGAGCCGGCTGATGGCCGGACCGGACTGGGTGCTGAGCCACGTGAAGGCGCCGCGGCGGATGCCCGACGCCGACTTGCCCGGAAGCTGGACGTCGCCGCGCGACTGACGTCTGTCATCGCTTGCTTGAGGACGTGCGACTGGGAGCGGGTGGCGAACATTCGCAGCGTCCGCGGCGGTCATGGAAAACCGATTCGACAGTGCCCTGAAACCATCTAGGGTGCCGTCAAACGCGGATTGGGCCGAAAAAGGATGGGCGCGATGACAGAGACGATGCGGGCTGTGGAAATCTCCGAGCCGGGCGGTCCCGAGGTTCTGAAATTGGTGGAGCGGCGGCGCCCCGAACCGGCGCATGGCCAGGTCGTGATCCGCGTGGCCTATGCCGGGGTGAACCGCCCCGATGCGCTGCAACGGGCCGGCGCCTATGCTCCGCCGCCGACCGCGAGCGACCTGCCGGGCCTTGAAGCTTCGGGCGAGGTCGTGGCCGTGGGTTCGGGCGTCGAGGGCGTTGCGGTGGGTGACCGGGTCTGTGCATTGCTGCCGGGCGGCGGCTACGCGGAGTACGTGGCGACGCCGGCCGCGCATTGCCTGCCCGTTCCGGACGGCATGGGGATGAAGGAGGCGGCCTGCCTGCCCGAGACGTTTTTTACCGTCTGGTCCAATGTCTTCGTGCGCGGCGGGCTCAAGGGCGGCGAGCGGTTCCTGGTCCATGGCGGGTCCAGCGGGATCGGGACGACGGCGATCCAGCTCGCGTCGGTCTTCGGGGCGCGGGTCTTCGCCACCGCCGGATCGGAAGAGAAGTGCCGCGCCTGTCTGGACCTCGGAGCCGAGGCCGCATGGAACTATCGCGAGACCGATTTCGTCGAGCGGATCCAGGCCGAGGGTGGCGCCAACCTGATCCTCGACATGGTGGGCGGCGACTACATCCCGCGCAACCTCAAGGCGCTGGCCGATGATGGCCGGCTGGTGCAGATCGCGTTCCTGCAGGGTCCGAAGGTGGAGGTCAACTTCGCGCAGCTGATGACGCGGCGGCTGACGATGACCGGATCGACGCTGCGCCCGCAGAGCGACCTTGCCAAGGCGAAGATCGCGCAGGATCTGCGCGAGGCGGTCTGGCCGTTGCTGGACACCGGGCGCGTGAAGCCGGTCATGGATCAGGAATTCCCGCTGGCCGAGGCGTCGGCGGCGCATGCGCGCATGGAAGGCTCCACCCATGTGGGCAAGATCGTTCTGAACGTGGCGGGCTGAGAGGGGGCGCTGCCCCGTCGCGGCGGGCCGCGACTCCCCCGAGGTGTTTTTCGACCCAAAGAAGGATGCGACAATGGCGAAGACGGCGATCATCGAACGGCCGGGCGGGCCGGAAGAATTCCGCATCGTGGATCGCGAGGTCGGTGACCCCGGACCGGGCGAGATCCGGATCGCGCACAAGGTCATCGGGCTCAATTTCATCGATGTGTATCATCGCAGCGGGCTCTATCCGCTCGAGATGCCGCATGCGCTGGGCATGGAGGCGGCCGGGGTCGTCGAGGCGGTCGGGGAGGGGGTGTCCCACCTGAAGGAGGGCGATCGCGCCGCCTATGCCGCGAACCCGCCCGGCGCCTATGCCGAGTCACGGGTGATGCCGGCCGCGCAGGTGGTGAAGCTGCCCGACGACGTTCCCTTCGACACGGCGGCGGCGATGATGCTGAAGGGGATGACGGTCGAATATCTCTTTCACCGCACCACGCCCCTTTCCGCCGGCGACACCGTCCTCTTTCAGGCCGCCGCGGGCGGCGTAGGCCTGATCGCCTGCCAATGGGCGCGGTCCGAGGGGATCACGCTGATCGGGACCGCCGGCGGTGTCGAGAAATGCGCGATGGCGATGGAGCACGGGGCGACCCATTGTATCGACTACAAGACGCAGGATTTCAAGCCGATCGTTCGGGACTTGACCGAAGGGCGCGGCGTCGACGTCGTGATGGATTCCGTCGGCAAGGACACGTTCGAGGGGTCTCTGGATTGCCTGAAGCCGCTGGGGATGTTCATCTCTTTCGGCAGTGCGTCGGGGCCTGTGCCGCCGTTCGATATCGGGATCCTCGGGCGCAAGGGCTCGCTGAAGATCACGCGCCCCACGCTCTTCACGCATATCTCCGATCAGGCGGCCTGCCAGGAGATGGCGGCGCATCTTTTCGACAAGGTGTCGAGCGGGGACGTGAACATCCAGATCGATCAGCGGTTCGCCCTTGACGAAATCGCGGAGGCGCATCGCGCGCTGGAGGCACGGAAGACGACCGGAAGCACCGTCATCGAGATATGAGTTTGCGACCTGACGAAACGCCTTCGCCGGGTTGGCGGGGGTTCATCGGACTGGCGCGAAGAGCGCGTCTCGCAGAGTGCAGTCCTTGACGACATCCTGGCCACAGGGGACCGGCTCCAGCGACCGGCTGAGGCAGATGCGGGCCTCCTGGATGTGGCGGGCGCGGCAGGTGATCGTGATGCCGTCGGGTTCGAGCGCAGGATTGTCCTTGCGAAATGCCTCCTCGACCACCGCTGCGGGCAGCTTCACCGTGCGGTCGAGATTGCGGAAGACCTCCGGCCGCGAGATCCGGTCGTAGGCGTCGCGGGCTAGTGCGAAATAGGCGGGCGCGGAGAGCCCGGAGCAGGTTCCGTGCTTCTTCCACTGGTACCAGGCGAGGCCCGCGCTGCCCATGATGTCCGCCATGTCCGAGGTCATGGCGCGGGTCGGCGGCGGGTCGGCCGTGCGGCAGTAGCTGGGCCATCCCCGGTGATACTGCGGCCAGAGCCCGTGCAGTATCCAGCCGTGGTCATGGCGCGGGTGGCACTGGTCGGCGTCCCTCGCGTCGCCCTCGAGCGCACACCAGGTCGGCGACCAGCTCAGAGCGAGCACGTAGTAGTCGAATTCGCCTGCCTGTTCGCCCTCGGCGAGCACGAGGGTCGCACTCAAAAGCCAACAGAAAAGCCAACACAGGATGGCGCGCATATCGCTCTTCCCAAATCCGTCCGATCCTACTATATAGCCGCGAAGTTCCCCGACAACGGTAACTCGTCCCGCCAGACCCCGGGACAGCCGGTTTTCCGGCGCCAGAGAGGATTTGTCCGAAGGAGACATCACATGTCAAAGCCGCTGATGGCCAAGGCCACCGCAGTCTGGCTGGTCGACAACACCACGATCAGCTTCAAGCAGATCGCCGAATTCGTCGGCGTGCACGAGTTGGAGATCCAGGGCATCGCCGATGGCGACGTGGCGGCCGGGGTGAAGGGCTTCGATCCCATCGCCAACAACCAGCTCACCCAGGCAGAGATCGACACGGCGGAGAACAACCCGCTCCACAAGCTGCGGTTGAAGCACAACCCCGCCGCCATGGGCGAAGAGAAGCGCCGCGGTCCGCGCTACACGCCGCTGTCGAAGCGGCAGGATCGTCCGGCGGCGATCCTGTGGCTGGTGAAGTTCCACCCGGAGCTGACGGACGCGCAGATTTCCAAGCTGGTCGGAACGACGAAGCCGACGATCCAGTCGATCCGCGAACGCACGCATTGGAACATCTCCAACATCCAGCCGGTGGACCCGGTGGCGCTGGGCCTGACCAAGCAGACGGAACTGGACGCGGCCGTGCAGAAAGCCGCCGCGAAGAAGGCCTCCGAGGGCCAGGTGATGAGCGACGACGAGCGCCGCAAGCTGGTGTCCACCGAGCAGAGCCTCGAGATGGAGCCCGAGCCCAAGATTCCAACGGCGATCGAGGGGCTGGAGACCTTCACGCTGTCGGGCGATGACGATGACGACGAGGAGGAGGAAAACCTCGTCGATGCCGACAGCCTGTTCAATCTTCCCGAGCGCAAGAACGACGACAAGGACGAGCAACCCTGAGGGGCCGCCCGCTCGATCGCGGGCATTCGGGCGCGGGCATTCGGGTCAGGATGAACCGGTCAAATCGCCACCACGCCATCGCTAGCCGCGACGAAGCTTCTGATCGGGTAGGACGGCGCCGGCCTTTTAGACCGGCCGAGCAACTCGCGAATAGGCGCAGCGGCGGTTTCTGACGGACTGTGCCCGAGACGAACAGATTGCGCCGGCGCGCGTTTATGCGCCGGCGTGACCGTTCATGCGCCGGCGCGACGCCGGGGCATGCGCTGTTCAGGCTGCCGATTCCATCCAGGCGCGATGGCGCCGTTCGTCCTCCAGCCCCTTTTCCAGAACCGGCCGCAATTCCGCATCCGCCGCCGAATTCGACAATGCCTGTTCATAGGCCATGACGGTGTCGTCCTCGTTGGTCTTCATCGCCTTCAAAATCGCGCTGTCACCTGCCATGTCGGCCAGCGCGACCTTTCCGGTGGTCAGCCATTGCTTCATGTCACCCTCCTCGGGATGGGCCACGCCCATCGTGTCGGCGATGCGGCGAAGATCCTCCACATGGCTGTCGTGATCGCGGCGGAATTCCTCGACCTTGGCGCGGTGATCCGCGCTGTCCAGTCTCTCTATCGTGGCGTCATACGCCGCGATGGCGTCATGTTCGAGGACCAGAAGGTTCCGGACGAGATCCGCGGTGCTGCTTTCTGTACCGACTGTTGTTGGCATGGTGTGACTCCTTGCTAGTGTTTCATCGCTGTTCGGCCTCTGGGTCCATCGGTTGCGCCTTGCCGAGGCGCGCCTCCTGACCCAGCGGAGGGCAAGATGCACAGTGCAGCTGACGCTCTCCTGCCGATCACTCTTCGGCAAACTGCAAGCGCGCGTGCTTGTTCCCGTAAGTGGAGGTTGCCCGGCGGAGAGAGGGTGTCCCGCTGCGCTCCCGCCGCTTCGAGCGGAAATGACAGAAATCGGTTGAACAGCGAGATGCGAGCCTGCCTCGGTCTGTCTTTTCGGGCTGAATTAAAGTGGCCTGCTCGCGTCGGAGGGCTTGGCCAGAGGCTCATTCAGAATCGATCGGAGCAGGCAAGTGCGCCAAAATTGATGGCGCTATCGCTGCATCGGCGTTTGTGAAATCGCGGTATGGCCGTTGCAGGACCCGTCAGACCGACTTTCGAGCCTTCAGCGCGGCGGAGATCGTGCCGTCGTCCAGATAATCCAGTTCGCCGCCGATCGGCACGCCTTGGGCGAGCGAGGTGAGGCGGACCCGGCCTTCGAGCAGGTCGGCGATGTAATGCGCCGTGGTCTGGCCGTCGACGGTGGCGTTGAGGGCGAGGATCACTTCGGTCACGTTCTCCGCGGCCACGCGCTCGGCGAGGCGGGGCATCGCAGATCCTCGGGGCCGACGGCATCGAGCGCGGAGAGCGTCCCGCCAAGGACATGATAGCGGCCCTTGAAGACGCCGGACCGCTCCATCGCCCAGAGATCGGCCACATCTTCGACCACGCACAGCTCGCCATTGGCGCGCTTTTCGGACCGGCAGATGTCGCAGGTATCGGTGGTGCCGATATTGCCGCAGTTCAGGCATTCGCGCGCGGTCGCCGCGACGACCTGCATCATGTCGGCGAGCGGCTGCAGCAGCACGCCCGCGCTTCGGATGAGGTGCAGCACGGCCCGTCGGGCGGACCGCGGCCCGAGGCCCGGAAGCCGGGCCATCATGTCGATCAGGGCGTCGATGTCCTTGGTGCTGCTCATGGCACGGCGCGGGCCGATGGCTACCGGATGCCTCCGGCGGGAGTGTGCCGGGCCGAGTGAAGCTTGCTCGGGACATCTAGAACGGTAGCTTCATGTCTTTGGGCAGGCCCAGGCTCTCGGTGAGCTTGCCCATTTCCTCCTGCGCCTTTTCCGCGGCCTTGGACTGTGCGTCCTTGATGGCGGCGAGGATCAGGTCCTCCACGACTTCCTTGTCGTCGCCGTTGAAGATCGACGGGTCGATGTCGAGCGACTTCAGATCGCCCTTCGCCGTCGCCGTGGCCTTCACCAGGCCGGCGCCGGATTCGCCGACCACGGTGACGTTGTGCAGGTCCTCCTGCATCTCCGCCATCTTGGTCTGCATTTCCTGCGCCTTTTTCATCATCCTGGCCATGTCGCCGAGATTTCCAAGTCCCTTGAGCATTTTTGGTGTCTCCGGTTGTCAGTCGCGCCGCGTGAGCGAGGCGGTGTAAAGGATCGTTGCCACACATATTGCAGCGACAAGCGCAATGAACAAGGTGGGAGAACCGATGCAGCCTTCGGCGCGGGCGATCTCCCGCGTGCCGGTGGGGTCTGCCATCGATATGAGCGAGACCCAGAAGGTCCAGCCAACCACCACGGCCAGAGCGCCTCATTGGCTGCTGGTCCGGAAGCGATTGCGGTGCCGATCCGCGAGATGGGCAAGGAAAAGAGGTTCAGCGCCCCTTGTCACGAGGGGACCCGCGTCCCCAGCCGGGGCGTTCCGCGTCGCAGATGTCGGGCCATGCCGCCGTTCCGGACAGGTCCAGCATCAGTCCTCCTCGAACGGATCCCATTCGTCCTCCACTTCGCCCAGAGCCTCGGAGGCGGCGTCGAGGTCGATCGTGTCGCGAGAGCGGATGGCGGTGATGCGCGCCTTCGGGAAGGCTTCGAGCACCGCCTGAACGATGGGATTCTCCTCGGCCTCGGCCCGGCGGGAGAGGTCGTCTGTGTCGCGCCGCTCGGCGATGGTGTTGGTCTCGCAACCGTTCACGACCGTCACGGCCCAGCGGTTGCCGGTCCATTGCTGCAGGCGTTGACCGAGCCGTTGGGCCAGGTCGGCCGGCGCGCTGTCGGCGGGGGTGAATTCGATCCGGCCGGGCTGATAGGCGGCGAGGCGGAGGCCGGTTTCGACCTCGACCAGCAGCTTCACGTCGCGGTTGGCGCGGATCAGGTCCACGACATGTTCGAAGGTCGGAAAGCGGGCGAGTGCCTGGCTCGGGTCCGCGGCAAGTGCGGCGACCGGCCCAGAGGCAGACGACGTCCGAGCCGCGGTGCCGTGCGCGCTGCCGCGTCGGCACCGCCTCGGCGCGCGGTCGCTGAGGACCCGTTGCCGCCCGAGGGTGGCGGCGCGGGCGGGGTCTGGCCTTGAAGCTTGCGCACCAGTTCCTCGGGGAGGGCAGGTCGGCCACATGGGTGAGGCGGATGATCGCCATCTCCGCCGCCATCATCGCATTGGGAGCTGCGCGCGACCTCCTCCAGCGCCTTCAGCAGCATCTGCCACATCCGGGTCAGCACGCGCATCGGCAGCGCCTCGGCCATGGCGCGGCCGCGGTCGCGTTCCTCGGGGCCGACGGTCGGGTCCTCGGCGGCCTCGGGCGTGATCTTCACGACCGACACCCAATGCGTGATCTCGGCGAGGTCGCGCAGGACCGCCATCGGGTCGGCGCCCTCGGCGTATTGCGCGGAAAGTTCCGCCAGCGCGCCGGCCGCATCGCCCTTCAGGATCATGTCGAAGAGGTCGAGAACGCGGCCCCGGTCGGCAAGGCCCAGCATCGCGCGGACCTCGTCGGCGGTCGTCTCGCCCGCGCCGTGGCGAAATCGCCTGGTCGAGGAGCGAGGTCGCATCGCGGGCGGAGCCTTCGGCGGCACGGGTGATGAGCGCCAGCGCATCCTCCGCGATCTCCGCCCCTTCGGCGTCGGCGATCCGCCGCAGCAGTGTCGAGCATCACCTCCGGCTCGATCCGGCGCAGGTCGAACCGCTGGCAGCGCGACAGCACGGTGACGGGGACCTTGCGGATCTCGGTCGTGGCGAAGATGAACTTCACATGCTCCGGCGGCTCTTCCAGCGTCTTCAGCAGCGCGTTGAAAGCCGAGGTCGAGAGCATGTGCACCTCGTCGATGATGTAGATCTTGTAGCGGGCGGAGGCGGCGCGGTAATGCACGCTATCGATGATCTCGCGGATGTCGCCCACGCCGGTGCGCGAGGCCGCGTCCATCTCCATCACGTCGACGTGGCGGCCTTCCATGATCGCCACGCAGTGCTCGCAGGCGCCGCAGGGCTCGGTGGTGGGGCCGCCCGTCGCCGTCGGGCCCGATGCAATTCATGCCCTTGGCGATGATCCGCGCGGTGGTGGTCTTTCCGGTGCCGCGGATGCCGGTCATGATGAAGGCCTGCGCGATCCGGTCGGCCTCGAAGGCGTTCTTGAGCGTGCGCACCATCGCATCCTGGCCGACGAGATCGGCAAATGTCTCCGGTCGGTACTTGCGCGCCAGAACCTTGTAGGCGCTCTTCGTGCTCTCACCTGTTTTTGGCATGCCCGCTCCAAGCCTTCCGATCCGTCGGGAAGGTAAAGCGCGGACGCTGGAAGGTCCACCTGGGAAACGACGATCGGTCCCGCTGCCGCGTGCTTGTGCGAATTGCCCCTGCCGCTAACCTGTTCGGGATTGAGGACGCGGCAGGAGAGGACCCAAAATGCGGCTCAGAGGCATACGTGGAAGCCGGAACGTGGAGGACCGTCGCGGTCGCAGTGGTGGCCGCGGCAGGGCAGGGGGACTGGGGCTGGCCGGGCTGCTGCTTGTCCTGGCGATCGGGTATTTCACCGGCATCGACGTGACGCCGCTCGTTCAGGGACAGGGGCCGGGCCAGCCGATCACGCAGAGCCGCCCGATGACGGAGGCCGACCAGCAGGCCGCCGAATTCACGACGCGGGTCCTGGCCACCACCGAGGAGGTCTGGGGACAGGTCTTCGAAGACCAGTTGGGCCAGACCTATCGGCCGCCGGTTCTGGTGCTCTTCACCGATGTGACCGCGAGCCCGTGCGGCAATGCTTCGGGTGCGACCGGTCCGTTCTACTGTCCGGCGGATCAGCAGGCTTACATCGATACGGGTTTCTTCGTCACGCTGCGCCAGCAGATGGGCGCAGGCGGCGATTTCGCGGCGGCATATGTGGTGGCCCACGAGGTTGCGCATCACGTGCAGAATCAGTTGGGCATCCTGGGCGAGGTGACGAACGCCCGGCGCCAGGCGTCGGAGGCGCAGGCGAACGCGCTGACCGTCAGGCTCGAGCTGCAGGCCGACTGCCTGAGCGGGGTCTGGGCGCGGGCGGTCGAGGGCCTGCTGGAGCCGGGCGACCTGGAGGAAGCGCTGAACGCGGCGCGGATGATCGGCGACGACCACCTGCAACGTCAGGCAGGCCGGGTACCGCAGCCGCACACGTTCACGCACGGCACATCGGAGCAGCGCCAGCGCTGGTTCGCACGTGGGTACGACAGCGGCGACCTGAGCGATTGCGACACGTTCGGTGCCGAGCGCCTTTGACGGTGTGCCGTTGTCCGCAGATAATCCCGAGAGTTTAGCGTCGCCAACGCGGCGGGTGAGAGGCTGGAAAACGACCCAAGCGGGGCTCGTTACGGCTGCTTCCTTCCGGATCTGACCGGGTTGGCGAGGCGCTTGCCCGCACCAACCTCTCGAGTGCTACCTAGTCGTTTCGCGCGGTGGACACAAGGTCAGAGCGTGATCGGAATCCGGACGAACCCGGACGGCCGATGTTCGGGCGTCCCGGGAGACAGGTGCGCGATTTCGTGGAGGTGGTTGAGCGCGCCCGGGCCGGTGTCGAACCAGGTGCGCATCCCGGCGCAGGTGCCGGCGAAGCGCCATGGCCCGGCTGCGTAGGGTTCCTCGCCCGAGGTCAGGAACTCCCGGATCACGTCGGTGACAAAGAGTTTGGGGCGCAGGACCGGACGGTCTGGATGCAGACCCGGGAAGTTGCCGCCGCCGCAGGCGCGAAAGCTGTTGACCGCAACCGCGAACTGCATGTCCGGTTCGACCGGTGCGCCGGCATGGGTCAGCGACCGGATCCGGCGGCTCTCGGCATGGCTGAGGTTGCCGGCCCGGTCGTAGCGGGGCGGCAATGTCGGATCGACCGTGTAGTCAAGCCCGTGGATGACGTCGAACTCGAAGGACGGGAAATCGGCATCGCGAATCCCCTTTGCGCCATCCTCGCAGATCGTCGCAAAGGCGGAGGCCGATTTTTCCAGCCACTCGGCAATCTCGGCGCCCGACACTTGCACCGCCCAGACGTAGTTCGAATAGATGCTCAACTCCGCCATATGCCGCGCCGTGAGCTGCCCGGCGGGTATGTCGGCGTAATTTTGCGCGCCACCCTTTCCGCCCGCGCGTGGCACGGAGACGGCCGACAACAGCGGCAGATCGGCCACCGGAGTCCCAACACGCGCCCGGTCGATCGCCCTGTGCTGGGCGGCCGCGGTCAGGGCATGGATCGGCGTCGGCGTCACGTGCGCGAAATAGCTGGTAAGCGGCACCGGCCAGCTGCCGATGATCTCGTCCAGCGCGGCGCAGGTGGCGTCATGTGCAGGGCGGATCGGGTCGAAGGCGGGGTCGTCCGCGCCGTCCGCGTGGCTCGGCGGGAAAACGCGCGCGCGCCCCGCGGTGACGGCCCACCGGCCCCGGTCGTCGCGTTCGAGGTCGAGGTCGATGCACCCGAGCCCCGCCGCTGCAAAACCCGGCATGACGGTCGGAATCTTGTGCAGCATTCCGGTCTCCACGTCCGCCTCGGTTCGTTCTGCGTGCTCGTCTCCCGGGAAAACGCTGTGATCGTGGCCTCCGATCAATGCATCGACTGCGCCGGTCGCGGCGATTTCGGCCAATGCCGCTTCGGTCCCGTCGGACCCGAGACCGGTATGACCCAACCCCAGGATGATGTCGGCACCGCCGTCCCTCAGCGTCTGCGCGGCGCGGGTCACGGCCTCGACCATGTCGGTCGCGCGCGCGAAGCCGCCGATCTGAGCGTGGAGCGCCACCACTGTCCGCGGCGGCAGGACGGAGAGGACACCGACCCTGAGGCCGCCCACGTCGATCGTCGCTGTAGGCGCGATCCAGTCGCGGGGCGGATCGAACGCGATGTTGGAGCACACGAGCGGTGCGTCGAGGGTACGGGCGAACCGGGCGAGGTGATCGAGCCCGTAATCCAGGTCGTGATTGCCGAGTCCCATCACGTCGTAGCCGATTTCGTTCATCACCTCGGCCACGGGATGCGGGGTGCCGTCGGCCAACGTCTCGGCCAGATGATCGCCGAGTGCCGTGCCCTGAAGCGTGTCGCCATTGTCCACCAGCAGCGTTTCGCGCGGCGGCTCTTCGGTGCCGGCTTTCCGGTGCAGGTCGGTGATCGTGGCGAGCAGCGCCGCAAGTCCGGTGCCGGGGGCGGCCCGGCCGTTGAGGTAGTCGTACGGAAGCAGATGCATGTGCACGTCGCTGGTGGCGAGAATGCGAAGTCGCGAGATCTGGGTCGCCCGTGGAGTCATGCCATGTTGCTGCGCGCTTCCGCGTCCGATGTAAATGGTGCGATA
The DNA here is from genome assembly GCA_963721175.1 of uncultured Alphaproteobacteria bacterium. Lineage (GTDB taxonomy): Bacteria > Pseudomonadota > Alphaproteobacteria > Rhodobacterales > Rhodobacteraceae > Aliishimia. The sequence goes on along the minus strand of CAVRIG010000021.1, from coordinate 103,720 downwards.
CAACCGATGCGAGCGGCGCGCGTCAAGCAAGTGCGGTTGCGTCCGGTCGGGGACCATGCGAGGTGATCCGCGCACAAGGAGCAGTGGCGATGAAACATGCGGAGGCAGTCACGTTCGGCGGATCCGGGATGGATCGCGCCGCCGAGATGCGCGGGGATGCCGCGGCGCTGGCGGCTGCGCAGTCGGACCCCGCTGCGCGGGCGATCGTGATCTGGCGCGGGAAGCCATTGATCCGGCGCGACCGCCCCGCGGCGCTGTTGCGTCTCCCGATGGACCATCCCGTACTCGCCGATGCCGCCCCGGACGTGGTCCTGCTGGGGCGGGAGGAGGGGGCCGCGCGCTTCGCCGTGGCGCTCGATGAGTGGGAGCCCGCGGATCAGGATCTGAGCAAGATCAACCAGTTCGTCGACCCGACGGAACAGCAGCATCCGGCGCTTGCCGAGGGCGAGGTCTTTGCCGAGCTGCGCCGGGTCATGACCTGGCTGACACCTCGGGATGCCGAGCTTGCGGCCACCGCCCGGGCGATCTTCGAATGGCACCGCATCCACGGGTTCTGCGCCCGCTGCGGCGTCAGGAGCGAGATGGCGATGGCCGGCTGGCAGCGGATCTGCCCGGCTTGCGGCGGGCACCATTTCCCGCGGACCGACCCGGTGGTCATCATGCTCATCACGCATGGCAATTCGGTCCTGCTGGGCCGGTCGCCGGGATGGCCGGAGGGGATGTATTCGCTGCTGGCCGGCTTCGTCGAACCCGGTGAGACGATCGAGGCCGCAGTGCGCCGCGAGGTGTTCGAGGAAGCCGGAATCGACGTCGGCGCGGTCCGCTACCTCGCCAGCCAGCCATGGCCGTTCCCGGCCTCGCTCATGATCGGCTGCGCGGGCGAAGCGCTGGACGACCGGATCGAGATCGACCCGGTGGAGATCGAAGATGCGCTGTGGGTCTCGCGGGAGGACATCATGCAGGCCTTCGCCGGGCAGCACCCGAAGCTTTTGCCGGCCCGCAAGGGTGCCATCGCGAGTTTCCTGCTGGAGAACTGGCTTGCCGACCGACTGGATTAGACGCGAGCCTGGGCGTCACAATCAACCGCCGGACTGCGCATGAAGTTTTCAGCGCGCGAAGAGATCGACGTGCCGATCGATATCGCGTTCGAGATGGTGTCGAATTTCGCCGCGGTCGAGCGAAGCTTCAGGCGGCGCGGCGCGGAGGTGCAACGGACGGACCCGATGACCGCGCCGGGTGTCGGCATGGCCTGGGACGCTGCCTTCGATCTGCATGGCAAGCGGCGGCGCGTCGCGTTGACGCTGGTCGGGTACGATCCGACCGACGGGACTGACCGCCGAGGCGAAATCCGACGGGATCGTGGGCGCCGTCGATGTGAACCTTCAAGCGCTCTCCCCAACCCGCACGCGGGTCGCGGTGGACGTGGAGCTGACGCCGAAATCCTTGTCGGCGAAGCTTCTGATGCAGCCTCTGAAGCTTGCCAAGATCCGCCTCGACACCCGGTTCGAGGAGCGCATCGAGGCCTACGTCAGGGAGATGGAGGCACGGTATCGTGATGACGCCTGAAGGGTTCGAGCACGTTCAGTCGCGCTCGTGATCGGCCGGGTAGACGCCGAGGATCTCCAGCTTGTTGGTGAAATAGCCCAACTCCTCCAGCGCGCGGTTGCACCGGCAGGGTCCTCCGGATGACCTTCGATATCGGCATAGAACTGCGTCGCGGTGAACGAGCCGCCGACCATGTAGCTTTCGAGCTTCGTCATGTTGACGCCGTTCGTCGCGAACCCGCCCATCGCCTTGTAGAGCGCGGCGGGGATGTTGCGCACCTCGAAGATGAACGTGGTCAGCATCGTGCCGCCGCGGCGCGACAGATCGGCCTCCGGGGCCATGACGAGGAACCGCGTGGTGTTGTGGCCATGATCCTCGACGTCGCGGGCCAGAACCTCCAGCCCGTGGATCTCCGCCGCGATTTCGGAAGCGAGCGCGCCGACGCCCATGGTGCCGGCGTGCGGCGATGCTCGGCGGCGGCACCGGCGCTGTCGGCGGCGGGCTCGCTGGTCATGCCGTGCGCCTCGAGGAAGCTGCGCGCCTGCGGCAGCAGGACGAGGTGCGCGCGGACATGCCTGATGTCGTCGATGGTCTGGCCGGGCATCGCCATCAGCGCAGATCCGCACGCGGACGAAGGCCTCGCCGACGATCCTGAGCCCGCTTTCGGGCAGCAGGCGGTGGATGTCCGCCACGCGCCCGTATGTCGTGTTCTCGACCGGCAGCATGGCGCGCTGCGGCGGCACCGCGACTTGACGGCCTCGATCGTGTCCTCGAAGGTGCGGCAGGGCAGCGGCTCCATCTCCGGCACGGCCTTGCGACAGGCCTCGTGCCCATAGGCGCCAAGATCGCCCTGGAAAGCGATACGGTGTGACATGTCCTGGCCCCTTGCGTATTCTTCGGGTCACCGGCCTTGACGGCAGGGCGATTGGTCGCGGTAACTACACCTTGCCTCCCATCAAGGGAAAGCAATAGATAACCGCCCAATTCAGGGATAATTCACGGACAAACAGGCTGACCATGGATACAATGACCTTCACCAAGGCGGCTGGTGCGCTCTGCGGCGCTCTGCTGGTGTTTCTGCTGGGCAAATGGGCTGCCGAAGAACTGTACCATGTCGGCGGTCATGGCGAGCAGGCCTATGTGATCGAAACCGGTGGCGACGACGAGGCGCCCGCGGAAGACGAAGCGGCAGGGCCCGACATCATCGAGGTCATGGCATCCGCCGATCCCGAAGCCGGTGCCGCCGTGTTCCGGAAATGCCAGTCCTGCCACAAGCTGGAGGAAGGCGCTAACGGAACGGGTCCGTATCTTCATGGCGTTGTCGGCCGCGAAATCGCGTCTGCGGATGGGTTTGGCTATTCCGATGCGCTGTCGGGCATGGAGGGCGAGTGGACCGTGGAAGAATTGAGCGCGTTTCTGCAGAATCCCAAGGATTATGCGCCCGGCACTGTCATGAGTTTCGCCGGCCTGCGCGATATTCAGGACCGGGCCGACGTCATCGCCTATCTCGACGGCACTGACGGCGAGATGACGGACTACGCCGCGCTGGCCGAAGAAACGGCTTCTGCGGGCGAAGATGCTGACGTTGCAGAAGCTGCAGAAGAAGATGCTGACGCTGCAGAAGCTGCAGAAGAGGACAGCGTCGACGGCGAAGCTGACGCCGCCGGAGAGGAAGAAGCCGCCGCCGAGAGCGACGCGGAGAATGCGGCTGCGGAAGAGACTGCCGAGGGTGAGGCGAACGCGGCTGCGGAGGAAGAGGAAGCCGCCGAGGCGGAGGTGGACGCTGCGACCGCGGAAGAAACCGCCGAGGGTGAGACGGATGCGGGCGCCGCGGAAGAGGCCGCCGCCAGTGCGGGCGACAGCGCCATCCTCGCCAATGCCGATGCCCGAGGCAGGCGAGAAGGTGTTCCGCAAGTGCCAGGCTTGCCACAAGGTGGACGGTGCGAACGGCGTCGGGCCACACCTGGACGGCGTCGTGGGGCGCGAGATTGCCTCGGTGGAAGACTATAGCTATTCAGACGCGCTGAGCGGGAAGGACGGTGTCTGGGATCCGGCGACGCTGGATGTCTACCTGACGAACCCCAGGGAGTGGGCGCCTGGCACGAAAATGTCCTTCGCCGGACTGAAGAAGGACGAAGAGCGCGCCAACGTCATCGCCTATCTCGACAGCATCGACGATTGACCTTGTTCAAGTGCCTTTGCACAAGGCCGCCGGTTCGCGCCGCGCGGCCTTTTTCTTTGCGTGTCACGGCAACTCACGGAATCGCAACTTGAACCTTGGTGGTTGCTCCAATTAGCCTACGTAGTCGGGAAATCGACCTGATGAAAAGGACAGTCTTCATGGATCGCAGAATACCCCGGACGCAGGCCAGGGCCGCCACGTTCAAGGATTTCGGCATCTGGCGTCTCGCGGGTCTTGTCGGCATCGCCGTGGCCATCGCCGCGACCGACGCCCGGGGGCAGAGCGAGGCGTCCGCTGGCGAACCGGAGATGATCGTCAGCCATGGCTATTCCTTCTACGGCGACCTGAAATACGGCCCTGATTTCGAGCATTTCGACTTCGTCAATCCCGATGCCCCCAGGGGTGGGGAGATCAGCTTCGCGGCCCTTGGCACCTTTGATTCGATGAACCCCTATTCACGCCGCGGGCCGCGCGGGGCAGCTTTCGTGGATGATGTACGAGAGCCTGCTGGGCGAAATGCCGGCCACCGGCGGATCGGCCTCGGCAGACACTTACGGGGAGGCCTACTGCCTGCTCTGCGAGCGGCTGGAATATCCCGCCGACAAGAGCTGGGTGATCTTCTACATGCGGCCGGACGCCACGTTTTCGGACGGCTCGCCGGTGACGGCCCATGACGTCCTCTTTTCGCACAACCTGCTTCTGGAGCAGGGGCTCGCGTCCTATGCGCAGGCGGTCAAGCAAGCGCATTCCGAAGGCCGAGGTGATCGACGATCACACGATCAAGTTCTACTTCACCGACAACATCTCGCGGCGGTCCCTGATCGATCAGGTCGGCGGTGTGCCGGTCTGGTCCAAGAAATGGTTCGATGAGACCGGCGCGCGGCTGGACGAACCGCGGCTCGAGGCGCCGCTCGGGTCGGGACCCTACGTGGTCGACAGGTGATGTGAACCGCCGCATCGTCTACAGGCGCAATCCGGACTACTGGGGCTGGGATCAGCCCGTGAACGTGGGGCGGCACAACTTCGACCGCATCCGTGTCGAGTATTTCGCCGATGACACCGCGGCATTCGAGTCGTTCAAGGCCGGCGAATACACCTTCCGCGCGGAAACCAACTCCGAGAAATGGGCGACGGCCTACGAGTTTCCGAAGGTCGCCCAAGGTTACGTGGTGAAGAAAGAACTGCCGGACGGCACGCCGCCGACGCCGACGGGCATCGTCTTCAACCTGCAGCGCGAAGTGCTTCAGGACCGCCGGGTGCGGCAGGCCATCGCGCTCGCCTTCAACTTCGAATGGACGAACGAAAGCCTGCAATACGGGCTTTTCGAACACCGGTCGTCCTTCACCGAAGGAAGCCCCCTCGAAGCCAAGGGCGTGCCCGAGGGCGAAGAACTTGCGTTCCTGCAATCGCTTGGCGAATTGGTGCCCGCCGAGATGCTGACCGAACCTGCGATCGTGCCGCACATTTCGAGTGCAGACAGGCTTCTCGACCGCCGCAACCTGCGCCAGGCGATGCAGTTGCTGGACGAGGCGGGCTGGGCGGTCGACGATCAGGGCGTGCGCCGCAATGCCGAGGGCGAGCCGCTCGACCTCAAGTTCCTCTTCAACTCGTCCGCGCCGCCGACACTGGGATCCGTGATGGAGAATTTCGTCTCCAACGTCGAAACCATGGGCATCAAGATCACGCTGGAAAAGGTGGACCCGTCGCAATACACGCTGCTGGAGCGCGACAGGGACTACGACCTGATCTTCGACAGCTACGCGGCCTTCCTCGGGACCGGCACCGGGCTGCACCAGCGCTACGGGTCGGAGGCTGCGATCATCTCGCTCTTCAACCCGGCCTCTCTGCAGTCCGATCTGGTGGACACGATCATCGACGCCTCGCTGGACGCGCAGAGCGCGGAGGAGGAAGAGGTCACGCTGCAGGCCCTTGACCGGGCGCTGCGGTAGGAGTTCTTCATGATCCCCACCTGGTACAACCCGGACACCTGGGTCGCGTACTACGATCAGTACGACTATCCCGACCCGCTGCCGCCCTACGCGCTGGGCCATCTCGATTTCTGGTGGTTCGATCAGGAGGGCCACGAGGCTCTGGTTGACGCGGGCGCGCTGAGGTAAGCACACCGCATGGGCGCCTACATTCTAAGACGGCTGTTGCTGATCATCCCCACGCTGATCGGGATCATGCTGGTCAATTTCGCGTTGGCGCAATTCGTCCCCGGTGGTCCGGTGGAACAGGCGATCGCCCGCGCCCAAGGCCAGGGCGACGTGTTCGGCGGTTTCGCGGGCGGCATCCAACGACGCCGGCACCAACCAGAACCAGGGCAACGAGCAATATGTCGGCGCGCGGGGCCTGCCGCCCGAATTCATCGAGCAGCTGGAGAGGGAATTCGGTTTCGACAAGCCGCCGGTCGAGCGGTTCCTGAACATGATGTGGGATTACTTCCGCTTCGATTTCGGGGACAGCTACTTCCAGAGCCAACCGGTCGTGGACCTCGTGCTCGACAAGCTGCCGGTGTCGATCTCTCTGGGGCTCTGGTCGACGCTGATCGCCTACCTCATCTCGCTTCCGCTCGGCATCCGCAAGGCGGTCCGCGACGGCACGTCCTTCGACACCTGGAGCAGCGGCGTGATCATCGCCGCATACGCCATCCCCGGCTTTCTCTTCGGCATCCTGCTGCTGGTGCTCCTCGCGGGCGGCAGCTACTGGCAGATCTTTCCGCTTCGCGGCCTGACCAGCGACCAGAACATCTGGGAACAGCTGAGCTTCTGGGGCAAGGTGGAGGATTATTTCTGGCACATCACCCTGCCGGTCGTCGCCTCCACCATCGGGGCCTTCGCGACGCTGACGCTGCTGACCAAGAACAGCTTTCTGGACGAGATCAAGAAGCAGTACGTGATCACCGCGCGCGCCAAGGGGCTCAGCGAACGCGGCGTGCTCTATGGCCACGTCTTCCGCAACGCGATGCTGATCGTGATCGCGGGCTTTCCTGCCGCCTTCATCTCGGTCTTCTTCGGCGCGTCGCTCATCATCGAGACGATCTTTTCGCTCGATGGGCTCGGGCGTCTTGGGTTCGAGGCGGCGGTGGCGCGGGATTACCCGATCGTCTTCGGCACACTCTTCGTCTTCGGTCTGATCGGGCTCCTGGTGAATATCATCTCAGACCTCATGTACGTGCTCGTCGACCCCCGGATCGACTTCGAAAAGCGGGAGGGGTGATGGCGTTCTTTCAACTCTCGCCGCTCAACCGCCGGCGCTGGCGCAACTTCAAGAAGAACCGGCGCGCCTTCTACTCGCTTTGGGTGTTCGGTATCCTGTTCGGCCTGTCGCTCTGCGCAGAGTTCATCGCCTACGACAAGCCGATCCTGATCCAGTATCGCGGTCAGTACTACACGCCGATCTGGAACTTCTACGCGGAGACGGATTTCGGCGGCGATTTCCAGACCGAGGCCCAGTATCGAGATGTCGAGGTGCAATGCCTGATCGCGACGGGCGGGCTCGATCTCTGCTTCGACGATCCGGAAGCCTACATCGAGGACGCGCAGGACGGCATGATCGACGGGCAGGAGATCGAGAAGGGCTGGTCCATCTGGCCGATCATCCCCTATTCCTACGACACCGCGGTGGAGCGACCCGGTGCGGCGCCCCTGCCGCCCAACTCCGAAAACTGGCTCGGCACCGACGGGACCAAGCGTGACGTGATGGCCCGCGTGATCCACGGCTTTCGGCTGTCGGTGCTGTTCACGCTGATGGTGACCGGCGCCTCCACCGTGATCGGGATCTTCGCCGGCGCGATCCAGGGCTATTTCGGCGGCTGGCTGGACCTCATCTTCCAGCGCGTCATCGAGATCTGGGGGGCGACGCCGCAGCTTTACGTGATCATCATCCTCTTCGCGATCCTGGGGCGAAGTTTCTGGCTGCTGATCATCATCCTCGTGCTCTTCAGCTGGATCTCGCTCGTGGGCGTGGTGCGCGCGGAATTCCTGCGGGCACGGAACCTTGAATACGTGCGCGCGGCCAAGGCGCTGGGCGTGTCGAACCTGACGATCATGTTCCGCCATATGCTGCCGAACGCGATGGTTGCGACCCTGACCATGCTGCCCTTCATCGTGACGGGCACGATCTCCACGCTCGCCGTGCTCGATTTCCTGGGCTTCGGTCTGCCGTCCAACGCGCCGTCGCTGGGAGAGCTTTCGCTTCAGGCCAAGACCTACCTCACGGCGCCTTGGCTTGCCTTTACCGCGTTCGGCGTCTTCGCCCTCATGCTGAGCCTGCTGATCTTCATCTTCGAAGGTATCCGCGATGCCTTCGACCCGCGAAAGACCTTCACGTGACGGCTCCGATCCTCGACGTCAAGAATCTCAACGTGACCTTCCGCCAGGACGGCGAAGTCACTCATGCGGTCAAGGACGTGTCCTTCGCGGTGTCGCAGGGGGAAACGCTCGCGATCGTCGGCGAATCCGGTTCGGGCAAGTCGGTTTCGGCGCTGTCGACCGTCTCGCTTCTGGGCGACAGCGCGCAGGTGACGGGTTCGGTCCTCTACGATGGGCAGCAGATGATCGGCGCGTCGCGCAAGCTCTTGCGCAAGGTGCGGGGCAACGACATCAGCTTCATCTTTCAGGAGCCGATGACGTCGCTGAACCCGCTCCACACGATCGAGAAGCAGTTGGGCGAGAGCCTCGACCTGCACCAGGGTGTGGCCGGAGATGCCGCGCGCGCGCGGATCCTGGACCTGTTGCACAAGGTCGGAATTCCGAACGCCGCGGAGCGTCTGAACGCCTACCCGCACGAGCTTTCGGGCGGGCAGCGGCAGCGGGTCATGATCGCAATGGCGCTCGCCAACAAGCCCGACATCCTGATCGCGGACGAACCCACCACTGCCCTCGATGTCACGATCCAGGCGCAGATCCTCAACCTGCTCGCCGACCTCAAGCGGTCGGAGAACATGGGGCTCCTCTTCATTACCCACGATCTCAACATCGTGCGGCGCATCGCCGACCGGGTCTGCGTGATGGAGAAGGGCCGCGTGGTCGAAACCGGACCGACCGAAGAGCTGTTCCGCAATCCGCAGCACCCCTATACGCAGAAGCTCCTCAGCGCAGAGCCCTCTGGCCGGCCCGAACCGGTGCCCGACGGAGCCGAAACAGTCGCCGATACGGAGGATCTTCGCATCTGGTTCCCGATCAGGCAGGGCTTCCTGCGCCGCACCGTGGGCCACGTGAAGGCGGTGAACAGCGCGACGCTCGACGTGCGCGCGGGCGAGACGCTGGGCATCGTCGGCGAAAGCGGATCGGGCAAGACCACGCTGGCGCTGGCGATCATGCGGTTGATCGGGTCCGAAGGCCGGGTCAGCTATCTCGGCCAGGATCTGCGGGGGTGGTCGGTGCGGCAATTGCGCCGGTTGCGCAAGGACATGCAGATCGTGTTCCAGGATCCGTTCGGCAGCCTCAGCCCGCGGATGACCTGCGCCGAGATCATCGCCGAGGGACTGGGCGTTCACAAGGTCGACAAGCACCGCGACAAGCGTGAACTGGTGACGGAGGTCATGCGCGAGGTGGGCTTGGATCCGGCCACGATGGACCGCTACCCGCACGAGTTTTCCGGCGGCCAGCGCCAGCGTATCGCGATCGCGCGGGCGATGGTTCTTCGACCGCGGCTGGTGGTCCTGGACGAACCGACATCGGCTCTCGACATGACCGTGCAGGTCCAGATCGTGGACCTGCTGCGGCGCCTCCAGGCCAAGTACGGTCTCGCCTACCTGTTCATCAGCCATGACCTCGCCGTGGTGCGGGCCATGTCGCACAAGGTGATGGTGATGAAGCAGGGAGATGTCGTGGAATACGGCGCCGTCGACGCGATTTTCGATGCACCCTCCAACGACTACACCCGCGAATTGATGACCGCGGCAACGGCCGGCCGCACCGCGTCCTGACGCCGTGATCCTGCCCGGCGTGGCCGCTCCCGAAAGGTGCGCGTGTGCCACGCGCGCGCGAAAAGTCAAAGCTGACGAGTGGGCTTTGCCCCCTCGAACTCCCCCAAGGTATTTCCGGACCCAAAGAAGCTGGGAAGGTTCTTCTTTGGGTCCGGAAATACCTCGGGGCAGACGCTCCGCAGGAGCGGCGGGGGCAGAGCCCCCTTAGCCTGTCACCGACCTGTTTCCGCTCAGCTCGGGCCGATCGTGACGCAGCTTATGTTGCGGGATTTGAGCCGCTGGCAGGCCCGCTCGGCGGTTTCCTGGCTCAGTCCGAGGAAGTTGGCGTCGTAGCCCTGGGGCCGGCGCACGACCTTTCGCAGGCTTCCGTCGAGGGTCGACATCTCCATCAGCGCGGTTTGCAGCAGGACGGATTCGGCCTTGAACCGGCTGGGATATTGCCCGACATGCACGCCCCAGTGTCGGCCGCCCGAGGTCGAGGCGCGCGTCACGACTTCCTGTGTCGGCACCTGTTTCGGTGCGGACGCGAGCACCAGTTTCCGCGGCCGCGCCGCAGGCCGGACCGAGCTGCGGACCTTGGCCTTGGCCGATGGATTTTCCGGAATGACGGCGACCGCGGCGGTGGCGTTGACCGCAGCCAACTGCGCTTCTTCCAACGCCGCGGCAATGTCCCCCTGGCTGACGGTCGGGCCGGTGTCGTCGGCGGTCGCTTCGGCGACGGCAAGCGCGATGTCGGCGGGTTTGGCGCCCGCCGCGACCTCGGCCGTGGCGTCGGTGCCGGTTTGCTCATCCGGTGTTTCGGGTGGGCGTGCCGGAGATATCGGGCACCAATTCGTCGGCGCTTGCGATCTGCACAGGTTCGGTCACCGGCCGGATGCGGGGGCGGAGGCTCCTCTCCACGCTCCCGCTGACCCGGACGGTCTTTCCGAGGCGGGTGGGCACATTGTCGTATTCGGGCGGGTCGGGCTCGCGCAGTTCGGCTTTCGACGGCGCGCGGCGAAAGCCCATGTCGAGCAGTTTCGCCACCTGTGCGTTGCGCGAGGCGGAAGAGTTTCCGCCGAAGACCGTCGCGATGACCCGTTCGTTGCCACGCTGGGCGGATGCTACCAAGTTGAAGCCGGCCGCACGTGTGTAGCCCGTCTTGATTCCGTCCGCCCCGCGATAGCTGGCCAGCAAGCGGCGGTTCGTGTTGTAGACGGTCTTTACGGTGGTATTGGCTGACGCCCGCGAGAACAGGTTGTAGTATTGCGGGTAATCGTAGAGCACGTGCCGTCCGAGGATGGTCATGTCCCGCGCGGTCGAGAGGTGGCCGTTTTCCGTCAGCCCGTGCGCGTTCTTGAACGTCGTCCGGGTCATGCCCAGCGCCTTCGCCGTGCGGTTCATCCGGCGCGCGAACGCGGCCTCCGAGCCCGAGATCGCCTCACCGATGGCCGTGGCGGCATCGTTGGCGGATTTGACCGCCGAGGCGCGGATCAGATAGCGCAGCGCGATCTTCTGACCGGCGCGCAGGCCAAGCTTCGAGGGCGGCTCGGACGCTGCGTTTCGGGATATGGTGACTTGCTTGTCGAGCGAGATCTCGCCCCGCTCGACCGCTTCGAATGCGATGTAGAGCGTCATCATCTTGGTGAGTGACGCTGGGTGCAGCTGTGTATCCGCGTTGCGGGAATGGAGGATCTCGCCGGTCCGCGCGTCCATGACCATGGCCGCATAGGGCGCCGACCGTGCCGACATCGGAACGATCAGAATCATCCAAACTGCTGCAAGGAGAAACAGCCCCCAACGGGCTGACGATAAACGTGCCGCCTTCACGGGTCTAACCTGCCTTTTTTCTGCCTCGTGCCGCCGATTTTTTCGACTGGCTTTTGTAGTTATCGTCCAGATTTACCATGAATTGATTGTTCAAGAAACCCTCTCAATTTATTGATATGCCGTTTTTTTTCGTTAGTGATCATCAACATGTTGCGGGCAGGAACGGCTTTGCTACCAGAAGCTGAAATGTGGCAGAAATGTGGCATCGCTGGCATCGGCAGGATCGGCGGCCGACTTATGCGATGTCATGGACGAGGGCCGGCAAGGCACCGAGATCCGCGATCTCATGGAACCTCGGACGACCTGTCGGCGGGTCGGCCCTTTCGATGTCCCATTCGAGCCCATGCGGAACGAAGACGCCCCAGCCGCCGATCTCCACAACCGGCCGGACGTCGGACTTCATCGAGTTGCCGACCATCATCGCACGCTCCGCGCCGTCGGCATGCGTGTCGAAGATGCGCGCATAGACGGAGGAGGTCTTGTCCGACACGATCTCCACCCCGTCGAACAGGTCTCCAAGCCCGGATTGCGCCAGCTTGCGTTCCTGATCCAGAAGATCGCCCTTGGTGATCAGCAGGATGCGATGGGAGCCCGCAAGCGATTCCACGGCTTCGCGCGCATGGGGCAGAAGCTCGATCGGGTGCTGAAGCATCTCCTGACCTGCCTGCAGAAGTTCGCCGATCACGTGGGCCGGCACGCGCTCCTCCGTGACCTCGATCGCGGTTTCGATCATCGACAGCACGAACCCCTTGATGCCGAAGCCGTAGTGACCGAGATTGCGCCGCTCGGCCTCCAGCAGACCTGCGCGCAGGGTCGATTCGTCGGTGTAGTCCACCAGCAGTTCCGCAAACCGCGCCTGCGTCATCTGGTAGAAGCGTTCGTTGTGCCACAACGTGTCGTCCGCATCGAAGGCGACGGTTGTCAGCGCCGTTCCCATTTTCCGGGACCCTCTTTTCTAAATGCTCACACAAGTTATATATTCCGATGAACGCGTGGAAACCGGACTTATCTGGAATGACCGACCGGAAATGGATCATGGCTGGCCAGAACGACGATGACGGGGATGCCTCCGTCGTCGTCGAAACGCGTACGAAGACCAAGCGGCCGCCGCTCTACAAGGTGTTGCTGCTGAACGACGACTACACGCCGATGGAATTCGTCGTGCACGTGCTGGAGCGGTTCTTCGGCATGAACCATGCGCAGGCGTTCGAGATCATGCTGACGGTGCACAAGAAGGGCGTGGCCGTCGTGGGCGTCTTCAGCCACGAGATCGCGGAGACCAAGGTGGCGCAGGTCATGGACTTCGCGCGGCGGCACCAGCATCCGCTGCAATGCACCATGGAAAAAGACGACTGAGCGGCGCGCGCAATGTCGTCGAGATTGGCATTGGCGGGCGCGTCCGGCGCGCTGCCGACGGAAGGGTCGGTGATGCTGGTGGGTGCGGCATCCGGCCTGGATCTCGGCCCGTTCGGTGATGCGCGTGTGACCATGCTTCAAGACATGATGCCGGATGCCGCAAATTGGGCGGCGCGCGGGCATCAGGTCGTTCGGCATATCCCCGACGAACGCTTCGACGCCGCCGTGGTGTTCCTGCCGCGGTCGCGGCAAGCTGCACGGGACCGTGTCGCGCGCGCTACGGCCGTAGCTCGGCGCGTCTTCGTGGACGGGCAGAAGACCGACGGTGTCGAAACGATGCTGAAAGACGTCCGTCGCGCTGTCCCTCTGCAAGGAACGCTGTCCAAGGCACATGGCAAGCTCTTCTGGTTCGACACCGAAGGTATGGGCGGCGCGCCGTTCGAAACATGGTTGGCCGAACCCGGCATGATCGACGATCGTTGGCATGTCGTGCCCGGCGTCTTCTCCGCCGATGGGATCGACCCGGGCTCGGCACTGCTGGCGCAGTCCTTGCCCGCGCATCTGTCGGGCCGCATCGCGGACCTGGGGGCGGGATGGGGGTATCTCTCCGCCTGTGCGCTGGAACGGTGCGAGGGCATCTCCGAATTGCACCTCGTGGAGGCGCAGGCCAGTGCGCTCGACTGCGCGCGCCGCAACGTCTCCGACGCACGTGCGCGGTTCCATTGGGCGGATGCGACCGACTGGACCGGCTGCGCGCGATCTCGACGCGGTGGTCATGAACCCGCCCTTTCACACCGGCCGCACGGCCGATACCGCGCTCGGCCAGGCCTTCATCGCCGCTGCGGCACGGCTTCTGCGGCCGGGCGGGGTACTGTGGATGGTCGCGAACCGGCACCTGGCCTATGAACAGGCCTTGCGTTCGGGATTTGCCGATGTCACCGAGTTCGGCGGGGACAATCGCTACAAGTTGCTGCGTGCCGTGGCATTGCCGCACAAGCGGCGTTAGACCTGTCCGACGGGGACGTCGGCCATCCAAAGAGGACAAAGATGTCGTTTTCCATTGCGGGCAAGACCGCGATCGTGACCGGGGCCGCCAACGGGATCGGCCTCGCCATTGCCCGGCAGTTCGTCGAGAAGGGGGCGAACGTCATGTGCGCCGACCTCGACGAAGCGGCACTCGAGGCAAATTTCAAGGCGGGGAGCGCGGATGAACGGGGCACGGTGCGATATTTCGCGGGCGACTTGCGCGAAAAGCTGACGGTTGCCAACCTGATTTCGGCCACGATCGACGCCTACGACGAGATCGACATCCTGGTGAACGCATCGCGCCAGTTCCTTCCGACCGATCCGCTGGACCCAGAGGATGACAGCCTGCAACGCCTGCTCGAGCAGAACATGGGCACCGCGCTCAAGCTCAGCCAGGCGGTGGCCAAGCGGATGATCAAACAGGCCGAAGATCGCAGCGAGGGATCGGCCGGCGCAATCGTCAACCTCAGCTCCATCGCCGCCTACAAGTCGCAGGCGGATATCATGGGATATTCGATCTCCGCCGCGGCGGTAAACCAGATGACGAAGTCGCTGGCGCTGGCGCTGGCGCCGCACCGGATCCGCGTCAACGCGGTCGCGCTGGGGTCGGTGATGTCGGCCTCCATGCGCGAGGCATTGAAGGACAACAGCGACTGGCGCAACGAGATCGAGGCGCATACGCCGCTGGGCCGGGTCTGCAGCCCTACGGAGCTGACCGAGGTCGTTCAGTTCCTGGCGAGCGACGCGGCGACCTTCATCACCGGCGACATCATCACCGTAGATGGCGGCCGGTCGCTGCTCGACCCCGTCGACGTTCCCGCACACTGACCCGGGTTGAGGGCGCGGACAAAAGCGGTAAGTTGGGTCCGGACGCGGGAGGAGGCCCTGAAGATGACCGAACAGTTCCACACGCAGAAGGCGCGCGCGGCGTCCTGGTTCCGGCAACTGCGCGACGACATCGTGTCCGCCTTCGAGGGGTTGGAGGACAGCCATGCCGATACGTCGGCACCCGCCGGCCGGTTCGAGGTGACGGAGACGACGCGCAAGTCCGATGACGGCAGCGATGCCGGCGGAGGGCTCATGAGCGTGATGCGCGGCGGCCGGGTGTTCGAGAAGGTAGGCGTCAACGTCTCCACCGTCTACGGAACGCTGGGGGAGCGCGCGCAACTGGCCATGGCCACGCGCAAGGGCATCCCGGGCATGTCGGAGGATCCGCGGTTCTGGGCAAGCGGAATCAGCCTCGTCGCTCACATGCAGAACCCGCACGTGCCGGCGGTGCACATGAACACGCGGATGTTCTGGACCCCGCACGCGTGGTGGTTCGGCGGCGGGTCGGACCTCAACCCCTGCATCGAATATGCGGAGGACACGGCGCATTTCCACGGCCAGCAGCAGGCGCATCTGGACCCGCACGGGGCGGAGATCTATCCGCGGCTCAAGGCCTGGGCGGACGAGTATTTCTTCATCCCCCATCGGGGTCGGGCGCGGGGCGTGGGCGGGATCTTCATGGACGACCACTGCACCGGCGACTGGGAGGCGGATTTCGCACTGACCCAGGATATCGGGCGGGCGTTCCTGCCGGCCTACCTGCCGCTGGTCGAAAAGCGGCGGGTCCAGGATTGGTCCGAGGCCGACAAGGACGCGCAATTGGTCCACCGCGGGTCTCTATGCCGAGTACAATCTCGTCTACGACCGGGGCACGAAATTCGGGCTGGAAACTGGGCACGATGCCAACGCGGTGCTGATGAGCTTGCCGCCGCTCGCGAAATGGGTGTGATGCCGGCTGCAACACCGAACCCTATCCGAATAACGAAGCAAGGGAGAAATGCCGATGTCCGTAGTGGTGAATGCCATATTCAAGGCCAGAGATGAGACCTTTGACGACCTCGTCGCCTACATGGCGTCGATCCTGCCCGATACGGTGACATACGACGGCGCCGAGTTGATCTCCTGCTACGCCGATCCGGACGACAAGTCTGTGGTCGTGCATGAGGTCTGGGCTGAGAAGGCGAACCAAGAGGCGTATATCGGCTGGCGCAGCGAGACCGGCGTCGTCGCGAAGATCGTCGACATGTTGCGCGAGCCACCTGTGTTCGAGGAACGGATGCACGTGAAATTCTGAGCGCCGGGTCGAAGCTGGGGCGAATTTTGCTTGTCCGGTTTGGGTGGCCGGCTCGCCGCGGCGTCGGGAGAATGTGCGGCTTGGCGGGAACCGGCTCTGGATTGCGTCCCGAAGGAAGCCCGCCTGGACGGCCGGCGGCACTACGTGCCTTGTTCCGACCCGAGGTTCGAAGTTTCAGAAGCCAGATCTGCGGGGCTTTGCTGCGGTTGTTGGTACATTCCGCGAATGACCGCTTGCCGGTCATGTGCGAAAAACGACCAAGGATCGTCGTGTTGCCGTTAGAGCGCCGCTGGTTGCAGTTCCACACTTCGGACGGTGCAACTCATTTCTAGGCAAGCCCATGCGACTTAAGGCGAAAGATCTTATCGATTTCGAACGCTACCCAATTTCAACACCCGGACCCTTGCGTGATGCCATCTTGGATCGGGTGCATGGTGCGTTGGAAGTGCAAGGATGTGCGGTTCTCAAGGGCTTTCTGAAACCGGAGGGTATTGCCGCCGCAGTGGCAGAAGCCGAAGGCGCAGCAGACCTGGGTCATCGCAGCTATTCGCGCACCAACGCCTATTTCAATTCGGAAGACGTCAGCTTGCCCGAGTTCTGATCCGAGGCGGAGGTTTTTTGATAGGTCGAACTCATTCGTTCCGGCAGACAATTTCCGTTCAGACGGAGCGTTGCGCACGATTTTCGATAGTGATGGTTTCGACACATTCATTCGCGAATGCTTTCACGAGCCGGAAGACCGGTTCTTTCGCTACGCTGACCCGTTGGCGGATGTTATCGTGAATGCTGCTGTGGAAGGGAGTGGTTTTCCGTGGCACTTTGATACCAACAATTTCACTGTAACACTGGCGCTGCAGAACGCGGAGCGTGGCGGGACGTTTCAGTATGCGCCGATGATCCGCGACAGCCACGACGAGCATTTCGACGAGGTGTCGAAGGTCCTCGACGAGCGCTCGGACAGGGTAGTTTCTCTGGACCTCGAACCTGGTGACCTGCAGCTGTTCAAGGGGCGGTACTCGCTCCACCGCGTCGCGCCGCTGGAAGGTCTCACGCCGCGCTATGTCGCCATCTTTTCCTACGTCGATGCACCGGGCATGGTGGGCAGCGTCGAACGCACTCGGCAGCTCTATGGCCGGACCCTTCCCATTCATCACGAGCGGGCCGGCCAGCGTTCCGATGCTCTGATCGACTGACTTCGGGCGTCTTCGCGCCGCATAGATCGGTTAGAGGACCGGTGGAGGCACGGTGGCGGCCCGGGGGATGCCGCCGCGGTGGCCGGGCTCCGCGGTTTATGGCAGCCATCTGCATGGGATGCTTGAATCCTCCGCGCCGGCGTCGCCAAGGCGGCAGCCCGCCCGGACGGGCCGCCGCCGGGCCGGCGGCACTGCGTGCCTTGTTCCGGCCCGGGGGGCCCAGAGTCCTACTACAGTTGGTTATTTCATCAACGCCTTGTGCCTCTTCGAGCACTCTTCGAAGGTACTGGCATACAACGGTCGGCCGCCTTCATTGGATAAGCGGTTTCAAATGGCTCACCCACAATGGGACTTGGGCGGCTTTAGGTCACGCCCCGTTGGCGACGCAAGATGGACTTCAACGGATGGCGACATACGTACCTTTCGACGTTTCTCGCCTCACCTGAATTTCGAAGTGCGGACTTTCCCGGACTTTGTTAATCCGAATACGATGTCGACTTGTTTCAGATATCGTGGTGACGCGTTCTCCCTACAGTCGGACTGAGCGAATGACTCGTCAGCGTGTCTTGCTTGCTGAAGCATTGAGCAATGAGTCTGTGTCTGCCGTTCATGCTTCCGATTGGTCGAAACCAGCCCTTCGCAGACGCCGCCATTGACCCTGTTCGCAGCGCACGAAGAACTGTTCTGAGATGAAAATGGTACCGTCGCTGGTCGAATCTGGACGTTCAGTGCTCGTCTCTCGCCATCATGTTCAAACGCATTTTCCGCAGACGAAGCCTGTCACGTGACGTTGCTACCGACTTCGTGCCGACTTCATCATCGGGTGAGACTACTTCGAGGCTAACCTGTCGATCGTCCTGACACTAGACCCGCCTCAACTCTTGTACGGATCCAGGCTGTCCCGCAGCCCGTCGCCGAGAAAGTTGAAGGCCAGCACCACGACGATGATGGGCAGCATGGGGATGGCGGTCCACCAGTAGATCTCGATGGTGGCGAGGTTCTGGGCGTCGTTGAGCATCACGCCCCAGCTGACCGCGGGGGCGCGCAGGCCGAGGCCGAGGAAGCGAAGTGCGGTCTCGCCCAGGATCATCGCCGGGATCGAGAGGGTCGCGCGAGGCGATCAGGTGCGAGGATGAAGTTCGGCAGCAGGTGGCGGCGGATGATGCGGCCCGGCTTGGCGCCCATCATTTCGGCGGCGCGCACGTATTCCTCCTCGCGCAACGACAGGAATTTCGAGCGGACGGCACGGGCAAGGCCGGGCCAGTCCAGAATCCCGAGGATGATCGAGATGATGAAGAAGACCGCCACCGGCCCCCAGTTCGAGGGTACGGCGGCGGAGAGTGCGAGCCAGAGTGGGAGTTCCGGCAGCGACCGCAGAATCTCGATCGTGCGCTGGATCAGCCAGTCGATCTTGCCGCCGAAGTACCCGGCGATGGAGCCGAAGGTGATACCAAGCAGGAAGCTGACCGTGATGCCGATCAGCCCCACGGTCAGCGACAGCTGCGCGCCGTAGAGGATGCGGCTGAAGACATCGCGGCCCAGCCGGTCGGAGCCCCAGAGGAACACCGTCACCCCGTCCGGCGCGCAGAAGAGATGCGTGTCCGACGCGGATCAGCCCGAAGAGCCGGTAGTCCGCCCCCTCGCAGAACCACTCCAGCCGGGCATGGGCTGCGGGTGTCCGTCTTCGTAGACCCATCGGAATTTCTCGAGATCCGCGTCGCCGGAGATCGGGTAGACATAGGGACCGATGAACCGCCCCTCGTGCCAGAGATTGATCGACTGCGGCGGGGCATAGAGGTGGTCGGCGTTGCGCTCGTTGGCGCCTATAGGGCGCGATGAAGCCGGCGATGGGCAGGATCAGGTAGCAGAGCAGCAGGAACAGGCCCGAGATCAGCCCCAGCTTGTGCCGGCGGAACTTGCGCCAGATCAGCACGCCAGCTCGGCGCGTCCATGATCCGCGCGTTCGATGCGCGGAGAGGTTGTCGGTGTCGTCGTAGGGCGCGTCGTCGATGTAGCGGCCGTCGGGAAGAATGCTCATCCCGCCGCGCGCCCCGTAGCGGATGCGCGGGATCGAGCAGCATCAGCAGCAGGTCCGAGATCATCGTGCCGATCAGCGTCAGCAGGGCCACGAACATCAGGATGAAGCCCGCGAGGAACTGGTCCTGCGTCTTCAGCGCCGACAGCAGCGCCGGGCCGATGGTCTGCAGCCCGAGCACGACCGAGACGAGGACCGAGCCCGAGACCATCGCGGGCAGCAGGTTGCCGATATCGGCCACGAACGGATTGAAGGCCATGCGCAGCGGGTATTTCGTCAGCATTCGGGCGGGGGACATGCCCTTGGCGATGGCGGTCTCCACATAGGGTTTGCCGAGCTCGTCGAGCATGTTCGCGCGCAGGCGCTGCATCATCGCCGCCGCCCCGGAGGTGCCGATCACGAAGGTCGGCACGATCAGGTGCACCAGGATGGACTTGACCTTGTCCCAGCTCATCGGTTCGCCTTCGAAGACGGGGTCCATCAGCCCGCCGATGGGCAGGTCGAAATACTTGTGGCCGTAGTAGAACAGGATCAGCGCCAGCAGGAAGTTCGGCGTGGCGAGCCCGAGGTAGCCGACGAAAGCCGGCGGAATAGTCGACCCAGGTTTCGGACTTGCGCCGCCGCGATCACGCCCAGCGGCAGCGCCACGATGTAGACGAAGAGCACCGCGGCGAGGTTGACCAGAACGGTGAGCCAGAGCGCGCTCGCCCACGATCTCGGAGACCGGGCGGCCGAATTCGAAGGACCAGCCGAAATTGCCCTGGATCAGCCCGAAGAACCCCTGCGGGCCCGGGATGAAGCCGACCCAGATCAGGTATTGCTGCCAGAGCGGTCGGTCGAGCGCGTATTCGCGGCGCAGGAATTCCGCCTTGGCGACGCCTTCGTCCTGACCCGTCGCGCGCAGCTCCGCGATCTGGTTGCGACAGGTAGTCGCCCGGCGGCAGGTTGATGATGACGAAGATCAGGACCGACACCACCAGCAGCGTCAGCAGCATCGTCACGAACCGGTACGCGGCGTAGCGCAGGAAGATCATCGAACTGCTCCCGGCGTCGGCGAACCAGAATTCGTCCATCCGGTGAATGCCGAAATGGGCGCCGGGATCCCACGCCCAGATCGCCTCTTCGGGCACGTTGCGCAGACGGTTGGAGACCACCACGGGCTGCGGCGCCTCGCTGCAGGATGCCGATGGCATAATTGCTGGTCGGCATGGATCGCCAGCATCTCGTCCCAGATCGCGCCGCCGCTCCGCCGTCGTGTCGGCGCGGTTCCAGGCGTGATACAGCTCCATCAGGCGTGCCGCGCTCCGGCATGTCGGGCGCCTCGCCCAGCGCGCCGCGCGGTCTGGTAGTATTGGCCCCATTTCGGCCAGGCAAAGAATTCCTGGCTGGTCGGTGCGAGGTAGCCGGGCGAGGTCGACGGCCGGCGGCATGCCGTTGTCCCAGCCGAACCAGACCGACGCCATGGTCGTGCCCGCATAGACGCGGTTGCGCAGGATGTCGCGGTCGAGCGGGCGCATGATCAGCCGGATGCCGAGCTCGCGCCAGGTGTCGGTGATGATGGCCAGCGCGTTCTCGACCTCCTGCCGTTCGCCGGCGGTTTCGACCACGAATTCCATCGGCCGGCCGTCGGGCAGCAGCGCGGAGCCCGCTGGCGTTGCGTTCGGTCAGGCCCATCTCGTCCAGCAGCGCATTGGCCCGGTCGAGGTCGTAATCCGACCAGGCTTCGCAGAGTCCGCCGGATCGTAGAGCGGCGAGGAGCGGCAGCGCGGTCATGCCGCCTTCCTTCGCCATGCCGAAATAGAGCGCGCGGTTGATCATCCGCCGGTCGATCCCCAGCGACAGTGCGCGGCGGAAGCGCACGTCGCGCATCACCTCGCGCCAGACCGGATCGTCGAAGTTGAGGTTGGGATAGATCGCGATCTGGCTGGCCGTGCCGTTGGCCCAGAGATAGGTGCGAGTAGTCGGACGCCGTCGGCCTCGCCCTTCTTGAGGATCGAAACGTCGCGGAAGTCGAGCCCGCGGGCCTGCAGGTCGGCCTCGCCCGCGTTCGCCTTGGCCGCGATCAGCCCGCCGCCGACGACCGTCATTTCGATCACGTCGATATAGGGCAGCTGCATCCCCTGGCTGTCGATGCGGTGGTAGTAGGGGTTGCGCACGAAGAGCTGGCGCGACGACTTGTCGCCGAACGTGGCGTTCATCCACGGCTGCAGGGTCGGCAGCTCCGGATTGTCGTACTTGTACATGTTGTCGAACTTGTTGTGCAGCGCGGCCCAGCTGTTCACGCGCTCCTCGCGCACCAGCTCGAGCAATCTGTCCGGATCGGCCATAGGCGGCGTGGAACTGCTTGAGGTAGTGCGCGGGGCGGTAGATGAAGGGCGGGCTCGCCTGCGCCAGCTGCTGAGGAAGGACGGATTGCGGAACCGGCCATTCGTAGACCACTGTATGAGGGTCGGGATAGGTCACCGTGGGCCAGTGGTCTTCCATGCGCAGGAATTCGGGCGGCCCGGCCGGTGACAGTTCCTCGTTGTTGGCCACGTCCTCCCACCAGTAGCGGAAATCCTCGGACGTGAAGGGTGTGCCGTCCGACCACTTGTGACCCGCGCGCAGATGCAGGGTGAAGTTGCGCCCCTCCTCGACGGTCGTAGTCGCGCAGGATGTCGGGATAGAGTTCGTAATTCTGATCGTAGCCGACCAGCCGCGCGTAGCCATAGACCACCATCTGGCGGACGTCCTTGCTGCGGGTGACCATGGTGCGCAAGGTGCCGCCCTGCTTGCCCGGTTCCCGGCCCTTGCCGGCCAGATCGACCACCAGGGGATGTTCGGGCAGGCGTTCCGCGACCGGTGGCAGATCGCCGGCTTCGACCTCCTGCGACCAGAATTCGGATTCGATGTACTCCTGCGCGGCGGCCGGAGAGATGCCGAGCCAGAGCGCAGCCGTCAGCGCGACGAGACAGGCACGAAGCCTGCGGCTCGGCGCGGTCGTTGTAAATCGGTCATGCATGGCACCGCACCTTATGGCCAGGTTCCGTTTCCATCAATGCAGGCGGCACAGGCCCGTCGAAGCGATAGGGTTCCGGCCAGCCGACCGGATCGCCGGCCCCGCGCGCGACGACGGCAAGATCGATCGGGCGGCGGATGTCCGGCTCCGGCTGCGCTGCGATCAGTGCGCGCGTGTAGGGATGCTTGGGATTGTAGAACAGCGTGGCGGGCGGGGCCTGTTCCACGATGAAGCCCTGCCGCATCACCGCGACCTCGTCCGCCAATGCGCGCCACGACGGCGAGGTCGTGGCTGATGAAGAGATAGCTCAAGCCAGCCTGGTCGCGGATCTGTTCCAGCAGGGTCAGCACCTGGTCCTGGACGGACACGTCGAGCGCCGAGGTGGGCTCGTCGCAGACCATCAGCACCGGGTCGAGCGTCAGTGCGCGCGCGATCGACAGCCGCTGGCGCTGCCCGCCGGAGAACGCATGCGGATAGCGGCTCAGCATGCCCGGATCCAGTCCCACCAGCCGCAGCATCTCCGCCGCCTTGTCGCGCCGTTCGGCCGCCGTGCCGATGCCGTGGATCTCCATCGGTTCGGTCAGTGCCTCGCGAATGCGCATTCGGGGCGAGAGCGACGAATACGGGTCCTGGAACACCATCTGCGCCAATTGCTGGAACTCGGTGCGCTGTGCCCGTGTCATGTCGTGGACCGGCACAGGGTCTGCCCCTCGAGTTCGGCCGGAACCAGACTTCGCCGCCGGGATCGGGCGGCTCTGCAGCCAGGGCGATGCGGGCGGCGGTGGTCTTGCCCGACCCGCTTTCGCCGACGATGGCCAGCGTCTTGCCGCGCGGCAGCGACAGCGTCACCTGCTGGCACGCGTTGACCAGGATCGGCGCGCGCAGCCCGGACGCCTTGAGCGCATAGGTCTTGGAGATTTCGTTCATCTGCAGGATGAAGTCCTTGTCCTGCGGCGGCGGCGCGGGGACGGCGACTTCGGGGATCAGGGGGGCTGCGGCCAGGAGTTTCCTGCGTGTAGCCATGGGCCGGTTCGGACAGCACGGGTGCTGCCGGCCCCGCCTCCATCACGCGGCCCTTGTTCATGACCACGACCTTCTCGGCCATGTTGGCCACGACGCCCAGATCGTGGGTGACCAGGATCAGGCCCATCCCGGTGTCGCGCTGCAGATCCTTGATCAGGCCCAGCACCTGCGCCTGTGTCGTGACGTCGAGCGCGGTGGTCGGTTCGTCCGCGATCAGCAGGTCCGGCTTGGAGACCATCGCCATGGCGATCATCGCGCGCTGGCGCATGCCGCCCGACATCTCGAACGGGTAGGAGCGGAAGGCCCGGTCGGGGTCGGGAAAGCCCACCTTCTCGAATGTTTCGAGCACGCGCCTGCGCGCCGCATCGGCCGACAGGTCGTGATGCAGCCGCAGCACCTCGCCCACCTGGTTGCCGATCCGGTGCAGCGGAGAGAGCGAGCGCATCGGCTCCTGGAAGATCATCGCGATCCGGTTGCCACGCAAGCTCCGCATCTTGCGCGACGAGAGCGTCAGAAGGTCGGTCTGGTCCTCGCCGAAAAGGATGCGTCCGCCGCGCAACTCCGCCGTGCCCGGAAGAATGCGCAGAACCGACCGGCAGGTGATGGTCTTGCCCGAGCCGCTCTCGCCGACCAGCGCCAAAGTTTCACCCGGCTGCAGCGAGAAGGACACGTCGCTCACGACATCGGGCGCATCGCCGAATCCGATACGCAATCCCTCTACCGCCAGCAGTGCACCCATCCCGGCTTCCCGTTCCCTGTGGTGTTTCACCACCGACCTTGTCCATAGCACTCAATCCGATTTTCTGCGACAGGTCTATACTGCGTCTTGAACACCCGGAACGTGACGACCGCGTGACGCAGGGTCAAAGTGGGACTCTGCCGCGGATTGCGTCAGACTGAGAAACAAACCGGAGAAGGAGGCTCGGATGAGCGATGTCGTAGCCTATGAGCGGCAGGGAGAGATTGCGCTGATCACCGTGCAGAACCCGCCCGTCAATGCGCTGAGCCTTGCGGTGCGGCAAGGGTTGCTGGACCGGATCGAGGAGGCGGAGGCGGATGACGGCGTGAGAGCGATCGTCATCCTGGGCGAGGGGCGCGTGTTCATCGCCGGCGCCGATATCAAGGAATTCGGCAAGCCGCCGCAGGAGCCGTTCCTGCCGGATGTCTGCACGCGGATCGAGGCCTGCCCCAAGCTGGTGGTGGCCTCGATGCACGGCGCGTCGCTCGGCGGCGGGCTGGAGGTGGCACTTGGCGCGCATTACCGCGTAGCCGTGCCGGATGCCCGCGTGGGCCTGCCGGAGGTGCATCTGGGCCTCATTCCCGGCGCGGGCGGGACGCAGCGGGTGCCGCGGCTGACCGGCGTCGATCCGGCGCTGGACGTCATCACCAGCGGCCGCCATGTGGGCGCGAAGGAAGCGGCAGCGATGGGACTGATCGATCGCATCGCCGAGGGCACGCCGCGGGAGAACGGCATCGCCTTCGCCGAGGAGCTGCTCGCCGAGGGCAACGAGCGTCGCGCCGTGAGCGAGCTGCCTGCACCGGAACCCATCGACTGGGACGCGAAATATGACGAGGTGCTGAAGAAGGGCCGCGGCCAGGTGTCTCCGGCCGAGGCGGTTCGTGCCGTTCAGGCTTGTGTTGAACTACCGTTTGCGGAGGGCATGCAACGCGAGCGCGAGATCTTCATGGAGCTGATGCAGACGGATCAGCGCAAGGGCATGATCCACGCCTTCTTCTCCGAACGCGCGGTGTCGAACCTGCCGGAGCTGAAGGGCGTGGAGCCGCGCGACGTGCAAAGCCTGGGCGTCATCGGTGGCGGCACGATGGGCGCAGGCATCGCCACGGCCGCGCTGCTCTCGGGCCTGCCGGTCGTGATGCTGGAGATGAGTGATGATGCCGCGAAAGCCGCAAAGGAGCGTATCTCCGGCAACCTGCAGGGTGCGCTGAAGCGCGGCAAGATCACCGAGGCGCAGTTTCAGGAGTTGACCGAAAGGGCGCTGACGACGGCGACAGACTACGCCGCGCTGAGCGACGCCGACCTCGTGATCGAGGCGGTGTTCGAGGAGATGGACGTGAAACGCGAGGTCTTCGGCAAGCTGGATGCGGTTG
Source organism: uncultured Alphaproteobacteria bacterium (assembly GCA_963721175.1). GTDB lineage: Bacteria > Pseudomonadota > Alphaproteobacteria > Rhodobacterales > Rhodobacteraceae > Aliishimia. The sequence continues at coordinate 78,390 of CAVRIG010000021.1, read as the reverse complement.
CCAAGCCGGGCGCGATCCTGGCGTCGAACACGTCCTATCTCGATGTGAACAAGATTGCCGACTCGACCAGCCGGCCGCAGGACGTGATCGGGCTGCACTTCTTCTCGCCCGCCCACGTGATGAAGCTGCTGGAGGTCGTGGTGCCGGACAAGACCGCGACCGACGTGGTGGCGACCGGATTCGCGCTGGGCAAACGGCTGGGCAAAGTCTGCGTGCGCGCGGGCGTCTGCGACGGGTTCATCGGCAACCGGATCCTCGCGGTCTATCGCGCGGCGGCGGATCACATGGTGCTTGATGGCGCGTCGCCCTTCGAGATCGACAAGGCGCTGACGGAGTTCGGGTTCGCGATGGGTCCCTATGCCGTGGGCGACCTCGCGGGATTGGACATCGGCTGGGCCGTGCGCAAGCGCAAGCGGGCCGAAGGGATCGACCCGCGGGCGAAGTCGGTCGACTACCCCGACCGGATCTGCGAGCAGGGTTGGTTCGGCCAGAAGACCGGCAAGGGCTACTACATCTACGAGAAGGGCAAGCGCGGAGGCGCGCCCAACCCGGCGGTGATGACCTTCATCGAGGAGGAGCGAGCCGAAAAGGGGATCACGCCACAGGAGTTCACCCGCGAGGGCATCGTGCGCAAGTACATGGCCGCGATGGTGAACGAAGCCGCGAAGGTGGTGGGCGAGGGAATCGCAAGGCGGCCGCTCGACGTCGACATGACGCTGCTCTTCGGCTACGGCTTCCCGCGCTACTGGGGCGGTCCGCTGAAATGGGCCGATATCGTGGGACTGCCCGGGCTGCTCGCGGATATCGAGCGCTGGGCAGAGGACGATCCCTATTTCTGGGAGCCTGCGCCGCTTCTGAAGGAACTTGTGGCGGAGGGACGCGGTTTCGATGATCTGAACCGGGAGGCGTCGGCTTGACCGAAGCGGTGACTCTGTCGGCCGCGGGGGCGGGATCTGAGTTCTCTTCCCGCAGGTGGTCCCTCGCGGACCGGAATGCGCGATCCTGTCGCGACAGGCGGGGGATTGATCCCGAGAGGTTCAAGGTGAATGGTGGCGCCATCGCCACCGGTCATCCGTTCGGGACGAGCGGCGTGCGCATGGTGGCCGCATCCTGCGCGAAGGCAGGCGACGCGGGGCGACACGGGCGTGACGATGTGCATTGGCGGCGGAAGGGCGTTGCCGGATTAGTGGAGATCGACTGATATGGACCTGAGCTACAGCGATGATGAAAAGGCCTTCCGCGAGGAGGTTCGCAAGTTCCTGGACGAGAAGCTGGACAAGTCCGTCGCCGAGAAGGTGCGGCTGGGCAAGGACCTGAACAAGCAGGAGATGGAGGACTGGCACGCCAAGCTGCACGCGCGCGGGTGGCTGGCGCAGAACTGGCCGGAGGAATTCGGGGGTGCTGCCTGGAACGCGGTCCAGCGCCACATCTACGAGGAGGAGGCCGCGACGGCCAACGCGCCGCGGATCGTGCCCTTCGGCTTCACCATGCTGGCGCCGGTGCTGCACAAGTTCGGCTCCAAGGAGCAGCAGGATTACTGGCTGCCGCGGATGCTCGCGGGCGAGGACTGGTGGTGCCAGGGCTATTCGGAGCCGGGCGCGGGGTCGGACCTCGCCTCGCTCAAAACCAAGGCCGTGCGCGATGGCGACCACTATATCGTCAACGGCCAGAAGACGTGGACGACGCTGGGCCAGCACGCCAACATGATCTTCTGCCTCGTGCGCACCGACCCGGACGCCAAGCAGCAGGAGGGAATCAGCTTCCTGCTGGTCGACATGGCGACCCCGGGCGTGGAAGTGCGGCCGATCATCCTGCTCGACGGTTCTCCGGAAGTGAACGAGGTCTGGTTCACCGACGTGAAGGTGCCGGTGGAGAACCTCGTGGGCGAGGAGAACAAGGGCTGGACCTATGCCAAGTACCTGCTGACCCATGAACGGGCGAACATCGCGGGCGTGGGCTTTTCCACCGCTGCGCTGGGATCGGTCCGGCGCGTGGCGCGGGCGGTCAACGACAACGGCAAGCCGCTGCTGGACAATCCGCATTTCGCCGCGCGGGTGGCACGGGTGGAGATGGAGCTGATGGCGCTCTCGACCTTCAACCTGCGCATGATCGCGGCGGCGGGGGCCGGTGGCGCGCCGGGGCTGGAGGCATCGATGCTCAAGGTAAAAGGGTCGGTGATCCGGCAGGAGCTCAACGACCTGATGCGCCGCGCGATCGGGCCCTATGCCATGCCCTTCGCCTCCGAGGCGGTCGAGGGCACGAACCAGCCGGTGCCCGATCCGTTCGACGTCGGCGCCGTGGCGGGCGAGTACTTCAACCACCGCAAGATCTCGATCTTCGGCGGGTCGAACGAGGTCCAGAAGAACATCATCGCCAAGACCGCGCTGGGGGGCCGCGCATGAATTTCGAACTGACCGAAGAGCGGCAGATGCTGTCGGATACGCTGAGGCGGTATCTGTCCGACAAGTACGGCACCGCAGTACGCAACAAGATCCTGGAGAGCGATCAGGGCTACTCGGACGAGATCTGGTCCGGGCTGGCGGAACTGGGGGTGCTGGGCGCGCTCTTTTCCGAGGACGACGGCGGGTTCGGCGGCGCGGGCTTCGACATCGCCGTGGTGTTCGAGGAACTGGGACGCGCCGGAGTGGTGGAGCCGGTTCTGGACACCGCCGTCCTGGCCGGCGGGCTGATCGCAGCGGCCGGCAATTCGGCGCAGAAGGCGCATCTGGAGGCAGTGATTTCCGGCGAGATGCAGCTGGCCTTCGCCCATGGCGAGCCGCAGAGCCGCTATGACCTCACCCATGTGGAGACGAAGGCGGAATCGCAGGACGGGGCGGTGCTGCTGACCGGGCGCAAGGCGGTCGTGGTGAATGCGGAGGCTGCGGATCACTTTGTCGTCTCCGCCCGCGAGGGTGGCGATGCACGCGATCCCGACGGGATCAGCCTCTTCCTGGTGCCCGCCGACAGCGACGGGCTGACGGTCGAGGGCTATCCGCTGATCTCCGGCGGGCACGCGGGAGAAGTGACGCTCGACGGCGTGCAAGTGCCGGAGGTCGCGCGGCTGGGTGCGCCCGGCGAGGCGTTTGCGGTGATCGAGCACGTCATGGCCCGCGCGACGGTGGCGCTGATGGCCGAAGCGTTGGGCGCGATGGCCACGGCCGCCGATCTGACGCAGGATTACCTCGTGACCCGCAAGCAGTTCGGCCGGCCCATCGGCACCTTCCAGGCGCTGCAGCACCGCGTCGCCGAGATGCTGACCGAAATGGAGCAGGCGCGTTCCGCCCTCATCAATGCCGCCGGTCATCTCGAGGCGGACCGCACGGAGCGGGAACGCCACATCTCCGCCGCCAAGAGCCTTTTCGGCCGTATCGGACGGCTGATCGCGGAGGAATCGATCCAGATGCATGGCGGCATCGCGATGACGCAGGAATACGAGCTGGCGCATATCGCCAAGCGGATCGTGATGGCCGACCACAGGTTCGGCGACGAGGACTGGCATCTTGAACGATTCATCGCCCTATCCGCCGCATGAGGCACCGGAAAGCGGGGCGCACGCAATGGTGGGCTACGAGGTCGACCTCACCGACCCCGGCGGGACGGCATCCGTGACGCTGGAAATCGGACCGAAGCACCTCAACCGCAACGGGACCCTGCATGGCGGCATCCACGCGATGATGCTCGACGCCGCGGCCGGGTTCGCGGCCTCTCGCCTGCTGGCGAATGACGGGCAGGCGCTGGTTCCCGTCGTGACGCTGACGCTGACCACCGACTTCGTCGCGGCGACGCAGGGCGGCATGGTCGAGGCCGTCGGCCGCGTGGCGGGCGGCGGCTACAAGATCGTCTATGCCGATGCGGAACTGCGCGATGCCGACGGGCGGCTCTGCTCCCGTGCGACGGGTGTCTTCAGGAGGGCCGCCTCATGAGCGACCGCTGGCACGACCTCCTGTTGCACCAGGCCGCGGAGCGACCTGATGCGCCCGCCTACAGCGACACGCTCGGAACACTCTGGACATGGGCGCAAGCGGCGGAGGCGGCGCGCGCGGCGGCGGACCTGCTGGCAAGCTTGGGTGTCGGTGCCGGCGACCGGGTGATGCTGCTGGCGGAGAACAGCTGCGCCGCGGCCGCGTTCATCTTCGGCGCGTCGATGCGGGGGGCGCCGGTCATTCCCTTCAATGCCCGCCAGACCGAGAGCGAGATTGCGAAGGTCATGAGCCACGCGGAGCCTGCGGCGGTCGTGATGCTGTCGGGGGTCTCCCCGGACGCGAATGCCCATGCCGAGCGGATGGGTGCGGCGCAGCACGAGGGTGCTTTCGGGTCCGTCCATGTGCTCGCCTGCGCCGGCACGCCCGAGGATCTGCCCGAGGTCGCGACGATCCTCTACACCACCGGCACGACGGGCGATCCCAAGGGCGTGATGCTGACGCATTCCAACATGCGCTTTGGCGGGCGGACGTCGGCGCAATTGCGGTGGCTGGAACCCCGTGACCTGATCTATGGCGTGCTGCCGATCAGTCATGTCTTCGGCCTCGCCTCCGTCCTGACCGCATCGACCCACGTGGGATCGCATCTGCGGTTCGAGGCGCGATTCTCGGCCGCACGGCTCTTCACCGCATTGAAGGACGGCGTGACCCGGTTCTCGGCGGTGCCGCAGATGCACGCGCTTCTGATGCAGCACGTGAAGGAAAAGGGGATCCCGAAACTCGAGGGGATGCCGTTGAAATACGTGTCCTCCGGGGGCGCGCCTCTCGATCCGGACTGGAAGCGACGGGCCGAGGCGTTCTATGGCGTCCCGCTCCAGAACGGCTACGGCATGACGGAGACCACGGCCGGCATCTCGGCCACCCGGCACCTGACCTGCAATGACGACACGTCCTGCGGGCCCGCCTTGCCGGAGGTGGAAATCGACATCGCGGGCGGTGCGGCCGAGGGCGAATTGCGGACCCGCGGCCCGCACGTGATGCAGGGCTATTTCCGGGCACCGGACGCAACGGCGCAGATGATCGACGCGGAAGGCTGGCTCTCCACGGGCGACCTGGGGCGGATCGACGACCAGGGCCGCGTGCACATCCTGGGCCGGTCCAAGGAGTTGATCATCCATGGCGGGTTCAACGTCTACCCACCCGAGGTGGAGGGCGTGCTGTCGGACCATCCGCAAATCATCCAGGCGGCGGTCGTGGGGCACATGGTCGACGGCGACGAGAAGGTTCTGGCCTTCTGCCAGATCGCGCCCGAGGACGCGCCGGACATGGATACGTTGCGCGCTTGGATTGCGGAGCGGCTGGCGGGCTACAAGAGGCCGTGGCGGATCATCCTCTCCCAGGATCTTCCGGCGGCGCCGACCGGCAAGATCCTGAAGCACAAGCTGAAAGAGGCGTTCGCCGACCGGTTGTAATAATCGGTCAGAACAGCACGATCTCCATCGCTGCGAGGGCGGCGAATGGCAGGCTCAGGAGGCAGGCCAGCAGCAGCGCCGCGCGCAGCGTGGGACGGGCCGGGGGCGCATGAACGCCCATCACGCTCTGGTCGTGTTTCATGGCCTCCGGTTAACCATGACTTAGTTTCTGCCGGGTTAATCTCGGGACATGTTCGACGCGGTTCCTGCCCGGCCTCTCCTGCCTCTGACGCAATCCTCGGGCTACGCCCGGGCGATGGCGCGGCTGGGCGTGGAGGTTGACGAGGTTTCGATTGACGGCGGCGCCGGACCTTCAGGGCATTTCCTATGCCAGGTCCGCCGGCTCCCGCTGCTGGGTCGGATCGGTCTGGTCTCGCGCGGGCCGGTCTGGACCGGGACGCCGGATGCCGCGCGTCTGGTTCGCGCGGTCTCGGCATTGGGTCATCCGGTCGTGCTGAACGCCGAGGGCATGGACCGCGCCGCGCTTGCGGCGGCCGGGTTCTTCCAGATCATGACCGGCGCCACGATCGCGCAGCTGGACCTGAGCGGCGATGCATCGGCGCGTCGGTTGCGGATGCATCAGAAATGGCGCAACAGGCTGAACCGCGCCGCAGCCGGGCCGCTGCGCGTGTCGCGCGAGCGGATGCCGCTAAAGCCCGACCACTGGCTCTTCAAGGCGGAACTGGCACAGCGGCGCGCCCGCGGATACAGGGCTCTGCCGCACACGTTCGTGCTGGCGTTTGCTGAAACCAATCCCGGCCAAGCGCAGCTTTTCACTGCGCACCTTGCAGGTGAACCCGTGGCTGGCATGCTGATCCTGCGGCATGGGCCGACGGCGACGTATCATATGGGTCATACGACCGAGGCCGGACGTGCGGAACACGCGCACAACCTGCTGCTGGCCCATGCCGCCGACTGGCTCGCCGAACATGGGACCGACATTCTGGAGTTGGGAACGCTCGACACCGTGAACGCGCCCGGGATTGCGAGGTTCAAGCTTGGCAGCGGCGCGACGCCGCATGTTCTGGGGGGAACCTGGCTTCATGCGCGCCATCTCGCGCCGTTGGCTCGCTTGTTTGGTTAGACCCGCCAACTAGACCCATGTGCCGGTGGCGGCCTCGCGGATGGCCCGGATGTTGCGGCCATAAGGGGTCGGGTCGCCGACCGATCCGCCCTTGAACACCGCGGATCCGGCGACCAGCACATCGGCACCGGCCTTCACCACGCCTGGCGCCGTGGTCGGGTCGACGCCGCCGTCGATCTCGATATGAACCTCGCGATTGCCGATCATCTGGCGCAGCCGCGCGATTTTCGACGACATATCGATGAATTTCTGACCCCCGAAGCCCGGGTTCACGGTCATGACGCAAACCAGATCGACGAGGTCGAGCACGTGCTCCACTGCCGAAGCCGGTGTGCCCGGGTTCAGCGCAACGCCCGGGCGCATACCGGCGGCGCGAATCGCCTGAAGCGTGCGGTGGATGTGAGGCCCGGCTTCCACATGCGCGGTCAGGATGTCGGCGCCCGCAGCGGCGAAGTCGGGGATGAAGGGGTCGACCGGCGCGATCATCAGGTGGACGTCCATCACGCCGCGGATATGGGGCCGGATGGCGGCGCAGGTCGCGGGGCCGAAACTGATGTTGGGCACGAAATGGCCGTCCATCACGTCGACATGGATCCAATCGGCGCCCTGCGCCTCCGCCGCCGCGCATTCCGCGCCGAAGCTGGCGAAATCGGCGGCGAGGATGGACGGCGCGATCTTGATGGAGCGGTCGAAGGACATGGGGTGGCGGGCCTCGGTCTGGGAACGTTGTGCGTCATACCGGCGCCGGGACGGGTTGGAAAGGTCCGCGACGCCTCCGGCGGGAGTTTATCGGGCCAAGTGAAGCCGGGTCCGGGGCGTCAGGCGAGAAGGCCGGCGAGGAGTGCGGCGATGATGAGCGCATCGACCCCGATGAAGGTCCAGAGGACCCAGGTGCGGATACGGGCGGTGTTGCGCACCATGAATGCGGCGATCATGCCAGTCGCCGTCACCGCCAGGGCAATCCAGGCGGTCCAGGGCAGGAATTGCAGCGTCGCGATGAGGCAGCCCAGCACGAGGTAGACGCAGCCCACAGGCACCAGCCGCAGCGTGTCGCGATTGCGTCTGGCCATGGCCCATTCGAACGCGTGCCAGATGCCGGTGAAGACCAGCAGCGCGCCCGCAACTCCCAACATCACGGGTCACCCTCGCACGGGAATCCCGACACGCCCCAGGCGAGGATGTCGTTCACGTACTCCTGCAGCGAATGGGGCGCGGGCTCGCGACCGCCGCCGGGGTTCCAGGCCCAGTGCAGGATCACGTCATGGTCGAGATGGCTGGCCAGCGCCGCGACATCGCGCCCGCCGTTGCGGTCGGGATCGCGGAGTTGGGTGCAGATCTCCTGCGACGTCCGGCCGAACCAATCGGCCTCGACCGGGGCCAGCGCCCAGGCCGCGGCCACGCGCGGGGCGTCGTGCGGCTCCGGATTGCCGCGTCCGGTCGTGGCGTCGTCGACGTGGCAGGTGGCGCAGGGAACGTATTCCACGCCGATCCGGCTCTCGCCCGCCCGGATGTTCATGCCGTGCGGCCGGGTCCTGCCGTATGTCGGCCCGGACCACATCGGCCGGTCCGACGCACCCACATGGCAATTGGAACACCGCGGATGAGAGGCGACCTCATAGATGCGATCCCAGGCGGCGAGGCCTTCCGCACGTGTCACCGACCCCACCGCCGGCGGCGCGATCTCCACCGGTTCACCCGCCGCAAAGGCCGGCGCGGCGAGGCAGAGCGTGAGGAGCGCCCCGCCCGCCAAAAGGGCCCAGGCGCTTGCCCCGTGGTCCTGGATCGCGGCGCGGGGATGGGTCTCGGATCGCCGCTCCGGCCGGCGTGGACGGTGCATGGCCGTCGTCACACGAAATCCACGAACTTGTGGAACGGCATCTCGCGCAGCCGCTGACCGGTCGCCGCGAAGATCGCATTCGCGAGCGCGGGGGCTGCGGGCGGTACGGGCGGTTCGCCGATGCCGCGCACACGACCGGAGTTTTCCAGCGCGCGCACCACGATCTCCGGGCACTGATGCATCCGCATGCCTTCGGCGTCGTAGTAGTTGCGCTGCTCCGCCATGCCGTCGGCATAGGTGATCTCGGAATTCATCGCGTGGCCGAGAGCCCAGACCACCGCGCCCTGCACGTGGTTCTCGAAGTTGACCGGATCTACGACCGTGCCCACCTCGGCTGCCACGAAGACCTTGTCGATGCGGATGCCGCTGTCGGTCATCGTGACCTCGACGACTTCAGCCACCGGCACGCCGAAGCTTTCGACCAGCGCCACGCCCCGGCCCCGGTTCTCGGCCATCTCGCTGCCCCAGCCAGACATCTCCGCGACGGTCTCGAGGCAGGCGCGGGCGTTCGGATCGGTGCAGAGGCGGATGCGCGCCGCCATCGGGTCGGCGCCGGCGGCATGGATCAGCTCGTCCATGTACGACTCGATGAAGAACCCGCCGAAGGACGCGCCGACGGACCGCCAGCTTGACGTCGGCGCCAATCCGGGCACCGCGTAGTCGCGGACGCGGAAGTTGGCGATACCGTAGGGCGCGTTCCAGGCGCCGGCCGAGATTTGCGTTTCGGGGCCGCCGCCGCCCATGCCGACCCGGCCCAGCTGCGACACCATGACCGCAGGGGCGGCAATCTCCATGTCCAGCGCCGCGATCTGATCGCCGCTCACCGCGCCGCGCCCGCGGGCCATGGCAATGTGGCGCGGGAAATCCTGCGCGAAATCCTCCTCGCGCGAGTAGGTGAGCTTGACCGGCGTGCCGCGCATCCGATTGGCGATCTCGGCCGCCTGCTTGATATGCTCGAACTCAAGCCGGTGGCCGAAGCTGCCCCCGGAATACTGGTTGTGGAAGGTGACCTGCCCGGGCTCGTGCCCCGTGACACCGGCCACGACCTGCTGCAGGAAGCGGGGCATCTGGTGGCCGGTCCAAACCTCGACCTCGCCGTCGGTCACGCGGACGATGGCGTTGAGCGGCTCAAGCGGCTGGTGCGCGACATAAGGCGCGCGGTATTCGGCCTCGACCAGGTCGCCATCGGTGATTGCTTGGGTCACGTCGCCGTCATTGCGCCACTGGGCGTTGAATAGGTCGTCCCTGCCAAAACTGTCGGCGATGGCGGCCCAATGGTCGGCCTGTTCCGCAGGGTAGGCCGCCGGTTCCCACTCCACGTCGATAGCCTCGGCGGCCTTGATCGCGCGCCATGTGTTGTCGGCCAGAACCGCGAGACCGTTGGTGACCTCTACCACGTCGCTGACCCCGCGCATCTGTCGAGCCGCGCTCGCGTCGTAGGAGGCGACGGCGCTGCGGCGCGGGCTCATGCGGACCGCGGTGTTTCACCATGCCGTCCACCTTGAGGTCGATGCCGTAGCTCTGCCGTCCGGTCGACTTGGCGACGATGTCGGCGCGCTGGGCGGCCTTTCCGATCAGCCTCCATTCGGAGGGATCGCGCAGCGTCACGTCGGTGACGGGCGCAATCGTCGCCGCCCGCGCGGCGAGGGCTGTGTAGAGGATTTCGGTCCCGTCGGGAAGGATGACCGCTCCGGATTTCGTCTTCAGCTCCGCGACCGGCACGCCGGTTTCCTCGGCGGCGGCGGCCTTCAGCGTTTCGCGCGCGACCGCACCCGCCTCGCGCAGCTTGTCGAAGCTGTCGGGGGTGGATGTCGACCCGCCCGTGCCCTGCAGCCCGATCAGCTTGAAGACCGAATCGAGCGCTCCGGCGGCGAGGTTCGCGGGCAGGGGCGTGATCGCGGATAGGGCCACGCCCGCCTCGTCGGACATTGCGCGGTTGTAATAGGCGGCGGAGGGCTGGCCGAACTCCGTTTCGAACTGGCCGAAGTCCAGGTCCATCTCTTCCGCGATCAGGGTCGCCTGCATGTGCACGACGCCCTGGCCGATATCGGCATGCGGCGTGATCAGCGTGATCTTGTCTGGCGCGACGCGGACCCAGGGGTTGAACGTGGCCGCGTCGGTGGCGAGACCGTCGGCCAGCGGATTGTCATGCGGCTTGCGGACGGCATAGACACCGAAGGCCACGCCCCCGGCGATGGCGGCGGATCCGATCAGGAAGGTCCTGCGGGCGAGTGTTCCGATCCGGCTCATCTCAGGCTCCCCGAAGCTTTCCGGCGGCGGTCTTCACCGCGGCGCGGATGCGTGGATAGGTGCCGCAGCGGCAGAGGTTGGCTGACATGGCGCCGTCGATATCCTCGTCCGTGGGCTCGGAATTGAACTGCAGGAAGGACGCGGCGGCCATGATCTGGCCGGACTGGCAATACCCGCATTGGGCGACCTGGTGCTCGACCCATGCCTCCTGCACCGCGTGGAGCGCGTCGGGAGTGCCCAGCCCCTCGATCGTCGTGACCTCGAAGTCTTGCACGTCGCCCACGGCGGTCTGGCAGGAGCGGACGGCGACGCCGTCGACATGCACGGTGCAGGCCCCGCATTGCGCCACGCCGCAACCATACTTCACGCCGGTGATGTCCAGTTCGTCCCGAAGTGCCCACAGCAGGGGCATGTCGGGTTCGATATCACCCAGTTCGTGCTCGGTTCCGTTTACCGTCAGCTTCATCCTCAAGGCGCTCCTGTCACGATCGGCTACGGGCCGGTACCTAGCATGGACCCGGCGACAGTTCAGTTGCAAAGCGCGCCAATATCATGATGAATTGCGCCATAATTGCAGTGGTCAGCTTTGCTCGCCAGATTCGGAGCAATGAAGGACGCAGGATGAGTTCAGGCACAGAAATATAACGTCGCCCGAAGCCTGAAGGCGATCTGCGACGGCTTTGGACTGGATCCACGTCGTGTCACGCGGCGTGCGGGGCTGCCACATGATTTTCTGGACCTGGGCGCGCGGCCCGTCAGCGCGACCGAATATTACGACCTGTGGAACGCCCTCGATGCCGAAGCGCAGGATCCGGCGTTCCATCTGAGGCTGGCCGTGGCGGTTCTGGAGCATGGATTCGATTCCGCCATCTATGCCTTCTTCAGCAGCCCGACGGTACGGATCGGATTGCAGCGCAAGGCGCTTCTGAAGCCGGTGATCGCGCCGATCCGGATGGTGCTCCGCGAGGAGGGCCACCGTGTCGCGCTCTGCTTCGGCTCGATCCTGCCGGGGCGGGACCTGCCGCCCCTGATCGGCTGGTTCGACCTCGTCTTCTTCGTGATGTCGATCCGGCGCGCCACCGGCGAGCACGTCGTTCCGCTGGCGTTGCGAGCACTGGCGCCGCGATGCGGGTGGACGGAGGTGCAGAGCTTCTTCGGCTGTGATCTCGGGGTCGGCGACGATTACGAACTCGTGCTGTCCCGCGCCGATGCGGACCGTCCACTGGTGTCCCGCAACGACGCGCTGTGGCTCCAGATCGAAGCTGGGCTGAAGGAGCGGTTCGCGGGCAACGCCGCGCCGGCCAACCTGTCGGGGCGGGTGCGCCAGGCGCTGGTGGACGGGCTTCCCGGCGGGCAGGTCAGCGCCGGCCAGATCGCACGCGCGCTCGCGGTGTCGAAACGCAGCCTGCAACGTCGGCTGAAAGAAGAGGGGGCCAGCTTCAAGACCATCCTCGAGGACACGCGGCGCGCGATCGCGCTGAATTACCTACAAAACAGCGACATGAGCGTGCACGAGATCGCGTTGCTGCTGGGATTCCGCGACCCGAGCTCGTTCTTTCGCGCCTTCCGGAGCTGGACCGGGCGCACGCCGCAGGCGGTGCGGGCAGCCCGCGCCTGAGGTCCCGGCACTTGCTTGTATCCGCCCCGACGGCGCGCCATGGTCCGCGCATGGACGTCGCCTCCCTCATGCGTGCCCTGCCGAATGCCGGCCTGATGCTGGCCATCGGCCTTGCCGGCGCTGTTCTGGCCGACCTGGCCGGAGTGCCGATGCCCTATCTCGTGGGCGCACTGGCGACGGTGGGTCTCTATTCGGCGTGGCGCACGGCGACCGGACGGCCCGAAGCGCGTTTTCCGCAGACGCCGCGCCGCCTGTTCGTGGCGCTCATCGGGGTGATGATCGGGGCCAGCTTCACGGTGGATCTGATGCGCAGCCTGCCGGGGATCTGGCCATCGCTGCTGGTCATGCTCGCGTTCATCGCGACCGCCTTGGGTGTGGGATTCCTGCTCTTTCGTGTGGTCGGCGGGTACGATCCGGTCACGGCGCTCTATTCCGCGATGCCGGGCGGCCTGATCGAAGCCGTGGCGCTCGGCGAGGAGGCGGGGGCGGATGTCCGGCTGCTGGCGCTGCAGCATTTCGCGCGGATCATCCTGGTCGTCGTCACGGTGCCGTTCCTCTACCTGATCTGGTCGGGAAACGCGGTCGGCAGCGCGGGCGGGCAAAGCTTCCAGGCCGGCGCATGGACGCTGCTCGATATCGTGGAGCTGTTTCTGATTGCTGCGGCCGGCATGTGGCTGGGGCCGCGTCTGCGTCTGCCGGCTTCGCACCTCGTGGGGCCGCTGCTGCTGAGCGCGGCGTTTCACGGCTCCGGCCTTCTGCACCTGTCGAGCCCGGGATGGCTTCTGAGCGTGGCGCAGCTGGTCGTAGGCACCGGCCTCGGGACCAGTTTCGCGGGCGCGCGGGCCAGTGACCTGATCCGCGCCTTTGGGATGGCGATGCTCTATGTGGCGGGTGTTCTGGCCATCGGCTACGGCATCGCGACCTGGCTCTCGCCGGTGATGCCATTCGATTTCGACACGCTCTTCGTCAGCTTCGCGCCGGGCGGGGTGACGGAAATGGGGCTGATCGCGCTCAGCCTCGGGATCAGCCCGGTCGTGGTCACGGCGCACCACGTGTTCCGCATCGGCGTCACGGTTGCGGTTGCAGGCGCCGTGGCGCGTCGGATGCGGCGCGCGGCCGGGGAGTGACAGGTCAGGTGCGGCCTGCGAATTGCGCCACGGTCACGCCGTCGGCCTTCAGCGCGTCGCCCACCGACCGCGCGATGGCCAGCGCCTCCGCCGTGTCGCCGTGCACGCAGATCGTGTCGATGGAAGCCGGGATGTGTTTGCCGGATTCGGTGATGATCGCGCCTTCCCGCACCATCTCGGCAATACGCGGACCGGCGGCCGTGCTGTCGTGGATCACCGCCCCCGGTTTCGACCGGTCGACCAGCGTGGCGTCATCGTTGTAAGCGCGATCGGCAAAGATTTCCCCGGCCCACGCACAGCCCAGTGTCTCCACCGCCGCCTGCTGCGCGGTGCAGGCGAGCACCATGACGATGAGGTCCGGCCCCACCGAGAGCGCCGCGTCGTAGCACGCTTCCGCCATCGCGGGATCTTCGGAGCACATGTTGGCCAGCGCGCCGTGCAGCTTCAGATGCCGCACCTCGTGGCCGAATGCGCGAGCCATGCCCAGATGTGCGGCGACCTGGTAGCGGACCATGTTCTGCAGCGTGCCCTTGGGCAGGTGCATCCGGAATCGTCCGAACCCGGCGATATCGGCGAACCCCGGATGCGCGCCGATGCCGACCCCGTTTTCCGCGGCCCAGGCCATCGTGCGCTGCATCACGTCCGGGTCGCCCGCGTGCCCGCCGCAGGCGATGTTGGCCGACGTCACGATCTTCAGCAGGTCCGCGTCGTTGCCCATCTTCCAGAGCCCGAAGCTTTCGCCCATGTCGGCATTGAGGTCCACCTGGGTCATGTCGTCTCTCCTTCGAACGGATCGCGGGTTGCGTCGATAACGCCGCTCAAGAGCGTGTAGTTCAGAAGGTCGCCCATGTCGGCCGGATCACGCACGCGGCGGGAGCAGGATTTGGGCAGTTCCTTCAGGTGCCGGAGTGCGCGCTGTTCCCGTTCCACCGCCGCATCGCGGTCCAGCAGGACGATTTCCAACGGTGCCTTCAGGGGCGCCTGCGCGATGCGCGGCAGATCGGATGGGATGATCGTGGCGATCCGGGGATAGCCCCCCGTGGTCTGGCTTTCGCACATCAGCACGTAGGGCGCGCCATCGCCGGTAACTTGAATATCACCTGGCGCGATGATCTCCGACACGACTGTCAGCCCGCCTTCGGCCGCGAATCCCTCGCCCTCGGGGTTGAGCCGGATGCCCTGCCGGTTGGCCCGGGCGTCGCGGGTGAACCGGGTGTCCGCGAACCGCGCCAGCATCTCCTCCCCGAACACATGCGTCTGCAGCGACCGGACGATGTGGATGCGCCCGCCCGAAAGCCTGTCCTCGGGGTCCAGTTTCCAGCCGGTGCGGTCGCCCTTGTCGGGATGGAGCGGCAGCCGGGTGCCTTCGGTCAGGACCTCGCCGACGCCGGCGGCCAGGTGCGCGGATTGAGACCCCATGATCGACGGGACGTCGAACCCGCCACCGACATGCAGGTAGCCGATCGCGCCCTTGCGCACGCCGCCGATGGACAGGATAGCGCCGGCCGGCAGCTTGTGGCTGCCGTTCCAGGCCAGCGCCGCACCGTCCAGCGTCGCCTGCATCGGCGCGCCGGTCAGCGCGATTCGGATGTCTTCGGTGGCCTCGAAACGGCCGCCCATGCCGATCATCTCGATGGCGGCCCCGACTGGCTGACCCAGCAGTGCTGCCCCTTCGTGGAGCGCCAGCCGATCCATCGCGCCGCCGCGGGCGAGACCTTGCGCGATGTAACCGGACCGACCCAGATCCTGGATCGTCACCGCGGGTCCGGCCTGGTGCATGATCAACGTGCGGGTCACGACAGCTCCTCCCACTCCGCACCGCCGAGGCTGTCTCCGGCGTCTTCCAGTTCGATCAGTTCCTGTTCGGAGATCGTGGCAAAGCGGATTTCGTCCCCCGGCGTCAGCAGGACCGGGGTGTTGCGCTTCAAATCGAAGGGGCGGAACGCGGTCTGTCCCACATGCCGCCAGCCGGTCGTGTTGGCGCGCGGCGAAAAGCACGAATTGACGGATCGCCACGACCAGCGCCCCTGCGGGCACCTTGGGCGTCAGGTCGGACTGACGGGGGATGTTCCACTCCTCCGGCAGCAGGCCGAGATACGGCTGCCCGGGCGCGAATCCCAGCGTGATCACCCGCGTGCGGGCATTGCTCAGGCTCCCCAGCGCTTCTTTGGCCGACATCCCGGCTGCCTTTGCGGCCTCCTCCAGCTGCGGCGCGCGGTCGGTTCCGAAGCAGACCGGCAGCGTCCAGAGCTTGCGTCCCGGCGGCAGGCCGGCCTCCATCCAGTCGTGTGGACCCGAGCAGATCGGTCAGCCGTGCCTCGATCTCCTCGTAGGGTGTCTGCGCGAGGTCGACGGCAATGTAGGTCGAGACCAGCGTGGAAGCGGTTTCGGACACCTCCTCCCAGTCTTCCGCATCCACGGCCGCCCGGAAGGCGATGGCCGCGCGGTTGGCCGCGTCCGACAGGCTGCCGCCAAAGCTGACCGCCACGCCCGAGAGGCCGACGGGACTTATCCGGGGAAATTCGCTCATGTGCCGGCAGCATGCCGTAAAGTCGCAGCAGAGCGAAAGGGGTCAAATGGATCGGCGGCTGCCGGCAACGGCCCCGGATCCGAGAGACCTCTCGACCAGCGCGACCGGCAAGAGTATCTGCGACACGGCATTTGCCCGCAACTCTGGGCCGGCGATGACGAGTCACGGCGCCCGCAGCCAACCGGCGTGCCATGTCACCCGTGACACACCGGCCAGCCGGGTCAGCCGGTCGGCTTCCGCTTCGAAGGCGCGACGGCGGCCCGTGCCCCAGCGCACGCCCGGTTCCGGCCAGAGCGCGCGGACATGCAGCACGTCGCGGTCGCGATGCGCCTTCATGTCGACACGGCCGACGACGCGGTCGCCCTCCAGCACCGGAAAGACATAGTAGCCGTATTGCCGCCGAGCCGCGGGCACGAAAACCTCGATGGTGTAGTCGAAGCCGAAGAGCCGGCGCGCGCGATTGCGGTCCCGAAGCAGCTGGATCGAACGGGCTCAGCACGCGCAGCCGTGACGTGGGCGCAGTGTGGAGCGCCGGATCCTCCGTGATTGCCGGGCGGGCAAAGCACTTGCGGAACCTGCCATCGACCTGCTCGATCTCGATCTCCTCGATCGCGCCCCGGGCCAGAGCGTCACGGCACCAGTCCTTCGCCTCGCCGACCGTGACATGCCGCCAGAACGCCGCCAGCTCTCCGGAGGTGGCGAATCCCAGCCGGTCGAGTGCTGCGTTGCAGCACCAGTCGATGGTCTCGTGATCGTGCGGTGCATCGGCCCGATGCGCCTCCTCGATGACCCGCTCGGTCAGGTCGTAGCGTTTCTTGAACCCGTCGCGGCCCACCACGGTCAACGCGCCGGAGCGCCACAGGTATTCCAGCGCTGCCTTGGAGGGATGCCAGTCCCACCAGCCGCCGGAGCTCCGCGGCTCGTCCTCGCCCACGTCCGACGTGCCGCAGGGACCATGCTCGCGGACGTGGTCGAGCACGGGCCGGAACTGCGCCTCGAACCCGTTGCGCTGCCAGTTCCGCCACCGCCCGATCAGCGCCTCGGCATCCCGCCGCATCCGCATCTGCCACCACGGAAAGAACTCGATCGGAATGATGCTGGCGTCATGGGTCCAGTGCTCGAACAGCACCCGGTCGCGCTCGTGCAGCCGCTTCAAGGCGTTCGGCCGATACCGGGCGCGACGGGAAAAGAGGATCAGGTCATGGGCGCGGGCCACGATGTTGATGCTGTCGAGCTGCACGAACCCAAGCCGCGTGATCAGGTCCAGAAGGTCGGATCCCTTTGCCGCGCCCACCGGTGGCTCCATCAGCGCGTGACGGTCGAGAAACAGCCGCCGCGCGGCCCGGTTCTCGAGCCGTGGCAGGCTCACCGTCGATGGCGGCGGAGCGTGTCGCCAAAACTGATCTTGGGGGACAGCGTGATCGTCCGCGGCGCCGTGTCCGCATCCTCACCCGCGCGGTCGAGGATGATCCGCGCCGCCGCCTCGCCGATTTCGCGCCGGCAACTGTCCATCGTGGCGAGCCGGCGGGGCAGACCCTGCAACAGTTCGACGCCGTTGAACGCGGCAAGACCGATCTGGCCTGGAATGTCCATGCCCTGCTCGATCAGCCACAGCAGCCCGCCGGCGCCGATCAGGTCGTTGGAATAATAGAGGAAATCGAGGTCCGGAGACCGCTCCAGCATGGCCTGCGTCATCTCCCGTCCCTTGGCGAGGGCAGATCCGCCGGAATAGAAATCGCGATCCTCGATCTCGATCCCCGCCTTGGCCAGCGTCTCGGTGAACCCCTCGAACCGCTTCCGCGCACGGTGATCCATCGGCATCTTCGTGCCCATGAACCCGATATGCTCGTAGTCTTCCTTGAGGATCGCCTTGGCCATCTCGCGCCCCGCGCGGCGGTGCGAGATGCCGACCATGCTGTCGACCGGGCGACCGTCCGTGTCCATGATCTCGACCACCGGGATGCCGGCGGCGGCCAGCATCGCGCGCGACGCGTCGGAATGCTCGAGCCCCGCGATGATCACGCCCGACGGCCGCCAGGACAGCATCTCGTAAAGGACTTGCTCCTCCTTGCCCGGCATGGTAGTCCGTGACCCCCACCACCGGTTGCAGCGGGCTGCCTTCGAACACCGCGTTCATGCCGGACAGCACCTCCGGAAAGACCATGTTGGCGAGCGACGGGATGATCACGGCGATGAGGTTGACACGCTGCGACGCCAAGCGCGCCCGCGATCTTGTTGGGGACGTAGCCAAGCTCCTTGCGCGGCCTCCAGCACCTTCTGGCGCGTCGCCTGGGAGACGTCGCCCCGGTTGCGCAGGACACGGCTTACCGTCATTTCCGAGACGCCCGAAGCGTCGGAGACGTCGCGCAGGGTCAACGGGCGGGTGGGCGGTCTGACAAATGGCTACCTGCATGTGTTTTGCCGATGATAGCCCGCCGGCTCAAGCCTCTTCAAGAACCTATGCAAAAGCTGTTGCCGGGGCATGACAAGCCAGGCACGAGCCGCTATTCAGGCGCAAGCGACCCCGTGGCTCAACTGGATAGAGCAGCCCCCTCCTAAGGGGCAGGTTGCAGGTTCGAATCCTGCCGGGGTCGCCACGCCGCTGATGGACGGGCCGCTACCCGCGCCGATCCTCTGATTTGGCGTGGCCGGTGTTGATACCACCATCGTTCTGCGGGCCGAGGTCTACGTGGATCCGACGCGGCGGCGAAGCCACAGGGACATTGCTCCCGTCATAAACAGGATCCACGCCGCAGGAAGAGGAACCACCGGCAACGGTGGGGTCGGCGGAACCTTGGGTTCCGGTTCGTCGCCGATCGGATCATCCGGGTCCGGGTGTTCGGCAGGTACTTCGAAATCGGTGCCCCAAGTCGGGCCGGTAGAACCCGGTCCTTCGGTCAAGTTCGAGGATGATCCGGCGAGGAGAGGTCCGGAGACGCTCGGGAGGTTTCCGCGAATCGGAGCGCCGGCGGGGTACCTCGCCGCGAGCGGCGCCCAGAACGCGACGGCGTCGTTCGCGACGCCGGCAACCGGACCCGCGGCCTCATCGAAAGGGACGACCTCCTTGCGGCAGACGTCGGCATAGCGGCTGAAGTAGTCGTCCCATTCCCGCTGATAGGGGTCGCGTCCGATCAGCCCGGCCAGTTGCACGGGCGTCAAGGCGGCCTCGCACGGCTCCGGCAGGCAGGTTCGGGGCAGCCGCATACCCTTTCCGGTGGCGTAGAACGCCAGATCGATGTCCTTTTCCGGTATGCACGCATATCCCAAAGCATCGACCAGGGTCAGGTCGGACAGAGCGGGTTTGTCGGCAGGGTAGAGGTCGGCACTCATGGTCGCGGCGAACGCCGCGGAACACGCGAGGGCAACAATTCCGATCAGACCAAACAGGCCGATCACGACACGACCACTTAACATCAGATACGCTCAAAATACCAAGGACCAAAAGGGTCCGGAACCGATTTAAGGCACAGCCGAACACGACTGCGAACATTCTACAAAATAACGAAAATTTTCGCAAAAAGTCCAGCAAAGTCGCGCTATTTCGGGTTGAGTGGTTAACGGTGTCCGTGACAGGCCACGGGTTGCGTTCGCGCGGCGCTCACGCGGACGATGCCATGTCGACCTTGAAGTGCTGGGTCTTGCCGTCCTTCGCTTCGCCCAGGAAGATCGTCTGGTGCGGAAAGGGAATCTCGATCCCGCGCTCGTCGAAGATTCGTTTGAGGATCGCGTTGTATTCGCGTCCGACGCCCCATTGCTGGCCGGGCACGCACTTGATCCGCGCCCGCAAAACCACCGCGCTGTCGCCGAAGCTGTCGAGGCCGAACCACTCCAGATCGCCCATGACCTTTGCGGCCTGCTCGGGATTGGAGACCAGCTCGGCGAACCCGTCGAGCATGGCCTGCTTCACCTCGTCCACACTCTCGCGATACGCCACGCCCATGTCGCACAGGTAGTAGCCGAAATCGCGGACGTAGTTGCTGACCATGTCCACGGAGGAGAACGGGATCACGTGGAAGACGCCGCTCAGGTCCCGCAGGCTGACGGAGCGGATCGTCAGCCGTTCCACCGTGCCGGTGGTACTGCCGACGGTGACGACATCCCCCACGTTCATCGCGTTCTCGAACTGGATGAAGATACCGGTGATGATGTCCTGCACCATCTTCTGCGCACCGAAACCGATGGCGAGGCCCAGCACCCCAGCCGAGGCCAGGAGCGGCGCGATGTCGAGCCCGACCTCCGCCAGCACGAACATCAGTGTTATGATCACGAGCGCAATCGTCGCTGCGTTGCGCAGCAGCGTCAGCAGCGTGCGTTCCCGCGACGTCGCCACCTGCCCGAAATCGGGGTTGAGCCGATAGTCGACCCAGGAGGTCAGCGCCAGCCAGACCGCGAAGGACGCCAGCAGCACCAACACCACGGCGAGGACGACGCCGCCGAGTTGCAATCCGATCCGGCCGGTCAGCCAGCCCCGGAAGTCGATCACGGAAATCGCGTCGAGCGCGAAGAACGTGACCAGCAGGAAGATGAGGATCCGCAGAACGAAGAGGCCGGTGGGCACGAATCGGTTCAGTCGCGCCTCGAGGAGCGGCAGGCGCTGTGTGATGTTGTCGGGCAGTTGGATGCCGCGCGAGATGACCCCGCTCAGAATGCCCGCCACGGAGAAGCCGAGCAGACCGACGATCAGCACCTCGCCCGAGGCCTTGAAGGTCTGGAATGCCGCGTCGCCCGGGCGTAACAGCACCACCAGAAACATCGCGAAAAGATAAACCAGGGCGGGCCAGTGCCAATGCCGCGCGAGATAGGCCAGCGCTCCGCGGCGCCGCGGATGCGCTGTGGCTCCGGAATCGCCGACCTGCGGTCCGGCGCCCAGCATCCAGTCGGTGACCGCGCTGCGGTTCCTCAGCACGAGCCAGACCAGGATGATCAGCACGAGAAAGGCGATCAGCGTCGACATGGCGTTGCCCGCGGCATTGGACACGTTGGAGTTGATGATGGGCACAACCAGCAACTGGCCATAGCCGACGATCCCGACGATCAGGTTGAATCGTGCATTGAGATAGCGCGCGGCCGGTGTTCCGAGCGGAATCGGGCGCAGGCTGCCGGCGGTGGGCGACAGGATCAGTCGGACCACGACCTTCGACATCTCGACCAACAGGAAGGCGTTCAGGTAGAGCGTCTGCCGGATGCCGATCTGCCCGAAATCGCCAAGAGCCAGGACCGCGATGGCGTAGCCCGCGGCCCAGGCCAGGACGACGATCAGGGCATCGATCAGACCGGAAGCGATGTAGAGCGTGACCGCCCGCGCCGCACCGCCATCCCGGGCGGACGCGCCCATGCGCCGGTATATCGACTTCCCGAGGCGTCTCAACACGAGGTAGACGCCGATCGTGATCACGATGACAAGGCCCAGGTCGCTCAGCGCGTCCAGCAGAACGTCGAATTCGCGCCCGCTCAACCCGTCGAGAACGGAATTCGCGTGGGTCAGCTGCTGCCAGGCGCCAGTCGCTTTCTCTGCGGTGCCTTCGGCGATCTGTTGCGTGATCAGCGCGATGCGCCGGCCCAGAGACAGGTCGGTCGGTGCCATCTCCTCCACCCCGAGAGTGTCGGCCACCGTTTCGGCCGCCCCGTCCGTTTCGTCCGCACCGGCGGCCCGCAATCGGTCGATCAACTCGGCCCGCGCGGCATCGTCTTCGATCACGTCGATCAGAAGATCGATGTCGGACCTCTCCGGCGCGGTCGCGACGTCGCCGCCCTCTTGTGCGGCCGCGGCCGTCAAGAGCACGATGGTCGAAAGCACGAAAGCTGCGAAGATTCTCAACATGTGTCCTGTTTCTGCGTCGTTCCGATTTCCGATGACGGCTACTTCGGTTGCCGCTGACCCCCGTATTACCGACATCCAGCGTGGTCGCAACCGGACCGCGTGCGTGAAAGCTGCCCAGCGTTTGTGGACGTGGAGGCGTGGCGCGCGGAGGATTATCGGATCGACGGCAAGGCTCGCCTGCGTTAACTGGCGAAGAACAGGCGGAGGATGCGCGACATGGCGAGAACCGGCCCCAGGCTTGGCGTCGATATCGGCGGGACGTTCACCGACGTCGTGCTGGAAACCGCGGGCGGGCAGTTTTCCACCAAGGTCCTGACGACCTATGCCGCACCCGAGGACGCGATCATCGACGGCATGCACCAGGTCTGCGCCAAGGCCGGAATCGGGCCGGACACGATAGGGCAGATCATCCACGGCACCACGCTCGCCACCAACGCGCTGATCGAACGGCGCGGAGCGAAGACGGCGCTGATCACCACGCAAGGCTTCCGCGACGTGATCGAGATGCGCACCGAGAGCCGGTTCGAGCAGTACGACCTGAACCTGAAGCTGCCCGAGCCGCTGCTGCCACGCAACCGCCGCTACACGCTCCCCGAACGCATGGACGCCCGCGGCGACGTGCTGATCCCGCTGCGAGCGCGCGGAGGTGGAGGCGCTGGCTGACGAGTTGCGCGCGGCCGGGTACGAAAGCATCGCGGTCGGCTTCCTCCATTCCTATGTCAACCCTGCGCACGAGCGGCTGGTGCGCGGAGGTTCTGGCGGAGAAGCTGCCGGGCGTGCTGGTCTCCGTGTCGTCGGACGTCTCGCCGCAGATGCGCGAATACGAGCGGTTCAACACCACGGTCGCCAATGCCTATATCAAGCCGCTGATGAAGTCCTATCTTGGCCGGCTGAAGGACCGGCTGGCGGACGAAGGCGCCGAGTGCCCGGTCTTCCTGATGCATTCCGGCGGCGGGATCATGTCGCTGGAAAGCGCGGCCGAATTTCCGGTGCGGCTGGTGGAATCCGGCCCGGCCGGCGGTGCGATCTTCGCCGCCGACATCGCCGCGCGGCACGGGCTGGACCGCGTGCTGACCTTCGACATGGGCGGAACGACGGCGAAGATCTGCCTGATCCGCAACCAGACCCCCAAGACCGCGCGGGTCTTCGAAGTGGCGCGCAGCTACCGGTTCAAGAAGGGCTCCGGCATGCCGATCTCGATCCCCGTGATCGACATGGTGGAGATCGGCGCGGGTGGCGGGTCGCTGGCTCATGTCGATGCGATGAACCAGATCCGCGTCGGGCCCGGAAAGTGCGGGGTCCGAGCCGGGCCCTGCCTGCTATGGCCGCGGCGGGGAGCGACCGGCGGTGACGGATGCCGACCTGGTGCTGGGCAAGCTCGACCCCGACAACTTCGCGGGCGGGTCGATCGCGCTCCACCGCGACCGCTCGGAGGCCGCGCTGGACGGCCGTCATCGGCGCAGGCGCTGGGCATGGACGCGACGGAGGCCGCCTGGGGCATGGCGGAGGTCGTGGACGAGAACATGGCCAATGCCGCGCGCGTCCACGCGGTGGAGAACGGCGAGGATCTGGCGGATTACACCATGATCGCCTTTGGCGGCGCGGCCCCGCTGCATGCCGGGCGGCTCTGCGAGAAGCTGGGCATCGACCGCTGCCTCGTGCCGCAGGGCGCGGGCGTCGGCTCGGCCATCGGCTTCCTGCGCGCGCCCTTCAGCTTCGAGGCGAACCGGTCTGTCTTCATGCGGCTCTGCGACTTCGACGCCGGCGCGGTGCGCACGCTCTTTTGGGAACTGGAGCACGAAGCGGCCGGGTTCGTGCGCACCTGCGATGCGCAAGCCGAGATCCTGTCGCAGTTCAAGGTCTACATGCGCTACGCCGGGCAAGGCTGGGAGATCCCGATCGGGCTCACGGCGGAGCAGGCACGGGACCCGGATGCCGACACGATCCTCGCGCTCTTCGAGGCGGACTACGCCAATCTCTTCGGACGCACGGTCGAGGGGCTGGAGGCGGAAATCACGGTCTGGTCGGTCAACGCCGCCACGCGTCCGGACGCGGCAGGCACGCTTGACGCGCACGGGACCGAACGGCCGATGCGCTGCAACTCTCACAGAGAGCTCTTCGATCCCGGCACCGGCCGCGTCGTCGAGGCGGCCGAGATTGCGCGCGACGATCTGGCCCCCGGAAGCTTGGTCAGCGGGGCCGGCCGTCGTGACCGAAGACGAGACCACCATCGTCGTTCCGTCGAGCCGCGAGGTCATCGCGCATACGGATGGAACTTTGGTCATGCGCGCCCGCCAGGTCGCGACCGCGGAGACAGAGGAGACAGCCGATGCCTGAACCAAGCCAGGTCGGCCACCAGGTCATGTGGAACCGCCTGATCTCCGTCGTGGAGGAACAGGCGCAGGCGCTGGTGCGCACCGCGTTTTCCACCTCGGTGCGCGAAGCCGGCGACCTCTCCGCCGGCGTCTACGACGACAAGGGCGAGATGCTGGCGCAGGCTGTCACCGGCACGCCCGGCCACGTGAACGCGATGGCCGACGCGGTGGGTCATTTCATCCGCCGGATCGGGCGGCAGTCGATGTATCGAGGGCGACGTCTACATCACCAACGACCCCTGGGAGGGCACCGGGCACCTGCACGACATCACCGTCGTCACGCCCTCCTTCCACGAGGGCCGGCTGATCGGCTTCTTCGCCTGCACCGCGCATGTCACCGATATCGGCGGGCGCGGCTTCGGCGCGGATGCCAACGCCGTATACGAGGAAGGGCTCGCGATCCCGATCATGAAGTTCGCCGAGCGCGGAGAGACCGACCGCACGCTGCTCGGCGATGATCCGTGCCAACGTGCGGACGCCGGACCAGCTCGTCGGCGATATCCACGCGCTCGCCACCTGCAACGAGATCGGCCACCGGCGGTTGGCCGACATGATGCAGGAGTTCTCGCTCGCGGATCTGGGCGGTATCTCCGATTTCATCCTGTCGAATTCCCGCGCCGCGACGCTGGAGCGGATCAATGCGCTGCAACCCGGCACCGCCGAAGGCCACATGCGCATCGACGGCTATGACGAGCCGATCGATCTGCGGGTGCGCGTGTCGATCGAGACGAACCGGATCACCTGCGACTTGACGGGCACCAGCGGCGTCGACCGCAAGGGCATCAACGTGCCGCTGGTCTACACCAAGGCCTATGCCTGCTACGCGCTGAAATGCGCCATCGCCCCCGAGATCCCGAACAATGCGGCCTCGCTCGCGCCCTTCGAGGTGACGGCGCCGGAGAACACGATCGTCAACGCGCCGCCGCCCGCGCCGGTGGCGCTGCGCCATGTCATCGGCCACATGGTCCCCGACACGGTCTACGGCGCACTGGACCAGCTTCTGCCGGACCTCGTGCCGGCCGAGGGCGCCGGCTGCCTCTGCAACTTCCAGCTCTCGCTGCGCCCTCGGCGGGGTGACGCGCCTGCGGATGCCGACGGGCCGAAGTGCTGACCTTCAACTCCGGCGGATCGGGCGCGCGGCCCACGCTCGACGGGATGAACGCCACGGCCTTCCCTTCGGGTGTGATGACCATGCCGGTCGAGGCGACGGAACAGGTCGGCCCGGTCATCATCTGGCGCAAGGAGCTGCGCCCCGATTCCGGCGGCGCCGGCCGGCATCGCGGCGGGCTCGGTCAGTTCATGGAGGTCGGCGCGCGGGAGGGGCACGAGTTCGACATCTCCGCCATGCTCGACCGGATCCAGCACCCCGCCCGCGGCCGGCAGGGCGGTGCGGCCGGTGCGCCCACGATCATCGCGCGCGACGACGGCACCGCGATGCGCGGCAAGGGCCGGCAGTTCGTGCCGGATGGGGTCCGTGTCCAGATGGCGTTCCCGGGCGGCGGCGGCTACGGAGCGCCCGCCGACCGTGACCCGGGCGAGGTCCGCCGCGATCTTGCGCTGGGCTACATCTCCGCCGAATGTGCGGCGCGGGATTACGCGCTCGGGCAGACCGAGATCGAGGAGGTTCTGAACGCGGCCCGGCGAGGAGAGGTGTTCTGAATGGCCGTGACGCAGATGACGGACACGCCCAGCCGCACCTTCTATGACGTGGTCATCATCGGCGGCGCGATCATGGGCTCATCGGCCGCCTGGTGGCTGACCGAGCTGGGGTTCGACGGCACCATCCTCGTGCTGGAGCGCGATCCGAGCTACGAAAAGAGCGCCACCGCGCTCACCAACTCCTGCATCCGGCAGCAATTCACGACCGAGCTCAACGTGCGGATCTCGCAGTTCACCGCCGAATTCCTGCACACCTTGCGCGACCGCATGGGCGGCGACGACCGCGTGCCCGAAATCGGCATCCAGAATTTCGGCTACCTCTACCTTGCCGACACCGAGGCGAAGGCGGAGAACCTGCGCGCGGCGCAGAAGGTCCAACGCGCGGCCGGTGCCGAAACCCGTCTGATGACGCAGGAGGAGATCGCCGAAGCCTACCCGTTCTACAACCTCGACGACATCGTGCTGGGCAGCATCAACACCAAGGACGAGGGCTACTGGGACGGCGGGTCTCTCTTCGAATGGTTCCGCCGCTCCGCCCGCTCGCGCGGGGTGGAGTACGTCGCGGCCGACGTCACCGCCATGACCGTGCGCGCAACCCGGGTCACCGGCGTCACCCTGGCGGACGGGCAGCGGATCGCCTGCGGCCATGTCGTCAACGCCTCCGGCACGCGCGCGGCCTGCACCGCGCGTATGGTGCGGATCGACCTGCCGGTGGAGCCGCGCAAGCGCTTCTCCTGGGTCTTCAAGGCTGAAACGGCCGCTCGACCGCGCGTTGCCGCTGACCATCGACCCCTCGGGCGTGCATGTCCGGCAGGACGGGCCGCAGACCTACCTTGCCGGCGCGAAGCCGGAGCCGGACCCGAGCGTCGACCCGAACGATTTCACGATGGATCACGGAGATCTGGGAGGATCGCGTCTGGCCCGCCCTCGCCGCGCGCATCCCGCAGTTCGAGGCGATCCGGGTCATCGCCGAATGGGCGGGGCATTACGATTACAACACGCTCGACCAGAACGCCATCGTCGGGCCGCATCCGGAGGTCGGCGAACTTTCTCTTCCTGAACGGGTTCTCGGGCCATGGGCTGCAACAGTCGCCGGCGATGGGCCGGGGCATGGCGGAATGGCTGATGCATGGGGAATTCCGCAGCATGGACCTCGGCCCGTTCCTCTACGACCGCATCGCGGCGGGCAAGCCCTACCTCGAAACCGCCGTGATCTGAAAAATGCGAAGAAAGGTGCGATGATGAAGAAACTAGTCCTGACCGGCGCCGCCGGCCGCCTCGGGTCCTACCTGCGCGAACCGCTCGCGGCGATGTGCGACGAACTGGTGTCGACCGACATCGTGGAGGATCTGGGCGCGCTCTACCCGACCGAGAGCTACATGCGTGCCGATCTCGCGAATTTCGACGAGGTCCACGCCGTGCTGGAAGGGGCCGAAATGGTCGTGCATTTCGGCGCGATCGTGGACGAAGCGCCGTTCGAGGAGTTGCTCGGCCCGAACTACATCGGCGCCTACAACGTCTGGGAATCGGCTTATCGGCACAAGCTGCGCCGCGTCGTCTATGCGAGCTCCATCCACGCGGTGGGGATGCACGCCAAGCAGGACTTCATCGGCATCGACGCGCCGCTGCGGCCCGACGGGTTCTACGGCCTCGCCAAGTGCTTCGCCGAGAATCTGGGCCGCATGTATTGGGACAAGCGCCGGCTGGAGGCGGTGTGCCTGCGCATCCTCTCCTGCGCACAGGTCAACAATGCCCGAGCGCTCGGGACCTGGCTCAGCTACGGCGACCTGATCCAGCTGGTCACCCGCGCGATCGACACGCCCACCACCGGGTTCAGCGTCGTCTACGGCGTCTCGAACAACGACCGGGCGCCGGTCGACAATTCGGGCGCCAGCTACCTCGGCTACCGCCCGAAGGACAATGCCGAGCAGTTCGCGGCGCAGGTTCTGGCCGAGGCGCCGCCGGCGGACACCAGCGACCCTGCGCAGATGTATCATGGCGGCCCCTTCGCCGCGGTCGAGATCGGCAGCAGCGGCCTCGCCGCGATGAACATCGTGGACGACCGCAAGGAGAGCTGAGCGCGCGGCGGCGTGACAGAGCAACTCGTTCCCGGTCCCATGCACCAAGTCCAATCAGCCTGACGGTGTCCTTGGAATATGCATTTAAAGAGGCCTGGCGTCAGCCCGTGGGATGCCGCCACGAGCGTCGGGCGGCAGTGCTTTATGCGCGCCAAGCCCCTCCTGTTCGAGCCAAGCGCTGGCGTTGAAAAAGCGGCAGCCCGCCGGAACGGGCCGCCGCTGGGCCGGGGCACTTCGTGGTGCACCCGGCCCGGGTTCAACCCTTGAGCCCGGTTCCCCAGCTCGACCCGCATTCAATGAAAGACCGGCCGAAGTCGATGCTTCGGAGTGGCTCCGATTTTGTCACTGGAACGGCCCTTGGATCAGAACTCTTCCCAGCCGTCCGGATCCTGCACCGCAAGCGCGGCCGATCCGTCGGTCAACGGCGCCTTGGCCGCTGGCAGGACATCCCGGTTCGCCGCCGGCGCGGGTCCTGCCACCCGCTCCTTCCGCCGTGTCCCGTCGCCGCCGATCTCGAAGAGCGCGGTGGTCTTCACCAGGTTCTGCGCTTCGTTGGCCAGTGCCTGGGTCGCCGCGGTGGTCTCCTCGACCATGGCGGCGTTGCGCTGCGTGGTCTCGTCGAGCTGGTTCATCGCGGAATTGATCTCGCCGATGCCCGACGACTGCTCGGCGGCGGAGGTCGCGATGTCGTTGACCACTGCCGAGATGTCCTTGACGGAGGCCACGATGCGGTCCAGCGCCTCGCCGGCTTCGGCTACCAGCGACACGCCGCGGTTCACCTGATCGCCGGACGACGTGATGAGCGTGTTGATCTCGCCCGCCGCCTCCAGCGACCGCTGCGCCAGTGCCCGCACTTCGGAGGCTACCACGGCGAACCCGCGGCCCGCGTCACCTGCACGCGCCGCCTCGACCCCGGCGTTGAGCGCCAGCAGGTTGGTCTGGAACGCGATGTCGTCGATCACGCTGATGATCTTCGAAATCTCGTGCGACGATTTCTCGATCTCGTTCATGGCGGAAACGGCCTGACCCACGACGGACCCGCTGTCCTCGGCCTTGGCGCGCGCCTCGCTGGCGATGTTGGCGGCGTTCTGCGCGCCCTGCGCGGCCGACGTCACCGACGCCGTCAGCTGCTCGACGGCTGCGGCGGTTTCCTCGAGCGTCGCGGCCTGGCGTTCGGTCCGCTGCGACAGGTCGCTGACGGCGGAGCTGATGCCGCCAGCTTCGGTGTCGATCTGCTCGGCATTGGTGACCACGCTCTTCATCGCGGCCAGCAGCTTCTCGATGGCGTCGTTGAAGTTGTGGCGCAGTGCCTCGTAATCCTGGGCGAAGGTCTCGTCGATCGTGCACAGCAGATCGCCCTGCGACAGCCGCTGGAGGTTCACGCTCAGCGTCTCGACGACCTGCGACTGCTCGGCCTCCATCTGCTTGCGCTTCGCTTCGGCGGCCTCGATCTCCGCGTGAACCTCCGTGGCGTCGACCCCCAGGACCATGAAGCCGTTGGGATCACCCTTGTGGTTCGGGATCGTGCTGACGCTGCCGTCGATGATGCGCGCATCTGCGCCCTTGCCGATGCGGAAGCTGCCGAACACGTTTTCGCCGGCGCGCACCCGGGTCCAGACATCAGCGGCGTCTCCCATCGGCTCCACCAGTTGTGTCACGTCGGCGCCCACCAGATCCTCGGCTTTCTTGTCGACCAGCTTGCAGAACATGTCGTTCGCCGTCTTGATCCGGCCGTCGAGCCGCGCCGCCAGACGGCACTGCTGTGCGTCGATCGCGTTCATCACCACCTGGTTGGCCATCTCGCCGGTCTGGTCCTTCCATTCGACGATGAAGCCGATGTGCTCGCCGTCGCGGTCCAGGACCTTGTCGACGAAGAGACCGAGATACGCGTCGCCGACGGCGATCTTCAGCTTGAACGGCAGCCGCTTGATGTCCGACAGCGTCGTGCGCTGCTTTGCCGGGGTCTGATGGAAGATGTCCATGTTCTTGCCGATCAGCGTTTCGGGATCGAAATCGGGGACAACCGTGCGGAAATCGTCCGACCGCTGGCGCATCATCTGTTTCGCCGCCTCGTTGATGTCCATGATGTTGAAGCCCGTGTCCGCGAGGAACATCGGCGACCCGGACACCTCGTAGGCTGCGCCCTTGAACGCGGCGTCATGTGCGCTTTCGGCTCCCGCGGCCAGCCCCTTGCGGAAGTCATCGATCGCGCGGGAAATGTCGCCGATCTCGTCCTTGCGACCGGTGGCCGGCACTTCGGTGTCGAAGTCCTGCTCGCTGATGCGCTTCACCGCGCGGGTCACCTGACCCATGGGCCGGCTGATGCTGCGGGACAGCAGGCAGGTGAGCACGAGCGCCAGGGCGAAAATGCCCAACCCGTTCAGAACCGAGGACCGCAGGAGCGCGTCCACCTGCGAGAAGAGCGCCGCCCGCAATTCCTTTACGACGATGACCCACTGGGTTCCGCGAAACTCCAGCGGCACGTAATAGCCAACCGAATCGATACCCCAGGTGTCGGTGTATTCCACGAGGCCTTCTTCGCCGGCGATGCCCCGGGTTACAGCTTCGGACTCGACGCGTGTCTTCAGGATGTCGTCGCCTTCGCCCAAGCTGGAATTGGTCCGCATCAGGTGATCGGTGCCGACGACGAAAGCATCGCCCGTGTCGCCCAGGCCTTTGACATCGCCCACGGCCTCGGTCATCTTTGCGATCGGCATCTGGTAGGCCAGAACGCCGAGCCGGGTGCCGTCATCGGCAAAGATCGGGCGCGCGATGAACGCGGCAGGCGTGCCGCTGGGGCCATATGTCTCGAAATCCTCGAACACGGCCTCTTCTCCACGCTCGCTGGTCATGGCGCCGCGGAAGACGTGCGCGAGGTCGGTATCCTTCCAGGCGCCGGTGGCCATGTTCGTCGCGTAATCGTTTTCCTTGGACACGGAGTAGACGAGGTTGCCCTCCGCATCGAGCAGGAACAGGTCGTCGTATCCCATCTCCTGCTGGAGGCGCTGGAAGAACGGATGAAACCGCCGGTGCAGGTTGTCGTACATGTTGGTGCCGCCGGTGTCGGTCAGCTTGTCCTTCTCGCCGGCGGGATTGGGATTGTCGGTGATGTACGCGGTTTGCAATTCGGCCTGCGCGTCGTCGAAATCGTGGAAGGCCTTGGTGAAGAACTGAAGCGCATTGATCGTCTGCGGCGCCTGCGCCATGAGCTCAAGGTCGCGATCGATGGTGTCGAGCAGGGTCCGGAGGCTCTGCGCTTCCATTTCCGCCACGCTCTGCAATTTCTCGCGCGCTTCCTGGACCACTGCGTCGCGCGTGGCGGTGTATCCAAGATAGGACATGACGGCCACGGTCAGGGCGACCAGCGCGCAGAGGATCATCGGTAGCTTGACGCCAAGTCGCGCTGTTCTGTGAAGGAGTTTCATTCTCGTCACCTGCTTTTTCGGTTTGGCGCCTTGCTAGTGATGCGCGGTAAAGAATTGCCTTACGGGGTTCGATATGGGGAAGCCGTGGACGCAATGCCGCACCCTCTTTCCCGGATGAAAAACCGGCGTAATCCGGATCCCCGAGCTGTCCTTCCACGTCACTGCCGAGCGCATCCAATGCCCGATGCCGTCGAGACGCTGACGGAGATGGCCCAGGACTGGCCGGATCCGGGGTTCAAGGGTCCGTGCTGGTCGATAAGCATCCGGACCTATTCGGTTTCTATCTGGATCGCCTGCGGGATCTCGGCGTGTCGACCGAGGTCAACGGTGCACTGGGTGATGGATCCCGGAGGACGCAGTCGGCGACATTGCGTCACGACGGGTGGAGGCGCTTTGGCCTTCCGGATCGATTACGCTAAGGTTGAACCCGAGGCTTGATGCACAATGTTTGTGGCGTGGAGCTTTGGCACGGCTGACGACAGGTGTTGACCATGACGACTTTCCTTTCGCCCTCACCGCCCGAAACCGATCTCGCGACTCACGATGTTCTCAATCAGCCCGAACCCGTGGGCGACCGGGACCTGTGGCAGGACGATCCCGCGTTTCAGGCAATGATTGCCGCGGCTGGCGGACAGGCCGACATGCTCTCCGCGTATGGCCGAACGCTCGGGCAGCGCGACATGCGCGAGGCCGCGCGGGACGCGAACAGGCACGGGCCCGAACTCGTGCTCTTCGACAGTGGCGGGCGCCGGCTGGACGAGGTGCGGTTCCATCCCGCCTATCACCGATTCATGGAGACCTCCGCGGCTGCCGGCTACCACGCCGTGGCTTGGGAGGGTGGGGCCGGCGGCCACGTCACCCATGCCGGGATGGTCTACCTCGCCAGCCAGGTGGAGCCGGGTCACTGCTGCCCGCTGACCATGACCTATGCCTCAATGCCGGTAATCTCGTCGGCGGAGGGGCTGCCGGGCGAGTGGCGCGCGCGGCTCATGTCGCGCGACTACGATCCTCGGATCCTGCCGGTGCAGGAAAAGCGCGGCGCGACGCTCGGCATGGCGATGACCGAAAAGCAGGGCGGATCCGACGTGCGGGCCAACACCACCCGCGCGGAACCCGACGGCGACGCGTGGCGGCTGACCGGGCACAAGTGGTTCTGCTCCGCGCCGATGTCCGACGGTTTCCTGACCTTGGCGCAGACCGAGCAGGGGCTGACCTGCTTCCTGGTGCCGCGCTGGCTCGACGACGGCCGAAACGGGATCCGCATCCAACGGTTGAAGGACAAGCTCGGCAATCGCTCCAACGCCTCGTCGGAGATCGAGTACCACGATGCGCTCGCCTGGCGCATCGGGGAAGAGGGCCGCGGCGTCAACACGATCGTGCAGATGGTGCATCACACGCGGCTCGACACGGCGATCGCCCCCGCCGGGCTGATGCGGTCGGCGCTGCGGGAGGCGAATCACTGGGTGACGCACCGCACCGCGTTCCAGAAACGCCTGATCGACCAGCCGCTGATGCGGTCGGTGCTCGCCGACCTCACGCTCGACTGGTACGGCGCGCTCGCGTTTTCGCTGCACGTGGCGCGCAGCTTCGACGGCACGACGCCTGAGGATCGCGCCTTCTCCCGGATCGGCGTGGCGCTGGCGAAGTATCTCTCCAACAAGCTTTGCCCGCTGGTCGTGTGCGAGGCGATGGAGGTGCTGGGCGGCATGGGCTATGTCGAGGAGACGCCGATGCCGATGCTCTACCGCGAGGCGCCGCTGAACGGGATCTGGGAAGGTTCGGCCAACGTGATCTGCCTCGATGTCCTGCGGACTCTGGCACGCGAACCGCTGGCGACGGAGATGCTGAACCGGCAGCTCGACAGCGCTCAGGGCGCGAACTCGCGCTATGACGGCGCGCTCGCCGAACATCGGGCCCGCTGGTACAAGATCGTGCCCGAAGCCGAAGCTCGATGGTACGTGGAACGGACGGCGCTCCTGCTCACGGCGTCGCTGCTGCTGACCGACGGCGATGACGACATTGCGGATGCCTTCATCCAGACGCGGCTTCTGGGCAACCGTGGCCGCATGGCGGGCGCGATGGCCGCGGGTAGTGCGGACGATCTTCTGGCCCGGAGTTTCGCGGTCGCGTGACCGGGTTCGTGGCCCGTGAGCAGGCGGATGCGCTGGTACGACGGAAGGTGACCATATCCACCGTCAGGTTTCGTCCGGATCGATCCGCCCGCGCTTCGCTTTGACCGCGCCGCGCGCCTTCTTCGAATCCAGCCGCCGTCTCTTGGAGGCGAGCGTCGGCCGCGTCTTGATCCGGCGTTTCGGGGCCACCAGCGCCTTTTCGATCAGCTCGGTCAGCCTGTCCCGCGCGATCTCCCGGTTGCGGGCCTGGTGCCGGGTCTCCTGCACGAAGATGATCACGGCGCCGTCCTGCGTCCACCGCCGCCCCGCCAGCCGTTTCAGCCGCCGCTTGACCGGGTCGGGCAGGTTCGGGGACCGCTCCGCCTCGAACCGCAACTCCACCGCCGTCTCGACCTTGTTGACGTTCTGCCCGCCGGGTCCGGAGGCGCGCACGAAGCTTTCCGTCAGCTCCCAATCCGCGATCTCGATCCCGTCCTTGATGGTCAGTGGCATTGTCGGTCCCTGTGCGGCGAAGAACTGGCTACCCTTCCGCATATGGCGCAATTCTTGGCCCCAGTCACGAAAAGGGTCACGAACCCGATCACGAAAAAGGGCCGCCCCGATCGCCGGCGCGGCCCTTTCGAAAGTATCTGGAGGCGGGGCCGGTCAGGCCGTGGCCAACATGCGGGAGTTACCCCGGGGCTGCCCTAAAGGCGCACCTCGCACGCTGTTCCGACACCTCTCTCCAATATCTTTCTAGACACTGGATCACCTCCTTTCGCTTTGTTGAACTCATGAGTGAGGATGGCACACGATACTCACAATATCAAGAAATTTCGTGCCGGAGGAGCCGTGTCGTGATCACTCTGAACGGAATCAAGGCAATCAGCGCCAGCGAGAGCTTCACGATCCAGTCCGCGACCGCCAGCGAGACCCAGAGCGGCGACTGCCGGGCCGCGCCCAGCAGCGGCAGCATTTCGCCCGCCCAGGACACGTCGTT
The DNA here is from genome assembly GCA_963721175.1 of uncultured Alphaproteobacteria bacterium. Classification (GTDB taxonomy): domain Bacteria; phylum Pseudomonadota; class Alphaproteobacteria; order Rhodobacterales; family Rhodobacteraceae; genus Aliishimia. The sequence continues at coordinate 44,083 of CAVRIG010000021.1, read as the reverse complement.
GCCGGGTTCGAGACGTGCCAGCGCCGCGGAGAAGGCGATGGTGAAGAAGAGCGCCGTGTCCACGTGCTGAGCCGACCAGGGTGGAGGCGAGCGGCGCGCGCCACCAGGCGCCTGCCCTGCAGGCCGGTCGAAGATCGCCACGTCCAGCAGTTGCGCCGTCAGGAAGGCGAGGCCCGAGCCGATGCGCGATGCGCCACGTGACCAGCGGTCCGAACTCGCCCATGATCTGCGTGCCGATCAGCGAGCAGACGACGCCGACGACAAAGCCCGCGAACACCACCCGGCGGGCGGCGGCGGCGCCGTAGACACGGTTCATCACGTCGGTGACCAGAAATGCCAGCGGATAGGTGAATGCGCCCCAGGTCAGCCACTGGCCGAAGCAGGAACTGCACGAGGATGTTGGAGGCCACGACGATGGCGGCCATGGCAAGAATGCCGGGAAGATGTGCGCGGGTCATGTAGTGATCCGTTTTGACAAGGTGTGCGGAGACTTGGCCCGCCTGCGGGCGTCCCGGCGCATAGCGCGGTCGCGTGCCGGCCGCAAGTCAGTCGGCCGCAGCGAGGATATTCCGACGAACTCCGTCGCGCTGGATCGCAACGAAGTTGTCGTCGGACACCAGCGTGAGCCGCGATCGCGCCGCCGCGTCGCGCCACACGGCGAAATGCCTTCGAGGTTGTCGAACTGGGCCATTGCCGCGTCGCAGCAGGGTCTCGCCGGCATCTCGCTCTCCGAGCAGGTCGAAGCGGCGGACCCGGGTGCGGAAGCCAAGCGCGGAGAACGTGCGCTCGAGCACGTAGAGCCGGCCGTCCGGGCCGAAATCCGCGCCGACGACGGCAGAAGGCTCGCTGGCCTGCAGCATTGAACGACCGCCGCCAGCGCCCGTCTGCCAAGCGGAACACCGGAAAGTCCTGCGTCCCGTCGGGCGGCACCTCCGGGATGCGTGTACCAGCCGGCCCTCCGGGTCGATCGCCAGCGCCTCGAGCCCGCGATTGCGTTCTTCATCCGAGCCATGCGGGGTCGCGGCAGCCGGCCATGTCTGCCGGCCATCGCGTCGCCGGGTAGCGTAGGACCAGACGCGGGCTTCTCGCTCGAACGAGACGAATGCCGCCGTCGGGCGCGCGATGGCCAGGCCTTCGCTGTCGCGATGCTTGCCCGTGAGCGGACATGCCGAGCGTATCCTTCAGCCGCGCGAACGGCGACACGCGTCAGCCGACGATCCGGCCCCGTCGCGCCGGAGCTGCGCCCTCGAAGATCTTGCCGCGGTCGCGACAGGTCCTGAACCGCTGCGCCGTCCGTCGACACCTCGACGCGCCGAAATGCCGCCGAAGCCGCCGGACGATGCCCTCGAGTCCGACAGCCAGACCGCACGCGCGGACGGCTCCAGCGCGAGACGCCGGTCGGCAGAGCCAGCAGCAGCGCCGACGGTCAGCGCGACTGCAAGACAGCGGCGCATTGCGCGGGCAGATCGGCCAGGACGAGCTCGCGCCGTGGCCGCGGCGCGGGGCCGCGTTCGGATCGGGCGGTGGCGGGGGATTGAGGATGTTGTTCACCCATTCCTGCGCCTCCGCGCAGCCGTCGCCCGGCGGGCGGCGGCGCCTGTCGACGCAGCCCGGCGCGCCGCGCGGGCAGGCGAGACGCACGTGGAAGTGGTAGTGGTGCCCGTACCACGGCCGGACCTTGCGCAGCCAGGCGCGGTTGCCCGTCTCGTCCTTGCACATCTGCACCTTGGCGCCGGGGAAAACGAAGATGCGCGCGACGCGCGGGATCGCTGGCCGCCGCCTTGATGACCTCGTGATGCGCGCGGGTCCAGTTGGTGTTCACGTAAGCGCCCGTTGCGATCGCCGGAGCGAGATCGAGGAGATGCTCTCGCGCTGCGCCGCGCTGAGCGAGCAGGTTGCTGCGCCGGCAGCATCCAGATGTCCGCATCGAGCCCGATCTGGTGGCTGCGCGTGCCCGGTCAGCATCGGACCGCCGCGCGGCTGGCTCATGTCGCCGACATAGAGCCCGTTCCAGCCGGGCTGCTGCGCGGCCTTGCGGCGACAGGTCCTGAACGAAATCGACGAGTTCGGGATGGCCCCAATTGCGGTTGCGGCTACAGGCGCATCGCCTGCCAGGTCGGCCCGGTCTCGGGCAAGCTGAGCCGATCCCGCCGGCACATCCCTTGGCATAGCTGCCGATAGGGCGCCGGCGATTGCGCGCGACGCGGACCTGGCCGCGCCGAAGGCGAATTTGGCGGGCTGGTTCGACGACGACAGGTTGGCCGGCGGTACCGGTGCCTCGATCTCGGTTCCGTCGATGCTGGTATCGGAGCCGCCGCAGGCCGCGAGGAACACGCTGAACGTGAAGGCGCCGAGGAAGGGGATGAATCTCATGAGCCGAAATCTCCGTTCGTTCGCACCGAATCGTAACAGGATGAGGCCGATCAGGAAAAGCGCGATCAGCGGGGAAACGCCGATTTGCTGCGATCCGCTCACAGCGGTGGCCACGCCGATGAGCGTCGGCGCCAGAAAACTCGTCGCCTTGCCGGCCAGCGCGTAAAGTCCGAAGGCTTCGGCGATGCGCACCGGATCGGCCTGCCGCACCATCATGCCCCGGCTGGAGGATTGCAGCGTTCCGCCCGCGGCACCGATGAGCGCGCCGAAGATGTAGAAGGCGATGTCCGGGGCGCTGCTGTTTGCGTCGACCGGGATGCCGTAGACCGACCCGCGCGAGACGAAGACGATGGAGACCGCGACGAAGAGCAGCACGTAGATGGAATAGACGATCACGGGCTTCGGGCCGAAGCGCGCATCCGCCTTTCCGCCCAGCCAGCAGAAGAGCGCGCCCGAGACGATGGCGAGGATGCCGAAGACGCCCACGTCGACGACCGACCACCCGAGTACGCCAGCCGCATAGATGCCGCCGAAGGTGTACATGCCGTTGAGCGCATCGCGGTAGAACATCGACGAGGTCAGGTAGGCAAAAAGCGATGGCGTTTTCGGCAGTCTGCCGATCGTGCGCCACAGCCCCATCAGCGCCTGCGGCACCGCCCCGGACTGCATCCGCGTCGGCTTCGGATCCCGGACCCAGATGAAGAACGGGATCATGAAGACCACGTACCAGATCGCCGTCAGCGGCCCCACGAAGCGCGTGCCCTCGCGCGCCTCCGGATCAAGCCCGAAGAGGGGCGAAATCCCGATCAGGGTCTTGCCCGTATCGGCCCCCTCGGCGAAGAGCGTCAGCATGAGGATCAGCGCCACGAGGCCGCCCAGATACCCGAAGGCCCAGCCATTGCCGGAGATCCGTCCGATCTCCTCCCTCGGGCCGAGGTCGGGGAGCATCGAGTTGGTGAAGATCGTCGCGAATTCCATCCCGATCATGCCGATCGCGAAGAGAACGAGGATCAGGTATAGATTGAAATTGCCCGGCTCGGCCCACCAGAGACCGAAGCTGCCGATCACGTAGAAGGCGGAGAAGAGCCAGACGAACCGCATCCGGTTGCCGGACGTGTCCGAAATCGCGCCGAGGGAGGGAGCCAGCAGGGCGATTATGAACCCGGCCGTGCCGATGCCGAAGCCCCAGGCGGCCTGAGCCTGCGCCCCGTCTTCCAGCAGTTCCTTGACGTAGGGCGCGAAGATGAACGTCAGCAGAAGCGTGTTGTAGGGCTGGCTGGCCCAGTCAAAGAAAAACCAGCCCCAGATCCGCTTGCGCAGTGAAGGTTCCGCCATGCCCCGTTCCTACTCGTCCCTGGCGCGGACTAGAAACCAGCACCCGCGGCAAGGCAAGCGCGCTCTTGCCCTTTCGCCCCCCGAACTCTAACTGACAGACGAACTGAAGAGAGGCTCCAATGCTGTCGATCGTCCAAATCCTGCTGCTGATCCTGAACGTGATCTGGTTCATCATCATCGTGCACCTCATCATGTCCTGGTTGATCTCCTTCAACGTGCTGAACACGCGTCAACAATTCGTGGCGCAGATATGGTACGGAATGCAGAGGCTGGTGGAACCGATCTATGCCCCGATCCGGCGCATCATTCCGCCGATGGGCGGGCTCGACCTCGCGCCGCTGATCGCCCTGATCGCGGTGGCCGCGCTGCGCATCGTCCTGATGAACAACATGTCGGCGTTCTACTGATCGTCTGGCGATCCTCCGCGGGATCAGTACAGCCGTTCCATGTTGGAGCGTTCGATCACCGCCTCGAGTTCCGGGATCGTTTCGTCGAGGCTCGCATGGGCCTTCAACATTTCGGCGAGGCTGGGCACGTTCGACGTGTCGGGCCAGTCCTCCGGATGCCACGCGCGGGACCGGATGAATGCCTTGGGACAATGGCTCAGCACGCGCGCGACCCGGATCAGGATGACGAGGCCGGCGGGTCGCCCGTTGACCGCGAGTTTCTCCGCCAGCGCGTCGTCACGGACGACCGCGGCCCGTCCATCGACCCGCAGCGTGTCGCCGTGGCCGGGGATCATGAACAGCAGCCCCACCGCGTCGTCGCGCAGGATGTTCTCGATCGCGTCCATACGGTTGTTGCCGGGCCTGTCGGGCAGGGCGAGGGTCTTGGGATCCAGCACCTTGACGAAGCCGGCCGGATCGCCGCGCGGTGTCTGGTCGACCCCGCCATCGGCGCGGCGCGTGCCCAGAATTGCCAGGGGCGAGGCGGCGATGAAGCGTTCGGCCAGCGGGTCGACGTGATCGATGACCTTGTTCTCGACCCTGCGCGACGGGGTCGGCGCGATGTCCCGCAGTTGGGCGCCTGTCTCGACTCGCAAGGCGACGCGTTGGCCGAAAACGGTTTCTGTCATGCTCGATCCTTCCTGAACCACGGCCCGTACCGGGGAGCGTAGTTGTTCGTCGCGCCTGCGGCAATGCGCGCGGACGCGTTGCGGATCCCGTTCCTCGCTTGTTCCCTGAATTGGAGTGTGGAATTGTGCGCCGCAACCAGCAGGGAACAGTCAAATCGGCACGATCGTGGACATGTCATCGCAGGCGCTTCTGAAGGACGTATTCGGGTTCGACGGCTTCCGTCCCGGTCAGGGCGAGATCGTGGAGGCGGTCGCCCAAGGGGACAACGTGCTGGCGATCATGCCGACCGGCGGCGGCAAATCCCTGTGCTTCCAGCTGCCTGCGATGATGCGCGAGGGTGTGACGGTGGTCATTTCCCCGCTGATCGCGCTGATGCGCGACCAGGTGCGCGCTCTGCAGGCGGCGGGTGTCCCGGCGGGGGCGCTGACCTCCGGCAACACGGCCGAGGAGACGGACCGCGTGTGGGAGGAGCTCGAGGCGGGCGACCTGAAGCTCCTCTACATCGCGCCCGAACGGCTGGCGGCGGGGTCTTCGATGGGCATGCTGCGCCGCATCGGCGTGAGCCTGATCGCTGTCGACGAGGCGCATTGCGTCAGCCAGTGGGGACATGATTTCCGCCCGGACTACCTGCGCATCGGCGACCTGCGCCGCGCGCTGGACGTTCCGCTCGCGGCCTTTACCGCCACGGCGGATGCGGAAACCCGGGCGGAGATCGTGCGCAAGCTCTTCGACGGCGCAGAACCGCGCACATTCCTGCACGGGTTCGACCGACCGAACCTGCACCTGGCCTTCGCCGCGAAGGACCAGCCGCGCAAGCAGATCCTGAACTTCGCCGCCGCGCGCAGGGGGCAGTCGGGCATCGTCTACTGCGGCACGCGGGCCAAGACGGAATTGCTCGCGAAGGCTCTGCGCGACGACGGCCATACGGCGGTCGCCTATCACGGTGGCATGGACGCCGAGGACCGCCGCATCGCGGAGACGCGGTTCAGCCGCGAGGACGGCCTGATCGTCGTCGCCACCGTCGCCTTCGGAATGGGCGTGGACAAGCCCGACATCCGCTGGGTCGCCCATGCCGACCTGCCCAAATCGATCGAGGCCTATTACCAGGAGATCGGCCGGGCGGGTCGCGACGGTGCGCCGGCGGAGACGCTGACGCTGTTCGGCGCCGACGATATCCGCCTGCGCCGCAGCCAGATCGACGAAAGCCCGGCCCCGCCGGAGCGGCGCAGCGCCGACCATGGGCGGCTGAACGCGCTGCTCGGGCTTGCGGAATCGCTGGAATGCCGCCGGAAGACGCTGCTGGGGTATTTCGGCGATGACGCGGTCAGTTGCGGCCGGTGCGACCTCTGCGACCGGCCGGCGGAGGTTTTCGACGCCACGACCGCCGTGCGAAAGGCACTATCGGCCGCCCTGCGCACGGAGGAAAGTTTCGGCGCGGGGCACCTGATCGACATCCTGCTGGGCGCGGAAACCGACAAGGTAAAGGCGCGCCGGCATGACGCGCTGCCGACCTTCGGCGTGGGAACGGAATACGACCGGCGGCAGTGGCAGGCCGTGTTCCGGCAGATGATGGGCCATGATCTCCTGCGACCCGATCCGGCACGTCAGGGCGCGCTGCGCATGACCGACAAGGCGCTGCCGATCCTGCGGGGGAAGCGTCGATCTCGCTGCGGCTCGACAGCCTGCGCGTGGCCTCGGCTCGGCCCGCGGTCAAGGCGCTGGTCTCCGACGAGGACGCGCCGCTGCTCTCCGCGCTCAAGGCAAAGCGCCGCGAACTGGCCGAAGCCGCGAAGATGCCAGCCTACGTCGTCTTCAACGACCGTACGCTGATCGAGATGGCGGAGAAACGGCCCACGACGCTCGACCAGATGGCGGGGATCAGTGGGGTCGGCGCGAAGAAGCTGGGCACCTACGGCGCGACCTTTCTGGAGGTCATCACCGGTGGTGCCGACCGCGCGCACCCGCAGCGTGTCCGGCTCGCGGGTCGTGACGCAGGTGCGATCTATGACCGGTTGCTGGAGGTGCAGTCGCAGTTGTCCCGCGGGGAGACCGGAACCGACAAGCCGCTCTCCTGTTCCGCGTCGCAACTCTCCAAGGTCGCGCAGCTGCGCGATCCGGATGCGCAGTCGCTGGAGCGGGTCCTCGGCGATCGCCGCACCGAACGTTTCGGCGCCGCCTTTCTGGACGTTCTGAGAGAGGCGAGCTAGATCACGGCCCTGGACCAAGGGGGTGCATCGATGCTCGTCGTGATTTCGCCGGCAAAACGGCTGGACTGGTCGGAGCGGGAGGTGGAGATGACCGCCCCGCGGTTTCCCGACGACGCCAACCGCCTCGCGAAGACGGCGCGCAACCTGCCTCTGCGCGAGCTCAAGGCGCTGATGGACCTCTCCGACGATCTGGCGCATCTGAACCGCGACCGCTTTCGCGACTTCGCCGACGCGCCCGATGCGGATGACACGCGCCCCGCTGCGCTGGCCTTTGCCGGAGACACCTACCAAGGGCTCGAAGCGGCGTCGCTGGATGCGGACGAACTGGCCTGGGCGCAGGATCACCTCCGCATCCTGTCGGGTCTCTACGGCCTTCTCCGCCCGCTCGACGCGATCCAGCCCTATCGACTGGAAATGGGCAGTCGGTTGAAGACCCGGCGCGGCAAGACCCTTTACGACTACTGGCGCGACCAGATCGCCAAGGCGCTGACCGAACAGGCCGCCGCACTCGGCACCGAGACACTCGTCAACTGCGCAAGCCAGGAATATTTCGGCGCCGCCGACACCAAGGCGCTGAAGCTGCGCGTGATCACGCCGCAATTTCTCGAGGACAAGCCGGGCGGGCCGAAGATGGTCAGCTTCTTCGCCAAGAAGGCGCGCGGGTCGATGGCCCGCTTCATCGTCCAGCATCGGCTGACCGATCCGGAGAGTTCTGCGGGACTTCGATCTCGGCGGCTACGCTTACCGGCCGGAGATGTCGGAGCCGTCGACGCCGGTCTTCGTGAGGCCCGAAACCGACTGATCAGGCGGCCTGGTTCGGGAACGGGTCCGCCACTTCATTGGGCACAAGGTTGCGGATCATCTCGTGGATCGCCGGCTTGCGCAGCGGCTTGGTGAGGTAGTGATCGAGGCCGGCCGCGAGAATTCCCTGATCGTCTCCGTCCATCGCATGCGCGGTGAGCGCCACGACCGGAACGTGTCCGCCCGTGCCCGCTTCAAGCTGGCGGATCGCGCCGGTGGCCTGCTTGCCGTCCATCTCCGGCATCGAGATGTCCATGAAGATCATGTCCGGTTCGAACGACTGGTACTTCTCGACCGCCTCGCGGCCGTTGTTGGCGATCAGCAGGTCGATATCGAGATCCTTGACCATCTTGCGGAAGACCAGCTGGTTGGTCTTGTTGTCCTCCGCCGCGAGGATCCTCATGCGGCGCGGACCTGCACAGGGGGCCTCCGGGCCTGCGGGATCGGACGCCGGCACATCTGCTGCCGAAGAGGACGCGACGATCGAGGCCACCGGCAATTCCGCAGCCGGCATCGCGGTGTTGTCTGTCGCGGGTGCAGGGACGGGCGCCGGATTCGCTGCAGGGGGCTGTGTTGCCGCGTCGGGGTCGCGGCGGCGCGCACGGAACATGGGACTAGCCGCGGGCGCGGGCTTGGTTCCCTCGGCTTCACCGGATTGAACGTCGCCACCGTTTTCCACAGGCTCCGAACCGGCGCCAGTTTCATCCGGCTCTGAGGCTCTAGCCGCCGTGGCAACCGCCGGCTCGTCCTGGGCAGCGGCATTCGCATCGCTCCCCGGTTCCTCGTCGTCCTTGGGCGGGATGCGCGCGCCGAGTTCTCGGAGCGCTTTGATCAACCTGTCGCGCGGCAGCGGGCGGGTCAGGACGGCCGAGATCTGCGATTTGACTTCGGCATCGGCAATCCCGCCGGGATTGGAGCTGAGCATGACGATGGGAATGTCGTTGCCGCCAGCCCGGACCCGCCGGATCAGTTCGGGGCCGTCGATCTCCGGCATCTGGTGGTCGACGATCATCAGATCATAGCCGCCTTCGAGGTCCTGCAGCGCGTCCATGGCCGACGCGAAGGCGTCCGCCTGCACCTTCAGCAACTCCAGCTGGCGGCAGAGGATCTCGCGGTTGGTCCGGTTGTCGTCGACGATCATCACCTTGCGGAGCCGCTCAGGAATAGAGAGCGGCAGCGGCGGCGCATCGGCACAAACCTCGAGCGGGACGCGGAACCCGAAGCAGGAGCCGACACCCACTTCGCTGTCCGCCCAGATCTCGCCTTCCATCAGCTCCACCAGCCGCTTCGAAATCGCGAGACCGAGGCCGGTGCCTTCGAACTTGCGATTTCGCTCGTCCTCGACCTGCGTGAATTCGCCGAAGATCTGGTCCAGGTTCTCCTCGGAAATGCCGATGCCGGTGTCCTCGATGACGATATGCACCATCATCCGGTCGCCGTTCTTCTCGGGCGCGCCGATCACGCGGACCAGCACGTGGCCGGTCGCGGTGAACTTGACCGCGTTGCCGATCAGGTTTGTCAGAATCTGGCGAATGCGTCCCACGTCGGCTTCGAAGTGATGCGGCAGGAACATGTCGTAATCGAGCAGCAGCGCCACGTCCTTTTCCCGCGCGGCGGGCTGCAGCAGCATCAGCACTTCGTGGATCGACTTTTCGAGATCGCAGGGTGCCGTGTGCAGCACCATCTTCTGTGCATCGATCTTGGAGTAGTCGAGCACGTCGTTGATGATGACGAGCAGCGCCTCGCCCGAGTTCCGGATCGTGTCGGCGTAGAGCTTCTGTTCCTCGTCGAGCGTGGTGTCGAGCAGCAGTTCGGCCATCCCCACGACGCCGTTCATCGGCGTTCGGATCTCGTGGCTCATGTTGGCGAGGAAGGCGGATTTCGCCCGCGCCGCCGATTCCGCCCGTTCGCGGGCTTCGTGCAGGTCGCGTTCGTAGCGCACGGTCGAGGTGATGTTGAGACCCAACGACACGAGGTCGCCCGACGGACCCCGGTGGTCGACCATCTTGACGTACTGGTCGTTCCAGAGCCGGATCACCACGGGCTCGGGTTCCGCCAGCTGACGCCGCCGCAGCATGTCTGCCCGCCACTCGGCCGCGGTTTGCTCGCCGGTGTCGACGATGCCTTCTTCAGTCAGGAGCTGCAGCAGTTTCGCGTACGCGACGCCCGGCTTCACGTCCTCCAATCCGTCGAAGACCACCATGTAGGAATCGTTGGCGGCGATCAGGCGATCGTCGGTATCGAAGAAGGCGAATCCGTCCTGGATCGTCTGGATCGAGTGCCAGAGCCGCCGTTCGGCGATCTCGACCTTCTGATGCGCGACGGAGAGGTCGGATTTCACGCGCCGGTTTTCGTCGCGGACCGATGCCACCTCGGCCCGGGTTTCGAGAACCTCTTCGGAGAGCGCGCGCGCATGCAGGCCGAGCTTGCGGTTCGCCGCAAAAAGCTCCGCCTGCTTGAGCTCGAGCAGACGTTCCGCGGCCAGTCTGCCGCGGCGCTCCGCCGCAAGTTTCTCCGCCAGACTCATGTCCGTTCCCGTACCGCGTTTCGAAACTTTTTCGCGGATTAGGGTGAAGAAGCCTTTAATCTGCGCGTGAAGCTTGCGCGGATTCGCATGCGCGTGGCAGGTATGCGGTATCTTGGAGGAGATGGCCCCATGAGTTCGCGCTCCCTGTTCCGCCTGATGGCCGTCGCCTTCATGATCCTGACCGCCGGGCTGGCCCATGCGCAGCAGGGCGTGCCGGAGGCGCGGTTCATCTATTCCGAAGACACCGATTTCCCCGGCGGAGATCTCACGACCCTTTTCGATACCACGCAAGAGGCGTGCGAGCGCGCCTGCCTTGCCGAGCCCGGGTGCAGGGCCTTCACCTTCAATGGCCGATCAAATTCCTGCTTTCCGAAGTCCGACGCCACGGGTCAGGTGCCTTATGCCGGGGCGATGTCCGCCAGACAGGTCGCAACGGATACGGCGGTCCTGCAAGGCGCGCCTTCCCGCATCTCCGCGCTCTCTAGCCTCACGGATTCGGATCTGACGGCGGCCGAGGCGCTTGTAGCGAGGATTGCGCGGCAATTCCCGGCCGGTGCACAGAACGCGTCCGATCTGTCGGCCGCCCTAGCCGCGGCGCTGGCGGAGCAACGGATCGCGAATGCGCGCGTTCTGGCCGGGTTCCTGGCCAGCCGCGCCGATACCTCGGCGGCGTGGACGGCGCTCAGCCATGCGTCGCTCCGCCTGCCCAAATCGCTGCCAGACGGAGAACGCCGGCAGGCGCGCACCGATGCCGTGCCGGCCGCGATCAACGGCTACCTGCGCGCCCGGACCGATGCGGAGGAGGCCGGCGCTCTTGCGCAACTGGCCGAAGCCTTCGAGGAGAACGGGCGCGGGCGTGACATGATCCCGGCGCTGCGCCGCGCCTACCAGCTCACGGGCCGGGAGGACCTGTCGCAACGGCTGGACGATGCGATCGGCCAGTACGGGTTCCGCATCACCGACCACCAGATCGACAGCGACAGCGCAAATCCGCGCATCTGCGCCGTCTTCTCCGAACCGCTGATCGCGCGGGGTACGGATTACGACAGCTTCGTGCGGGTGCCCGACGCGCGGCTCGTCACCAGTGCCGACGGTGCCCAGCTCTGCCTCGAGGGCGTCGAACACGGGCAAAGCTACGAGGTCACCTTCCGCTCCGGCCTGCCGTCCGAGAGCGGCGAGGAACTGGCGCGGGATGTCACGCTCCGGCTTTACGTCCGCGACCGCAGCCCGTCGGTGACCTTTCCCGGTCGTGCCTACGTCCTGCCGCGGCTCGACGGCACAGCACTGCCGGTGCAGACGGTCAACATCTCCGAAATCGAGCTGAACCTGCGCGCTGTCAGCGACCGCAACCTGCTGCGCGCGATCCAGGAGAGCTATTTCGGGCGCCCGCTCAACTATTACGAGGAGCAACAATTCGCCGAGGACGTGGCGGCGGAGGTCTGGTCCGGCACGGCGCAGGTGCAGAACGAACTCAACCGCGACATGACCACGCGCCTGCCGCTGGGGGAAATACTGGCTGGGCGGGATCCGGGGATCTATGCACTCTCCGCCCGCGTGCCGGGGGCCGATCCTTATGACGCTCCGACTGCGACGCAGTGGTTCGTGCTCACCGATCTGGGGCTGACATCGATGAAAGGCGCGGAGGGGCTGCACGTTGCGGTGCGAGGCCTGGCCGATGCCGCGGCAAAGGAAGGCGTCCGCGTGACGCTGATCTCGCAGGCCAATGCCGTTCTGGGCGAGACGTCGACGGATGCCGAGGGCTTCGCCCGCTTCGATGCCGGTCTGACACGCGGCTCGGGCTCCGCCGCACCTGCATTGATCCTCGCGGAAACCGACGGTGACATGGCCTTCCTGCCGTTGACCGGTCCGGCCTTCGACCTCTCCGATCGCGGGGTGGAGGGGCGGCCGGCACCCGGACCGATCGACGCGTTTCTTGCCACCGATCGCGGGGCCTACCGCGCCGGGGAAACGGTGGGCGTGACAGCTCTGGTGCGCGACGACACCGCGCTGGCGCTGCCCGACCTGCCGGTGACCGCCGTGCTGCTCCGCCCCGATGGCGCCGAATACAGTCGCATGACCGCGCGACAGACCGCTGCGGGCGGGCACGTGTTCGAGATGCCCCTGGGCGCGGACGTCCCTCGTGGCGCGTGGCGGCTCGACCTGCGGTTGGGCGACGACCAGCCCGCGCTGGCCAGCCGGACGGTGCTGGTCGAGGACTTCCTGCCCGAGCGCATCGATTTCACCCTGGACGTGCCGGGCGACAGCCTGCGCCTTTCGGACCGCCCACCGCTGCGGATCCAGGCGGATTACCTCTTCGGCGCGCCCGCCGCCGATCTCGCCGTGGAGGCGGAGCTGCGGCTCCGTCCGACGCGGCATCTTGCCGGCTGGCCCGGTTTCCGCTTCGGCCCCCACGACGCACCGATCGACGCACGCACCTCGTGGCTCGAGCCCGGGCGCACCGACGCATCCGGCGCGGCCACGCTGGCATTGGACTTCCCCGAGATCGAGGCGGAGAACATGCCGCTCGAGGCGCAGATCGTGGCCCGCGTCTCCGAAGGGTCCGGCCGCCCGGTGGAGCGCGACATGACGCTTCCTGTCGACGCCCCCGGCCCACTGATCGGCCTCAAGCCGGTGTTCGAGGATGTGGTGCAGGAAGGTGGCGAGGCCGCATTCCAGGCCGTGGCCATCGGACCGGATGGCGCGGCGCTGAACGGCAGGTTGCGCTGGACGCTGAACCGGATCGAGACGCGTTACCAGTGGTATCAGCTCTACGGCGAATGGAACTGGGAGCCTACGACGCGCCGCTCCCGCGTGGCGACGGGAACCGTCGACCTGACCGGCGCGCCTGCGGCGATCGCGACCCAGGTGGATTGGGGCGAATACGAACTCGTGGCGGAACTCCAGGGTGGCCGGTCCATCGGCTCCGTCCGCTTCCAGGCCGGCTGGTACGGCGCGGGCGAGGGCGGCGAGACGCCGGACCGCCTGCAGGTCGGGCTCGACCGCCCGGACTTCGTCGTGGGCGATACCGCGCGGCTCCGTGTCAACGCACCATCCGGCGGCACCGCGCTGGTCAGCGTGCTCGCCACCGACGTGATCCACCAAGAAGTGGTGACGCTCGATCCGGGCGAAACTGTGATCCCGCTGCAGGTCACAGAAGGCTGGGGCACCGGCGCCTATGTCACTGCCTCCGTACTCCGCCCCTTGGGTGACGACGACCCGGCGCCGGCCCGTGCGCTGGGCGTCGCCCATGCCCGCGTGAACCCCGGCGACAAGGCGTTGGCCGTGACGGTCGAGGCGCCGGCGGAGACGGATGGCCAGGCAGGCTCGGTAGAGGTGACCGTGCGGGTCGACGGGCTCGCGGGCGAGGACGGCTATGTCACCCTCGCCGCCGTCGATCTCGGCATCCTGAACCTCACGGCCCACGAGGCTCCCGACCCGACAGAGCATTATTTCGGCCAGCGCCGGCTGGGTGTCGAGTTGCGTGACCTCTACGGCCGCCTCATCGACGGGCAGAGCGGCGCGCTGGGCCAGGTCCGGTCGGGCGGCGATGCCGGCGCGTCCGCTCGCTTCCAGTCGCCCCCGCCGACCGAAGTGCCGATGACGTTCTTCTCCGGCCTCGTGCCCCTTGGGCCTGACGGCACCGCGCGGCTCACCGTTCCGAAGCCCGCTTTCAATGGCACGATCCGGCTCGACGCCGTGGCTTGGAGCGCGCGCGGTGTCGGAGACGCAAGTACGGAGGTGGTCGCCCGCGACCCCGTGGTGCTGACGGCCTCCTTGCCGCGCTTCATGGCCCCCGGCGACCGGTCACGCCTGCTCCTGGAGTTGGTCCACGTCAGCGGGCCGGCGGGCACCCTGCCGCTGTCGATTAACGCGCCCAACCTGCCACTGGCTGACGTCCCGGCTGCCGCGACGGTCGAGCCCGGCGCCAAGACCGTCCTCGAAATCCCCGTGACGGCGGACGAACCCGGCGATCACGCCCTCACCGTGACGCTGGACCTGCCCGACGGGCGAACGCTCGTGAAGACGCTCACCCTCGGCGTCCGCCGCAACGATCCGGAGGTCGCCGTCACGCGCCGCTTCTCGCTGGCTCCGGGCGAGACGTTCCTCTTTGACGGCGAGGTCTTCGCCGGTCTGCGTCCCGGCACCGGCGGCGCCACCCTCTCCGCCGGTCCGCTGGCGCGTTTCGACATGCCCGGCCTGCTCGCTCAACTGGATCGCTACCCCTATGGTTGCACCGAGCAGTTGACCTCCGCCGCGCTCCCGCTGCTCTACCTTTCGGAGTACGCGCCGGACATGGACGTCCGCCCCCGCGTGCAAGAGGCGATCGCCCGGATACTCACCCGGCAAAGTTCCGGCGGCAGCTTCGGCCTCTGGCAGGTCGGCGCGGGCGATGTCTGGCTCGATGCCTATGTGACCGATTTCCTGACCCGCGCCCGCGATGGCGGCTTCGACGTGCCCGATCTCGCGCTGAAGCTCGCGCTCGACAACCTGCGCAACCGGGTGAACTACGCCCCGGATTTCGACGCGGGTGGTGAGGGAATCGCCTATGCGCTGCTTGTGCTGGCGCAGGAGGGAGCGGCGTCGATGGCCGATCTGCGCTATTATGCCGATGTGAAGGCCGACGCGTTCGCGACTCCGCCCGCGGTGGCGCAGGTCGGCGCAGCGCTGGGGAGCTATGGCGACACTCTGCGCGCCGATGCGATGTTCGCGCGCGCGGCGGCGATGCTCGCAGGCCAGGCCGATGAGCGGGTCTGGCGCGAGGATTATGGCACGCCGGTCTCCGACGCGGCGGCCGTCCTGCGCCTCGCCTCTGTCGCGGGCAGCGCAGTGGTGGATCGGTCCGCACTTGCGGCCCGGCTGACGCCCCAGCGTCCGCTGTCCACGCAGGAGGCGGCGCAGGTCCTGCTGGCGATCGATGCGCTCGGGCAGACACCGAGTGGCACCGGGTTGACCGTGAACGGCGCTCCGGCGTCCGGCCCGGTGGTCCAGCGGCTCGACAACCCCGCGGCGGGCGAGAGCCATGCCATCGCGAATATCGGCGACCAGTCCACCGACATCACTCTGACCACGTTCGGAGTGCCCGAAATCGCCCCGCCGGCAGGCGGCTACGGCTATGCGCTGACCCGCGACTACTACACGCCAGATGGGGAGCCTGTGGGGTCGCCCGTCGAAGCCGGCGATCAACTTGTCGTCGTGCTGACCATCACGCCGTTCGAGGAGACCGGCGCGCGCCTGATGCTGGAGGACCCGCTTCCCGCGGGGCTGGAAGTCGACAACCCGAACCTGATCCAGTCGGGGCAGATCCGCGCGCTCGAATGGCTGAAACCTGCGCCGACCGAGCATGCCGAGTTCCTCTCCGACCGCTTCCGCGCGGCGCTGGAGGTGCGGGGCACGGACCCGGTGCGAGTCGCCTACAAGGTCCGCGCCGTGAGCCCCGGCGACTACCATCATCCCGCGGCGATGGTGCTCGACATGTACCGTCCCGAATACCGGGCGATCACCGACACCGGGCGCTGGCAGGTCTTGCCGTGATCCACCGGCTGCTGTTCGGCCTTGTCGCGGCTCTGTTCACGGTGGCGCTGGCGCGGGATGGGTTCGATGACCTGGGTCGACGCGACGGGCCTGCCGCCGCTGATCCATGCGACAAGTCGGGAGGTTCTGGATCGCGAGGGCACGCTCCTGCGCGCCTACCCGGTGGAGGATGGCATCTGGCGTCTCGCCACCACGCCCGACATGGTGGATCCGGGTTTCCTCGAGATGCTGATTGCCATCGAGGATAAGCGGTTCCACCGGCATTCCGGCGTCGATCCGCTGGCGATGATCCGCGCCGCAACTCAGGCCGTCCGGCACGGGAGGATCGTCTCGGGTGGATCCACCCTGACCATGCAGGCCGCCCGCCTGATCGAAAATTCGGGCACCGGCGACTGGTCCGGCAAGCTGCGCCAGATCCGCGTCGCCCTCGCGCTGGAACGGCGGCTGAGCAAGCCGGAGATCCTGACGCTCTACCTCACCCACGCGCCCTTTGGCGGCAACCTGGAGGGCGTCCGGGCCGCGTCCTATGCCTGGTTCGGCAAGCCGCCCCGCCGTCTGTCACCCGAGGAGGCGGCGTTGCTGGTCGCCCTGCCGCAAGCGCCCGAGGCACGCCGTCCCGACCGCAACCCGGATGCCGCGACACGCGCGCGGGGCAGGATCCTGGCCGCGCGGGACTTGGCGCCCGCACGCCGGCCGGTCCCCGGCGCGATGCAGGCCTTTCCGGCCATTGCACCCCATCTTGCCGACAGGGCCCGGGCCGAGGACCTTGACGCACGTGTGTTGCGTCTGACCGTGGACGTCAGGTCTGCAGACAGCGCTGGAACGGCTGGCAGCGCGGGCGGTGCAGGGATTGCCACGCGAGACGTCCGCGGCGATCCTGGTCGCCGAACACGCCACCGGGCAGGTGCTGGCCTATGTCGGTGCGGCCGGCTACGGCGAGACGGAGCGCGCGGGCTTCGTGGACATGGTGCAGGCCGTGCGCAGCCCGGGATCGACGCTGAAGCCGCTGATCTACGCGCTGGCCTTCGACCAGGGGTTGGCGCATCCCGAGACGGTGATTCCGGACCGGCCGGTGGCCTTCGGCAGCTATGCGCCGCAGAATTTCGACGGACGTTTTCGGGGCGACGTCACCGTGCGCCAGGCGCTGGAGGCGTCGCTGAACATCCCGCCGCTGCTCCTGACCGAAGCGATGGGACCCGCGCGTCTGATGGCCGGACTGGAGCGCAGCGGTGCCGATGCGCACCTGCCCGGAGGGCGTGCCGGGCTTGCGGTCGCCCTGGGCGGAGTGGGTCTCACGCTGGAGGATCTCGTGCGCCTTTACGGTGCACTGGCGAATGGCGGCGAAGCCGTGCCGCTGAGTTGGCGAGCCGGAGACCCGCAAGGCGCGGGGCAACGTGTCGTCTCCCGCAGCGCCGCATGGCAGGTCGGCCACATCCTCGCCGGTATCCAGCCGCCGGACGGTCAGCCGCCGGGGCGCGTGGCGTTCAAGACCGGAACCTCTTACGGCCACCGCGATGCCTGGGCGATCGGCTGGGATGGGCGGCACGTGATCGGCGTCTGGCTGGGGCGCCCGGACGGCACCCCGGTGCCCGGCGTCTTTGGCGGAGACGTGGCCGCGCCGATCCTGTTCGAGGCATTCGGCCGGCTGAAGCCGCAGCTCGATCCACTCCCGCCGCCGCCGCCGGAAACGCTGATGCTGTCGACGGCGCTGTTGCCGCGGCCGTTGCAGGAGTTCCGGCCCGGAGGCGCTGCGGCCGTGCAGCGCCAGAGTTTCGGTATCGCGTTTCCGCCCACGGGAGCGCATGTGCGTTCGGCTCAGGATGGGCGCCTGCTGATCAAGTTGCGGGGCGGCACGCCGCCTTTCGTGATCCTGTCCAACGACCGTCCAATGCTGACGAACGTCCGGCAGCGCGAATTCGACCTCACGGGAGTTCGCACCGGCTACGCCACGCTAGTCGCGGTCGATGCGGAGGGGCGTTCCGACCGGGTGCAGGTGCAATTGGAATAGAATTGTTTGCGCCGCTGGCGTACTACCTCCGCCCTTCGCGCAGCCAGCCCGCCACGATGAAGAACGCCGAGAGCAGCAGGACAAGCCAAGGCGGCAGCAACGACATCTGGCGCACATCGAGGGTCTCGTACGCCTCTCGCGGCGTGATGCCGATCCAGCCGCGACCGGCCGCGGGACGTCCGGCGCGCACGTCGCGCAGACGCGGCATGCCGTCCTCGAGGCGCGGCGCTCCGCCCCGCATCGCGTCGATCGCCGGCTCCATCACCTCTGCGGTCGCGATCGTCTGCTCGAACTCGCGCGGCGCGGTGGGACCGAGACCGATCACGGCCTCCTCTTCTCCGTCGCTCAGGCGATAGAGCCCGATTTCGGGGCCTTCGTAACGCCCGGCATACAATCCCGGCCGGACCTCGTCCAAGGTGATCGTCGTTTCGGTTCCGTCAGGTGCTGTCACGGTCACCGGACCGGCGCTGTCGGACATGGTGCGGCGCAGAATGCGCATGCGCTGCCCCGTGGCCTCGGCTGTCAGCGCTTCTTCCTCGAGCTCCGGTTCCTTCATCATCCAGTGCGCCAAGCGCCGCAGAAGCTCGAGCTGCGGGCCGCCGCCCTCGTATCCGCGCGACCAGAGCCAGGCATGGTCCGACGCAAGGAGTGCCACGCGGCCTTCCCCGACCCGGTCGAGCACGAGCAACGGGCGATCTTCCACCCCGGACATCACCACATGGCCGGAGCGCGGCTCGACCTCGATCTGGCGCAACCAGCGGCCCCAATCGCCGCGGCCGGGCATTCCCGCGGTCACGGGGTGACGCTCGCCCAAATCGGTGACGACGGGACGGAACTCCTCCTCGATCACCCGCGCAGTCGGTTCGGCCGGCATGATTTCACCCAGCGGAGAGCGGAAGATGCTGGAGGCCGCCGCGAAGTCCGGCCCGGCCGCGACCAGCACGGCGCCGCCCTCCCGCACGTAGTTCGCCACGTTCTCGAGGTAGATCGACGGCAGAATGCCGCGCCGCTTGTACCGGTCGAAGATGATCAGATCGAAATCGTCGATCTTTTCCAGAAAGAGCTCGCGGGTCGGGAACGCGATCAGCGAAAGCTCACCCACCGGCACCCCGTCCTGCTTTTCCGGCGGGCGCAGGATGGTGAAATGCACCAGGTCGACGGAACTGTCGGATTTCAGCAGGTTGCGCCAGGTTCTGCCGCCCGGATGCGGCTCTCCGGAGACCAGCAAAACGCTGAGCCGGTCGCGCACGCCGTTCATCTGGATGAGCGCGGTGTTGTTGCGCACCGTCAACTCGCCTTCCTCTTCAGGAACGGTGAACTCTATCACGTTGCGCCCGCCATGGGGCAGGGTGACGGGCAGCTCCAGATCCTGGCCGACCGGTACCTCGAAGCTTTGCGGCGCGCTGCCGTCGATGGAGACCTCGAGATTGGCGCGCGCAGCCTGGGGTGCTGCGCCCTGATCCTCGATCCTGAGCGTCAGCGTCACCGGCTCCCCGATGATCGCGAAGGCCGGCGCGCCGGTGACGACCAGCCGGCGATCCCAGTCGTCGGCCTCTCCGGTCTGCAGCAGGTGCATCGGCGCGGGCAGGTCGGGCGCGAAATCCGCATCGTGGATCCGACCGTCGGAAACCGCGATGACGCCCGCAACGCGTGAGCGCGGCTCCTCGGCCAGCGCCTGGTTGAGGGCCGTCATCAATTCGGTGCCGGTGTCGCCCTCGCCGTCCTCGACCGTGATCCGGCGGAGTTCCGTGTTGCCCCGCGCTTCGATTGTCCGCGTGAGATCGGCGATGGCCGCATCGGTCTGCGCCGCGCGGTTCTTCAGCGTCTGGCTCGACGACCGGTCCTCGAGCAGCAGGACGATATCGCTGAGCGGGGCGCGGTCTTCTTGCTGGTAGACGGGTCCGGCGAGCGCGAGCAGGACGATCATTCCCGCGACTCCGCGCAATGCCCATCCCGACAGACCGCGCCAGAGCGCCAGTGCACAGAAGGCAAGCGTCGCGACTGCCAGCACGGCAATGACCGGCCACGGCAGCAGGGGAGAGAAGAGGATCGATCCGATCATTGGCCCAACCTGTCGAGCAGGGCCGGCACATGCACCTGGTCGGATTTGTAGTTGCCGGTCAGCACATGCATCACGAGATTCACGCCGAAGCGGTAGGCCAGTTCGCGCTGGCGCTCGCCCGAGAAGCCGCGGCCGATCGGCAGGAGGGACGAGCCGTCGTTCGACACCGCCCAGGCCGCCGCCCAGTCGTTCCCGCCGATCACCACCGGCGTCACGCCATCGTTCAGGTTGCGGAAGGGCATGCCTTCAATCGACTGCGCATCCGGAGGTGCGGCCTCGACCCAGACGTCACGGCCACGGTACCGACCCGGAAAGTCCTGCAACAGGTAGAAGGTGCGCGTCAGCACATGGTCGGCCGGCAGCGGCTCCAGCCGGGGAATATCGAGCGGTGCGGCCAGCTGCTGCAGCTTGCGTCCGTTCGGGCTGCTGGCGCCGTAACCCGCGATATCGGCATCTCGCGTGTCGAACAGGATCAGCCCGCCGGAGCGGAGGTATTCGTTCAGCCGGGCATAGGCCTCCTCGCTTGGGCGCGGCTGGTCCGGCGTGACCGGCCAGTAGAGCATCGGGAAAAACGACAACTCGTCCGTCTCGAGATTGACGCCCATGGGATCCGCAGGCTCGACCGACGTGCGGAAGAAGAGCGTGTCCGTCAGGCCCTGCAACCCGGCCTTCGCGATCTCGTCCACGCGGTCGTCTCCGGTGAGCACGTGCGCCAGCGCAAGTTCCGACGTCGCGGTCAAAGCGAATTCCGTGTCATGTTCCTGGGCGTCCGCGGCATGCGCCACGCTCAGCAGCGCCAGGAGCGCCACGGCGGCCGTCGTCGCGCGCGGCCCCGTCAGCCGACCGGAGACGGCGAGCGAGGCGACAACATCGGCCATGAGCAGCGCCAGAGCGAGTGCCAGGAGGATACCGCCCAGGGGCATCTCCCGCTCCGTCTCGAGCCCGATCACGCGCACATCGGAGGGCCAGGAGACCGGCGTCAAGGCGTCATCCGGGCCTACCACGTTGCGCGCAAGTGCCCGGTTGTCGGACTGGTAGACGCCCGGTGGCAGGTCCGGACCCAGCGCATCGCTCAGCAGCGCGGGGCCGGGAATCCCCGGGAGAGCGCCGGCATCGGCCAACTGGCCAAAGCCATCGAGCACGCGAGTCGCCGTCCAGACGGTTCCCTCCAGTTCGGATTCCTGCGGGTCGTTCACGCCGGAGACGACAGACAGCCGCTCCAGCATCTCGACGAAGAGCACCGAGAGCGGCAGCGACGACCATTCCGCATTGGCGGAAACATGAAACAGCACGACCTGCCCCGGTCCGACCATCTTGCGGGTCACGAGCGGCGTGCCGTCGGTCAACTGGGCGATCACACGTTCGGCCAATTGCGGATCGGGTTGCGCCATGACCTGCGCGGTTATGCGCACGTCGTCGGGAACCGGCAGGCCGAAAAAGGGCGAGTCCTCGGAAAAGGGCGCGAGCGCCTTTGGTTCGCCCCAGCTCATCGCGCCGCCCACGCTGCGCCCGCCCGATCGGAGCCGGACCGGCATCAGAGGATCCTCGTCCTGGCGGCTGACGTCGCTTGCGGCCACGCGCGGGCCGGCGAACCGCAACAGCAGTCCGCCGGTGTCGAGCCATTCGAGCAGGTCTTCCGTCTCCTGCGCGGTCAGCGCGGCGACATCCGCGAGAACGATCACATCCGGGTTGGCCGGCAGGACATCCGACAGGGGTATCTTGAGCAGATCGACATGGGGCTCCAGCGCCTGCTCGAGGTAGTGCAGCGGCGACAGCAGCTCCAGCCCCTCGCGATCCTGCCGCCCGGCGACCAGCGCGACCTCGCGCCGGCGGAGGTTGTCGTCCACCAGCGTCGTCGCCCCGGCGCTCCGGTGGCCTTCGATGGTGAACCGGGTGACCCGAGCCCGCATCTCGGCCGGCAGCGACAGTTCGGTTTCCGCAACGGTTTCCCCATCGGCGAACTCCGCCGGGACCCGCGCCAGGACGGCCGAGTTGCCGGCAGGGTCGGTCCCCTGCGCGATCAGCGTGACGGCACGGGCAGCACCGCTATCCGGCCGCAGCACCTTGAGGCTGACCTGCCCGTCGGAATAGGTCGCCGGGGCCAGGCCCATCGGTGGCAATCCGCCTTGCAGCGCGGTGACGCGACCATTCGCGGCCAAGGTCGCTGCCAGATCGGAATGGCCGGAATAGTCCAGACCATCACTGATCCACAGCGTGTCGAAACCGTCGAGATCGGCGATGGCATCGGTCGCGGCATCGAGCATCTTCTGGTTCGGCTGCCAGGGCTGGGGCTCGAGCGCGGCGAGCCGTTCGGCCACGGCGGAAGCGGCCTGAAAGACCGGGGTTTCCGGAGCGCTCAGCACCAGAAGTGCGGCGGAGCGGCCCTGGCCGGAGGCTTTTTCCAGTTGCGCCAACGCGGCATCGCGGGCGCGCGACCATCCCGGCGCCCCGGCCCAACTGGCATCGGCGACGACAAGCAACGGCCCATCCCCTGCCTGCGTGTCGGTTTCGGGGTTCAGAATCGGACCAGCGAGCCCGATGATGACGGCCGCAACGGCAAGCATCCGCAACAGCAGCAGCCACCATGGCGTGCGGTCCGTAACTGTGTCGTCATCGGTCAGTCCCAGAAGCAACGCGACACCCGGAAAACGCCGCCGCAATGGCGCAGGCGGAATGGCGCGCAGGATGATCCACAGGATCGGCAGAACGACGAGGCCCAGCAGCAGCCATGGCGCGGTGAAACCGATGCCGCCCAGAACCGTCATTCAGCCACCCCCATGGCCCGGTAGAGCCAGAGCAAGGCCGCCTGTGCCGAGGCGTCGGTGTGGTGCGTGTCGAACTGCCATCCGGCCAGCCGACACAGATCGCGCAACTCCGCCTTGCGCTCGGCAAGACGGTCCAGGTAGCGACCGCGCAGGTCGGTGGCCTTGAGCGTCTCGTGCGAGAGCGTGCCGCCCATGCTTTCGAATACGGTTCGGCCCTTGAACGGAAACGCCTCCTCGGTGGGGTCAAGGATCTGGTACATGCAACCGCGCACGCCGCGGTCGGCCGCCTTGGCGAGTGCCGCGCGCACCTCGTCCAGCGGGCCCAGGAAGTCCGATATGAAGACAGCCTTGGCGTGCGGTATCATCGCGCGATGTTCCGGCGGCGCATAATCGGCCTCGAGGTCGACCGTCAGCATCTGCGTCAATCTCTGGATCTGCTGATTGCCGCGCCGGGGCGGCAGATCGGTGCCGGTGAGGCCGACGCGTTCCCCGGCGCGGGCGAGCAGGATCGCCAATGCCAGCCCGATCAGCCGGGCCCGGTCTCCCTTGGTCGGCAAGTCGCTGTCGCTTGAAAACCGCATCGACGCGCCGCGGTCGATCCACAGCATCACCGACTGCGCGATCTGCCATTCGCGTTCCCGCACGAACTGCGTGTCACCGCGCGCCGACCGGCGGTGGTCGATCATCCGCCGGCTGTCGCCCTGCTCCGCCGGACGATACTGCCAGAAATCGTCACCGAGTCCGGCCCGCCGCCGTCCGTGCTCTCCCAGCAGGACCGCTCCGGCAAGGTGTTCTGCCCGCGCCAGCAGTGGTGGAAAATGGGAGGCTTCGGTTTCTGCCCGGCTCCGGAGTGCGGTTACATCGCTCACGCAGCGGCCTCGTGCCTCGTCAGGTTTCGGGCGGTGCTGTCGATCAATTCGGAGAGGCTGTCGCCGCGCGCCCGTGCCGCAAAGCCGAGTGCCATCCGGTGGCTGAGGATCGGCTGCGCCATGTTGGAGACATCTTCGGACGACGGCGCCAGGCGGCCATCGAGCAACGCCTTGGCGCGGACGGCCAGCATGAACGCTTGCGCGGCGCGCGGCCCCGGACCCCAGGCCACGGTGTCGCGCACCCGGTCCGAGGCCGTCGGATCGCCGGGCCTGAAGGCGCGCACCAGATCGAGGATCAGCTCCACGACGCTTTCGCCGACAGGCATTCTCCGCAGAAGCCTCTGTGCGGACAGCAGTTCCGACGCACTGAAGACGGTGGTCGATTTCGCATCCTCTACACCGGTCGTCGCGATCAGGATGTCCCGCTCCGCGTCCCGTTCCGGATAGGGCACGTCGATCTGGAGAAGAAACCGGTCGAGCTGCGCTTCGGGCAGGGGGTAGGTGCCTTCCTGTTCGATCGGGTTCTGCGTCGCGAGCACGTGGAAGGGCACACCCAAGGGGCGGTCTTCTCCGGCGACCGTCACGGTTTTTTCCTGCATGGCCTGCAGCAGCGCCGATTGCGTGCGGGGGCTGGCGCGGTTGATCTCGTCCGCCATCAGGAGTTGGCAGAAGATCGGTCCTTCGATGAACTTGAACGCCCGGGATCCGTCGGAGCCGGTCTCGAGAACCTCGGACCCGAGAATATCCGCAGGCATCAGGTCAGGCGTGAACTGAACGCGGTTGCCATCAAGACCCATGACGGTCGACAGCGTTTCCACAAGCCGCGTCTTGCCCAGCCCCGGCAGACCGATCAGCAGCCCGTGACCGCCGCACAAAAGTGCTGTCAGGGTCAGCTCCACCACGCGTTCCTGTCCGATGAACCGCCGGGTGATCGACGCCTTGGCATCCGACAGCTTGTGTCCCAAAGCCTCGATGTCCGCCACGAGGTTTTCCGCGTCGCTCATGACTTCCCTTTCTCCGTGCCTATCTGTTTCAGATAGAAGTATAGTCCGGTAAAGGAAGTGGAAACGCCATGACTGCACAAAAAACCGTGACGCCATCGGCCGAGAGCCTGGCAGAGACGGTCCGTGCCGAAAAAACACGCGGATTGCCGCCGGTTCAAGACTGGAACCCCCCGTTCACCGGCGACATGGACATGCGCATCGCGCGGGACGGGACGTGGTTTCATGAGGGTTCGCGGATCGAACGCTTTGAGCTCGCGAGGCTTTTTTCGACGATCCTGAAGCTGGAAGATGGCGACTACTATCTCGTGACGCCGGTCGAGAAGGTCCGCATAACCGTCGAGGACGCGCCCTTCGTCGCCGTGGATTTCGAGGTCGAGGGCGAAGGTCGCGACCAGATCCTGACATTCGAGACCAACATGAAGGACAGGACGGTCGCGGACGCCGCGAATCCGATCCGGGTGGAGCGCGATCCCGATACCGGCGAGCCGTCGCCCTATGTCCATGTTCGCGCAGGTCTGGAGGCGCTGATCGACCGCAAGAGCTTCTACAGGCTGGTCGACCTGGGAACGCATCGTGACGGTTGGTTCGGGATCTGGTCCGCCGGCGAGTTCTTCTCGGTCATCCCCTCGGAGGAATTGCCATGAGTTCAGCGATCATCATCGGCGCCGGAAGTGGCCTCTCCGCCTCGCTCGCCCGGCAACTGGCGGGACGTGGTCACGAAGTGGTGCTGGCGGCGCGGGATATCGAGAAGCTGGACGATCTGGTGCGCGAGACGGGTGCACGCACGGCGAGCCTCGACGCGGCGGATCCGAAGGCGATGCAACAGCTCTTCCAAGATGTCACCGACTGCCGCGTCGCGATCTACAACCCGTCCGCCCGCGTTCGGGGACCGATCACAGACCTGGATCCCGAAGCCGTTCGAACGGCAATGGAGGTCACCGCGTTCGGTGCGTTCTTGATGGGGCAGCAAGCCGCTCGGGCGATGCTCTCTAACCCGCCGGAGCATGGGTGCCGCGGAACGATCCTCTTCACGGGCGCCAGCGCCGGGGTCAAGGGTTTCGCGAAATCCGCCTCCTTCGCGATGGGCAAGTTCGCGCAACGCGGCCTCGCGCAATCCATGGCGCGGGAGCTGCATCCGCAAGGCGTGCACGTGGCGTGGGTCAATATCGATGGGGGCATTGCGAACCGGGAGCGTGCGGAACGCAGCGATGACGGCACCGACCGGATGCTGGACCCCGACGCGATCGCGCGCGCCTACATGAGCCTTATAGACCAGCACCGAAGTGCGTGGTCGGACGAACTCAGCCTGCGGCCGTGGGTCGAACCTTTCTGACCGTCAGCCTGTTGCGCAGGTGACGCGGCCGGTCGCGAACTTGCAAAAAGTTAACGTACGTCTTGTGAGAGCGCTTGGCGCAGCTACACTCGTTTAACGGGCATTGCGTTTGCCCGTAATTTTTCGGGGGGAACGCATTCTTGAAACTGGCAGCGAACATATCGCTTCTCTGGTCGGAACTTCCCTTTCTGGATCGTTTCGACGCAGCGGCGGCAGCAGGCTTTTCGGCGGTGGAGGTCCTCTTTCCCTACGACATCGGCGCACATGAGATGCAGGCGGCGATGCGGCGCAACGGTCTCGAGATGATCCTGATCAATGCGCCGCCGCCCAATTACACCGGCGGCCTGCGCGGCTGGGCGGCCCGGCCCGGCGGCGAGAAGAGGTTCCAGCACGACATGCGCCGCGTCTTTCGCTATGCACAGGCACTGGGCGTCCGTCTCGTGCACGTCATGGCGGGCGACGGCCGGGGCCAGGACTGCTTCGACACCATGGTGGGCAACCTGAAATGGGCGTCGCGGCAGGCGCCTAAGGGGGTGACGCTGACGATCGAACCGCTGAACGCGGGCGACATGCCGGGTTATTTCCTGAACGACTACGCACTCGCGGCGCGCGTGCTCGACGCGGTGAAGAAACCCAATGTCCGTCTGCAGTTCGACAGCTATCACGCGCAGGTCATCCACGGCGACGCGGTCGATGTCTGGCAGCGCTACGGCCTGCGCGCGGCGCACGTGCAGGTCGGCGATGCCCCGGGGCGCGTCGTGCCCGGCAAGGGCAAGGTCCAGTTCAACAAGCTGATCGAAGCCATTGCCGCCGCGGATTATGGCGGGTGGATCGCTGCCGAGTACAATCCCGGTGACCGCCCGACGGAAGAAAGCCTGCGCTGGATCAAAAAATTTCGATCGGCGAACCGCAGTCTGGAGAAGTCGCGCCGGGCCGTGTGACATCCGCAGAGGCATCTGTCGAAGGCGCAAGATGCAAGTGCCAACTCCCAGTCGAACCAGAACGACAGCGGAGTGACGCCTTTTCTCACGTTTCCGTCGATCCGGCGTCCCACTCTTTTAGCAATCGCTTCGGCGACATCTCGCGCCAAGTCCGGATCAGTCGTGCCTCGGCCCAGCCTTCATCGATCCGACCGGCCGCGACAAGGATCAGATTGCGGGACTTGTAATGCGGATGGATCGGAAACGTCTCCGGATCCGCCTCCCGCAGCATCTCGCGTTCGTCGCGGTCGCACTTGAAGAGCGCGGCGTCGAGATAGGGGGACCACCAGGTCCACATCTTGCCATGCGCCTTCAGCACCGGATTGCCCCAGGCCGTCGTCTCCTCCACCCGCGGCAGGCCAAGCCCGAGGGCGAAAGCCCTCAGGTCAAGCCAGGTCGCGATCATCAATGCGCCTCCGCCCAGTTGCGGCCGGTGCCTGCATCGACCACCAGGTCCACGTCGAGTTTCACGACCGGATCGCAAGCGCCTTCCATGATGTCCCGCGCGGCCTTGATCAGCCTGTCCTGGGACCCTTCCTCCACCTCGAAGAGCAATTCGTCGTGGACCTGCAGCAGCATCTTCGCCGGCAGGCCGCAGATCGCGGCAGGCATCCGGATCATGGCGCGGCGGATGATGTCGGCGGCCGTCCCCTGGATCGGCGCGTTGATCGCGGCGCGCTGCGCGAATCCCGCCCGCGGGCCCTTGGCGCCGATCTCCGGCGTGTGAATCTTGCGGCCGAAGAGCGTCTGCACGTAGCCGTGTTCCCTGGCGAACGCCTTGGTCTCGGTCATGTAGTCCTTGATGCCCGGAAACCGCTCGAAATACCGGTCGATGAAGCCCTGAGCCTCGCCCCGCGGAATGCGCAGGTTGCGGGCGAGGCCGAAGCCGGAAATCCCGTAGATCACGCCGAAATTGATCGCCTTCGCGCGGCGGCGCACCTCCGGCGTCATCTCGTCCAATGGCACGTCGAACATCTCCGATGCGGTCATGGCATGGATGTCGAGCCCGTCCTTGAATGCCGCCTTCAGGGCAGGCAGCTCCGCGATATGGGCGAGGATCCTGAGTTCGATCTGGGAATAGTCGAGCGACACGAGAAGCCTCCCTTCGGGTGCCACGAAAGCCTCGCGGATGCGGCGTCCTTCCTCGGTCCGGACGGGTATGTTCTGCAGGTTTGGATCGGTGGAGGCCAGCCGCCCGGTCGATGCGCCGGTGATCACATATGACGTGTGGACCCGCCCCGTCTCCGGATTGACGTGGTCCTGCAGCGCATCGGTATAGGTCGATTTGAGCTTCGACATCTGCCGCCAGTCGAGCACCCGGGCGGGCAGGTCGTGTTCGGTCGCCAGATCCTCCAGCACGTCCGCGCCGGTCGCATACTTGCCGGTCTTGCCGCGTTTGCCGCCGTCGAGCGACATCTTGTCGAAGAGGATTTCCCCCAGTTGCGCGGGAGAGCCCACGTTGAATTTTTCGCCCGCCAGCTCGTGGATCTCCGCCTCCAGACCCGCCATCTTCTGCGCGAAGGCCGTGGACATGCGGGAGAGCACGTCCCGGTCGATGCGGATGCCGGCCATTTCCATCTCGGCGAGCACCTTCACCATGGGTCGTTCCAGCGTCTCATAGACCCGGGTCACCTGCGCTTCGTGCAATTGCGGCTTGAAGATCTTCCAGAGGCGCAGCGTGACATCCGCATCCTCCGCCGCGTATTTCGTGGCCGCCTCGATCGGCACCTTGTCGAAGGTGGTCTGCGCCTTGCCCGAGCCGATGAGCTGCTTGATCGGCACGCAGGTATGGTTGAGGTAGCGTTCGGCCAACGTGTCCATTCCGTGCCCGTGCTCGCCGCCGTGAAGCGCGTAGGACATCAGCATCGTGTCGTCGAACGGGGTCACATCGATGCCGAGCCGGGCGAAGATCTTGCCGTCGTACTTCATGTTCTGCGCGATCTTCAGCACCGCCGGATCCTCCAGCAGCGGCTTCAGCAACGCCAGCGCCGTGTCGAAATCCATCTGCCCCTCGGCGAGTTCGTCCGAGGCGAAGAGATCGTCGCCCGCATGCGCCCTGTGCGCGAGCGGGACATAAGCCGCCTCTCCCGGTTCGACCGCGAGACAGACACCCACGAGGTCGGCGGTCATCTCGTCGAGCCCGGTGGTTTCGGTGTCGACGGCGATCCAGCCCCGCGCGTAGGCCCTGGCGATCCAGTCCTGCAGCGCTTCTACGTCCGAAACCGTGCTATAGACGGAATCCTTCATGGACGGCATCTCGGGCGCGGCCACGCTTTCGGCGGCCTTGGTGGGGGCGTCGGGAATGGTCGGCGGTTCGATGCCCAGCTGGTCGGCGATGCGCTTGGTGAGCGTGCGGAACTCCATCTCCGCCAGGAACGGCATCAACACCTCCGGATCGGCGTCGCGCACCTCAAGATCGTCGAGTGTGAAGTCGAGCGGCGTGTCGCAGTCGAGTTGCACGAGCCTCTTCGACATCTCGATCTGCGCGCGCTTGTCGATCAGCGTCTCGCGCCGCTTGGGCTGCTTGATCTCCGCGGCCCGGTCGAGCAGGTCCTCGAGCGAGCCGAATTCGTTGATCAGCAGCGCCGCGGTCTTGATCCCGATGCCGGGCGCGCCGGGCACGTTGTCGACACTGTCGCCGGCCAGCGCCTGGACGTCCACCACACGCTCGGGGTAGACGCCGAATTTCTCGAACACGCCCTCGCGGTCGATGATGCGGTTCTTCATCGCGTCCAGCATCTCAACCCCGTCGCCCACGAGCTGCATCAGGTCCTTGTCGGAACTGATGATCGTGACCTGGCCGCCCGCGTCCGCGCGCCTGGCAGGTGAGCGTGGCGATGATGTCGTCGGCCTCGAAATTCTCCAGCTCCTTGCAGGCGATGTTGAAGGCTTCGGTCGCTGTCCGGGTCAGTGGAATCTGCGGGCGCAAATCCTCCGGCATCTCGTCCCGGTTGGCCTTGTACTGATCGTACAGATCGTTGCGGAACGTGTGCGAGCCCTTGTCGAAGATGACTGCAACGTGAGTCGGGGCATCGGGGCCGGTGTTGCCCTCGACATAGCGGTAGAGCATGTTGCAAAAACCCGCGACGGCGCCGATCGGCAGCCCGTCGGACTTGCGGGTGAGCGGCGGCAAGGCATGGTAGGCGCGGAAGATGAAGGCCGATCCGTCGATCAGATGCAGGTGATGTCCCTTGCCGAATGCCATGGCACGTGTCCCTCGGTTCGTTCTCCGGGCTTTCATGCCATGGCTCCGCGCGGGGGGCCAGACGTGATCCAACGGAACGGCCTCTCGGCCGCACGCGATCAGTGGGCGCTCGGGCCGCGCAGGCCGTGCGCCCCTGCCGGAATTCGGGCGCGAGGTCGTGTCAGGCGCGTCGGCTCACCGCTAGTGGGCGCCGTCCTGATGATCCTCGTGGATGTATTTGCAGTCGCAATAGGGGCATTCGACCCAGCCGGTGCTGTGCGGCAGGCTCAGCCAGACGCGCGGATGACCCAGCGCGCCTTCGCCGCCGTCGCAGGCCACGCGGTAGCTGTTCACGATCTTCGTTTCCGGAGCGTCGATGGTCATGGCTGCGGTGTCCCCTGACTTTGGCTTGAGTGCGGTTATGCGACAGGAGACTGCGTGCAGCAAGGGGTCAGCCTGCGCGGTCGATCCGGAGCTGGTAGCAGGTGTTGCGGGCGGATCGCACGTGAAGATAGGCGACGTCGGACCGTGAGAGGATCTCGGCACTTCGGGCGGGCAACGTCTCCGCCTGGATCACGGCGCCGGTGCCATAGACGATGCGGTCGTCGGTCGCATAGCCCCTGACCAGGTAGTCCGGCGACGTCGTCAGGATCTCTGGCACGGTGTCGCCGGTTCCGGTCGTGCAGGGATCGGCGCAGAGAAAGATCGGGCCGATCTCTGTGTAGGCATGTGTGCCCGGAAAGGGCTTGTGGGCCAGGATCAGCATGTCTGCACCGGCCGGTACGTGCTTGAGACAGTGGCGGCAGGGATTTGCACCGCCATCGGAAGTGGCGCGTTCCGGCGGATGGTCGAAGACGTCGGGTCTGCCCGCCTGGTAGGCACGGGCGATGTCGGTGGGGATGGCGGTGTATCTGAGCATGTGCAGGATCTCCTTTTAAGGAGATATGCCCAAGCAGTCGCGTTGCGGCGACCCGGATCCTGCGAAAAGACTCCAAATGAGAACAAAAGGTGAATATACTGCCGGTCTATGTTTGCCGAACTCTCAGCCCAGTCGAATTTCACCTTCCTCACCGGGGCGTCGCATCCGGAGGAATACATGCGCCGGGCCGCGGCGCTGGGGCTGTCGGGCGTGGCGATCGGCGACGACAATTCCGTGGCCGGCATCGTGCGGGCGCATACGGAAGCGCGGGTGATCGCGCGGCTGGTGCAGGAACGGCGGGACTGGGACGCTGGCAATGATCCAATCGGCCCGCCGCGGCCCGGTCATCTTCCGGCTCTCGTTCCCGTGCCCGCGTCCTTTCCGGTCTTCAACGCGCCGCGACTGATTCCGGGGGCCCGGATCTGCTGCACCGATGCGCCCCCCGTCACCGCGCTGCCGGTGGACCGGGAGGGGTGGGGGCGGCTGTGCCGGCTGATCTCCAAGGGACGGCTTCGGGCGGAGAAGGGGGAATGCGATCTGCAACTGGCGGACCTCGTGGAGCATGCCGAGGGGCTGGAGCTGCTGATCTGGCCCGGGCGCGGCTGGCAGCAGGCGGCGTGGCGGCTGCGCAAGGTGGCGGCGGGGCGGCTCCATCTGCTGCTGGTGCCGCGCTATGACGGGCGGGATGCGGCACGCTTCGACCGGCTGGCGGAGGCGGCGGCGCATGAGGGGTTGCCCACCTTGGCCTCGGCCGCGCCGCGCATGCATCACGGCCGCCGCCGGCGCCTGGCCGACGTGCTGACCGCGATTTGCGAAGGCGTTCGCGTGGATGATCTGGGCCGCGCGGCCATGGCCAACGGAGAACAACGCCTGCGGTCGGAGGCGGAGTTGCGCCGGATGCTGGGCCCGCACGAGGGCGCGGTGGACCGGGCGGCGGACCTGGCGGCCCGGCTCGACTTCACGCTCGACGTCCTGCGCTATGAATACCCGAGCGAGGTCGCGGAGGGGAAAGCCCCTCTGCCCGGCTGGAGCGTCTGGCCCATGAGGGGCTGGCGTGGCGCTATCCCTCGGGCGCATCGGAGCGGGTGAAGACGCTTCTGCGCCACGAGCTCGACCTGATCGCCAAGCTCCGCTACGAGCCCTATTTCCTGACCGTGCACGACGTGGTGGCCTTTGCCCGGTCACGCGACATCCTCTGCCAGGGGCGCGGGTCGGCGGCGAATTCCGTGGTCTGCTACTGCCTCGGGATCACGTCGGTTTCCCCGGAGATCGGCACCATGGTCTTCGAGCGTTTCGTGTCGGAGGCGCGCGACGAGCCGCCCGATATCGACGTGGATTTCGAACATGAGCGGCGCGAGGAGGTGATCCAGCACATCTATCAACGCTATGGACGGGAACGTGCCGGCCTCTGCGCCACGGTGGTGCATTACCGGGGCAAGCGCGCCATCCGCGAGGTCGGCCGCGCCATGGGCCTGACGGAGGATACGATTTCGGCGCTCTCCTCCCAGCTGTGGGGCTTCTTCAGCACGAAGGGGCTGGAGGCGGAGCGGATGGCCGAGATCGGGCTCGATTACAACGACCCGCGCCTGCGCCAGACCATCGAGCTGGTCTACGAGATCAACGGCTTCCCCCGGCACCTTTCGCCAGCATGTGGGCGGCTTCATCATGACCGAAGGGCGGCTCGACGAGCTGGTCCCGATCGAGAACGCGACGATGGAGGATCGCACCGTCATCTGCTGGGACAAGGACGATATCGACACGCTCGGGATCCTGAAGGTCGATGTGCTGTCCCTCGGCATGCTGACCTGCATCCGCAAGGCGTTCGATCTGATGACGCAGCATCACCGGGTGGGGTATACGCTCGCCACGCTGCCGCCGGAGGACCCGGCCACCTACGACATGCTCTGCGAGGCCGACAGCATCGGCGTCTTCCAGGTCGAATCCCGCGCGCAGATGAACTTCCTGCCCCGGATGCGGCCGCGCTGTTTCTACGATCTGGTGATCGAGGTGGCGATCATCCGCCCCGGACCGATCCAGGGCGACATGGTGCATCCCTACATCCGCCGACGCAACGGGGAGGAGGCGGTATCCTTCCCGTCGGACGAACTGGGACGGGTGCTGTCGAAAACGCTGGGCGTGCCGCTCTTCCAGGAGCAGGCGATGCAGATCGCCATCGTCGGCGCGGGCTTTACCCCCGACCAGGCGGACCGGCTGCGGCGGTCGCTCGCGACCTTCAAGAAGCACGGGAACGTCAGCGAATTCCGCGGGCTGTTCATGAAGGGGATGCGGGCGAACGGCTATGACGAGGAATTCGCCGCGCGCTGTTTCAGTCAGATCGAGGGGTTCGGCAGCTATGGCTTTCCCGAAAGCCACGCGGCGAGTTTCGCGCTGCTGGTCTATGCCTCCGCCTGGATCAAGCGGCACCATCCGGGCATCTTCGCCTGCGCACTGCTGAATTCGCAGCCCATGGGCTTTTATGCCCCCGCGCAGATCGTGCGGGACGCGCGCGAGCACGGGGTGCAAGTGCGGCCCGTCTGCGTAAATGCCAGCTACTGGGACAACGTGATGGAGCCCGACGGGGAGGGGGGCCTCGGGCTGCGTCTGGGCTTCCGCCAGATCAAGGGGATGCCGGAGGAGGAGGCCACCTGGCTCACCGCAGGCGCGCGGCAACGGCTATCGCTCGGTCCGGGATGTCTGGCGCCGGGCAGGGCTGGAGCCCGCGTTGATCGAACGGCTGGCGGAGGCGGATGTCTTCGCGTCCCTCGGTCTCTCTCGCCGGGAGGCGCTGTGGGAGGCGAAATCCTTCGCGCCCGGCGGCGACCTGCCGCTCTTCGCCGGCGATCTCGACGGGGAGATCGTGGACGAACCCGCCGCCCTCCTGCCCGAGATGACGCTGGGCGAGCACGTCGTGGAGGATTACGTCGCCACGCGCCTCACGCTCAAGGCCCATCCCTTGGCGCTGCTACGTCACCTGCTCACTCCGGACACCGAGGCGGTCTCCGCGCCGGGAAACACTGCGCGGCTGCATGGGCCAGCGCAGGACATCCAGCGTCTGAGCTACACGCGCGGCAATCCGGATTAGAGCACCGCCCGGGCCAGACGCGGGCGCCCTACATCAAGCCTTCCGCCATGAACGACGTCTCGCCGCTCTTGCCGACGATGATGTGGTCATGGACCGTGACATCGATGGCGCGGCAGGCTTCGATGACCCGCTGGGTCATGTCGATATCGGCGCTGCTGGGCGTCGGGTCGCCGGAGGGGTGATTGTGCACCAGGATGATCGCCGATGCGGAAAGCTCCAGCGCCCGCTTGGCCACTTCGCGTGGGTAGACGGGGACGTGATCGACCGTGCCTGGGGCCTGCGCCTCGTCCGCGATCAGCACGTTCTTGCGGTCGAGGAAGAGGATGCGAAACTGCTCCGTGGCGCGGTGGACCATGGCCGTGCGGCAGTAGCTGATCAGGGCATCCCAAGAGGAGACGACTTCGCGGTTCATGACCTGCGCGCGGGCCATCCGATGGGCAAATGCCTCGACCATGCGCAACTGGAGATAGACCCAGCGGTCGGCACCCTCCACCTGCAGGATCCGGTGCTCGGAGGCCGCAATCACGCCGTTGAGATCGCCGAAGGCCGCCAGCAGCCGTTTGGCGAGGGGCTTGACGTCGATCCGCGGGATCGCGTTGAAGAGCAGCAGTTCAAGAAGTTCGTAGTCCGGCATCGCCTCGTGGCCGCCCGACAGGAAACGGGTGCGCAGCCGCTCGCGGTGCCCCCAGTAATGCGGGCGTTTCGCGCCATCCGCGTCCGTGAGGAGCCCACCGCCCGCTGCAGATTCCTCCGACAGCCGCTCACGATTCTGGTACGACTTTTCGTAGGCGGGGCGGGTTTCCACGTCCGGGGGTGGAAGGCGCGCCTGCAACTCTTGGAGACCACGGACGGCGTCCTCGGAAAATCCTTTGGCCGGTTTTTTTCCGGTTTCGGCTTGTTCGAAACGGCGCCCGCCCAGGCTTTTGCCCAGGATCCTGTCCCGCAATGTGACCCGCGAACTGGACTTCAACATGGCACGCGCTGCCCCCTTTACTGTGCGAGTTGTCTTGAAGGCTCTGCGTCGCGCAGAGCAACGCCGGCAGTTATCCACCCGTTCTGGTTAAACGCAGGTTAAGCAAATCGTGACGATTTGAAAGAAACTCTCGTCTCATGCGGGCTGGCTGCAGACAGTAGGGTTTCTGGAGCGACGGCAACTGGTCACCGCAACGCACGGCCTTTGAGAATCGCATCCGATCCGAATCGGGCGCGAATGGAATCGGTGGCTCGTTCCGCCTCTCCCCGCTGCGAGGCTTGCGGGTCGAGGAGGTCGCCAGACAGTTCCGCGCGCTCGGCATGCGTCAAGTGAGAAAGTCCGCACCCGAGCAAACGATATGGCCCCTGGTCGCCCACCTGTTCGAAGAGCGCGCGCGCCGTTCGATAGATCGTGTCCGCCATCTGGGTCGGCTCTCGCAGCGATACCCGGCGTGACAGCAGCGAATGATTTGCTCGCTTGAGTTTCAGTGTCACGACCCGCCCTGCGAGATCCTTGGCCTTGGCCCGATCGGCGACCTTTTCGGCCATGCGCCAGAGATGCCCGTCCAGAACGTCGACATTGCTGGTATCCTCGCCAAACGTCGTTTCGTTGGAGATCGACTTCACTGGTTCATGCGCCGACACGCGGCGCCTGTCCTGACCGCGCGCCAGATGCCAGAGTCGTTCGCCCATGGAGCCAAATCGCGCGATCAGATCGGTCTTGTCCCAGCGCAGAAGGTCGGCGAACGTCCGAATTCCGGCACGGTCGAGCGATTTCTGCGCGGCATTGCCGACGCCCCAGATCAGACGCACCGGCTTGTCGTGCAGGAATTCTGCCGTCTCCGCCACGCCGATCACGGAAAACCCGCGCGGTTTTTCCAGATCGGAGGCAACCTTGGCCAGGAACTTGTTGTGACTGAGCCCGATGGAACCGGTCAGCCCCAATTCGTCGCGCATCCGGCGGACAAGCCGGGCAAGCATGACGGCGGGTGGTGCCCCGTGCAACCGTGCCGTGCCGGTCAGATCCAGGAATGCCTCGTCGAGCGAAAGCGGCTCGATCGCCGGCGTCAGATCCTCCATCATTGCGCGGATCTGGCGGGAGACGCCTGCGTAGACCTCCATCCGCGGGCGGATGACCACGGCATCGGGACAGAGTTGCAATGCCTTGAACATCGGCATGGCGGATCTCACGCCTCGGATGCGGGCGACATAACACGCGGTCGAGACGACCCCTCTGCGCCCGCCGCCGATGATCACCGCCTTGCCGTCCAGACTGGGGTCGTCACGCTTTTCGACCGACGCGTAGAACGCATCGCAGTCCATGTGCGCAATGGACAAGTCGAAGAGTTCCGGGTTTGACACGACCCGCGGGCCGTTGCAGTTCGGGCAACGGTTGCCGGTCTCGAAGGGTGTGATGCAATCGCGGCAAAGACTGGGCATGGCAGGTCTGGTCAGCGTGGTACACAATCACTTTACGGGCAATCTACGAGTTTCTGCAGGCAAAGAACATGGTTCGCCGGGATCACGACTTCATGGGGGCGAAACTGGCCCTGTTTCTCGGCGCGCGACTGCTGGTCCTTCAGCGTGACGATCGCCCCGGCCTGCTGTGGCCCGGGTTCTGGGACTTGCCGGGGGGCGGTCGAGAATTTGGTGAAACACCCCTGGAATGCGCCGTGCGCGAGACCAGGGAAGAATTCGGGCTCGTCGTTCCGCAGGCCCAGATCCGGTGGGGTCGGGCATATACGAACTCCATCGGCCGGACCGTCTGGTTCTTTGCGGGTGCGTTGTCCGCGGAGGATGCCCAGGCGGTTCGATTTGGGTCGGAAGGGGAGGGCTGGGACATGTTCACGACGTCGGAGTTCATCGCGCATCCGAAAGCCGTGCCACAGTTCAAGGACCGGCTGATCGATTACTTGGCTGGAGTCGTTTCACACCCCGTCAGAAAGACCCCCCGCTGACCTAAGCGGGGGGAGGTGACGAACCTCAGGAAGAACCGGCTCGTCGGGGAGTATCACCTGATATTTCTAGGCTAACGGGATTTCTTGCACGCACCTAGTCCGGAAAACCTGACCCCGGGTATCTATACCCGGCTGTGCCAAATATCACACAGTGTCTGTCGCGTGCGCCCGTTATTTCAGCGTTGCCACGATCTCGCGAGCCACCTTCGCGGGATCGGCGGCCTGCCACACCGGGCGTCCGACAACGATGTGATCCGCCCCGTTGGCAATGGCGTCAGAGGGCGTCATCGACGCGTTTCTGATCTTCATGGGATGACCCGGCGGGGCGCACGCCGGGCGTGACGATCAGGCGGCCCCGCGCTTCGGGCATGGCACGCAGCATGTCGGCTTCGAGGGGCGACGCGATGACACCGTCGGCTCCGGCCTCGAGCGCGCGGCCCGCACGTTCCGCGACAATGTCGGGCAGGTCGCCCTCCCGGATCAGGCAGGCGTCCATGTCATCGCGATCGAGCGAGGTGAGAATTGTGACAGCGAGAATCTTGGTCTTCGATCCGGCGGCGCCCTGCATGGCGGCGCGCACGACATGCGGGTCGCCGTGAACGGTCAGGAAATCGAGGTCGAACTGCGCCAGTCCGCGCACGGCGGCTTCGACCGTGGCGCCGATGTCGAAGAGCTTCATGTCGAGGAAGATGCGCTTGCCGTGATCCTGCTTGAGTTCGTTGGCAAGTGCCAGCCCGCCGCCGGTGAGCATCCCGAGCCCGATCTTGTAGAAGGACACTGCGTCGCCCAGCCGCGTTGCAAGATCCAGGCCCGCAACGGCGTTCGGCACATCCAAGGCCACGATCAAACGGTCATCTGCCATGCTGGAACCCCACTATGCCGCCAGCGTCCGTAAGTCGCCCGATGCGGACTGTCCACACATTTGTGGCTTCGGAGCGCGCCTTCCGCGAGTGTCGAAGCTGCGCCTGTGGCGTTATCCTTCGCGCTGTTTCTGAGGGCCTTTCACGAAATGCGGGCCACGACAGACTTGAACCCTGCGTCGGATGCGCCCAAATCAACTTTCGAGGCTTCATTGCTTCTGTGCTGCACGATGCGGGCGGGAGCGTCGGGAAGCGCTTTATGGGAAGGAGACAGCCATGGACTTGACAAAGTTCACGGAGCGGTCGCGCGGGTTCGTGCAAGCCGCGCAGACGATCGCCACACGGGAAAGCCACCAGAGGTTGGTACCCGAGCACATTCTCAAGGCATTGCTGGACGACGATCAGGGGCTTGCGGCCAACCTGATTTCGCGCGCGGGAGGGGATCCGGGCCGCGTTGCGCAGTATGTCGAGCAGGAACTGGCGAAACAGCCCAAGCGTGACCGGCGACGGCGCGCAGGTCTATCTGGACCAGAAAACCGCGAAGGTACTGGCCGAGGCGGAAGCGGTCGCCAAGAAGGCCGGGGACAGCTTCGTTCCGGTCGAACGGATCCTGACTGCTCTGGCCATGGTGAAGTCTGGCGCAAGGGACGCGCTCGAGGCGGGCAAGGTGAACGCGCAGGCGCTGAATTCGGCGATCAACGACATCCGCAAGGGCCGGACGGCGGACACTGCGAGCGCCGAGGAAGGATATGATGCGCTGAAGAAATACGCAATGGACCTGACGGAGCGGGCGCCGCGAGGGCAAGATCGACCCGATCATCGGGCGCGACGACGAGATCCGTCGCGCGATGCAGATCCTGTCGCGCCGGACGAAGAACAACCCGGTGCTGATCGGTGAGCCCGGCGTCGGCAAAACCGCCATCGCCGAGGGCTTGGCGCTGCGGATCATTGACGGCGATGTGCCGGAGAGCCTGCGCAACAAGCGCCTGCTGGCGCTCGACATGGGCGCGCTGATCGCGGGCGCGAAGTATCGCGGCGAGTTCGAGGAGCGGCTGAAGGCCGTGCTGACCGAGGTGACGTCGGCTGCGGGTGAGATCATCCTCTTCATCGACGAGATGCATACGCTGGTGGGCGCGGGCAAGGCGGATGGCGCGATGGACGCGTCGAACCTGCTCAAGCCGGCGCTGGCGCGCGGTGAATTGCACTGCGTGGGCGCCACGACGCTCGACGAATACCGCAAGCACGTCGAGAAGGACGCGGCGCTGGCGCGCCGGTTCCAGCCGCTGATGGTGCTGGAGCCGACGGTGGAGGACACGATCTCCATCCTGCGCGGCATCAAGGAAAAGTACGAGTTGCACCACGGCGTGCGGATCGCCGACTCCGCGCTTGTGGCGGCAGCGACGCTGTCGCACCGCTACATCACCGACCGGTTCCTGCCGGACAAGGCGATCGACCTTATGGACGAGGCGGCCTCCCGCCTGCGGATGGAAGTCGATTTCGAAGCCCGAGGAACTCGATGCGCTGGACCGGCAGATCCTGCAGATGCAGATCGAGGTCGAGGCGCTGAAGCTTGAGGATGACCAGGCGTCGAAGGACCGGCTGGAGAAGCTGGAGAAGGAGCTGTCGGACCTGCAGGAGCAATCCGCAGAGATGACGGCGCAAGTGGCAGGCCGAACGCGACCGGCTGGCGTCTGCGCGCGAGCTCAAGGAGCAGCTCGACCGGGCGCGGGCGGATCTGGACATC
This sequence comes from uncultured Alphaproteobacteria bacterium, assembly GCA_963721175.1. GTDB lineage: Bacteria > Pseudomonadota > Alphaproteobacteria > Rhodobacterales > Rhodobacteraceae > Aliishimia. The sequence continues at coordinate 4,492 of CAVRIG010000021.1, read as the reverse complement.
GCCAAGCGTAACGGCGACCTCGCCAAGGCGGGTGAGCTCAGCTACGGCGTCATCCCGCAGCTCGAGAAGGAACTGGGCCAAGCCGAGGAGGCCGAACGCGACGGCGTGATGGTCGAGGAAGCCGTGCGGCCAGAGCAGATCGCGGCCGTCGTCGAGCGTTGGACCGGCATCCCGATGTCGAAGATGCTGGAAGGCGAGCGCGAGAAGCTCCTGCGGATGGAAGACGGGCTGCACAAGCGCGTCATCGGCCAGAACACGGCCGTCAGGGCCGTGGCCAATGCCGTGCGCCGTGCGCGCGCCGGGCTGAACGACGAGAACCGGCCGCTGGGGTCGTTCCTGTTCCTCGGGCCCGACGGGCGTCGGCAAGACGGAGCTGACGAAGGCGGTGGCGGAGTTCCTGTTCGACGACGACAGCGCGATGGTGCGCATCGACATGTCGGAGTTCATGGAGAAGCATTCGGTGGCCCGGCTGATCGGCGCGCCCCCGGGCTATGTCGGCTACGACGAAGGCGGTGTGCTGACCGAAGCGGTTCGGCGCCGGCCCTACCAGGTCCTGCTGTTCGACGAGGTCGAAAAGGCGCACCCGGATGTCTTCAACGTGCTGCTGCAGGTGCTGGACGACGGCGTGCTGACCGACGGGCAGGGCCGGACGGTCGACTTCAAGCAGACGCTGATCGTGCTGACGTCGAACCTTGGCTCGCAGGCGCTGAGCCAGCTTCCGGATGGTGCGGATCCGTCGCGGCGCAGCGGGACGTGATGGACGCGGTGCGGGCGCATTTCCGGCCTGAATTCCTCAACCGGCTGGACGAGACGATCATCTTCGACCGGCTGACCCGTGAGGACATGGGCGGCATCGTGGAGATCCAGCTTGGGCGTCTGCTCAAGCGGCTTGCGGCGCGGAAGATCACGCTCGACCTCGACGAGGGCGCGCGCAAGTGGCTGGCCGACGAGGGCTACGACCCGGTCTTCGGGGCGCGGCCGCTGAAGCGGGTCATCCAGAGCGACGCTTGCAGGATCCGCTGGCCGAGATGCTGCTGGCGGGCGACGTCAGGGACGGCGACACGCTGCACGTGTCTGCGGGTTCCGAAGGTCTGCTCATCGGCGACCGGCTGGCCTCGTCCAACCGGCCCAAGCCGGACGACGCGGTTCTTCACTAACCTCGCGGGCCACGGGCATTCCATGATCGAAGACCACGCCGAGATATGCGGCGTGGTCTTTTCGTTTGCAATCAGGCGCGGCGGGCGCCGAAGCGGCGAAGAGCGCCAAAACCGCCCAGGCCTGCGATCAGCATCCAGGCCGTTGCCGGGAGCGGGACGACATCGATTTCCAAAGAAGGTCTTGCGAAATCGGTGTTTGCGGAAGACGCAAACAGGCCGACGGCAAACCGATCCCGACCGCCGACTGTGTTGGGCGGTGTGGTAACGATCCCGTCTTGCGAAAGTTCGAGGCCGAAGTTGAGCAACGACCCATCTGCCCATCCGCGGACAAGGTCGGTGATTTCGAATGACAATGTCTCGAACCCGTCCGTCATCATGTAGCTGGCAGCAATTCCTCCAACTGCGGGACGTGTGTCCCAGGTCACGGCTTGTTCGTCCCAAGCTTCAAGAACCGGCTTCAGGTTCACTTGGATCGGCGTGCTGGCGCTTGGCGGATCGAAGGGGAAGAGATTGCCGATACCGGTAATCCGGAAGGTGGCGTTGGCGATGTTGGCCGCCTTTCCCATCAGGCCGCTGACGTCGAATTCCAGGAGGGAACGGGTGGTGTGTTCGCGGATGGGTTCATTGGGATTAAGGGGTTGTTTCGGAAGGGTATGGTCTCGGCAACTCCCAAGGTTGCGCCGAAAGGAACTGCTGCGGTGGCGGGAATATTCTCGGTGTCGAAATTCAGCATGTTGGGAGATCCGGGTATGCCAAGCGTGCCTGGAATTTCGAAGGCATAGACGAAAGCATCCTTGCTGGTGCTCTCGTCCGGACTGATCCTGACCGATGACGCATGGGCAAGCGACGGTGCAGCAATGACGACGGCAACGGCCACCGCGATGGATTTGTAGCGCAGCATGAGGAATTCCTTTCCTGTTTATCCTGACCCCTCAACGGAGGCCATCTCCAGTCACGAAAGGGCGAAGTGGATAGTTTCAGAGCGAAAAGGATAAACCGCTGAACCCGGACTAGAAGTTTCGCAATTACCTGCTGCGGAGCGACAGCAATGTCAGGCGTTCAAATGAAAGCGGCGGCCCGTTTCGGGGCCGCCGCGCATTTCAAGTCAGGACGGATCTCAGCTCGCCGGCAGGATCACCTTGTCGACGATGTGGATCACGCCGTTCGATGTTTCGACATCGGCCGTGGTGACGGTCGCATCGTTGATCATGACGCCGTTGTCGAGGTCGACGGTAAGTTCGCCGCCCTGGAGCGTTTCCGCCGTCATGCCGTCCGTCAAATCGGTGGACATGACCTTGCCGGGCACGACGTGATAGGTCAGGATCGAAATCAACTGGTCCTTGTTCTCGGGCTTCAGAAGGTTCTCGACGGTGCCTTCGGGCAGAGCCGCGAAAGCCTCATCCGTGGGCGCGAAAACCGTGAAGGGGCCGTCGCCTTTCAGATCGTCCGCAAGGTCCGCCGCAGTTGCCGCGGCAAGAAGCGTTTCGAACGTACCTGCTTCCGTTGCAGTCTCGACGATATCCTTGGACGCCTGGGCAAGTGCAGCGCCGGCCATCATGGCGGTGGTCGCGAGTGCAAGGATCGTGGTGCGTAGCATGGTGTCTCTCCTGTTTTTCGTTGCCGACCGGTCGGTCGATACACCATCTACGTGCGTTCTCGTCCGCTGGATCATGATGTGCGCCGATCGGCGGAAGAATTCCAACTACCTGAAATAAAATGGAAAAATCCCGGTCTTTGGGTCAACTCCACGTGATATGACTTGATAGTGATGCGGTCGGAACCAAAGCAGAATGTTACTGATCCGATACTGCGCGGCATCGCTGACGATGTCAGACGCTGCCGATGTTTCGGCTGAGATAGAGAAAGTGACCGGAGAGAGTGAAATGGCCAACCGTTGGAAGAACAATCTGGCCGATAGAGACGTGACACCCGAGGCGGATGTATCTGAATTGCCGTGGTGTCCTATCCGTGCTCCGGAGCCGCGGGCGTGGTCGGCCTGACGGGCGGAGGGCTGCGCGCCGAGACACTCGAACCCAACAGCTGGGAAGACATCACCACCTACAACAATTTCTACGAATTCGGCACCGGCAAGGATGATCCCTTCGCAACTGCGCAGGACTTGTCACCCGACCCTGGACGGTCAAGTCTCCGGAATGTCGACAGACCCGGCGAATATGACTCGAAGATATCATGAGCCGCACGGCTCGAAGAACGTATCTACCGCCTCGTTGCGTCGAGGCCTGGTCGATGGTCATTCCCTGGGTCGGGTTCCCGCTGGGTGACCTGATGAAATGGCGGGCGTGCAGAACGGTGCGCGAAATTCGTGCGCTTCAAGACCGCCTGCGGCCCGGACAGATGCCGGGCCAACGCTAGCCGGTTCTCGATGGCCCTATGTGGAAGGTCTGCGGATGGACGAGGCGATGCACCCGCTGACGCTCATGGCGTCGGGATGTATGGCAAGCCGATCCCGAACCAGAACGGCGCGCCGCTGCGGCTGGTGGTGCCGTGGAAATACGGCTTCAAGTCGATCAAATCCATCGTGCGGATCAAACTGACCGACACGGAGCCGCGACACTCTGGAACATGGCCGGTCCGAACGAATATGGCTTTTACGCCAACGTGAACCCGGAAGTCGATCATCCGCGCTGGAGCCAGGCCACGGAGCGCCGCATCGGCGGCGGCCTGTTCGCCGACGCAGCCGACGCTGATGTTCAACGGCTATGCCGAAGAGGTGGCGGACCTCTATGCCGGCATGGACCTGAGCGAGAACTTCTGATGGATGCCGATCGGCCCCCTCAACAGCTTCTGCGCGCCGGGTCCCAGCATGGCCCCTATATATACTGTGTGCGCTGCCGCCGGTCTGGTTCTTCTACCTGGGTCCGACCGGCGGCCTCGGGGTGGAACCGATCAAGGCGCTCGAACACGAGCTGGGTGAACTCGCGCTGCAATTCCTCGTGGCAGGTCTCGCGATCACGCCGCTGCGGCGGCATCTGGGGTCAACCTGATCAAGTTCCGGCGGATGATGGGGCTGGCCGGCCTTCTTCTATGTCTCGCTGCATCTGCTGGTCTGGCTGGTGCTCGACGTGCAGATCCGGAGCCAGATCTGGGCCGATATCGTCAAGCGCCCGTATATCACCGTGGCATGACGGCATTCGTCCTGATGGTTCCGCTGGCTATTACCTCCAATAATCTCGCCGTGCGTCGACTCGGGGCCAATTGGCGGGTCTTGCACAGGGCGACTTACGTCGTCGCAATTTTGGGGGCGATCCACTTCATCTGGGTGCGCAAGGGGCTGCAGATCGAGCCACTCGTCTATCTGAGCATCATCCTGGTGC
>CAVRIG010000020.1:0-356242 GCA_963721175.1 uncultured Alphaproteobacteria bacterium | reverse complement strand
TGAGCCAACACGGCCGCCGCGCTGCGCGCGTTCCAAGCCGCCGATTCGTCCCAAAGACCAAGACGCGTGAAGATATGTGATGGCATGTGCAATGCGTGGGGCACTTCGGGGGCAATACCATCGTATCCACGCGCGATTTCCAGCCCGAGCTCGGCCAGGGCCGGATGGTCGTAGGCGTGAATCGCGTAGTGATAGCCGCCGGGATGCTGCGGTGCCTGCGCCCGCAAGGCGTCCATCCGCGGACCGGCATCCTGCAGTACGGGCACCGCATCGGGGCCGCGGGGGGCCACGGTCAGTTGCGCCAGCGCGTCGAAAGCCGCGGCGTCCGAGATCGTCCGGGAAAGGCCGCGTCGACTCGCGCTGCTTCCTCGGCCCAGGCTGCCAGCCGTTCGCGAAAGGTCTGGTCCTCGCCGGCATAGAACGCTTGCACCGCCTCGACATAGGCCGCCTCGCGCGCGTGCCCGCGTCCATCTGTGCAACCGGCGCGCGGCGGCTGCCCGCCGCCGTTTCTTCCGGCGTCGGCCCGCCGGGCCAGAGCGGGTGAAACTTGGTCATAGCGATGCCCCATTGCGCCATTGCGCAATCGCCGTCGGCCTCCGCCGCGGCTTCGAAGGCGCTGGCAGATTGGCGATACATCATGTGATGCAGGAGCAGCAGCCCGACGTCGAAATGCGGCTGTGCTTCGGCGTTGCAGGACGTGGCAAATCGACCTCGCCAAGCGTCGCAGGATCGAGGTCCTTCAGCATGGCATCCAGGGAATGGGCCGAGGCGCCGGCCCCATGGTCCAGCGCTATCGTTCCAACCGCGGTGGTCACTTTGAAGATCGCGTTCAGCATTGTGAATATTCCTTCTTGTCACTGCTCCTGACGACAATGAGGTTCGGCCCTCGCGACCGAAATGTGATATCCTCTCCATGGAGGCGTCTGCCGTGCGGTTTTTCAAACGAAACTTCCTGAAATCTTCTGAAATCGACCTGGCCGCAGCCGTGTTCGATGTCGAGACGAGGCGCCTTCACGATCATTCCGGACAGGAGATCGCCCTGCGTTTCCGCTCGCGCGAGGTGTTGGCGGTGCTCGATGCGCCAACAAGGCGACATCGTTGGCCGCAGCGCGCTGGCGGAGGCCGCTTGGGATGTGAAGGCCGTCTTCGTCTACAGCATCGCGCACTGCATCGCCGACATACGCCGGGCCCTCTCGGACAGGGACAAGCGGATCGTCGAGACCGTGCCTCGTCAGGGCTACCGGCTGGTCATGCCGCCCCGGACAAGCGCCACCTGTCCGCGGACCGGCGAGAACCGGCGCATCCCCGAGCCTGTCGGCAGGTCCCGCGCCCGATGCTTGGGCTCCCACCATCGAGGTCCTCCGGTTTGACGATCTGGGCATCACCGGTTTGGCGCCACCCGGTCTGCCGAACGTGCTGGGAGAAGCGATCGTCTCCGAACTGGCGCGATATCCTGAGATGACGGTCCTGCACCACCCGACGGGTTTGGGACCATCGGCCGAAGGAAGAGATGTCTCGGCCAATTTCTGTCCAAGATCCGAATACCTCGTGACCGGCACCGTTCTGAGTGACGGGACGCTGGGGCGCCTGAGCATCAGGCTGATAGTCGGCCCGCGACATGTCATGTATCTGGGTCGACGAGTTCGACTTCGATCTCGGAGAGCTTCTGGCGCTGTCGCGCAGCATCGGACGGCAGGTTGCCAGCGCGGTGGGCGTCAAGCTCATCGAAATTGCCGAAGCGCGGATCGACCGGGGTGATCTATCCGCGAGGCTCATAAGAGAACGCCGCGCGCAGCCGGATGCTCCGCGATCCGTCGGCAGCGGCCTTTCACAGGAACATCCGTGAACAGGACAAAGCGCTCGAACGCTATCCTGGATCTTGGCTTGGGGGTATTTCGGCCAGGCGCTCGCGCTTCGGACCGGGATCGACAGCGGGTGGCTCACCCGGGACGTCGAGGCTGCCAGCGCGCGGGCCGAGGATCTCGTTGCCAGGGCACTCGCCCTCGCGCCGGACAATTACTTGGTGCATTTCGCTCTTGGAAAGACACTGGCGGACAAGGGACAGACCGCGGGCGCCATTCTGGCGCTCGAACGCGCGACCATGCTCAACCCGTCTTCGATCATGGTCCTCGTGGCGCAGATCACGCCGAACCTCGATATCGGGAACACGGCAAGGGCCCTCGAACTGATCTCCCTCGCCAGGCGGATCAACCCGGCCGGGAACAACTACCTACAGTATCAGATAGCCAGGGCGCATTGGCGCATGGGGAGCCGGACAAGGCGCTTGGTCGCTGATGGCATCGCCGGGGCAGACTGATGACATGAGGAAACTACATGCCGTTGCCGCGCTTGAGCTTGGCCGTGGCGACATGGCGCGTGCGGCTCTTGGTTCGTTTTTGAGCGCGAACCCACACTGGAACTTCGAGATGGAATCCACGGCACAGCGTGCACAGTCGACACCACCTGCCGTGATCGAACGCTGGCTTTCCCGCCTGTCCGAGGCAGGAATGCCTCACTGAACATGCAACTCTGATCATGTGAGCGAACCGCGGCGAAAGACCGCTCCAGCGCCAAGCAAGGGAAGCCCGCTGCATTCACGGACGGCCCATTCCGGACCTTCCCCATCTGGTAACCCGCTGCGCGCCGCTTCGCCAGACCGGCCATTCGCTGCGGTTGCAGGCCGAGGCCAAGACGAACTCAGGCCCTTCGGGCTTTTCCACCTTTCTGCGGATGAAAAACGCCTCAGGAGATCCGGGCCTGGCTGGGCGTTTCTTCCTGCCCCCAAACCGGCAAAGCTCAGTGACCGGCCGACTTGCCGGCCTTGCGCCCGTAGATAACCGTGCTCGCGAGCGCGCCTTCGGACAGGCTTCGGATGTAGTTCATCCGGCGTTCCACGAAACCAGCACCGAGGACCACCTCGTTGGCTTGAAGGTGAGCCTCCGTCGGCTTGCTGCCGCTGGTCTTCATTCGGTGGGCGAGTTCCACGTGCGCATCGGTCTCGTCATCGATTGAAACAAGATCGAAACCTGCTTCGCGGAGTTGATCGGCCAGCATGTCGCTGGCGCCGACATGGCTGCTCGGCGCGTCCACCGCCCATGGCAGCGGATAGTGCGGCTCGCCTGCCTTCGACGTGACTTCCGTCCAAAGGAGGCTGCCACCGGGTTTCAGCACCCGGGAGCATTCGCGCATGACCGCCGGCTTGTCGGCCAGGTTCATGCCCACATAGAAGCAGTAGGCATGGTCGAAGGTGCCCGACTGGAAGGGCAGTTTCGCCACGTCGCCCTCGACGAAGTCCACCGTCCCGGCAAGCCCGGTCAGCCGCGTCAGCTCGGTCGCCGCTGCCACGAATTGCGGCGTCAGGTCGATGCCTGTCACCCGGCATCCGAAAACGCTGGCGAAATAACGCGCCGGTCCTCCGATGCCGGACCCCAGGTCAAGCAGATGAGTATCACTCGCCGGGTTCATCATGGCCGCGTGATCCCGTGTTGCCAGCAATTCCCGTCCATGCAGTTGGTCGTAGGGAAACAGCCTGTCCGCCGGGAGCGATATGGCGTCCTTGGTAGAGTGCTCAGCGGCGGCGAGAATACGTTCCACGATGCGATCGGCGCCGTAGTGATCCTGAACCCGCGTTGGCATCAGACCACTCTCTCTTCGGGGCCATCCCGGCATCTGCCGTCGCCGTTGCGAACATCCAGAACATGACGAGTGTGCCCAGCACGACAAGGAGCGATCCGGGGGCGCCAGCATGCCACCGCCTCCACCGTCGATGTCGTATTTGCCTGCCACGAGGACCAGCGATCCGACCTCGAAGAGCGCGAATTGCGGCAGGGCCAGCCTGCTTGTCATCAGCACCGGCCAAGCCCGGTAGATGAGGCCGAACAGCACCGAGATCACGAAACCGAGCAGATTTGCGTGCGCATGCGAGTTGGCGAACTGCAATTGATCCGTGATGCCGAGGTAGATCCCGAAGGTCATTCCTGCGATCAGCCAGAGAAAACCTGTCAGTATGTAGAGACGATCCATCTTCACGACCTTGAACTCCTCTCAAAGAAGCCGGCCGCTGGTCACGCTGAAACGCGCGTGGTCAGACAGTCACGGGATGGTTGCGCTTATCGCGACGAGTTTACAAGACGTTTCTTTGTGGAGACTGAAAAACGATAAATCTGCGGTCAAGCCTTCTCCTCTGCTGCACGCCCCCGTCCAAGTCCGCTTCCGGTTCTCAGAAAACCTGCGGCGCCGCAACGGCTCTTCTTTTTCGCGTGGCGCCAGGAGCGACAGGGACGGCCCTTTACGGACTTTAATCCGTTGGCCTGATGCCGCAGGGCAGCGTCACCAAACCGGCCATTGGCGCATCGAGCAGCATTTTCGAGAAACGACTGTCCGCAGTGCGGGATTTAGCTTCTATTTACGAAACGCAAACGAACGTCTCCTTGCGGCGAGCACCGATGATGGGAGGCGCTGATGATCAGCGCCTCCCAGCAACTTTACGAAGCGGGCATAGCCATCTTGAAGGTTTCGTCGCCGCTGGCGTCAAACACGCCTTCGCCGATTACAACAAAGCCATATCGCTCGTAGAACGGCAGGCCGATCTTGTTGTCTTTGAATACCTCGACTGTCAGCGGTCCTTTGATGGCAACGATATGGTCTACCATTTGACGCCCCAGGCCTTTGCCTTGTTCAGAGGGGTCGAGGAACAAGCCTCCAATTTCCGTGCCGATCATTGCAATAAAACCGACGGGCACGCCATCGTTTTCCAGAACCCATGTTTCGGCATTTGGCAGATAGATGTTGACGCGTATCTCTGCGCACCTGATCTCTGACTTCATCCGACAAGAAGGGGTGCGCAAGTGGCTCGGCATTGTCCCAGATTGTGATCAAGGCATCGGTATCTTCAGTTTTGTATTCACGCATCATCGTCTTATTTCCTATTCTTCTGCTGGATCGCGTTGATCATCTTTTGAAGTGATTTATCGGCGGCTTTGCGTTCGGCCAAAGTGGATGCGTTAAAGCGTTCCTCCGCTGCCAGTTTGTTCCATCGCGCAAGTCGGTCAGGATCAATCTCCCCGCGCGCCAATGCACCTTGGATGGCGCAACCGGGTTCGCTGTCATGTCTGCAATCGCTGAAACGACATTGGCCCGCCAAGGCAACGATGTCAGCAAACACATCTGCAATGCCGGCCTCAACATCGGTGAGTTGAAGCTCTCGCATGCCGGGCGTGTCCAGCACCGCGCAGCCATCGGCTGTAAAGTGCAATTGCCGCCGCGTCGTCGTGTGGCGACCCTTGCTGTCATCTTCGCGAATGGCAGCCGTATCGGCCACACCATCTCGAAAGAGAGCATTGACCAGAGTCGATTTCCCGACGCCAGACGACCCCAGAAAGGCAATCGTTTGGCCCGGCTTGCACCATGGAGCCAACCTGGCGATTGGCTCTTCACTCAAGGCATTGAGCACTTCGACCAGAACGCGGTTTGAAATGGCGCTCGCCGCTTTAACGTAGGCTTCTGGATCGTCGCAAAGGTCTGCCTTGGTCAGCAAGATCACAGGCGTCACCTCTGCCTCGAACGCCAACGCCACATAGCGCTCGAGCCGCGCGATGTTGAAGTCCTTGTTGCAGGACGACACGATAAAGACCGTATCCACGTTGGCAGCAATCAGTTGCCGTTTGCGGTCTGAGCCCGGCGCACGACGCTCGAACACGCTCCTGCGTTCCAAAACCTGGACACCTCCGAGAACCCCATTGTCTGAGTTGACGGTGCCGATTTTGAGCGTGTCTGGGGTTCGCGCCGTGCTTGAGTTCTGACGGATTGTGCCCCGTGCGGGGGCTGGTCGAGGTGGTCACCGACTGGGACGGTCCGAGGGACCGTGCTTTGTGTCAGGCGGGCGCGGTTCGACCGAGGAGCCACCTGAAGCGGATCATGTTGTAGGCCATGTTGGAGAGCGTGATCGTGGCTCTCGCACGGGCCAGACCGATCGTCCTGATCGTCAGTCCCATCCGGTCCTTCTGCTGGGCGAAGACGTGCTCGACCTTGGCGCGGACCGCCGACTTTCGGCCGTTGGCGCGGGACGTCCGCTTGGGCATCGGGCGGCCGCGGGGCTTCTTGCGGTGGACCTGGCTCTTCATGCCCTGGACCGCCAGCCAGGCCTCGTTCTCGGCTGACCGGTAGGCGCTATCGGCCCAGACGTCCCGGGCGGTGTTGGCCGTCTGGATCAACCCTTCGCGCAGCCGCGCACCGTCATGCATGCTCGCGTCCGTGACGATCTGGCGACGGATGATCCCGTGCATCCGGTCGATGCCGAGATGGGACTTGTAGCCGAAAATCGGGATCGCGATGTCGACCGGCTTGCTCCCATCGGCGCGGGCCTTCGCCTTGGAATACTTCACCGTCCAGCGGGCGCTGGTATCCTTCTGCGCCGCCTTGGCGGGCTTCTCGGGCCAGATCTCCTGTGCCGTCTTGCCCGCCTTGATCGCGGCCTTCTCGTCCTCGGTGTTGCGCTGCCGAGGCGCGGCCACCAGGCTCGCATCCACGATCTGCCCGGAGCGCGGAATGAACCCCGCCGTGTTGATCGCCCGGTCGAGCCGCTGGAAGAGGTCGCCCAAGACCTCCGCTCGGATCAGCGCCTCCCGGAAGTCCCAGAGCGTGTTCGCGTCCGGCACCGGGTCGGCAATGCTGAGGCCGCAGAACCGCATCCAACTCAGCCGATCCCGCACCATCCTCTCGGTCGCGTCGAGCGACAGTCCATGCAGGCTCTGCAAGACCAGCATCCGGAACTTCAGGACCACGTCCATCGCCGGCCGCCCGCCTTTCGGCGAGCGCTTGTGCCCCGCCGCCCGCTCCAGGATCGGCCGAAACATCTCGAAGTCTACGGTCGCGTTCAGCGTCTCCAACGGGTCGCCCCCGTCCGAGATCTCCGCAAGCCGATCCTCCACGCTCCAGAAACCCGCCTGCTTCGCCATCGATCATCCCCCGCCACCTCAAGAGCAGTGAATCACGACATCAGACGCAAAGCGATGGGTTTCCGGAGGCGTCCACCTTACTATTGGAGGGCTTTTGCGGATCATAGAGCAACCAGTCACCGACTGTCGCATCCGGCCCCGGCGGGATGAGGGTATCAAGATTTTCACCCAATACGTGCAAGCCGGTTCTGTGAACTTCAACCACGCGAACGGGCAGTGCGTCAGCGGCCGGGTCAACGTCGGTTTGTTGGCTAAAGAAGGGCTTCCAGCCAAGTCTTTCCAAAGGCGAAGGTTCGCGTTTTGGTATCTTGCTCGAACCCGAAGGCAGCAAGAATTTGGAATAGTCCCGTGTCATTGTTTGGATCTTTCATGGTCGGAAAACGGGACAAGCCCGCACCGAAACACTGATTTTGACCTGATCAAGCAAAGCTGTTCGCCCCCAGCGGTCAAGCGGCGGCGTTGGTTCTGTTTTGCTTTGCATCGGGAGGGCGCTTTGCCTCCCCGCATTATCGGGTCATAAAATCTCCATGAATGTGCATCGCAGTAGATCAGTGCGTTGATTTTGGCAAGACATTCCTCATAGCGGATGGCGGCAAGCGTTCAATCATGCCCGGTGGAGCATCAAGCAACAGGGGCTCCAAGTCCGTCATGAGGCGGTGCCGCGCGAGCGAGGGCAGTGGCCAGTGCGCGGCCCTGACCCGACTGGCCCAGCGCCAGCATCCGATCGGAGCATCGACGCCGCAGTGCCGCTTTACCGCACCGGCTGTTCGCTGCGATGCGTTGTCGATCTACGCACGTAGATCAGTGCGTTGATTTTAGCAAGACATTCCTCAGAGCGGATGGCGGCAAGCGTTCAATCGTGCCCGGTGGAGCATCAAGCAACAGGGGCTCCAAGTCCGTCATGAGGCGGTGCCGCGCGAGCGAGGGCAGTGGCCAGGCGCGGCCCTGACCCGACCGGCCCAGAGCCAGCATCCGATCGGAGCATCGACGCCGCAGTGCCGCTTTACCGCACCGGCCGTTCGCTGCGGATGCGTTGTCTGAGTTATCCGTAACGCCGGCAGTGCGGATAGTGGGTATCGCAAACGGAGGTTCGAAATTGCGATTCCGGACGTTCTGGAACGCGTATTCGGGCTCTTTGCCCGGCGCCATCCCTCATATGCAAGGCGTTGCTGCCACGTGCGCAACTCAACCAGCCATGCACCAAGGAACACCAGACATGTCGATCCTCCAATCCTCCACTCTTCTTCTGACCGCCCCGGTCGCACTGCTTCTTACGTCGCTTCGGAGCAAGCGCCCAGGAGGCAGATCAGCAAACCAACTGGCCCATGAGCGCTGCCGTTCAGACGGAAGCAGGGCAACACATACCTGCCGGGGCCTCCGGGGTTGCCTACATCGATGCCCCGCGCGTGGCGACGCTGCTACAGCTGAGGGGTGTCACGGGAAGCGGCACCGTGATCCTGAAGAGCGATGATAGTCACGATTGCCTGACTGTCCCCATCCGTTTCGTCGCGGGCGATTTTGGAGGCGAAGGCATCTCTACCAACGAAACCCATCCAATTCGTCTGATCCTGCAATCCGCTGCGGGTCGCCGGAGCGCTGGCGGCTGGCGATGACGTTGTGAGCGATATGTATCGCATCAGCGCCCAGCCGGATGATCCTGACGCGGACATCATCATTCAGACAGGATTGAGTGAAAGTCACGGTTTCGTTCTCAATCCGGGAAGCTCCATCATAGCCGACATATTTGGTGCCGCGACAAGCCGGATCGCCTGCTCTGAGATTCGGGCTCAGGGGTCATGACCAGAAGATCACGGTTTCGGCGTTGCATGACCTCGGAAGGCGATCATCGACATGCTTCTTTCCGCCTTCGTCGCTGAACCGCCCTTGGGCGGGGACGGGGTGATAGATCAAGAAAGTGAAAAGGACCCGCCATGCGCGCTCAATCTGCCCGCTTCTTTGTCCCATTCTTCGTCTGGTTGTTTCTTGGAAGTCTCGGGTTGGTTGCGCTCTCCCTCGGCCAGGACATCGACGCGCTGCGCGAACTCGGTAGTCTCCCCGATGTGTCTGACCAGGTTTTGCGGGCGCTGATCGTGGTGCAGCCATTTATCCTTCTGGTCGCCGGGATCGGAGCAGGCGTGGCCCTTGGTGAACGTGTTGGACTTCGGTCTTGGGTAACCGCCCGTTTGCGGGGCGACCTGCCGCCCGTGATGCATGTGTCCAGCCTGGCCCTCGCAGCGCTTCTCGGCTTCGGCACAGGTGCGGTCGTCGTCGTGCTCGACAGAGTGTTCGCGCCCTGGATCGGGCTCCCCTCGGTCGCGAGCCTTCCGGACATAGGCACGGCGATCATGGCGATCAGCTACGGTGGAATTACCGAAGAGCTCATGCTTCGATACGGCCTGATGACGTTCCTTGTCTGGGTCGGCGCACAAGTGTGGACGACGCGCCCGCCCGGGCTCTACCTCGGCGTCGTTTTCTTATCCGCGATCCTGTTCGGAGCGGGTCACCTGCCAGCGATGGCAGCGCTCACGCCACTTACTCCGATTGTGGTTTTGCGCACTGTCGGGCTCAATGCGTTGCTCGGGCTGGCTTTCGGCTGGCTGTTCTGGCGACGCGGCCTTGAACACGCGATGGTTGCCCATGTTGCCACCCACCTTGCATTTTGGTCGCTTGCCGTCGCGCTTTAGGCTTGCCGCGACCATTTGCCATCATGGCGCTTTATCTGTGTCCGTCAGGTGGCGGCATTTTTGGCGCGAAATTGAGACGGAGTTTGCCCGGTCACCCGGCGAAATTCCGTGTTGAAGCTCGATTTGCTGACAAAGCCCGCTTCAAACATCACCTCGGTGATGGACAACTCGGTCTTGCGCAGGGCCTCTTGGGCGTGGCGTATGCGAAAGCCGTTGATATAGCGAGAGAAATTCTCGCTCGTCGTTCTGTTTATGGCGTTGGAGACATCCCGCACAGGAACGGATAATCGGCGTGCGACCCGCGCAAGCGTCAGGTTGCTGTCCGTGTAGAGGTGCGTGTCGTTCATCAGCGCATCAAGCACAGCCCGTGTCGCGCGATCGGTGTCGGTCGGTCCCTCGACTTTGGTTGCGTCGCTCTTTGTGGCCTGAAGCAACATCGGCGCACCGATGAGAGCGACGACAAAGACGAATGCCGTGAACACACCTGACACCCCGGTCAGAAATGTCAGGATATAGGCATCGCCCGCGAACAGGCTGGCGGCGACAATCGAAAGATCCGTCGCCACCATCATGCCAAGCAGGACAATGGCCGCCTTGATCGCCGACCGCACGATTATCAAGGCGTGCGGCGCGACATGGACGAAATCATCTGCTTGGCGGCGTAGAAGGCGGGCAATCAAAACCAGGTAGATGCTGTTGATCCCAAGGACAAACATGTCTGCCGAGATCGGGAGGTTTGCCAGTATCGCCAATTGCGCGAAGGCGACCGGCGCCCCACTCAAAAGGACCCTCTTGCGCCAGTTCGACCCCAGGTCCTGGGTGAGAGCCGAGAAACCGAGATAGGCCGATGGTGCAACCATCACGGCCACCAACGGCTGAACCCAGGCGGCCCAGGGTGCCTGAAATGAAAGTCGGAACCCGAGAAGCAAGCCGATGGTCGCCAAGGTCAAAAGAAAACCGCACAGGAAAAGGCGCGCTGCAAAGGGCGTGCGGGTATCTTGCGCCAATGCGAAAGCTGCGATTGTCGACAGAACACTTACGAGCCAGACGAGGGGAAGAGTGATCATTTGCCTTCCTGTCGGCCAGACAACAACCTTGGTAGCGGCCATACCAACATGTCTTTGACAAATCATGTGGGGTCAACAACAGTTCGGCGTCAGTCCAGACCTGCGGCAGCGCAGAACGAGATCCAGCTTCGAGGGCATCTGGATGTCGGCTTTCAACTCCGCGGCATCGCTGGCTTGCTCTTGCAGCGAATTCACACTTTCCGCCCTCTTTTCCGTTCTTTCGAAAGTGCAGAAACGGTCGAAGACCAGAGATTGGCACAATGAACGAGCGAATGGCGGATCAATGTAGATTGCGAACCAGCGTCTCTGCTTCTCCGACAAAGAAGATCCCTCAAGCGCTGTATGGAAGGTCGCATGCACGCGGGACACGTCATGCCTTTGTTATTCTGACCCTTACTCGCTTAGCCGGCATTCACAAAACCGTATGCCCAGGTCGCAAGAAAATACCAGGAAAGGCTGAGCGCCTTCCTTACAGAACCAGTTCCACCGGCGCACTGCGATTGAAGTTGAGGAACTCGCTAAACTCCTTCTGAGCCTTGCGACTATCGGAATGATCGTAGTGATCGCCGGTTGCAATATCATCTGAGCAGCACGGCGGTTGCCAGACGTCCTCCGGTCAGGTGCTCGCTCGACTCCGTCGCCACATTGTCACGGAACCGATGGATTGGGATCCGCACACCGAAGGCGCTCTTGGTCATGTCGCCGGCCAGAACACCGATCTGCTTCTCGCTGATCGACTGACCCGGTGCATGCACATTCGGAAAGAGACAGGATCCGTTGTCGAAGAGCGGGCGAAAGTCTCGCCTGAATTCTTCCAAAACGGCGGCCAACCTGGCATTGTGCCAGACCACGTCGAAAGGATCGCCGTCCTTGCAATCCTCCGGCACTTTGAGCATCTCTGCCGGGATCCGGACATGGACTGCGCCGTCTCCAAGTATCCGCAAGGTGGATCCGAATGCCAGTGCGGACAAAGCCCTGGCTCGTTGCGGGAGCGAAACGCCGATGACCAGAATGAGACCGTTGCGAAAGACCGTCGCGGCCCGGACACCTCGGACCGGGCGTGCGCGCGCCGCAGCGATCAGATCGAACCCATGGTCGTAGATCGTCACGGCGCCGACGAGTTGCTTGCCTGTCTTCGTTGGCGTGCCGGCTGATTTCGCTCTCTCGCGCCAATACCTGACCACGAAGGCCCGCGCGTTCGACGCGGAGGATGGCTCCACGATCCGGAGGCCGGCATTGATCCGCGAAATGTAGTCCGACGTGGCCCTCTGGGACACGCGCCCGTCCGCGTTCGACGGGTCGATCAGCCAGTTGGCATAGCGTTCGAGTGTCGCGCCCGTCGGAACCAATGCCAAGCCATTGACCCGGGCATACTCGGCCCACCGGCCGAGAGCCAGGGAAACGGCCAGCGTGTAGTCTGGTCCCCAGATCTTGAGCCCGGGAATGCTGGACCGCGACTTTGACATGTCGGCCTGTTGCTGCATGGCCATGCGCCATTCCATCGGTAGGCGCTTGATGGCCAATTGCGGCTTCTGCCACCTGTCGTTCTTGACCCGTTTCGGCGCCACCCGCGCATTCCGAAGAACGATCGCGAAGTGGCTGGTGCGCCCAGCGCCCCACACACAGGCCGCAACGCGTTGCAAATGCGCGAATTCCTCGAAGGCCTTGTCGCCCACCGGGGAGACCCTTGCGTCGATGTGGGCGGTCAGATCGTCCCGTCCGGGAATGGCGTCCAAGGCGGTCGCATTCCTGATGCGTCGAAGAAATTCGAGATGTGCGTTCATGATGATGTTCCCTCTGGAGGTAGACGCCGTCGGCCCAGATGTAGACATACCGCCGGGCCGAGAGATCGCGGCGTTGCCAGCGATCGTAGTCCTGTTGCCACTCACCGGTCAGGCGCGAGATCACGCTTGGCAACAGGTTCGGCGCATCCGGCCCGAGGAGCGCGGACAGCGCCTCCCGAAAGTCTCCCGTGGAGATGCCGCGCAGGTAAAGCACCGGCAGCAGGGCATCGAGACTGCGCGACCGCCGCGCCCATTTCGGCAGGATGGCGGAGCTGAACCGCACCTTCCCGTCAGCAAGCCCCGCCGCGCGGTCCCGCCCCTTCGGACGGCGCACATCCAGCGCGCCGATCCCGGTCTGGATGCTGCGCCCCGGTCCATACCCATGCCGGACGACCCGTTGCCGGCCATCCGGCAGGACCTCTTCGGCATGCTGCGCGACGAAGGCGTCGGCCTCGGCCCGAAGTGCTGCCGCCAGCATCCGGCGCGCGCCTTCCCGGGCAATCTCGGTCAGCGGATCGTCAACAGATTCAGGCTGACGCAGGGCGATGATGTCGGTATCGTTCGTCATAGGCGTATCGTTCCTTCTGGAAGTTCTGGCAGGCTTCAGCACCCGCCACGATACGTCGCCTTCTCAAACCCCGTCACCCATTGCCTTTGTTCAGTTTCCGGCGGCATTGCTGCGCTTGCGAAAATCCTCTGATTTTAGTTCCGGAACCCGGTCCTTCGCGGCACCGGAGAGATGAACAGCGGAAGCATCTCGCGCGGATAAGCCGGTCCGCCGGTCTTGCCAATCCCGAGATCCTTGCCGCCATTTTAGAGCCGCTTCCCGAGACCGAGGATGAGCTTCGCTTTCTCGCATCCCGCCATGCTCCCGAGAACCGGCGCCTCTTCCTGCAACGCGACGCAATGGAGGCCGTCGCGCGCGCCATCGACGTTGATCGACCCGGACAGCACGACGGCGCTGGACGACCACACCGTGGAATTCACGCTGAAGGAACCCTCGGCGATCTTCGGATCGATCTTGCCTGACATCCTCGTGGTGAATGCCGACGTGGTGAAGGAAAACGAAGTCGACGGCGACTGGGGCGGCCAGTACCTGACCGACAATGTGTCCGGCTCCTAGATGCTCCAGCGCTACGACCCCGCCATCGGCTTCATCGGCGCGCGCAATGCGGACCTTTTCGCAGGCTGGGAGGATCGCTTCTACGACGCCGCCACCGACGCACCCGACATCAGAGCACGGAGAGAAGGCTCAAGTTTCGATACTGTAGAACCGGAGCGCGATTTAGCTCGAGGAACTGAGCCGCTCGGAATGGACAAAAGCGCTCGGAACGAAGGTTCTGGCAAACGGAATAACGCCAGTGGGACAATCGAGGAGACCGTGTCGTAGGTGACACCGTCCACCAGGACGCTGGCGAAGGTCGCCAATACGTACGCGTCAGCGCAATGTCGAAGGTGGCCGCTTGCGCCGACGTGGCCAATGCCGCGGCGAATAGCAGTCGCGAGCAGAGGTCTCATGACTTCCTGCCCATATCTCCCTCGGTAGCGATCACACGCAGTTGCCATCCCGTCGATTGCTGAATGCATCGGCGCTCTCCGCCAAGTACCCGGACAGAGGTTGTCGCGCCGGCATGTGGACGGCACGCGCGGCGCCACATTCGGCCCAGCCAACGAGCTTTCGTGGAATGCGTCATTCGAAACCTGCCAACCGATAGGAATTCGCGCAGGTGCCGCCGCATCGCCGGATCGCGTTCGATCGCAGTTTGCATCACCGCCTCCAGCGTCGTCTCGTGCCCGAGGACGGCATATTCCTCCTTGCCCAGGCGGCGTCATCGAGACGGCCCATCCGGGCCAGCGTGGCGATCTGGGTGCGCAGGCAGTAGGGGCTGTTGGGCATCTGTTGCAGACAGGTCGAGATCAGCTTCGGCCGCTTCGTCGTACCGGTGCAGGTGAAAGAGCGCGTTGCCCAGCCCGAGATAATACCAGAAGGGTGGTTGCGGATGCGTGGCCATGACGCTTTCGAAGATCGCCAGCCCCTCGTCGAGACGCCCCGACATCGCGGTCACGACTGCAAAGTAGATCCGCGCATCGTCATTCGCGGGTTGAAGGGACATCGCGGTGCGAAGATGCCTGCAGGCCGGCCTCGACGTCACCTGTCGGGGCCACCGAATGCAGCCGGCCGAGGCTGTAATGGGCAAACCAGAGGTCGGGGTCGAGTTCGAGCGCCTTCGCGGCGAAATGGAAGGCCTTGTCCGCGTCCTCCCGCGACAGCACGACCCAGTCGTTCTCCATCCGGATCACGTAGGCGGAGGCCAGTTCCGCGTAGGCGCGGGCATAGTCGGGATCGCGCGCGACGGCGCGGCGCAGGTGCCGTTCGGCCGTGAGCGTGCCCTCGTAGGTGAAGGTGCTGAGTGCGCGGCGGGCGCGCATCACCTCCTCGAAGGCCACGGAGTCGTCAGTGTCCTGAAGCGCCAACCGCCGCCGGTCGCGCGGGTTGAGTTCGATCGACATCGCCTCCACGAGCGCCTCGGGCAGCGTGTCTCGGAAATCCAGAAGTCCCACCTGCGCACCCTCGTAGCGGTCCGCCCAGAGCATCGTTCCGTCTGTCCCGTCGATCAGTTGCAGCGACACCGCGATCGCGGACCCGTTCCTGCGCACGCTGCCATGCACGAGGAAACGCGCATCGAGCGACCGGGCGAGCGCAACGGGGTTCGCCGATCCATCGGCGATGGCGGAGGAGAGCGCTTGCGAGACGATCTTGATCCCCGACATCTCGGCAAGCCGGATCTCCAGATCGTCGGACAACCCAGCGGCGAGAAAAGCGTCCGCCTCCGCCTGCGCGGAAAACGGAAGGATCGCGACGGCGTCGCGCAACTCCGGTTCCGCAAGACTCTGGACGGCAAGGGTTTCAGGCATTGGGTGCCGTGTCTCCAGAATGAACATGCCCGCGCCCAGAAGCACAATCGCCCCGGTCGCCGCAGCGATGACGAGGTCGGCGCGCCGGGGCTGGGAGGCAGGTTTCGACACCGGGAAGGCGGCCGCGACGTTCAGGCGATACCCCTGCTTGGGAAAGGTCTCCACGATCTCGTGGCCGCCATCGCTCAGCACCTTGCGGATATCCGCGATGCAGCGGGCGATGCTTTCGTCGGTCGCGATCGCGCCGGGCCAGACAAGGTCCGACAGGCGATCCTTGCTCAGCACCGTCCCGCGTTCCGAAAGAAGTGCCGCGAACATCCTCAGAGACTTGGCGCGCAACGGCACCCTGCGGCCACGGTCATTCTGGAGTTGCCCGCCCGACCACAGATACTCCGCCCCGCCGAGACGTAGGCGTTCTGCACGTTCGGGTGCGGTGCCTTGGGTCATGTCAGTTCGGCCCCCGTCTGACGCCATGATACGCGATTTGATCCCGGCTGGCGAGTTTTCGCCGCGACATGCGCAATACCACGGAATTCAAGCGGATTTCAGGGACCTTTCAAGACCTGCACGGCCGGATGCTGTCCAGTAATCGCATGTACAGCGCACCAACAAAACACTCATCGACAGGGGAATCCGATGCCACGATCGACACTCTTCACCATGACCGCTCACGCCATGCTACTTGGCGCCACCACCATCCCGACGGCAGGTTCCGCTCATGGAGTGGACCTGCCGACCACCTGCACGCAGGAGGCGGATGCAGCGATCGACGAGGGCAACGACCCTTCTGCACAACATGATGTATATTCAGGCCGAGGCCCTGTTCAATCAGGCGGCCATGGCCGATCCCCAGTGCGCGATGGCGCAATGGGGCATCGCGATGGCGAACTTTCACCCGCTCTGGCCGGGTGGTCCCACCGCGGAGGAGACCGCGCGCGGCACGGCCGCCGCGGAGAAGCTTGGCGGAGTTGACGCCCGGAAATGATCTCGAACGGGCATTCGCTGACGCAGCGGCCGCGTTTTATGCGCCCGGACTTGCGGGCTATCCTGACCGCATCGCCGCCTGGGCCGAGGCGCAGAACGCGGTCCACGAACAGAACCCGGACAATATCGATGCCGCCGCACTTGCGGCGTTGGCAAGGCTCGCAACGGCTCCGCCAGGGCCGGAGGGGATCGAAGTGAATGCCGCCGTGGGTGATCTTCTCGACCGCCTGCACCGGCAGGCGCCCGACCACCCCGGCGTGATCCATTACGCGATCCATGCCTATGACAACCCGTCGCTGAAGGATCGCGGCCTGCCCTATGCCGAGATCTACGACAAGAGCGCACCGACAGCGCCGCATGCGCTGCACATGCCGGCCCACATCTTCACCCGGACGGGCGACTGGGAAAAGTCGATCGACCTCAATCGCCGCTCGGCCGAAGCCGCGCTCGAACAGTCTGGCGACCTGCTCCAGACCCACTACGCGCATGCCATCGACTACATGGTCTACGGCCATCTCCAACTCGGGGAGCCGGAGGAAGCGGCCAGGTTGGTGGACGAGATGATGGCGCATTGACAACCACCAGGTCAGCTTCGGCGGTGCCTACGCGCTCGCGGCGTCACCTGTGCGGCTGCTTCTGGAACAGGAGAAATGGGCTGAGGCCGCCGCTCTCGCGCCCGAGATGCATCCCGCCATTCCCGTGGGAGAACTTCCCCCAGACCGTCGCCATGCGCTGGTTCGCCAAGGGTCTGGGCGCGGCTCGCAGCAGTGATGTCGCCCTGGCCCGTGCCGCGGTCGACGAACTGAAAGCTCTGCACGGTGCCATGCAGGATCGGGGCCAGGACTACTGGGCGCAACTTACCGAAGCACAGATCCTGACGGTCGAAGCCTGGACCGACCTTGCAGAAGGCAAAGAGGAACAGGCAGTCGTGCAGCAGACGGCCGCCGCCGATCTCGAGGACACCATCGGCAAGAGCCCGGTGACCCCCGGACATATCCTGCCGGCCCGCGAGCTTCTGGGCGACATGCTGAGCGAACTCGGAGAAACCGAGAGGGCCAGGGAAGCCTATCGTGCTACGCTCGCCAGCTCTCCCAACCGTGCCCGTAGCCTTACAGCAATGAACTGACCGCTGAGATTGATGGTTCTCGACGCGGCCACAATTGGCCGCGCGCTCCGGACAATGCAGATTCAGTGCGACGCGCCTCCTTGTGTCTCCATACGGAACCGGAAAATGCGGAGATTGCCGCTCGCTTCATTCACGGCGAGATGCGAAAGCGGCGCCTGGGAAGATCGTGCTCTTCCCATGGCACCGCTGGCGCGAGCAGGCGGAGCCGCTCCATTCCCGTGGCAACCACCAGCGTTGAACAAAGAGGATTTAGAGAGAATATTGGTCTGGCGGCGGAATAAGGCCGGGCCGGCCCGGTATGCGAGCTTTGACTTGAGCGGGATTTTGCAGGTGTAGCGAATGAGCGATTTGGCGGGCCGCGCCGCAGCGTTGTGATGTCTGAACGAGGGAGCGCATAGGGCCGGAAGCGCTACTCAACACTGTTTGGAATGGTCGCCGGAGAGGTTGTCTAGAGCGTGTCGCGGTCGATCCGATTCAGGATTCCCAGAGCGATTGTAATGTGATTCCCTTCCGGCGAGCCAGATATGGGGGTCGCAGATGGGTAAGGCACATCCAGTGGAATTGCGTGAGCGTGTTGTTTCCTTCGTGGATGAGGGGCACGGACACCGCGAGGCGGCGCGGCACTTCCGGGTCTCGCCGAGATTTGTGAACGATCTGATCAAGCTGCGGCGCGACACCGGATCGCTGGCGCCGCGGCCCCAAGGTAACGGCGGCGGGCACGGCAAGCTGGCGGGCGTGACCGGCTGGATCGAGGCTCGCGTCGCCGCCAAGGGTGAAATCACGCTCGACGAATTGGCCGCAGAACTGGCCGAAACTCATGGCATCGCCGTCCATCGCGGCACCGTCTGGCGGACGCTGCGCGGTCTCGGGCTGACGCATAAAAAAAGACCTCCAGGCGCTTGAGCAGAAGCGCAAGGATGTTGCCGGCCTGCGCCGCATCTGGATCGCCAAGCGCCAGCCCTTCATGGCCAACCATCTGGAGCGTCTGGCTTTTCTGGACGAGACCTCGGTCAAAACCAACATGGCCAAGACCACCGGCTGGGCGCCCTGCGGCCAGCGCCTCACGGATCACGCGCCGTTCGGCCACTGGCGGACCCAGACCTTCGTCGCCGCCCTCCGCCATGATCGCCTGGACGCACCCTGGGTCATCGACGGAGCGATGAACGGCGAGATGTTCAGCCTCTACACCGAAACCCAACTCGGCCGACGCTGCGCGAAGGCGACGTCGTCATTCTCGACAACCTGTCGAGCCACAAGAGCCCCGGCGCCGCAGCAGCTCTACATGCCATCGGTGCCTGGTTCCTCTTCTTGCCGCCCTATAGCCCCGATCTCAATCCCATCGAGATGGCCTTCTCAAAACTCAAGGCACTGGTCAGGAAAGCCGCCGCACGGACCTACGATCAGCTTTGGGCCGCCGTCGGACATGTCTGCGACCTCTTCTCAGACGAGGAGTGCTACAACTACTTCAAAGCGGCCGGCTATGAGGCCGATTGACTGCGATGCGCTCTAGCGCCCCCGAAACCAGCGTCTTGAACATCGACGCCGCGTCCGGCCGCGCTGTTGCTGCCGATCCGCGTGGATATCTTCAAGTCAGCCTTGCGTGGTAACGCAGAGCTGATTGTCTGTCTCGTCGGACTTGGCCACCAGGTCATCAGGATCGACGGTCACACAGATCGTGCAGTCCGGGTTGAAGCAGTTATCACCCGGCGGCGTGACGATCAGGAAATCGGTCTCGTTGCCTGGCATGAGGCCGCCCGGAAAGGACTGGTTGACTTCGACCGACTGTTTCGGGTCGAGGATCGCTCTTGCCGCGAAGGTGCCCGCCGGATTGGCCGAGACATTGGCCAGCCTTGCACGCGCTTTCGTCACGCAGGAACCCGCACCAGCGGGACAATCTACATCGATCTCATCGATGGCGAGCACGACCAGGTTGGGCCGCGCGCGAGGCGGGCGGGTCGAATTGACTTTACGGGCTTGGACGCGCCGGACATCGATGCTGCTGTGATCTTCCGCGCTTCCCTCGGCATTCAGCGTTGCCGTGGAATAAACGGTTTCGGCATCGAGCCGCTCGGTGCTTCTGACTACGATGAACCCGTCAATCAGGCCTGCGGGCAGCTTTCCGCCAAAGGCCCGTTCACGAAGATCGTCACAATCGACGGCGAGAGCGGCGCCTGAGGGCAGACTGTCGACCGCAAACGGGATCACCTTGCCGGGTTCCTGCTTGCCCGGCGGAATTGCCAGAGCCAGCGTTTTTTCAATTCTCGCCGTGCCGCGTCCTGGTGTTCCGCAAGTTCAGCACAGTCGTATAGAACCCACGTGCCAGGACCTGACCACGAGGATCCTTCTGCACACCGCAGATCATCTTGGCAGCATACTCATAAGCAGGACGCGCAACCGGTTCGCCCCTGACCTCCAGCGGGCAATCCGCCGAAAGCGCTTGATTCATCACGCCGATCGTAACCAACCGCATGCCCCGAGGTGTCTCGAACGGAACCTGGATCGAAATCGACACAGCGCCATTGGCGTCGGTTTGCCCTTCGCCAACGCGCCGGTCGCCGACGAATGCTTTGACGGTGACATTGGACTGCATGTCCTCAGCCAGCAGCGTCACGAATTCCCCGGGTCGGGCCGAGGTCGGTTCCACGCCGCAGATCGGATATCGTGCCTCGCGTACGCGGATGGCGCGCGCGCGGTCCGCTTGCTGAGGCAGGCGATCAATCTCGACGACTTCGTCCGGCGGACCCAACTTGATGACCTGAGCGATTGCCTGGAGCCTCGAGGCCTGGGTGAAGTCGGATCTCAACCTGCTTGGAAACGTAATCGCAACCGCCGTCCCACTAACCGTCGGGCGGTGAAGATCACGCCGGTCAAGGTCGTCGTCGCCTCCAAGCATCGGCCGGATTTCCGCACGCACAAGGCCGCAGAACCGGCTGAAATCGGTACTGCATTCCGCCCATTCCCCATCGCGGGCGAACCAAATTGTCGGAACCGGGCTAGGGAACTCGCTTCCTGGAGGCCGTGTGTAGCGTACCTTCAGCGCCAAATCGGCGCCCGCCAACTCTGACGGAAAACCGATGCTTGCCGGCTCGCCCCCGGTTTCGGGCAAGCCGTCTAGATCGATCAATGTCAAATATTCCCGTGCCACACCTGTGTCAGCTGTCACCGGTTCGCGGGTGAAATGTAATACTTCGGTGCGTTCCTGACCGCGATCATCGAGGACCATCACCCGGGTAAGGTCGATCTGGCCGTCTTCGACATCAAGCGGCGGGTCGGTGCGACCGTCCGAAATCACCGGCCCGGCGATCAGTTGGTTCGGCGGATCGGTGACCTGTCCGTCATACTGAGCCGCCACGATCCCCGCGTGATCTCCCTGATCCGAGGTCATCGCGGTGCTGTAGCTGCCGCAACTCGACGACGACATAAAGGTCGTGGGCGCGAGGCATGTGTTCTCTGCACTGTCGCAGGCCTGGTCGAACACTCCGTTGCCATCGTTGTCGAGGCCATCGCCATGCCACAAGAAAACATTGTGCCCCAATTCATGGGCAATCATGCGCTCGTTGTTCTCTTCGAATGCAATGTTGCTGCCGCTTTCGGAGCTTGCGAAATTCTGGTTGTCGATGCCGATAACGGCGCCGCCACTGGCAGAAGTGACGCCGGTTGGAGGCATGTCGCATAGGCTTGCCCCGGCATTGAAGGCTGAGCCGGTTGCCCGCCCCTTGAGCCCGTCAAGGTTCCCGTCAGGATTGCGGAAGCGGTGAATGTTGACCGCGATTTGGCCCGGGAGAGGCGTGTCCCAGGTGTCCTGCAAATCGTCCCACGCGGCGTCGCACGCGGCGGTGGCGAGATTGTATTCCAGAAGATCGCGCGCACAGGTCACACCGGCGCCGCAGATGCCGGCATCTTCGCCACTATTGTCTGGTGAGCAGCCCTGTCCGTTCGCGGTTCCTCCCTGGCAATAGGTGCCGACGCCTGTCAGATCGCCGACATTGCCGAGGCACGCGTCAAGACCGGTGCCATCGAGTGTGCAGGCGCCTGGACAGGATTGTGTTGCGCAAGTCACTCCGGCACCGCAAACCGCGGCGTCCTCGCCGGCGCCGTCGGGCGTGCAGGACATGCCCTGATTGTCACCGCCTTGACACAGCGTTGCCGTCGCGGGCGGGCACGGATCCGATATGATCGGGAAATCGGCGTTATCTCGCACGTCCGCGGTAAACCCACTTCTAAACGTAATATCGGCGCCGGGTATCCAAATGTTGTCGCTGGCCCGTTCGTGGCGGCGCCATAGAACCGCATCCGTGTCTGGCTCCGGATCTCCCGTATACGGATTCGGCGGCGCGGCGGACGGGTTGACGACAGCGGGGCTGCCATCAACCGCACACCATTTGAGTGGCAACTGCACCAAGTCTCCTGCAATCGCCACAGACGCCACGAACAGCGCGCAAAACGTCGCTACAACCAATCGAAACGACTTGGGTTGAAGTTGGAATGAGGTCGACATGTTAGGAAATCCCTTTCGCGAAGATGGGATAACCCGGTGCCGTCGGTGCAAATTCTCTGACTCGTTTTTGCTTTTCGATAAAGCGATCACAAGCGCGGTGCGTCAAACTCTCACGTTCAGTCCGGGTTTGACTTTCGCATCATAGCAGATTCAGGCGAGGAAGAATATATCGAAGTAGTACACCGGCTACCGCCCTGTTCTGTACCACGTTTCGCTGGCCCGTTGTCGTGATCCTGCCCAGACGGTTCTTGTCACCTGTAGAATGTTGTCGCGGCAAGAGGCCAAGCCATGCCGCGAAATCGCGGCCCTTCCGGAAGGTCACTGCAGTCGGGTAGAATGCCTGGATCGCCATGGCCGACATTGGCCCGACACCAGGCATGGTAAAGTTGAGCCCGAACTGGGTTGATGAACTGGGTCCGCTGCCGCACAAACAATTCGCGCGTCCTGATCGTGGCGGCCAAGTAACCGGCTGGGGTCTTTCGCACCCCGCCCTTTCGCCATTCAGCGTCGACGAAATCCAGCATCTCGCCGACATCGTCTTCGCCGTGCTTCGCGAGCCGACGATATGCCAGCCGATCCGAGATACCACTTCCCACGAGCCTATTGTTAGCCACCGAAACCGGATGGCGTCGTCGTCTCAGAAATCAAAGAGGGTTTCCTGTCCGTTGCTCGTGATCAGGGACCGGTACTTCACCCGTCGGTTTTCACGCCGCACCTCGGGCAGAAGCCAGATGTCTGACACCGCGTTCACCTCCTCACCGATGGCTTGATGATCTTCGCGTCCAGCTGGGCGTAATCGTTGCAGTTGGCCATGTCATGGGCGCCCATCCGCGCCGGAATACGTCAAGCTCCCACCAGCCGGTCGAACTGGTCCGCATAAATCGAAAGCAATTTTCGTAGAGCGCCAGGACATGACCAGAGGTGAAATTGCTCTGGATGCGCATGTTGATCATCGAAAAGACCGCCGGGTCGCATAGTTTCGAAACCAACGGCCCTCCCATCCGGGCATCGCGGGCGGGCCGGAGCAAAATCCGGACTGGTCTGATCGCGCAATCTCTCCTAGGCTTCGCCTCAGGCGGGAACCTGCACCGCCTTACCAGACCAGGACGACAATGGCGCTTACCCCGGCCCAGCTTGCCTTCTGCACGAGGTATCTCGGTCATGGCCGGGCCGGGCGGCTTGCCGGAACCTATGAGTTGCTGGAAGACATCGCCGCGCTTGGCGTTCCGGACGAGGCCAATGCCGAAGAGCGCGCCGCCGTCGCGGGGCTTGCCAAAAACGTGCGGGCGCTGCTCGACGACAATGCGAGTGACAAGGAACTGACCGCCGCAAAGGGGCTCATAGAGCAGGCCGAGATCAAGATCCGGGAGATCGGGGACCGGCTCGACAAGGCCCGCGCCGCCGCCGCGACGCTGCATGCGCGCTATGTCGAGCTTCCGAAGAAACTCCCGGAGGCCACGCCCGCCGAAACCCGCAAAGCCTTCACTGACGATGTCGATGCGCAGCTCGAAGCGCTCATGGGCGCGCCCGCCACCGCCACCCTCCGCGCCGCCGGCGACGCCTTGCCAGGGTTTGCGCAGCGCATTCAGGACATCAAGGACACCCTCGCGCATGAACAGGAGGAACGGAACACCAAGGCCGCCGGGCTCGCCTAGGACGCCCGCACGACAGGCGCAACCCTCGACAAGGACGCCCTTCCGGCGATGAGCGAGGCGCGGGACACGCTTTTGGAGAAGATCGCTGCGGCGGAAACCACGCCGGTTTCGTCCGAGGCGCTGACCGCGCTGGCGGACGCGAAGTCCGCGCTGGAGAAGGCCGTCGCCGAGGCCGGAGCACGGATGGAGGTCCTACGGGACATTCTGGACACGGCCGCCCCGCTGCTGGCGCGGCTCGTTCCTGAGGTGGACAAGCTGAGAGCCCATGCGCGCGCGCCGCAAGCCGACGCCGAAGAGATACGAAAAGACGCTGCCAGCCTGCTGACCGCGAGCGACGACTTCACCGATCTCGCCAAGATCGACACGGCAGGGCTGACGGTGGAAGCGGCACGCGGTCTTGAGGCCAAGATCTTCGCCATCGAAGAGCGCATGGCGCGGCTGAACAGCGAGACCGAGGCCGCCATCGCGAAAGTGGAAGCCGCCGAGAAACTGGCCACGGCAGCGGTGAGCAGTCCCAAGGGGCGCACGTTCAGCAAGGCGCAGCGCGATGCCTTTGCTGACCAGATCGACGCGCAGCTTAAGCGGTTCGCGGGTGATCTGACGCTTGCGGACGACGTGGCCGGGGAACTCGGCAAGCTCGCGGCGGGGTTTGCGACCCTCTCGCGGGCGCTTCAATCCTATGAGAAGCGGATCGCCGGGGTGACGCGGCCCGCCCCCGACACGCTGTCGACCAAGGAAACCGCGACCCTAGATGCGGCTGAGAAGGCCGCCCGCGATGCGCTCGACGCGGTG
This sequence comes from uncultured Alphaproteobacteria bacterium, assembly GCA_963721175.1. Classification (GTDB taxonomy): domain Bacteria; phylum Pseudomonadota; class Alphaproteobacteria; order Rhodobacterales; family Rhodobacteraceae; genus Aliishimia. The sequence continues at coordinate 331,780 of CAVRIG010000020.1, read as the reverse complement.
CTGACGCTATGAACCTCGCGACGCTGGAAGTGCGGATCAAGGACTATGAAGACGCCGCCGCGAAGGCGGGCAAGGCCGCCGCGGATCGGGCCGCGCTCGCGGGCAAGCTCGGCGGGTCGGACAAGGTTCTGAAATTCGTCGAGGCGATGCCGGACCCCGAAACCTTCGGCAAGCTCATCGACAAGATGCCTCAGACCCCGCCGCTCGACGAGGTGCTGGCCGTCTTCCTGCCGGACGACGCGGCGAAATTCGCGGGTTTCGTGACCCAGACGCTGAGTGGCAATCTCGACGCGCTCGCCGCGCTGACCGGCGAAGGCTGCGGGCGGGAGCCCGGCAATCTGAAAGCCTTTGCCGCCGCCTTCGAGTCAGACCCCAAGCCGTTGCAGGACATGATGAACGAGGGCGGGCTCGGCGCACATCCCGGCGCGTTGGCGGCGATGGCGGGGGCGATGGACCCCGGCCGTTTCAAGACGCTCTGCGGGAAGTTCGTCAACCCCACGGAGCGCGGGAATTTGTCGGCTGTGCTGGGAACCGGGGGGCTGGCACTTGCGCCAGAGGCGCTTGGCGCGCTGGCTGCCGAGGACGACGGGGCCATGCTGAAGGCGCTTGCGGAGACGATCACCGACCCCGACGATCAGACCAAGCTCGGCGATCTGGTAACCAGGACGGCCTTTGCCGGGACCGAGCCGGGGCGGCCCGGGCTTTTGAAGGACGTGATCAAGGACGGGCTCGGGAACGATCCGGCGCGGCTGATGGAGCTGCACGCCGCATTCGGCTGCGGCACCGGGGCGGGTGCCGCCGATCTCGATCGGCTTGTCACCGGGTTCGACGGGACCGATGGCAAGGCCGGGAGAAGGATGGCGACGTTGATTGGGGCGTTCAAGTCGCGCGATGGCAGCTTGAGCAACCAGCAACTCGCCGAAAAAATGCGCGATCCCTACCTCACGTCGATCACAAAGCTGACTGTCGGCGCGGGGGCGTCACCGGTCGCCGGACCGGACGCTTTGGACAGTCTGCGCGAGGCCGCGCTAGCCGCACCACCACCAGCGCCGGAGTTGGTGGGCGCGACTCTGGCCGCGCGCCTTCCGGCAGACGAGGCCGCCCGGCTCTTCGTCGCCGGTCTCGCGGGACCGGCGGACCGGGCGGCGATGGAGACGGCGGCGCTGCAAGCGGCGGGGATGAAGGACATGGCCGCGCATCTGCGGCCCGCGGCGGGCGAGACCGCGCCGGACGATGTGACCGCGAACGAGGCGACTGTGGCGGCGACGCAGGCGGCGACGGACGCAACGAAAGTCCTCGGCGGTAAGGCGGACGGGGGCACGCCGGGCGAGATCACGGCGCTGATGGCGCTGGCGGACGAGGCGATTGCGGCGGCGGCGTTGGAACAGGACCCGGTGGCCCGCGCGGCGGCGCTGGATGCCGCGGAATCTGCCGCCAAGGCGGTTCAGGGCGCGATGGCCCGCGCGGCCGCGGCGGCGATGGCCCGCGGCGGCGGCGGCGCTGTGGCGATGGACGCGCAGAAGGTTCTCGCGAGCCTGCCCGCCGCCTTGCCTCAAGCCGTGAAGGATGCCGCCGGGGCGCTAGCGGCGCAGGCGATGGACGCCGCAGCGGGGGCGGCGGCCTGCACGGCGGGCGCGGCAGCGGCAACCGAGGTCGCGGCGGCTGCGCTCGCGACGCAGAAGGCACTGGGCGATCCGGTGCCTTCTGATGTGACCGACGCGGCGAATACGGCGGCAGACAGGGCGGCGGCGGCGGCTACGGCACTGGTCGCCACGCTCGAACGCGCGCCGCGCCCGGTCGAGCCCAAGCTTCTGGCCCATGCAGGCAGTGTCGCGCAGAGTGCGCAGGAGGCGGCGCGGGGCACGGCGGATCAGGCCAAGGCGAAGGCGGCGTTCGAGGCGGCGGGGGTGCTTCTCGCGGAGATCACCGCCGCGGTGCGGGACGGGGTGCAGCGTTTCGAAGCCTTGGAGGCCCGGAGCAGCACGACCGGCAAGGCCGCGCTCGACAAGCTCGCCGCCGCCGGGGCCAGCAAAGGCCGCGCCGATGCCGCGCTCGCGCCTGGGACCGAGGGCGCGATCCTGGCGGGGACGACAAGCGATATCGAGGCCGCGAGCGATGCCGCGATGGCCCTCACGACCTACCATGCGGAAGCCGATCTGGACAAGAAAGCCCAGGCGATCGCAACCGCTGCGGCGAAGGACAAACACGGCGACAAGGCGTCGAAAGTGCAGATCGAGCAAGAGGCCGACGCGCTCAAGGCGGCTGCGGAGGCGGCGCGGGATGACGCCGGCAAGGCCCGAGAGGCGCTCGCGAAGGCCCTACCCTCAGCAGATCCCGCCAAGTTCGCGGCGCTCATTGTGGATGCGGCGGCCAAGGGCAAGGCGGCGTTGGAGGCCGGGAAAGGTGTCGTCAACGATCTCGCCCGCGACGATGTGTTCCGCGCTGCGCAGGAATGTCTGGACGCGGTGGAGACTGCCTCGAAACGGCCAGCCTTCGAGGTGATGCGGGCGGCGCAGGCCGCGCAGGCAGATCTGGGCACATCCGGGCCCGCCGCGCAGGCCGCCGCGCTTGCGGGGGCGGAGGCGGATGCGCTGGAGTCAGCCGACAAGGACGAGATGCAGGCGCGGGCGCGGGAGATCGCGGCACGCAAGGACCCCGGCGATGTCGATGGGCAGGTCGCGAAGGCGCGCATTGCCTGCGTCGATGCCACCACGGCTGCCGAAGCCGCCTGGGACGCGCTCTCCAAAATCGCGCCGAAGCCCGACAGCGCGGCCTATGCCAAGGCGATCAAGACGCTTTCCGACCGGCTCGCCGGGCTCATGGGGGCGATCCCGGAAACCGAGGAAGACAGCGTCCGGGATGCCGGGATCGCGAAGGCCAAGGCCTGCGCGCTGGAGATCGCGGAGGCCACCAACGCGCTCGCGGCGCACCACCAGGAGGCGGCGGCCAAGGCGGCGGTGACCAAGCAGAACAGCGATATGCGCGCGGCGGGGAAAGCCACGGACACCTTTGCCACTGCCCGCAACGCCGATGTGGTTTTCGCGGACTCCGCCGCGACTCTGGCCGCTGGCACGAAGATGAAGGCGATGCTGCGACCGCCAAGATCGATCCCTCCGTCCTGCAAATCCCCAGCAAGAAGAAGGCCCAGAAAAACACTTCAGCACAGACCGCAACGCAGCCGGTGATCGACGCGACAGTGGAGCTTCAGGGGGCGGATGTAACGGTCGATCCGGGCGATTTCGGAACCAAGCTCGCGACCCTGCGGCGTCTCGCGGACGATCTTTACACCCGCGCGCTCAAGGCCGCAAATGTGCCGATCCGCACGGCGGCGCTCGATGCGGTGATCGCAGCCGGGCAGGCGATCGAGGTCGCTCTGGCGGATATCGACAACGACACGGCGGCCATGCGCGGGTCCGTCGGCGACGACACGAAGGCCGCCGTTGCGGCGTTCGACCTGTCCAAGACAGCCATGAACAACGCCGCCGCGGCCTCGCTCGATCAGCTTTCGGAAAGCGACACGGATGTCCGCGCGCTCGCCGGGGCCGCGCGGGACAGGCAGGCTCTTGCCGATCTGCCCGGCGCGGGTCGGGCCGCCCGGCTCGATGCGCTCGTGGCCACCCGGGCCGCCGCCGAGAAGCTCAGCGAGAAGGCCAAGGCCAAGTTCGACACGGAAGTTGCAGGGCTGCCCGCAGCCGTGCCCGCCGATACCGACCCGATGCCCGCGGATGCGCAAAAGCCGTTTCAGGACGCGCTGACGGTCGGCAAGGCCGCTGCGACCGCCTGCCAGGGGGCAGTCAAGGCGGCGCAGGGCGTGAAGATCGCCGCCCACAAGCTCTACGCGGAACTCGACGCGATCAAGAACCGGACCGCCGAGGAAGACACCGCCCGCACCCATGTGGACGGGATCAGGACCGGCGCGGATGCGGCGATCTCGGCGCTCGACGCGCGGCGCGATGCGATTGCGACCGCGCTGCGGGACGTCGCGCGCGGGGCCTTCGACTGGGCGAATTGGGCGGGTACGAACCACGCCGGGAACGCGGCCAATGCCGACCTGCAAGCCGTGGCGGGATTCGGCGATGCGGCCCGGCTGGAGATGTCTTTCCCGCCCGCGAGCGAAGCGGACATGATCCGGGTCGGTGCAAGCCTTCAGAAAAAGCCCGTGCCGGGACCAGCCTCGGTGGATGTGGCGGTCAACGGCAAATCGGCAGAGGTCGACATGGCCCATATCTGCGGGCGGCACGTCCGCGAAAACCACACTTTCGAGGGCGAGGAAGCCCCGAGCGTGTCGGAGCACGATCTCGGCCTGATGCTCAAGGCCCAGACCGCCGGGAAGAAGAACACCAAGGAAGAGAAACGGATCATCGAAGAGGCCGGGCGGAACAAGCCGACCTCCCTGTTCCCCGAGACGATGACCCCGGCGCGCGCCCAGCAACTCGCGACCGAAGCGCTCACCCAAGCCGATGCCAATGCGGGCGGCGCAGGCAGCGTGTGCAACCTGCTCTTCGCCAAGACCCAGCCCCCGACTTCGGCGGCTTGGACCTCGGCCTGGCATGACGATCCGAACATTTCCGTTGATGTGCCCCCGGTCATCTCCGCTACGGTCGGGATCGAGTTTGCCGAAAACCCGGGCGTGACCGCACCACCGGACACCAAGATCAGGGCCCGGATGTTCTACCCCAACGCGGGCGACAAGATGTCGACGCCGGATATGCTCGTCCTGGCCAAGGCTCTCGGGATCGCGCGATGATCCAACGAATTGAAAGGCACCGCTCATGGCCCTGACCGCCAGCCTGTCGCTCTACCTGCCCGGCGAGGGCCGCGTGATGTTCGAGGATTTGCAGGACGACCACAGCCTGCTCGCGGGCCGGACCGGCCTCGGTGGGCTGAGCGGGAGCGTGGCGCTGGAGGATGGGCCGACGCTGATCATGCTGGAGGACCCGTTCGAGGGGCTGATGGACTATTTCCTGCGGGCCTTGCCGGGTGATCTGGCCGAGGGGAGCGAGAGCCAGTACCGGTTCCGCAGCGAGGCGCTGACGCTGTCCGTCATGGTCGATGGCGAAAAGGTCGGGATCGCCTATGACACGCTTGACCGGATCGATACGACGAAGGGCGATCTGGACGCGATGTTGGCTCAGCTTCGCGCGGACCGGCGAATGCTGGATGTGTGGATGGGACTGATCGACGAGGAGGATGAGGACAAGGACGAGGACGAGGACGAGGACGCAGCGGAGAGCTAAAGCTTCGTCCAGAACCTCTGAAGCACTCCGCTCGACCTATTTGCCCGAGTCGGCGCGGCCTGCCAGCCACCGACCGCCCCCATGGGCGGGGGCTCCACCACCACCCGCGGCCGAGGGCTGGCCTTCGTTCCGGAGCACCTACGTTGGAGGTTTGCGGGGGGGGGAGACCTAAACCCCGCCGCGTTCCCCTGCCCCCTCTTCGGCCGCTGAGCCGCGACAGGAGTGAAGTGGGCGTCACCTGACCCACCACCTCGCCCGCGCATGTCCCGTGACGATGCGGTTCGCCTCGCCGAGCGTCGCGCGCTTGCGAGCCTTCGATCCGGGCTTGCCCACCCTGCCGCAGACGAAGCCCCGCCCCGGCTCCTCGAGCATTCCGTTCCGCCTCAACTCCGACGTCGTCTGCCAATGGGCCGCGCAGTAGTCGTCGGATCGGCCCTGCCGGACCCAGGCACAGTTTCTGGAGGTAGGTATTCGGACCGTGTTTGATATCGGGGTCACCGTCGTCGATCAACTGGACGGTGCGGTCGTAATTCGGCATATCGAAGGTGACGGCGTTTTCGATGCTGATCGAAATGCCGGAATTGGGAACGATGCGCGGGAAACCGGCGGCATGTCTGGCCGGCCTGGCTTCGATCTCGCGCCAATCGGGGAAATGGCATGGCAAGGTACGCATCCGGGCCAGGCGCGCATTCTCCCGACCGGTCCTGTATGTGCCAGCACTCTGCACGATCCACCAAAAGCTCGGTTCACCGAAGCAATTCGATCAATTCATACAAGCTGGAAAACCGCCCAAGGTCGGGCTCACCGCTATGATATGAAAGTTCGTCGTCGGGGAAAATTTGACGATGTCGCAGCTCTCGACGATCCGGTGGGCGTCTCGGTCACATGGTCAAGACGGACCCATATACACGAGGACGTTCGGGTGCCTTCCGCGTCCGGCCCGCGCAGTCAGCCCTGGAGCGCCGGTTCGGCCCGAAACAGCCAGACCCCGAAGATCAGCCTCGAGGACGGACGCTGCACTACGGGCGATCGCGGGCGTTCTCGCGCGCGAGGATTGCGAGCGTCGCAAAAAGCGCGACGCACACGAAGCTAATTGCCCAGAGCGACGCCCCAAAGCCACCCGACCAATGCGACAGCGCGCCAAGCGTGACCGGACCGAGCACGCCGCCGATCTCCGCCGCGGTGAAGAACATGCCGCCGGCCAGGCCGAGCCGTTCGGCCGGAACGCCAGGGGTTTCCATCAGGAGCATGATCGCCACGGTCATCATCGACCCCCGCGCGATGCCTTGCAGGATCAAGCCGCTGGCGAGCAACGCGGGCTCGCCGCTGCGCAACAAGAGGCTTGCCGCAAGCATCGCCGCGAAGAGGCACGCCATCACCGGCAGGCGCCGCTCGGGCGTGGCAAGTCGCGGGATCACGAGCACGCCCAGTATGCCGACCGCCGGTGGGAGCGACGCCCAATAGCCGGCCGAGACGGCGGAAAACCCGTAGCTTCGCAGAATCTCGGGCAGCCAGTTGTTGAGCCCGTGATTGAGAAAGAAGACGCCCACCGACATGCCGAGGATGAGGCGCACCTGCCGCACCGCTACGATCTCGGCAAAGGCAGAGAGATCGTATTTGCTGGCCCCGGCCTCCGCGCCCAGCTCCCGCGCGCGGGCGGCCGACACGAGCAGCCAGACTGCACCGCTGGCAATCACGAGACCGGCATGAACGACCATCACCCCGCGCCAGCTTTGCCCTGTCATCGGCATGAGGACTGAATTCGTGATCGCCAGCGCCACGAGCCCGCCGAGGTAGGGGCCGGTGACGTAGAGGCCCATCGCCGTCGCCCGCGCCTTGCCGGTGTAGAGCCTCGCGATGACAACCGGCGCGCCGACCGAAATCATCGGCCCGCCGGCACCGAACAGCGCCACGGCGAGGAAGAGCTCGAGCGGCGTGTCCGCCAACGCCCGCACCAGCGCCGAGGCCGCCATGATCAGCGTCGAGATCGCCAGCATCCTCCGCGCGCCGAGCCGGTCGAGCATCATTCCGCAGGGAATCGCGCAGAGGATGTAGGTTATGGGCCAGGCGCCGAGGATCAGGCCCATCGTGGCGTTGTTGACGTCGATGTCCGTACGGATCGCGGCGACCAGCGGCGCCATCGACGCGATGATGACGCCAAAGCTGAAATAGACGCCCCAGACGCCCGCAAGCACGGGCCATCGGGCGCCCCGGCCAGCCTCATCCGCTTCGCTGATCGTCACTGGCGGGGTCAGTAGCTGCGCGGCAGAGCCAGCACATGCTGGCCGATGAACGCGTAGATCATGTTCTTCGAGATCGGCGCGGTCTGGTAGAGCCGCGCCTCGCGCCATTTCCTCTCGATCCCGTATTCGCGGGCAAAGGCAAAACCGCCAAAGGTCTGCATGCAGATTTCCGCACAGGCCCAGGAGGCGTCGGCGGCGAGGAGCTTGGCCATGTTGGCCTCCGCGCCCGCCTTCTCGCCTGCGTCGAAGAGTGCTGCGGCCTTGGACACCATCAGCTCAGCCGCCTGCGCCTTGGCGTAGGCATCGGCGATCGGGAACTGGATGCCCTGGTTCGCGCCGATCGGCCGGCCGAAGACCGACCGGTCGTTGGCATATGCGCAGGCCTTCTCGAGAAAGAACTTCGCGTCCCCGATGCACTCATAAGCGATCAGGATGCGCTCGGCATTCATGCTGTCGACGATGTAGCGGAACCCCTTTCCCTCTTCGCCCACCAGCGTGTCGGCGGGGATCTCGACATCGTCGAAGAAAACCTCGCAGGTGTTGTGGTTGATCATCGCGTCGATCTTCGACAGCGACAGGCCGCCCTTCCTCGCCTCGTTCATGTCGACGAGGAAGACCGACATGCCGTCCGAGCGTTTCTCGCACTCATTCGCGGGCGTGGTCCGGGCGAGCAGCAGCATGAGGTCGGACTCGAAGGCGCGAGAGGTCCAGACCTTCTGGCCGTTCACGATATAGGTGCCGCGGTCGGTCTTCGTCGCCTTGGTCTTGAGTTGGGTCGTGTCGCTGCCGGTCGTGGGTTCGGTCACGCCGAAGGCCTGCAGCCGCAGGTCGCCGGTCGCGATCCGGGGCAGGTATTCCTGTTTCTGCGCCTCGGAGCCATGCTTCAGCACCGTGCCCATCGTGTACATCTGGGCATGGCACGCCGCCGCGTTGCAGCCCTTGTGCATGGATCGTTTCGAGCACCGCGCCGGCGGCGGAGAGCGGCAGGCCGGATCCTCCGTACTCCTCCGGGATGAGCGCGCCGAGAAAGCCGCTCTCGGTCAGCGCGCTCACGAACTCATGCGGATAGGCGTCTTCCTTGTCGAGCCTGAGCCAATATTCGTTCGGAAAATCCTCGCAGAGCCGCGCCACCGCACCGCGGATTTCCACCCAGGCGGGTTTCGTCGGCATGTAGATCATGTCGGGGTCGTCGTGCATCACCATGGGGTCCTTCATATCACGTTGCGCGCGCGCAGCCCGGAGATGTCGCCTTTGGTCAGCCCGAGCTCGGCCAGGATCTCGTCGGAATGTTCCCCCGCGTCCGGCGCAGAGACATGGACCGAGGCCGGCGTGCGCGACAGTTTCACCGGTTGCGCGACAAGCTTCGTTTCGCCGCGCACGGGGTGATGGACCGCCGCGGCCATCCCGAGATGCTGCACCTGGGCATCGGCAAAGACTTCGTCCATCATGTAGATCGGACCCGCCGGCACGCCGACCTCTTCCAACGCAGTGACCCAGTCCTCGGTGCTGCGCTCGGCGAAGATCGGCCGCAGAAGTTCCCAGAGAGCGGCGCGGCGTTCGAACCGGGCGGCGTTGGTGGCGAATTTCTCATCCGTGCCCAAGTCCGGCTTGCCGATCAGGTCACAGAAGGCGCGCCATTGCGCATCGCTGCCGACCCCGAGGTTCAGGTGTCCGTCGGCCGTGGCGACCACGCCCATGGGCGTCACGTAGGGATGGTCGTTGCCGGTACTCCGCGGCACCTCGCCGTCCACGAGGTAGCGCGCGGCCTGGAAATCCATCATCGCAATCTGAGCTTCGAGCAGAGAACTCTGCACCCATTGGCCGAGACCCGACTGCTCGCGTTCCCGGAGCGCCACGAGAATGCCGATCGCGGCGTAGAGACCGGAGGAGCTGTCGGCCACCGCCGCGCCGGCCCGCATCGGCCCGTCGTCGGGATTGCCCGTCACACCCATCAGCCCGCCCATGCCCTGCGCGATCTGGTCGAACCCGGCGCGGCGGGCATAGGGGCCGTCCTGCCCGAACCCGGAAATCGAGGCCAGGATGATTCCCGGATTGACCCGGGCGAGATCATCATAGGCGATGCCAAGACGGTCCTTCACGTCCGGGCGGAAGTTCTCGACCACCACATCGGCGGTCTCGACCATGCGCAGGAACAGCGCAAGACCCTCGGGGTGCTTGAGGTTCAGCGTGAGCGAGCGCTTGTTGCGATGCAGGTTCAACATGTCGTAGCCATGCCGGGCGCCCGACACGCCGGCCGACGGGTCCGCCCCCGGCGGGCGCTTCGATCTTGATGACATCCGCACCGAAATCGGCCAGCACGCGGCAGCAGGTCGGCCCGGCGCGCACGCGGGTCAGGTCGAGCACCTTGAGCGACCGAAGGGCGATTGACGGCTCTGGCATCAGGCCTCCTCCATCACGGCCGCGGCGCCATCCGGGTCGGCCGCGGCATACCAGTCTCCGATCCCGCTCGAGGTCAGGAAGACGGTGTCGTCCCGCGCCAGGAGCAAGTCCAGCGCCGCCTCGAAATGATGCGCAACATGCGGCACGCCGATGATATGGGGATGCAACGCCAGCGTCATGACGCGCGGCTGGCTCCGCAATTCGCGCTCGAAGACGGCGAGCGTGGCCTCGACGCGCTTCAGGTACTCGTCGGTCGATCCATTCTGGATCGCGTAGACCGGCACGTCGTTCAACTCGAAACTGTAGGGCAGCGCCATCAGCGGCCCGTGCTTGGTCCTCATCCAGGTCGGCAGATCGTCGAGCACCCAATCGTGCAGGAATTCCACGCCCTCGGCCTTGAGTATGTCGGGCGTATGCTCGGTCTCGCCCAGGCCCGGACCGAGCCAGGCGCGGGGGCGCTTGCCGTCCACGGCCTCCAGACGGTCGAGGCAGCGGCGGATCACATCGGCCTCGTCCTCGGCCTGCTTCAGCGATTGCTGGAACCAGCCGTGCCCGACGAGCTCCCAGCCCGCGTCCTTCACCGCGTCCATCAGCGACGGGTAGACATCGGCCACCTGCGCGTTGAGGAAGGCAGAACACGGGCAGGCCCTTGCGCGCCAGCATGTCCAGTATCCGCGGCATGCCGCAGCGCATGCCGTACTCGACCCAGGAAAAATTCGGTACGTCCGGCGGCGCCGGCGTCGCCCCGTGCGGCGCCGGAATGATACCGCGCGGCATGGCCCGCTCGATCGGCCAGTATTCGATGTTCATCACGATCTGCACGATGAGCGGCTTGCCGCTCCGGGCCGCTGCAGCGGCGCCCGGTCGGAGGACAGCTGAAACGGAATGCGGGGGTTCGATTGCATCTCTTCACTCCACGTGCAGGCGAATATCGGAGGGCTTCCAGTACAGGCGCACGGGCGCCCCGGCCTCGAGCGCGCTGTCGTCGCCGTCGGCGATCACGCGGCTTACCATCTCGGTCCCGTCGGACAGGCGTACCATATGGGAGGTGGTCAGGCCGAGATAGACGCTTTCGTCGAAGGACCCGACGATCGAGTGCCCGTCAGCCGGCGCAGCAGACCTCTCGGCACGTTCCAACGCCACGCATTCCGACCGGATCGACAGGTCGACCTCCTGCCCGTCCCGCACCGAAAGACCGCGCCTGTCCACCGTAGAGCCGCGTGCCGGCCACATCGACGATCGCCGACTCGCCGTCCGTCCCGGCGACCTTGCCGCGCAGCATGTTGTTCTCGCCCACGAAACTCGCTGTGAACGACTTCTGCGGCGTGCGATAGATGTCTCGCGCATGGCCGCATTCCACGAGCTTCCCGTCGGCGAGCAGCGCGATCCGGTCCGCGACGGTCATCGCCTCCTCCTGGTTGTGGGTGACGTGGATGAAGGTGATGCCCACCTGTTCCTGCAGATGCTTCAGCTCCAGGCACATGTCCTTGCGCAACTGCGCGTCGAGCGCGTCGAGCGCCGCGAGCGCCGCGAGCGGTTCGTCCAGGAGCAGGATATCGCGGTCCAGCAGACATGGCCCGACATCGAACTTGTCGTCGTCGATGACGGCTCCACCGATGGAACCGACAGGCTTCTCGCCGCGCTTTCCGACGAATGGGAAGGGCCGGGGCGGAGCATGACCGTGATCCGGCAGTCCAACGCGGGTGCGGGAGCGGCCCGAAACCGGGGGCTGGCGGCGGCGACCGGCCGCTACATCGCGCTGCATGATTCCGACGACACCTACGCGCCCGATCTGCTGTCGCGGCAGGTCGCGGCGCTCGAGGCGGATGACGGCCTCGATCTGGTCTTCGCGCTCTACCGCTACGTCGCTGCGGACGGCACGGTCCTGGCTGAGCAGCCGCCGCCCGCGACGTCCCGGCCGGGTCCCGCGGACCTCCTGGCCGACAACATCGTGCATGCGCCGCTCTTCCGCGCGGAGATCCTGGTCGAGACCGGCGGCCTCGATCCGGATCTTTCGGCCCATATCGACCTCGACTTCTTTCTGAGGGTTCTGGCACGGCGGGAGGGCTCGATCGGGGTCATTCCAGAGGTCCTGTCGGATTATACCCGGCACGACCAGCAGATCACCGGGGACTGGCGGCGCATGTCTGCCAACTGGCAGGTCGTGCGCGACCGGGCGGAAGCGCGCGGCATCCGCTTCACGCCGGCGCAGGATCGGCGCATGCGGTCGCGCGTCGCACTCTACTGGTCCACGCTTGCGTATCAGTCCGGCCGCTATGCCGACGCACGCCGGCTGGTCCTGCAATCCCTGGCGGCCGATCCGCGCGCCGTGGCCGCGGACCCGCACGGCCGGATCCGGGTCGCCGCCTGCGCCGCCACCATGCTGCCGGAAGGGCTGCACCTGTGGTTGAGAGACCGGTTCAACGGAGGCCGCGCGGCATGACCGGGCTGAGCGCGACCATCGTGCTGCCGACCTACGGCCGGCCCGGGCATCTTCGGGAGTGCCTGGAGAGCCTTGCGCGGCTCGATGGCGGTCCCTGGCCGGTGATCGTGGTCGATGACGGATCTCCCGAGCCGGTCGAAGCGGTCTGTGCCGAGGCTGGGCCGGAGGTCCGATATGTCCGGCAGGAGAACGCCGGTCCGGCCGCCGCCCGCAACCGTGGCATCCACGAGGCGAAGGGCGATCTCATCCTCCTGATCGACGACGACTGCCGCCCGCACGCCGATTGGGCGCAGCGTCTGGTCCACGCGCATGCCGGAGACGCGGAATGTCTTGTCGGTGGCCGGGTTGTCAACGCGCTGGCACGCAATCCCTTCTCCGATGCCAGTCAGGCCATTCTGACCTACAGCTACGGCGCCTTCGGTGCCTTCGACGAGCGGCTCGCGTTCTTCACGACCAACAATCTCTGCATGTCGCGTCAGCGCTGTCTCTCGATCGGCGGCTTCGACACGCGCTATGATTTCGCGTCTGAGGATCGCGACTTCAGCTTCCGCTGGAAGGCGTCGGGGGGACGCCTCGCCTATGCCTCGGACGCGGTGGTCGATCACCGCCACGAACTGGACCTGGCAGGCTTCCTCACACAGCACTACCGGTACGGGCGCGGCGCACGGCGGTTCCACGGCGTCGTCGCCGGAACATCCGACGACGGCGTCAAACTGGGCAAGGCGAACTTCTATGCGGGGCTCCTCCTTCATCCGCTTCGCCGGCCGTCGCCCACGGCGCTGCTGCAAACCGGGTTGATCGGCCTTGCGCACGCAGCGCTTGCCGCCGGATACGTCCGCGAAGCAAGGACGGAGCGTCGACCCGTCTCGCCGCCCTGACGACACCGCGGCCGAAGCAACCGGCACACTCGCCGCCAAGAGCAACCGGCGGGCCAACGGCCCAGATCAGACGGTCACAAATCCGCGACGCGCAGCAAACCCAACTGAACATTGTCGAGGGTCGCAAGAATCGTCTGCCCCTGCGCGCTGTAGACGCCGACCAGTTCGGGGTCCTCGGCACGAATAAGGCTGATCGCCTTGCGCGTCGCGTCGGCTGCATCGTTGAAGGCCGAATCGACATCGGCCAACGTCTGCGCCCGGATCTGAGACCGTTCGGCATCGCTGGTCGCAGCCCCGAGCCGGATCTCCGCGCTGACGCTGGCTTGTCTGACACGGCCTTCGAGCGTGTTTAGGATGTTGGTGACACCGGCCAGCTCTCGCGGCAGGCCCGCCTTCACACGATCTATTTCCTGGCTGAATTCCTCGATGCTTTCCGCAATGCAGGCAAGGTAGTCGCTCAGGGCCGGCTCCGACTGCCGGCAGGTTTCGACCTGTGCCTCGACCGAGGTGCCGGCAGCGAGAATCGCTTCCAGCGTGGCCTCTGCCGTGGAGGTGTCCACTTGGACGCCGACGGCCGGTTGGAACCCGCCCGTTGATGCGTCGCTCTCGACTTGAAGCCCGATTGTACCTTTGGACGGCGGATTTGGCGGAGGAACGACGCCTATGCGAGCGACGTCCAGCTCTCCACTACCGGTTCCCGGGAGGTCCGGGACCACCGTCAGGATCCCCGGCACGAGAGTTGGATTTTGATAATTCGGCAGTCCGAAGCTGCCGATGAGGTCACTGGTATCAGCCGCGATCCCTATCGCGTAGCCACCGATCGTTGCGGTCGCCGGGGTGCCGGCACTCGACAGGGTCACGCCCAGGGTATCGCCGGCGACAAGCCCCGTCACGTTCACCTGCTGCGGATTGTTCAGATCGATGACATCGCCATAGATCTTGGACCGGTTGGTCGCGACGACGACCGGCGCGGGTGCGGGATCCACCCGCAGGTTGCCGGAGTTGTAGGTCACATTGGCATAATTGGGCACGCCAAAGCTGCCGAGCAGGTTGCCGCCCGATACGGCGACTTCATAGCCGACAGGACGCACATCGGCCGTGGCGGCTGCCCCGGCACTCGACACCGCGAAGCCGCCGAGCACGTCGCCGGCACGCTCGCCGGTCACGGTGTAATCCGGGCCGCGTGTGGGCGTGGAGAAATCGACGCCGTCGCCATAGGTCTTGTTGCGGTCCACGGCGGAAACGACGAGACCGGTCCAGGGATCGACGACCAGCGTTCCGAAAACGTATTGCACGTTGTAGCCTCCGGCGGCCGATGACCCGTCACTGCGCCGGATATCTGCATTCGAAACGGAGATGTCGTATCCCCCCGGACGCACGTCGGCATCTGCCGCGGCACCGAGACTGCCCAGAAGCGCCGAGTTCACGGTATCCCCCGGAACGAGTTCGGCGACCGTAAATTCATTGCCGTTGAACGTGAGAAGCGCGCCGTAATCCTTGGAGGTGTCCAGCGCCGTCACGAGAAGCAACTGCGCATCCACCGTCATGACGCCATCGACGAGATTGATGCCCTGGTAATTCGGAAGACCGAACGAGCCGACAAAGCCGTTCACCAGGGCATTCGACAAGGTGATGGCGTAAGTGCCCGGCAATGCGCCCGACGCAGCGCCAGCGCTTGCCAGATTCAGCGATGTGACGCTATCGCCGAAGACAAGGCCGGTCACGGTGTATTCGTTGCCATTGAAGGTGAAGGTCTGGCCGTAAGGTTTGGATTGATTATCCGCAGTGATGGTGATCGGCGGAGCGGGATCGACGGTCAGGATCGCGGTACCGTTGCTGACCACGCGATAGGTTTCGCCCCTGTCGCTGGTCGCGCTGTTCGCAACGGTGATCGGGTATGTGCCCCGGTCCCCGTTCGGCAACCCGACCGAAGAGAATGGCCCGACGGCCAGCGCGTCATTGTCGTTGTCGAAGACGTATGCCAGTGGTCCGCCATTGACCGTTCCGCCGAGGTTCAAGTTGGCCAATGCGCCATAGGTGCCGGTGGCATCTGCCGGCTGCGCATAGATCACCTGGTTCACGCTGTAGAGATCGGGGTAGAACCCGGCTTCCCCTGGTGCCCACGTTGCTCCGGCACCGCTGAAATCCCAGCCGAGCCCTTGTGCGAGGGCGATGAAGCCGGATGTGTTCTGGAGCTGCGCCGTCGTGAGCGGCGTGCCCCCGGCGCTGCTGGCCTGGCCCGTCGCCCCACTGTCCCAGAACGATGCGGTGACAGTGAGGTTTGGCGATCCCGAGCCCAGAGTGTCTGTCCCGATCAGGCCGCCGATCCTGACCGCTTGCGCGGTCGAATTCGTGACCGGGCCGGCTGCCAGGGCGTTGGAAACGTTGCCCGACGCAAAACCGGTCAGTCCACCTGCACTCGCGATGCCGATGAACGGCGCGGAGTTCGGATTCACCGCATATGAGACCGAGGCGAGAGAGAGTGCATCGGAAAGAGTGCCACTGTCGGCACCGGCGACGCCGCCCACGTTGATGTTCACGGACGTGTTGCCGGTTTGGTTGAAGTTCGTCGCAGTGACATTCCCGCTGCTGCGAACCCGCTCTATCGTACCGGTGTTCGACCCCACGATACCGCCGAGATTCGTATCACGGGAAACAGCTTGGCCGCCGAATCTGCGCGTCGTGCCAGAGGTACGGCTGTCGCTTATCGTGCCGCTGTTCAAACCGATGAGGCCGCCGATGTTGCCGTTCGGTCCGGAGACCGTCAGGCCGCTGCTGGCCGCGAATTCAGACGCCGAGACCGCGCCACGATTTTCGCCCACGACGCCGCCGATATTGTATGTGCCGCTTCCCGTGCCGGCAACCAGCGTATTATCCGCGAGCCCGAGGGTGAGTGTTCCGGTGTTGATCCCGATGACACCGCCGATGGCGCCATCGGTACCCCTTACGGGCGCTGCAATCCCCGCACGAAGAATGCTGCCTTGATTGAACCCCACAATTCCACCGACCGCAGCAACTACGCCTGGCGCCGCGTTGCCGGAAACGGGGCCGTTGACAAAAAGGTTGGAGAGACTTGCTCCGGCATCGGTGGACCCGGCGATACCTCCGGTTACGGAACCCCCCGCGATATTGGGAGAGAAGAGCTGCAGGTTTTGCACCACGCCAGTGGAACCGACAGTCCCGAACATGCCGGTTGGATCGGTCGCCGATGGATTGTCGATGCGCAGATCGGTGATCCGGAAGCCGAAACCGTCGAAGGTGCCCTGGTAAGGATCCGATGGCGAGCCGATCGGCGCAAAGCCCAGGCCGCCATTCCAGCCGGCCGTGACACCTGCCGCCATCGGACCCGTCAGCGCAAAATAAGTGCCCGCGACATTCCGGCTACCGATGCCCTGGACGCCGTAGATGTCTGTCAGCAAGAATGGATCCTGCTCGGTGCCGAGGCCGCCGGAGACGCGGAAGAAGCTCGCAACGCCCGATTGCGACAGCGCGAAATCGGTTGCGGTGAAGGCCGGCAGTCCGCCAACGATCGCAGTCCCGTCCTGAGCCCAGTCGCCGCTCGTCAAACGGAAGGTACCAGTCGAGAAGGCGGCGCTGGACGTGATCTGGCCCAAAGTCTCCATCGTGAAGGACCCCACGGTCACAGGAGCCGTCATCGACGTATCGCCGACCTGTTCAATGGAAAGGCTCGTACCCGGCGCATTGATCTCGGCATCGATATTGACTTGTCCGTCCGTCAAGATATCGATCACGCCGCCCGGGTCCGCCGTGATCGGGGCATTGATATCGATGGGATCGCCGAACCCGCTGCCGCGGACGAACAGATCGGAGGCGACGGTACCGCTGCTGTTGACCAGCGCACTCATCGTCAGTGCGCTGTCGATGACAATCGCTCCGGCGGCTGCCGACAAAGCGAGCGCGCCGCCGGTCCACGAGAGCGGAGCGGATACGGTGATCCCGCCATCGGCAAGCAACGTGAGTGTGGAGGATGTCCATGACAGGGGTGCCAGAACGCTGATGTTGCCGGCGCCGGGTCCAGCGCCGGTCTGCACCGTGACATCGGTGCTGATCAGGTTCCGCTCGAGCTCCACCGCTTCGATGATGGATGGAGCGCCGGTGGAGGTGTAGATGGTCCCCCCGCTGCCGGTGCCAAACTGCGCATTGGTCGTCGGGCTGCCGGTGATGACGATGTCGAACGGGTCGAGCAGAAGTGTCCCGCGCGTGCCGCCGGGCGCGGTGGTATCGACAAGTCCGCTGAAGGCAAGGCGCGATTTGCCCGAAACCTCCACGAACCCGCCATTGCCGCCACCCGCACCACGCGCGAAAATATTGCCGTCGAATTTCGTCAGGCCCTCGGACCAGAGGATCACTTCGCCGCCGTCGCCTGCGACCGTGGCATCCGCGCGGAGCACGGAGCCGGCATCGACCGAGAGCCGGTCGGAGGCAGGCAGCGACGCACCACCCTGGAAGGCGCCGCCGATCCGCACGTCGCCGCCGCCGGATGCACCGCTGACATCGATTTCGGCACCGGCCAGATCGATCTCGCTGCCGGTGACGGTCACGCTCGGCCGCGCGCGCGGCGTGAGCGAACTGGCCACGACGCTCGCCGCATCGAGCCTGCCGGTCACCTTGACGCGACCGCCGGCGCCGCCCCCCAGCACGATGGCGCCCGACCGTCCGCTGACGCTGCGCGCCTCGACGACGCCGGACATGTTGATCGCGTTGCGCGCAGCCTCACGCGCAGTGGCCGCCTTGATCTCGACAAGCCCGCCCTCGGCACTGATCCTGCCTGACTGCTCGATAAGCGCTTCGGCGTCGTCGCTGTCCGTCGGCAGGACGACCTGCAGGAACCCGCGCCCCGACAGGTCGAGGGTCACGCGCTCACCCGCGCCGAGCCCGACGCGACCCATCGGCGCCAGAATTGTTCCGGTATTCTTCACGCGCCCGCCGATCAGCGCCGCGTAGCCGCCGGAGGAGACGGTGATCTCACCGTGATTGGCGACGGCGGCAGACTGTCCGCTCCCGCGAAACGTCAGCTGACCGCCCAGGAAGTCGCCGTCCGGGATATCGAGTGTCGAGGCGACGAACGATCCCGTATCGACACGACCCTGCGGCCCTACGACGATACCGTTCCGGTTGACCAGGTAGACCTGGCCGTTGGAACTCAGCCGCCCGTCGATCCGGCTGATATCGGCCCCCGTGACACGGTTCAGCAGGGCGGAATCCCGGCCGGGCTGGTCGATGCGGACGTTCCCGCCTTGCCCGATCGAGAAGCCGTTCCACTCCATCACGGCACGGTCGGACCCTTGGGTGATCTGCATGTCACCCGCGGTCGGTTGCGCCACAGTTGCCGCACCGGACACGACCTGACCGCCGGACGGCATGACCTGCGCCATGGCGACCACCGGCGTCAGGAACGTGCTGGCCAGAAAGCCGATCTTGATCGCAAGTCTGCCGGTTCTAGAACCGGTAGGTTCCGATGATTGCAACTCTTGTGCCGTCGACTTCGCCATCGTCTCGGTCCCCCTGACCCAATTCAATACGAAGCGATCCGTTGGAAAAATCCGGGTCGCGTACCTGCAATAAATCAACACCAATGCCGAAAGCGGTCGCGTCGACCCTTCCGGCTTCGCCAAATGAGAGCTCTTCACGAAAAACCTGTCCGACAGCAAGGAACAGATAAGGACTCGTCAGCAACGGAAACTGTCCAATTTCTGTAGCGATCGGATGGGAAACCTCCATCCGGACGGTCCAGGCGCTGTCCCCTGTCAAAGTTCCCTGGTCGAAAAGCGACAATTCCTGTGGCGTCGCGATACTGATCTGCTCTGCCAAAACCAGCGGAGCGCCGAAGGATGACTGGGCGCGGCCACTCAAGGACAAGGAGAACTGCTCATTGATAGCTCGCCGATAGCGGCCAGACACCTCCAGCTTCGTGAACACGGCGTCGGCCCCGGCCGTCGAGAGCGGCGTGCCACCCATGGCGTCGGCCGCCGTGCGCGCGCCGAAGGCATCGATGCCCTGGGAGAGCGTCCCCCCGAGTTCCAGCAGCGCACCGTCCTCGGTGACCCGGAACATGTCAGCCGAAAAACGCAACACGCGGGTCTTGTCGAGGTGCTGTTGCGACCCGAGGATGAAAAGCTCGTCTCTTTCGAAGTCGAGCGCGATCTCGGACGTGATATTCCGGTTCAGCGATCGAACCCAGGGGTAGTTCAGCCGAATTGACTGACGGTCGAAGGACGAGTTCTGTTGTGGCGCCACATCGGGGCCGGTGTCGCTGTTTGTCGCCTCGAGGTTCAGGCTCACCCCGTCGGTACCGAGCGGAACCACGGCGCCGAGGGCGAGCGTTCTCAGCTGCGGGTCATCGGCCAGAACATCGCCTTCAGGGTAGAACGAGGCCCTGCCATAGATCACTTCGCCGCGCCCAAAATAACCGTTGAGCTCCACGCCCGCGTCGATACTGTAGGTTCCGAGCGCGGAACTTGCGGTGTTGTCGAAGCCGAAGAATCCGGTGACGCTTCTGAACCGCGGGTCGAGCACGATCACCGTACCGCCCGGCGTCGCGCCGGCCGCGAGTGCCGACCCGAGCGACACGCCATAGGTATCACCCGCGATCAGCAGCCGCCGTTCGATCTCGCCCAGCGTCACACCGCGCTGGCCCACGAGCGGGGCCGTCACCTCGGCGATGCGGTCCCGCACCTCCTCGGGGACGGCGGACAGGTCTATCAATTCCACGAACCCATCGATCACCTGGAGCTGGAGCGTGCCGCCATCGTTCAGCGACTGCTGCGGTATGGCCACACGCGCGAGCGCATACCCGGCGTCGGCGTAAGCCGCCTCCAGAGTGGTCGCAGTCTCGAAAATCTCGGACACCCGGACGCGGCCTTGGGTCAGGCGGGCACGCGCCGCCTCCGTTGCGGCCTCCATTCCCGGCAAGGTACCGTCAACAGTCACGTCAGCGATCCGGATGGTCAGCTTGTCCGATCCTTCGGGAGCGCCAAGCCCAGTGCCACCTTCGAAGTCGATGGAACCGCTGAGGCGACCTGTCGGCGGGGCGAGATTGCCTGGCGTGATTTCGCTCGCAGTCTGCGAAAGCCCCGTCGTCGCACCGAAGATCAGCGCAAAGCAGGTCGCCAACGTCCTGAGGTGGTTTGCCCTAAGCATCCAGCCTTCAGCCTCCGAAGCCCGACATGTCGACTGATCCCCCAGATTCAAAGCCCCATCAGCAAAGAGCCGCAACTGCAGCTGATCTGTTTAAAATAATCAATGTTTTGAGCCTATCGATCGCGTCCCATTCGGGCAAGATCTTCGTAAATTTCCCGCAAGCAAGCGCTGGATTGATGCAACAGTGACGGTTCTGCATCGATTTGACCTGGCGCGGAAAGGACCAGACCCGCTCGTCGACCGTCTGTCAGGCAGGCAGCAGCTCATGGACGGCCTGTCGGATTGCGGCCTCGTCTTCGGGCGAATGCTGCGGGTTCCCGGCACGATGCCCCCAGTTGGAGCGAATTGGACGCAAGTCCGCATTCGGCATGAGGGCGGTCTCCACCCGGCTGTCGTCGAGAGTGAAATAGAGATCCGTGGTCGACGGCATGACGATCGCCGGGGCGGTAATCGCACCGAGGGCAGCGTCGAGATCGCCGCGAAACACGTCGTTGGCGGAAATGTCCGAACTCATCCAGGTCTCGACCATCGACAGGAGATCCATCGGATCGCGGCGCAGGAAATTTCCCTCCCAAGCGCGGATCACATAGTCCTCACGGGAGGCGAAACCCGCCCGTGCCCAGAGCTCTTCGCGGTAGAAGGCCTGGCTCAGCGCCCATCCCGCGTAGATGCGCGCAAAGGCCCGCAATCCGCGGATAGGGCGTTCGGTGAACCAGGCCCCGTTCCAACCGGGATCGGCCGTGAGGGCGGCGCGGAGCCCTTCGAGAAAGATCTTGTTGTGGGGGCTCGTTCTGGCAGAGGTACAGGTCACGCAGATCCGCTCGACCCTATTCGGATGCAGCGCCCCCCAGTGCAGCGCCTGCTGACCTCCCATGGACCAGCCATAGAGCAGCGCAATGCGCTCGATACCGAACATCTCCGTCAGGAGCCTGTCCTGCGCGGCGACGTTGTCGAGATGCGAAAACGCGGGCGCACGGCCATGCGTGAAAGGATCGGCAAGGGTGCTGGGACTGCTGGAGAGACCATTGCCAAGCTGGTTCGGTATGACGATGCAGTACCGTTCCGGATCGAGAATCCGGTCCGCGCCGATCAGCCAGTCGATGTCGGAATGCTGAGCTCCGTAGGACGTCGGGTAGAGGATCAGGTTGGATTTCTGCGCGTTCAGGGAGCCGTAGACCTTATAGGCCAGCCTCAGGGACGGAACCTCGATGCCACAGGCAAGCCGCGTTGGTCCAAGGTCGAAGACGTCGAAATCGCTCATGCCAGCCACCCGCCGTTCAAATGCGAGATCATCCTAGGGAGAGGCCACTTCGCTGTACAGAGCGAGGTTGGTCACGGTCCGATTGCGGACGCGCTGGCAGGACAGTTGCACAGCGCGCTGCATCGCGTTCGCCCCGGCGGTCCACAAAGGTTCACGTCGCCGAGACGCGCTCGTCGTCCGTCAGTGCGTCGGGCAGATCGTCGAAGCTGGCATAGTTGAGGTCGTAGAGCTTCGAGTAGAGCCCCTTCCGGGTCATCAGCTCGTCGTGGCTGCCCTCCTCGATCTTCTGGCCCTGCTGCAGCACGACGATCCGGTCGGCGTTCCGGATCGTCGCGAGGCGGTGGGCGATCACCAGCCCGGTGCGGCCCTGCAGCAGCCGCTGCAGCGCCTTCTGGATCTGCATTTCGGTGTAGCTGTCGATGTTGGCCGTCGCCTCGTCCAGAACCAGGATCTTCGCATCGGCCACCA
Source organism: uncultured Alphaproteobacteria bacterium (assembly GCA_963721175.1). Classification (GTDB taxonomy): domain Bacteria; phylum Pseudomonadota; class Alphaproteobacteria; order Rhodobacterales; family Rhodobacteraceae; genus Aliishimia. The sequence goes on along the minus strand of CAVRIG010000020.1, from coordinate 309,689 downwards.
AGGCCCGCGCGAAGCTGATGAGCTGGCGCTGGCCGAGGCTCAGGTTCGAGCCGCGTTCGTCGAGCATGGTTGCGTAGCCATCCGGCATCGCCGTGATGAACTCGTGCGCGCCTACCGCCTTCGCCGCCTCGATCACGTCGTCATCCGACGCCCAGTGCGACGCGTAGCGGATGTTTTCCATTACCGTGCCGGTGAACAGATAGGGCTCCTGCAGCACCATGGCGATGTGGCGGCCGAGGCTTTCCTGCGTCACCTCCCGCACGTCGCGACCGCCGACGAGCACCGCGCCGTCCTGCACGTCGTAGAAGCGATGGATCAGCGACATGGAGCTCGACTTGCCCGATCCCGTGGGGCCGACCAGCGCCACGCGTTCGCCCGATTTCACGTTGAAGCTCACGTCCCTGAGCACCGGGTGTTCGGGATCGTAGCCGAAGGTCACGTTGCGGAACTCCACCGAGCCGTCGTCGTCCGGTCCGAGCGGCACCGCATCGGCGGCGTCCTTCACGTCGACCTCGACGTCGAGCACCTCGGTCAGCCGATGGCCCGACGCCATCGCCCGCTGCATCACCGAATACTGCATGGTCAGCGACCGGATCGGGTCGAAGAAGCGCTGGATGTAGAACAGGAACGCGACCATGACGCCGACCTCGATCCGGCCGGACGCGACCATCAACCCGCCCGCGACGACGACCGTCGCCATGGCGATGCCGGTCAGGCTGTCGACGATGGGGATCATGATCTGCGCGAGACGGGAGGCGCGGAGCTGGGCCCGGTAGTTGCGGTTGGCGAGGTCGCCGTAGAGTTCGGCGTTGAGGCGCGTCCGGCCCATCGCCTGCATGGCGCGGACGCCGTGGATCGCCTCGGCCAGCGCCCCGTTCGTCACCGAGTTCGCCTCGTGCGCCGCCATGAAGGCCGCCCGCGCCTTTGCCAGCCACAGCACCCGCACCAGGAAAAGCACGGGCAGGACCATCAGCACCAGCGCGGCCAGCTGCCAGTCGAGCCAGAGCATCACGCCGACGATCCCGATCAGCAGCGCGATATCGCCCACCGACTGCACCGAGGTCTCGAGAAACTCCTGCATCGAGTTCACGTCGCCCTGCAGGCGCGACATCAGCCGGCCCACCTCGGTCTTGTCCATGAAGGACAGCGAGACCCGCTGGAGATGCGAGAACATCCTGCGGCGGATGTCGAAGAGCACATTCTCCGCCATCTGACCGGTGACGCGTTCCTGGGCCAGCGAGGCCGCGTAGTTGACGGCGATGACCAGCGCGAAGAGGCCGATGATTCCGGGCAACAGAGCGGGCGGTGCATCGGGCACCATGCCGTGATCGATGGCGTAGCGGATGAGGAGCGGTATCGTCAGTTGAGAGAGTGTGAAGACCAGCACGGCCGAGACCGCGAGCCAGATGCGGCGGCGGTAGGGCTGCACGAAGTCCCAGATGCGCCGGACCACACGGCCATCGAAGACGCGGCCGAAGATCTCCTCCTCGATCCGGGTCGAGCCGACGACCGCCCGCATCCGCGGCCGCCCGTCGTCGTGCGGATCGCGCGGCTCACCGGAGGGGTCGAGGGTCATCGCGGGTCCTCCATCCGGGTCAGGATGTCCGCTTCGGGACGCATCTGCAGATCGTGCAGCGCCCGGTAGCGGCCATCCAGGGCGAGCAGCTCCTCATGCGTCCCCCGTTCGACGATCCGGCCCTCCTCGAGGAACAGGATCATGTCGGCATGCATGAGGCTGGCCAGCCGGTGCGCCACGATCAGCGTGATGCGATCCTCCGCATAGTGGCGCAGGGCCGCGCGGATGCGGCTTTCCGTGCCGGCGTCGATCGCGGCGGTGGAATTGTCGAAGATCAGCACCGCCGGCTCCATCATCAGCGTCCGGGCGATCGACAGCCGCTGGCGTTGTCCGCCCGAGAGCGACACGCCCCGTTCGCCGACGACGGTACGATATTGCTGCGGCAGGCCGAGCACGTAGTCGTGAAGCTGCGCCGAGTCGGCGACGCGGCGGATCCGCCGGTCCTCGGCGAAGGGCGCCGCATAGGCGATGTTGTTCTCGATGGTGGTGGTGAAGAGGAAGGAGTCCTGCTGCACGATCGCGACCGCCTGGCGTACCGAGGAGAGCGTAACGTCCCGGATGTCCTGCCCGTCGATGGAGATCGAACCTTCGGTCACGTCGTAGAACCGGGGGATCAGGTGCATCAGAGTCGTCTTGCCCGACCCGGGCGGGCCGAGGATGCCGATCGTCTCGCCTCGCCTCGCCTCGAACGAGATGCCGGAGACCGCGCGGCGCCGATCGTCGCCCTGGTAGGCGAAGCCCACGTTGTCGAGCCGCAGCGTGCCGTCGGTGATCCGGAGATCCTTTGCGTCCTCGGCCTCGTCGATCTCGACCGGCATGTCGAGAAGCTGGAAGAGACGCGCGCCGCAGGTCGAGGCGCGGGCATAGGCGTTGACCATCAGACCGAGCTGCCGCACCGGCATCTGCAGGATGGTCATGAAGGTCAGGAACGTGGCCAGCGTGCCGACGGTCATCTCGCCCGCCGCCACCTGCCGGCCGCCATACAGCAGCACCAGCCCCATCGCGGCGAAGAACGCGAAGGTCATGGCCGACGTGTTGCGCACCCGCACGTCGATCCGCCGGTGGCTGTACTCCAGCGCCTCCTGCGAAGTCCGGTCGAACTTCGCCATCTCGTGGTCGGCGGCGGAGAAGGCGCGCACCACGCGGATGCCGGCCAGGTTCTCCTCCATCACCTGGCTGAGCACGCCCAGCTTTTCCTGGAGGATCAGCCAGGTGCGTCGCAGCGTGAGCTGCATGGCCGAACTGCGCCAGGCCGCGAAGGGCACGAAGGACAGCGCCAGCAGCCCCAGCACGAGATCGGTGGACAAAAGCAGCCAGGCGCCGAGGCCGATCAGCAGCGCCAGCAGCAGCGTCCGCACCAGCGCCGTGGAGAAATACATGCGCACGCCCTCCAGATCGAGCATCCCGACCGTGATCAGGTCGCCCGAATGGGTGCGGTCGTGGAAGGAGAACGGCAGCCGCTGAACCTTGTCGTAGATCGCGTTGCGCAGGTCCTGCGCCAGCGCGTGGCCCACGGATTCGGCCGCATAGTTCTGGACGAGCGTGAACAGCCCGCGCAGCACGCTGGCGGCCAGGAGCATCAGCGCGATGAGCACCAGCGCGCGGAGATCGATATCTTGCTCCGTCATCGCCAGCGACGCGTCGACCGCGCGCCCGAGGATGACCGGGATCGCGAGTTGCATCAGCACCGCCGGCACCGTCGCGCCGAAGGCGAGGGCCACCCGCCAGGGATAGCGCAAGCACATCCGGGTGATGCGCGCTATGGCACCGGCGCCCTGCTGCGTGCCGACGCGCGACGTCCGCCGAAACATGCGCTCGGACGCGGTGGAAGCAGGGGCTGGCGCTGTCATGACGTTCGTACCACGTTCCCCGCGGCCTCCTCATGCGTCCGATATCTCCATCGCGGAGGTCGGACGCTGGAAAATGCAAAAAGACCGGACACAGCTACATCGCCGCGCCGTCGGGTGAAAGGCAGGTCGCGCAATAAAACGACATACGCCGAACGGGAAACATTGACCTGTCCGTTTCGTTCGATTTGCACTTTTGGCCCCGGCGGATCGAATTCCGTCAGCCGAGCCGGCCGCATTGAAGCCCGCGACGCTGGGTTGGGATTTTTGGTGCTCTCTACTTGTGCCGCGTCCGGGAACAACTCGGCGATGAAGTTGATCTCGTTGATCACTACATCTCGCGATGTCGATACAATGCTCCGGGTGCCGAAAAAATTGGAAATCCGGGCGAACCGGCGCCGTCGGGAACTCATGCGGTTGCGCCGATAATCCGCAGCGGTGTCAAGAGCGCGGCAGGCCAGTTCGATCTGGTGTGACGTGTCAAAGCGTCTTCAAATACTCGACGAGCGCGCGTTTATCGGCTTCGTCCAGATCGGCGCCATAGACATGCCCGCCGTTGCCCTCGCCCCGCAGCGATGTGTCCATCTGCAAGACCCGGTATTCCGGGCAGTCGTCATCGGGCGGGGTCGCGCGGAACCCAACGCCAACGGGGTCGTAGATGTCGCAGCCCCGCCAGAAGGCCGCAGGCCGGTCGGCCGGTCGCTTCAGCAGGTCCGTCAGCGTGGGAACGGACCCGTTGTGCAGATAGGGCGCGCGCAGCCAGATGCCGTCCAGTGGCTGGCTGGCATAACCGACATCCTTGACCATGTTCTTGCGCGAGACACCGATTTCCTCGGCCCGGGCATTGGTGGCATCGGCGTGTTCCTGCTGCCAGGTATCGAAGCGTTCGCGGTCGGTGCCGATCTCGTCGATGGGCACCGTCTTGCCGAAGCGAGCCCCGCCGGGTTCGTGGCAGTCGGCGCATTCGGCGGCCCAGATCGCCTTGCCCTCGGCCGCGAGCGCGGCATCGACCTCGAATGGATAGGCGGGTGGCTGCTTGGCGCGGAGGTATTCGCGCGTCTCCACCATGTAGCCCGTCACGTCTTCCGGCGGCGAGCCCAGCCCGAGGGCCGAGTCGATATAGACCGCCAGCGGGTCCTGCGTCTCTCCCGCCCAGTTCATCGAGGTGTCTTCGCGCAGGTTCGCGTTCCAGATCGATGGAAAGTCGGCATTGTCGACGGTGCCGTCGTCCTCCAGCCCGATCAGATTGAACTTGGTCAGATTGAACGGCCCGTCACGCCCCGGCCCCCAGGGCGGGCGCCCCTCGGCATGCATCCAGGCGAAGTCGGCCGCCTGCTCCAGAACCCGTTTCCTGGCGATCGGGATGATCGCAAAGCGGTAGATCAGCTTGTCGTCCCAGCCGAGGTCGAAATTGCGCGACATCTCGGCCAGCATTCCGTCGCCCGACCAGCGCGGGTCGTTGGCGGCCGCTTCGAGGAAGTCGAGGAAGGCCATCACGTTCGTCGTGTGCGACGGGCCGGTCGGAACGATCACCGGTTTCGCATCCGGCGAAACGCGATAGCTCGCCGCATGACAGACGGCGCAGGTCTGGGTGACCCTTGGGAAGCCCACGGTCTTCTTCGAGAAGCCAACCGGCAGCTCGCGCCCCTCTTCCCACGGCAGTCCGAAGGCGCGATAGCCGCCCGGTCCCGGCATCAGGTCGGCAAAGACCCGGGGCAGGACGTGAAACATCGGATAGGGGACGCCCAGTTCCCACTCGGCGCCGAGCGAGCCGTACTTGAACCGCTCTTCCGCATCGTCGGCACAAAGCTCGGCCCGGCGGTCCGGCTCGACATCGCCGCAGACGACCTGGTCGACCTCGCGGAAGAATTTCCAATAGGCATAGATCGAGCCGGTGAGGACAATGACCGAGAGCACGGTGACCCAGCGCATGATCTTGTTTGCCAGTCTTGTCTTGCGCTGCTGGAACTCGGTCTTCTCGGTCATCGGACCTCTCCTAGAATGTCTTCAGGTATTCGATCAGCGCCCACTTCTGGTCCGGCGACAGGCTCGTCCCATAGCGATGCCCCTGGTTGCCGTTGCCGGGACACAAGCCGGCAGTGCAGGTTCCGTGCATCTCCGGCACGCCGGACGGGCAATCCGCTGCGCCGTCCGCATGGGCGAGGAAGCAGAACAGGCGGTCATGCGTTGCCGGGTCGATCTCGTCCGGCCGAGAGACAAAGCCAAGCTTGACCGGATCATAGACGTCATGGCCGCGCAGGAAGGATTTCGGCCGCTGCGCCGGCGGCGCCAACAGATCCCAGAGCGTCGGCACCGCCCCATTGTGCAGGTAAGGCGCGCGCAGCCACAGCCCGTCGAGTGGCGCATTGGCGTACCCATCGGTCTTGCGGAAGGCCTGGAACCGCTCGGTGCCGAATTCGGCGTAGAGGATGCTCTGGTTCACCGCCAGATCGTGGGTGTAGTTGTCCAGACGGGCGCGATCGGTTCCGACGCGGTCGATCTGCGTGACCTTGCCGACGAGAGGGCCGGTGAAATCGCGGCCGCTTGCGCCATGGCAACGCGCGCATTCGGCGGCGTAGATGGCCTTGCCCGCTTCGGCCAGTTCGGGATCGAAGTGGTCGGGGAACATGTCGACGAAACTTGGCGGCTCGGCGGTCTCGAGCCAGTCCTCCACGCGGGCCAGTGACTCGCGATCCAGGAGCGGCGGTGTCGCCCCGGTGCCGAAAGCGGCCGAACGGTTTCGCTCCTCGACCTTGCTGTTGTTCCCGTCCCAGTGCAACTGCATCCCGCGCTTGCCGCTCTGCATCCAGATGGACGGGAAATCGACGACGCCGATACGTTCGCGTTCGGGAAGCTCCTCGAAGTTCCAGTTGAGCAGCGCCTTGGCCGGATTGAAGGTGTCATACCGGCCCGGGCCGAATGCGGGCGAGTGCGCCACGAAGTCGAACCGATCGACGATCGAGAGCAGCCGCTCGCGCACGATGGCCACCCCCACGGTCTTGAGCGCTAGCCGGTTCACCAGATCCAGATCCAGCCCCAGCGCATCGATCTGAGCCACGAAACGCTCTCCGGTAAAACGCTCGTCGACTACCGCGGCGGCCAGGAAGTCCTGAAATGCCGAGAGATTTACCGTGTTCGACGGCATCCCCGCCACGATCACCGGGTCTGCGTCAGGCGAAGCCCTGACGGCGCCCGCATGGCAGCCCGCGCAGTTCAGGAAGATTCGGTCTATCCCCATATGATTGCGCAGCGAAGTGCCAACCGGACGCGGCCGCTGCATCTCGGGCGGCAAGTTGGCGGCGTCTTCGTAGAGAAAGCCGAATGCCGCCCAGCCCTCGTCCTCGCGCCCCTCCGGCATCAGGTCGCGGAAGAGGTGTGGCATGGCCACCCACATGACATAGGGAATGCCGAAGTTGCGATCGCCGCCGGTCGAGCCGTATTGGAACTGAGCGACCGGGTCGGCGAAGCTCTCCGCCTCGTCCAGGTTCAGCCGCCACGCAAAGTATGCCCCTGCGGCAAGGCCGGCCACCACGACCAGCACGCTGAGGCGGACAAACCACCGGCCGAGCCGATCGAAAAGCCGCCGCAATTTCGATCGTTCAGCCATGGTCGTCCTCCCCCAGCACATCTCCGATCAGACGCAGCAGCGCGCGCCTCTGGAACGGTCCCGGTCCGAATGCCGGGCCGCCCTGCTGCGCCTGCCGGGCCAAGGCCGCATCCAGAGCCGGCAGGTCAGCCACGAGTTCCAGGATCAAGGTATCGTCATCGAGGGTCAGCGCGGCGATCCGCCTGCCATCAGGAAGGCGCAGCGAACGCCCCTCGGGATGCAGCAGAATCGCGGCGCCGTCAGACCCGGCTGTCGCCTGTGCGCGCCGCGTCGTCCCGCCGGCGGTCACGTCGACCCGCCCGGTCAGATCGGGCGTCACGAAGCCGCCGATCGTGACCGCGGCGAAGGAGCAGGTGAAACGGACCTCTTCCCCGCCCCCCGCCAACTCGACGCTGCGGCGCACACAGGGAAAAGCGGTCTCCTGCACCGTGGCGCCGATGCGTGCCAGCTTCTGCTCGATCCACGAGAGGTCCTGATCGCTCAAGAAATCCGAAACGTGGCGCACTGCCGCGGCGTAGCTGTCCGGTCCCGGCTGCCAAAGCGTCACGGAGGGCCGCGGCGTTTCCGGATCCATCGGACCCGTCGGCTCCAGGATCAACTCGGGCTCGGTGGTGGCAAGCGACACCATCGGATCGCGGTTCGGCAGATCAGGCGACACAACATCAAGCCCACCGGGCCAGCGTGCGGCAGCATGTTCTGCGAATGTATTCGCAGCAGCGCCGATCATCGGAGCCCCGAGCCGGTGACGAATTGCATCGGTGAAGAGGGCCGCTCTGCAGGTTGGATCCGGGCAACCCTCGGCCCAAAGCTGGTTCGCCACTGCGATCAAGGCTGCGCGGTCGGTCGCGGCGTCGAACGCCTCAAGTGCATCCACGCTCTGGCGTACAATCGCGCCATGAAAAATGCCGCCCCGGATCGACAACCGTGTTGCGACCCGGACACTCGCGTTTGTCTCGTCCCAGAGCGGTCGAGCGAAGATCGGCCCGGCCCCCTGATGGCAGCGCAGGCAGATCTGGGGATCGGCGCGTTCTATCTCTGCAGTGTCGGAGGCGCCGTAATCGACGACTTCATGAAAGACGAATTCGCCGATCGCATCATCATAGCTGATCGCCTCGACCGCTTCGGCCGCGGGCTGGTAGCCGAGATACAGCCTGTCGGCGAGGCGTGGTCTGTCATGCCCGCCAGCCGTGTCGCCGGTGACCGCCACGACCAGCCGAGGCGAGGCGAAATAGTCCGGTGCCCCCGCGTAACGCTGCAGCGACCGTCCAAGTGGGATCAGGGCAGTCTGAACACCGTCCTCGCCGGCAAGGTGGGTCAACCGCTCCAGCACGAGTTCGAACGGGAACGGCAGGCCGTCTGGAAAGACCTCGTCCAGCAGCGGCATGGCTTTGGCGGAGGGGGCAGCAGCCACCAGCGCCCCCAGAGCCAAGGCGCCGATTCCCGCCAGCCGCGTCATTGCATCGATGCGTGGCGTGCCTGCTCGCCGGGCCAGCAGTCCTCGGCAATCGGCTCGCCGGCCGTGAATGCATCCAGCCCGGCTTCTGCCACCTCCTCGTTGTAGAGCACGAAGTTCAGCAGGAAGATCTTCTTCGCATAGGCCCGGCCCAGGTAGAACCCCGGCCTGATCATCCTGATCTCGTCACGGATCTGCAGACCGTGGCGATTTACCAGATCGTCCGGGTGCGCCTGATAGCCGGGCAGCCCATCATTGTAGGCATAATCGATGATCACCGCCTCACGTCGCCCATCCAGCAGGCTCTGCCCGCAATGGAGCTTGGCGGGGAACAGGAGCCAGACATCGGTGTTGGGAATGATGTAGCTCAGCGGTCCCTCGCGCGGAACTTCTGCGGAAGGCAGGGCCGAGGGATCGTCGATCAGGTCCCGCAACGGGCGGAGATCCTCGATGAAGTTCCTCAGAAGCCGGTCATCGCGGTAGAACATCTTGCCTTTCCAGAGCGCGCGGCCCGCGTTTTCCGCCCGCTCGAGCTTTGCCGCGGCGATGCGGCCCTTGATGCCGCCCAGAATCTCTTCCAGCCGCGGTTTCATGCCGTCGCCGCGCGGAAAGATCAGGTCGCCCAGGTAGGCACCGTCCGGGATCGGACCTGCGGTCAGGCGCCCGTAAAGCTGGTCGATCTGCTCCTGATTCATCGAGTAGATATGGCCGGGTTGCAGTGCCGCGAGATGTTCCCGGCTCAGCGGGAACTCGTGCTCGACACGAGCGAAATCGACGCGGAACACCTTGGTCGGATTGTCGGGATCGGCGATGTCCGGATCGTTCTCCGGTGCGAAGGGAAAGGGCTCGGGCAGGGCGATGGGCTCGGGCGCGTCATGCGAGATCGAGAGAAGGTAGCCATACCCCGCCAGCTTGATGGCCCAAAGCCCGACCACCGCGACGACGCCCACGATGACCAGGCCGGCGATGGTGCGGATTATGCCTTTCATGTCCCGCGCCTCCTCAGAGCGTCGCCACGAAGGCGATCAGCGCCTTCTTCTCACGCGCGCTCAGGCTCTCGCCGAAGCGGTGGCCCGCATTCTCGATCCGGCCCAGCACGTTCGAGTAGTAGGCCTGAATGAAGTCGTTGTTCACCTCCAGCGTAAGATCCTGGATGCGGCCGGCGACCTTGTCCTCCTGTCCCAAGACGAATTGAATGGTCGAAATGGCGGCATCGCCCAACAACGCCGCGCGGATCTCCCTCAGCCCGGCTTCAAGTTTCGCCCGCTGGTCGGCGTCCAGGATCGTCGCGTATTTCGTGTCCAGCGCAGCTTCGTCCCGACCCACCAGCACCAGATCCTGAATCAGATCCTTGTAACGCAGCGAGTTGACGGCAACGGCCGGGAAACCTGCGGGTATCTTCAGTGAAAGCCCGAGGTCGCGGCCCAGCAATTCCACCCGCGGAGCTACGTCGATGACGATGTCGCGGTCCAGGACGAACATCTTGGGCACGCGCTGGTCGGGGTTCAAAAGTGCCTCCATCGATGCCACGTAGAGCCGGTAGCGGCCTTCGACGCTGGGATCGAAGGCCCAGCATTCCGGCGCGCCCTCGGTCAGAGGTGTTCCGTCCGAGTCGACGTAAGGCGACGCGTAGAAGTCCACATCGGCCTCCGCCGGCTTGCCGCACAGTTCCGGTCCGATGGCGTTGTTGTGCATGAAGGGCGCGTGCGCCCAGGCGCTCAGAAGCGAGATGTTGCGGTAGTAGCCACGCCCGCCCCCTTTCATGATCTCGGGCAGGACCGGGTCGGCGGGTCGGGACTTCTCGTTCAGCGAAGCGTACTCGGCCCAGACCCGGCTTTGCATGTGGTTCGAGTGCATCGCACGGGCTGTGTAGGTGCCGATCTCCGACGCGGGAACGATCTCGTCATTGCCCAGCCAATCGATACGGAGGGTCGGATCCGCAGGGTCCGTCGCAAGGAAGTCGACGGTGTCGTGCGGCCCTTGCTGACTGGAATGGCAGCGCGCACAGGTGCGCGCAAAGACCTGGCGCCCCTCCTCGACCGCGCCCTCGCCGAACTCGGCGTCCAGCGCGATTTCCAGATCACGCGGCGAGCCGAGACGACGCGCCTGCCAAAGATCGGTGGGCCGCGCCGTCAGGAAGAAATCCTCGATGTCGCCCAACCTGTCCTCGATGGCCCGGAAGGACGCGCAATCGCGACGGCACTGGCCGACTTCGAACGGCGTCTGGCCATAGTTGCGCTGCTCGGGATCTGCGGCGCGCAGGTCCGGGACATGGTTGATCCAGCACTGCTCGGCGCACGAGCCGATGTTGAAGTAAACCCGCTGGATCGCCTCGACGAAGCCAATGGAATCCTCGCCGCCCTTCAGGACGTGGGGCACCATCTCGGTCTGCAAGCCTTTCTCCCAGCACTTGCCGTCGCGCCCGGGCTCACACCAGCAGGTCTCGGGATCGGCATCCGCCGCACATGCCCCGGTCTTGCGCCATTTCAGCACCTCGTGCTCATGCAGCGGCCGCCTCGCGAAATTTATGATGGCATTCATGGTGCCGGGGTTCGAGACCAGGTCCATCGGCAGTGCGGACGTATCGACGACGCCGGGCCGCGAACGCGCGATCAGTTGCCATTCCAGCCGGTGCTCCGACAGGCCGTTTCCCAGCAGGTTGGAGATCCGGCTGTACTGGTTGCCGACCAGCGCGTCGATGTTCTCCCAGCCCGGGTTTGCCGGATCGGCCGGCGGATTCAGGGGATCATAGGCGATATGGCACGCGCCGCACGCCATGCCGATCCGGAACGGCGGCTCGACCGCACCATCCCAGAGCCTGTTGAGCCGGCTGTCGGAGTCGTCCGGATCCTCCGACAGGAAGGCGGCAAACCCCTCCCAGCCGCCGACCTCTTCCCAGGCGGCTCCATCGAACCGCGGGTTCGGGAACTTGCGCAGGCCAAGCGCGCCGGTCGATGTCCCGAAACGCAGATCGCACGGGTCCTGGCGCTGATCCGTGAGCCCATGCGGGGTGGAGGTATCGAATGGCGCGTCCTCGAAATCGCAGGCCGGGTCGCGGTAGCCGTCCTTGCCGACGAAATTCAGCAGCTCGTCGTCGCCAGGGCACCATTGGAAGCCGTAGGTCTCATCGGTCGATTGCGCCGGGCAGTCCTCCGAACCGGGCACGCAGCAATCGGGGTTCGGGATCGCGCCCCAGGCGCTGAACAACAGATCCCGGCGGTCTGCACCCAGGATCTCGTACCAGTCGATGGCCGCGCCCAGACGCTGCGGATAGGTGTAGGTGAAGAACCGGTCATTGAAGGCGGTCGCGAACATCCAGACCTCACGGCCGGCACGCTCGGTATCACTATAGCCCTCATTTGTGGCTGCAAAATCTTCGCTGAGAACCGACTGCGCGTGGGCTGAATTCAAGTGCGCAGTCAATCCAAAAAAGCAAAGTGCCGTCAGTGAAATACAGATTACGCGGAACATGGCATCTCCAATCAACCAATTGAGGCAAGTTGCCCACCATCCTAATCCCGGCGCGGACCAATACCTCCCCGCAAAGTCAAATATTGCAATATGATGCCACTCATGCGCGAAGCCGTCAATCCTGTGAGATGCGATCGCCGGAGACATGGCGGACGATGGGCGGCCTTGAATGCAGATCCCAGCGCGAACAAAGAGTGACCCCGACTTGGCCGGAGCGCTTTGTGTGCTCAGGCGGCGGCAAAACTGCAATTGGGAAATCCGAACTGCAGAGAGGTCTGAGAGGCTGATCCGAAACTGATTGAGTGAATTCAGCAGGTTGTGATTCTGTTCGTTTGCGAGACAGAACGGAGATCACGATGGCCTGGACCGAATTCACCCGCCGGCTATATGTGCGCAGCGGTGGCAGATATGCAAGCGATGTGACGGATGCGGAATGGGCGCTGATCGCGCCGTTCATGCCGGTCCCGAAGAAGATCGGACGGCCCCGGACGACTGATCTGCGCGACGTCTTCGACGCGATCCTCTATATCGCGACGACCGGGTGCCAGTGGCGCATGCTGCCGAACGATTTCCCGCCGGTGTCGACCGTGCGGCGGTATTTCTACGACTGGCGCGACAACGGCCTGCTCGACGAGGTGAACCATCATCTCGTCGCGGTGGCGCGGGTGGTGGAAGGACGCGCGTCCGCCCCATCCGCAGGGGTGATCGACAGTCAAAGCGTCAGAACCAGTGAAAGCGGCGGGATCAGAGGCTACGACGCCCCTCTCAGCGAATGCAAGCATTCGCCTGCCGGGCAATGGGCAAGCGGATCAATGGACGCAAGCGCCACATCGTCACCGATACCACTGGACTGCTGGTCGGACTGGTCGTGCATGGCGCCGATGTGCAGGATCGCGACGGAGCCCCGGAGGTGCTGGCCTCGATTGCCGCATTCTATCCGCTGCTGCGCCATGTCTTTGCCCCCTCTCGGCCGATTGCTCCGCAATCGCCTGCCGGGCAATGGACGGCGGCTATGCCGGCCCAAAACTGAGGGGGGCCCTCGAGAAGATCGGGCGCTGGACAGTGCAGGTCGTCAAACGCTCCGACACCGCCCAAGGCTTCGAGGTGATCCCGCGCCGATGGGTTATCGAGCGCACGCTCGCAAGGCTCGGACGGTGCCGTCGAATGGCCAAGGATTGGGAGAGAACCATCGTCAGTGCCCGCGCATGGCTTCTTGTCACGCACATCCGGCGCGTCACACGCCACTTGGCAAGACCCTGAACGCAATGAGAGAGATTCGAATCGGGCTCTGAGCAACGGCAGCCGGAAGGCAATGCGACCTGGCCAAGATGTCGCGTTCATTGGATCAGGAACGCGCGCGTCGATCCCGGAGTCTCCACCACATTGAAGGACATGACCCCAAGGATCCGAACTTGGGCGCAGACATGACGCTCGCCGCGATCAAGTGCCGGAAGTGCACTGAGAGTCGCGAACGCGTCAATCCGGTCTGTCTTCACTCGCCGCGTCTATTCCCAACCGCGCCCGCTCCCGCCTGCCGATCCGAAGCTGATGCATCGGATCGGCAGGCTGCACATGGTGCTCCCGTTCACCGGCAGCCGCGCGCGAACCGCCGAAGTCAGCACCTGATCACCTGGATTGGCCCCGCGGGCCAAAGCACCATGGCGCTTGACAAGGTGTCCTCCCAAGAAGGTCTGCCAGCTTCGCGAGACCATCTGCGTGACCGTCGAAGCCCTTCAGGCCGATCTCGATGCCTGCTCGTTCACGACGACACCCAGCGCCGCCACCTGGGCTACCGCACTCGCAGCCGCCTCTCAACTCTATGAAGACGTCCTGCCTGCCTCGGCCAGACTCCCCATTGCAATTCGCTTTTCTGGTTGACTGACAAACCCACATCGCGAGATCGCGCAACCAATCGAAGATACATCCCCCCATTCGGATAGGCAGCTAAGCAAATTGGTACCTTGTGCTGATGTCAGGATGATCGAATGATGGTCGATAGGGTCGCATGAGTATTGTTCTGCAAGCCCAGTAATTTTTTTTGGTGTAGCTAATGCATTTTTGGAAGGTCATTTGCGGCGACACGAAGCCGAACATCCGCTGCCGGTTGGGTGTTGGAAGCTCTGTTCCGACGCCCCTCCCGCGTCGGTCGCAGGTTCTTGACAGAGCGGCTATGCGCGGCTCGGGTGCGGCTGTGTGTGTGGCGTCGTGGAGTTGCGCGTGATTTCGGGGCGCGTGGCGACGCTGGAGAAACGGATTGTTGCGTCAGGTTTCCCCGTGGGAGGGAGGAGGCCGTATTCCCGCGCCGGTGAATTTGCGACGCCTTCCATCACCTACGAGGCGACCGACGGCCAGGGCGGGGTGACGGCCGATCCCGGGCAGCTGGTCGTGGACGGTCTCGACAGACCGTTCACCTGGTACGCGGACGCGGACGGGTTCGGCGTGGACGACCTGACGGCGTATGTGGCGCCGGCGGGGACGTCGGGGGTGGCCGGAGACGCCGACGACGCGGACGCGACGGTCTATCCCGGCGCGCCGGAGATCAACGAGCTCAAAGACAACGACCAGGACGGGTCGGTCGACGAGAACAACCCCCCGATGGCGCCTGCTACCGACGCGGCGCTGGTCGATCAGGACCAAGGAGTGCCCGATGGCAAGTCTGTTTGACTCTCTTGAACCGATAACAGGCAATCTGTTCAACGACGGTGCGGCGGTTGAACTCGGCATGCGCTTCCTGACGGCAGAAGCGGGCGGCGTCACCGAGCTCAAGTATTGGCGTGACGCGGGCGACGCTACCGACACGGATGTCCGTGAAGGGCGACTATGGGACGAGGGCGGGAATCTCCTGGCGACGGTGACGTTCACGTCCGCGCCGGGCGAAACCGGCTGGCAGACTGCCGCATTCGACACACCCATTCAGGTTTTGGCAAATACAGCGTACACGGTCTCGTACCGTACCAACGACAATTACTTCGCGGCCAGTGACTTTTTCACTGCCGATTATGTGGATCCGACCGGTCAGCTCACGGCGCCGGCCGGGCAGAACGGAGTCTATCGCTACGGATCCGGCGTCGCCTTCCCAAGTCAAAGCTTCCGCGATTCCAACTACTGGGTCGACTTGTCTTTCGTTGTGGGCAATCAGCCGCCGGTGGCCGATCCCGAAACGGCGACGGTCGTTGAGGACAGTTCGGTGGTGATCGATGTTGTGACCGGCGACACCGACACCGAAGACGGTCTTCCGGATCCGGCGTCGGTTGAGATCGTGGACGCGGACGATGCCAGCGGCAAGCTGAAAACGGTCGTGGGCCAGGGGGTCTGGAGCGTCGATGCGGTGACCGGTGCAATCACCTTCACTCCCGAACCGGACTACGACGGGTCGGTGACACCGATCGCGTACACCATTGCCGACAGCGAAGGCCTGAGATCGCTGCCTGCGTCCGTCAGCGTGACCATCCAGCCAGTGAACGACGCGCCGGTGCCGGACGCCGAGGCTCTGGCGGTGGCGCAGGACGGGACGCTGGTGGTCGCGGCGGCGCTGCTGCTCACCGGGGACACCGACCCCGACGGCGACACGCTGACGGTGAGCGCCGTCTCGAACCCGGTGAACGGGACGGTGGCGCTCGACGACAAGGGCGACGGCGACCCGGGCAACGACGAGGTCATCTTCACCCCGACGGCGGGCTTCAGCGGGCCGGCGTCGTTCGACTACACGGTGTCCGACGGCTTCGGCGGCACCGCCACGGCGACGGTGACCGTGACCGTGTCGACGGCGGCGAACGTGGCGCCGACGGCGGGCCCGATCGATGCCGGCGCGGTGGCGGAGGACGCGGCGCCGGTCGTGATCGACCTGCTGGCGGATGCCAGCGCGGCGGACAGCGACGGCGGCACGCTGGGGGTGGCGAATGTCGTCGTGCTGGACGGCGGCGGCGCGGCGGTGGTCTTCGAACTTGCGGGGTCGGTTCTGACCCTCGACCCGGCGCAGTTCGCCGCGGCGCTGGCGGCGGGCGCGAGCACGACGCTTTCCATCACCTACGAGGTGACCGACGGCCAGGGCGGAGTGACGGCCAATACCGGGCAGCTGGTCGTGGACGGTCTCGACGGACCGTTCACCTGGTACGCGGACGCGGACGCGGACGGGTTCGGCGTGGACGACCCGGCGACGAACCTGACGGCTTACGTGGCGCCGGCGGGGACGTCGGGGGTGGCCGGGGACGCCGACGACGCGGACGCGACGGTCTATCCCGGCGCGCCGGAGATCAACGACGGCAAGGACAACGACCAGGACGGGTCGGTCGACGAGGACAACCAGGCGCCGGTGCCGGACGCCGAGGCTCTGGCGGTGGCGCAGGACGGAACGCTGGTGGTCGCGGCGGCGCTGCTGCTCACCGGGGACACCGACCCCGACGGCGACACGCTGACGGTGAGCGCCGTCTCGAACCCGGTGAACGGGACGGTGGCGCTCGACGACAAGGGCGACGGCGACCCGGGCAACGACGAGGTCATCTTCACCCCGACGGCGGGCTTCAGCGGGCCGGCGTCGTTCGACTACACGGTGTCCGACGGCTTCGGCGGCACCGCCACGGCGACGGTGACCGTGACCGTGTCGACGGCGGCGAACGTGGCGCCGACGGCGGGCCCGATCGATGCCGGCGCGGTGGCGGAGGACGCGGCGCCGGTCGTGATCGACCTGCTGGCGGATGCCAGCGCGGCGGACAGCGACGGCGGCACGCTGGGGGTGGCGAATGTCGTCGTGCTGGACGGCGGCGGCGCGGCGGTGGTCTTCGAACTTGCGGGGTCGGTTCTGACCCTCGACCCGGCGCAGTTCGCCGCGGCGCTGGCGGCGGGCGCGAGCACGACGCTTTCCATCACCTACGAGGTGACCGACGGCCAGGGCGGAGTGACGGCCAATACCGGGCAGCTGGTCGTGGACGGTCTCGACGGACCGTTCACCTGGTACGCGGACGCGGACGCGGACGGGTTCGGCGTGGACGACCCGGCGACGAACCTGACGGCTTACGTGGCGCCGGCGGGGACGTCGGGGGTGGCCGGGGACGCCGACGACGCGGACGCGACGGTCTATCCCGGCGCGCCGGAGATCAACGACGGCAAGGACAACGACCAGGACGGGTCGGTCGACGAGGACAACCAGGCGCCGGTGCCGGACGCCGAGGCTCTGGCGGTGGCGCAGGACGGAACGCTGGTGGTCGCGGCGGCGCTGCTGCTCACCGGGGACACCGACCCCGACGGCGACACGCTGACGGTGAGCGCCGTCTCGAACCCGGTGAACGGGACGGTGGCGCTCGACGACAAGGGCGACGGCGACCCGGGCAACGACGAGGTCATCTTCACCCCGACGGCGGGCTTCAGCGGGCCGGCGTCGTTCGACTACACGGTGTCCGACGGCTTCGGCGGCACCGCCACGGCGACGGTGACCGTGACCGTGTCGACGGCGGCGAACGTGGCAAGCCTGTTCGATCCTCTCGACCCGGTGTCGGGCATCCTGTTCAATGACGGTGCAGCGGTCGAGCTGGGGTCGCGGTTCCTGGCTGCGGCAGCTGGCAGCGTCACCGAACTGAAGTATTGGCGCGACGCGGGCGATGCCGATGATACGGATGTCCGCGCCGGGCGCCTGTGGGACGAGAACGGAAACCTTCTGGCGACGGTGACGTTCACGTCCGCGCCTGGCGCAACGGGCTGGCAGATGGCGGCATTGGGCACGCCCGTTCAGATCGCGGCGAACACCGAGTACACGATCTCGTATCGCACCAACAACAATTACCTGGCGACGGAAGGCTTCTTCAGCGTCGACTACGTGGACCCGACCGGTCAATTGGCGGCGCCGTCAGGACAGAACGGTGTCTACGTCTACGGATCCGGCGTCGTCTTCCCGAACCAGAGCTACCGGGACACCAACTACTGGGTCGATTTGTCCTTCGTTCTCGGCAATCAGCCGCCGGTGGCAGATCCGGAGACGGCGACGGTCATGGAAGATGGCTTGGTGGTGATCGATGTGGTGGCGGGCGACCTCGATGCCGAGGACGGGGCTCCGGATCCGGCGACCGTGGAGATCGAGGGCGCCGACGACGCCAGCGGGAAGCTGAAGACCGTGATCGGCCAGGGCCTCTGGAGCGTCGATAACCTGACCGGGGCGATTACCTTCACGCCAGAGCGCGACTTCGCTGGCACGGTGACGCCCATCGCCTATACGATCGCCGACAGCGAGGGCCTGCGTTCGGCGCCGGCACAGGTCAGCGTGACGATCATTGCGGTCAACGACGCGCCAGTCGCGGATGACGAGACCGCGACTGTCCCGCAAAACGGATTTGTCCTCATCGACGTGGTCGCCGGCGACACCGATGTCGAGGACGGGATCCCCGATCCGGCAACGGTCGAGATCGACAACGCGGACGACGCCGCCGGCAAGGCGCGGACCGTGATTGGCGAGGGTTTCTGGAGTGTCAATCTCCTGACCGGCGTAATCACCTTCACGCCTGAGGCAGGATACGCCGGGCCGGTGACGCCCATCTCCTACACCGTGGCCGACAGCGAAGGACTGCGTTCGGTGCCGGCGACAGTGAGCGTGACGATCACTGCGCCAAATGAGCGTCCGGTTGCGGATGCTGAGACGGCGGTCGTGATCGAGGACGGTTCCGTCGTGATTGATGTGGTGGCCGGTGACACCGACACCGAGGATGGCGTCCCGGATCCGGCGACGGTCGAGATCGTGAATCCCGACAATGCTTCCGGCAAGCTCAAGACTGTGGCGGGAGAGGGCGTCTGGAGCGTCGATGCGGTGACCGGCGCGATCACCTTCACGCCGGCCCCGAATTACGACGGGCCGGTGAGCGAGATAACATACACCATTGCCGACAGCGAGGGCCTGCGGTCGCTGCCCGCATCCGTCAATGTGACGATCGCCGCGGTGAACGATGCGCCGGTTGCCGTGGATGACAACGCGACGGTTGCCGAGGGCGGAGCGGTGGTCATCGACGTGCTGGCCAACGACACCGATGTCGAGGACGGCACGCCCGACCCTGCGACAGTGGAGCTGGAGGCGGCCGACGATGGCACCGGCAAGACCAAGACGGTGACCGGCGAGGGGGAGTGGAGCGTCGATGCGGTGACCGGGACGGTCAGTTTCACGCCGGACCCGGGCTATGCCGGCGCGGTCACCCCGATCTCGTACACGGTGGCCGACAGCGAAGGCCTGCGTTCGGCGCCGGCGACCTTGAGCGTGACGATTGCCTCGGGGACCAGCGAGGCGATCCTGATCGAGAACCAGAAACCCGGGACTCCGCGGTCCTACTGGGACGTCCCACACACCTCGCAGATCGAAGGCTTCGCCACCGACTTGAGCGTGAACGTCGGTGAACAGGTCGACTTCAAGATCAACGTGAACGGTGGCACCGGCAGCGATTACCTCGTGGAGGTCTTCCGTCTCGGCTATTACGGCGGCGACGGCGCGACCAAGGTCGCCGAGTGGGTCAACACCAACGCGACCGTCCAGCCCGATCCCGACTACGACCCTGTCCGCGCCCTGGTCGATGCAGGCAACTGGTCGGTCACAGATAGCTGGCAGACGCCGAGCGACGCCGTCTCCGGTGTGTACCTCGCACGCCTGCAGCGGCTCGACGAGTCCGGCAATCCTGTCGGCAACGCGGTGAACCAGATCCCGTTCATCGTGCGCGACGACGACCGACCTGCGGACATCGTTCTGCAGACGTCGGACACAACCTGGCACGCCTACAACGGGTGGTTCGGCAACAACGGCGAACTTGGCGCGAATTTTTATGGCGACTTCAGCGGCACGGTCAATCATCCCGACATTCCCGGCGCCGGCTCTTTCGCCCAGGATCGCGCCTATGCGGTAAGCTACAACCGCCCGTTCGTAACCCGCGGCATCGAGGGCCAGCAGGGCGGCCCCGCCGCAGGCGGGCAGGACTACTTGTTCGGCGCCGACTACGCCGCGATCAACTGGCTCGAGCAGAACGGTTACGACGTAGCCTACATGTCGGGCGTCGATACCGAACGTCTTGGCGCAGACTACCTGAAGAAATACGGCGCCTTCATCTCGGTCGGGCACGACGAGTATTGGTCGGCCGATCAGCGCAACAATGTCGAGGAGGCGCGGGACGCCGGCGTGAACCTCCTGTTCTGGGGCGGCAACGACATCTACTGGAAGACGCGCTGGGACACGAGCATCGTCGACGGCGTAGAGTATCGGACGCTCGTCTGCTACAAGGAAACTTGGGCCCATATTGATCCAAACGCCGGCCCCGAGGATTACTACAACCTCGATCCCGAAAACATCTGGACCGGGACCTGGCGTGACGACCGCTTCATCGGAAATCCGCTCGCCGGCGACGCGGCCGACCGACCTCCGCTGTCCGGACAGCCGCATCTCTGCAACTGCGCCGAGAACCTGCTCACCGGTCAACTCTTCGGCCCCGACGGGACCGGCGAGTTTGGTGGGGCGCTCGACGTGCCCGAGGAATACGCGGTACTGAGAGTGTGGCGCGACACCGGCATTGCCGATGGCGGTGAACTGGACATCGCCGAAGGCATCCTCGGCTACGAATGGAACACGTCGCCGGAAGACGACTTCCGTCCAGCTGGCCTCATCAAGCTGTCTGAGACCACCATACCGTGGTCCGGAATCCTGATCGACGACGGCAACACGGTCGCGCCTGGCGTGGCCACGCACAACCTGTCGCTCTACCGTGCGGAGAGTGGAGCGCTGGTCTTCGGTTCGGGAACCGTCTTCTGGTCATGGGCGCTCAGCAACGAGCACGACAGCTCGCCCTACGGCGCCGACATCGAGAACGCGGATCTCCAGCAGTTCGTGGTCAACCTCTTTGCGGATATGGGCATCCAGCCAGCGGCCGCCGATTCGGTCCTCGCGTCGCAAGGCCTCGTGAGAGCGACGGCTTCGACGGATTCGATCGCCGCGACGACTTCGATCGACCCCCTGCCTTTGAGTTCTCCGAGCTTCCAGGCGCTAACAATCACGGGGTCGGCGACGGACAACGATGGCAACCCGGGGACCGACGACGGTGTTGTCGCAGTTGTCGAGGTCTCGATCGATGGCGGCAATACCTGGAAGGTGGCCAACGGGACACAGAACTGGTCCTACACCTGGACACCGACAACCGTCGGAACCTACGACATATTCGCAAGGGCAATCGACGACAGTCTCAACATGCCGTCCGTGGGCGCTCTGCCAAGTCATACGATCGAGGTGACGCCTCCTCCACTGCCCTCCGCCTTCAGTCTGTTCGAGCCCTACGTCACGCCTTCGGGGAGACTGACGAACGACGGTGCTGCGCTTTCCATCGGCACTCGGTTCAGCGCTGCCGAGCAGGGCGACGTCACAGCATTGAAGTACTGGCGCGGGCTGGACGATTCCGGCGACACCGACGTCCGGGATGGCCGACTGTGGAGCGCGAATGGAAACCTTTTGGCGACCGTCACCTTCACGTCCGGACCCGGTGAGAGCGGCTGGCAGGTCGCGGAACTCGACACCTCGGTCCAGATTCAGGCCAACACTGAGTACGTGGTCTCGTACCATACCAACGACAACTACTTCTCCACCGAGTATTTCTTTCAAGAGGATTACGCCGACCCGTTTGGAATGCTGAGCGCCCCTGGCGCCGGAAACGGCGTCTACGGATACGGCAACGCCACCGTCTTTCCGACGCAGACCTGGCATTCCGAGAACTACTGGGTTGATGTGTCGTTCGAGCCGACGCCAGGGGCCGTGGCGCAGAACGAGAGCCTGTCGCCCGGGGCTCAGGTTGGCCCCACAGGCTACTTCTCCTCTTCGTCGAACTTTGTCCTCAATGAGGAGCAGGCCGAAGTCGGACGGGTTACGGCCATAGATCCGGAGAGCGAGGATCTCACGTTCGAGATTGTCGGGGGCCGGGCGAGAGGGCTGCTGGATCTCGATCCCGACACCGGAGAACTCTCGTTCACGAACGGGCCGCCGGGACTGACGCGAGCAAACGAGGTGCGGGCGGAGATGGATTTCGACGTCATCGTCCGCGCCTCGGACCCGAATGGCAATTTCTTCGATCAGACGGTCAACATTCACGTCGGAGGCGGGAGAGACCCGGGGCCACCGGCCTTCGTCGATGCCTCCGATCTCGCGCGACCGGATCTGCTTGAAGTCCCGCTCGTTCCCTATGTCGACGCGTTCGAGTTCTGAACCTTGGCTCTCTCGCGGCTTGCGGATTGTCGGGCCGCTGGATTCCCTTATCGATGGTTCCTCCGGAACCGGACAGCCTAACCCGAGGCGCGCTGTCCGGGTCCGGTCGCGGCGTGGCGTAGGAGACAGGCGTCGAGGGCCGCAGTGATACTCCTTTTATCCATGCCGGACCCTATGAAGACGAGTTCCTGGCGGCGGTCACCGAAGCCGGGCGCCCAATGTCTTCGAATTCTTGCAATTGCCGAGGGTGCCGTGGGCCAGAGTGCGCGCGGCGTCGCCACCCACCACCGGCCCGCGGGCTCGATCGTCGCAAGCGCGCCGGCAAGGCTGAAGCCGAAGACCTGCTCGGGCAGGGCACCTACCCAGAAGTGGCCTTTCGCGCGCAGCACGCCGGTTAACCGGCCGGTCAGAATCCTGCGAACGCTTTCGAAGTCGAAGGGCTCGCGGGCGCGGTAGACGAACGATGATATCCCGTATTCCTCGGTCTCAGGGACGTGTTCCGAGAAGCCGTTGAGCTCCTTGAACCAGAGCGGGTGACTGCGGGCGCGGGCGGGGTCGAAGAGCCGGGTATCGAGAACCTCGCCGGCTGGGACCACGCCGAAATCGGTCTCGATGAGCCTGGCCTCGGGGTTGAGCGCGCAGATGATCTGTCGCGCTGCGGCAGTCCGCTCGGGCCCGGCCGTGGTCACCTTGTTGAGAACGATGATGTCGGCAAACTCGATCTGATCGACGAGAAGTTCGACGAGCGTGCGCTCGTCGGTTTCGTCGCGCGTCTCGCCCCTGTCACGCAGAAAGTCGTGGCTCTCGTAGTCGGCGAGCAGATTGACCGCATCGACCACAGTGACCATCGCGTCGAGCCGCGCGATCTCGAACAATCCCTTTTCGGCGCCGTCGCAGAATTCGAAGGTCGCGGCCACGGGGAGCGGCTCGGAAATGCCAGTCGACTCGATGACCAGATAGTCGAAGCGACGGGCCTCGGCGAGGCGGCGGACTTCATGCATGAGATCGTCGCGCAGCGTGCAGCATATGCAGCCATTCGACAGTTCGACGAGCGTCTCCTGCGTGTGACTGAGGTTGGCGTCACCCGAACGGATCAAGTCCGCGTCGATGTTGACCTCGGACATGTCGTTGACGATGACGGCTATCTTCAATCCCTGGCGATTGCAGAGAAGCTGATTGAGCAGCGTCGTCTTACCGGAACCTAGGAAACCGGAAAGCACAGTTGTTGGCAGACGAGTATCCGCCTTGTCGTCTCCGTTCATCTTAACACCCCAAGGCACCTGGAAACATATCCGAGTTCACAGTACGGCCTCCGAAGTCCGAGGGCAATTCCGCCGAATGGACAATTATCCCTCCCCACAATTACTTAACCCCTCTTGACGCGGACCAGATGATACTCGCCAATCCAGTCCTCCGGCCTCTCGGAAAGCGACTACCGACCGCGATCGACGCCCTCGCTCGAACCTGTTCGTCGTCAGATCCTTTCGGAGAGCGCGAAGAGTTCTCGCAGCGAGCGTTCCGGCTCGTTTTCGGTTTGAGGTCAAGCGGCCGCGTTCCGGTGCTGCAAGCGGCGTTTCCGGATGGTCTGTTTCTTGATCTCCTCTCTCATGGACAGGATCGGCGCGCCGCGGCCGTGGTATACCTCGGCGGGCTTCATCTTACGTCATCTGGGCGTGGTACGGCTCGACACGAGGCCGGGGCAGAAACTGGCGTAGGGTCTGACTGGGGCCATCGAGTGCAGATGGGGCGTGCCGAAGACGCTCACGATCGCGTCGACACCGGATGAGCGCTGGCGGGAGTGGGCGCTCCACTTCCTTGTCCGCGCGGACGTGATCCTGATCGGCGGGATCCATCTGTCGGAGAACCTGCACTGGGAACTGCGTCGGTTGCGGCAACACATGAAGCCGGAACCGCTCATATTCGCCTGCGGAGCGACGCGCGGCAGATAGTTCCTGGACGGTGGCTCAAACGGAGTGGATCTGCAGGATCCGCGGGAGCGGTCTACCGCTTGCAGGCGACATTTCGCGCTGCTACGCTCGACGATGTTGTACGGCCTTATCAAATGGGCGATGGCTGATCTTCGTTTCGCTCCGTCATTCGTCCTTGGGATCGGGCTCTGGCTCGCTCTATGTGTCGCCTCTGCGGCGCAGATGGTCGAGGATGACGGACAGCCAAGAATACTGGCAATCTATTCCGACACCAGCACGCTGACCGCGAATATCGGCGTGGCAGATGGCCTGCGGGAGACGCTGGATACCATCTTTGAATACCGCTACGAACTCTACACGGAGTTTCGTGCCATCCAGGAATTCGCCGCCGAAGCAGAAGACAACCGCTTCATCGAAATGCTCGAGCGAAAGTATTCCAATAGGTCTGTAGATGCCGTTCTGGCGATCGGTCCCGCCGCTCTGCGCCTCGTTCTGGCACACCGGGAACGCTTCGCACCCGGCAGACCCGTCGTGGCGGCTGCCGTCACGGACAGCTTGTATGAAACGCCGCTGCCCGACGACGTGCATGTGGTGTTGAGTGTCTTCGATCTCGAAGGCACGGTCTCCCTCGCGCGTCGCGTGCAACCCGATGCGCGTCGCCTCGTGGTCTTCACCGGCTCGGCGCCCTTCGACGACAACTGGCAAGCATTCGCGCGCGACGCTCTGGCCAACGAATCCGGGCTGGACATCGACTTCGTCAGCGGGCTGACGCTCGCCGAGTTCGAGGAGGCGGCGGCCAGGCTCGATGCCGACACGATCCTCCTGATCCTGACGATTTTCGAGGATGCCAGCGGCGCCCGGTTCATTCCAGCGAATGCGGCGAACGAGATTGCGGCAAGGTCCGCCGCACCAACCTGGGCCGTCTACCAAACATTCCTCGACAACGGCGATGGCGGTGTGGTCGGAGGTTTGGTCCAGCCATTCGAGGAGATCGGCCGGAAACTGGGAGACCTCGCCGGCGAAGTGCTCTCGGGGACAGTGACCGGGAGCACCGTAGTACCCGTGACTCGTCTCCCCGTGGTCGATTGGGATGAATTTCGCCGCTACGGGCTGGATCTCAGTCTTCTCCCGGACAATGCCGTACTGATCGACTATGATCCGACGATATGGGAGAGATACCGGCTCGTCATCTTTGCGGTGCTCGCGGTCGTCCTCGCGCAGACAGCCACGATCGCCGCACTCGTGGTCCAGGGGCGACGCTGGCAGGCTTCCCAGCGTGAAGTTACCGAGCAGCAACTCGAACTCGCTCGGCTGTCGCGCGTGTCCCAGCTCGGGGCGCTCTCCGGCGCCATCACCCACGAACTGAACCAACCCCTGACCGCCATTCTCGCCGATGCCGAGGCGGGTGCAAGGCTGATCCGCAGATCGCCGCCCGATATCGAAGCGGTCGCGGAAATCCTTGGCGACATCGCCTCCGAAGATCGGCGTGCGGCGAAGATCATCTCCGACCTGCGAAACCTGATGAGCCGACGCGCGGTCGAGCCCACGCCCGTCGACCTGAACGATGTGGCGACGTCTGTCGCGCGCCTGACGAACAGCGAGGCGGTGATGCGCGACGTGCGCGTCACCGTCCGCACCGCCCCGCGTCCTTTGGTCGTCTTGGGTGACAGCGAACAATTCAGGCAGATTGTCCTCAACCTTATGCTGAACAGCATGGACGCGATGAACGCCCAGACGCCGGAGAGCCGCACCCTGACCATCGAAACGGCTAGACTGGCCGATGGCCGGTATGCGATCATGGTGCAGGACAACGGCCCCGGTCTGGCAAGGGAGGTGGCGGATGATCCGTTCCAACCCTTCGTGACCACCAAGGCCGGTGGACTGGGCATGGGTCTGGCGATCTGCAGAACGATCGCCGAGGCACATCACGGCACACTCGACTTCGTGCCGACTGCACGGGGGTCGCGGGCCGTTCTGGCACTGCCGCCGGCGTGACCGCGATGTCGGATGGCCCCACCGTCCACCTGGTCGATGACGACCCCGCTCTGCTCAGGTCGATCGGACGGTTGATCGCGACGGCCGGCCACCGCACGAAGACGCATTCGAGTGCGCAGCAGTTCTTCGATCAGTTCGACCTCGAGGAAGCAGGCTGCCTGATCCTCGACCGTCGGATGCCGGGGGGTGATGGACATTCGGTGCAGGGCTGGCTGACGGCGCAGCGGGCCTGCCTGCCGATCATCTTCCTCACGGCCGAAGGCGATATCGCGTCGAGCGTTCGCGCGATCAGGGGCGGCGCCATCGACTACCTGACCAAGCCCATAGCAGCCGATGCGCTCCTCGCGTCCATCGACCGGGCTCTCGAGTTGGACCGCGGGCGTCGGAGGCTACAGGCGGATGCGGATGCCTTCGCGGCGCGGCTCGACAGCCTGACGCTGCGCGAGCTGGAAGTGCTCGATGCCGTCGTTGCCGGGCGCTTGAACAAGCAGATTGCCGGGGATCTCGACATCGTCGAGAAAACGGTGAAGGTGCATCGCGCCCGCGTGATGCGCAAGATGGGCGCCAAGACGTTCGCGGACCTCGTGACGATGGTCGTCCGGCACCGTGACGGCGGGTAACTCAGGACATTGGCCTTCAGTCCAACTGTCGCTT
Organism: uncultured Alphaproteobacteria bacterium; assembly: GCA_963721175.1. GTDB lineage: Bacteria > Pseudomonadota > Alphaproteobacteria > Rhodobacterales > Rhodobacteraceae > Aliishimia. Next base: position 282,957 of record CAVRIG010000020.1, on the reverse strand, counting down.
CGGGGTCGGGCGTCGTATCCTCTGTCCGATGGAGGAAGTTTCTCGACTTGTTGCCATCGTCGACGACGATCAAGCCGTCTGCCGGTCCCTGCGTCGGCTGGTGCGAGCGCTCGGCTTCGAGGCGCATGCCTTCATTTCCGCAAACGCGCTGCTCTATGGGTGTGGCCCGGAGCCGCCGACCCACATCGTGCTCGATCTGCACATCCCGGGCCTGAGCGGCCCGCCTCTCGTTTCCCGGATCCGCGCGCAATGGCCCGAGGCGCGAATTTTGGTGATGTCCGGACTCGAGACGCCGGGCGCGGCGGAGGCGTGTCTTGCGGCCGGGGCGGCCGTCTTTCTCCGGAAGCCGATCCTGCCCTCCGATCTGGACCGCTTTCTCGAACCGGACGGACGCCACGCCGTCTGACATGCCCCCGGTTAGACCTTGGTCCAACTATCTAGCTTCCCCAACGTCATACAGACTTGCGGCAGCGTCGCGCGAGGGGCTTGGGCCGCGCTTGGCCGTGATCGTCCCCCGCTCCGCACGTTCAACGCCTTCGGGTGCAACAAATTCAGGGGAGACACCGCTCCATGACCAAACTCAGATACGCCACAACGCTAGCGCTCGCCCTCGGCGCGGTCGCGGCCCACGCCCAGGATGCCGATCCGCCGAATATCCTGGTCATCTGGGGCGACGACATCGGCCAGACCAACCTGTCGACCTACAGCTTCGGGTTGATGGGCTACGAGACGCCGAACATCGACCGGATCGCGAACGAGGGGCTCAAGTTCACCGACTACTACGCCGAGCAGAGCTGCACGGCGGGCCGGTCGACCTTCATCACGGGCCAAGCAACCCTGCGCACCGGCCTGTCCAAGGTCGGCCTGCCGGGCGCGGATCTTGGCATGCGCGACGATGACGTGACCATCGCGTCAGCGCTCAAGGATCGGGGCTATGCCACCGGCCAGTTTGGCAAGAACCACCTCGGCGACAAGGACGAGTTCCTGCCCACGAACCACGGGTTCGACGAGTTCTTCGGCAACCTCTACCATCTGAATGCCGAGGAAGAACCCGAGCAATTCAACTACCCGCGGGACCCCGCCTTCCGCGAACAGTTCGGCCCCCGCGGCGTGATCCGCTCCTCCGCCGACGGCGAGATCGAGGACACCGGCCCACTGACCCGCAAGCGGATGGAGACTGTGGACGAGGAGACTTCCGCGGCTGCCATCGACTTCATGCAGAGGCAGGTGGATCAGGGCATTCCGTTCTTCGTCTGGATGAACACCACGCGGATGCACGCCTTCACGCACGTCAAGGAGGAGAACCGTAGTGAGCCCGGCCTGACCGCGCTGACCGAGTATGCCGACGGAATGATCGAGCATGATGCAATCGTCGGCTCGATCCTCGACGCACTCGACGATATGGGCGTCGCCGACAACACCATCGTGATGTACTCGACCGATAACGGCCCGCACCAGAACACCTGGCCCGATGCCGGCACGACGCCGTTCCGGTCGGAAAAGAACACCAACTGGGAAGGCGCGTTCCGTGTGCCCGCCATGATCCGCTGGCCCGGTCAAATCGAGCCCGGCACGGTCAAGAACGGCATGTTCTCGGGTCTCGACTGGTTCCCGACGCTGCTTGCAGCCGCAGGTGACACGGACATCAAGGAACGTCTGCTTGAAGGGACGACCATCGACGGCAAGGAGTACAAGGTTCATCTCGACGGCTACAACCAACTGCCCTACCTGACAGGTGAAGCCGAAGACACCGCACGTACCGAGTTCTTCTACTTCAGCGATGACGGCGATCTGCTGGGAATGCGCTACGAGAATTGGAAGATCGTTTTCTCGGAACAGCGGTCCAAAGGTACGCTCAACATCTGGGCGGAACCTTTCACGCCGCTGCGCGTGCCCAAAATGTTCGACCTGCGCGCCGATCCCTACGAACGGGCAGACATAACTTCGAACACATACTACGACTGGCTTTTCCAACATGCCTATCTGCTCGTTCCCGCGCAGGCGGAAGTTGCGAAGTTTCTGTCGACCTTCGTGGAGTATCAGCCGTCTCAGAGGGCGGCGAGCTTCTCGGTCGACCAGATCCAGGAGCAGCTCGAAAAGCAGCTCAGCGGCATGTCCCAGTAGTCCCTGAACGAACCGACCCGCGGGGAGCGAAGCTCTCCGCGGGCAATCCTTTCGCCAGACATCGCGAGGTTGCCATGCGCAGCACCATCACCGCCGCCGCACTGATCGCCCTGCCAGCCTTCGCGCTGGCCGACCCGCTGCCGTCGTGGAACGACACCGACGCCAAGCAGGCGATCATCGCCTTCGTCGACAGCGTGACCGACGCCGACGCCGACACCTTCGTCCCCGAGGACGACCGCATCGCGGTCTTCGACAACGACGGCACCCTCTGGACCGAGCAACCGGTGTACTTCCAGTTGTTCTATGCGCTCGACGTCCTGCGCGAGAAGGCAGCGGACGACCCCGCGATCCTCACCTCGGACGTGCTGAAGGCAGCGAACGACGGCGACATGGCCGGCATGATGGCCGGGGGCGAGGAGGGTCTGATCGAAATCTTCAACGTCAGCCATTCCGGCATCACGCCCGACGACTTCGAGGCCGAGGCCTACGAATGGCTGACCACGGCGACGCATCCGACGACCGGCCGCACCTACGCCAGCATGACCTACCAGCCGATGCTGGAGCTGCTGAGCTACCTGCGCGACGAGGACTTCACGACCTGGATCGTCTCGGGCGGCGGCGTCGACTTCATCCGGGCGATCTCGCCCGAGGCGTACAACATCCCGTCGTGGCAGGTCGTCGGCAGCGAGGGCAACACCAGCTATGCGGTCGGCGATGATGGCGTGCCGACGCTGACCAAGGACGGCGGCGTGAGCTTCATCGACGACAAGGAGGGCAAGCCCGTCGGCATCATGCGCCACATCGGCCAGCGCCCGATCTTTGCCGCCGGCAACTCGGACGGCGACTTCGCGATGCTGGAATGGACCACCGCCGGCGACGGCCCCCGGTTCGGGATGCTGGTCCACCACACCGACGCGACACGCGAGTTCGCCTACGACCGCGAGGGCCAGATCGGCGTGCTGAACCGCGGCCTCGACGAGGCGGGCGAGCGTGGCTGGCACCTGGTCGACATGGCCGAGGACTGGGAACAGATCTGGCCGGACGAGTGAGATCAGGTGGAGAGTGCAACGACTTTGATGCAAGCAAGAGGAGAACAGAAATGAACGGTCTAACCAAGTGGATGGCATTGGGCGCCATCCTCTACGCGTCCGCAGCCGCGGCGCAGGACGGAGACCCGCCGAACATCCTCGTCATCATGGGTGACGACATCGGCTGGTACAACACCAGTGCCTACAACGGCGGCGTCATGGGCTACCGCACGCCCAACATCGACAGCATCGCCGAGGACGGCATCCGCTTCACCGACGCCTACGGCCAGCAGAGCTGCACCGCGGGCCGCGCGGCCTTCATCACCGGCCAGTCCCCCAAGCGGACCGGCATGCTGAAGATCGGCATGCCCGGCGATCCCATCGGCCTTCAGGCCGAAGATCCGACCATCGCCGAAATGCTCAAGCCCATGGGCTACGCCACCGGCCAGTTCGGCAAGAACCACCTGGGCGACCGGGATGAGTTCCTGCCCACCAACCACGGCTTCGACGAATTCTTCGGCAACCTCTACCACCTGAACGCCGAGGAAGAGCCGGAGAACCCGGATTATCCGCAGAACCCGGAATTCCGTGAGAACTATGGCCCGCGCGGCGTGATCCAATCCAGCGCTGACGGCGAGGTTCAGGATACCGGCCCGCTGACCAGAGAACGCATGGAGACCATCGACGAGGAATTCCTGACCGCCGCCATCGACTTCATCGAGCGCCAGGAAGACTCCGACACGCCCTGGTTCGTCTGGTACAACACCACCCGGATGCACATCTTCACGCACCTCAGGGAGGAAAGCGAAGGGGCAACTGGCCTCGGCATCGTGGCCGACGGGATGACCGAACATGACGGCATGGTGGGTCAGCTTCTGGCCAAGCTGGATGAGCTTGGTGCAGCGGACAACACCATCGTCATCTACACCACCGACAACGGCGCGGAAAAGTTCACCTGGCCGGATGGCGGCACCTCGCCGTTCCGTGGCGAAAAGGCCACCACCTGGGAAGGCGGCATTCGTATTCCGTTCATGATGAAATGGCCGGGTCAGATCGAAGGCGGTCAGGTCTCCAACGAGATCCTGTCGCTTGAAGACATGTTCCCGACGCTGGTTGCCGCCGCAGGGGATCCGGACATCAAGCAGAAGCTTCTCGACGGATACCAGGCCGGCGACATGACCTACAACGTCCATATCGATGGTTATAACCTGCTTCCGAACCTGACCGGCGCGGAAGATGCCGGAGACTGGCCGCGCGACAAGTTCTTCGCCTTCGTGGACGACGGGTCGCTGGGCGCGGTGCGGATCAACCGTTGGAAAGCACACTTCAGCATCCAGGAAGAAGAAGGCATGGGCGCCTGGACCCGCGGCCAGATCCCGCTGAAAGCTCCGCTGCTGATCGACCTGCGCGCCGATCCGTTCGAGATGGCACCGGAGGATTCCTCCTACTACGATGATTGGTTCGTGCGTCACATGTACGCCTTCGGCCCGATCACCGGCGTCGTCGCGGAATTCATGGCCACCTTCGAGGACTACCCGCAGCGCCAGGAAGCCGGCTCCTTCACGCCCAAGCAGTAGACGACTGCGTCGCGGTCCGCTCCCAATGGGGTGGACCGCACCAAATACGGAATTCACGATGGACCAGACCTCCACAGGCGCCCGCGCCCCGATCGACGCCCTGCGCACGCGGATGGGCGAGGCGATCATCGGTCAGCGCGACGTCATTGAACGATTGCTGATCGGGCTTCTGGCCAACGGCAATCTCCTGGTCGAGGGTTTGCCCGGCCTCGCCAAGACCCGCGCGATCAAGGCGCTGGCCAAGAACCTCGACTGCGACTTTTCCCGCATCCAGTTCACGCCGGACCTCCTGCCCTCGGACGTCACCGGCACGGAGGTCTATTTCCAGTCCGAGAAGGGCGGAGAGTTCCGGTTCGAGCCGGGGCCGATCTTCGCCAACATCGTGCTCGCGGACGAGATCAACCGCGCGCCCGCCAAGGTGCAGGCGGCGCTGCTGGAAGCCATGGAGGAGCGCCAGGTCACCGTGGCGGGCACGACCCACCGGATGGAGCCGCTCTTCATGGTGATGGCGACGCAGAATCCCATCGAGCAGGAGGGCACCTACCCCTTGCCCGAAGCGCAGATGGACCGCTTCCTGATGCACGTGAACATCACCTACCCTCCGGTTGAGGACGAGGTGGATGTGATCCGGCTGGTGCGCGGCGAGGAACAGGCCGCACAGGCCCCGGACGATGCCAACGCGAAGGAGACGCCGGCGCCGATCCCGCAGGCGGCGGTTTTCGAGGCCCGCCGGGCCATCGCGGCCCTTCACGTGGCGCCGCAGATGGAGCGCTACATGGCCGACCTCGTCAACGCGACCAGGATCCCGGAAGAGTTCGGCGACGATCTCAAGCGCTGGATCGAGGTCGGTGCCTCCCCCCGCGCCTCGCTTGCGCTCGACAAGTGCGGGCGGACCCATGCCTGGCTTTCGGGGCGCGACTACGTCGATCCCGAGGACGTGCGCGCGATCGTCCCCGACGTGATGCGCCACCGGCTGGGTCTGACCTACGAGGCGCAGGGCGAGGGCATTACGCCGGACGCGGTCGTGACCGAAATCGTCCGGCAGGTCGCGCTGCCCTGAGGAGGAGCCCATGCAGGACCGCGCCGCCCGCATCCGCACCGGAACGCTGCCGGCCGCCGCGCCGTCCGCGGGCGACCCGCGCATTCACGCCGATCTGGAACATCTGCGCAGTCTGGAACGACGTGCGCAGGCGCTGACCTTCCTGCCGCGCCAGCCGGCCCGCTCGGTCCTCAACGGTCGCCACGCCTCGCGCCTGCGCGGACGGGGGCTGAACTTCGAGGAGCTGCGCGACTACCTGCCGGGCGACGACATTCGCGCCATCGACTGGAAGGTGACGGCGCGCACCGGCAGCCCGCATGTCCGCGTCATGACGGAGGAGCGCGACCGCCCCGCGCTGATCGTCGTCGACCAGCGGATGAGCATGTTCTTCGGCTCGCGTCTCAACATGAAATCCGTCACCGCAGCCGAGGCTGCGGCGCTGGCGGCGTTCCGCATCCTCGACCAGGGCGACCGGGTCGGCGGTATCGTCTTCGGCGACGCGGTGATCGCCGAGATGCGCCCGCAGCGGAGCCGCGCCGGGTTGAACCGCTTCCTCGCCGCGCTGGCGGATGCGAACGGGCTGCTGAGCGCCGACGCGCCCGCCGTGGACCCGGTCGGGCTGACGCAAGTGCTGCGCGCCGTCGCCCGGATCGCGCCGCGCAACCACCTGGTGATCGTCCTGAGCGACTTCGACGGGAATGACGGGGAGACCGCGCGCCTCGTCTCCGGTCTCGCGCGGCGCAACGACCTGGTGCTCGTGACCGTGACCGACCCGCTGGCGCACGAGATGCCGGATAACCTGCGCCTCGTCGTCTCGGACGGCGAGTTGCAGGCGGAGATCGACACGGGCGGTGCGGCGGCACGCAAGGGTCTTGCCGCACTGGCCGAGGGGCGGCTCGCGGAGGTGTTCGACTGGCAGCGCCGCTTCGGCGTGCCCGTGCTGCCGCTTTCGGCGGGCGAGGAGACGCTGCCCCAGATGCGTCGCCTGATGGGGCTCGGCCCGCGATGAACGGCGCGGAGACCGATACCACGACCCCGGTGAACCTCATCGACCTGATCGACGGCCTCGTGGAGCCGTCCGAGCCTGCACCGATCCCCCTCGTGCCGGAGACCTGGGGCTGGGTCGCGCTCGCCCTGCTCGTCCTCGCGCTGCTGGGCTGGGGCTTCTGGCGCTGGACCGCGCATCGCCGGGCCAATGCGTACCGCCGGGCAGCCCTTGCGGAGCTCGCCGAGGCGCGCACGGCGGCCGAGGTCGCCACGATCCTGCGCCGAGCGGCGCTCGCCGCCTGGCCGCGCGAAGACGTCGCGTCGCTGACCGGCGATAGCTGGACTGACTTCATCGCGCAGACCGGGCGGGGCGCGTTTCCGCAGGAAGCCGAAGCGGAGCTCCGCATCGCGCCCTGGCGCGACCAGACCGCGCCGCCCTCGCCGGGTTTGCGCCGCGCGGCAAAGGAATGGCTCCGCTCCCATCGCGCGGCGCCCGCGCGCGCGCCGGCGCAGCCATCCGGGGAGGCCGCCGCATGATCTCGCTCGCCGTCCCCTGGGCGCTCTTGCTCCTGCCCCTGCCGCTCCTCGCCTGGCGCCTGCTGCCGCCACACCGGGAGCGCGAGGAGGCGCTGCGCTTCCCCTTCTTTCGCCGCGTGGTCGAGGCGGCGGGCGCCGAGCCGCGCGCCGGGGCCGTGGTGCTTTCGCGTCCGCGCATCGCGACGCTTGCCGCCGTGCTCTGCTGGGGTCTTGTCATTCTCGCCCTCGCCCGGCCCGAGCGGGTTGGCGCCCCCGTCACCGTGGAGCGTTCGGCGCGCGACGTCGTGCTCGCCATCGACATCTCCGGCTCGATGGACGCGCGCGACTTCGCGACGCCCGACGGCGCGCGCAAGCAGCGCCTCGCCGGGGTGCGCGACGTCGTCGGGTCTTTCGTCGCGGGCCGCGATGGTGACCGGATGGCGCTTATCGTGTTCGGCTCCGCCGCGTATCTGCAGGCCCCGCTGACCGACGATCTCGACACCATCCTCATGCTTCTCGACCGCACCGAGGTCGGCATGGCCGGCCCGCATACCGCGCTCGGCGACGCCATCGGGCTGGCGATCCGCACCTTCGAGGCCTCCGAGATCGAGCAGCGGCTGCTGATCCTGCTCTCCGACGGCTCCGACACGGCGAGCCGGATGAGCCCGGTCAACGCCGCCGAGATCGCCGCCGACCGGGACGTCGAGATCTTCACCATCGGCGTGGGCGATCCCGACGCCACGGGTGAGGATCGGGTGGACCTCGCCACGCTGAGGGCCGTGGCCGACCGTTCGGGCGGGCAGTTTTTCTTTGCCGGGGACGAAGACGCGCTGCAGGAGGTCTACGACCGGATCGACGCGCTCGCCCCGCGCGAAGTCGAGACGCTGTCCTTCCGCCCCCGCCAGTCGCTGTCCTGGATGGCCCTCGCGGCGGCGGCGGTGATCGGTACGGCCACGGCTGCCCTCCTGCATTTCGGCGTCGCGCGCCGTCGCGCCGGACGCGCCGGGAAGGCAGCCGCATGAATGACGCCGCGCTCTTTGTCGAGGCATTCCACTTCCTGCGCCCGGCCTGGCTCGCGCTCCTGCCGGTGATCCTGGTCTTGTGGTGGGCCGTGCGGCGGGCAAACCGGACCCGCGGCATCGCCACCGACGCGATCGCCCCGCACCTGCGCGACGCGCTCACCGTCGGGCGGCGCGGAGGCACGCGCCTGAAGCCCATAGACGTCGTCGCGGTCACGCTCGCGCTCACGGCACTCGGCGCAGCCGGGCCCACGTGGTCGCGGGTGCCCGACCCCTTTGCGGCGCAATCCGCCCCGGCCGTGATCGTGCTGGCCGTCACGCCGTCGATGGAGGAGACGGACGTCGCGCCTTCGCGCCTCGAACGGGGCAAGCAGAAGATCCGCGATTTCCTCGACCTGCGCGCCGGGGCGCGCACCGCCCTCGTCGCCTATGCCGGCAGCGCGCATGTCGTCCTGCCGATGACCGAGGATCCGGGCGTGATGGTGCCCTATCTCGCGGGGCTTGCACCCGAGATCATGCCGGCCGAGGGGTCGGTTGCGGCAGAGGCACTGGCGCTCGCCGAGGCTCTGCTCGCCGAAGAGGCGGCCAGTGCGACCGGCGGCATTCTCTTCGTCACCGACGCGATCGACCCTGCCGACGTCGCCGCACTCGACGCGAGCGCCATGGCCGTCGCCGTTCTCTCCATGCTGCCCGATAGCGGTCGCGACCGGGGGCTCGACGCGCTTTCCGCGCCGGTTGTGGCCGTCACGCCCGACGCCGCCGACCTCCACCGGATCGACGGGCTGCTGAACGCCGCCTACGCCCGGGCGCAACTTGAGGACGTCGACCAGCCCTGGGAGGACCGCGCGCACTGGCTCGCCTGGCCCGCCGCCCTGCTCCTGCTCGCCTGGTTCCGGCGCGGCTGGACGATGCGGTGGGCAGCGGTCGGCGCGCTCGCACTCTCGCTCGGCACGCCCGGCACGGCGCGTGCCGACGGGGTCATCGACTGGTTTCTGACGCCTGACCAGCAAGGACGGCTGGCTTACGAGGACCGCGACTTCGGCAGGGCGGCGGAGCGGTTCATCGATCCGCTCTGGCGCGGCTACGCACTTTATCGAGACGGCCAATACGAGACGGCGATCGAGGTGCTCGACCGCGTGGAAACGGCCCAGGCCGCCTTCATTCAGGGGATGGCCCATGTCAAGTCGCGCCAGTACCGCGACGGGGTGCGATCCTTCGAGACGGTCCTCGAGCGGGACCCGGACTATCCCACTGCAGCCGCGAACCGCGATCAGGCTCAGCGGATCGTGGAGTATATCGAAGAGCTGCGCGAAGCCGAGGATACCGGCGAGGAGGCCGGGATCGGTGCCGACGAGGTGGTTTTCGACAACGAGTCCGAGCGCGGGGCCGAGACGCAGATGGAGGCGCCCGAAGACGGTGGCGCGGGCCTGATGACCACGGAGCAGTGGATGAACACGGTGGACACCCGCACCGAAGACTTCCTGCGCATGCGGTTCGCGCTCGAGGAGGCCCGCGGCCCGACGGACGTGGAAGTTCAAGCGGGAACAGAGTCCAGGTGAAACGCCACAGGCAGGTTCCGGCACGGCGGATGATGCGGAGCCCCCCGACACAGGGGCGGACGGCGAATGAGGCCCGCCGTTTTCGCGCTCGTGGTGGCATTTTGCGTGCCGGTGTCGGTCTGCGCGCAGGGTGCCGACTCCCCTACCCGCTCCGACGACCCGGCAGACGCGGTCGACACCCCGAACACGCCGCTTCTGCGCGTCGACTTCCCCGAGACGGAGGCGATCCCCGGCCAGTTCCTCACGCTCCGCCTCACGGTGCTGGTCCCGAGCTACATGCCCGCGCCGCCGGTCTGGCCGAGCTTCGAGACGCCCAACCTGCTGGTCCGCGTGCCCGAGGGTGCGACCAACCCCACCTCGGAGCGGATCGATGGCGAGACATGGTCCGGGATCTCGCGGCGCTACAGCATATCGCCGATGGTGCCGGGTGCGTTCGAGCTCCCACCGGAAGACGTGGTCGTGACCTGGGCCGATCCCGATGCGGATCAGCCCGTGCGCGTGACGCTCCCAACCAATTCACTTGCCTTCACGGGTGTCCTGCCCGCGGGCGCGGAGGCGCTCGACCCCTTCATCGCAGCCTCGGACCTCGACCTGAGGCAGGAGATCACCGGAGAACCGGGGGCGATGACACCCGGCGACAGCGTGACGCGCACCGTGACGGTGGAGGTGGCGGGCGTCTCACCGATGTTCCTGCCGAACCTGCTCGCACCGGTCTCCGTACCCGGCGTCGCCGCCTATCCGGACGCGCCTCGTCTCGATGAAACCGACGATCGCGGTACGCTCGGCGGCACGCGGATCGAGAGCGTGACATATGTCGCCGAGAGCGGAGGTGCCGGAACGCTGCCCGAGATCACATTGGACTGGTTCGACATCGACACCGGCAAGGTGGTGAGCGCGCGCGCCGAGGCTGTGGACATTTCCGTGGACGGTCCGCCCGCGGCGCTTGCCGATCCCGAGAGCCGTCGGCAGATCATGGTTCTGGCGGCCGCAGGCGTTGGATGCCTGATCCTCCTTGCGATCGCCCTGCGCCTTGCGTTGCCGCCGCTGCGCCGCAAGCTGGCCGCGCATCGCGCCGCCCAGGTCGCGTCCGAAGATCACGCCTGGCGCGAACTGTCCGAGACCGTCAAACGACAGGACCTGGGCGCGCTCTACCCCGCGCTCGACATATGGGCTGCGCGCGTGAACGGCGCCGATCCGCGCCATGATCCCGGTGTGCAATCCGCTCTGGCGACCTTGGGTCGCGCGCGGTACGGTGCGCGCATGAAAACCGAAGCCGACCCTCGCGACGGTTGGAATCATCTCGACACCGCATTGCGCACAGCGCGCAGGGCCGAAACCGCGCCCACTGCGCGGCGCGCTCTCCCACCCTTGAACCCGGGGGCCACCGCTTGAACCATACGCGTATTTTTCTGATTTCTCTGTTGGCACTGCTCTGGCCCGCGCTCGCGGCGGCGGAGAGCGACTATGTCGGCTCTCAGTCCTGCATCGATTGCCACGAAGGTGCTGCCGCCGACTGGGAGGGGTCGCACCACGCGCTCGCCTGGACGTTGCCGTCGCCGGACACCGTGGTCGCGGACTTCGACGGGACCGTCTTCGAGCATGACGGCATGACCGCGCGCTTCCGGATCGAGGGCGACGCTTATCGTGTGGAGGTGACGGAGAAGGACGGGGAGACGACCGATTACCGTGTGCACTCGGTGGCGGGAATCGAACCCTTGCAGCAATACCTGCTGGAGACCGAACCCGGCCGGATCCAGAGCTTCGACGTTGTCTGGGACACGGAGCAGGGCGGCTGGTTCCACCTTTACCCCGATCAGGACCTGCCCCCCGACGACGGCCTGCACTGGACGGGGTCCTACAAGACATGGAACGGCCGCTGTGCGGAGTGCCACGCCACCGGCTTCGAGAAGAATTACGAGGCGACGACGGGCAGCTACGCGTCGACGCAGGCGGAGATCGGGGTCGGCTGCGAGGCGTGCCACGGGCCCGGTTCCACGCATGTCGCCTGGGCCAGGGCTCTCGGCACGACCCGCGAGGCGCCGGCGCCCGAGGCCCACGGCTTTTCCCAGCCCTTTGCCACCACGGAGGCGACGATCCAGCAATGCGCGACCTGTCACTCACGGCGCGAGGCGCATGACGACGCCTCTCCCCTCCCCGGCACGCCCTACCACGATGCCTATGGGCTCTCCCTGCTGCGCCCCGGGCTGTACCAGGCCGACGGTCAGATCCTCGACGAGGTCTACGTCTACGGCTCCTTCCTGCAGTCGAAGATGTATGCCAAAGGCGTGGGGTGTGTCGATTGCCACAACCCGCATAGCGGCGACCTCGTGGCCGAAGGCAATGCCGTCTGCACCCAGTGCCATTCGCCCGCGGGAAACCCGGCCTTTTCGACACTGAAGCGAAAGCTCTACGACAGCCCCGATCATCATTTCCATGAGCCCGGGACCGACGGTGCCCAGTGCAAGAACTGCCACGCGCCCGAGCGGGTCTACATGGGCAACGACTGGCGTGCCGACCATTCCTTCCGGGTGCCGCGGCCCGACCTCGCGGCGGCCACCGGCGCATCGGATGCCTGCACGACATGCCATGCCGAAAAGAGCGCGGAGTGGGCGGCGTCGGAAATTGCGCGCCGCTTTCCGCAAAGCGACAACCGCGGCGACCATTTTGGCGTGACCCTGGCCCGCGGGTTCGAAAACCCGGTGGCGGGCGCGGGCGACCTCGCCACGCTCGTCGCGGACGAGGACCAGCCGGGAATCGTGCGGGCGACGGCGGCCTGGCTTCTCGAGCAGTCGGAAAGCGCCGAGGCGGCCGAGGCGCTCGCGCCGTTCCTCTCCGATCCCGATCCACTGGTCCGCGCCTCCGCCGTCGGCGTGCAGCGCCTGGCGCCACCGCAGGACCGGGTTCTGCGGATCGTGGAACTGCTCGACGATCCGGTCCTCACCGTCCGCATCGCCGCCGCGCGCGCCCTGCTCGACGCGCCCGTCGCCAGGTTCCCGCGGCGGATCCAGCAAAGCTTCCAATCGGCGATGGGTGAGTGGCAGGCGGCGATGGCGAGCCGGCTCGATTTTCCCGAAACCCATCTTCAGCTTGCGGGTGTCTCGCTGACGATGCGGAACATGGCCGCCGCCGAGCAGGCCTTCGCCGAAGTGGTCCGGCTCGACCCGCAAAGACAGGAAGCCTGGGTCATGCGCGTCCGGATCGCTGCGGCGGTCGAGGGCCCGGAGCGGGCGCTCGCCATCGTCGAAGAGGCTCTCTCCGCACTTCCCGGCGATATGACATTGCTCACCTTCAGGGAAGAACTTGGCGGCGCCCCGGTCCCATCGGATGCGCTCCTGCCCCCGCCGTCGCGATCCGCAGACGAGCCATAACATGCGCAGGAGACGTGACAGCGCCGCCACCACCAAGGAGCCATGTTTCTTGAGGACCACAGTCGGGAGCACCGACCCCCGGGTGCTGTTCATGCGGGCGCCGGTGACGGCGGTCCCGGGATGAGGGCCGGCGCGGTGCACTGCAGGCCCTCCGCCGGCAAACGAGAACCATTCAATATCAAGCGCAATGATGTAAAGTCGGATCTGAAAAGACCCGGAAGGCGACGGGGAGGCACGTCTGATGTCCCGACATGAGTGCGTGGCGCGAGCAAGTCCGGATCCGGCGCAATTCACGAAGGTCCGACGCCTGACCAAAGATCCGCTTCGGCCAGGCATCTTCAGTACCGACTCTTCGAAACAAGAATAGGTACTGGGAAAGCAGGCGAAGAAACCAAGTGGGGCAAGGGACGTGAACAAATCTGAGGACGGTGCCGAGGACAGTGGCGATCATCCGGTCAAACCTGACGAACGACGTGAACGCCTGCAAAAGGTCATCGCCGATTTCGGCCTGCACGAAGGCGGCCCGTTCGAGCGACTGAACGACCGGCTTGGGCTGCTGTCCAAGGCCGCTCAATCCGCCCCACGCCGTGCGCTGATCACTGCTTTCTTGTGCTGGGGCATGCTTTTGCTGCTGACGGCGATGCAAGGCGACGCTCTGGGCGACCCCGCCGCGGGGCCATTCCTGCGGGACCTCAGCGCCTTCGCGCGCTACGCGATTGCAGCGCCGCTTCTGGTGCTGATGGACCGCAAGGTGGACCTGCAACTGCGTCGCTATCTTGGGCATTTCGTCGATGCTCCGCTGCTTGCACCGCGCGCGATGCCAGCCGCAGCAGAGGCGGTGGTGCAAGCCATCGATCGGGCGCGGGCGACCGCACCGATCCTCATCTGTGCAGTGCTTGCCATCTGCATCGCCAATCTCGGGGTCCTCGTCAGCGATGTCGGCGGAACGGGGTGGCGGACCGCCACGCTCGAGACTGGCGCTCGACTGACTGCGGCGGGCTGGTGGGTGCGCGCAGTCTCGGCACCTTTGTTCTGGTTCCTGCTCCTGCGCGCGCTCTGGCGCTATTTCGTATGGGCGCTTCTTCTGCGTCGCGTCGCGCGCCTCGAAATGCGGCTGGTGGCCACCCACCCCGACGGCGCGGGCGGGCTCGGCTTTCTGGGTCAGCATCCCAACGTCTTCTCCGCACTGGTTTTCGCACTCGCGGTATCGGTAGCCGGCGCGGTGGCACAAGCGCTGAAGGCGGACCTTCTGAGCCTCGAAGCCTACGGATGGTTGTTGTCAGCTTGGGTGGGTCTGACGGTGGCGCTGTTCGCAGCACCGCTTTGGGCCTTCAGGCAGCCCTTGGACGACCTGCGCAGACGCACTCGGTTCGCTGCGGCAGCGCAACTTACCCGCAACTACCGTGCACAGGAGCGCGAGATATTCGGCCGCAATCTGGCTGCTATACCCGGCGCGCCGGAGGAGGAGCCGGCATCGGGGGCCGATGCGCTCAAGGCCGATGAAGCGGCCCGGAAACTGTCCGTCATCCCCTTCAGTCGCGCCGCGATCGTGCCGTTGGCGGCGGCATCGCTGCTGCCGCTGCTCGCAGCCGGTGTCACGCGCCTGCCCTATGCGGAGCTCTTGCGCACCGCAAAACGCATCTTGCTTTTCTGACCCTTGGCCATCGGCAGAGCCCATATGACCCGCGACGCACTGGATCAGGCGTCGACGGAGGTGCCGATCATGAATGTGCGGCAGACGGTTTACATCGGCGTTGCAAATTCCAAATCTCTGGACATCGCGCGCACCAAGGCAGACCCGCCAGCAGCTAACGCCCTGAAGGGTCTCGATTTCTGTAACCGGATCATGCCTGGCAAGTCGCATGCGTCTTCCTGAATTCCGCTGTATGCGTGGCCAGCCACGTCACACACGGAAAGGCGCGGCCAAAATTTTCCTCTGTCATCGGGGATCGACGCGATGAGCTTGCGCGCGACGTTCCTTGCCTACCGCCGCGCTGCGGAACGGACCCTTGCCTTCACGACGCTTCATCTGAGCGTGCGACTGGCGGTTTCGGTTCTGGTTTTTCCCTTGGCGGGGTTGCTCATCGGTCTTGCGCTGCGCTGGTCGGGTGATATGGCGCTCACCGATCAGGAAATTGCCGGGTTTCTGCTCAGTCCCGCCGGCGCGCTCGGCGCCTTGGCGGTGGCGGTGGTGCTGATCGTCGCTGCCGTCTTGGACATTGCGCTGATGACGGCGGCGCTGCGCGGTACCGTTTCCGGTTTCTGGCCAACGGTTGCCAATGCGTGGAGGCAGATACTCTCGCGGCTGGGTGGGGTTTTCGATATCGCCCTGCGTCTGGTGTTGCGCGTCACGATGCTGACCCTGCCGTTTCTGCTGGCTGCAGCCGGAGTGGCGGTTCTGACGATGACAGAACATGACATCAACTACTACCTCACCTATCGTCCGCCCGAGTTTCTGCTGGCGGCGTCGTTGATTGCAGCCATTTTGGTCGCGATGTCGGCGCTGTTGATCTGGCGGCTGTCAGGCTGGGCGTTGGCGCTGCATCTGCGCCTGATCGACAAGGTGCCGGCCCGCGACTGCTTCGCACGGAGTGAGGAGTGTCTGCGGGGGCGGCGGGGCGAGATCGTGTGGATCGTGCTCGGCTGGCTCGCACTGCGACTGATCCTGGCGTTCGGGCTTGCAGGGGTCATGGGTGCTCTCGGGTCCGCCGCCCAAGCCTTGGCGCTCCCGGATCTTTCACACGTGGTGGTGGCGACTGCGCTGACCGTCGCGCTCTGGTCGCTGGCCAATGCGGTGCTGGCAGGTGTGTCGAACGCCGCGCTGGCGATGTTGCTCAATGATCTGCATCGCAAGGTCGCGCCCGAAATGCCGCCGCCCCTGGCCGAGGTCGAGTTCGCGCGGTCGGGACCTTCTGCTGGCCGGATTGGCTTTGGTTGCGGTCGGGTCGGGGTTCGGCGCTGTTTCGGTCATGGGCACTCTCGCCGAGCGTCTCGCGGCACCGCAGAAGGTCGAGATCATCGCCCATCGTGGTTCGGCGGCAGCGCGTCCGGAAAACACGGTTCTTGCTGTGGAACAGGCGATCGAAGACGGTGCCGACTGGGTCGAGATCGACGTCCAGGAAATCGCGGACGGCACCGTGATCGTGACCCATGACAGCGATTTCATGAAACAGGCCGGTCTGGCGCTCAAGGTGTGGGACGCCACGATGGACGATCTTGATCGCATAGACATCGGCAGCTGGTTCGATCCCGCATACGGCGATGCACGCGTCCCGACATTGCGCGCCGTGCTGGAGACCGCGAAAGGCCGTGGGCGGGTTCTGATCGAACTCAAGTACTACGGCCACGACGAACGACTTGAAGAACGCGTCGTCAAGGTCGTCGAGGAGGTCGGCATGGGAGCCGACGTGATGATCATGTCGCTCAAGCGGGCCGGTGTGAAGAAGATCCGCCAGCTGCGCCCCGACTGGCCGGTCGGCATTCTGGCCGCACGCGCGATCGGCAATCTCGCCGCGCTCGACGCCGAGTTTCTGGCCGTGAACACCGGCCAGGTATCCGGCCCGCTTCTCCGGCGCGCGCATGCGTCGGGCAAGAAGGTCTACGTCTGGACGGTCGACGATCCACGGGCCATGTCGCGAATGATGTCGATGGGCGTGGACGGGCTGATCACCAACGTGCCGGCAGTGGCACGTCTGGTGATGGAGGAGCGCGCCGCCCTGTCGGTCGCAGAACGGCTGCTGGTCTGGTTGAGTGACCGGTTCCGGCTGGACAGCTTCGATCTGGTCGCGCGGCCGTCCGACGCATGAGGCCGTCGAGACCAGACTGAAGTTAGAGGTCGTGAAAGCCACGATCTTCATCTTGAAGGTAGGCGCGCTGTCTGTGGCCGAAGGCATTGCCGGGCAATTCCGCCGCCGTCAGAAACGGGCGCGGTGATGGATGGATCCCGAGCTTACCGCGCGCCGTCGTCCTCATCATGTCCGGTGTCACCGGCAGCGTATCGCTGGGCGGCCGTGTCGCCAACCGTCTCTGCCGGTGGAAACGAAGCGCCTGCACCGCCGGGCTTGTGGTCGGGTGGCGCGTTGCCCACCATGTGGATGTGCATGTCGGTCTGCGGATAGGGAATTGAGATCCCGGCCTTGTCGAAATTCTCCTTCACCTGCCGCGTCAGGTCCCAGTAGACCGCCCAGTAATCGTCGGCGTTCACCCATGGCCTGCAGACGAAATCGACGGAACTGGCGCCAAGGCTGTTCACGCGGACCACCGGCTCGGGATCCTTCAGGACCATCGGGTGCGCGCGAACCGTTTCCTCGAGCACGCGATGCGCATCCTCGATCGAATCGTCGTATCCGATCCCGAAGGTCAGATCGACGCGGCGGGTGTCGCTGGCCGTGACGTTGGTGATGATGTTGCCCCAGACCTTCGAATTCGGGATCACGATCACCTGGTTGTCCGGCGTGGTGATGGTGGTGGAGACGACCGAAACCGATTTCACCGTTCCGGCGGTTCCGCCGACGTCGACGTAGTCGCCCTCGTCGAACGGATGGTTGATCATGATCATGAGACCGGCGGCGAGGTTCCCCAGCGTGTCCTGCAGCGCGAAGGCCATGATGAAGGAGGCACCACCAATCAGGGCGAAGAGCGGCGTCACGTCGACACCGAGCGCGGAGAGCACGATCATCAGGCCAAAGGCGACCGTCAACCAATAGATCGCCAGCACGAGAAAGGCCTGCAGCAGCTTCGACAGGTCGGGTATCCGGCGGATCCAGCGGCTGGCGAAGCCGCGCACGATCCGAGCGACGATGAAGAGACCGATCAGGGAAACAACGACGATGGCGACGTCGATCGCCAGCTGGATGCCGCCATCGCGGTCCGTGGTCCAGTCGATCGTCCGCGAGAGGAGCGTGCGCCAGTCGGCGGCCTGCGTTTCCTCGACGATGATGGCATTCCGGTACGCCCGGTATGAGGCGACCGCCTCGGGCGCGCCTCCCTTCTTCTCGAAACTGTCGACCACGGACGAGTACTTTTCGAACAGCCCTGCCCGCAGACTGGTCAGGTCGGTCAGGCGCTCGAGCACGTCGGGCGCGGGATCGCCATCGGCGGCTCTGATCTCGATCTGCGTGTCGATGACATCCTCGGTCACGCCCTGGACGATGGCCAGCCACTCGTCCGCAAGTGCTGCAAGCTGATCCGCAGTCAGAGGTATCAGCCGAAGCACCAGCTCCTCCACCGGGATGTTGGGGTCGGCCAGTCGGGACGGGAGTTCGACCGTGGCTTCCGCCGCCTCTTCCGGAGGCGGGTCCTGGGACGCGTCATCGGCTGGTGCCTCCGCGCCGGCCGCATCTCCGCTCGGTGCGGCCGTGTCCTGGGCCGCAAGCGGCGCCGCTAAGACAAGAATGAAAAAGGCAAACAGCGCCGCGCCAAAATTACTGAAAGCTCTCGTCATCGATGATCCCCTGTTCCGCGGCTTTACCGTTAACAACGCGGCGGGGGCCACGCAAGCTTGGAGGGGCACGAAGATGGCGTCGCGGCCTCATCGCGCGCAGTGGCATCGTGATTGTGCACCGCACTGGCAGATATCTGCTCACCGGACGCGGTTCCCGTGGTCCGGTGCCGATGCATCGATTGCGGAGAGCCGACGGTTACTCGAAGATCGACCCTTCGATGTCTTCGCCCGTCATGTACTGGTACATGTGGTGGTTCCAGTACGGCGTCCAGCTGACGAGCAGGCGCCCTTTTCCCTTGTAGACGCGGAGACGCTTCTGACCGGAGATGAAATTGCGCGGAAAACTGGCAGCCCGCTCCGACGTGAAGTGCAGACCGTCGGTGCGTCCGAGGACCAGCCGTCCCTGGACCCGCAGTTCTTCGCCATCGAGTTCCAGCATCTCCACGGGGCCGGGTGCGTTGATCGCCGCGCGGCCCGCTCCCGAAAGTGTCGATTTCCACACCAGCAGCCCGTCGCCCGCCCAGAGGCTGGGCCAGAAGCGCTCGCGCCGGAGACCGAGCGAGATCGCGGCCTCCGAAGCCCAGTAGATTCCCGGCTCCATGATCCAGCTTTCGCCGTCCCGAACATCGAACACATGATAGCCGGAGAGCGACGGCTGAAGGAGAATGCGGCCGGTCCCGGTGAAATGCGGCCGGATACGCGCCTCGCTGGTAAAGACCGACCTGACGATGTCGCCCAAGGTCGGCAGCCGCGGCGTGAGGGTGATGTCTCCCTGCATGTTCGACATCGCACCGGCACGGGCCCGGACAGCTTCGCCGCGGATCTCGATCGCGACCTGCCGCATACCCTCGACTTCCCGTGTCGCAAACTCAGCCACGACCTTGCCCCGACCCCGTCATAGCGTCCCCTCATCCCAGATCATCTGCCGCTCCCAGAGCAGCCGAAGCGCGTCCGGGTCCAGACCCGCCTCGCCGCGGAGCGGATCGTCGAGTTCGACAATGACGTAAAGGATCACGCCAAGGAAGAACGACGTGATGACCCCCAGCAAAAGCTGCTGGCGCAGGCGCATCTTCAGAAGCACGAAGAGCATGACGTTGATCGCCGCGCCCACCATGACTGCGTACCAGAGCACGTTCGGAATTTGCGTGATCACGCCGGCGAGCCGCGTCTGCCGGGCATCGCTGAAATCGCGGAAGCCGGACACGACGGCCTGGTGCAGGATCGCTTCGCCATCCGTCCGAGGTTCGAAATCGGCCAGCCGTTGGCGAACGGCATCGGCGCGGTGCCCCCCACCATCGAGGTATTCGCCGCGCCGATGTGCGTCCCAATCCCGGTAGACAGTAAAGAGCACGTAGTCCCTCAGCATCTTCTTGACCTCGGACCGGACCGGCTCGGGGTAGCTCTCCATGTCCGCGTAAAGGCTTCCGAGCGCACTCGCTTCGGACAGGATCGCCTGCTCGACGTGCTCGCTGTTCTGGTAGGCGGAAACGGTGAGGAGGCCAAGGAGCAGGCCGTAGAACAGGTTGAATCCGGAGCCGCCGAACGCCACGGATTCGTTGAATCCCGGCCCGGTGCCAAAGACGATCCGCAGGATCGGCTTGACAACCACAAGTCCGAAGATCACCGCACCGACCGCCAGCAACGAAAACCAGAACGCCAATTCCCGTGACGGGATGTCGTACACGAAATCGGGCATTTTACGGCTGTTCCCTCGGCAGCTTATCAAGCTATCGTAGCTCACATGGAAAGGTCGAATATGTCTAGAAGAAACCGTCTTTGCCACGCCGTTGCCGCGGCCGGAATGACTCTCTTGGGACTCGAATGCGCGCAGGCGCAAGACATGCGCGTCATCACGTTCGGCGCCGGAGGGCTCAACGGCGCCTATTACGACGCGGTCCAGGCCATCTGCGACGGGGTGAATTCGAAGCATGGTTCGACCATTCGCTGCAGCCCCGATCCCACCCCGGGCTCGCTCTACAACATTTTCGGCCTGAGCCGGGGCGACCTCGACTTCGCACTCGTGCAATCCGACGCCCAGCGAGCCGCATGGGAAGGAACCGGACCGTTTGCCGCTGCCGGCCCGCAGCGTGAGATCCGGAGCGTTCTTGCGCTGTATCCGGAGCAGTTGACACTGATGGTGCGAACGGATTCCGGAATACGTTCGTCCATGGATATTCGGGGCAAGCGGGTCGATCGAGGGCCGTCGACCTCGGGACGCCGCGCCACATTCGAACGTCTGGCCGAGGCGCTGAACGTCAAGAGCGGTGACTTCGCGGAACTGACCGAGCACACCACGCCCGTCGCGATCGCCTCGCTCTGCAACGGCACGCTGGATGCCGCACTCCTCGTGATCGGTCATCCGGCCTCATCCATCGCGAACGCGCTGAGAACCTGCGATGTCACGATCGTGCCTGTGGGCGGGTCAGCGCTTGGAGCTTTCCTCGAAGACAACCCCGACTACTCACCAGACATGATCCTGGCGTCGATCTACCCCGACTCCGGGCTGCGGGACATTCCGACCTTCTCGGTCATGGCGACCATGCTGACCCGCGCGGATATGGAGGACGAGATCGTCGAACTTTTTGCGTCCGAGGTCATCGGCAACCGTGAAGCGCTTCGCGAAGCGGCGCCCGTGATCGGTGAACTGGAACTCGACGCGATCCGGGATGCCGGCGTAACGGCGCCGCGGCATCCCGGTGCGGAGACGGTTTTCGAAGGGCTTTGAGCGTCGTGTGATCCAGCCCCGGCCGGTTCCCTTTCAACCAATGAAATCGCAACGCCTGGTGGGCACGGGTCGGCATGCTTGGAGCCCACTCCCCGTCACTCCCGACCCTCGGGATCCTCCGCCATCTGCTCCGGCGCCATCTCGTCCCAAAACTCGACGATCGCCTGCGCATTGCGCGCTGACATCCAGCCATGGCGATCGAAATCCGCGCGCAGGCCGGGATCCGTCAGGCGGCTGGCAAAAAGCTTGCGTTCCGCGTCCCTCTGCGTCGGGGCCCGGCCCTGCACCGCCGCCTGCACCCGGCGCAGCCGCGCCACCCGCGCCAGCATCGCGGGATCAGGCGGCGCCTCCCCTGCCGCCTCCCCCTGCCCCGGCAGCACCCGTATCGAAATCCTGCGCGATCGCCGCACTGAGATAACCGACCGGGCTCTTCACGTCGCCCCGCCCGCTCACATAAGCCAGCTTGCCGGCGACATACTCCTCCCCATGCTGCCGGATCCACTGCCGCGCCAACCGGTCGCTAACCCCCAGGTCCCGGAAATCGGCATATACCGCGCCCTTGCGCGCCGCCTCCCCCGTCGTCGAGATCGAGAATGGCAAGCTGCGGGTTGCGCGCGATGCGAAAGCGGATGTGGCTCACCGCCCTGCCCTCCCGGCGCAGTTCCGGTGTCACCACGATGTCGGAGACCTTGTTGACCTCCTTGACCGCCGGCTTGATGATCTTGGCGTTGAGGTGCTTGAATGTCTGGTAGTAGTCGGATCCGTCCACCCCCATCAGACGGCGGAAGATCCCCAGCGGCCACCAGGCCGTCGATCCCGTGCCAACGAAGCGGAAGCAGTTTTCGTAGAGCGCCAAGGCGTGCCCGCCAGTGAACTTGCGCTGGATGTTGAGGTTGATGAGAGCAAAGACCTTCGGGTCGTGCATCTTGTTGGCGAGCGCGGGAGAACAGGCGTATTCGCAGATCCCTTCCTTCAGCTTGGCATAGGAAAGGAGCGCGGAGACGCCCCATTCCTGCCGCCCCTTCTCGTCCAGCATGTCCCACTCGGCCACCGTCTCCGCGAGGCCCCGGAGCGAGGCCTTCAGCGTCTCGGTGTCGTTGGAATTGCAGCCAACCATCAGGCAGAGCGTCCGTGCGTCGATCCGGTGCGCGCGCTGCGTCGTCAGCGTGTCGTAGGCGTTGAGCAGCAGCACGTTCGAGCTTCCGCTGCAACAGCGACAGCTTGCCGGAGACGTGGATCGCCGCCACGTTCTTCTTCACGCTTTCCCGGCGCAGCGGGCCCGTGAGCCTGTCCCTGGGAATCGTTCTTATCGCTGCGGTTTCCGTACTTAAAAGAATCTAAAGATTCTAAGAGATTGAACGGTTTGGTGCCCTTCAGGTCGGTTTCGTGGCGATACGGGCCATGACGGACGATTCCTTTTTGGCACCTCGATATGCGATGTTCGGACAAACATCAGGCGGAATAGCTGGCATCAGAGAGGCCCGAGCATGGCCATGAAAGACCATCCTGCGTCACCCGCCTACTTCAACATAGACCCGGCGAAGGCGGCTGAGAAGCTTTCCGAGCCCGTCTCCACCCCGCGGTTTGCGCGGGCCGCGAGCTTCGCCGCGCGAGGCCGCGACGACCTTGCCCGCCGCGGCTATGCCCCTGACGGGCAAAAGCGGCTCCGGCGGTTCTCCACCTGGGAGATCTGCCGCTGTCTGATTCCAGTGGCGCCCGCGCATTTCCGCCGCGTTCTGAAGGCCCATCCCGACCTGCCGGAGGGCACGGGCGAAGGCGGTTCGAAATGGTTCGACGCTGGAGGAGGTGCTGGAACTGCGCAGCCATTTCGCCGCCGAGGGCGCGGCGGGACGCGAGTAGCGCCCCTACCGCCCCGAGAGGCTGCCGGCGAAGGTGCGGTGTTTGTCAAAGGAGTTGTCCGCCGATTTCATGCGGCTTCTCTGGTTTCAGGGACGCTGATTTCGCGTTCTGGGTTGAGCCAGACGGGTCCGGCGGGTTGCCAGTTGCGGGCTTTGCCTGACCGGCGTTCCGGGTTTTGCGCCCGTGCCTTTGCATGGAGACTGGCGCGGCTGGCGAGCGTCGCGACGTCGTGCCCAGCGTGGCGCGCTTCCGGCGTGACGAAGCGGATGGCGCTGTGAAGGTGTTCGCCGTTATACCAGTTCGTGAAGGATTTCACCCACGCCTGGGCGTCGGCCTTCGAGGCAAAGCCCTTGGTCGGCCAGTCCGGGCGGTATTTGCAGGTTCGGAACAGGGCTTCGCAGAAGCGGGTTGTCGTTGCTGACGCGCGGCCGGCTGGAGGAGGCCCTGATACCCAGCTTTCTCCATGCGTTACCTTCATCGTGGCGCCCTTCATCGGGCTGCCGTTGTCGGCGTGCAGGACCCGCGGGCGCGTGATGCAGCCTTCGGCTTGGACCGCCTGCCGGATCGGCGCCGCCGCCAGCTCCGCGCTCTCGCGCCACAGGACCGCCCTACACGGCCGCGGCATTTCCGGCGTAGAGCCAGTTCACGATCAGCTGCGTCACGGCAGGCAAACGGCACCTGACAGGAATGCCACATCCCGCGATGTTTCGCCTTTCCGGGCGGTTACCTACGTGGTCAGTCGCGTTAGCGCTTCGGTACGGACGTCCAACTTTGTGATGCGGCAGCGCCTTCCGCCCTCCTCAGGGTCAGGACCCATTGATCTCCGTGTTGTGTCGTGAATTTCATCGCTCGGAAAACGAGCGGTGACATGTCTGATCTCTTCTGGTTGAGCGATGCGCAGATGGCGCGTCTGGAGCCCTGTTTCCCGAAGTCCCAGGGCAAGCCGCGCGTCGATGACCGTCGGGTGCTGAGCGGGATTATCTTCATCAATCGCAATGGGTTGCGTTGGCGCGATGCGCCTGCGGACTATGGCCCGCACATGACGCTCTACAATCGTTGGAAGCGGTGGCGCGACAAGGGCGTCTTCGCACGGATCATGGCAGGTCCGGCCGCAGAGCACGGTGAAAGGAAGACTGTGATGATCGACGCCACGTATCTCGAGGCCCACCGAACAGCGACCGGTCTGGGCGTGAAAAAGGGGGGCGTGGACGCCTGATCGGGCGCACCAAGGGCGGCATGACCACGAAACTGCACGCCATCTGCGACAGCCAGGGACGCCCGCTGAACCTTTTCGTAACGGCAGGACAGGTCAGCGATTACATCGGAGCGCGGGCTTTGCCGGGCAGCCTGCCGGATGTCGACTGGCTGCTCGGGGACCGCGGCTACGACGCCGACTGGTTCAGAGAGGCATTGAAGGACAAAGGGATGAAGCCTTGCATCCCTGGCCGGAAGTCCCGCGGAAAGACGGTCGAATACGACAAGCGCCGCTCCAAACGACGCAACCGGATCGAAATCATGTTCGGGCGCCTGAAGGACTGGCGCAGGGGTGCCACACGCCACGACCGAGGTCCGAAGGTCTTCCTCTCCGCCATCGCGCTCGCAGCCACCGTCTTGTTCTGGCTATGAAACAAAAACGGGTCCTGACCCTGGTTAGTGCCCGCTATAAGAAAAGTGCAATCATTGACCTCCAACCGCAGTTTCGCGGAATTGGGGAAGATCCCATTGTCGTAACCGCACTGCTCGACCACCTCAAACAGAAACAGGTCCCTGCCCATGGAGATCGAAAAATTCGGCAGGCGGGTCGGCGATAGGAAGGATCATCGTTGCTGTGGTGCCTTGACGGCTGCTGTCCAGCATCAGTGCGCCGCCCATGGAGCGACAAAACCCGTCAACCATCGGAAGGCCCAAGCCGGTCCCTTTGCCGGGGAGCTTGGTGGTGAAGAACGGGTCGCGGACTTTCCCAATCAAGTCGGACGCCATGCCCGAGCCATTGTCCACGACTGCGACTTGCGCGTAGGGTCCGGGTGGCAGGGACGTCGTGTCGTCGAGTACCATGCCGACCGTCATGTCGCTGGTCTCGCACGTGACGATGATCTTTCCGTCTGGACCAAGCGCATCCCGCGCATTCGTGACCAAGTTCATGAATGCACTCACGAATTTGGACGAATCCACACGGATCCACGCGTCATGCACGCCGGATGGCACGATCAAGGGCACGGATGTGGGCAGTAGCTGCCGCGACGCCATGGCGGCGTCCTGCAGCACGACATTCAGACGCGTCAAATCGAGCTCTGTATGGGAACGTCGCGAATAATCCAGAAGTTGCTCCACATGCAGTGCTGCCTGATTGACGGCGGTTCGAGCGTTGTTCAGACAGAGTTTCTTGTCTTGCGGATCGGTGCTCTCGTCGTGGAGGTCGAGATTTCCTACGATCACGGTCAGGAGATTGTTGAAATCATGTGCTACGCCACCTGCAACGCGCCCCAAAACCTCCATCTTTTGTGCCTGCAAGTCGCGGCTGTGCCGACTGGCCAGCGCCAGTCGCTGCGCGCGAGCGGTAATCAAGGACTCCGCAAAATAGGCCACCAGTGCGCCGCCAATGACGATCAGCGTGAGCTTCGCCGAAGGCTCAGAGGCCAACGGCAGCACGTCGGCCAGGGTTGTCAGTGTCAGAGCGGCTACGAAGGCGATCTCGGTCAGGATGACGAACAACTGGGTATCGCTTCGCCTGATCATGATCACGATCGTGATAATTATGGCGCCGAAGCCACCGGTCTGCATAACATCATCCGTTTGAATGATGAGATAGGTGGGGAGAGAGAGGAAGCATGCGAGGGTCCATGTCAGGAGTATGCCTGCGATGGTCAGATCTTTTGGAGTGCAATTCCTTCGACGTGCGCGGAGGAACGAGTAAAGAGCGAGATGTCCGGTGGCGTAGGCGAGAATCCAGAGCCAGACGATGAGCCAGCCCGAGTAAATGTAGAAAGAAGCGCCGGCGAAGATAATGGCGGCAAAGCGAAAACCGAACTCCGCCAGATTCCCGTAGTCCAGCCGGAAGAGGCGCTCAAACTCTGCCTGGTGATCCATAGTTGAAATAAAACAACGCCGTTGTTGCTCGGAATGGCTACCTTGAGTTGAACCCTGTGTCCGTTGTCGGTCAAGTCTCATCGAGAATTTGCTACGTTCTCCGGCATACCAAGCCCGTGTTCTGACCTGCGCAACCAACGTCCGGCAGGTTTGTACATGGTCAGAGAAGCCGCCCCTTCCTTAAGCTCGTCACCTATGAGCGGCTCTACACCGCAAGGCAGGGCAGGTCGGGGTTGGGAACGGGAGCCCGGCGGAAAGCCATCGAAGATTTGCCGACGCCCGCGACGCGCAGGCCCTTGCCCATTTCACCGAGGTTGAGAGCGGCCGCCAGATCGATCGGCCGGAATTGGCTAAGGCACCGAATCTCGCCAAGGCGACCGGGGCGACGCTGGTGATCGCCAAGCTCGACCGCCTCAGCCGCAATGCTGCCTTCCTGCTGACTCTGCGCACGAACGGCTACTTTCGGAGTGATGATGAGTGCGGCGTCGATAGCTTTGCGCGCCTCGTCGCTCCCGTGGAACTCGGTCAAGTTGGCTGCTCGCAAGAGGTGATGGAACGGCTTTGTCAGGTTAATGATGGCCGGCCGAGTCTTCGTGTGACCTCCATTATTCAGGCGGTCAGCCCGGCAGAATACTCGCTCCAAAGATCGAAGGCATCCGCGCGGGCGTGACGATATGAAATGGCGCAACGAAGATGGCGTTTGGGGCGAAAGATGACGGTGGTCTGATCGTGAACCGACAGGAACAGCTGCGCCTGGCCGGGTGATTTGAACCGACCCATGCATTGCCCGGCAGTCGGTTGCTTGAAAACGATGAGAGGGATCTTCTCTCGTCGTCGGGTGTGTCGATGCGAGGCTTCCGCCCGATTGTTGATCCCCTTGTGCTGGCGGTGCTCGATCCCAGGCGCGATCTCCTTGTTCGCGGCAGCGTAGGAGCGAAGCTTGTCCGTGATCAGGACCCGCGGCTCTCCCCAGCGCCGAAACAGCTTGCGAATGAAGCGCTTCGCGGCACTCTTGTTCCGCCGGGACTGGACGCGGACGTCCAGCACGTCGCCGTTCGCATCGATCGCACGCCAGAGCCACTGATTGACGCCCTTGATCGGGACCACGACCTAGTCGAGGTGCCACTTGTCCGCTGGCTTCGGCCGATCCCGCCGGATCCTTGCAGCAAACTGCGCGCCGAAACGCGCCACCCAGTCGCGAACTGTCTCGTATGAAACGGTGATCCCACGGGAGGCCAGCAGGTCCTCGACATCGCGGAGACTGAGCGCAAAGCGGTGATAGGCCCAGACGGCGTATCCGATCACCGAGCGCGGAAATCGGAAGCCCTTGATGCAGGCGAGGTCGGACAGATTGATCATCGGAAACCGCTATCGCGCTGTGGCGCCGGCGGCAAGTTTACATAATCGATCAATCATAACATAATAAGGATAAGCGTTGCGTTGAGAAGCGCAACCAACAGGTCTTTCGCTGTTTTTCCCAGACTGCGGTGCGTCATTGGCCGGTGCCTCCTGCTTGGATCATCTGTTGTGAGACTAGAAGCGAACCGAGGCCATGGCTATGGACCGCCTTCGCGGACGACACTGGCCCCACGGCCGCGGGCTATGGCCTCCGGCTGGTTGGCTCGCCGCAGCGGGGCGTCACAAGGATATTTGCGTCTATCGCACTCTCAAAAACAAGATTAGACGTGAACGCAAGCATATTGGTTGCTCCTCCTGATGCTCGCGCCCTTCATTCTGGGCTTCGCGACCGGGCGTCCGGCGCAATGGGTGCCGATCCTGCTCGGGGCCGGCATCATCCTCTACAGCCTGCTGACGCAATACGAGTTGGCGGCGGTCAAGATCATTCCGTTCAGTACGCATCTTTCGCTCGATGCGGCGGGCGGGCTCCTTCTGCTCGTCTCCCCCTGGCTCTTCGGTTTTGCCGATGTCATCTGGTGGCCGCACGTTCTGGTGGGTCTTGCCGAGATTGGGGTCGTCGCCCTCACCAACCGCCACGGAGCCGGACTTGAACGGTCATGACCGGGAGGTGCGACGCCGCGATGGAATGACGTCTGAGTTCCCGACGACCGCGGGCGTCTTCTTCGGCCTGGGGCTCGGCGGGTTCTTCGACGGGATCGTCCTGCACCAGATACTGCAGTGGCATCACATGGCCAGCAGCGCGGGCTTCCCGGCCGATACGGTTGAGGGCCTGCGCTGGAACACGCTCTTCGACGGGCTTTTCCACGCCGCGACGTACATCTTCATCATCGCGGGGCTGGTTCTCCTCTGGCGCTCGGCCCGCCGACGGCATCTGCGTTGGTCAAGCCGATTGCTCGCCGGGAGCCTGCTGATCGGCTTCGGTCTCTTCAACGTGGTCAAGGGGATCATCGACCACCACCTTCTCGGCCTGCACCACGTCAACGAGACGGTGCCGCGCGCGCAATGGGTCTACTGGGACATCGGCTTCCTGCTCTGGGGTGCCCTGATGCTGATCGGGGGATGGCTGTTGCTCCGCGCAGGTGGGCGAGAGAGGCGGCCCGAAACCGCGGGGCGGTTCTGACAGGCTGCGTGTCGCTTCGTTGGCGTCGCACATGATCTCCAAATGGGGCGCGACTGCCCTGCCTATCTGTCCCGGCACGAACCCTCGCAATCACACCTCGCAACCTGGCCCGCCTTTATGGGGCTCTATTTTGTATCATTTCTAGTCAATTACTTCCGTGGCGAAACCGCTCTCGAGAAGCTGGTTCTCGACCAGGACATAGATCTCCGCAGGTGGCGTTTTCAGTGCGTGGACCATCACGCCCGGATCGATCCCCATCTCGATCAGGTACTCCATCGTGCGGCCCTGACCCCGCTGGATGTCTTCCACGGCCCAGAACACCGGAAGCAGCCGGGGCGCCTCGTAGTAATGTTGATGCAAGCCCACCGCGCCCTGTCGCGACACCCGCCGCTCGCTCCCGGACGCCAGGATATAGGGACAGGCGGACAGGCAGACCATCCCGGGCAAGACCACGGTCCGCGCCTCCCGCTCCCGCAGCATCCGGCCGATCGCCAGCGCCTCGTCCACGACCCCGCCGGGGCTGTTGAGCGCGACCGGCATCGAAAGGCCGTCGAGGCTCGACAGGTAGGCATCGAACCGCTGCGCATCGCCCGGTTCGATCCCCCCGTAGAGCAGCAGCACCTCCCCGGAATCGCCCGCTTCGCGGACGGAGAAATCCAGCCGTTCCGGCAGGTCGTCAGGCAACTCGAAGCCCGGCATGGCCGCAGGATCGGTATAGCTCGGGCGGGTCTGAGACGGCTCGTAGTGGCGCACCTGGTCGCCCGGATGAACAGGCCCTCGCGGCAGCGTCTCGTCCGCCGGCCAACCCGGCAGCCAGCGCGTGTCCACATCGCTCAAAACCAACAGAAGCGCGATCAGCGCCTGCACACCGAGGACCATCCGCAACCCACGGCGCATGGTCATGCCGCGCAGGCCGGGTCGCGGGGCCGCTTCGGTCATTCGGCGGCATCCATCAGCTTGGACGCCCTGCTCTCCTTGGCGTCGCCGCGCCGGCGGATCTCCGCATCGGCGGCCCCCATGGAGCTTTCGACATCCCGCATCGCGTTCATCGCCGCCTTCAGATCCGCCAGCGTCAGCGTCTCCTCGATGCTGAGTCCGTCGCGCCCGCTGCGGATCGCCGCCTGCGTGATCGCCAGCACGAAGACCAGGATCGCCGGCAGCAGGTCGATGGCGATCGCGCCGGCCCAGGACGGAACGAAATTGCCCGCGTACCGGATCACCGCATCGGCCTTGGAGATCGGGTTGTAGGCGGTCTCCTGCGGCGGCTCCATCGCCAGCACCTCGTCGGCCGCGCGTCGCAAGGTCTGGCTGCGCTGGTCGAGCGCGGTCAGCACCGACGCGATGGTCGAGGATTGCGCGTCCCGGATGTCGGAACTCCGCCCGTCGAGTTCCGGCAGCACGACGGAGGCCGGCAGGTCACCCGCCGCCCGCGCCACCAGCGAGGCCACGGAATACTGGTTGAGGTTGGAGATCACCCCGGCCAGTCGGACGCTTTCCTCCGAAAACGTGACCGACCGCTGGTCCACCGGCCCCGGCGCCACCGTAAGTGCCCGCATCCGCCCCAGGATCGCGTTTCCCTCCTCATAGGCCGCCTCGATCAACGGCCGCTGCTCGGCGATCTGTTCTTCGAGGTTTTGCAGCTCGTCGGTCTTCTGCGTCAGTACCCGGAAGACGGCCCCCTCCCCCGCGGTTCCCGAAAGCTGGCCCGAGCGTTCCTGGTTTGCCAGCGCCTCGAAACTCTCGCGCGCCCGCTGCACCTCGCGCCCCAGGGTCTGCCCCGACAGCGCGATGTCATGGGCCTGCTCCAAAGCGCCCTGATAGTCCCGCACCGTGCGGTCGAGATGCTGCTCCACCGCCGCGGATCCGGCCAGGGCAGCGGCGTTGAGCCAGCTCGACATCGCGATGATCGCCAGCGAGCCGAAGATCGTGGAGAGCGTCAGGCCGATGAAGCCCGCAGCACTGCGCATCGACGGCAGCAGCCGCAGCATGTAGCTCCAGAAGACGAAGATCCCGACGGAGACGGCCACGGAATAGGCCACCGCCGCGAAGAAGGTGATGGCGCCATTATCCTCCAGCAGCGACGACACCCCGAGATAGGTGTAGATGCCCGATGCCGTCGCCAGCACACCCAGCGCCGCCGGCGTGAAGGTGTCGAGCCACGCCAGGTGCGCTTCGAGCTCCTTGGCGGTCCGAAGGCCCTTCGCCTCTGCCGCTGTCAGCTTCTGATGATCTTCACCCATGTCCGACCCTGCGCAATCATGATGAACTGTCGTATCGTCGTCGGCGCAGCGACACGCTACGTCCTCCACCCTGCGCCGGCAATGTTACCCGAATGCGCAACCTTTTC
This sequence comes from uncultured Alphaproteobacteria bacterium, assembly GCA_963721175.1. Lineage (GTDB taxonomy): Bacteria > Pseudomonadota > Alphaproteobacteria > Rhodobacterales > Rhodobacteraceae > Aliishimia. The sequence continues at coordinate 251,739 of CAVRIG010000020.1, read as the reverse complement.
ACAGCTGTGAACTCCTCACACTCCGCACCCCCGAACTGCAAGGCGGCGAGCATCGGGCCGCAGGAAAACCGGTCCCGCGATGCTATTGCGGTCAGGCAGCAAACTCGGTGGTTACTTTGAGCCCCTCTGGCGCTCGCATCTTCCAGCCTGGCGAACGCTTTCGCCGAAAGAATAAAAGATTGATAATTCCGCTACTTTTGGTAGCATTAACTCAATATTAACCAAGGTTATTCCAGATGCTTGACAAAACCGCCCCGAATTCGCCGGGGATTGCGGCCGACGACACCTCATTCGTAGATGCCCGTCCGGAGCATCGCGTTTCCTCCCGGACCACCTGGGCAGATGCCGTCGAACGCCGCGAACAGTTTGCCCGCCTCATCGAGGAAGAACTCGCCCGGCTCCACCTGAAGGCAAACCTCCTGCGTTCGCAGAATGGCACCTATCCGGTGTGGGTCCGGCTGGAGGCGTGGCTGCCGGCAAGGGAGGGTGTCGCCGCGGACGTGAGCGATGCCCGGATCCGCTGCGCGCTGCAATTCGTGATCGATATCAAGCCCTTCAACGAACATCCGCTGACCGTCTCGGCCGAGGCGTTCAACGGGCGCCGCAAGCTGTCGGTCACGAACCGGCCCAGGTTCGACGAGCGGATGGTGCGCGAATGGGTCGCCTTCGCGGTGGCCGGAGGTTCCAGACCCTCGAACCACAGGCCGGTGCTCGACGCGCTTGTGTCGATGATGACGGCGATGATCCCGTTCGTGCGCGGGCCGCATTCGAACCGGGTGCAACGTCATTTCCGCAACGGTGTCCAGATCACGATTTACGCCGCCCTTCTCGTGGTCGGTGCCATCGCCATGTTCGGCGCGATCATCGATCTGTCCCAGCCGATCTACCTCCAGTCCGGGGCTGGCGGTATCTGGCTTCTGGTGGGCTTCGCTCTGCTCGTCGCAGGGCTCATCATCATGGCGCGGCGGCAGAAGGTCGTCGCGGTCATCGACCGGCCGAACATCCCGCCGCGGAGCCTGTCGCTGGTGGATGGCTGGTACGCCGTCATCCCGGATCTGGGCGAAAAGCTGGACGACGTTCGGAGACGGATCGCCGACAAGCTCAAGGCCGTCGGCGGCACCGCGCTGAGCGTCGAGGAGGAGACCTACACCTTCCGCAGCCCCAACGGGCATGAAATGCGCCAGCGCCTCGTGGTTTCGAAAGGCCAGGGGGTCGGGCATGTCCATATCTACCGTTTCGGTCCCGACGTCTTCGTCGGCTGGGACAGCTACATGAACTGGGCGAAATGGGGTGAGACGTCCGCGGTATCGTCCCGCTCGACGAACCGGCAGGTGATGGAGTTCCGGTCGCTGCAGGAACAGCTCTACATTCCCAGCCAGTACGACCTGATCGACCTGAACGCGCTGGGCGAGGTCATGCACCGCGTCGTCACCGATGAAGTCAAGCTTCTGATGAAGGAAAACGACATCGATCAGGAGATCGATTTCCAGATCATCCGGGGCAGCCGGGACGAGGCGTTGGACAAGGACCGCCACGACCGCCGCAAGAAGGCGGAGTCGGGCGCAAGCGGCGGCGGGCGGAGGCGCGCGTGGAAGATCTCCTGACCGCTGCTGTCGCGGAGTTCTGAGCCATGTACCTGGCGACCATCAGGCGCGAGCGGGACACTCTGACACAAGGCGTAGCGCTCATCCGCTGGCCTGCGCCCGGGCCGGATAGCTTCGTGCGGCGGTACCGGGCAAGCATTGCCGCGATTGCGGAGATACCTCTTCTGTCGGCATTCCTCGCGCTCGACCTCGATGCGGACGGGCGGATCACGACCACGCATTCGTTCATCGCCGCCGCCGAAGACGCGGGCCGGCTGCGCGGCGCACTCGCCGCGCTCATGCGGCTCGACGGCGTCGACGGTGCGGAGGTGGCGACGCCCGGCGACACCGACAGTTTCGTCGGCGGCTTCCTCGGCCCGGACAGACCACGTTTCGCACCGGACGTGGATTTGATCGCCGCGACAGGCGGGGTCGAGATCCGCCCCCCGTTCACGCTCGCCGATGCGCTTGGGCCGGTGGTTCAGGACCTGGCCGTGGACGGTCGGACCGCCCGGTTCGAGTTCGCCTTCGCTCCCATGCTGCCCGAGCCCGAGGTCGTGCGCACATCGCTGCACCGGATCGTGCGGCTGGAGGCGGTGCGCGCGCCCGAAGAATTGCTCGTGGATCAGCGGGAACGGGTGGAGATTCTGCGCCGCGCGACGCACCACATGGTCGAAGGGGTCGTAGGCGATGCGGAGGCGCTTGCCGCGATCGAACGCAGCCTGGCGCGGCAGCCCGACGCGTTCGGATACGACCGGATCGGGATGGAGCCCGCGCTGGTCGAACTCGATGCGGACGAGGCCGAGTCGCTTGGCCTGCTCGCCCATCCTTGGCTCGTTCTGGAGGACTTGCCACCGGACGCCGCGGGCTTTCACGAGACCGACAGCTACCGAAAGCGTCTGACCGGCGTCGGTGTGAGGGGACATGCAAGCGGTGCCGCCTACGGGACGGACGCAGGTGCCAGCCCGCTCGAGGTGCTGCTGGCGACCGACGCCGCCGCGGACAGCACCGGCTCCGCCCCCTACCTCTTTCTCAGCTACGCGCACGCGGACGAGGAGGCGACTCAGGAGGTCATCGCCCTGCTCGACCGCGCGGGAATCCGGGTCTGGTACGACACCGGGCTCGTCGGCGGCAGCCACTGGGACAGCCAGCTCGAGGATCGAATTCTGAAGGCCGCAGGTGTGGTCTGCCTGGTGACGGACAGGTATGTCGCCTCCAGGATTTGCCAGCGCGAGTTGAAATTCGCCGACGTCCTCGGCAAGCCGCTGCTCGTACTGACCGACCCGGACGTCAGGCTGGGCGAGGGCCTGCACATGATCCTCGCGAGCCTGCAATACATCGACCGGACAGCGCCTGATCTGGACTTGCGACTGGCAGCAGCCGTCGAACGCCATGCGCCTGCCGCCATCGAGCACGATGCGCAGAGACGCGAGGCCCGCGCATGATCGTCCCGAGCCTGGTTCAGCTTCTGCTTGTCGCGCTGATCGTCTGGTTCATCGCAAGTCGTCGGAAACCCGGCCACCGCGCCGCCCGGGGCTTCGCCTCCGATGACACGATCGCCTATCCCGCCCGCCAATTGGATGCTGGCATGTCGCTCCGTGTCGGATCGGCGGGGTCGGAGCGCGATGTGCGGCAACCGGTACAGTGGGTGGTCGCCGGTCTCACCCTCGCCATTCTGATCCTGGTCACTGCGGAGGTCGTAATGCGCTACGTCGCGTATCCGCTGGTGGGGGCCGGGGGGGCGGGATATCTGGCCATACTTGTTTTGGGCGGCGTTTTCCTGCCGGCGCTGAAATTGCCGGCCTATGGCCTCGGACAGCCTCGCGGGACCGGGCGCGCGCCGCGTGGATCCAAGGTGCTGACCGTTCTGCTGCTCGTGCTGCTGGCGATCGCTCCGATTCAGCGGGCGATGCGCAATCTGGACTTCTATTCGTTCGACATGCGCATGCCCGGCGAAACAGCGGAACTTGTTTTTGCCGCTCTACTTGTCCTGACAGTACTTCTCGTGGTCCTGCGCTTGCTGGTCGACAGGGACGAAACCTGATGGCGGAGCCAGTGACCTACGTACCCTTTATCCTTGTGGCGCTCGGCCTCTGGGCAGCAATGGCCTTGCGCTACCCGGCGCCCCTTGCCTTCCTGATGGTCTATGTCGGAGCGGTCGTCCTGTTTCAGACGGTCTATGCCGTGCCGCTCCGGATGCTCACGCAACTGCCAGCCACCTCGTTCTGGGCGATGGGCACGATCGCTGTGGCGGCGCTTCTTGCGCGCCTGCTGGTGCCGCGTCTCACGTCCATGCGTGACAACGCGCCGGCACTGGCGCCATATGCGCCTGCCGTCACCGGCTCCGCGGGGGCTTTCGAATTCGACGAGGCGGTCGGGTCAGGACAGCCGGTGACCTTGGCCAGCTCCATGTCGAACACACTTGCCGGCCTCTCTCCGCTCGGTCTCCCCCTGATCGCGGCGGCGATCCTGATGGAGGTTTCGGTGAGCAGGATCATGGTGGCGGCGATCCTGCCGGCCCTGGCTCTGTCGGTTGTCGGCGCATTCCTCGTCGCCCAGCCGGAGGGGTCGGCGCCTGCCCCGCGACTTGCAGGATTGGTGTCCGAACTCTTCGGACCGACCGTAGCCATAGTCGTTCTGCTGCTGGTTCTGTCCGGCATCGCGACCCCTGTCGAGGCATTCGCATTCAGCACGGTTCTCCTGTTGGCGATCCTGATCCGGCTCGGCGGCGTACGCGAGACCTTCAGTCTCGTCCGCGATGCGCTGCCGGACGTGGCGCGCGTAGTTCTACTGCTCCTCGCGGCCATGCCGGTCTTCGCGTTCCTGAACTACATCGTGCGGCCGGACTGGTTGACCACGCTCTTTCTGGACATGCCGGTCGTCAGTTCCGGCCTCAGCCTCCTGGCTGCCGTTGCCTTCGGCATGGTCGGCGGCTCGCTCGCCGCGGTCATCGCGGTGGTTCTGCTGTTCGGCACTTCGGTATGGGCAGCCGAATTTGTGCAACCCGTCCAGTTCCTCTTTGCATGGGTGCTCGCGGCCGAAGCCGGGCGGTTCCTGACCGCACGCTGGCAAGGCGGCCTCGAAGGCGCCGGGACCATCTGGGTTTTCGTGCTGCTCGGCAGCGCGGTGCTGGCCCTCGTGACCGACGTCTGGCTGGTCTTGTCAGGTTGAAGGTGCTGCGGAGGGACAGCTGTCAACGAGACAACATCATGCGGCGGTTCAAGTCGCCGAGACATGCGGGCGGTTCCTGGTGGCCCACGATCAAACCGCCGCCCTCTTCCGGCCGCGCCGCCACCGCCCCACCGCCCGTTCCTGCCGCCACGCAAGACCCACGGGCCTCCGGCAGGTTCGAGCGCTGGCTGGCTCAAAAATCCGGCAAGGTGGAACTGTGGCTCGGAGGCCATACGCACACCAACCCTGACGACACTCACGGCGGAAAAAGCCATATCGAAATGACGCATGGCGGGACGACCTTCATCAACGTCTCTGCATTGACGCGGTGGTGCGTCGAGGATCACGCTCTGTCACACCGCCGGTTCCTGACTTTCGAAGAGGGGTCCGCCGAGTTGGTTGTCGACTGCTACATGCACACCGACGATCACAGACCTCAGTTATGGACATGAAACAGCGGCAATCACTTCTGGCTCTCGCGTGCCGTTGATCAGCGTGGCCTGGTTCTCGTCGAGATCCTCAAGACGCGACGGAACAAGCGGACCGCGAAACGGCTTCTGGTCATACTGATGGCACGCCTTGGTTTCGTCCCCGAGCGGATCGTCACGCCCTCTCGTGGCTTTGCTGTGCAATGCACTGACGGGGCAATGGACGAGCTTCGTCCTAAGGCGCCGCCAGACGGGAGATCTGCGCCCGGCCTTCGTCCACTGTCGCACAAGGGGGCCTCAACGGCCGAGCCGAAACCAGCCACCTTCCATTCCGGAAGCGGGAGCGCGCGATGCAGGGATATCGATCTCTCGGTGGGCTGCTCATCTCCGTTCATTCCACCACACGCAACAGCTTCTCCATCCCAGCCCGCCGCCGAAACACGCTGTCCACGCGCCAACGCAGGATAGTAGCCTTCGGTGCTTGGAGATCTGTGGCCGGCATCACCTGAACCTTGTAGGGAGGCACACCTGCAGGCCCCGGCGTCAACGTGACAACTCCGTCGCCCGTCCGGCGATACAGCCCGGACACCCTTGCCGGTGCGGCAATCGCCCTACTTTGTGGCGCTCCGACGTCAAAACAGGTGCCCCATGCCGCCAAGCCCGCTTTCTTCAGCCGGATTAGCAAACTCGGTGACTGACCGGACGGAACAGGACTGCGCCGCGCCCGCGCTCGCGCCGAGCGCAATCGAACGCATGCACCGCATCCGGGGCGACCTGAAGGTCGGTCTACCGGTTGTCCTGCAGGACGGAGCCGACGGTGTGCTCGTGGCGCTTGTCGAAACCCTGACCGACGCGCGCTACGCCGCGATCGAAGCGCTTGGCATGCCCGATCTCGTGCTGACTCGGCGTCGGGCCGAGGCTCTGGGCGCCCTGCCGCCGGTCGCGGTGGAGACGCTGCGCCTGCGGGTACCGTCCGCGGCGGGCCGTGGCTGGTTGGCGGCGGTTGCCGGACAGGCTGGGCCGGACGCCCGCAGTTGCGATATTGGCCTCCCCATTCTGAAGGCCGGCTCCGCGCTGCACCACGCCGCCATCGGGATCGCCAAGGCGGTCCAGGCGGTCCCCGCCGTCCTGGCTTTGCCGCTGAACGGGCGCAACAGCGGTGGCATCGCAGAACTCGGCCTCACTGCCATGCCGCTCACGCTCGTGACCGAGGCGCTGGAACAATCGAGCAACCAGATCCGCATCAGTTCCGCCCGGTTGCCGACGGACGCCTCGGCGGCGGGCCGTGTACATGTCTTCCGCCCCGACGACGGCAGCACCGACCATTACGCCATCGAGATCGGTACGCCGGACCTGTCCGCCCCGGTGACCGTGCGGCTGCATTCCGCCTGTTTCACCGGCGACATCCTTGGCAGCCTGAAATGCGACTGCGGCCCGCAGCTGCGGGCTGCAATGGCCTCGATGGCCGACGCCGGGGGCGGCGTGCTGCTTTATCTCAACCAGGAGGGGCGCGGGATCGGTCTTGCCAACAAGATGCGGGCCTACGCGCTCCAGGAGTCCGGGCTCGACACGGTCGAGGCGAACCACTGGCTCGGCTTCGAGGACGATCAACGCGATTTTCGGATCGGCGCGCAGATCCTGCAGCGCATGGGCATCGGCCAGGTCCGCCTGATGACGAACAACCCTGCCAAGACGGCGAGCCTCGCGGCGCATGGAATCGCGGTGGTCGAGAGCGTGCCGCTGCGGGTGGGTCAGACCGCGCAGAACGCGCACTACCTCGCCACCAAGGCCGCCAAGTCGGGGCACCTGCTGTGACGACCGCACCCGCTCTCTGGTGTGTCGGCCCCGGGCGGGCCGAGACGCGCCCCGGCCTCGTGGGCGAGGGAATGCTTGTCGAGACGCTGTTCTCCGGCATCAGCCGCGGCACCGAACGGCTGGTCTTTGAGGGCCGCGTGCCCGAGTCGAGCACGACAGGATGCGCGGCCCGGCGATGGAAGGGCGCCTTCCCGTTCCCGGTGAAATACGGCTATTGCAACGTCGGGCGCGTTGCCGAGGGGCGGCTGTGCCGGGTCGCACGGTGTTTGCGCTGCACCCCCATCAGGCGCGGTTCCGCCTGCCCGAAGATGCGTTGACGCCGCTGCCCGAGGAGCTGCCGCCGGCGCGGGCCGTGCTGGGCGCCAACATGGAGACCGCGCTGACGCTGCTCTGGGACGGCGGCGCCGGCGCCGGGCGACCGGATCGCCAGTGATCGGCGCGGGCGTCGTCGGTGCGCTGACTGGCCTATCTGGCCGCGCGGCTGCCGGGCGCCGAAGTGACGCTGGTCGACACCAATCCTGCCCGCGCCGCGCTGGCCGCAGCCCTCGGCTGCTGCCTTGCCGCGCCCGAGGCGGCGCCCGCGGACTGCGACGTGGTCCTCCACCTCCCGGCCACGGCAGCGGGCTGGCCACCGCCATCGCCTGCGCGGGGCAGGAGGCGACCGTGGTCGAGGGCAGCTGGCACGGCGGCGGGCACCACGCCCGTACCGCTCGGCGGCGCCTTCCACAGCCGCCGCCTGCGCCTCGTCGGCTCGCAGGTCGGCCACGTCCCGCCCGCCCGCGCGCCGCGCTGGACCTACGCGCCGCCGCATCGGCAAGGCACTGGAGCTGCTCGCCGATCCCGCGCTCGACGCGCTCATCTCGCGGCGAGACGGAATTCGCCGACCTTCCCGACCGCTACGGCGCGATCCTGTCGGACCCCGCCACGCTCTGCCACCGCATCCGCTACGACACACAGTAAGGAGATCCCATGTTCGCCGTCGAAGTCCGCGATCACATCATGATCGGCCATTCCCTGCCCTCGCCCGTCTTCGGCCCCGCGCAAGGCATGCACGGCGCCACCTTCACGGTCGACGCGGCGTTCTTCACCGAGGACATCGACGAGCACGGCCTCGTCGTCGATATCGGGCTCGCGACCGAAGCGCTGGCCGAGACGCTGGCGCCGCTGCGCTACAAGAACCTCGACGAGGTGCCCGAATTCGCGGGCAAGTTCACCACGACCGAGTTCCTCTGCGGCCATATCTTCGACGGCGATGGCAGAGCCGTCGTGCGGGCGGGCAAGCTGGCCGATGACGGGCGCGTGAAGAAGCTGCGCATCATGCTGCACGAAAGCCACGTGGCCCGCGCCTGGTACGAGGCGGAGATCTGAGCGATGGGTTTTTCCGCCGATTGGCTCGCCCTGCGCGACCCCGCAGACCGCGCGGCGCGCGACCAGACGCTGGCGCGGCGGGCGGCCGAGGCGGCGGGGCCCGCGCCGGTGATCGTGGACCTTGGCTGCGGCACCGGCGCATCGTGGCGCGCGTTGGCGCCGCTGTTGCCAGATGGCGCGCGCTGGCGTTTCGTGGATAACGATCCGGGCTGCTGGAGCATCGCCGGCGCGCGGCGGGGCCGCGCGGCGGACCTGTCACGGCCGATCTCGGCGATCTGGACGCGCTGCCGCTGGAGGGCGCCACGCTGATCACTGCCTCCGCACTTCTGGATCTTGTGTCCGAGGCCTGGCTCGCGGCATTGGTTCGGCGAGCAGCATTGGCGGACGTGCCGTTCTACGCGGCGCTGAACTATGATGGCCGGATGGAGTGGAGCCCCGAAGATGCGCGCGACGACCGCCGTGACCGCGGCCTTCAACCGCCATCAGCGCGGCGACAAGGGGCTTGGCGCCGCGCTCGGCCCCGACGCCGCGGACCGGGCGGCGGCGCTCTTCGCGGCATCCGGCTTTGCCGTCCACCGCGCCGAAGTCCACTGGCGGCTCGGCCCCGACATGGCGCGCACTGCAGCGCGAACTCACCAGGGTATCGCTGCGGCCGCCATCGAGATCCGGTGCGGACGACGCTGAGGGCTGGGCGCCGACTATCGCCACGACACGCAGAACGGTCGACCTGCATGGTCGGGCATCTCGACCTTCTTGCCCTGCCCGCGAGCCATCGACGGGAGACTGCGATGTCCAGGACTGATGTCACACCCCGGGTCTGGGAACGCCTGCTCGCCGTGCGGCGGGGCCTGGCCTGCACCTGCTGCGGGCGCTGGAGCGCCGGCCGAGCAGGCGGCGCTCAGCCTCTACGGCCCGCTGGCACGGCGCGATCTCGGACCGGTTGCGGTGGCGCAGATCGGCCAGTCGCTTGACGGTCGGTGGCCACTGTCACCGGAGATGCGCGGGATGTCTCGGGACGGGACGGTCTTGCGCATCTTCACAGGATGCGGGCGCTGGTCGACGGCGTGGTCATCGGGGTGCGCACGGCGCTGCACGACACGCCGCGGCTGACCGTCCGGCTCTGCCAGGGCCAGAACCCGGCGCGAATCGTCATCGATCCGCAGGGACGTCTGCCCGATGATGCACCGGTGCTTGTGGACAATGGTGTTCGCCGGATCGTGGTGCAGTCGGTGGATCGCCGGCGGCCCTCCGGCGTCACCGTGCTTCGACTGCCGTCACACGAGGGGCAGATCGACCCCGCCGGGATCATGGCGGCGCTGAGGTCCGAAGGGCTGCAGAGCCTTCTCGTCGAAGGCGGCGGGATCACGATTGCCCGCTTCCTCGAGGCCGGTCTCCTGACCCGCTTGCAGGTCGCGATTGCGCCGTTGCTGATCGGCGGCGGGCCTCAAGGCCTGACATTGCAGAACCCGATAGCGAAGCTGTCCGATGCGATCCGCCCCGAGATGCGGACGTTTTCGCTGGGTTCGGACGTGGTCTTCGACTGCGATCTGGACCCCGAGGCAGCGAAGGCCACCCGGCGGAGTTGTCACGTTGACGCTGGGGTCTGCAGGAGGGTCTCACCGTAAGCTTCAAGTGAAGCCGGTGCCGATCTCCAGGCACCGGGGGCTTTCATCCTTCGGTAGCGTATTGTCAGCGCATTTCGGCGGCGGGCAGGGATGGAGAAGCTGTTGCGTGCGGCGGCATGAACGGAGACGAAACGCTGCAGCGCGCCGGAAGATCGGTATCCCCGCATGGCGCGCTCCCGCTTCCGGAATGGAAGGTGGCTGGTTTCGTCCCGGTGGTCGAGGCCCTTGTGCGACAGTGGTCGAAGGCCGGGCGCAATGTCCCGTCTGGCCGTTCCGCAGGACCGAAGCTTGTCCAATGCCCGGCAGTGCGTTGCGCAGCAAAGCCATTAGAGTGCGTGACGATCCGCTTGGGGACGAAGCCAGGGCGTGGCATCAGCCTGACGAGAAGACGTTTCGCGGCCCGCTTGTTCGTCGTGCCTGGAGGATCTGGTCGAGAACAAGACCATGATGATCAACGGCACGCCTGAGCCAGCGGTAATTGCCCACTGTTTCACGACCACTTCGTCAAGTTGACAGACACAACCGGGGCTGACCTGCCGCCGCCGCAGGTTCCGTGCGATCTGCCGTCCGAACCTGGCGGTCCAGCGCCACATTGATTCATGGGACGCGTCAACGCCGCCCTCCAGCAGCATCTCCTCCACCTCGCACAGGCTCGGGGCGATAGTTCTGGCAGGCGTCGTAGCGAGTTTGGTGGTCGGCTTTCTGGGCGGCGCGGCCGGTTTCCTTGCGTTTTCAGAGCGCCTGTGACCCTCTGAATCCCCACCGCTTGGGCCAAGCAGGTCGCGCAGGACGGGGTTGTCACCAGTGTTCCCGCGTTAACTTGACAAGCCCCGCTTCGGGAAATGTGCGATTTGCTGAGCGGGCCTCGTCATGCTCCATCCCCTCCCTTTCGGCGGGCCGTTTCCGGCTCACAACTTACCTTGGCAATAACACGCTCGAGCAGTAAACCATACCGCATAGCAAAGGGCTGGCGCATCATGACCAGTCCTCCGCATCGAGCCCCAATTTGCGTATTCTAGAGTAAAGCGTCGTCGGACGCAGCCCGAGAAGGTCCGCTGCCCCGCCGGGACCGGCGACCTTGCCGCCCGCTTCGCGCAGACAGGCAATGGTATTGGCGGTGCGGATCTGCTCCACATCCGCCTCGGTCATCAGGGTCGAGACGCCGCGGACCGAAGGCACGGCCCCACGATGAACGTCGACGCGCAGCTTCTCCCCGCGCGACACGATCGCCCCGCGCTCGATGACGTTCGCAAGTTCGCGCACGTTGCCGGGCCAGTCGTACCGTTGCAGGGTTCGCATCGTGCCCTCGGTGATGATCGGGAACCCTGCTGCCCAGCCGCTTGCAGGCCAGTTTCAGCAGATGTGCAGTCAGCGTCGGGATGTCGTCGGGCCGTTCGCGCAGCGGCGTGCAGTGGATCGGAAACACGTTCAGGAAGTACACGAGTCCTGCCGCATCCGGCCGGCCTGGACCTCGCGCTCCAGATCGCGACTGGTCGAGGCGACGACGCGCAGGTCGAGCTCGCGCGGACGCGTGTCGCCCAAGCCGCGTGACGCGCGCATTCTGCAGCGCGTCGAGCAAGCTTGCCCTGCTGTTCGAGCGGAATGTCGGCGATCTCGTTCGAGAAAGAGCGTCCCGCCATGGGCGAGTTCCAGCTTGCCGGGCTTGTCGCGCAGCGCGGCGGTGAAGGCACCGCGCACATGGCCGAAGAGTTCGCTTTCCATCATGTCGGGCGTCACCGAGCCACACTTGAAGTGGATGAGCGGCCTGCGACGGCGGTCGCTGTCGGCATGGATCGCGGAGGCGACCATCGCCTTGCCGGTGCCGCTCTCGCCGGTGATGAGCACGTTGGCATTCGGTGCGCGACACCATCTCGATCCGGCTGATGATCTGGCGGATCGCGGGAGATGTGCCGATGATGTCGTGATGCGCCCGCTCGATGTTGATCGCCTCCTGCAGGTAGGCGTTTTCCTGTTCGAGCCGGTCGCGCAGCGCCGCCACCTCCTCCATCGCTTCGCGCAGCTTGCGCTCGTTTTCCCAACGTTCGGTGATGTCGCGAAAGATCACCACGGCACCGGCGAGGATCTTGCCCTCGTAGATCGGCGTCGAGACGTACTCGACGCGGATCGGCCTGCCGTCCTTGCGCCAGAACACCTCGTCTTCGATCCGGTTGACCTCCTCGAAGCGGAAGGACTGGTAGATCGGGCATTCCTGCGATGGGTAGAATTCGCCGTTGAGGTGATGATGGTGGATCTTGGAATGGATGTCCTGGCCCAGAAGGTCGTCGGAGGTCCAGCCCAGCATTTCCTGCGCGGCGCGGTTGACGAATGTCGTCTTGCCCTCGGCGTTGACGCCATAGATGCCTTCGCCCGCAGCATTCAGGATCAGTTGGTTCTGCTGCTCGAGCTCGGAAAAGAACGCCTGTGCGCGCTGCCACTCGCTCAAGCCCCGCCGGTAGAGCCGTGCCGCGCGGGCGGCTTCGGCGCGTTTCTCCATCTCCGCCAGATCGGTGATCTGGAGCACCAGCGCCTCCACGCTGCCCCAGGACACCACGCTTGCCGTTCAACTCGCAGTGCAACGCCGCCCCGGTCCGGGTGGTGATCCCGATCCCACGCGTCCAGGCGCTGCCGCGATGGATGATCTCGTCCACGAAGACGATCAACTGGCCGATATGCTCCTTCACGAAACCGGAGAACCGGGCGCCGACGAGAGCCCGCTCTTGCAGGAGGGTCTGCGCCGCAATCGTGGACGCCAGAATACGATCGGTGGCCAGGTCGACAATCACTGTGGCACCGAAGGCGCCGGCGAGCAGGGAATCGGGGGATGGCTTGATCGGTCGGTCATCGTCGCAGAAGACGCCGCGGTTGCGTGAGCAGGCAATACGAAAATTCGTAAATTACGAAAAATCGTAATATTTGCGGTCGCCTATCTGGCGATAAACCCTTGTCGATCCAAGGAAAAGCAGAAATGGGCTTTTTTGTGTCGGCCCCTGTTTATGCCAGGTCTCGTTGCGCAAGATCAGTTCAGAAAATTCTGGAGACACCTCATGACAGTGAAGAGCCTTGGAAATCCGTTTTCGTCAAAATCCGATCTGCGGCATGGTGCGGATTGCGGTTGCAGCAGCTGCAAAGGCGACCGTCGCCGACGAGACAGGCGCAGATGTGTCGACTTCCGAGGCAATGCTGGAACGTGCCGTTGAAAGTGCGATCGTGCGGTCCGTCTTCGGGCAAAGCGATATCGGGCGCACGATCCTTCATGGGGATGATGGGCGGCTCGACCGTGGCGGCGGCGCTGGCCTCGGTCTTTCCGATCGATCAGGCCAAAGCCGCGATCCTCGACAATCTTGGCCCGCCCGAGAAGACCGATCTCAACATCGGGTTCGTGCCGATCACCTGCGCCACGCCGATCATCATGGCGCAGCCGCTGGGCTTCTACGAGAAGCTACGGCCTGAACGCGCAGGTCATCAAGACCGCCGGCTGGGCGGTGGCGCGCGACAAGTCTCTGGCCGGCGAATACGACGCCAGCCACATGCTGACGCCGATGCCGCTGGCGATGACGCTGGGCGCCGGCTCGCGTCGCCGAACCCTACATCATGCCCGCCGTGGAGAACATCAACGGCCAGGCCATCGTGCTGTCGAACGAGCATCTCGACAAGCGCGATCCGAAGCAGTGGAAGGGCTTCACCTTCGGCGTGCCGTTCGAATATTCGATGCACAACTTCCTGCTGCGCTACTACGTCGCCGAATTCGGACTCGACCCGGATGTCGACATCCAGATCCGCGTGGTCCCACCGCCGGAGATGGTCGCCAACCTGCGCGCCGGGAACCTCGACGGCTACCTCTCGCCCGACCCGTTCAACCAGCGCGCGGTCTGGGAGGGCATCGGCTTCATCCACATCCTGACCAAGGAGATCTGGGAGGGTCATCCCTGCTGCGCCTTCGCCGCACCGCTGAGCTTTGCCACCGAACTGCCCAACACCTACGGCGCCCTGCTGAAATCCATCGTGGACGCCACGCAATACGCGTCGGACCCCGAAAACCGCAAGGAAATCTCCGCTGCCATCGCGCCGACCAACTACCTCAACCAGCCGGTACCGGTGATCGAACAGGTGCTGACCGGCACCTATGCCGACGGTCTGGGAGAGGTGAAACAGGTGCCCGACCGCATCGATTTCGACCCGTTCCCATGGCATTCGATGGGTGTCTGGATCCTGACCCAGATGAAGCGCTGGGGCTATATCGAGGGCGATATCGACTACAAGGCCGTGGCCGAGCAGGTCTATCTCGCCGCCGACTGCAAGAAGGTGATGGAGGATCTCGGCTACGAGGCGCCGGACATCACCTACAAGTCGCACACGATCATGGGCAAGACCTTCGATCCCGACGACGCCCGAAGCCTATGTCGTCCAGCTTCGCGATCGGGAAGGGTTGATCGATGCTGGGCACCCTGTCCGTCAACCAGCAGGCGGCGCTTCTGTCAGTCCTGATGCTGGTGGTCGGCCTCCTGATCTGGGAGGCCGCCATACCCGGCGCAGAAGGCCGCCGGCGAACTGACGGAATACGAACGGCTGACCGGCGGCGGCGCGCCCAAGGCAGGCGTGCCGCCGCCCGAGCCAGGTCTTCGCCAAGGCCTGGGAGCAGTTGAGCGATCCGTTCTACGACGCGGGTCCCAACGACAAGGGCATCGGCATCCAGATCGGCTATTCGCTCTACCGCGTGCTGGCGGGCTATTTCCTGGCCGCGCTGGTCGCGATCCCGCTCGGCTTCCTGATCGGCATGTCGCCGGTCGCCTACAAGGCGCTCAACCCGTTCATCCAGGTGCTGCGGCCGATCTCGCCGCTGGCGTGGATGCCGCTGGCGCTGTTCATCATCCAGGACAGCGAGGCGACGCGCGATCTTCGTGATCTTCATCTGCTCGATCTGGCCGATGCTGATCAACACCGCGTTCGGCGTGGCCGGTGTGCGCGAGGACTGGGTCAACGTCGCGCGCACGCACGAACTTGGGCCATCTCAAGACCGCCTTCACCGTGATCCTGCCCGCCGCCGCGCCGACCATCGTGACCGGCATGCGCATCTCCATCGGCATCGCCTGGCTGGTGATCGTCGCCGCGGAGATGCTCGTGGGCGGGACCGGCATCGGCTACTACGTCTGGAACGAGTGGAACAATCTCGATCTCACCTCGGTGATCTTCTCGATCCTGATGATCGGCGTCGTCGGCATGATGCTGGACGCGGCCTTCGGCGCGCTCCAGCGCGCCGTCGCCTACGCGGAATAAGGAGAGAGCAGATGTCCAAACCGTTTCTGAGCGTCGAAAACCTGACGCAGAGCTATCCCGACGGACAGGGCGGCGATCTGACCGTCTTCGAGAATGCCAGTTTCGGCGTCGAGAAGGGCGAATTCGTCGTGCATCCTCGGCCATTCCGGCTGCGGCAAGTCCACGATCATGAACATCCTCGCGGGCCTCGCCGAGCCGACCAGCGGCGTGGTCAAGATGGACGGGTTCGAGGTCTCCGGCCCCAGCCTTGACCGCGGCGTGGTGTTCCAGAACTACTCGCTGCTGCCGTGGCTCTCGACGCTGCAAGAACGTCACGTTCGGCGTCGCCGCGCGGCATCCGGACTGGTCGCAAGGCGCAAGTAGTCGAGCACTCCAGGAAGTACCTCGCCATGGTCGGGCTTGGAGGGCGACGTCGATCCACCGCAAGCCCAGCCAGCTGTCCGGCGGCATGCGCCAGCGCGTCTCCATCGCGCGTGCCTTCGCCAACCACCCCAAGCTTCTGCTGCTCGACGAACCATTCGGCGCGCTCGATGCGCTGACCCGCGGCACGATCCAGGACGAACTGCTGAAGATCTGGGGCGGCACGGAGCAGACGGTGTTCATGATCACCCATGACATCGACGAGGCGATCCTGCTGGCCGACCGCATCCTGCTGATGACCAACGGTCCCTTCGCCCGCGTGGCGGAATCGGTCGAGATCACCATCCCGCGCCCGCGCAAGCCGCACCGAGATCGTCGAGCATCCCAACTACTACGCGATCCGCAACCACCTGGTGCACTTCCTCGGCGCAGCCGGTCGAAGGAACTGGCCGGCAAAGCAGCGGGACGATGCCACCGCAGCCCGAAACGGTGCGGATCGACAAGACGTCCGAGCGCCACCGACGACCCGGACCCGAAACGACCGCGCGTCTGCGCGCCGTGAACGACATGACACCCAGAGAGGAGAAACCAATGAAAGACTATCGCGATGACCGAGATGATGACCAAGGAAGACGTGACCGCAATGATCCTGTCGGCCAAGAAGCAGGCCGGGATGACCTGGGAGGACATCGCCGACAAGATCGGCATGTCGCCGGTCTGGACGCATTCCGCCTGCATGGGCATGAACGCGTTTCCGCCGGAAAAGGCGAAGCTGCTGGTCGTCGCGTCATGGGCCTGCCGCAGGAGGCCGAAAGCCTGCTGGCCGAAAGCCCGACCAAGATCTGGGAACAGGCCGTGCCGACCGACCCCTGCATCTACCGCTTCTACGAGATCGTCGGGCGTCTACGGCCCCACGCTCAAGGCGCTGATCCACGAGAAATTCGGCGACGGCATCATGTCGGCCATCGATTTCGACATGCAGGTAACGCGCGTCGAACACCCCAAGGGCGACCGCGTGAAGGTCGAGATGTCGGGCAAGTATCTCGGCTACAACAGCTGGTGATGCGGCCGGTCCGCGCGCCCGCTTTTGGATCCGGTGCGGTGACACGTGCGGCGGTGTCACCGTGCGGGTCACCGGCCACTCGGGAGAAAACCACTTCATGACGCGCCCTCCGCTCCCGCCATTCACCCGTCGGGACGCCGTGGAAAAAGTCCGGATGGCCGAGAACGCGTGGAATACGCGCGACCCGGTCAAGGTCGCACAGGCCTACACGCCGGACACGCGGTGGCGGAACAGATCGGAGTTTCTTCACGGTCGGGCAGAGGTCGAGGCGTTTCTGACCGGAAAGTGGGCAAAGGAGATCGGATACCGGCTCATCAAGGAGATCTGGGCGCACAGCGACAGTCGGATCGCAGTGCGCTTCTGCTACGAGTGGCACGATCGAACAGGGCCGGTGGTATCGTGCGCATGGCAACGAAAACTGGGAATTCGACGCGGAGGGCTACATGGCCGTTCGTCACGCCTCGATCAACGATGTGCCGATCTCTGTCGAGCAGCGCCTCTTCCACTGGCCGCAAGGTCCGAGACCCGAAGAGCATCCAGGATTGACAGAGTTGGGCTTGTGACAAGACCACACTGGCGAAGCCTCAGCGCCCAAAGGGCTCTGTCAACTCGGCGTCCGCGTGAAGTCGAGATAGTGAACACTTGCGTTGAAGACGGCTCTTCTGTTTTGGCTGCAATAACCTGACCACCCCGGTTCAAGTCATTCTCATCGGCAGCGGTACCACTGCCCGCAGGCGTTTCTACCCCTCGTTCCGGACCACAGCCTCCGCCTCGATCTCCACGCGGAAATCACCGACCAGCCCGCCCGCGTAGAATGTGGTGTTCGTCGGCGGCCAATGTTCGAAAAACCGGCCGTGGGCCAGCGAGACGCCCATGATGTCCTCCTCGCCCCGCACGTACATGCGCGTGCGCAGGATGTCGCGGGGCTTGCCGCCCAGGGCCGTGACGGCGCTGGCGATCTTGTCCAGGATATAGGTCGCCTGCGCCTGCGCCGATCCGGGGGCCACCGTGTGATCCACCCCATGGGTGGCCGTGGTGCCCGACACCAGAATGCGGTCGCCCTCGCGGATGCCCCGGCAATAACCCGCGATCGGCTCCCATTTCGAGCCAGTGAAGGCGCGCAGGCGGTCGGGATGCACGGCGTCCCGTTCGACCTTGAGAGTGGTTGGAATCTGCGACAGATGATGGCTCAGATCACCTGAAGCGGTGAGGAACGGCGGCTGGCGGTATTCGTCCCCGCAATCCCCGGGATCGACGTGGTGCCGGCGAAGGCGGCCTGCAGCCGGGCGTGATCCGCGGCGCCCAGCGCAAAGGAGAACAGCCGCGCATTGTCGCTGCGGTGCTCTTTCTCGCCCAGTCGCGCGCCCACGATGATGCCCGCGACGCTGCCATGCTCAAGCACCCAGCGCGAGGCGACATTGGAAATCGAAACGCCGTGTTTGCGCCCCACTTCGTACGCCGCGTCCAGCACTGCCTGGAACGCGTCCCAGCCCCCGGCGGCGTCGATGAAGCGCAGGTATTTCATCCCGCTCCAGTCCGGGACCGCCTCGGGGCGCGGCTTGCCGCGCCACCGCTCGGACAGGAACCCGCCCAGCAGCGTGCCATAGGCCAGCAGCCGCACACCCCGTTGCTCGCATAATTCGCTCAGCGGCCCGGCAGCCCGCCGGTCGATCAGCGAGAACGAGACCTGGTTGGACACGATCGGCACGCCTTCCTCCAGCGCCAGCAGCAGGTGCGCCGCGTCGAAATTGGTCACGCCGATCTCGCCGATCAGCCCCTCCTCGCGCAGCTTGGTGAGCGCGTGCAGCGCATCGAGCCAGGCGGAATGCTCGAAACTCCACCAGTGGAACTGCAACAGATCGAGCTTTTCGACACCCAGCCGGTCCAGCCGCTCCTGCACACCTGCGCGCACGACGTCGGGCGGCATCGGCCCCGGCTCGGGGCACCACTTGGTAAACGCGCGGGCATTCGGGGCCCGTTTCAGCGCCCGGCCCGCGATCAGTTCCGCACTGCCGTAGTGGTCGGCCATGTCGAAGGTGTCGAACCCGTCTTGCGCATAGCGCACGAGTTCCGCGGCGGCGCCATCGAGATCGGTCTCCGCGCCGTCCTTTTCCTGGTCGGCCACCTGCCACAGGCCGGTGAGGATGCGGGAGATGTTCAGTTTCGGTGTCAGGTCGATACGCTCGGGCGTCATGTCAATGTCCTTCGGAGGGTCTGCGATTGCCAAGGTGGCGCGACATGCGGCGACGCTCCGGCAGGATGCCCTGTGGACGCCACAGCAGGATCAGGCACAGAAGCACGCCGATGATGACGATCTGCAACGAAGCCGCGCGCGCCTGTTGATCGGCGGGAAAGACCTCGGCGATGAGGCTGCCCGACATCGCCCAGATCGCCCAGACCAGAACCGCGCCGAGGATCGCGCCCAGATTGTTGCCCGAGCCGCCGACGATCAGCATCGCCCAGACCTGGAATGTCATCATCGGCAGATAGTTCGCAGGCGCGATGAAGCCGATGAAGTGCGCCTGAACGCCCCCGGCCAGACCCATGATCGCCCCGCCCAGCACAAAGGCCTGCAGGCGGAGCGACACGGGGTTCTTGCCCAGCGACTGCGCCGCCGTCTCGTCCTCCCGCACGGCGCGCATGACCCGGCCCCATGGGCTCCGCATCAGATGCTCCAGCAGCAGGTAGAGCGCCAGGACCATGCCCGTGGCCAGCGCGAGGTTGGCCAGGTTGAAGGCCACCGCCTGCCCTTGCAGCCCGCTGAACGCACGCGGGATGAACCCCATGCCGAAGACGCCGCCGGTGATCCATTCCAGGTTCTGGAACGACAGATGAAGGGTGATCGCGATGCCGAAGGTGGTGATTGCCAGGTAATCCGCCCGCATCCTCAGCGTCAGCGCGCCCACCAGGAAAGACAAAATGCCGCCGACAGCCGCGGCCGCCGCCCAGCCGATCCAGATCGGCAGCTCGAACCCGCCCAGCCGCTCCGCCGTGTCAGGCGTGGTGAAGAGAGCCGAGGTATAGGCCCCGGCCCCCACGAACCCCGCCACGCCGACGTTGAAGAGCCCCGTCTGCCCCCATTGCACGTTGAGCCCGAGACACATCAGTGCATAGCTCATCGCGAGGGTCAGGAAGAACGCGCCATAGGCGAGGTATTCCATCGCTCAGACCGCCCGCCCGAAAAGGCCCGTGGGCCGCGTGAGCAACACCAGCACGAGCACGACAAAGGCCACGCCCGCGCGCCATTCGGCCCCGATCCATTGCACCGTCAGCGCCTCGGCCAGCCCGATGATCAACCCGCCGAGCATCGCGCCCGGGATCGAGCCGATGCCGCCGAGGATCGTCGCCGCGAAAAGCGGCAGCAGCAGGTCGAACCCCATGTAGGGCCTGATCTGCACCAGCAGACCCCAGATCACGCCTGCCACACAGGCCAGGCCGGCCCCGATCACCCATGTCACCCGGATCACCCGTTGCACATCCACGCCATAGACACCCGCCAGCGACGGGTTCTCGCTGACCGCGCGCATCGCGCGCCCCGTGGCGGTGCGGGTGACGACCAGATGCAGCGCAATCACCAGAACGCCGGTCAGGGCGATGGTCAGCAACTGGTCCGGCGTCGCCCGCATCCCCCAGCCGATCTGCCGGGCGATCTGCAATTCGCGGGTCAGGTACACCGGATCGGCGGTATAGATGAACTCCAGCAGAGAACGCAGCGCCATCGAGGCGCCAAAACTGGCCATCACGATGATGATCGCATCTGCCCCCCGGCGTCTGAGCTGGCCGAAGAGAACCTTGTCCAGCGCCAGTGTCAGCAGGATTGTCAGCGCGGCCCCCGCCAGCACCGACACCGGCAACCCCCAGCCGAAACTGAAGGGCCCGAGCGGCGTGGCGGTGCCGAATCCCGCCAGCAGCCCGCCCAGGAACGCCGAGAATGTCAGCGTCAGATACGCCCCCCAGGCCAGGAAATCGCCATGGGTGAAATTGGCGAAGCGCAGGATCGAATAGGTCAGCGTCAGCCCGATCGCCCCCAGCCCGATGGTGGTGCCCGCGATGATGCCGTCGATCAGGACCTGCGGAGTCATCTCGCGCCGGCCCTTTGGCCCGCACCGAGGAACAGCTCGCCCAGCAATCGGCCGTCGTGCAGTGCCTCGCCGGGACCATCATGCACCAGCCGTCCGTCGACCAGCACCAGCGCCCGCTCGGCAAGTTTCAGCGCCGCGCGCACATTCTGTTCGACCACGATCAGCGTGACGCCGGTGTTCCTGATCCGCGCCAGCGTGTCGAACACCTGCCCCACCAGCTTGGGCGACAGCCCCGCCGACGGCTCGTCCAGGATCAGAATCCGCGGTTCCGTCAACAGCGCCCGTGCGGCGGCCAGCATCTGCCGCTGACCGCCCGAGAGCGCCCCGGCCAGCGCGGCGGGCCGTGCCGCCAGATCGGGAAACATCTGGTACATCGCCGCGATCCGTTCCGCCCGCCGCGACCTTGGCAGCAATTCCGCCGCGACCTGCAAGTTCTCGCGGATCGTCAACTGGGTAAAGATGTTCTCGGTCTGCGGCACGAACCCCAGACCGCGCCGCGCCAGCGCATGACTGGTCACGCCGGTGATGTCGTCACCCTCGAGATGAACCGACCCGCCAAGACAGCGCACCTGGCCCGCGATCGCCTTGATCAGGGTCGATTTCCCGGCGCCGTTCGGTCCCAGGATGCACACCGCCTCGCCACGCGCGGCCTCCAGATCGACATGCTTCACGATCGGAAGATCGGCCTCGTAGCCGGCCGAGAAATCCCGCACGCGCAGCAGGCTCACGCGGGCGCCCCTTCCAGATAGACGTCGATCACATCGGCGCGCTGTGTGACCTCGGCTGGCGTGCCTTCGGCCAACATCTGTCCCCCGGCCATCACGATCACCCGCGGGCAAAGCCGCGTGACCATCTCCATGTTGTGCTCGATCAGCAGCACCGCGATTCCCTGCGCATGGACTTGAGCGATCCGGTCGATGATCAGGTCGAGCAGCGCCGGGTTGACCCCCGCCGCAGGCTCGTCGAGCAGGATCGCGCGGGGCTGCGTCATCAGCACCCGCGCCAGTTCCAGCAGCTTGCGCTGCCCGCCCGACAGCACCGAGGCAGGCTGGTCCTCCAGGTGTGCCAGCGTCACGAAATCCAGCAGATCGCGTGCCCGCGCCACATTGGCCCGCTCCTGCGCCGCCACCGCGCGCGGGCGCAGCAGGGTATGCAGCACCGTCTCACCCATCTGCCCCTGCGCTGCGGTCATCACGTTCTCCAGCACACTCATCCGCGCGAACGGCCGAGGGATCTGGAAGCTGCGACTCAGACCCAGCCTACATCGCCCCTGCTGCGCGGTGCGCGTGACATCCTGACCCTCCAGCATGATCCGGCCACAATCCGCCGGCAACGTTCCAGCCAACAGGTTGAACAGGGTCGTCTTGCCGGCTCCGTTCGGCCCGATCAACCCGAGCATGTCGCCCCGCGCCAGTGCCAGCGTCATGCCCCTGACCACTGCCATGCCGCCAAAGGACTTTACCAGACCTTCGGCTGCCAACAGCGGCGTCAGGGACGCGGGTTCAGACACAGAAATTCGAAAGTTGATCAAGTATCATGTATCAAGCATAATCATACCCGCACAGCCCCGTAAACCCTGCGCCGCCCGAGGAACCCCGCGTTGAACAATACCGCCACCGGCCTGTCCACCCTGGCTCCAGTCCAACGCGAGACCGCGCAGGACCGCGTTTACGCACAGCTGCGCACGGCGCTGATTCGGGGGGCCTTCGACGCAGGCGAATTGTTCATCGTGTCGGATGTGGCGAAACGCATGTCGGTCAGTTCGATGCCGGTGCGCGAGGCGCTGGCACGGCTGATCTCGGAACGCGCGCTCGAGGCGATGCCCAACCGCCGCGTGCGGGTGCCGCTGCTGAGCGCTGAACGTGCCGAGGGCATCAACACCGCTCGCATCCTGATCGAAGGGGAACTGGCCGCCAGCGCCATGCCGAACCTGACGAACGCCGACATCGCCCGCCTGCGCGACACCATCGAGGACTACGAGACCGCCCGCGATGCGAACGATGTCGCGCGCGCCAACCAGGCATTTCATTTCTGCATCTATGAACGCGCGCCCTCGCTGGTCCTGCTGCCATTCGTCGAAAGCCTCTGGATGCAGGCGGGCCCCTATATCCGCGGGGCGGCCCGGCTGCACGCACCGCTGATGGCCACGTCCGGAGCGGATCATCACCGCGGCATTCTCAAGGCCCTGCGTGCGCGCAACGCGGATGCCCTTCGCGCCGAACTGACCGCCGACATCAGCCGCGTGTTCACCATCCTCAAGAACGCGGGGGATGCGTTCTGGGCCGAAAACGAAGGGAGCGCGGATGGCTGACCGGGACAACGCATTCGAGCTTTGGGATCTGCGGGTGGAGGTGGTCGCCCCGCCGGGCGCCAAATTGTGGTGCGGTGCCGAGGTGGGCGACTATTTCGAATTGCGCGGCGAGATGCTGCACCTGCCCAAGGGTCAGGGCATCTCGATCTATTCGCTGGCCTCGGTGCTGCCATTGCTGGCGGCCAAGCAGCGCCCGACCGCCCCCGCCGACTGGATGAGCACCGACGCCGAAATCGCCTGCCCAGACCCCAATTGCCCCTCGCGCCTCAGGATCACCCGCACCCGCCTGCGCCGGTTCAACCATGGCGACACCACTGCCGTCCCTTTGAACAGGGAGGACGGCACATGAAGTATTTCGACCTCGCCCCCGGTCACCGGATTTCGCGGGTCATCAAGGGGGGCTGGCAACTCTCCGAAGGGCACGGAACGTTCGACCGCTCGACCAGCGTCGCGGACATGATCGCCTTTTGCGATGCGGGCATCACCACCTTCGACTGCGCCGACATCTACACCGGTGTCGAAGAGATGATCGGCGCGTTTCGCACTGCCTACCGCAACCAACGGGGCGCGCAGGCTTTGGCAGCGGTCAAGGTCCACACCAAATGCGTGCCCGATCTGGAAAAGCTGGCTGACTTCACCCGCGCCGAGCTTGAAGCGGGCATCGACACTTCCCTCAAGCGTCTGGGATGCGACACGCTCGATTTGGTGCAGTTCCACTGGTGGGATTACGAGATCGACCGCTACGTCGAGGTCGCGGGCTGGCTCTCGGACCTGCGCCGCGCCGGCAAGATCGCCCACATCGGGGCCACCAATTTCAACACCGACAGCATGGTGAAGCTGCTCGATGCCGGCATTCCACTGGTGTCGATGCAGGTGCAATATTCGCTGCTCGACGACCGCCCCGCCCGGCGCATGGCCGCGCGCGCGCAAGAGGCCGGCGTGGGGCTGTTGTGCTACGGTTCGGTCAGCGGCGGGTTGCTCAGCGAACGCTGGCTCGACATCCCCGAACCCACCGGCGGGTTCGAGAACCGCTCGCTGGTCAAGTACAAGCTGATCGTCGACGAGTTCGGCGGCTGGCAGCCGTTCCAGTCGCTGTTGCGCGCCCTGTCATGTGTGGCGCTCCGGCACGATGCCGACATCGCTTCGATTGCCAGCCGCGTGGTTCTGGACCGCCCCGGCGTGGCTGCCGTCATCGTGGGCGCGCGCAATGCCTCGCACATCGCGCGCAACGCCGCCCTGCTCGACATTGCCTTGACGGGCGCCGATCATGCCGAGATCGCCGCCGCGCTGGCCGAGGCCAACCCGATCCCGGGCGACGTCTTCGATGTCGAGCGCGACCGCAGCGGCCCGCACGGATCGATCATGAAATACAACCTCAACAAGGAACCGACGTGATGGACGACCTGCGCGTCCGCGCCGAGGCCGAGATCGCCGCCCGTCACCGGTTCTTCGTCGAGTGGTTCAAGGGTACGGCCGAGGATACCGCAATTGAGGACTGCGCCCGCAGCTTTGCCCCCGATTTCCAGATGATCACGCCCGACGGCCAGCAGCACAGCCGCGATACGGTGCTGTCGATGCTGCGCGGCGCGCGCGGCAGCAGGCAGGGCCGCACCTTCGCCATCGAGGTCGAGACGCGCCACGCCACGCCCCTCGCCGCCGATCTGGTCCTGATCGTCTATGACGAACTGCAATGGACGGACGATGGCCGCACCGCCCGGCGCAGTACTGCGATTTTCGGCGCGAACGCATCTGCACCCGGCGGCGTGCTCTGGCGGCACCTGCAAGAAACCTGGATCGCCCCGGCGACCGCCCGGCAATAAACATCGACACCCAACAAGGAGTTCCCCATGAAACTGCTCAAGACCCTATCCTTCGCCGGCGCGCTTACAGCGCTCGCGACCAGTGCCGCGCTGGCGCAGGACTGCGACGTGACGGTTGGCGTCGTTCTCGAACTGACCGGCCCCGCCGGCGCCTACGGCCAGGCCGGCGCCAAATCCATCGAAATGGCCTTCCGCGACCTCAACGAGGCCGGCGGCGTGCTGGGCTGCAAGCTGGTGACCGACACCCGCGACAGCCAAAGTCAGGGAAACGTCGCCGTGGACCAGGCCACACAACTGGTCAACATCAAACAGGTGCCCGTGGTGATCGGCGGCATCATCTCTTCGGTCTCGGTGCCGGTGCTGACTTCGGTGACAGCGCCCGCCGGCGTCGTCCAGGTCTCGCCCGCGTCGTCCTCTCCGACATTGACCCAGCTGGGTCGCGATGGAAAGACCGGCGGATACTTCTTCCGCACCATCACCTCGGACGCGCTGCAGGGCGTGGCGGCGGCGAAATACGCCCGTGACAGTGGGCTCGACAACCTGGCCCTGATCCACGTCAACAACGACTTCGGCGTGAACCTCATGCGCGAGTTCAGCACCGCTTTCGAGGCGATGGGCGGCACGATCAAATCCACCACCCCCTATAACGAGAACCAGCCCAACTACGCCTCCGAAGTCACCGCCGCCCTTCAGGGCGCGCCCGAGGCGCTCTACCTCATCTCCTACCCGGTCGACGGCGCCACCATCGCGCGCGCCTGGATCAGCCAGGGCGGGCCGCAGAAATATCTGCTCAACGACGGCATGAACTCGACCGACTTCATCGAGGCGGTGGGCGCCAAATTCCTCGAAGGCGCTTACGGCACCTCCTCGGGCACGACGGAAACCCAGTCAACCAAGTACTTCTACGACAACTACGCCGACTTCTCGGGCGGCATCGAACCCTCCGCCCCCGCCGCCGACCGCTCATATGACGCGGGTGCCATCGTGGGATTGGCCATCGCCAAGGCCGGTGTCGCCGAAGCTGATGCCATCCGCGATGCCATCCGCAGCGTCGTCGACCCGGCGGGCGAACCGATCTACGCGGGTCCCGAGGAGTTCTCCAAAGCGCTGCAACTGATCGAAGAGGGCAAGGCCATCAAATACGAAGGCGTCATCGGCCCGGTCGGTTTCGATGACGTGGGCGACATCTCGGGTCCCTTCCGCCTGTGGCAGATCCAGGACGGCGAGGTCGTGACCACCGGCCAGATGACGACCGAAGAGGTGGCACAGGCTATGGCATCGATGAAATAGCCGGAACGGCCGGGGCCCGCGCGGGGGCAATCAAAGGTTGATCGACCGGGACCGAAAGTCGGGCATTTTGCGTTGTTCACGCGGTTCCCGGTTGGATGCTTTCGAGCCAGCCAGGTATCCATGGCGACGGTGCGGCGGTGCGCAGATCTTCGGTTGTCATCTCATTCCGTGAGAGGTGAAACAGTGGGCGAAATTGCTTATCTGTTCCCGCCCATCACCGAAACGCCCCGGCCATCCGCTACCATCGGATGGAAGCCACCGATGCTTGGAAAGTCGCATCCGGCACCGCTTGCAACACTCTGCAAGATCCCGGAGACCGATCCTATTGTGTCAACGTGAAAACGCCCTCCTGCAACATTCGCGGAGCCTCCACATCTCAAGCCACGCCTTCCGGTGTTGAACCAGGTGCAGACGCCCTGCTACTCGCCGCAACTCCAGTTCGCCGCATCCATGGCGTCCCCGGAGCCGGAGTACACGGCCTTCTGGGGATAGGGGCACAGAAGCTGGCTGTCGCCGTCCGGTGACCCTGCAGTCGTCGCGACCAGCGTGTCGGGCGCCGTGCCGCTTTCGACCCAGTCGATCACCGCCGACATCGCGTCGATTTGCTCCGGGCCGGTGCCGCCGCGGCAATGGAACATGCCCGGAACCGTATAGAAGCGATAGACGTCGTCTGCCGCATCGCCCATCGTGGCCTTGACGTCCTCGAAGTACCCGATCCCCATCAGCGGGTTCAACGCCGTGTCCGCCCAGCCGAAATAGGTGATCATCTTGCCGCCCGCATCGTGGAATCGGCCCAGATCCGGGTTGGTCGTGTCGAGCAGTTTCCGGATGGTCGTGATCTTCGCGGGATCCGCGTCGAAGTCGAAGCCGCGCCAGTCGCGTGACGGGTCGTCCGGCAGAAACGCCATGTTCTCCATGAACGACTGGCCGTAGAGCGCCTGCCGGCTCGGCCCCTCGCTCAGCAGCCAGAAGTTCCAGCCGGAATTGCCGTCCGCATCCGCCGCCTCCGCGCTGACCGGCTGGCCGGGGAAGTAGACTTCGCCCTGGCTCATGTGCCGCCGTAGATCTTCGCCATCGCGTCCGCCTGCGCCTGGCTCAGGCAGGCGTCCGAGGTCCCACCTTCGCAGACCGGCAGGTCGCGGGCCGGGTCGAAGTCGCACTGGCGCGGGTCGCGGATCAGCGCATCCTCGGCGCCATCCGTCGCGTCGCACTGTCCCAAGATGATGTCCGACACGGTCTCCATCTGTCCGGCCGTGATGGGCTCCGCGCTCTCGATGGCGAGCGTGTTCCACACGAACTCGATCATGATGTCGGTGAAGTTCAGCACGGGGGCGCCCGCAACGATGCCGTCGAATACCTCCGGAAAGCGTTGGGCGAAGACCAGTCCCTGGCGCCCGCCCGTGGAGCAGCCGTCCCAGTAGGCGTAGGTCTCGGGCTGGCCATAGTACTCCTCGACCAGGGCCTTGCCGGTGATCGCGGTCAGGTAGATGGAACGGTAGGTATAGTCGACCTCCGCCGCGATGTCCTTGAAGGCGAAGGTGCCCAGCGGGAATACGTCCGCGTCATGCCCCGTGTCGGTGTACGCAGTCGCGAACCCGGCCTTCAGCGCTGCGTCCCGCGCCGCTCCCCGGCTGCCATCGCCGGGCTGCGTTCCCGCGAACCCGCCGTTGCCGTGCATGTAGTAACGGCCGTTCCAGTCGGTCGGCAGATTCACCTGGAACCGGATTTCGGGCCGGATGAAGCCGTCGAGCCGGCAATGCTCAGGCGCGCCATCGGCCGCGGCGACGGTTTCGGCACTGAAGATGGTCCAGTCGTAGTTGGTGCGATACGCGAAATCCTCGCAGGCCATTGCCGGGCCGGCAGCAACCGCCGAAAGATCGACACTATCCGGACCTTTCGAGAAGCTGTGGCTGTTCTGGCCCCACGCGGCGCCTCCGATGCCGGTTGCCAGCGCAAGACTGCCAACCATTCCAATTCCGGTCTTCCACATCTCTGGTCTCCTCCCTGCGCGAACGGCTCCCTCTCCATTTTTCCAATCTGACACCCGGCGCGCTACACGGTCAAGTAGAGGCACGACGGCAAGCAGATTGCCCTCAGATCCATTTTGCTGCGAAGCTCAGTCAATGCAGGCCGCCCTTCTCCAGGCGCCGAGAGATTCCCAAGCGATGGGAGCGAATGGTCACGGCTTTGAAGCAGCGGCGCTCCGGGAGTGTTTGCTGGCTTGGCTTTGCTCCTTTGGAGGCGCTTGCGGGACGGGCGGCCGCACAGGTCGCTTGTGCATGGCCTAGCGCGTCAGATCCACCATGATCGAACGGGTAAGCTCGTCTAGTCGCGATTCCAACGCCTTCGCCTGCACCTGTGTCAGGCCGACGCTTGCCAGCGTCGTTGGACTGCGCACCTGGCGACCGGCCTCGCGTTCCTTGCAAAGCTCTTCAAGACAACGTCGGAAGGTGTCGGGATCGATACCAGTTTTCTTGAGAAACTCGTCGAACTGACCGCCAAGACCGTCATGACGCAGCAGGCAGCAGAGCAGATCGACGACGCCGCCACCGTTGCCACCGCCACCACCCGTCCCGGAGCCAGTCCCGGAACCGGGCACATCTACCGGCCGGTCGCCGCCGGTCCAAACCGACGCAGTGCGAAGCTGCTCGCGGGTAAAGGGTCGCCCACGCTGGGTCGTGCCATTGGCCCGGTAGCGCGCCGAATAGAGTCCCTGCTGGCTGGCGGTCAGCGAACCGCCAAATTCGCCCTCGCCTGCATGGGACAGTGGCACCTTGACCAACGCCCCGTCGGGCCGCGTCACGTCGACCGCGACGGTCGCCGAACCGAAGAACGGGCCGCCGTATTCGGTCAGGCGCGCCGAAAGGGTCAGCTGCGCGCCCGGCTCATAACTCGACTGGACAAGGTCCACGGCCAAGTTGAGGTTCGAGTAGGTCTGCACGACGGCCGAATATTTGACCCCATGCTGACGCAGTTGTTCGATCAGTTTGACCAGGGCCTTGAACGCATCGGAACTCTGGACATTGTCCGGTACCTGTTCGGGGATCGACTGCAGCAGCCGGACGAAAGCTTTGATGTCCAGCCGAAGCACAAGATGCCAGCGACCTTCGCGCTGGGGCTGCCCACCCGACACCAGCGGCAGCGAGGCGCGCATCAGGATCGAATCCTGCGACTTGGAGTAGGTCAGCGACGGATCGGCGGCAGCATCGGCCTCGGTGTAGAGGGTGCCGTCCGGCGCTTCCAGTGCGGCGTTGACCGGCAGCGTGAAGGTTGCCAACGTGATCGCGCTGATCTCGATATCAGCCTCGGCGACATCGAATGGGATCCGCACTTCCGGCGCGGCCCGCGACAGGTATCCTTCGGGATCCAGGATGATGTCGTTGTTGGTCACCCCCGCCAGGATCTGCAGGTAGTACTTCTCCAGGAGGAAGGTGTCGTCCTGCGTCAACAGGCCCGTCATCAGCATGTAGCCGCCGGTCGCGCCGGCAAGTGTTTGCAGCGTCTGCGGGTTGATCTGCTGGGCGGTGCCCAGCCCGATTGCAAAGACGCGCTGGTTGATCACGCCGTCAGCAACCTCGCCGACGGTCTTCGACGCGGTATCCTGGCCGTCGGTCAGCACGATCATCGCGTGCGCGTCATAGGCTGTGGCGGCGTCGAGTTGCGTTCTGGCGAATTCGATCCCGTCGCCCGTGGCGGTGTCGCCGAGCGGATTCGGGGCATATTCATTGGTCAGCTTGTCGCGCAAGGTGGTTCGGCCCGCGCCGCCGGGCGAGGCACCCGCGACGGTGATGTTCATCAGCGGATGAGCATCGTGGTCGTAGGTGTTGGCGCCAAGACCGGTGTCGTCATAGGCGACATCGGCCAGCACCCGGGCGCTGTCGCGCAGCACATCGGCCTTGATCCGTCCCTCGGACGTGGCACCGAGCATCGAACCGGAACGGTCGAGCACGAGTTGCACCGCGGCAGTCTCGCGCGGAACGCAATTGCCGCTCAGCGGCACCACCCAGGTCTGACCTGTCTCGACGAGCCGGATCGTGACGCTGTCTGTGTCGCTGGTGCCCGCGGCAGCGCAATCGTAGCGGATCCAGACCCGTGCCAGCCGCACGGTGCTTCCGCCCGGCGAGGAAACGACGATCGGATCGTAGGCCACAGAGAAAGGTGCCGACGGCGCCGCAGTCACTTCGAACGTGACCGGAAGGCACGTGTCGACGGAAAATACGACCGGACGGACTGTCGACGTTTCCTCGGGGATGTCATCGAAGGAAACGGAAAGCGTGTCGATCATCACCGCTCCGGTCGTCGCGGGCACCGCATAGGCAGCCATCGTATCGCGGATCTCGTCGATGCAAACCGCGCAGAAGATATCTGCGGTGTCGCGCATCATGCACTCGTATTGTGGGCGGTAGACGCCGCAATGGAAATATCGCGCGCCTTCGAACGTGCCGACGATGCCTGCGGCCACCGGGCTGGGGCCATTGTTGCAGTCACCGCAATCCGGGTTGGGCATCGTCGGCGCGTCGCCGGGGCCGGTGACGAAGGCTGACCATTTGACCAGCGCGGGGTCAGGCTCGATGGTGACGTTCGGTTCCATCGGCTCCGCGCCGGCATAGGTGTCCTGCCCGTCCTCGTCGCACTCGATGCGGTAATCGTATTCGTCTGCAAGGCCGAAGGCGGAATGGCCCATCTCGTGGATTGCCACCTCGCGCCAGTCGGTTCCGCCCGTGGTCGTCCAGGCGATCGAACCGCCGGCGCCGCCGCGCTGGCTGTCGTTGACCACGACGATGATCTGCGTCCATTCCGGCAGGTAGGTCTCCACAGTCGACTGCACAAGCGCGTTATCGCCACCGACCAGCCGCCAGATGTCTCCGCCGGGACAAAATGTGCCATCGAAGTAGCTGTCGGAGGTGCTGACCGGGATGGCCGGACGCGAGGGATCGTCGCAGTCGGGTTTGTCGGCGCCACTGTCGTCCGACACGACGTCCAGCCGGTAGATGTTCAGCGCGCAGGCCACCGCGTCCTCATCGAAGGGCGAGAAGGTAAACAGGCGCGCCGTGATGTCGTCGATATCCGCCGCGAACTGCGCCAACTCGCCGACCTGATATCCTTCGGCAACGAAGATCAGGTTGAATCGATCGGCGGGTGCGCCAGCATCGTGCACCTTTACCAGGCCGGAAACATAGCCATCAGAAGTACCCATTGGAAAATTCCTTGCATCAAAATTTGTGTGAGTCGTCTGTCCGCCGTAAATGCGACGGACGAAGTCGGGTCAGCGCGATGTCTCGATTTCCATCGCGAAGATTTCTTTCGGCTTGGCGCCGGCCTTGCCGCTCTTGCGCTCCATGATGTGGAAACTCGCGACATCAGGAGTATCCGGCACCACCGCATTGAACATGCTGCGTAACTTCTTGGCATCGGGCCTCGTGAACCGCTGGTCGGATGCGCCCGTGCTGTGCTCAACATTTGGCGCGAGCGCTTCAGAATGAAGGATACGGCAGTAGACGACCTTGCCGTCGCGGTCGCGGAGTTCGATCCACAGGCCAAAACCGGTGTCGGTTTTGGCGTGCCTTTGCTGGGGCGGCACCCGCATCTTCAGGCGGCGCGAGGTTTTCAACGTTGGTTTTCCGTCGACAACGTCGAACGTCAGTCGAATGGCGGACATAGGGTCACTCCAATAAAGCCGTTCAAAAATAATGCAGTCGCTTAAAAATAAATCACAACTGAGCCTACTATGCCATTATCGGCTCTGACCGTCAACTTCAAGTAGCGCCTTTGGGCCTTAACATCGCCAGTTGAGGGCCGGATTTTCGTCGAGAAACCGGTGTGGCTTAGCGTGGCTCCGCGGCACTCGGTTCAGTCGAAAACTTTTCCCGACGCTGAGAAAAGACC
Source organism: uncultured Alphaproteobacteria bacterium (assembly GCA_963721175.1). Taxonomy (GTDB): domain Bacteria; phylum Pseudomonadota; class Alphaproteobacteria; order Rhodobacterales; family Rhodobacteraceae; genus Aliishimia. The sequence goes on along the minus strand of CAVRIG010000020.1, from coordinate 219,663 downwards.
ATAGTTGGCCTGGTTCAGGCGACGAGACTTGCGAATGTCGCGAAGCGCATCCCTAGCCCAATTGGCCGTTCCTAATTCTGTCGATGATCTCCGCCTTTGTTGCAGCGTAGGAGCGAAGCTTGTCCGTGATCAGGACCCGAGGCTCTCACCAGCGCCGAAACAGCTTCACTTGATTGGGCGAAGCCCACATTGAACGAATGCAGCACCGCCTCGTCCGGGACACCGATATGAGGGTTTCGTCATGGTGCCCGTCCGTCCCATGTCGCCTCCCGTGTCGACGCGACCACGCAGCGGACTTGCTGCGGCAACCTGCATGGGTCATGGTTCTGCTGCAATCCGGCCGGTTCGAGCCGGGCGCGCAATTCGGGAGGATAAGATGACGACAAGAACGATAATGGCCGCAACGTTGATCTCGGCACTGGCGGCCGGAACGGTCGCCGCGCAGGAGGTGACGCTCCGGCTCTCGCACTGGGTGCCGCCGACGCACCCGATCCAGACCCTGGGGATCGAGCCGTGGGTGCAATCGCTGACCGAGGCATCCGATGGCCGGATCGCCGTGACGATATTCCCGGCACAGCAGCTTGGCGCCGCGCCCGACCATTACGACATGGCGCGCGACGGCATCGCCGACATCACCTACACCAACCCGGGCTACCAGGCCGGACGGTTTCCGATCTACAGCCTGATCGAGATTCCGTTTCAGACCAAGAACGCCACCGGCGGCGCGCAGGCGCTGCACGAATGGTATGCGCCCATCGCCGAGACCGAGATGGCGGACGTCAAGTTCTGCCTCGCCAACCCGCATGATCCGGGGACCTTCCACTCCAAGACCCAGATCAAGGTTCCGGGCGATATCGACGGCCTGAACGTGCGCCCCGCCCACGCCACCATGTCGCGCTTCGTCAGTTCGCTCGGCGGCGGCCCTGTTCAGGTGCCGGCACCCGAAGCCCGCGAGGCCATCGCCAACGGCACCGCCGACGCGATCACCTTCCCGTGGAACTCGATCTACATCTTCGGCATCGACAGCGAGACGAAGTATCACCTCGACATGCCGTTCTACATCTCGGCGCAGCTTCTGCTGATCAACAAGGACACCTACGACGGGATGCCCGACGATCTGAAGGCGATCCTCGACGATCACTGCACGCCGGAATGGTCGCGCCGCTTCTCCGAAGGCTGGGCCGAGAACGAGGCATCCGGCCGCCAGAAGATGATCGAGAGCGACGAGCACACGCTCTACGCAGCCGACCGAGGAAGAGGTGCAGATGTGGCGCGACGCCGCGGCGCCGCTGATCGATCAGTGGAAGGAAGAAGTCGGCGCAGATGCCAGGACTCCATCTACGACAGCTACATCGAGGCGCTCGAGCGCCACGACGCCCGCTACTGAGCCATTGCGCGGGCGGCTTTGCCGCCGCCCGCCGCGCCGACGATGCAGAGACTGCAACATATTCTCGAACGGATCGCGCACGGCATCGAGGTCGTCGCGGGCATCATCATGGGTCTGGTCACGATCCTCGTCGTCGCCTCGGCGGTGGGACGGTATCTCTTCGCCTATCCCCTGCCCGACGCGTTCGACATGTCGCGGCTGCTGCTGGGCGCGGCGATCATGTGGGGCTTCGCGAGCGTCGGCTATCGCGGCTCGCATATCAAGGTCGACCTGCTGGCCGAGCGCCTGCCCGCCGGACCGCGCCGCTGGATCGATGCCTTCGCCTGGACGCTGCTGCTTGATCTTCACCGTCCTGCTCGTCTGGAAGATGTTCGGACGGGTGTCGAGCGCCGCGATCAGCAACGAATCCACCATGGATCTGCGCCTGCCGGCCTGGCCGATGATGGGGCTGATCTGGCTGGGTGTCGTCGTCAGCCTGCCCGCGATCCTCGCGCGGCTCATCCTGATCGTCACCGGACGCGGGACGCTCGATCCTTACGAAAGCATCGACGTGAAGGACGAGGCATGAGCGGCGACCTGATCGCGATTTCGGGCTTCGTCGCGCTCTTCGCGATGATGATCCTGCGGGTGCCCATCGGCATCGCCATGGGTCTTGTCGGCGTGGGCGGGTTCGCCGCCGTGACCGGGTGGAAGCCCGCGCTGAACCTGCTTGGCGCAGTCGCCGATCCGCACGGTCACCGACTTCAACCTGACGCTCATCCCGTTCTTCGTCCTGATGGGCGTGCTCGCCACGAATTCCGGCATGTCGCGCGAGCTGTTCCGGACCGGCCGGCACTGGTTCGGCTTCATGAAGGGCGGCATGGCGATTTCGACCAGTCGGGCGCCTGCGCCGGGTTCGCGGCGATCTGCGGCTCGTCGGTCGCCACGGCCGCGACGATGACCAAGATCGCCCTGCCCGAGATGAAGCAGGCGGGCTACCCCGACGAGGTGTCGACCGGCGTCATCGCGGCGGGCGGCACGCTCGGCATCCTGATCCCGCCCTCGGTGGTGCTGGCCGTCTACGGCTACATCACCGAGCAGGACGTGGGCGTGCTCTTCATCGCCGGAATCGTGCCGGGCCTGCTCGCGATCCTCATGTACATGGCTCGCCGTGCGGCTCGCCTACGGCCGCCAGACTGCCCGCTGGCGAGCCGTTTCGCCTGGGCGAGGCGGTGCGCTCGCTGTCGGGCGTCTGGGCGGTGATGCTGCTCTTCCTCCTGATCATCGGCTCGATCTATTTCGGCTTCACGACCGCGACCGAGGCGGCGGCGGTGGGCTCGTTCCTGACCGCGCTGATCGGCGTCCTGCGCGGACGGCTGACACCGCGCCTGCTGCTGGAAAGCCTGGTCGAGGCGCTCCGGACCTCGGTCGCGATCTACACGATCCTGATCGGCGCCATCCTCTTCGGCTACTTCCTCGCCATCACGCAAAGCCCGCAGAAGATCACCGCGTGGCTCGTGGCCCTCGATCTCGGAGCCTATGGAACGCTGGCGCTGATCCTGCTCTTCTTCGTGCTGATGGGCTGCATCCTCGACGCGATGGCGATGATCATCCTGCTCGTGCCCATCGTCTTTCCCATCGTCACGGCGCTCGGCTTCGATCCGATCTGGTTCGGCGTCATCATCGTGATGACCGTGGAACTGGGCCTGATCACGCCGCCCGTGGGCATGAACGTCTTCGTCATCAACTCGATCGCACGGGACATCTCGCTGACGACGATCTTCCGCGGCGTCCTGCCCTTTGTCGGTGCCGACATTCTTCGCCTGATCCTGCTGGTCGCCTTCCCGGCGCTGGTCCTCTGGCTGCCGCAGACGATGCAATGAGCCGGTTCCGAGGGTTGCCACGGACGGAGACATGGAGTGACGGAACCGAAGCTCTGCTTCCGGATGGTTTTCGCCGACCAGTTTGACTCGTGACATCATGGGTATCGGCGCCCTCCGTGAGCGTTTGCACCAGCTCCTAAGCGTTTCCTCCAGCCTTACGATGCCGTTCTTGGCGGAAGCGCTTCAAGATAAGGGGTACGAGTTCCCGTTGAAGTTTTGAAACGAGGCGGTTCACGGCTCGCATCTTCCATTCCCGAGGTTCGATAGTGGCGATCAGCGGGCGGGGGTTCTCTTGCGTCTTCGTTCCGCGAGAACGCCGGACTCCTCGATGATGCTGGAGACGAGATGCTCGCGCCGGTAGGCCATGATGTGCACGCCGGCGACACCCTTGATCTGGCGCACCTGCTGGATCAGTTCGATGCAGATCCGCTTGCCCTCCTCCGCCGGTTTCGCGGCCTTTTCCAGACGGTCGATCACGCTGTCGGGGATGTGGATCCCGGGCACGTTGCTGCGCATCCAGCGCGCGGCCTTGGCCGAGGCGAGCGGTCCGACACCGGCGAGGATGAACACCTTGTTGTCCAGGCCCTCGTCCCGGATCCGCGCCATGAACGTCTCGAAGAGCGGGATATCGAAGATGTAGTTGGTCTGGATGAACTCCGCGCCGGCCGCGACCTTCTTGGCCAAGCGGTTCGGGCGCCACTCATGGGGCGGGATGCACGGGTTTTCGGCCGCCCCGATGAAAAGTCGCGGTCGCGTCGTGATTTTCCGCCCCGACAGGAATGTACCCTCGTCCCGCATCGTCCGGATCGTGCGGATCAGCGTCATGGAGTCGAAATCGAACACCGGCTTGGCGCCCGGCTGGTCACCCACGCCCACCCCATCCCCTGTGAGGCAGAGCACGTTCTGCACGCCCAGCGCCGCGGCCCCCAGCACGTCGCCCTGGATCGCGATCCGGTTCCGGTCGCGGCAGGAGATCTGGTAGACCGGCGAATAGCCCGCGCGGGTCAGGAGCGCGCAGATGCCGATCGACGACATGTGGCAGTTGGCGCCGGAGGCATCGGTCGCGTTGATCGCATCCGCGACCTCGCCCAGCGGTCGCGCTGCCTCATAGACATCGTTGGGGTCCGAACTGTCGGGCGGGTTCAGTTCCGCGGTGACGGCGAAGCGGCCGGCCCGCAGGACCCGCTCCAGCCTGCTGTGGGAAACGTGGCCCTCGGGCGGCGGGCCGGAGGGCGGTGTCAGTCCCGCAGTCATCAATGGATCGCTCATCTGCCCTGCCCCCGCCGAGATGCATTGCTCGGCTCATCGGCCAATGGCGCGGAGGCAAGCTCATGCGCGCGCGCCTCGGGAAAGGCATTGGCGAGGGTCTGGCGCCCAGCGTCCCGGGCCTCGCGCCGCGCGGCGGCCTTTTCCCGGCTGACCCGCAGCCACGAAGACGAGCCCTTCAGGTTGTGGTCCAGCGGCGGCAGCACGTCGGCGATCCGGCTCGACCCTTCGTTCATGCGGCTGGCCCCGTCCCAGGCGAGCACCCAGACGCATTTCATCTGTGGCTTGACCTCGCAGTAGCCGCCCGGCCGCACACCGCCGCAGGGTCCGTTTCGCAATGTCTTGGGGCAATTCATCGGGCAGGACATGCCTGTGGAGGAGAGAACGCACTGCCCACACATCCTGCAGTCGAAGAGCAGCGTCTTGACGCCCTTCTCGATCAGCGCGATCGGCCTTTCGACGCGGTTGTAGCCGAGCTTGGCGAACACGGGATCAAGGGCGATCATCACCTGTTCGACGCGTTTGTAGACCCATTCGAAAACGCGGGCCTGGCGGATGGCGAACAGACGCATGCGGTACAAGACGTGCTCCTTTGTCAGAGCGTTGCCGGCGAACCATACCGCGCGAGCCGAAGATTATCGAGAGATCCGAGTTCGAGACCGGCAGAAACATACGCCCGTGCCCGGAGCCGTACAGCGAAGGACAATGCCGGCCCGCCCCGATCGGAGACGAGCCGGAGCGTCGTTCACTTCGTATGGTGCACGTCCTGAAGCCCGTAGACCGGCGTCGGGATACCCTCCATCCGCGCCTTGATCTGCAGCGACAGGAACTGCGAGTAGTGCCGCGACTGGTGCAGGTTGCCGCCGTGGAACCACAGCGCCTCCTGCCGGGTCGGCTTCCACATGTTGCGCTGCTCGCCTTCCCAGGGACCGGGATCCTTGGTCGTGTCGGAGCCGAGGCCCCAGACCTTGCCCACCTTGTCGGCCATCTCCTGGTTCATCAGGTCGGCCACCCAGCCGTTCATCGAGCCGTAACCCGTGGCATAGACGATCACGTCGGCATCGAGATGCGTGCCGTCGTCGAGTATCACGCCGGTCTCGTCGATCTCCGTCACCTGCCCTCGCTTCAGCTTGACCTCGCCGTCGATGATCAGCTGCGATGCGCCGATATCGATGTAATACCCCGACCCGCGGCGCAGGTACTTCATGAAGAGCCCGGACCCGTCGTCGCCCCAGTCGAGCCAGAAGCCCGCCTTCTCCAGCCCGTCGTAGAAGTCCTTGTCGCGCTCCTTCATCTGCTCGTAGAGCGGGATCTGGAACTCGTGCAGGATCCGGTAGGGCAGCGAGGCGAAGATCAGGTCCGCCTTCTCCGTCGTCACGCCCGAGCGCACGGCCTCTTCGGAGTAGAGCGCGCCCAAGCCGATATCCATCAGCGTGTCGGACCGCACGATATGGGTGGAGGACCGCTGCACCATGGTCACGTCGACGTCGTTCTCCCAGAGCGCCGCAGCGATGTCGTGGGCGGAGTTGTTCGACCCGATGATGACCGCCTTCTTGCCCTTGTACCTGTCGGGCCCGGGATGCTTCGACGAATGGTGCTGGTCGCCCTTGAATTTCTCCATTCCAGGGAAGTTCGGAACATTCGCCTTGGCCGACATGCCGGTCGCCATCACCAGCTGCTTGGGCTTCAGCACGACCTCCTCGCCGTCGCGGTCGACGACGACGGTCCATTCCTTGGCCTTCTCGTCGTAGCGTGGCCGACTTCGCTTCGGTGCGGGTCCAGTAGTTGAGCTCCATCACCTTGGTGTACATTTCGAGCCAGTCGCCGATCTTGTCCTTGGGCGAGAAGACCGGCCAGTTCTCCGGGAACTTGATGTAGGGCAGGTGATCGTACCAGACCGGGTCATGCAGGCAGAGCGACTTGTAGCGGTTGCGCCAGCTGTCGCCGGGGCGGTCGTTCTTCTCCACGATGATCGTCGGCACGCCGAGCTGCCGCATCCGCGCGCCCAGCGCGATGCCGCCCTGCCCGCCACCGATGATGAGGCAGTAGGGCTGGGTCTTGTAGCCGAGATCCGCCGCCTCCTGCTCGCGCTCTTCCCGCCAGCTCGGGCGATGTTTGGCCGCGCCGTGCTTGGCGCCCAGCGGCCGATCGAACCCGCGCGGCTCCTCGAACCCCTTGAGCTCCGCCATCGTCGTCAGCAAGGTCCAGATCTTGCCGTCCTTCAGCCGGATCAGGCCATAGCCGCGCGCGACCTCCGTCTCGAACTCGATCCAGGCGGTGACGATGCCACCCTCCTCGGTCGGAACCTCGCCTTCGGCCAGTTGCCAATGGCCGGGCTTGGTCGTGTCGAGCTGATGCCGCAGCATATCCTCGACCTGGTCCTTGCCCTCCACCGTCTTGAGGTTCCAGGTGAAGGTCACGAGGTCGCGCCAATAGCAGTCGTCCAGAAACATCTCCCGCGCCGCGGCGATGTCGCCGCTCTCGAGCGCCTTTCCGAAATCGTCCAGAAAACCCTGCGTCTGGTCCGAGACCGTTGAATTGAGCATTTTATTCCTCCCGTTGTTCGTTCGGTGCCGCTGAACCAGTCAGAATCCCGCGCCAGACTTGTCGACTCTTCCCGGCCGGTCCGCGCACCGAGGATGATATTTCCCGCTTGGCGAGCGCAGATCAATCCTTCTTTCTCGAACGGATCGTCCGGTTGCGGTTCAGTCGAGCCTGACCGCGTCGCCGGTGGTGCGGTCGGCCGAAGAAAAGCCGATCTCCTGCAGCCCGAAACTGGCCCCGACGGCAATGATGGCGATGGATGCGAACGCGGCGAGCATGGCCTTCATTCAGTTTTCCTCCCTTGCGCCAACCGGCGCGGTGGCGCGCCGGAGGTAGTCGATCAGGTCCTGCCGATCGCGCGTGGCGGAAATCCGCTGCATCGGCATCTTGCTGCCGGGCACCACGTGGTCCGGTCCCAGATCGAAGAGCCGGTCGATCGTTTCCTCGGACCAGACGATATCCGATCCAGCGAGCGTTTTGGAATAGCGATAGTCGGAAAGGCTGCCGGCTGATCTGCCGAAAAGCCCATGAAGCGTAGGGCCGGCCTTGCGCCCGCCGCGCGCGGTCGTGGTGTGGCAGATCGAGCATTTCCGCATGAATTGGCGTTCTCCGTTCGGCAGCGACTCGGGATCCTGCAGGAAGCTCCGCGTCTCGGTCGCCATCTGGCCGTGCTCCGTCATCGTGTCGACAGGCCAGGAGTACATGATGTCCTCGATCCCGCCGGCGTGCAGGTTGCGGCCGTCGGGCGAGAAGGCCAGCGCCCAGACCGGCCCCTGCCGCGCGGCCCTGAAATCCCGTACGATGCGCCCGGCGCCCGTGTCGACGATCATGATGTAGCCCTCGCCGTCGCCGACAGCCAATTGCTGCGTCCCTGCATGGTACGCCAGCGCGAGGATCGGGCGGCGATCGAGCGTGAAATCGCCAAGCTCCGCGCCGGTCTCGAGATCCACCAGCCGTGTCACGCCATCGACCGCGCCATAGGCCAGCCAGCCGTCGTCTTCGTTCAGGATCAACTCGTTCACGCCAAACCCGTGGCGGACCAGTTGCCGCTCCTCAGTCCCTTGCACCACGTCCCAGATGCGGATCGTCCCGTCCATGGACACCGAGTAGAGCCGGGTTCCGCCGTCCGCGAAGGCCACATCGTTCACGCCCTGCGCATGGCCGCGCAGCATCCGTCCCGGACGGTCACCGTCGAGCGGCCAGAGGCCGATGGTCCCGTCCCAACTCGCCGAGGCGACGAGGCCCGTCTCTGGCGAGACCGCAAGCCCCGCCACCTTGCCCTTGTGGCGACCCAACACCAAGGGCTCTGCATCGCAGCCGGACCAGAGCCGGATCGTGAAATCATCCCCCGCGGACACCAGCCGATCCGCGCCGACGAAGTCCACCACATTGACCGCTGCGGCATGTCCGTCGCACCAGGTCGGCTCGCGGTTTTGCCAGAGCCCCACGGAGTTGTCGAAACTGGCCGTCGCGATCTGGCCCGCCGGCGACACGGCGATGTCCATGATCGGCCCGCCATGACCCTTGAGCGAGAAGAAGTCCTGCGCCGCGAGCGGTGTCGCCAGAACCAGCAGGCTACTCAGCAGGTGTCGCATCGCCCGCCGCCTGCCTGTGTGCCTGCCTGTCGCGCGCCTTGACCTCGTCCACCCAAAGCGAATGATGCTCGCGCGCCCACTGCTCCTCGACCTCGCCGCTGCCCATGGCGTCGAAGGCGCCTTCCATGCCGATCGACCCGATGTAGATATGTGCGATGATGATCGCCATGAGAACGAAACTGACGATGGCATGCCAGGCCTGCGCCAGCTGCATCTCCTGGTGCGGGGCAAGGGCCGTGTCCAGAACCCCAAAGCCCAGCGCCTGCGGGATGCCGAACGCGTTCAGTTTCTCGAACGTCGCCGCGAACATCGGCAGCTCGAACGGAAAGAGCAGCGACAGTCCGGACGCGGAGATCGAGGCGCCCAGGATGATGACGGACCAGAAGATCAGCTTCTGACCCGCGTTGAACTTTTTCGCCGGTGGATGACCGCCACCGATGATCCCGCCGCCCTTCGCCAGCCACACGAGATCCGTTCGGCTCGGCAGGTTGTGCACGACCCAGAACACGAAGATCATCACCAGCGCCAGCATGAAGGCCCAGCTGACGTTGTTGTGGATCCACTTGCACGCGAGCGCGATGGTTGCGAAGGACTCCTTGCCCATCAGCGGGATGAGCAACTTGCGGCCGGCCAGCGTGACGATCCCGGTGATCCCCAGCAGGATGAAGGAGCCGGCGAGGAGCCAATGCGCGAACCGCTCCATGGCCTTGAACCGCGTGATCGTGCGCCCCGTCCTCTCGCCGTCGATCCGGATCCGTCCCCGGACCAGCAGGAACAGGGCCAGGAGACCGATCATGCCCAGCAAGAGATAGCCGCCATAGGTCAGCAGCGGCCCTTCACGGAACTGCAGCCAGGGCATGCCGCCATCCTGAACGAGGACGGTGGCGCCAGGCCCGCGCGCGGTACTGGTCATGTCCGCCTCGTTGAAGCGCAGGGCGCGCCAGAGATCGGCATCGGACGCGCCACCCAGCGTCCCAAGCTGCTGCGTCAACCCGGCGCCACCCTGAGGCTCGCCGAGGTCATCGCTGCGAAAACCGTTGTCGACCTCCTCGCCACGTTGACGCCGCAGAATGTCCTCGAGCGTCTGAGCGCCGCCGGTCTCCGTCCGGGCGGCGGGTCCGTTCGCGTCGGTCATCGGCTGATCCTGCGCGGCCAGGGGCTGGCCGCCAATCAGGAGGGCCAGAACGCACACCAGTCGCAACATCTGGGTCATCCGCCAGCTTCCTTTCCATCCCCGTGCGGTCATTCGCGTTCGGCCTCGCGCAGCGCCACCATTTCCTTGAGCGTTCTCAGGGCCGCCTTGGTGTGACCGCCGGCCTCCTGCAAGTCCGCAATTCGGTCGAGGAACCTGATCTGCATGAGGACATAGCCCGTCCCATCGGCGATGTCCTTGCCCCGGCGCGCGCATTCCAGAGCTGCCTCCGGTTCGTCAAGCCGCTGATGCAGCCGGACTTCCTGAAAGATCAGATTGCACGTCACGCGCGGCTGCTGCTTCTGGTGCATCAAACTCCGCGCCTCCTTCAGGAGATCGCGGGCCGTTTCGAGATTATCGAGATCGATCTGCGCTCCGGCTGCTATCTCCATGGCGAAGGGGATGATCACCTGGTTTCGGTGCTCCCGCGCCAGTTCGATCGACATCAGCGCGTGTTCCAGGGCCTCGCCGGGACGGTCGTCGTAGAGCAGCGCGCGCGCGACACTCTGTTCCGTCTGCGCCCGCTCGGCACCGATCGAGAGGGCGACGGCTTCGCGCATCGCCTCCTGCGCCTGGTGCAACCGGCGACCATGCCGTTCCGCCATCGCGAGCGCGGTCAGCAAATCGACGCGCGTGGCGACGTTGGGCTGAGTCGAAAGGACCTCGAAACCTTCCTCGATGCATTCGCGGGCCAGATCGCGGCGTCCGCGCGAGACGTGTATGACGCCGAGCGTCGACAGCGTGTCCGCAATCGCGGATTCCGCCCCCTCGCCCTTGAGGCGCGCGATCGCGCGATGGGCCAGCAACTCGGCCAGGTCGAAATCGCCGCGCCATCGGGCCTGCCAGGCCAGCGTCCGCATCGCCAGTCCGTTGCGGCGACGCGAACCGACCGCACGCGTCTTTCCGGATTCATGGCTGAAATCAAGGACAGCTTGCGCCATGGCGGAACTGCGAGCCGGATCCTGCCACCGGACAGCCCAGGCATGATGATTGAGGAAAGTCGGCTCCGCGCCTCCGAAGGCGAACCTGTCCGACCTGTCGTCGGCTGTTGGCACGTAGTTCCACCCACGTTCGTGTCGCCCATGTTTAGCGCAAATGTGTGGAACGAAGTCAAACACTGTAATCTGTTTCCCGCTTCGGTTGCAGGTATCGGCACCGGACAGCCGACAGGAGGCCAATCCCGCCGGATTTCGTGCCGGTTTTTCAATCAAGGATGGCATTGCCAATATCCTTCCCGGGGCGCCGCAGAGATGCATCGGGGCGCCCCGCAGGTGATCCGGTCGGAAACCGCGTCACCCGTCCTTCTGGTCGTAGGCGGTGCCCCAGCCCCATGCACCCGACCCGAAGCCGCGCGCCACGACCCGCTCGCGGTAGATCGAGGATACGACGTCCCCATCTCCGGCAAGCAGTGCCTTGGTGGCGCACATCTCGGCGCAGATCGGCAGCTTGCCTTCCGCGATCCGGTTACGCCCGTACTTCGAGAACTCGGCGTTGGAATGGGTCTCCTCCGGACCACCGGCGCAGAAAGTGCATTTGTCCATCTTGCCACGTGACCCGAAATTGCCCGCCTGCGGATATTGCGGCGCGCCGAACGGGCACGCGTAGAAGCAATAGCCGCAGCCGATGCACAGGTCCTTGGAGTGCAGGACGACGCCTTCCTCGTTCTGGTAGAAGCAGTCCACCGGGCAGACCGCCATGCAGGGTGCGTCCGAACAGTGCATGCAGGCGACGGAAATCGACCGCTCGCCCGGTTTGCCGTCATTGATCGTGACGACCTTGCGGCGGTTGATTCCCCACGGAACTTCGTGCTCGTTCTTGCAGGCCGTGACACAGGCGTTGCATTCGATGCAGCGCTCGGCGTCGACGAGAAATTTAGCTCTGGCCATATCTCCTCCTCCTTACGCTGGCATGATCTTGCAGAGAGTCGCCTTGGTCTCCTGCATCTGGGTTACGCTGTCGTAGCCGTAGGTCTGCGCGGTGTTGGTGCTTTCGCCCAGCACATATGGGTCGGCCCCTTCGGGATACTTGTCCCTCTGGTCCACGCCTTCGAAATGACCACCGAAGTGGAACGGCATGAAGGCGACGCCGGCGCCGACCCGCTCGGTGATCATGGCCATCACCTTGACCTTGCCGCCCTCGGGTCCTTCGACCCAGACCTGCGCGCCTTCCCGCACGCCCAGGTTGTTGGCATCCCGCGGATTGATCTCCACGAACATGTCCTGTTGCAGTTCGGCCAGCCACGGGTTCGACCGAGTCTCGTCCCCGCCGCCCTCGTACTCGACCAGGCGGCCGGAGGTGAGAATGATCGGGTAATCCTCGGAGAAGTCGTTCTGCTGGATCGACGCGTACATCGTCGGCAGCCGGTAGAACTTGCGATCCTCGTAGGTCGGATAATCCGCCACGAGATCCCGCCGATTGGTATAGAGCGGTTCGCGGTGGATCGGCACCGGGTCCGGGAAGGTCCAGACGACCGCCCGCGCCTTGGCGTTGCCGAAGGGCGCGCACTCGTGCTGGATCGCCACCCGCTGGATGCCGCCCGATAGATCGGTCTTCCAGTTTGTGTCCGGGCCGGCCACGGCGTCGATGGCCGCGCGCTCCTCCTCCGTCAGATCGCCGTCCCAGCCGAGATCCATCAGCATCTGCATGGTGAACTCGGGGTAACCATCCTGGATCTCCGAACCCTGACTGTACACGCCATCTGCCAGCAGGTTGTCGCCGTCCCGCTCCACACCGAAACGCGCACGGAAGGTCAGCCCGCCCTCCGACACCGGTTTCGACATGTCATAGAGGTTCGGCGTGCCTGGATGGTTCATCTCCGCCGTGCCCCAACACGGCCATGGTAGACCGTAGTAGTCACCGTCCGCCGGGCCGCCCACCGCCTGCAGCGTGGTGCGGTCGAAGGTGTGCTGGTTCTCCATGTGGAGCTTGATCCGCTCCGGCGACTGCCCGGTATAGCCGACGGTCCACATGCCGCGGTTGAACTCCCGCGTGATGCTCTCGACGTTCGGCGTCTCCGCGTCGTCCATCTCGATATTGCGGAAGAGGCGATCCGCGAAGCCGAACTTGTTGGCGAACTTGGCGATGATGACCTCATCGGGGAGGCTTTCGAAGAGCGGCTCCACCACCTTGTCCCGCCATTGCAGAGACCGGTTCGACGCCGTCACCGACCCGCGGGTTTCGAACTGCGTGCAGGCCGGTAGAAGGTAGACGCCGTCGGTTCGGTCATGCAGCACGGCGGAGACGGTCGGATACGGATCCACGACGACGAGCATGTCGAGCATCTCCATCGCCGTCTTCATCTCTTTCATCCGCGTCTGCGAATTCGGCGCATGACCCCACAGAACCATGGCCCGCACCTTGTTGGGCTGGTCCATGTTCGCGGTGTCCTCCAGCACGCCGTCGATCCAGCGGCTGACGGGGATGCCGGTCTCATACATGAGATCCGTGTCGCTGCCGTCCGCGCCTTTCATCTTGGCGAACTGACCGTTGAGCCAGTCGAAATCCTCCTCCCAGACACGCGCCCAGTGCTTCCAGGATCCCTCGGTCAGGCCGTAATAGCCCGGCAGGGTGTGGGAGAGCACACCAAGGTCCGTCGCGCCCTGCACGTTGTCATGGCCGCGGAAGATGTTCGTGCCGCCTCCCGACGTGCCCATGTTGCCCAGCGCAAGCTGCAGGATGCAGTACGCCCGCGTATTGTTGTTGCCGTTGGTGTGCTGGGTGCCGCCCATGCACCAGATCACGGTGCCGGGCCGGTTGTTGACCAGCGTCCGCGCCACGCGGCGAAGCTGGCTTTCGGGCACGCCGGTCACCCGCTCCGTCTCGTCGGGCGTCCAATTGGCGACTTCTTCCTTGATCTGGTCCATGCCCCAGACACGGGTGCGGATGAACTCCTTGTCCTCCCAGCCATTCTCGAAGATGTGCCACAGCATGCCCCAGATGAGCGCCACGTCTGTCCCGGGGCGAAACCGCACATACTCGTCCGCATGGGCCGCCGTGCGGGTGAAGCGCGGGTCACAGACGATGAGCGGCGCGTTGTTCTGCTCCTTGGCCTTCAACACGTGCAGCAGCGATACCGGGTGCGCCTCCGCCGGATTGCCGCCGATGATGAAGATCGCCTTGGAGTTGTGGATGTCGTTGTAGGAGTTGGTCATGGCGCCGTAGCCCCACGTGTTCGCAACCCCCGCCACGGTCGTCGAATGGCAGATCCGCGCCTGATGGTCGACGTTGTTCGTGCCCCAGTAGCCGGCGAACTTGCGGAAGAGGTATGCCTGCTCGTTGTTGTGCTTGGCCGAGCCCAGCCAGTAGACGCTGTCCGGGCCGCTTTCCTCGCGGATCTGCATCATGCCGTCGCCGATCTCGTCAATCGCCTGGTCCCAGCTGATGCGCTTCCATTCGCCACCCTCTTTCTTCATCGGGTACTTGAGCCGGCGTTCCCCGTGAGCATGTTCGCGCACCGATGCGCCCTTCGCGCAATGGGCGCCCAGATTGAAAGGGCTGTCCCAGGCGGGCTCCTGCCCGACCCACACGCCATCGCTGACCTCCGCAATGACGGTACAGCCGACGGAGCAGTGGGTGCAGACGGATTTGACGGTGTTCACCGCCGTCGCCGCAGCGCTCTGCGCGCTGGCTTGCGTCACCGTTCCGCCAGTGGCGCTGATCGCCGCCAGGCCGCCGATGGCCAGACCGCTACCTCGTAGGAACGCGCGGCGGTCGACGGATTTTTCCGCGATTTCGGACAGGAGTCCAGTCCGCTGGGGGCGCCTCGCAACCCCGGTGGTCTTTTTCCTAAGCATTTTGTTTCCTCCCTAGGGATCCGCCAGCCGGGCCTCACGCAACCAGTCGGCAGACCAAACGTAAACGGCCGGTGTCTCTCCTCAGAACCGGGCGCTTGCGAGATACGCACGTGTATGTGCGGTGTCCTGCATCTTGTCCGACGCTGGATCTACGGGTTCGGCTTCGGCGTCGTCGGCCGTGGTTGCCATCGCGACCGCGGCCGAAGGCGCCGCCGTTCCCGCGAGTTTCAGGAAATCGCGACGATTGCTGCCGCCGTCTTCCTTTTCGGTCATGGGATGTCTCCCCCTCCTGTTGCGGCGGTCGGCCCGCCGGTTGATGTGGCGAGGGCACCTTCACCCCGCCGCCATGCGAAACGCTTCGCGTTCGATCTCCATGAATTCCCGGCCCACTGCGCCCACCGCCGCGTAGAGCACCGAGTTCTTCGCGTTTGTCAGGTCGTCGAAGAAATGACCCGCCCAGGGTGCGACATGCTTGTTGAAGAAGGTCTTCTGCTCTTCGATCGTGGCAGCGCGGCCGAATCGACCGACGATCATTCCGCCCATCATCTCCATCAGCGAGGCGATGTTGTCCTCGGGCTCGAAGACATTCGGCGCGCGGCTGATGCCCCGTGCCGCCATGTCCCGTCGAAGCTGCGCCAGCGGTTTCTCGTGCAGGAAGCCGGTCAGGTAGTAGCTGGCATAGGGCAGCAACTCCCCGCGCCCGACCCCGATGAAGAGCGCATTGAACTCGCGTTCGGCCCCGGCGGGTTTGGTCGCGCGCGCAACACGGGCCAGACCGCATATGGCCTGCCCGATCGCGCTCTCGTTACCGTCGAGCCCGGCGGTCTGATCCAGGAGCATCTGATCGGGCGGACGCGCCAGCATCAGCCCCAGGTAATTGTAGAGATCGGCCCGCAGCCGGTCCTCGCGGGCGATTGCGACATCCTCGGCGGCGGTCATGATGCGTCGCTTTCGTAGGTGAAGACCATTCGGCGGGGCGCTGGCGCAGATATCTCGACGTCCTCCTCATCCGCCTCGATCTGCGTGTTCACGGGTCCCGCACATGACTTCATCGGGCTCCGGATCTTCATCGCCCTCGATCGATGTGGCCTTTGGTTCCGGGTCTGGCCCCGGGTCCGGCTCCGGCAACTCCGACCGCGCCAAGCGCTCCAGATGCGCCAGCATGCCCCTGCCCACGGTGTAGGCCGTCTGCAGATTTTCGACCACGGTCGCGCTGTCGGTATAATCTGCGCCATAATCAACGAGGCCGTCGACATTGGCCAAGGCCGGGTTCGTCCGCCACAGCGCCCGCAATGCGCGGCGTCGCAACCGGGCGGGAACGGACTGCGACAGGAAGACGGTGAAATCATCGCCGGACTTGAGTGTCTCGGGCTCGGGCAGATCGAATTCCTGAAGCAGCTCCGCATCCGAAAGCCCCTCGAGACGCGCCGCCTCCGTTGCGTCCTCGTCCGTCGGCTTGATTGCGCTCTCGACGCCCGCTTCGGCGGCCACCGCGGCCCGGCGTCGGGTCCAGAAATCGCGAGCTTCGGTCATTGCAACAGACCCCGTCCAGGCCGCGGCCTGCGATAGACATCCGTCATCTGGCGAATCCGTTCGTCACCAACACCGTCTTCCACCAGGTCCACGCGCTTGCGGTCTCGCCTGCGCTTGACGAATGCCTCTTCCTCGTGGTGCGCATCGGCGAAGTCCCGGATCATCGCCGCCAGCCCTTCCGGCATCGGAACCTTCTCCACGATGTCGTCGCCAGCGTCCGAGTGATCCTGCGCCTCGTAGGGCGAAGCGGTTACCCGCACGATATCCAGAAGACCGGTTCCCACGTTCTCGCGCAGCACGACATAGATGCTCGGGTCACGCGCGGACAATCCGTGAAGATACGCCTCCGTATCCGTTCGAAAAAGCTCGAGGGACACGGTTCCCGCGTAAAACTCGACCACGTCACCGGCGTGGCGCAACTCCCTCCACTCCGCCGAACCTGCACCGGGAAGCACCGCCACAGCCTTCCAGACGTGGCGCGCCCACCGCGTGGCCCCCGGCGACCGGCGAACCACGATGCCCAGCGGGATAGTCAAGTGCGGCACGCTTTGCGGCGTCACGGTTCCTCCCTTTCGTTGCGTCGATCAGACCACGACACGGGCCCTTCGACCAAGAAAATTTTGCATCAACTGCCGACGGCAGCCTGTGACGGGACACCGACAGCCGTCGATTTTGCATTATTTTTCCCGTTTGCGCCGGGATCCAATCCCTTCTAGCCTGCGTTCCGTTCAGTGGGAATAACGGTGGCCGGATTGCCGGAGCCTGGGGAGTTGCCCGTGCCAAAGACCCTTGTCCTGTGCGACTGCCTGGGGAGTCAGGCGCTCGATGCGACCCGGATCGAGTCGGCATCGGGCCTGAAAAGTTCCCGCGTGCACACGAGTCTGTGCATGTCCCAGATTGGAGAGGCCGCCGAGGCGCTGGCTGGTGGCGACGTCATCGTGGCTTGCCAGCAGGAGCGCCAGCGCTTTGCGGATCTGGCCGCGGATCTTGGCGTGCCGGAGCCAGGCTTCGTCGATCTGCGCGACCGCGCTGGTTGGTCGGACGGGCAGGGCGATCCGATCCCCAAAATGGCCGCGTTGGCCGCCGAGGCTGCGCTGGAGATGCCCGCGACCAAGTCCACGGATGTCGTGTCGGCTGGGGTGTGCCTGGTAGTTGGCGCGCCTAGTGTGGCCGTTCCCGCCGCCACCTTGCTGGCCGATACACTGGCCGTCACGGTCCTCCTGACGGGCGATTCCGAGCCGCCGGAAGATCGGCAGTTCGACCTGGTCCGCGGCGATCTGAAGCGCGCGAAGGGAACTCTGGGCGCGTTCGAACTGCGCATAGACGCCCTGCAGGAGGTGCGTCGCGGCGGCCGGGCGGAGTTGGGCTGGTGCGAGCCGAGGAACGGAGGCACATCCCAGTGCGATATCATCGTGGATCTGTCCGGCGGAAAACCTCTCTTTCCCGCTCATGAAAAGCGAGACGGGTACCTGCGTGCCGATCCCGCTCGCCCCGACACCGTGACGTGGGCCATTGCCAATGCCCTGAAACTGGTGGGGACATTCGAAAAGCCGCTCTACGTCAGCGTGCAGGAACCGCTTTGCGCCCACTCCCGCGCGGAGCAGGTCGGCTGCACGCGGTGCCTCGACGTGTGCCCGACCGGCGCCATCACACCCGCGGGCGAACACGTCGCGGTCGACCCGCTGATTTGCGCCGGATGCGGCGCCTGTTCCGCGGTCTGCCCGTCGGGCGCGATCAGCTTTGACGCTCCGCCAGTCGAGGCGTTGATGCGGCGGATCACCACTTTGGCGCGGACCTATTTCGCGGCTGGGGGCCATGCGCCGCGCCTGCTGGTCCACGATGGCTGGGGCAGCGAAATGATTTCACTCGCCGCCCGGCACGGCGACGGGTTGCCCGCCGACGTGATCCCGCTGGAAACCGATGCGCTGCCCGGCTTCGGTCATGCGGAGATCCTGGCGGCGCAAGGTGCGGGCTTTGCCGACGTGTCCATTCTCTGCGGCCCGAAGGCAGAACGCGACAGCATCGCCGCTCAGGTCGAACTGGCGGCTGCGCTTTCGGCCAAAGTTCGGATGCTGGAGCCGCAGGAGCCGGACGCATTGTCGTCGATGCTTCGGACGAATCTGCCCCCGGATCCGACAACCGAGCCCATCCTGCCCATGGGCACACGCCGGCAGATCACGCGGCTGTCGGCCAAGGCGCTGAACCCGGACACGGACCGGATCGATCTGCCGGAGGGTGCGCCCTACGGCGCCGTGCTGGTCGATACCGATGCCTGCACGCTGTGCCTCGCCTGCGTGTCGCTCTGTCCGTCCGGCGCGCTCTTGGACAATCCCGACCTGCCGCAGCTTCGGTTCCAGGAGGATGCCTGCCTGCAATGCGGGATCTGCGCGACCATCTGTCCCGAGAACGCGATCACGCTGAAGCCGCAGTTGGACCTGACGGACGCGGCCCTGTCGCAGCGGGTGTTGAACGAGGAACAACCGTTTGCCTGCGTGGAATGCGGAGCACCCTTCGGCGTGAAATCCACGGTCGAGCGGGTTCTGGAGAAGCTCGTGGGAAAACATGCCATGTTCCAGAACGAATCTGCCGCACGGCTGATCCAGATGTGCGACGACTGCCGCGTTCAGACCCAGTTCCACGCCGGAGACTCGCCCTTCCACGGCGGGGAGAAACCGCGCGTCCGCACCACCGACGATTATCTCTCCAAGCGCAAGGATCACTGAGATTGGATCGGAGCCCCCAGATCGGCCGGCGCGACGGTCGCGACATACGCCACGATCGCATCGAGACCGTCGAGCGTCAGTTCGACCGGCGCAATGGGCGACGGTGGAGTAGGATCGAAGGGTGGCGTGACCTCCGCGACCTGCGTGAAGGCACCCTGCTGTCTCAGTAATTGCCTGACAGCCTCGGACCAACCGGCGAACCCGGTTAAACATCAGGAAAGGACCAAGCCATGGATGAAGAGAGCAACATGTCGATCCGCAAGTTCCTCAAGCAGGTGGGCGTGACCTCCCAGCAGGCGATCGAGGACGCGCTTCGCGAGACGGACGATACCTCTGGCAAGACGTATCAAGCCAAGGTCGTGCTGACGATCGAAGGTCTGGGCGTGGACCACACCGTGACCGGCAAGATCAAGGGCTGAGCATGAGCGCCAAGCGCGAGGATGTTCTGGCGGCGCTCCGCCAGATCGCCGACCCTGCGACGGGTGGTCCACTGACCGACAGCGGGGTGATTCGGGCGTTGTCGGTTCAGGACGGCGCCGTGCGTTTCGTGCTGGAGGTGCCGCCGTCGCAGGCAGAGACCTACCGCCCCGTGCAGGAGGCTGCCGAAAGGGCTCTGAAAGGGCTCGAAGGCATCGGACAAGTGTCGATCGTCATGACGGCCCATCAGGCCAAGGCACCGCCACCCGACCTGAAACCCGGCCGCAGGGCCGAGCCGCAGGGCCCGCAGAAGATCCCCGGCATCGACCGGATCATCGCCATCGCCTCGGGCAAGGGCGGGGTCGGCAAGTCCACCGTGACGGCCAACCTCGCCTGCGCGCTGGCCGCAGAGGGGCAACGCGTCGGGCTGCTCGATGCGGACGTCTACGGGCCGTCGCAGCCGCGCATGCTAGGCGTCTCGGGGCGGCCGGCCTCGCCCGACGGCAAGACGATCCTGCCGATGCGCAACTACGGCGTCACGATGATGTCGATCGGGCTGATGACGAATGACGATCAGGCCGTGGTCTGGCGCGGGCCGATGCTGATGGGCGCCTTGCAGCAGATGATGAACCAGGTCCAATGGGGCGCGCTCGACGTGCTGCTGGTCGACCTTCCACCGGGGACGGGCGACGTGCAGATGACGCTCTGCCAGAAGGCGCAGGTGGACGGTGCGATCATCGTGTCCACGCCGCAGGACGTGGCCCTGATGGACGCGCGCAAGGGGATCGACATGTTCAACCAGCTCCATGTGCCGATCCTGGGCATGATCGAGAACATGAGCACGCATATCTGTTCGAATTGCGGGCACGAGGAGCATGTATTCGGCCACGGCGGCGTGGCGGCGGAGGCGGCGAAGCTGGGTGTGCCGCTGCTTGCCGAGATCCCGCTGCATCTCGACATTCGCACGACGTCGGATGGCGGCGCCCCCATCGTGGTGTCAAAGCCGGACAGTCCGCAGGCAGCAGGCTTCCGGACGGTCGCGAAGGCGCTGATGGAGACAGCGCCGGCATGATCGCGCCCACCTTCCCGCCCCTGTTGCGGGGACAACCTGTGGATCCGGGCATCGATCCCTTCGCCAGGGCGTGCGCGCAGGCGGCGCTGGGATGCGACGCGGGAACTGTGATCTACCGGCTCGATCCGGACCGACTGCGCGCGGCCATCGTCCTGGCCCCTGACGTGACACTCGCGCAGGCGATGGCGATGCTGCCGCTCTGCGGGGTGGGGTTCCAGAACGCTCTGGGCGCTCTGGCCCCGCCCGAGGTCGCCGTGCATCTGGAGTGGACCGGCGCCATCCGCGTGAACGGCGCCCGTTGCGGCATGTTGCGCGCGGCGGCTTCGACGAACGATCCGCAAGCCGAACCCGGCTGGCTTG
The DNA here is from genome assembly GCA_963721175.1 of uncultured Alphaproteobacteria bacterium. GTDB lineage: Bacteria > Pseudomonadota > Alphaproteobacteria > Rhodobacterales > Rhodobacteraceae > Aliishimia. The sequence goes on along the minus strand of CAVRIG010000020.1, from coordinate 198,919 downwards.
TGGTCAGCCTCGATCTGCGGCTCTGGCCAACTGACGACGAGGGGGGCCACGACCCCGATCGCACTGCCCTTTACGCCGAAGGCTGTGCCGAGGTCGACGCGATCGCGCTTCTGGAATCCTGGACGCGGCACACGCTCGCCCAGATCAACCGGTGGTCGCAGGACGGTGTCGCACCGCTGCACCGCGAGTGGCGCGGGCTGGCCTGGGGCATGGGCGAACCGATCACCGTATGCGGCCAGACCGGCACCTTCCTCGGCATCGACGAGGCATTCGGCTTGCTGCTGCGGCAGGGGGAGGAAACGCGCCTCATCCCGCTGACCCGGCTGCTGGAGGAGGGTTGATGTCCGACGAGCCCCGGCATTTCGCCCGCGCCATCCATTTCGATGACAGCGACATGAACGTCTTCCATTCGCCCGCGCGCACCGGGGAATGGTGTGTTCCCGGTGGTTTCGAGTTTTCCGAGTTCACCGAAGCCGACCTGTCCGGCAAGACGCGGCAGGCGTTCACGAACGGCTGGCTCGGGCTTGAAACTTTCGGTCGTGCCACCTTTGTTGCGGTGACGGTCATCGAACCGGCCGAGATCGAGGCTCTGACCATGCAGCTGGCACGGCATTTCGTCGACTACTACAACGCGGGGACGGTCGAGACCGCGATGCCGGTCGCCCGCGAGGAGATCGCGCACATGCTGGACATGTGCAGCGGGCTGGACCCGAACACGCTCCTCACCGTGGCGCGCGAATTGACGGAAGTCGGCGTGACTGAACGTTTCAGCGTCATCGAACCGCAGGAGGCGCAACTCGAGCAATTCGCCGTTCATGGGTCGGCGGATCCCTCGAACGGACATTGATGCGTTACCGTTTTCCGCCGAATACTTGCAAAAGGTAACATTTCATTTGCCTCGAATTGGATCTTGGCATACCCAAAGGACGCGAACGGGAGGATAGAATGCAGGCTTTCATCTGCGATGCGCAGCGTACACCGATCGGCCGCTATGGCGGAGCATTGTCCACGGTGCGGGCCGACGATCTGGCGGCGATACCGATCAAGTCCCTGATCGACCGCAATGCCGGCGTCGACTGGGATCAGGTCGACGATGTCATCTACGGTTGCGCCAATCAGGCCGGCGAAGACAACCGAAATGTCGCGCGCATGGCGTCGCTGCTGGCGGGACTTCCGGAAAGCGTGCCGGGATCGACGATCAACCGACTCTGCGCGAGCGGAATGGACGCTGTCGGCGGCGCGGCACGCGGCATCAAGGCTGGCGAGCTGGACCTCGTGATCGCTGGCGGGGTGGAGAGCATGTCCCGCGCGCCGTTCGTCATGCCCAAGGCGGAAACGGCGTTTTCACGGGCCAACACGGTCTACGACACGACCATCGGCTGGCGCTTCGTCAATCCGAAGATGAAGGCGGAGTACGGCGATCGATTCGATGCCTCAGACGGCGGACAACGTGGCGCAGGACTGGCAGGTCAGCCGCGCGGATCAGGACGCCTTCGCCGCACGGTCGCAAGCCCGCTGGGCCGCAGCACAGGAGGACGGACAGTTCGGCGAGGAAATCTGCGCCGTCACGATCCCGCAGCGCAAGGGCGATCCGATCGTGGTCGAGACCGACGAGCATCCCCGCCCGGGCACGGACGTCGAAAAGCTCGGCGAAACTTCGCGGCGTGAATGGCCCTGAGTTGACCGTGACGGCGGGCAACGCCTCCGGCGTCAACGATGGGGCGGCGGCGCTGCTGATGGCCTCCGAAAGCGGCGCCACGAAACATGGGCTGTCCCCGATGGCTCGCGTGGTGGCGATGAAGGCGGCCGGCGTGGCGCCCCGGGTCATGGGAATCGGCCCCGTTCCGGCCTCGCGCAAGGTGCTGGAACACGCAGGGCTGACCATCGACCAGATGGATGTGATCGAGTTGAACGAAGCCTTCGCCTCTCAGGGCACTCGCCACGTTGCGCGAACTGGGCGTGCAGGACGACGACGCAACGTGTGAACGCGAAGGGCGGGGCCATCGCCATCGGCCATCCTCTGGGCATGTCGGGCGCGCGGCTGGTGATGACCGCGGCCTATCAACTCAAGCGCACGGGCGGGCGTTATGCGCTCTGCACCATGTGCGTCGGCGTCGGACAGGGCGTCGCCATGATCCTTGGAAAGGACCTGAACGATGTATGCACAGATGATCAAATCCGAAGCCGCCGATGACAGCCCGGAAGCCAAGCGGTTTCAGGAGCGCATCGATGCCGGCGAGAAGATCGAGCCCAAGGACTGGATGCCCGACAGGCTACCGCAAGACGCTTGTAAGGCAGATCGGCCAGCACGCGCATTCGGAAATCGTGGGCCAGCTGCCCGAAGGCAACTGGATCACCCGCGCGCCCACGCTGGAACGCAAGGCAGATCCTGCTCGCCAAGGTGCAGGACGAGGCGGGGCACGGGCTCTACCTCTACTGCGCGGCCGAGACGCTGGGCGTCAGCCGCGACGAGCTGACCGAGCAGTTGCTGGATGGCAGAATGAAATATTCCTCGATCTTCAACTATCCGACGCTGACCTGGGCCGACATGGGCGCGGTCGGCTGGCTGGTCGACGGGGCGGCGATCATGAACCAGGTGCCGCTGCAGCGCACGTCCTATGGCCCCTATTCCCGCGCGATGGTCCGGATCTGCAAGGAGGAGAGCTTCCACCAGCGGCAGGGCTACGACATCATGATGAAGATGTGCGAACGGCACGGACGCGCAGAAGCGCATGGCGCAGGATGCGCTGAACCGCTTCTGGTATCCGTCGCTGATGATGTTCGGGCCCTCGGACAATGAATTCGGTGCATTCCGCGCAGTCGATGGCATGGAAGATCAAGATGAACACCAATGACGAGCTGCGTCAGAAGTTCGTCGACGACGTGGTTGGCGCAGGCGGCCTATCTGGGCCTGACGATCCCCGACCCGGACCTGAAGTGGAACGAGGAGCGCGGGCATTACGACTTCACCCAGCCCGACTGGGCGGAATTCTTCGATGTGCTCAAGGGCAACGGCCCCTGCTCCGTCGAGCGTCTGGAGGCGCGTAACAAGGCGTGGGACGACGGCGCCTGGGTGCGCGAAGGGATGATGGCCCATGCCGAGAAGAAACGCGCCCGCAAGATGGCCGCGGAATAGGCTCAGATCAGGAGAAACGCGATGAGTTCACCGGAACCCAGCGCCTACGCGAAGACCGGAAAACCCGATGGCACCGGAGCGCTCGCGGCGCGAATGGCCCCTGTGGGAGGTCTTCATCCGCGGGCAGCACGGCATGGCCACCGCCACGTCGGCAGCCTGCACGCGCCGGATGCGGAGATGGCGATCAAGAACGCGCGCGACGTCTACACGCGCCGCAACGAAGGCGTGAGCATCTGGGTCGTTCCGTCGAGCCAGATCATCGCCGCCGCCCGCCCGACAAGGAAGGCCGCTCTACGAGCCCTCCGAACGAGCAAGGTCTACCGCCATCCGACCTTCTTCGACATTCCAGACGAAGTGGGGGCGATGTGATGCGACGCAAGGTTCGAATTCCTGTGCCGGCATGGGCGACAACGCGCTGGTCCTGGGCCACCGCGTCTCCGAATGGTGCGGCCATGCGCCGGTGCTTGAAGAAGACATCGCGCTGGCCAACATGGCGCTGGACCTGATCGGCCAGACGCAGATGTGGCTGGATCTGGCCGGCGAGATCGAAGGGCAGGGCGCGACGGCCGACGATCTGGCCTTCCTGCGCGACGCCTGGGATTTCCGGAACCTGCTGCTGGTCGAACAGCCCAACAGGATTTCGGCCAGACGATGATGCGGCAGTTCCTGTTCGACGCCTGGCACAAACCGTATCTGCAGGCGCTGACGACAAGCCGAGACGCGCGGATCGCGCAGATCGCGGCGAAGTCGCTGAAGGAGGTGACCTATCACCTCGAACGCTCCTCCGACACGTGATCGGCCTTGGCGACGGGACCGAGGAAAGCCACGCCCGGATGCAAGCGGCGCTCGACCGCTTGTGGCCCTACGTCGGGCGAGATGTTCATCGCCGATGCCGTGGACGAGGCGATGGCCGAGGACGGCGATCGCGCCCTGATCCCGCGATCCGTGCGACCCGTCTACGAGACGCTTGCGGCGACGTCTTGGCGGAGGCGACGCTGGCCATGCCCGACAGGACGACTTCGCGCACAAGGGCGGCAAGACCGGCCAGCGCCACAGCGAACATCTGGGCCACATGCTGACCGCAGATGCAATGGCTGCAACGCGCCTATCCGGAGGCGACATGGTAGGCCCGCAGGACACACCCAGCTGCCCGCGTTCATGAGCCGTCCCACGCCCGGAAAGTCGCGGGTCAGGCCCGGGACGGCTGGGCGCCGGTCGAGGAGATCCGCACTTGGCTGGACGAGGTTCCGGATCCGGAGATCCCGGTGATCTCGCTCATCGATCTGGGGATCATCCGCGATGTGCAATGGCAGGACGACACGCTGGAGGTGACGGTCACGCCGACCTATTCCGGCTGCCCCGCGACCACGATCATCAATCTCGATATCGAAACCGCGCTGCGCGGCCACGGCATCGAGAATCTGACGTCTGAAACGCCAGCTCTCGCCCGCCTTGGACGACCGACTGGATGACCGACACGGGCCGCGCCAAGCTTGAGGATTACGGCATCGCGCCGCCGCAGCCCGCGGGCGGCCCGAAGCATTGCCCGCATTGCAAATCGACCGATGTGGAGCGGATCAGCCAGTTCGGATCGACCCCCTGCAAGGCGCAGTGGCGCTGCAAGGACTGCCTGGAACCCTTCGACTATTTCAAGTGTATCTGAGGTCCGACCCATGGCCAATTTCATCCCCTGACCGTCACCGATATTCACCAGCACGATCCGCGATGCGGTGGTCGCTGACGCTGAAGCCCGAAAACCCGGAGCGTTCGCTTTCACCCAAGGCCAGTACCTGACCTTCAGGCAGGATTTCGACGGCACCGAGCTGCGCCGCAACTATTCGATCTGCGCGGGTCTGGACGACGGCGTCCTGCAGGTCGGGATCAAGCGTGTCGATGGCGGGGCGTTTTCGACCTTGGCCAACGAGAGCTCAAGCTCGGCGACACGCTGCACGCGATGCCACCCCATGGGCAAGTTCTTCACCGCGTTAGAGCCGGACGCGCCAAGAACTACCTGGGTTTTGCGGGCGGGTCGGGCATCACGCCGGTGCTGTCGATCCTGAAAACCGTGCTGAGCCGCGAGCCCAACGACCTTTCACGCTGGTCTATGCCAACCGCGCCGTGAACACGATCATGTTCCGCGAAGAGATGGAAGACCTCAAGAACCGCTATCATGGGGCGGCTGACGTCATCCACATGCTGGAATCCGGGACCAGGATATCGACCTGTTCACCGGCCGCGTCGATCAGGAAAAATGCGCTGCGCTGTTCAAGCACTGGATCGACATGGACAACATCGACACCGCGTTCATCTGCGGGCCGGAACCGATGATGCTGGCCATTGCCGAGGCGCTGCAAGACCACGGGCTGAGCCGAAGGAGCAGATCAAGTTCGAGCTGTTCAGCGAAAGCCAGCAGGGCCGTCTGGCCAAGCAAGAAATGGCCAAGCGGTCGCGAAGGACACGGCGGACACGAAGTCGACCGTCATCATCGACGGCGCGCCGCACAGCTTCGCGATGACGCAAGGGTCAATCCGTGCTTGAGGCCGCGCTGGAAAACGATCTCGACGCGCCCTTGCCTGCAAGGCGGGCGTCTGCTCGACCTGCATGTGCAAGGTGCTCGAGGGCGAGGCGGAGATGCTGAGCAACCACGCGCTGGAGGATTACGAGGTGAGCGCGGGCTATGTGCTGACCTGCCAGTGCTATCCGGTGACCGACAAGCTCGTGCATCGACTACGACCAGCATTGAGGCGGGCCTGACCGGGCCCGGACAGAGGAGGTTCCCATGCCGAAGGACGCATCCATCCGCGCCGTCGAAAGCTTTGCCGCGGGCCAGTGGATCTCGCCCGGCCCTGGCGCGCGATCGATCGCAAGTCGGCCATCACCGGAGATGCGATCGCGCAAGCCGGCAACGACGCGCTGGACTATTCAGGCATGCTGGGCTGGGCGCGCGAGGTGGGCGGCCCGGCGCTGCGCAAGATGACGTTCCACGACCGCGCGCGGATGCTCAAGGCGCTGGCGCTGCACCTGAAAGAGCATCGCCAGAGCCTCTACGACCTCAGCTACGACACCGGCGCGCACGCAGTCGCGATCACATGATCGACGTGGATGGCGGGCATCGGCACGATGCTGGTCTACGCCTCCAAGGGCCGGCGCGAGATGCCGGACGGGCATGTCTATCTCGACGGCCCGCCCGAGCAGCTGGGCCGCGACGGGCAGTTCTTCGGGCGGCACATCTGCACCCCGCTGCAGGGTGTCGCGGTGCATATCAACGCCTTCAACTTCCCGGTCTGGGGCATGCTGGAAAAGCTGGCGCCGACCCTGCTGGCCGGGATGCCCGCGATCGTGAAACCGGCCACCGCGACCTGCTATGTCACCGAAGCCTGCGTGCGGATGATGCTGGAGAGCGGGATTCTGCCGGAAGGCGCGCTTGCAACTGGTGACCGGCGGCATCGGCGATATGCTGGACCACCTCGGCTGCCAGGACGTGGTGACCTTCACCGGGTCGGCCGACACCGCGCTGAAGCTGCGGGGCAACCCGAACATCCTGCGCAATTCGGTGCGGTTCACGGCCGAGCAGGACAGCCTGAACGCCTCAGTCCTGGGGCCGGATGCCACGCCCGGCACGCCCGAGTTCGATCTCTTCGTGAAGGAAGTGCAGCGCGAGATGACCGCGAAGGCGGGGCAGAAATGCACCGCCATCCGGCGGATCATGGTGCCCGAAGCCCAGGTGGAGGCCGTGATCGACGGCGTTGAAGGCGCGGCTGGCGAAGACCACCATCGGCGACCCGCGGCTGGAGACGACGCGCATGGGCGCGCTGGTGTCCAACAGCCAGAAGCGCGACGTGCTGGAGAAAGCCGCTCTCATCGGAGCGGAGGCCGAGCGTGTCTTTGGCGATCCTGACGATTTCACGGTCGAGCGGTGCCGACGCGCGAGAAAGGGCGCGTTCCTGCCGCCGATGCTGTTCCATTGCGCCGACCCGGACAGCGCCCAGCGCGTGCACGATACCGAAGCCTTCGGGCCGGTCTCGACGATCATGGGCTACCGCGATCTGGACCACGCGATCGCGCTGGCTGAACCGGGGGCAAGGGCAGTCTGGTGGCCTCGCGTCATCACGCAATGACCCGCGATGTGGCGCGCGAGATCACGCTGGGTGCCGCGCGCGTTCCACGGGCGGCTCTACTTCAACAACCGCGACATCGATGGCCGAGGCGACAGGCCACGGCTCGCCCGATGCCGCATATGGTGCATGGCGGACCGGGCCGCGCGGGCGGTGGCGAAGAGCTGGGCGGCATTCGCGGCGTCATGCACTACATGCAGCGCACCGCCGTGCAGGGCAGCCCGGACATTCTGACCGCAGATCGGCCAGCAATGGGTGCCGGGCGCGAAGACGAGATCACGACCGAGAGCACCCGTTCACCCGCCGCTTCGGCGATCTGCGATCGGCGAGACGATTCACACCGAACGGCGCGACCGTCACGCTGGAGGATATCGAGCATTTCGCCGCATTTCACGGGCGATACCTTCTATGCCCACATGGACGAAGACGCCGCCAGCGGCCAATCCGTTCTTTCCTGGCCGCGTGGCGCATGGCTATCTGCTGCTGAGCTTTGCCGCCGGTCTGTTCGTGCAGCCCGATCCGGGCCCGGTGCTGGCCAATACCGGGCTTGACAACCTGCGCTTCATGAAGCCGGTGCAGCGCCGGCGACAGCATCAAGGTGCGGCTGACGCGTGAAGGCGAAGACGCCGCGCAACGAGGAGTATGGCGAGGTGCGCTGGCATGTGACCCTGACCAATCAGGACGATGACCCCGTGGCCGAATACGAACTGCTGACGATGAATGCCTTCTGAGCCGACGCCCCTCGATATCCTGACCGCGCTGCCGACCCCGCGGGTCTGGTCGATGATGGTGACGATCTTCGGCGATCTCGCGCAGGCGCCGCGAGACCGGATCGACGGGCCTTTGCTGACGCGTCTGACAGACGGCATGGGGATCAAGCCCGAAGCCGTGCGGGTGGCGCTTCACCGTCTGCGCAACGAGGACTGGATCACCTCGGTAAAGTCGGGCCGCACCGTCCAGCCACGCGTCTGACCCTGCGCGGGCGCCGCGAAAGCGAGGCGGCGACGATGCGATCTATGCCGCGCCGGATGACCTGCCGCGTGACTGGCAACTGGTCCTGACCGAGACCAACGACGCCGATCTTCGTGCGGTGATGCAGAAGGCCGGATTTGTCCAGCTCATGCCGCGCGCATTCATCGCGCATTCCGGTCTCAAACCGCCGGAGAATACCGCCGCGATCACGGGCGAGCGGGCTCCGAACTGGCTGGTCGCGCAGGTCGTACCGGCCGAGCTCACCGAGGAGTTTGCGCAGCTCCTCGGCGTTCTGCGGCGGGTGTCGTCGGCGATGAACCACGAGCCGCCCACCGACCCGCTGACCATCGCTCTCCTGCGCTGCCTCGTCGTGCACCACTGGCGACGGCCGGTGCTGAGACACCCGTATCTGCCGCCCGCGCTGACCGGTGACGACTGGCCGGGCCATCTGTGCCGGGCCGAGGTCGCCGGTCTGCTGGACCGCCTGCCGCGCGCCCGCACTCCAGGATTTGCAGGCGGACGCGAACTGACCCCGCATTGACCGCTTCCCCCGATCACGCGGCGGCGATATAGGAAGCCCATGACAAACCACCTTTACCAGAATGACCTGCCCGACGGCCTCGATCTTGGTCCCGTCGTTGCGATCGACTGCGAAACCATGGGCTTGAACCCGCATCGGGATCGGCTCTGCGTGGTGCAGATGTCGGGCGGCGACGGCGACGCGCATATCGTGCAGGTCGCGAAGGGCCAGAGCGAGGCGAAGAACCTGAGCGCGCTGCTGGAGGATCCGGAGGTGCTGAAGCTTTTCCACTTCGGACGGTTCGACATCGCCGCGATGTACCATGCCTTCGGCGCGCTCGCCGCCCCGGTCTATTGCACGAAGATCGCCAGCCGGCTGGTTCGCACCTATACCGACCGGCATGGGCTGAAGAACCTTCTGCAGGAGCTGCTGGACATCGATGTGTCCAAGCAGCAGCAGATGAGCGACTGGGGCAGCTCGACACTGACCGACGCGCAGCTCGAATATGCCGCGTCCGACGTGCTCTATCTGCACCGGCTGCGCGAGGAGCTGGACCAGCTGCTGGAGCGCGAGGGACGGACCGATCTGGCGCAGGCGTGTTTCGATTTCCTGCCGACCCGCGCGCGCCTGGATCTCGCCGGCTGGCCCGAGACCGACATCTTCGCCCATTCATGAGCGCCTATCTCGATACTGCGCGCCGCGTCATCGCCACAGAGGCGCGACGCGCTGGCGGCGCTGGACGCAGAGCCTCGACGCGGCGTTTCGATCAGGCTGTCGAAATGATGCTCGCCGCCAAGGGCCGGATCATCGTCAGCGGCATGGGCAAGTCCGGCCATGTCGGGCGCAAGATCGCGGCCACCCTCGCCTCGACCGGCACGCCCGCCCATTTCGTCCATCCGGCCGAAGCGAGCCATGGCGACCTGGGCATGATGGCACAGGGCGACGTGACGCTGATGCTGTCGAATTCCGGCGAAACGCCCGAACTGGCGGACATGATCGCCTATACGCGGCGCTTCGGTATTCCCCTGATCGGGATCGCGTCAGCGGCCGAAGAGCACGCTTTTGCGTGCAGTCGCGATGTCGCGCTGGTGCTGCCGCAGGCCGACGAGGCGTGCGGCACGGGCATCGTGCCGACCTCCTCCACCACGATGACGCTTGCGCTGGGCGATGCGCTGGCCGTCGCGATGATGGAGCATCGCCAGTTCACGCCGGAACATTTCCGCCAGTTCCACCCCGGCGGCAAGCTGGGCGCGCGGCTGACGAAGGTGCGCGACCTGATGCACTCGGCCGACACGATCCCGATGGTACCGACTGGACCTGCCCATGGCGGAGGTGCTGGACGTGATCAGCCGCAAGACGGTTCGGCATGGCCGGTGTGGCCGACGATGCGGGCAACCTCGCGGGGATCATCACCGACGGCGATGTGCGCCGCCACGTGGACGGCCTTCTGACCCGAACCGCAGGCGCGGTCATGACGCGAGACCCCAAGACGATCAGCCCCGAAGCGCTCGCCGAAGAGGGTGCGGCGGTGATGAACCGCGCACAGATCACGTCGCTCTTCGTCGCCGACGGTCCGGGCCCCGCGCTTGGGCTGCTGCATATTCACGACTGCCTGCGCGCCGGCCTGGGGTGACACAGAATGGCGTCCGACCCCTATTCCAGGCTCGTCGTCTTCCTGAAGGTCGCATTGCCTCTGGTCGCGTTGGGCATCCTGTCGACCCTGTTCCTGTTGTCCTCCCGGATCGAGCCGGGGACGTCGATTCCCTTCGCCGAAGGTGAGGTGGAAAAGCGAATCCGCAGCGAACAGGTCACGGGTCCGCTCTTCTCCGGCGTCACCACTGGCGGTGACAGGGTCACCTTCACCGCGGATCAGATCGTGACCACCGAAGGCAACACGAACACCGCGCTCAATCCGGTCGCACATCTCGAATTCGCGACCGGAGGAAGCGTGGAACTCGTCGCGGAACAAGGTGATGTGGACCTCGCCAACGATTTCATGACGATGTCCGGAGATGTCGTGATCGACAGCACAACCGGTTACAGTCATGCGGACCGACACGCTGACCTCGCGCCTGTCCCTTCTCGAGATCTTGGCGCCGGGCGACGTGCGGGCGAACGGACCCGGAGGGACCTTGGACGCCGGCACGATGCGCATCACCGAAAGGACCGGCGACGGTGGCGTGCAATTGTTTTTCACAAACGGTGTGAAACTGGTATATGAGCCGAAAGAAACAGAATGAGCCCGGTCCGCGTGCCTCTCACCCGTCTTGCAGTCTTCACTCTTGCCGTCGCATGGCTGGCGCATGGTCTGGCTGCGCAGGGCACGACCGTCGCCTTCGGTGCGATCAAGCAGGACACCGGTCTGCCGGTCGAGGTGACCGCCGAAGAGTTGTCCGTGGACCAAAATGACGGGACAGCCATTTTTACCGGCGACGTCCTGATCGGCCAGGGCGAGATGCGGCTGTCGGCGCCGCGTGTGCTGGTGGTCTACAAGCAGGACAATTCCGGCATCGATCGGTTGGAGGCGACAGGTGGCGTGACGCTGGTGAGCGGACCGGATGCCGCGGAATCCTCCCGCGCGGATTACGACATCGACAACGGCACGATCCTGATGACGGGCGATGTGCTGCTGACCCAGGGTCAGAACGCTCTGACCTCGGACCGGATGATGGTCTATCTCGAAAACGGGACCGCGCAGATGAATGGCCGGGTCAAGACGATCCTGCAGCCCGGCGGCAACAACTGACATGGCCCGTCCGGACCTCAAGATTGCCCCCGGCGGACTCGGACTTCGGATCGAGCATCTGCGCAAATCCTACCGCAAGAAGATGGCGATCCGGGATGTGTCGATGACGCTCGACCGGGGCGAGATCGTCGCCCTCCTGGGCCCGAACGGATCCGGCAAGACGACGAGCTTCTATGCGGTCGCAGGCCTGACGACGCCCGAAGCCGGCAAGGTGATCGTCGACGGCGTCGACGCCACAAACCTGCCGATGTACCGGCGCGCACAGCTCGGCATCGGCTACCTGCCGCAGGAAAACAGCATCTTCCGCGGGCTGAACGTCGAAGACAACATTTCCGCCATACTCGACATCGCCGAACGGGACCGGCACAAGCGGCGCGAACGTCTGGAGGAACTTGCTCAGCGAATTCTCCATCGAACACCTGCGCCGCGCCCCGGCTCTGGCCCTGTCCGGGGGTGAACGGCGGCGGGTCGAGATCGCGCGCTGTCTTGCCGCCAATCCGCAGTATCTGCTTCTGGACGAACCGTTTGCCGGTGTCGATCCGATCTCCGTGGGCGACATCAGGCACCTCGTGGCAGACCTCAAGAACCGCGGGATCGGCGTCCTGATCACCGACCACAACGTGCGCGAAACGCTCGACATCGTCGATCGCGCATATATCCTGCACGACGGTCAGGTCCTGATGTCCGGGACACCCGACGAAGTCGTCCGGAACGAAAACGTGCGGCGCGTTTACCTCGGCGAAAACTTCCGCATCGTTTAGTCCGCAGGCGAGAAAAGGGGCATCGACTTTGTTGACAGAACGCGGATTTTCGCGGCTTGATAGAAGGATGGCGCTATCGCAGTTCCATGGTTCAGGTCCCGGACCCGCAAACCGCGGGAGGGATCCGGACAAGCCGCAAAAAGCGGCCCATGTCTCAAACCCAGTTGACGTTACCATCCCGGCCGTCGGCGAAACAATTGTGTTTGCTGCAACAAGAAGGAGACACCATGCGTTACCAAATCAGCGGAAAGCAGATCGATGTCGGGGAGGCACTTCAGTCGCATGTCAAGACAGAACTTGGCAGCGTGGTCGAGAAGTACGCCGAACGACCGACGGACGCGCATGTGATCTTCTCCAAGGCCGCACACGAGTACATTTGCGAAGCGATCGTGCACCTGTCGACTGGCTTGACCGCTCAGGCCAAGGCGCACGAGACGGAAATATATGCCGCGTTCGACGCGTGTTCCGCCAAGATGGAAAAGCAGCTTCGCCGCTATAAACGCCGGCTGAAAGATCACCACAAGGACCGCACGGAACCTGTTGAACTCTTTGGGGCGTCCTCGTATATCCTCGCCTCGGAAATGGATGGCGGTGATCCCGAGCCTGACACGTTGCAGCCGATCATCGTCGCGGAGATGGAGACGCCGATTCCCTCTCTTTCGGTGGGTGAAGCGGTGATGCAGATGGAACTTGCGGGGGCTCCGGTTCTTGTATTTCGGAACGAGAGCAAGAAGGGCTTGAACGTCGTGTACCGTCGCGAAGACGGCAACATAGGTTGGATCGATCCCTGAGGCCGGACAAGGCGCTCCTCGAAGCGCAGTCAGTGGAGAAGAATGAAGCTTTCTGAACTCCTGAAGCCGGAGGCCGTGAAAGTATCGGGATCCGTCTCGAGCAAGAAGCGCTTGTTCCAGGATCTGGGCGAAATCGCGGCGTCGGCCTACGGTCTCGACGCGACCGAGGTGACGGATGCCTTGCGAGCGCGGGAGGCTTTGGGCCCGACGGGCGTCGGTCACGGCGTGGCGTTGCCGCATGCCCGGCTTCTGGATCTGGAGAACGTCGTCGGCGCCTTCATCCTGCTGGAAAAGCCGATCGATTTCGGTGCAGTCGATCGGGAACCCGTGGACATCGCCTTTGCGCTCTTTGCGCCCGAGGATGCGGGCGTGGAACACCTCAAGGCGCTTGCCCTGGTCTCACGAACGCTGCGGGAACCGTCCATCTGTTCGAAATTGCGGTCGAACCACGACCCCGCGACCCTTCACACGATCCTGAGCGAGGCGCATCCGGTAAAGGCCGCCTAGCTTCGCCTGTCGCTGGAGGCCCGTGATGCGTGCGGACACTCTCTTATGCCGGCTTCGCGCTCCTGCAAGTGACATCATGTGTTACCTGATCGGATCGCCCGAGCGGGCATGAAGCGCGCGCGCGCCGCTCTATTCCGCGGCGCGGCCGAGGTTCACCACGTCGCGGAGGTAGCCGTAGAGATCCTCGCGCAGGTCTTCGCGGGCCAGCCCGAAGGCGACGGTGGCCTGCAGGAACCCCGACTTGGAGCCGCAGTCGAACCGCTGCCCGCGGAAGCGGAACCCGTAGACGTCATTGCCGTGCTCGATCTCCGACGCGATCGCGTCGGTGAGCTGGATCTCTCCGCCCGCGCCGGTCTTCATCTTGTGCAGGTTGCCCAGCACGTTCGGCGACAGGATGTAGCGCCCGATCACCGCGAGATTCGACGGCGCCTGCTCCGGGTCGGGCTTCTCGACCATGCCCGCGACCTTCACCATGGCGCCCATGTTCTCCTTGATGTCGAGCACGCCATAGGACTGGATCTTGTCCGAGGGCACCTCCATCGCGGCCACCATGTTGCCGCCGGTTCCCTCGTAGGCCTCGACCATCTGCTGCAGGCAGGGCTTCTCGGCCGCGATCACGTCGTCGGGCAGGATCACCGCGAAGGGCTCGTTGCCGATCAGCCGCCGCGCGCACCAGACCGCGTGGCCCAGCCCCAGCGCCTTGTGCTGGCGGACATAGGCGATCGCACCGCTGTCCATGTTGGTGCTCTTGAGCGTCTCCAGAAGGTCGGTCTTGCCCTTCTTCTTCAACTCCCGCTCCAGCGTGGGGGCGTGGTCGAAGTAATCCTCCAGCGCGCCCTTGCCGCGCGAGGTCACGAAGATGAACTCCTTGATCCCCGCCGCCCGCGCCTCGTCGATCGCGTACTGGATCAGCGGCCGGTCGACCAGTGTCATGATCTCCTTGGGAACCGACTTCGTCGCCGGCAGGAACCGTGTCCCCAATCCCGCCACCGGAAAGATCGCCTTCGTCACCCTTGTACGCATTTCGCACTCCTGATTTGCGCGCCTTTGCAAAATTCGAAGGCGAACGTGGACCCACGGAAACTATCAAGCACCGTCGTCTCTTGCACTCTGGTTGGGACAGCGCGGGTTTCCAGATCATACGCCGTTTCAAGCACGTCCGATCCTGCTGCCTCGAAACACAACGATTCGCTGTGACGATGCGTTTCCCACCCAAAGCAAAGATAGCAGGTTTTGTATCGTTGAACGGGGCCTTTGACGCTATTGGCGGGATGTTTGCGACTCTTCGCCTAGGAATGCGCACGCCTGGAAAGCTTCGTCCAGATATTGAGCATTGGAAATACCGCTTCGTGTCTACGCGATATCCATCTGCGCCATCATCGCTTGCAGCTTTGGCACGTCTTCCGGATTGTTCAGCTCCCAGAACTGCTTGCCGCGCGCCTCCACCTCGACGCAGAGAACGCTGCGCCCGTTTTCCAGGAAGCGGAGCTGTTCCAGACCCTCCAGCGTTTCCAGGGGTCCGACCTCCCAGTTCGCGTAATCCCTGAGAGGCTTGGGCCGGTAAGCGTACACGCCAACATGATGAAAGACGGGCGTGGGATCATCGTCGCCGTAGTCGGCGTGCGTGAACGGGATCACTTCCTTGGAGAAGTAAAGAGCACGATTCCGGAGTCGAAAACCGCGGTCGTCGCGCCGACCCGACCGGCCTTGCGGTCCGCCAGAAAGCTCTTCAACGCAGCCCCGTCGCAGCGCAGGACCGGTGTCGCGATGTCGGCGGCTGGATCCGCACGCATGGCGGCCACGAGATCTTCGATGAACCAGGCCGGGGTCAGCGGGGCGTCGCCCTGCAGGTTCACGACGAGTTCGTGATCTCCGACGATGTCCAGCACCTCGGCACATCGTTCGGTGCCGTTCCGGCAGGCCTCGGAGGTCATGATCACCTCCGCGCCGAATGCTTCGGCCGCATCCCGGATTCGCGTGTCGTCCGTGGCTACGACGACCCGGTCGACACCCTGAACGGACATCGCGGCGCGCCAGCTCCGTTCGATCAGGCTGCGGGGTACGCCGGAGACGCCGGTGAGCGGGACCAGAGGTTTGCCCGGAAAGCGCGACGAGGCATAACGTGCCGGGATCGCGATCAGGACACTCATCCCGCTTTCAGATCGACATCCGGCGCCGTGGCGATGAAGAACGGGTTGGCGAAGCCGGGTTTGCCGTACTCCAGCGGCTCCAGATCCTCGAACCGCAGCACCCGCCCGCCCGCGCCGGCCAGCACCGCGTGGCCCGCGGCGGTGTCCCATTCCATCGTGCGGCCCAGGCGCGGGTAAAGATCCGCTTCGCCGGTGGCCACCAGGCAGAATTTCAGGGACGAGCCCGCGCTGGTCATGTCTTTCACCGCGTACTTGCCGATGTAGTCGTCCGTGGCCTGGTCGCGGTGCGACTTGCTGGCGACGACCATCAGGGCCGCATTGTCGCTTTGGCCGACATGGATGGGCCGGGTCGGGCCGAGGGCTGTCCGCTCGAACGGCCCGACCTCCTCCACCGATGTCCCGTCCGCCATGGTCAGGAACATCCTGCCCTTGGCCGGAGCGAAGACCACGCCGCGCGTGGGCATGCCATCCTCGACGAGTGCGATGTTGACCGTGAAGTCACCGCGGCGGTGAATGAATTCCTTGGTACCGTCCAGCGGATCGACGATCAGAAAGGTCGTGCCTGACGCTGAATGGCTCGCGGCCTGTTCCTCCGTCACCAGCATGATGTCAGGGAAGGCTTCGCGCAGGCCATCCGAAATGATCGCGTCAGCGGCCTTGTCGGCGGCCGTCACCGGGCTGTCGTCGGACTTGGCTTCGACGTCGAGATCCCCCGTCTGGTAAATCTCCATGATCGCGTCACCGGCTTCCAAGGCAAGCCGGCGCATCGTGTCGGTCAGTTTCGTGTAGTCCAATTCACACCACCGTTCAGTCTCGGGCCTCGCGGCTCCTTATGCAGCCCAGCACACGGAACAGCAAGAATTACGTCGAAAGCATAGTAAACCGCCTAAGCCGATGACGCGGCATTCGCGTTCGCGCCATACCCGCAAGCGCCGGGCGGCGAGGAATTCACGTCACCACGCGCAAGGTCAGGTTGAGCCGCCCGCCATTGGACAGGAGTGACGACGAGCCAAAACGAATGCGATCCACGCCATGATAGATCAGGCGCGCGTCCCCGCTCATGACGATCACGTCGCCGCTCTCCAGCCAGACGGACTCGGTCTTGCCGCCACGCGTCCGGTTCCCGATCCGGAAGAGTGCGGCATCGCCCAAGGACACGGAAACGACAGGCATCGCATAATCCGCCTCGTCCCGGTCCTGGTGCATGCCCATCTTCGCACCTTCGGTGTAGTAGTTCAGGAGGCAGCATTCGGGCAGCCGCGAAACGCCGGACACGTCGCGCCAGATATCGAGGACGGGTTCGGGAATCGCAGGCCATTGGGCGCCGCTGGGATGGCGGTCGGCATAGCGGTATCCGGAACGGTCCGAGTACCACCCAAACGCGCCGGCGGAGGTCATCTGGACCGACATCGGCTTGCCGTAAGGCGTCTCTGGTGAAAACAGCGGGGCCTGCCGGATCACGTGCCGCAACTCGTCGACGAGGGCATTCTGTGCACCCGGGTCAAGATAGGACTTGTGCAGTTCGAAACCGCGAATGCGCAGGACCGTCATTCGTCGCGCCTTTCATCACCTCGTGGTCGCCACATCAGGTTTTCCCGCAATCACGCCGCCACGAGCAGTTGCAGGCCTCATTCGGTGTCCCTATATACCCTCCGAAACGCGCGGGGCCATGGTGCCACACGCATTCATCAAATTCGGGGCACAGGTGCCAAAACGGGCCCGGGCCTCGTGACATCGCCTTGAGTAACGAGAGGGATCGAAAACATGGCAAAAGTCATCGGCATTGACCTTGGCACAACCAACAGCTGCGTAGCCATCATGGACGGCTCGCAGGCACGCGTCATCGAGAATTCCGAAGGCGCCCGGACGACACCGTCGATCGTGGCCTTCACCGACGACGAACGCCTTGTCGGCCAGTCCGCCAAGCGGCAGGCCGTCACCAACCCCGACCAACACCATCTTCGGCGTGAAGCGCCTGATCGGCCGCCGGTTCGACGACGCCGACCTCGCCAAGGACAAGAAGAACGTCCCCTATGACGTGATCGACGGCGGCAATGGCGATGCATGGGTGGAAGTCGAAGGGCGAAAAATACTAGCCCTTCCCAGATTTCGGCGTTCATCCTCGGCAAGATGAAGGAAACCGCCGAAAGCTATCTCGGCGAGGAAGTGACGCAGGCCGTCATCACGGTTCCGGCCTATTTCAACGACGCCCAGCGGCAGGCGACGAAGGACGCGGGCAAGATTGCCGGTCTCGAGGTGCTGCGGATCATCAACGAACCGACGGCGGCGGCGCTGGCCTACGGTCTCGACAAGAAGGAAAGCCAGACGATCGCGGTCTACGACCTTGGCGGCGGCACCTTCGACATCACGATCCTGGAGATCGACGACGGCCTTTTCGAAGTGAAGTCCACCAACGGGGACACGTTCCTGGGCGGTGAAGACTTCGACATGCGGATCGTCAACTACCTGGCGGATGAGTTCAAGAAAGAGAACGGCGTCGACCTGACGAAAGACAAGATGGCGCTTCAGCGGCTGAAGGAAGCCGCCGAAAAGGCCAAGATCGAGCTGTCCTCCTCCAGCCAGACCGAAATCAACCAGCCCTTCATCTCGATGGACCCGAAAGGCGGTCAGCCGCTGCACATGGTGATGAAGCTGACCCGTGCCAAGCTGGAAAGCCTTGTCGGCGACCTGATCAAGGCGTCGCTGAAGCCCTGCCAGGCTGCGATGAAAGATGCCGGGATCTCCGCGTCCGACATCGACGAGGTCGTCCTGGTCGGTGGTATGACCCGCATGCCCAAGGTTCTGGAAGAAGTCACGAAGTTCTTCGGCAAGGAGCCGCACAAGGGCGTGAACCCGGACGAGGTTGTCGCGATGGGCGCGGCCATCCAGGCCGGTGTGCTGCAGGGTGACGTCAAAGACGTCGTGCTGCTCGACGTGACGCCCCTGTCGCTGGGTATCGAGACGCTGGGTGGCGTTTTCACGCGGCTGATCGACCGCAACACGACCATCCCGACGAAGAAGAGCCAGATCTTCTCCACCGCCGAGGACAACCAGAGCGCCGTGACGATCCGGGTGTTCCAGGGCGAGCGCGAAATGGCCTCCGACAATAAGATGTTGGGCCAGTTCAATCTCGAGAACATCCCGCCCGCGCCGCGCGGCATGCCGCAGATCGAGGTGACCTTCGATATCGACGCCAACGGCATCGTCTCCGTCAGTGCCAAGGACAAGGGCACCGAACAAGGAGCAGAAGATCACGATCCAGGCGTCCGGCGGTCTCTCCGACGACGATATCGACCGGATGGTCAAGGATGCCGAGGAGAACGCCGAGGCGGACAAGGATCGTCGCGAGAAGGTCGAGGCGCAGCAACCAGGCCGAAAGCCTCATCCATTCGACCGAGAAGTCGATCGAGGAGCACAGCGACAAGGTCGATCCGTCCACCGTCGAGGCGATCGAATTGGCCGTGGCGGCGCTCAAGGACGATCTGGAAAAGGAAGATACTCCTGCCGACAAGATCAAGTCGGGCATCCAGAACGTGACCGAAGCGGCGATGAAACTGGGCGAGGCGATCTACAAGTCCAGCCAGGACTCGAGCGATGAAGATGAGCCGTCCGCGGCGGATGCGGGCCCCGGCGAGGATGACATCGTCGATGCCGAATTCGAGGATCTGGACGACGACAAGCGCAAGTAATCAACACTGCGCCCATGGAACCAATCGGGGGCCGGACCGTGTGCCGGCCCTCAGATGTTCCGGAGAGGAAGAAAAGCCATGTCCAAGCGCGACTACTACGAAACACTCGGTGTGGCCAAAGGCGCGTCCGCGGATGAGATCAAGAAGGCCTATCGCACCAAGGCGAAGGAGCTTCACCCGGACCGGAACAAGGACAACCCCGACGCCGAGACAAAGTTCAAGGAGGCCAACGAGGCCTACGAGGTCCTGAAGGATGCCGACAAGAAGGCGGCCTATGACCGTTTCGGACACGCGGCATTCGACGGCAGCATGGGCGGCGGTGGCGGCCCGCGCGGCGGTGGAAGCCCATTCGGCCAAGGAGATTTTCAGTCAGCGTTCTCCGATGTGTTCGACGACCTGTTCGGCGACTTCATGGGCGGACGCGGTGGCGGACGCAACAGGGCCGCACGGGGATCCGACCTTCGCTACAATCTTCGGATCGACCTGGAAGAGGCTTATTCGGGGCTGAGCAAGACCATCCAGGTTCCTGCATCCGTAACGTGCAGCAGCTGCTCCGGCTCCGGGGCGGAGGGCGGTGCGGAACCCTCCACATGTCCGACCTGCTCCGGCATGGGCAAGGTCCGCGCGCAGCAGGGCTTCTTCACGGTCGAACGGACCTGTCCGACCTGCTCCGGCCTCGGCCAGATCATCAAGAACCCTTGCAAGACTTGCTCCGGCGCCGGGCGCGTGCAGAAGGACCGCTCGCTGTCCGTGAACATTCCCAAGGGCGTCGAAACCGGCACGCGCATTCGGCTCGCCGGTGAAGGCGAAGCGGGAATGCGCGGCGGTCCGGCCGGCGATCTCTACATCTTTGTCGAAGTCGCGCCGCATGACCTTTTCGAACGCGACGGGAGCAATCTCTATTGCCGCGTCCCGGTGTCCATGGGCACCGCCGCACTGGGTGGATCGATCGAGGTGCCGACGATCGATGGCGGGCGCGGGCGCGTCCAGATTCCCGCAGGATCCCAGTCCGGGCGGCAGATGCGGTTGCGCAGCAAGGGCATGCCGGCCCTGCGCGGTGGCGCCGCGGGCGACATGTTCATCGAACTCGCGGTCGAGACGCCGGTGAACCTGACCTCCCGGCAGAAGGACTTGCTGCGGGAATTCGAGGACCTGAGCGAAGAGAACAACCCGGAAAGCACGAGCTTTTTCTCGTCCGTCAAAAGCTTCTGGGACTCCATGAAGGGATAGGTTTCCCTTTGGTCGCCGCGTCAAGGAAGGGAGCATCACATGCTGGCGCGTTCTCAGCGAGTGACCCTGCGCCGGCTTCGCGAAGACGACGTCCGCCACTTTCAGGCCTATCGGTCCGACCCGGAGATCGCGCGGTATCAAGATTGGGCGGACATGACCGATGACGAGGCGCGCGGCTTTCTCGCGGAAATGTCGCGCGTTTCTCCGATTTTGCGATCCGGCCATTGGACCCAGATTGCCGTGGCTTCAGTCGCAACGGACCGGCTTCTCGGCGACATGGGGCTGTTTTTGTCCCAGGATGAAACCGAAGCCGAAATCGGGATAACTCTGGCACGCGAAAACCACGGCCGGGGATTGGCCACCGAGGCGATGAGCCTGGCTATCGATCTCGTCTTCAAGACGCCTTCGGTCGAGCGTATCATCTGCGGAGCCGATCGCCGCAATACATCATCACTGGCCTTGATCAATCGCTTGGGCTTCATCTGGTCGCATGAGGAACCCAGCGAGACCGCGCTTGGCCAACCGGGTCAGATTGACGATATGTTCGTTCTGCAACGGCGCGGGTCTTTTCAAAAATGATGGGCCGCTGACAATCCTCTTCAATCGCGCTTTAACCGACGTGAGCGATATTCCGGATCATGACCCGGCAATCCGATCTCTTTCACCAAAATCCCGCTGTCACCAGCGCTGACCACGCCGGGCGTTCCGGATTGCCGTCCGGCAAGGTGCCGTCCTACATCGCCGATCACCGCAGCCGGCTTCGTGCCCGCTTTCGCGAGGGTGGGGGGCAGGCGATGCCGGATTACGAGTTGCTCGAACTCGTGCTGTTCCGCGCCATACCGCGGCAGGACGTGAAGCCGTTGGCGCGCGCGCTGCTGGACAGGTTCGGAGATTTCAACCGCGTGCTCTCCGCATCAGCGGAGCGTCTGGCCGAACTGCCGGGCGTGGGCCCGGCCGTCATCACCGAACTCAAGATCGTCGAAGCAGCTGCCCAAAGGATGGCGCGCGCGAAGGTATTGAAACAAAACGTGATTTCCAGCTGGGATGCGCTCCTCGACTACTGCCACACCGCGATGGCGCATCGCGATACGGAACATTTTCGCGTTCTGTACCTCGACCGGAAGAACACGCTGATCGCAGATGAGGAACAGGCGCGCGGCACAGTGGATCACGTACCGGTCTATCCCCGAGAGGTGGCCAAACGGGCGCTGGAGCTGAATGCCTCCGCACTGATCCTGGTGCACAATCATCCCTCGGGTGATCCGACACCGTCGCAGTCGGATATCGACATGACCGACCGGATCGCGTCGGCCTGCGATGCGCTTGACCTGTCGCTGCACGACCATCTGGTGATCGGAAAATCCCGGGAGGTCAGCTTCCGCGCCGAAGGCCTTCTTTAAGCACAGGCTGCCTGCGAACCGCCGATCTGGGCTCGTGAGATCACCTCTCCTGACACGCGGTCGCAAGTTCTTGCAGATAGCGAGGCGGACCCGGCGAACGTACCGAATGCAGCGATTCGCATCGCACCATCATTGGACATGGCGCTAGGTGATCCTTAGGACTTCAAGGCCGTTGGGGGAACCTGGCGGCCCCGAAGCCTATCGCGTGGGGAAAATCGGTCGATCTTAGACCTGGCGTCCGTGGCAGTGCTTGAACTTCTTGCCGGATCCGCAGGGGCAGGGCTGGTTGCGACCGGTCTTGCCCCAGGTCGATGGATCGTCTTGGGAAAACGCGACGTCTTCGGCGACATCTCCGCCGGACAAGGCGAGAGCGGGTGCGGACGCCAGGGCAGACGCCGGTTCGGCACCATTTCCGGTCGGCGCCCGCGCCTCTTGCTTCTGGCGGGTGGCCGCGTCCTGGACCGCCTTCTGCTGCGCCGCCATTTGCGCCAGCATCTGCTGCTGTTGCTCCTCGCTCAAGGGCCGTATGCGCGACAGATGCTGCGTCACGGCCGCGCGAAGGCTGTCCAGCATCGTCTCGAAGAGCTGAAATGCCTCGTTCTTGTACTCGTTGAGCGGATCGCGCTGGGCATAGCCGCGGAATCCGACGACCGACCGAAGGTGCTCGAGCGTGATCAGGTGTTCGCGCCATTTGCTGTCGATGGCCTGGAGCAGGAGCTGTTTTTCCATGCGACCGCATGTTTTCCTCACCGAACTGTTCAAGTTTTTCGGCCATCAGCTTGTCGGAGGCTGCGATGAGGCGTTCGCGGATCGTCGTCGTCGTCGACACCGTCTTCCTCGCACCAGTCGATCACCGGCACATCGATGCCAAGCTGCTCGATCGCTGCGGCGTAGAGCCCTTCGGTATCCCATTGCTCGGCATAGGATCCTCTGCGGCAGATGTGCGTCCACCAGGTCGTCCACCACTTCATCGCGCATGTCGACGATGATTTCGTGACACGTTTTCCGCTTCCATGATTTCGCGGCGCTGACCGAAGATCACCTTCCGCTGGTCATTCATCACGTCGTCGAATTTCAGCAACTGCTTGCGGATGTCGAAGTTGCGCCCCTCGACCTTGGCCTGCGCCCGCTCCAGCGACTTGTTCACCCACGGGTGTTCGATCGCCTCACCATCCTTCAGGCCCAGCGACTCGAGCACCTTGTCCAGCCGATCCGAGCCGAAGATCCGCATCAGGTCGTCCTCGAGGCTGAGGAAGAAGGTCGAGCGCCCGGGTCACCCTGACGGCCCGACCGGCCCCGCAACTGGTTGTCGATCCGGCGGCTTTCGTGACGTTCGGAGGCCAGCACGAACAGCCCGCCTGCCTCGATCACCTTGCGCTTTTCATCGGCGTGCTCGGCCTCGATCCTCGCGCGGATCTCCTCCGGTTCCGCCTCGGGATCTTCGGTCAGCCCTTCGAGCACCTTCATCTCGACATTGCCGCCAAGCTGGATGTCGGTCCCACGTCCGGCCATGTTGGTGGCGATCGTCACGGCGCCGAGCTTGCCGGCGTCGGCGACGATCTGCGCTTCCTGCTCGTGATGCCGCGCGTTCAGCACGTTATGCTTGATGCCCTCCTTGGTCAGCAGTCCGGCTCAGCATTTCGGACTTCTCGATCGACGTCGTCCCGACCAGAATCGGCTGGCCCTGCGCATGCGCCTTCTTGATCTCGTCGATCATGGCCGTCGTATTTTTCCGCGGCCGTCCGGTACACCTTGTCGTCATCGTCCTCGCGGGCGATCGGCATGTTGGTCGGCACCTCGACCACGCCGAGGCCATAGATCTCGCATGAATTCGTCGGCTTCCGTGACCGCCGTGCCGGTCATGCCAGCCAGCTTGTCGTAGAGGCGGAAATAGTTCTGGAACGTCACCGACGCCAGGGTCATGTTTTCGGGCTGGACCGTCACGTGTTCCTTGGCCTCGATCGCCTGGTGCAGACCGTCCGACAGACGCCGTCCCTTCATCATCCGGCCGGTGAATTCGTCGATCAGGACGACCTCGCCGTTGATGACCACGTATTCCTTGTCCTTGTTGAACAGCTTGTGCGCGCGAAGCCCGTTGTTGATGTGATGCACGACAGTCGTACTTTCGGGATCGTAGAGCGACTGGCCCTCTTCCAGGAACCCCTTGCGATGCAGCAACTCCTCGACGAATTCATTACCCTCGTCGGTGAATGTGACGGAGCGCGTCTTTTCGTCGATCTTGTAGTGGTCGTCATCGAGTTCGGGAATGATCGCATCGATGCTCTGGTAGAGTTCCGATCGGTCCTGCGACGGACCGGAAATGATCAGGGGCGTCCGCGCCTCGTCGATCAGGATCGAGTCCACCTCGTCCACGATCGCGTAGTAGTGGTGCTTCTGGAAGATCTCGTTCAGGTCCGACTTCATGTTGTCGCGGAGGTAGTCGAAGCCCAGTTCGTTGTTGGTGGCATAGGTGATGTCGGCGGCGTAGGCGGCGCGCTTCTGCTCGCTGCCCATCCCGCTCCAGGCGACACCGGTCGTCAGACCCAGCGCGGCATAGACCTTCCCCATCCAGTCGGCGTCGCGCTTGGCCAGGTATTCGTTCACCGTGACGATATGAACACCCTTGCCGGCGAGCGCATTGAGGTAGGCGGGAAAGGTCGCAACCAGGGTCTTTCCTTCGCCTGTCTTCATTTCGGCGATGTTGCCCTGATGCAGGAAGATGCCGCCCACCAACTGCACGTCGAAGGCCCGCAGTCCCAAGGCACGCTTGGCGGCCTCGCGACAATTGGCAAACGCCTCCGGCAGAATGTCGTCGAGGCTCTCGCCGCCCATGGCCCGTTTGGCCAGTTCCTCGGTTTTTTGCTTCAGCGCGTCGTCGGACAGCTTTTCGAATTCCGCTTCCAGCCCGTTGATCTGGTCTACGACCGGGCCGACGGCCTTGATCTTGCGGTCGTTGGGCGTGCCAAAAACCTTCTTGGTGAGGGTTCCGAAACCAAGCATTTGCTCTCCAGCCGATTGTCGTTACAACGCGATCATCACAGCGGCAACAGACCGGGTTGCCCGCCCCGCGTACAGCCCATAGATATCGGGGATGAAAGACGGCCCGGATCCGCGCCCAATGGCGATGTAAGGGTCCGGCCAAACGGTGTCAACGCCGCCCTTCCGCGCGGCCCGATACAAGGACAAATTCATGCGAACGACCTTCATCCCAATCGCCGCCTGTGCGGTGGCCCTGACACTGACCGCGCCTGCCGTCTTCGCGCAGGACGGCGGAGCCGGCCCCGACACGGTGGTGGCCACGGTGAACGGGGCCGAGATCACGCTGGGCCACATGGCGGTGGCCAAGTCGACACTTCCCGAGCAGTATCGCAACTTGCCGGCGAACGTCCTCTTTCCCGGAATTCTCGACCAGTTGATCCAGCAATCGGCCCTGGCGCAAAGTTTCGAAGGGGAGCGCCCGCCGCGGGTCGCGCTGGCTCTCGAGAACGAGACGCGGTCGCTGCTCGCCGGTGAGGTGGTCGAAGACATCATGACCGGCGCGGTGACCCCCGGCATGGTCGAGCAGATCTATCAGGAAGACTTCGTCGATACACCTCAGGGACAGGAGTACAACGCGGCCCACATCCTCGTCGAAAGCGAGGAGGCCGCGCAGCAGATCAAGGCCGACCTCGAGGAGGGGGCGGATTTCGGCACCATCGCGCGCGAGAAATCCACCGGCCCGTCCGGATCGCGTGGCGGTGATCTTGGCTGGTTCGGCGCAGGCCAGATGGTTCCTGCGTTCGAAGAGGCTGTCATGGCGCTGCAACCGGGAGAGGTTTCCGATCCGGTCGAGACGCAATTCGGATGGCACGTGATCAAGCTCAACGACGTGCGGCAGCAAGAAGCGCCCGAATTGGAAGAGGTGCGGGAACAGATCGAACAGAAGATCCGGACGGACGCGGTCACGAAGCGGGTCGAAGAACTGACCGAGACGGCGGAAATCGACCGATCGATGGCCGAAGATCTGGATCCCACCGTACTGGATCAGATCGATCTGACGCAAACCGAATGAGCGGCAAGAATTCCGTTTCGCCCTTGGCGCCGGCGTCCTTTCCCGAACTGCCAGTGGTGAAGGGTGCCGCCTTTGCAACCGCGCAGGCCGGGATCAAGTACAGTGACCGGACCGACGTGATGCTGGCGACGCTGGCGAAGGGGACCGAGGTCGTCGGCGTCTTCACGCGGTCGAAGACACGATCCGCGGCGGTGCTGGATTGTCAGGATAAGATCGGTGGCGCCGGTGACGATACCGGCGCCGCTATCCTGGTGAACTCGGGGAATTCCAATGCATTCACCGGTCAAGCCGGCTTCGACAGCGTCGCCAGGATCACCAACGCGGTTGCCGCAGCGCTCGACATTCCCCACACACGCGTCTTCACCTCGTCCACGGGTGTGATCGGTGCGCCCCTGCCGGATGAGCGTATCACCGCCAAGCTCCAGGATCTGCAGGCGGGTCTGGCGGAGGACAAGCTGGGTGACGCGGCGCGTGCGATCATGACGACCGATACCTTCCCGAAAGCGGCGGCGCGCGAAGTCACGCTGCAGGGCCGGCCCGTGCAGATCGCCGGCATCGCCAAGGGATCGGGCATGATCGCGCCGGACATGGCGACCATGCTGGTCTACATCTTCACCGACGCAGCCTATGAGCGTCCGGTTCTGCAGGCTCTCGTCGGCCGACTGAATGCGCGGACCTTCAACTGCATCACCGTGGACAGCGACACGTCCACCTCGGACACGCTGCTTGTCGCCGCGACGGGTGCATCCGGTCTGGATGCCACCGGTCATGCCGTTTTCGAAGAAGCCTTGCACGCCGTCATGCTGGATCTTGCGCAACAGGTCGTTCGGGACGGCGAGGGCGCGACGAAGTTCGTCGAGGTCAATGTGACCGGCGCCGCTTCGGACGATGACGCGCATCTCCATGCCAAGGCAATCGCCAATTCGCCACTCATCAAAACCGCCATCGCCGGCGAGGATCCGAATTGGGGTCGGGTGGTCATGGCCATCGGAAAGTCCGGCGGAGAGGCCGATCGAGACCGGCTCGCCATCCGATTCGGCGATATCCTGGTGGCCGAGAATGGATGGGTGGCGCCGGACTACAAGGAAGAGGACGGCGCCGCCTACATGAAGAGCCAGGAGTTGGAGATCGGTGTCGATCTCGGGCTGGGAACCGGACGGGCAACGGTCTGGACCTGTGACCTGACGCACGGCTACATCTCGATCAACGCCGATTACCGATCCTAGCGGATGAAAGTCGTCCTGGTCTCCGCCGTTGCGCTGATCGACGTCGATGGCAGGATCCTGCTGGCCCAACGGCCCCAAGGCAAGTCGATGGCGGGCCTGTGGGAGTTTCCCGGCGGCAAGGTCGAGCCGGGGGAGACGCCCGAATCCGCGCTCATCCGTGAACTGGACGAAGAGCTTGGTATCGGCACCTGGACGAGCTGCCTGGCTCCGCTGAGCTTCGCGAGCCACGGGTATGACGACTTTCACCTGATCATGCCGCTCTTCGCCTGCCGGAAATGGGACGGGACGCCAACCTCTCGCGAAGGTCAGCACCTGGCGTGGGTTCGACCGAACGCGTTGAAGGACTATCCGATGCCGCCCGCGGACATCCCGCTCATCTCGGTGCTGCGGGATTGGCTCTGAAATCCACGACAACTTAGTCTTTTCAATTTGGACTGTCATGCTAAGTTGACAGCACCAAAATTCAGAATGCGGCAACATTTCAGCGGGGAGGAATGAACATGCTGCGCACGATCACGATCGGTAGTTCCGTTTCGGTCCAAGGCATTTTTGTGGAGAAGCTGCCGGATGGCCGCATCTCGGTCCGTGTCGGAAGTTCCATCTTTTCCGGCAAGCCGGTGGCATTGGCGGTCTGAACGAAAAAGGGGCGGCACGGCCGCCCCTTTAAAAATTCGAAACATCGATCTTTGGCGTCAATCGAGAGTACGGGTGACCTCTTCGCGTTCGAAGATCTCGATCACGTCGCCCTGGCGGATATCGTCATAGTTCTCGAACGCCATACCGCATTCTTGCCCAGACAACACCTCCGAAACTTCGTCCTTGAAACGCTTGAGCGTCTTCAGCGTGCCCTCATGAACTACCACGTCATCCCGCAGCAGACGAACACCCGCTGACCGGCGCGCGATCCCTTCGGTCACGAGGCAGCCCGCCACCTTGCCGACGCCGGAGACCTTGAAGACCTCGCGGATCTCGGCATAGCCGATGAACTTCTCGCGGATCTCGGCCGAGAGGAGACCGGACGCAGCCGCCTTCACGTCGTCCACGAGGTCGTAGATCACGGAGTAATACCGGATTTCCACGCCCTTCTGGTTGGCGGTGTTCCGCGCCGACGCGTTCGCACGCACGTTGAAGCCCATGATCGGCGCGCCGGACGCTTCCGCCAGACCGACATCGGTTTCCGTGATGGCACCCACACCGAAATGCAGGACCCGCACGCGCACCTCGTCGTTGCCGATCTTTTCCATTGCCTGCACGATCGCTTCCGCAGACCCCTGCACGTCCGCCTTCACGAGGATCGGAAGTTCGGTCCACGTTCTGATCCGCCTTGGCCTTGGCCAGAAGCTGATCCAGCGTCGTTGCCGCACCGGCCGCCGCACGTTTGTCCTTGGCGGCCTGCTTGACGGTAGTTCGTCAATCTCGCGGGCTTGCGCTTCGGTATCGACGACATTGAGCACGTCGCCGGCCTCGGGTGTGCCGTTCAGGCCAAGAACCTCCACGGGAACCGACGGACCGGCTTCGTTCCACGCGCTTGCCCTGGTCGTTCTCCATCGCCCGGACCTTGCCCCATTGCTCGCCCACGACAAAGATGTCGCCCTGTCGAAGCGTGCCATTCTGAACCAGCACCGTCGCGACGGGCCCGCGTCCCACATCGAGCTGCGCTTCGATGACGGCGCCGGTGGCCTGACGCGCGGGGTTGGCCTTGAGCTCGAGGATCTCCGACTGAAGCGATATGGCTTCGAGTAGCTGGTCGAGGCCGATGCCCCTTGTCGCGGACACCTCCACGTCCTGCACGTCACCCGACATCTTCTCCACGACGACTTCGTGCTGCAGAAGATCGGTGCGCACCTTGTCGGGGTTCGAATCCGGGCGGTCGATCTTGTTGATCGCGACGATCATCGGCACCTTGGCAGCCTTGGCGTGATTGATGGCCTCGATGGTCTGCGGCATCACCGCGTCATCCGCTGCCACAACCAAGACGACGATATCCGTCACCTGCGCGCCGCGCGACCGCATCGACGTGAACGCCGCGTGGCCGGGCGTATCGAGGAAGGTCATCCGCTGACCATTCTGCTCGACCTGATAGGCGCCGATATGCTGCGTGATCCCGCCGGCTTCGCCGGAAACGACCTTGGCATTGCGAATCGCGTCGAGCAGCGATGTCTTACCGTGATCGACATGGCCCATCACGGTGATTACGGGCGGGCGATCCTGCAGATCTTCATCCTTGTCGTCCACGGTATCGATCACGTCTTCCACATCGGAATCCGAAACGCGCGTCACCGAATGTCCGAACTCCTCGATGATGAGTTCGGCGGTATCGGCGTCGATGCTCTGGTTCTGCGTCGCCATGATGCCATTCTGCATCAGCGATTTCACCACGTCGGCGACCCGCTCGGACATCCGGTTGGCCAATTCGCTGACCACGATCGCCTCCGGCAACCTCACGTTGCGCACGACCTTTTCGCGCTCGGCCTGGCCGCCCATCGCCTTCTGACGCGCGCGCTCCTGCTTGCGCTTCATCGCGGCCATGGATCTCTGGCGACCGCCTTCCGCCCCGGACAGAGCCTGATTGAGCGTCAGCTTGCCGCTGCGGCGATTGTCTATCGTCCCCCCTTGCCACGGGGCGTACGTTCCTGCTTGTCGCGGTCGCGCTTTCGACGGCTGCTGCGTCGGTGCGGGCTTGGCAGGAGCGCTGCGGGTCCTCCGCGGGGTGGCGGACGGTTCCTTCGCCTCGACTTCGGCGCGGCGTTCGGCCTCCTCCGCCTCCTTCTTGGCGCGGGCCTCTTCTTCTTCCTTGGCGCGCAGCGCTTCCTCGCGCTCGCGCTCCTCGCGTTCCTTGGCCTCCTGTTCAGCGCGGCGGCGGTCACGATCTTCCTGGCGCTCGCGCTCTTCGGCTTCGCGCTGGGCTGTCTCCTCGACCTCGCGCGCCTTCGCGGCCTGAACGGCCTTCAGACGACGGTCCATTTCCGCATCGGAAATGCCCGCAGGCCTGCGAGACGGATCGCCCTTCTGCCCGCCCGAAGGCGACGCCGGTTTGGTCGCGCCTGGCTTGGGGACCACGACACGCTTGCGTTTTGTTTCGACCACCACGTTCTTGGTCCGGCCGTGGCTAAAGCTCTGCTTTACATTGCCCGACCGAGAACCGCCGCGCAGACCAAGAGGCTTTTTACCGTCCGTATCGCTCATCAAGCCTTTTTTCCTTCCCGACGCGTCTCCACGTCATTGCCGAGGCGCATGCCCTTCAGCCGTTGGGCTTCCTCTACAACACGTTGTCCAGAGTCCGCCAGAGCCCAGCGCCCCATGTATCACAGTTTGGCGTCCGAATGCCAAACCCAACTCATCCGCGGTTAGCCAGCCGATATAGTTTCCCTTGTAGGGTGTACTCAGCTTCGTTTTCCCGCGCGCCGATCCATCTGTCGCCTGGATCAGCACCCTTGCCTCTTCGCGATCAAGCCACGACTTGACCTTCTCATATCCGGCGACCGCGTCACCCGACTTGCGGGCCAGACTGATCAGGTTCACCACGCGGCTGGCAAGTTGCCGTTCCACTTCGTCCACCAGCCCGTCCGTCGACCTTCACCGGCGCCTTGGCTCCGCGCGAGAACAGGTTTTTCGCCACCGCCTTCTCCAGCGTCCCCACGGTCCGCCGTCACGTAAAATCCGCGCCCCGGCAGCTTGGCGGCAATATCGGGAACGACCGTCCCGTCCGGACCTGCCCACAAACCGGATCAACTCCGACTTCGGGTGCACCTCACCGGTGACCAGGCACTTCCGCTCCGGACCATCGCTCCCGGTCCTTGGCTTGTCCACCTCGACCCACGTGACATAACTCCAAAGGTCCTTGATCAGACCTCCGCCCCCCTCGCCTTCCAGCTCTCCGGCATCTTCCTCGTCCGCTTCCAGATCGGCAGGATCGACCCAGCCCAGCAGGATACGCGCCGTCATCACCATGTTCTGCGCTTCTTCCAGGAGACGTCGAATGGTTCGAGCAGACCGTCATCCTTGACGCGCTCCCCGTCGACGGTCGTCCAGCCTCCGGCCAGTTCCCAGTCGGCGCAGGTGGCAAAGTCCTCAAGCGTCTTCACGCCGTCCTTTGCCAATGCCTCAACCATTTGGGGGCTGAGCCCCTCGAAATCAATAAGGCTCTGCTCGACACCCATGGCTCGCGCGTTTTCCAGCGCCTTGGCGGCCTGCGCCTCGAGCCAGTCACGGGCACGGGCCTGAAGCTCCGCCGCCGTGCCTTCATCCACACCGTCGATCACAAGCAGCTCGTCCTGCTCGACATAGGCGACCTCTTCGAGGTTGGTGAAGCCCTCCGCGACGAGCAGCTGCGCGAAGAATTCGTCCAGATCCAGCGTGTCCATGAAGAGCTTCGTGCGCTCCTCGAACTCGGCCTGCCGGCGCTGGCTCTCCTCTTCCTCTGTCATGATGTCGATATCGAGGCCCGTCAGCTGCGACGCCAGCCGCACGTTCTGGCCACGCCGACCGATGGCGAGCGACAGCTGCTCCTCCGGAACGACGACCTCGATCTTGCCGGCCTCCTCGTCCAGAACCACTTTCGACACTTCCGCCGGTTGCAGCGCGTTCACCAGAAAGGTTGGCTGGTCATCGTTCCACGGGATGATGTCGATCTTTTCGCCCTGCAACTCGTTCACCACCGCCTGCACGCGGCTGCCGCGCATGCCCACGCAGGCACCGACCGGGTCGATGGAACTGTCGTAGCTTATGACCGCGATCTTCGCCCGGCTGCCCGGGTCGCGGGCCACGGCCTTGATCTCGATGATGCCGTCATAGATCTCCGGCACCTCCATCTTGAAGAGCTCGGCCATGAATTCCGGCGCGGTGCGCGACAAGAAGATCTGCGGGCCGCGCTGTTCGCGCCGCACATCCTTGATGAAGCAGCGGATGCGGTCGCCGGGGCGATAGCTCTCGCGCCCGATCTTCTCGTTGCGGCGCAGCACGCCCTCGCCGGGGTTCAGGTCGACCACGACGTTGCCATATTCCTCGCGCTTGACGAGGACGTTGATGATCGTGCCGATGCGGTCCTTGTATTCCTCGAACTGCTTGTCGCGCTCGGCCTCGCGGACCTTCTGCAGGATCACCTGCTTGGCCGACTGCGCGGCGATGCGGCCCATCTCGACCGGCGGCACTTCCTCCTCGAAGGTGTCGCCGACCTTGGGATCGTCCATGTACTGCTTCGCCTGTTCGACCGTGAACTCCGCCTGGTAGTTCTCGAGCTCTTCCTCCTCGACCACCGTGCGGACGCGGGTGAACCTCGCGCGCCCGGTCTTGCGGTCGATCGACACGCGGATATCCATTTCGGCGCCGTACCGGCTCTTGGCCGCGCGGGCGAGACTTTCCTCCATCGCCTCGATCACGAGCGTGGGGTCGATCATCTTTTCGCGCGCGACGGCCTCGGCAGTCTGCAGCAGTTCAAGCTGATTGGCGGATGTAATGGACATTCAGTGATCCTCCTCTGGCCCGTCGGCCTCGATCTCGTCAAATGCGTCTTCGTTCGAGGCTGCCCGGCCGCCTTGCGCCGCCGCAGCATGTCCTTGATCAGGTCGTCGGTCAGCACCAGCTTGGCGTCGCTCAACCACTCGAATTTCAGCCCGATGGTGCCTTCATCGACATTGATCAGCACCTCGTCGCCGTCGATGCCGGCCAGCACGCCCTTGAAGCGGCGCCGACCGTCGATCATTTCGGCCGTCTCGATCTTCGCGTCGTACCCCTCGAACGTGTCGAAATCCTTGAGCCGGGTCAGTGGCCGGTCGATCCCCGGCGACGACACCTCCAGCGTGTAGGCGTCGAGGATCGGGTCCTCCACATCCAGCGTGGCGCTGAGCATCGTCGAGATCTCCGCGCAATCGTCGACCTCGATCCCGCCATCGGGCTTGTCGGCCATGACCTGCAGCGTCGTGCTCTTGCCGCTCATCAGCCGCACCCGCACGAGCTCATATCCCATATCCTCAAGCACCGGGCCGATGATTTCGGCCAGGCGGCGATCGATGGCGGCTTTGGCAATCAAGTCGTTCGACATGAGGTCCAGACACAAAAAAACGGGCGCGCGGCCCGTCACAACTCGCCGGTGGAGCCTCGGGTTTGGACCCCGACGCGCCGCTGTTGAGGGCGATATACGCATCGCTCTCCGACTCTGCAAGTGAAAATCAGGTCGCCGCCCACCACCGCTCCACGAAGCGCATGTCGTCGAGCGGGCTTTGGCCCGTTCTCGGCTGGTGATGGATGCACTTGCGCAACGCGGCACCGACCGTGCCATTTCCAGGCATCAGTCGTACATCCGGACGCTCCGCAAGGTCATGCGGGCTTCGGATGTCGGCCACGTCGACGATTCCGTCCCGCACGGCCTCGGCCCGCACCGCCTCGTCCGAGATCGCGACCAATTCGACCGTATCGAACCAACCCGCGGCGCCGTCCTTGCGGTGCGTCTCCACCCGTTCGCCGAGGAACCCACGGCCGGTGTCGAACCGCCGGATCCGGTAGAGGCCCGTCCCGGTGACCGGCGTCCCGTCCGCCAATTCTTCGGCTTTGAAAATGGCAACACCGTCGCGGGCCAGCCGGAACGGAAACGCGCTGTCGGGTTCGGGCAGACGCACGGTGATCAGGTCACCACCTTCGGCGTTCATACCGAACGCCCGCAACGACGCCACGGCATCCGACTGTCGCAGGGGTGATCCGTCGTGGAAAACCACGTCTTCACGCAGACGAAACTCCCACACCCGTCCATCGCCGGACCCGTGCCAACTCGGCGCCAATGCCGGTTGCAGCGTCCCGTCCGGCGCGACTTCGGTCAGCGATTCGAAGATTGCGTTCCGCGCTGCCTGCAGGAAACGCCCGCCGGGGACGTGCAGCCAGCTTTCGGCGCGATCGCCTCCCGATAATGCCGCACGCAAATGGCCGCCGCGGGCGGGACGCGCGTCCGCGGACACGCCGACCGCCGCCAGCAGCGCGGCTACCGAACCGGTGGCGAAAAGCGCGCGGCGGTCGATCCGGGTCATGACTGCGCCAACCTGTCCATCTCGCGTACCAGTTCCGCACTTATTCCCGGTTCGGACAAGGCGTGCCCGGCCTTGTGCACCAGCTTCAGTTCCGCGGCGGGCCAGCGTTGCTTCAGGTTCCACGCCGCCTCGGGCGGGCAGATCATGTCATACCGACCCTGCACGATGATACCCGGAATATGCGCGATCCGGTCCATATCCTCCAGGATCTGCCCGTCCTTGTTGAGGAACGCGCGATTGGTGAAATAATGATTCTCCAGGCGGGCGAAGGCGCGTGCATATTCTCCGGGGCTCTCGCCCATGGTCCCGGTCGAATGGAACGACGCCAGCGCGTTTTCCCAGGCCGCCCAGGCCCGCGCACACCGCGATTCAACCATCAGGTCGCCGCAGAACAGGCGCTTGTGATAGGCCGCGATCAGATCGCCGCGCTCCTCCTCCGGGATCGGATGAAGGAACTTTTGCCAGTTGTCGGGCCAGAACTTTCCCGCGCCGCCGCCATAGAACCAGTCGAGCTCCCGCTGCGTGGCGAGGAAGACGCCACGCAGAACCAGGTGGCGCACATGTTCCGGGTGGGTCTGCGCATAAACGAGGGCTAGCGTCGCGCCCCAGCTTCCGCCGAAGACGATCCAGTCGTCGATCTCGAACGTGGTGCGCAGATATTCGATGTCGGCGACGAGGTGCCAGGTCGTGTTGTGCGCGACGCTCGCATGTGGCCGCGACCGCCCGCACCCGCGCTGGTCGAACAGAATCACGCGGTAGTGCTCGGGGTCGAAATACCGCCGCATGGCCGGGCTGCACCCGCCGCCCGGACCGCCATGCAGCACCACGACCGGAATGCCCTCCGAATTGCCGCATTGCTCGACATAGAGCTTGTGGCCGTCGCCGACATCGACCATGCGCTGATCGAACGGGTCCACGGGCGGGTAGAGGTACTGAGCTGCGCGCTTTTGATCCGGGTACTTGTCCATTTCCGGCCTATATAGAATGCAAATCGCAAAAGAGCACATGGAACTTGGAATGCAAGCGCAACAAAACACGGTTGACGCAGGAGAAATCGCAAAATTCGAGGCAATGGCCGCCGAATGGTGGGATCCGGACGGAAAATTCAAGCCGTTGCACATGCTCAACCCCTGCCGGCTGGACTACATCACGCGTCAGATCGCCGCAGAATTCGACAGGGATCTGAGCGGGAAATCTCCGTTCGCAGGTCTGCGCATTCTCGACATCGGATGCGGTGGCGGCCTTCTGTGCGAACCGATGGCACGGCTCGGCGCGACTGTCGTCGGCGCCGACGCGGCGGAGCGCAACATTCCCGTGGCGCAGCTGCATGCCGAGCAGTCGGAATTGGAGATCGACTACCGCCACACCACGGCCGAGGCGCTGGCGGCGGACGGCGAGCAATTCGACGCCGTGCTGAACATGGAAGTCGTCGAGCATGTCTCCGACCCGCTGACCTACCTGACGGCCTGCCGGCAGCTTCTGAAGCCGGGCGGGCTCCACATCTGCTCCACCATCAATCGCAATTCCAAAAGCTACGTCATGGCGATCATCGGCGCCGAGCAGGTCATGCGCTGGCTGCCCAAGGGCACGCATGAGTGGCGGAAGTTCATCACGCCCGACGAACTGTTCAAGCTGATGGAGCAAGCGGGCCTGACGCCGGTGGACCGGAAAGGCTTCGTCTTCAATCCGATCAGCTGGAGCTGGTCGATCTCTGCGCGCGACTTGAGCGTGAATTACGTGACGGCCGCGGTGAAACCCGCGTAAACGGACTCAGGTCTCCGGCGCCATCTGCGACCGCAGCGCACGCAGGACAGGCAGCGCACGTCGCACCTCGTCCGCGCCAAGATCGTTGACGGCATCGTTGACCAACGGGGCAATGGAGTTGATCGCCTGGTCGCGCGCCGCGCGGCCGGCCGGGCTGATCGCCACCATCTTCCGGCGCGCATCGTCCCAATCGGGACGGATGTGCACATAGCCCGCCCATTCCAGTTTCGAAAGCGTGTTGCTCATGGCCCCGCGGGTGACGCCGAATGTGTTGGCGAGTTGTGCCGGGCTCTTCTCTTCGGCGTTCCGCGCAAGGTGGTTGAGGACGGAGAAATGCGAAACCTCCATCCCCTTCGGCAGCACCCGGCTCAACCTGTGGCGAATGACCTGATCGGCGGCCAGCACTTCGCTGAAGAGTGCGATGACAAGAGCATTGTTGAGATCCGAGCTCATTCCGGTCCGTCAAACTCGCGCGCGTTCTGCAGGGACGGAACCCTGCGGCGCACATCATCGACGGAATTCAGTTCCAGATCAAACATATAAACGCCCGGCTCGGTGCCCGCATCGAGGAGAACTTCGCCCCAAGGGGAAACCACGAGTGAGTGCCCGTAGGTCTTGCGAGGTTTGCCGGACTTGGCGCGATGGGTGCCCGTCTGTGCCGGGGCGAGCACGAAACATCCCGTTTCGATGGCCCGCGCACGCAGAAGGCTATGCCAATGGGCCGCGCCGGTCACCGGCGAAAACGCCGAGGGCACGGTCAGGATCCGCGCGCCCGCGCGTGCCAGCGCCTGATAGAGCTTGGGAAAACGCATATCGTAGCAGACGGACAGCCCAACCCGGCCAAAAGGCGTATCTGCAACGACCGCGCGCGTTCCGGGCCGATACCCGTTACTCTCCCGGAACGATTCCTCGGCATCGATATCCACGTCGAACATGTGAATCTTGTCGTACTCGGCGCGAACCGCACCGTCTGGATCGATCAGAAACGACCGGTTGGCAAAGCGGCCGTCCGGATCGTCAGTCTTGACCGCGAGAGACCCCGCAAGAAGCCAGACAGCATGCGCTCTTGCAGTATCCCGAAAGCCCGCCAGCGTCTGGTCGTCCTGCGGCAGCCGCAGCACATCGCGCTGGTGGCCTCGGTTCAGCGACACGCAATTGCTCACCTCGGGCGTCAGAACGAATTCCGCGCCCCGATCCACGGCTTCGGACACCATAGCTTGCACGGTCTCGAGGTTCTCGACCGGGTCGTCCGACGCGTTGAGCTGCAGCAGCGCGCCGCGCATCAGGCGCCCAGCATCGGGTCGAGCTTGCCGCTCCGCTCCAGATCATAGAGTTCGTCACAGCCGCCCACATGAGTGTCTCCGACGAAGATTTGCGGTACGGTCCGCCGTCCGCTGGCGCGTTCGATCATTTCCGGCTTGCGCGAGGGGTCGGCCAGAACGTCGATTTCGGAAAAGCTCACACCTTTCTGGGACAGCAGGCGTTTGGCTGCATGACAAAAGCCGCACAGCGGCGAAGTATAGATTTCAACCGGTTTCATGGGTTCCCCCAAAGACATTGCGTTTGGACTGTATCTAGTCGTCCTTGCAGACCCTTGCCAGTACCAGCACGTCGACTTGCCGCGCGCCGGCCGCAAGGCAGGCTTCGGTCGCGGCGCCCAACGTGGCCCCGCTGGTCATCACGTCGTCCACGATCACGACATGGCGACCGGCCAGTTTCGGCGCGCGCCCAGGATGAACCGAAATCGCCCCCGAAAGCCGTGCGAACCGTTCGTCCAGCGTCACGCGCTCGAGCGGCTGCGTCCGCCGCGGGCGCACGAGGGCGTCGAGCGCAACATCGCAGCCAAGTTTCGGCGCCACGCGCTTCACCAGAAGCGCCGACTGGTTGTAGCGGCGCTTGATCATTCGCGACCAGTGCAGAGGGATCGGCACAAGGACCGTATCCTCGGCCACCAAGGGCTGCGCGGCCCGCGCCAGCCACCGTGCTCGCCGTCACCGCGATGTCCTGACGGTCCCCGTGCTTGAGCGCGAGCACCAGCTTGCGTCCCATGCCGCGGTACCGCATCGCCGCGCGCCCGCGGTGCCAGGGCCGGGCGATCCGCAGGCAATCATCGCATTGTGCCGAGTCGCTCGAGTCCGCCGCCGATCACCGGGACGCCGCAGGTCTCGCAGACGGGTCCGGAAATCAGTGGCAACTCGCGCCAGCACGCACCACAAAGACCAAAGTCGCTCTCCACCAAACCGCCGCACCCGGCGCAGCTGGGCGGAAAAAGAACCTGCAAGGCGGTTTGAACCTGCTGTCGGAGCATTCTACAAGGCATCCCATGTCTTCGCCTACCGCCCCCATGTTGTGCGATCGTGCCGCGCTGACCCGCAATCGGGCCCGCACGCGCGACGATGCGATGTTTCTGCACGATCTGGCGCAGGGCGAGATCGAGGATCGCCTGTCCATGGTTAAGAAGGCGTTTACAAAACCTGCAATCGTGACGGGTCACGTGCACCGTTGGTCCGACGTGGTCCCCGGGGCCAAGATGGTCGAGGACGCCGAGACGCTCGATCTGGGGCCGGGTCAGCATGACCTCGTGGTTCATGCCATGGCGCTGCACTGGGCAAACGATCCGGTCGGTCAACTGATCCAGTGCCGGCGTGCGCTGGTGCCGGACGGGTTGCTTCTGGCGATTCTGCCGGGCGGCCGGACGCTGAACGAATTGCGGAGCTGTCTTTCGCAAACAGAAACCGCTGCGCGCGGCGGACTGTCGCCACGTGTTCTGCCGATGGCGGACATCCGGGATCTGGGAGCGCTTGCTCCAACGTGGCGGTTTCGCCTTGCCCGTCGCAGACGCCATCAATGTCACCGCGGAGTACGACAGCCTCGACCGTCTGATGCTGGACCTGCGGCACATGGGCGAGGCGAATGCGCTGGCTGCGCGCGACCGCCACATGACCCGGCCGGGTCTCTTCCGGCGGGCGGCGGACCTCTATGCGGAGCATTTCCCCGGAGATCAGAAAGCCCTGCGCGCCAGTTTCGAACTTCTTGTCCTGACCGGCTGGGCGCCTGCCGACAGTCAGCCGAAACCGCTGCGACCAGGGTCGGCGCGTACCCGGCTGGCCGATGCGCTGGGAACGGACGAAACGCCGCTGCCAGATTGACCTCCTCACAAATGCGTTTATCTGGACACTCACACCAGTATGCTGGACACCATGATGCTTGATGCCACCAAGAAGGCCGTGCGGCCCGTACATGCCGATGCAGACCACCCGGAACTGCCGCCGGCCCGCGTCGGCGTCCTGCTCGCCAATCTGGGCACGCCGGACAATTTCGACTATTGGTCGATGCGGCGCTACCTGAACGAATTCCTGTCGGACAAGCGCGTGATCGACTACTCCCCCTGGATCTGGCAGCCGCTTCTCCAGTTGATCATCCTGTCGAAACGGCCGTTTTCCAGCGGAGAGGCCTACAAGTCGATCTGGAACCACGACAAGGGCGAAAGTCCATTGATGACCATCACGAAGGACCAGACGACCAAGATCACGGAGATGATGAACGCGCGATATGGCGACCAGGTCATGGTCGATTTCTGCATGCGCTACGGCAATCCCTCCACCAAGTCGAAGGTGCAGCAGATGGTGGCTGCAGGCTGCCACAAGATCCTGTTTTTCCCGCTTTACCCGCATTATGCCGGCGCGACATCCGCCACTGCCAATGATCAATTCTTCCGGGCTCTGATGGACGAAAAGTGGCAGCCGTCGACCCGCACGGTCGGGCCTTACTACGATCATCCGCTCTACATCGATGCTCTGGCCCGCTCGATCGAGACGGCTTATGCCAAGCTCGACGACCGTCCCGATATCCTGGTGTGCTCCTATCACGGCGTGCCCAAGCGGTACCTTCTGGAAGGCGATCCCTACCATTGCCAGTGCCAGAAGACGACGCGGCTGCTCAAGGAGCGGCTGGGCTGGGACGACACCGAAATCACGACGACGTTCCAGTCCCGTTTCGGGCCGGAGGAATGGCTGAAGCCATATACCGTCGAGGAGGTCGCGCGACTTGCCGAACAAGGCAACAAGAAGATTGCCGTGTGCGCGCCCGCCTTTTCAGCCGATTGCATCGAGACGCTGGAAGAGATCAACGAAGAGATCCGCGAAAGCTTCGAGCACGCGGGAGGGGAGCAGTTCACCTACGTGCCGTGCCTGAACGATGATGCCGCGCACATCAAGGCGCTCTCATCCGTGATCGAGGACAACCTCAAGGGTTGGCTCGACTAGATGGCAGGCACGCCCATTAATTTGCTGGTTCGCTGCACGTATTGTCAGCGCTGAAAATACCGATATTCGGCTCAGGCTTCATCAAACCGAACAGCAGCCGCGGCAGCAAAAAAGGCGGCGCCTTGCAGCACCGCCTTTTTCAATTGCTTGCTGCCGGACGACTTAGTCGGCCAGCGCTGCAATCAGCAGTGCCAGCAGGATCAGCGGAATGACGATGCCTGCCGAGGAACCAGTGGTTTCCTCGACGACAACGGGTTGTTCGATGATCGGCTCTGCCACGCCACCTGCAAATGCGGTGGACGCGGAAGCGGTCAGTGCGGCGGCGAGAACGAGTTTCTTCATATTAACCTCCAGTGGGCGCACCACGAACGAATTCGAAGTGCACGTAGACTTACCTCGTAAGCCGTTTATAGGCAGCAAAAATTCGCCATTGCAAATGCGTTTAACGCCGATCACCCCACTGGCGACCAAAGGTTGTCAAATTAGCAACACTTGCGTCCCGACCTGCGCCATCCCGTAAAGTTCCTCGATGTGCTCGTTGTAGAGGCCGATGCAGCCGTTCGAGGAGCGACGTCCGATCTTGCGCGTATCGTGCGTGCCGTGGATGCGATAGTACTGCCAACTCAGGTGCAGCGCGCGGGTGCCGAGCGGATTGTCGGGGCCGGGACCGATATAGTCCGGCCATTCCGGATTCCGCTCCTTCATCGACGGGGTCGGACGCCAATCCGGCTCGGGATCCTTGAGGACGACCTGGGTGCGACCGCGGCGCGTCAACTCGTCGGTCAATGGCACGCTCGACGGGTAGAGCTTGTACACCGATTGATCTGCGGACCAGTAATGCACGGCGCGACTGTCGATATCCACCAGGATGGCGCCCTTATTCAGATCACTGAAGTACGGTTGCCAATCCAAGGTGCGAAAGCTCGAAATATTGCGGCGCACGGATTCCGTCAGTTCCCTGTCGACTTCCGTCGTATTGGCGCTGTTCACGCCCGATGCCGTCTGCGCAATTGCCGGTGCCGAAAGGAAAGCCGCAGACGTTGCCAAGAAGCCCCGACGGGTGTGTTTGATGGAATCAGAGATCTTCATGCGCCTCGTCCGTATTGATGCTCGCTAACTTGGCCAACAAACTAAGTTCGGATGTCGCCAGTTGCAAATCAAACTGGCGTTAGCTTGCCGAATGATGAAGATGTGCGTTTGTGTTGCCGTCCGGCCTTGTGTAAGGCACCGCGGAACCGATTGGAGTACTGCCCCGAATGTTGCGTGTCGTCTCGATCCTGTCAGCCGTTTTGATCGCCCTGGTTGCCTGCGCTCCGGTCTCGCCACCGCAGCTTGGCAGTGATGGAAGACCTCTGCCGAAGGTCTACAACATCCGGTCCGGAGATAGCGACCGGATCCAGTTCCGCATGCTCGACTCGGTGAACTCCTTGCGCCAGGCGGCCGGCGCGGCACCTCTGACCCTCGACTCGAACCTGACGGCAGCCGCGGCAACGCATTCGCAGGACATGTCGAACCAGAACCGGCCTTGGCATTTCGGTTCGGACGGGTCTTCTCCCATCGACCGGGTCCGGCGCACCGGGTTCGATGGCGAGTTGATCGGTGAGAATATCTCCGAGACCTACGAGACAGAACTCGAGACCTTGGGTGCCTGGATGGACCAACCGGACACGCGCCGTGTCATCCTGGATCGAAGCGCGCGCCGCATGGGTTTTTCCTGGTATCAGGAAAGAAATGGCAAGATCTGGTGGATGCTGATCGTCGGCACCTGATGCCGTGTGACCTGCCGGAGCCCCGGAAGCCCAATCTCAAGGATTGATGGTAATTGGCGTTCCGTTACGCACCATGGCATAGATCCGCTCCATTTCCTTGTTGGACACCGCGATGCACCCGTGTGTCCAATCACCCTTGTTGGTGCGACGCCGCGCTTTGTGATCCTGGCCGTGGATGAAGATATCCCCGCCCGGTGACTTGCCGATGGCGCGCGCCTTCTCCGCATCAACGCGATTGGGGTAGGAGATCCCGATCGACAGGTGGTAGCTGCTGTTGGGGTTGCGCCGGTCGATGAGGTATGTCCCTTCCGGCGTGCGGCCGTCGCCCTGGACCTGCTTATGTCCCTGCGGCGCAAAACCCAACCCGATGTCGTAGTCTTCGAGGATCTGGTTGTTGTGGAGCAGATACAATCGCCGATCCGTCTTGTTGACGACCACATGAGTCACTTGCGGACCATCGTACCGTTGAAACTTGCTGGGGGTACATGCGCCGACCATTGCGGTCGCCGTGACGCAGAGTGCGCCGTTCACGAACTGCCGTCTTAGCATTTGCCTGTTCTCTTTTCCTGCACAATTTTTTGCATGAGATACCATCATTTGGGGTCGTTCGCCCAGAAAAATTTCGGCGTCACTCCTGGCTGCGTGACAGGGGCTCCTGATCGGGCAACCGCCTCTCAATCGCCTCCAGACGGCGCAGAACCTCGTCGCGGTAGTTGCCCGTCTCTTCCCGGCTGTCCTCCTGATGGGCGTCCTGCATCGAGTTGACGATCAACCCGACAAGCAGGTTCACCACCGCAAATGTCGTGACCATGATGAAGGGCACGAAGAAAACCCATGCATAGGGAAAGACTTCCATCACCGGGCGCACGATGCCCATCGACCAGGATTCCAATGTCATGATCTGAAACAGCGAATAGGCCGAAAGACCCAAGTCCCCGAACCACTCCGGAAAGGCGTCGCCGAAGAGCTTGGTCGCGATGACCGACCCGATATAGAAGACGATCGCCATCAGCAGGAAGACCGAGCCCATGCCGGGCAGCGCCTGCACGAACCCCTCGACGACGCGCCGAAGCCGCGGTGCCGCCGAGACGACGCGCAGCACCCTGAGGATTCGCAACGCCCGCAACACCGACAGGCTTTGCGCGGCGGGAACCAGCGCGATGCCCACGATCACGAAGTCGAAGACGTTCCAGCCGCTCCGAAAGAAACGCATATCCTGCGCCACCAGCTTGAGCAGGATCTCGACGACGAAGATCGTCAGGCACGCGGAATCGAGGAAATGGATCAACCAGCCGAAGCGCGACATCACGGTGTCGGATGTCTCCAGCCCCAGAACCACGGCATTGAACAGAATGACGCCGACGATGAAATTTCGGACCGACGGACGGTCCAGCCAATTGGCAATCCCCTCTCGAAACGTCATGCGCCCCTCGTGTCATTTGCCCCGCTTATGCGGTCGTGACAGGCGGGCCGCAAGTTCCGTGTGGGGGGACCAGCGGAATTGATCGACCACCTGCACCCAATCGAGTTGGAAGCCACCTTCGGTCAGCGCCGACGCGTCCCGGGCAAAGCTCGCAGGATCGCAGGAGACGTACGCCACGACCGGAACGCGCGACCTTCCAAGCTCCGCGACCTGGGCGGCGGCACCGGCGCGCGGCGGATCCAGCACGACCGCATCGAATGCGTCG
The DNA here is from genome assembly GCA_963721175.1 of uncultured Alphaproteobacteria bacterium. Classification (GTDB taxonomy): domain Bacteria; phylum Pseudomonadota; class Alphaproteobacteria; order Rhodobacterales; family Rhodobacteraceae; genus Aliishimia. Next base: position 155,123 of record CAVRIG010000020.1, on the reverse strand, counting down.
AGTTCCTCCGCACCAAGCGGATCGTTGTAGAGATCGCGCGTCACGGCGCGAACCGGGAACGGCAGCGCGGCGTGGTTGGCGCCCTGCTGGAGCGCTTCGGTCATGAGCCTGTCGCCCTCCACCGCCGCCACCGGACCCCGTTCCGCGAGGCGCAGGGAAAAGGTCCCGCATCCCGCGAATAGATCCACGACCCGGTGGGCGCCTTCGGTCGCCTGCATCACGCAATCCTGCAGACATGCTTCGCCATGGTCGGTGGCCTGCAGAAATGCGCCTGGTGGCAGTTTCACTTCGGCCCGTCCGATCCGATGCCGAGGTGCCGCCGATTGCGCCACCATCTCCCCGTCCCAGCTCAGCCGTGCTACGCCGAAGCGCGCCGCGATCTGCGGCAGCTCGACCCGCAACGCGCGGTCCAGGGGCTTCCCGCCCTCTACCGAGACATCCAGTCCATCGAGCGTCACGGTGCACATGACCGTCAGTTCCTCCCGTCGGCTGGCCCCGCGGATTGCAAGCGCTCTGGCAAGATCCGGTCCCTGCGCCAGCTTCGGTGCCAGCAATGGACAGTCCGCAATATCGACGATCGTATGAGAGTTCCGTCCGTGAAACCCCGCCAGTGCGCCGGATTTGGAGCGCCGTGCCGAAAATCGAGCCCGTCGACGGCTCCGGTCGGGAGAGGTGTCGACGCCGCGAATCGCCGGGGTCAGACCTTGCGCCTCAAGCGCCTCGGCCACAATCGCGCCTTTCCAGTCAGCGACCACGTTGTCCGACGCATGTTGCATCTGGCACCCGCCGCAGGTCCTGAAATGCCGGCAGGGCGGCGTGACACGGTGTGGCGACGGCTCGAGGATGCGCACATCCGCCAGGCGGTCGCCTTCGAGCCTCCCTGACACCCGTTCGCCCGGAAGCGCGCGGGGCACGAAGATCGGGCCATCGGCGATCCCGTCGCCCTGCCGCCCCAGCGCAGTGATCGTGACCTCCGGCATCGGCGTGACCGACTACTCGGCCGCCTCGGTCCGGATGAAACCACCGGACTGGCGGTGCCAGTAGTTCGCGTAGAGCCCGCCGCGATTCAGAAGCTGGTCATGCGTGCCCTGCTCCACGATCCGGCCCCGGTCCAGAACGATCAGCCGGTCCATCTCGGACAGCGTGGACAAACGGTGCGCGATCGCCAGCACGGTCTTGCCCTCCATCACGTTGTGCAGCGCCTCCTGGATCGAGGCCTCGACCTCGCTGTCCAAGGCGCTGGTCGCCTCGTCCAGCACCAGGATCGGCGCATCCTTCACGATGGCGCGGGCAAGCGCAATGCGCTGCCGCTGGCCGCCCGACAGCTTCACCCCGCGTTCGCCCAGATGCGCCTCGTACCCCTCGCGGCCGAGGTGGTCCTGCAGATCCTGAATGAAGAGATCCGCCTCCGCCTGTTCCGCGGCGGCGATCAGGTCCTCCTCCGACGCGTCGGGCCGCCCGTAAAGGATGTTGTCGCGGGCCGATCGGTTGAACATCGCCGTATCCTGCGTGACCATCCCGATCTTCTTGCGCAGACTGTCCTGTGTCACGCGTCCGATATCCTGGCCGTCGATCAGGATGCGGCCACGTTCGGGGTCGTAAAGCCTCAGAAGCAGTGCCACCAACGTGGATTTCCCTGCACCCGAAGCGCCCACGATTCCAAGTTTCTCTCCCGGTTTCACGGTCAAGGAAACGTCCCAGACACCGCCGATGTCGCGCCCGTAGCCAAAGCTCAGGCCTTCGAAGTCGATCTGGCCGGCATCCACCTGCAACGGCTTCGCTTCCGGCGCATCGAGCAGATGTGTCCGCGGCGTCAGCGTGCGGATGCCGTCCTCGACCTCGCCGACATTGGAATAGATTCCCATCAGCGTGAAGCTGACCCAGCCGGTCATCTGCGCGAGCCGGATCGCGACGGTGCCGGTCGCCACGATTTCGCCCGCCGTCACGGTGCCCTGCGACCAGAAGAGAAGCGCCGCGCCGACCAGAAGGACAGGCACCAGCCCGGCCAGCGTCATCAGCCAGAAGCGGAAGCCCGCCGCAAGGTAGCCGAATTCCATGAAGCGGTCACGGTAGCGGCCCATGGCGCCCAGCGCGGCGCGATCCTCGTGATCGGAATGCGCGAAAAGCTTCACCGTCTTGATGTTCGTGACCGTATCGACAATCTGGCCGGTCACATTTGCGCGCGCCTCCGCCCGTGCCTTCGAGCGTTTGCGCACGCGCGGGATGTAGTAGCGGATGAAGAAGCCGTAGCCGATGAGCCAGGCCGCCAGCGGCACCCCGATGCGCCAGTCGATCGCCGTCACCATCCAGAGCGCGCCCAGAACACTCGCAGACGCAAAAAGAACCGTCTGGATCGTCTCGATCACCACATCGTTGAGCGCCGTGGCGGTCTGCATCTCCTTCTGGGCGATCCGGCCGGCGAAATCGTTGTCGAAGAACGTCACCGACTGCCCCAGCGTGTAGCGGTGCAGCCGTGACAACGTGAGGTTCAGCAGGTTGGGCTGGATCACAACCGACTGCATGAAGGCGTTGGCCCCAAAAATGACGGGCCGCAGCACGATGAAGAAGATCAACGAGACGATCAGCAGCCAGGTCTGCTCGTTGAAGAAACCGTTCGGACCGGATGCTTCGGTGGCGTCGATCAGATCGCCGAGGATCTTCGCCGCCAGCACCTCGAGAATGCCGCCGGAAATCGAAATGAGGCCCGCCAGCGTCAAGGGTGCCCAGGTTCCCCGGAGAGCCCAGCCGAAAAACGCAGCCAACGTCCTCGGCGGGGGTGTCTCCGCGTGAGCGAAAGGATCGATCCAGTCTTGCGGCTTCATTCCGCGGCCTCTTGTTCTTCCGTCAACAGGAACCCGCCGGATTGGCGGGCCCAGAACCCGGCATATAGTCCGCGCTGCGCCAAAAGCGCGTCATGCGTGCCCTCTTCCACGATGCGTCCGTGATCGAGAACCAGGATTCGGTCCATTCGCGCAATGGTAGAAAGCCGGTGCGCGATTGCGATGACCGTCTTGCCCTCCATCATGCCGTAGAGCGTGTCCTGGATCGCGGCTTCGACCTCGCTGTCGAGCGCACTCGTCGCTTCGTCCAGCAGCAGGATCGGTGCATCCTTGAGGATCACCCGCGCCAGCGTGATCCGCTGACGCTGACCGCCGGAGAGCTTGACACCCCGCTCCCCCACATGCGCGTTGTACCCCGTGCGGCCTTCCGGATCACTCAAGTCCAGAATGAACTCGTGCGCCTGGGCCTGCTTCGCGGCCCCGACCATCTGCTCTTCGGTTGCGAGTGGCGCACCGTAGAGGATGTTGTCGCGCACCGACCGGTGCAGCAGCGAGCTGTCCTGCTGCACCATGCCGATATTCAAACGCAGGCTGTCCTGAGTGACCAGCGATGTGTTCTGCCCGTCGATCAGGATGCGGCCCTTCTCCGGGTCGTAGAACCGCAGAAGCAGCTTGACCAAAGTCGATTTGCCCGCACCGGACCGCCCAATCAGCCCGACCTTTTCCCCCGGCCGGATCGTCATGCTGATGTCGTCGAGCCCGCCGGACGGACGGCCGTAGTGATGCGACAGGTTCTCGAGCCGGATCTCGCCCTGCTCGAGCCGCAGGGGCTTGGCGCCCGACGCGTCGACGAGATCGATCGGCTGGGCGATGGTTTCCATCCCTTCGGCGACCACCCCGAGCTGCTGGAAGAAGTTGGTCAGCGCCCACATGATCCAGCCGGTCATGGCATTCAGCCGCAGTACCAGCGCGGAGGCCGCGGCCACCGCCCCGACGCTTGCCGTGCCCTGGATCCAGAGCAGGATCGCCCACCCCACGACACCCACGATCAGAAATCCGTTCACCACCATGAGCATGAGGTCCATCAGCGTGAAGATCCGCATCTCCACCTGGAAGGTCGCGCGGGTGCGGTCGATGGTCTCTTTGGCATAGGCCAGCTCCCGGTCGTGATGCGCGAACATCTTGACCGAATGGACGTTGGTGTAGCTGTCGACGACACGGCCGGTAAGCATCGACCGGGCATCCGACGCGGCCTGCGCGGCCGGCCCGACGCGCGTCACCGTCCAGCGAACCAACGCCGCATAGAGCACGAACCAGATCGCAAGCGGCAGCATCAGTCTTGGATCGGCCGCCGACAGCAGAAGCGCTGCGCCAAGCATGTAGGCCAACGAATAGGCGATCGCGTCGAAGACCTGGAAGACCACCTCGCCCGCGGCCGGCGGTGTTTGCATGATGCGGTTCGCGATCCGGCCGGCGAAATCGTTCTCGAACCAGCCGACAGACTGGCGCAGGACATGACGGTGCGCACGCCAGCGGATCAGCGTACCGAAGTTCGGCAGGATGCCGTTGTTGAGCAGCAGCACGCCCACGGCTTCGATGGCGGGACGGATGAGCAGGATGAAGATCGCAACGAGGATCAGTTCGGTGCCGTGATCCGCCCAGAAGGTCTCCCGGGAGCCGGCCAAGAGATCCACCACGCGGCCCATGTAGGAAATCAGCCACAGCTCGATCGCTGCGGCGACTATCGCCATAACGGCGGTGGCCGCGAAGACGCGTTTGAAGGGCTGCGCGTACTCCTTCAGGAACGGCCAGAGCCGCGTCGGCGGCGTGTCGTTGTCACGATAGGGCGTGTAGGGATCGACGAGGTTTTCGAAGTAGCGGAACATGGAAAGAGGCCTTGGACATGGGCAGCATGAAACGAGCGACGTTCAAACGGTCGCTCCCGGCGGTGGGTCGACCGTTCAGATAGTGCTGAACCAGATCCCGCGGTACATGCTGCAGCCCTCCATGCGTGCTGTGCATGGTCGATAGCGCAATCGCCTGGGCATGTCACCCCAAAAGCTTCACCTCAGCAGTTCGGGCCGGGTCATGGTGAAACCCGACGCGATCCACGCCGACTCGAGCGCTTGGAGCTTTTCTCCAAGCGCCGGGCCCTCGAATGACGGCTGCAAATCACTGGCGGAGATAGGAAATTCGGCCGCAGCGCCAAATTCGATTTCTGCCTTGGCTGCAGGGTCGAGCGGCAGTTCGAGTAAAGCGTGCCTCAGCGCACAAGCACTTGTGCCGAGGTCGCGCCCCAGTCGATATCCCAGTTCGGCCGGCCCTGCCGAGCCCACTGCCATCCCGCGGAGCGTGGTGAGGTCGCGCATCTGCATGCGGCTCAGCCGCAGCGTTTCGGCCGGCTCGGCGCCGGAAATCGCGGACAGGCGTCGGATCGGATCAGGACGGAGCCGAAGCGCCTGCTCGAAATGCACCAGCGGCGCCAAGGCCCGTGGCTCCGAGCCAGGGAGGACAGCCGCCAGAACGCCCGTTTGCGACATGAGCGCCACGGCAGGCGCCGGATCCGCGACCGCCAGCAGTTTCAGCAGTTCGGCGCCGACCCGCTCACGGCTCAGGGTTTGCAACCCATCGAGATTGGCCGTGATCGCCGCCAGAGCTTCGGGATCCGCACCCCGCGCCGGGTCGCCATAGCGCGCGTGAAACCGGAAGTATCGCAGGATGCGCAAGTAGTCCTCGCGGATTCGGTGCTCTGCCACGCCGATGAACCGCACCCGTCGCGACACGATATCGGCCAGCCCGTTCTCCGGATCGTGAACCAGCCCCTTTCGGTCGGCGTAGAGAGCGTTGATCGTGAAATCGCGCCGTGCCGCGTCCTCTTGCAGCTTGTGCGAGTAGGCGACGACGGCATGGCGCCCGTCGGTCTCCACGTCCTTGCGGAACGTCGTGACTTCGTGGACGATGCCGTCGCTGATCGCGGTCAGGGTGCCGTGGTCGATACCGGTCGGAACCACCTTCACCCCGGCTTCCTGCAGAAAGGTGCTGGCGACGTCTGGCGGCGCGTCGCTCGCCATGTCGATATCGGTGACGTCTTCGCCCATCAGCGCGTTGCGCACGCAACCGCCAACGACATAGAGGCTGTGCCCGGCCTGTTCATAGATGTCGAAGAGCGCCTGCGTGGCGGTTCGGGTCAGCCACTCACCGGAAACCCGCGTCATCGATGGACCGCGTCAGCCCATCCCCGCAAGATCCGGGCCGTCGCCCCCCAGATATAATAGGGACCATAGGGCACGGCGTAGTATGACCGCCACCGTCCCTGCCAGCGACGTGACTGGACCCGGTAATTCTCCGGGTCGAGCACGTGGGCGAGCGGGACCGTGAAGACCTCCGCAACCTCGCTTGGTTGCCGGATGATCGAGAAATCCCGTTCGAGCACGCCGACGACCGGGGTCATGGTAAAGCTCGTCACCGTCTCGTGCGCGGGCAGGTGACCGACGATGCGCACGTGGCCGTCCGGCAGACCGATCTCCTCGCGCGCCTCGCGCAACGCGGTGGCGGTAATGTCGCGGTCGAAGTCATCCTGCTTGCCGCCGGGGAAGGACACCTGTCCCGGATGATGTTTCAACGCGGAGGATCGCACGGTCAGATACACGTGCCAGTCACCGCCAATCTCCGCCAGGATGACCAGAACGCCCGCAGGTCGCAGTTTGCGCCCCGCCGGCAGCACCACGTCCGGATTCAGATCGAAGTCGGAGGAGGCGCGATGTGCCTCCTCCATGGCATCAAGGGCCCGATCCTTCAGGTCACGTGTCAGGGTTGTCGTCATTGTCGAACCCCAGGGTGGCCGGATCCAGAACGTAATGTGCGCTGCAGAACTGGCAGTCTGCAGTCACGGTGCCTTCGTCTGTCGTCATCTTCTCGATATCCCGCATCGAGTAGATCGATAGGCTCTGCCGGACGCGATCCTCCGAACAGGTGCAGCCGAAGCGCACCGCTTGCGGATCGAAGACGCGCGGAACCTCCTCGTGGAAGAGCCGGACCAGCAGATCGTTCGGCGCCAGCGACGGGCCGATCAGTTCCATGTCGTCCACCGTATCGAGCAGTATGTTCACGCGCGACCAGTTCTCCGCCGCGGTGCCTTGAACCAAATCCTGCGGTTGCAGGACTTCGCCGGTGCCCTCGCCGCGCGCGACGAAAGGCGACGCCTTGGGCAGATGCTGCAGCATCACGCCACCGGCGCGCCAGCGTTCCGGACGACCCGCCTCGGTCAACTGACCGAAGCTCAGCTCGAACCGTGTCGGCAATTGTTCGGACTGCGCGAAATACGCTTCCGCACAGGACGCGAGCGAGGTCCCGGAAATCGGAGTGATCCCCTGGTACGGCGTCATCCCCTCTCCCTGGTCGATGAGCACGGCAAAGTAGCCGTCGCCCAGCTGCGAAAAGGCGTCCGCATCCGTCAGACGGTCGGCGTCGAAACTGGCATAGGCACGGATCCACGCCGCCTCACCGGGCTTGTCGGGGCTGTAATAGTCCGTGGCGATCATCTTCACGGCGCCCTTGGTCTGCACTTGCAGCGACAGCTTCCAGCGCAGCTTGATCGTCTGCCCGATCAACGCGGTGAGCAACGCCATCTCCGCTACCAGCGCCTCCACCTGGGACGGATAGTCATGCTGCCGCAGGATACCGCCCAACACGCCGTCCAGCCGCGCGACGCGGCCGCGGATGTCCGCTGCATCGAGTTGGAAGGGCAGGACCGAGTCGTCCCACGCGAGCTTTTGTCCGATATTCATGGGGTTTCCTTGCACGCCGCAGATTGGCATATCGGCGCTATATATGCACCACCTGCAAAAGGAAAACCCCATCCCGATGGCACGTCCATGATCCCGCGGGTGGATGCCCCGCCCCGGATCAGATCGAAAATACCGCCTGCGGCCGGGCGCTTACGCGATTCTGCCCCTTCAAGGCCGGGTGCTCCTGACAGTGCAGTGGGATGAAGGCCCCGACATCCAGCTCCCCGGTGGCGGGATCGACCCGGGCGAAGCGACCCTACCCGCGCTGCACCGGGAGGTGCTGGAGGAAACCGGGTGGCGGATCGCCCGGCCGCGCCGGCTCGGTGCCTTTCGACGCTTCGCCTACATGCCGGAGTATGATCTTTGGGCCGAAAAACTATGCCATGTTTTCCTCGCGCACCCGGTCCGCTCTGTCAGCGCCCCGACCGAACCCGATCACGACCCATTGTGGATTCCGATGTCGGAGGCGTTGGAAGTGCTTGGAAACGCGGGCGACCGGATGTTCCTGCGGCGTTATTGCCGATCGGGGTTGCCCCGGTAGTCGAGCAGTACGGCCGAGACATCGTCTGGCAGCGAGGGCGCGCCAAGAAAATCGTTGAGCTTCCACATGAAGGTCTCGAGGAATGCCGGCCCGTCGATCCCGCGCAAGTCCTGAACGAAACTTTCGAGGCCTTCCTCGCCCAACATCTCACCGTCGCGGCCCGGACATTCCGTGATTCCGTCGGAGTGGAACAGCAGCCGGTCGCCGGGACGCAACTGAACGTCGAATTGGGAGAAGGAGGCGCCGCTCATCAAACCCACCGGAAACCCGCCCGGCGAAGTCTGCGTGATCTTGCCGTCCGCATGATGCAGCAGCGGATGGGGATGACCTGCCTGACCCAGCCGGACCAATCCGGTGTTCATGTTCAGATCCCCGAGGAGCATCGTGAAATAATGCTCCGTATCCATTTCCTCGAGGACGAGCCGGTTCAGGTTGGCGATCGCCTCGGCCGGGGGAACCGGCTCGAAGCTGCCGGAGATCGTGCGGCGCAGGGCCACATTCTGATCCGGCGCCACCGCGGAGAGGTATCCTGCCAACCTGGCGGTCATCAGAGCAGCGCTTATGCCGTGGCCCGAGACGTCAATCGCGTACATGCCCACATGTTCGGGCCCCGCAGGGTAGAAGCCCACGAGATCGCCGCCGACATACCCGCTCGATTGCAGCAGCAGGGAAATGCTGAAATTCCCGAAATTGCAATGGCGTTCGGGCACGAGCGATTGCTGCAGCTGTCGTGCCTCGCGCAGGTCGTTGTCGAGTGCGTCGTTCAGCCGCTCGACCTCCTGCAAGGCCTCGCCCAGCGCACGGTTCTGTTCGGTCAGACGCGTCTGCATATCGAGGATGCGTTCACCCGCGCGGATCCGTGCGCGCAGTTCGTGACCGTCCACGGGCTTCGTCAGGAAATCATCCGCGCCCGCTTCGAGACCCAGGGCGATCTCGGCCTTGTCGCTCTTCGACGTCAGCAGAATGAAATACGTGTACTTACCCGAATCGGTTGCCCGGATCTCCTTGCAGAAATCGACGCCGCTCATTCCCGGCATCATCCAGTCGCTGAGGATGATCTCCGGCGCGTGCTCGGCGCAGATGCGCAGCGCGACGTCCGCATTCTCGGCATCCAGGACCTCGTAGCCCCACCGTCCAAGCTGCGCGGTGAGGATCTTTCTCTGAAGGCGGCTGTCATCGACCACAAGGATCCTGCGCGCGGACTCCGAAATGCTGCCCGGCTGGGTTTCCTCGTATGGTACTGGTGAAATTATCAATGCGGATGCCCCGGTTCGTCGGCAGATCTATGCCGGGCTTTAGTGAACAAGACGATAAAGGTCGCATTTTAGGAAACCGGATCGTTCGGGTTTACCGGCCGACAACCAAAACCCGCAAAGATGACCAGCGTCGAACCGCAACGAACCGAGGTGCCGATGTCGTCACTCATCAACTGGGACAAGGTCAGCGAACTGCGCGATGAGGTCGGTGCAGAGGATTTCGACGAAGTCGTCGAGTTGTTTCTGGAAGAGGTCGACGAGACCATTTCAGAGCTTGGCGCGGACGGAAGGTCGGTCGAGCATGACCTGCATTTCCTCAAGGGCTCCGCGCTCAATCTCGGGTTCGTGCAGTTTTCCGAACTTTGCCGCGCCGGAGAGGCCGCGGCAGCTGCGGGCGATACCGGCAGCGTGGACCTGCGCGAGGTGGCCGCATCCTACGGAGTGTCCAAGGAGGCGTTCCTGATGGATCTGCAAACGCGGCTTGCAGGTTAGACCAGCTTGTACATCTCCTCAGGCCGGACCGCGCCGAAGGTGGAGATCACCTTGCGCCGAAGCGCCTGCATGCCCGCAATCCACGTGTCGTGATCGGTCGCCCGCAGCTTCGTGTAGTCGGCGACCTGCGGGTGCGACAGGATCAGGAACCGCTTTGCCGCGATCCCGTCCAGTATGACATCTGCGACCGCGTCCGCGGTCAGAAGCGTGACACGTCCTTCGACATCCGAATCGCGCAGCCCGATGAGCGGTGTCGCCACATATTGCGGACAGACGACCGATACCCCGACCCCGTCGTCGCCATGGGTGATGGCGAGCGATTCGGCGAAACTGACAGCGGCGTGTTTCGTTGCGGAATAGGCCGCGTCCCCGATCTGGTTCAGCAGGCCCGCGGCGGACGCCACGTTGACGAAGTACCCCGACCCGCGCGCGATCATCGCCGGCAACAGCGCTCGCGAAGCCCAGACATGGGACATCACGTGCACGCGCCAATTGAGATCCCAATCCGCATCCGGGGCGGAGGCCGCATGATCCGGATCGCCCCGACCAAGCCCTGCGTTCGAGACGAAGATATCGACCGGCCCGAGTTTCCGTTCGGTCTCCTCAATCAGAGCCTCTATCTGCGGTTCCTGCCCGACATCGCAGACGATGGCCGTGCCCCCGATCTCGCCGGCAACCTTCTCCGCGGCCGCTTCGTTCAGGTCGGACACCACGACCCGTGCGCCAGCCTCTGCCATCCGGCGGGCGAGTGCCGCGCCGATGCCGCTGCCGGCCCCGGTGATGACGGTGACCTTGCCCGAAACGTCCATGCCCGCGCCCTCCCTCAGATCACGAATTGCGCCAGCGTCTCATCATTCGTGATGTCGGTATAGCTGAATCCGGCGTCATCGAGCTTGGAGATGAAGGTGCGGAAATTTTCGGGCCGTGATGTCTCGATCCCGATCAGCACCGACCCGAAATTGCGCGCGGACTTCTTGAGGTACTCGAACCGCGCGATGTCGTCCTCCGGTCCGAGGATGTTGAGAAAATCCTTCAGCGCACCGGGCCGCTGCGGCATGCGCAGGATGAAGTACTTCTTGACCCCCGAATACCGTTGCGCGCGTTCCTTGACCTCCGGCAGGCGTTCGAAGTCGAAGTTCCCTCCCGACACGACGCTCACGACGGTCTTGCCGCGGATGTCCGCGGCGATATCCACCAGCGCCTCCACGGCGAGCGCGCCGGCGGGTTCGAGAACGATGCCCTCCACGTTCAGCATCTCCATCAGCGTCGTGCAGATCCGGTCTTCGGCGATGGTCAGAACCGAATGCGGGTCGACACTGCGCAACCGCTCGAACGTCTTGCGCCCGATCTGCGCGACCGCCGCTCCATCGACGAAGCTGTTGACGGGCGAGACGTTGACCGGCGTCCCTTCCAGAAGTGCCGCGCGCAGGCTCGGTGCGCCCTGCGGCTCGACGAACGTGTAATCGCACCGGGCATCGAAATAGCTGTAGACGCCCGACGAGAGACCGCCGCCGCCCACCGGCAGCACGATCCGATCCGGCACGCCGCCCAGTTGCGCTTCGATCTCCACGGCGACCGATGCCTGTCCCTCGATCACGTCGTCGTCGTCGAACGGTGACAGGAAATGGCCGCCACGATCCGCGCAGAACGCCTGCGCCGACGCCAGCGTGTCGTCGAAATAGTCACCGGTCAGCTTTACCTGCACGAAGTCGCCGCCGAACATCGTCGTCTTGAGAATCTTCTGCTGCGGGGTCGTCACCGGCATGAAGATCACGCCGTGCACCCGGAAGTGCTTGCACATGAAGGCCACGCCCTGCGCGTGGTTGCCGGCGCTGGCACAGACGAAAAGGTCATGGTCGGGTCTTTCGGCCATGACCTTGCGCATGGCATTGAACGCGCCCCGCAGCTTGTACGACCGGACCGGGCTCAGATCCTCGCGCTTGAGCCAGATATCGGCCTCGTAGCGCTGGGACAGGTGCTCGTTGCGCAGGAGCGGCGTTTCGGGGAACACCTCGCGCATTGCCTGTTCCGCCGCTCGGGCTGCCTCCTGAAAGCGCATCGATGCCATCCTCGTCCTGCGACTTCGGGCCTAAGCGCATTGCGGCATAGGGTCAATCTCGCCCCGTAAACTTGCGGGCCATGATCAAACCCGGTATCGGCCCGCGGGGACATGCAAAGGAACTCGAAGATGAGCGCGCCGAAGAAAGTCGTTCTGGCCTATTCCGGGGGTCTCGACACCTCCATCATCCTGAAATGGCTGCAAACCGAATATGGCTGCGAGGTGGTGACGTTCACCGCCGATCTGGGCCAGGGCGAAGAGCTGGAACCCGCGCGCGACAAGGCGGAGATGATGGGTGCCGACCGCGATCTACATCGAGGATCTGCGCGAGGAATTCGTGCGCGATTTCGTCTTCCCGATGTTCCGGGCCAACGCGGTCTACGAGGGGCTCTACCTCCTCGGGACGTCCATCGCGCGGCCACTGATCTCCAAGCGCCTGGTGGAGATCGCGGAGGCCGAAGGTGCGGATGCGGTGGCTCATGGCGCGACGGGCAAAGGCAACGACCAGGTGCGGTTCGAACTCTCCGCCTATGCCCTCAACCCTGACATCAAGGTGATCGCGCCCTGGCGGCTCTGGGACCTGACCTCGCGCACGAAACTCATCGACTTCGCCGAACAGAACCAGATCCCGATTGCGAAGGACAAGCGGGGCGAGGCTCCGTTCAGCGTGGATGCCAACCTGTTGCACACCTCGTCGGAAGGCAAGGTGCTGGAGGATCCGGCGGAAGAAGCGCCCGATTACGTCTACCAGCGCACGACCGATCCGGAGAAGGCGCCTGACACGCCGGAATACGTGGAGATCGGGTTCGAAAAAGGCGATGCCGTCTCGATCAACGGGGAAGCGCTGTCGCCCGCCACGTTGCTGACCCGGCTCAACGAGCTTGGCGGCAAGCATGGCTGTGGGCGGCTCGACCTTGTGGAGGGGCGGTTCGTCGGCATGAAATCCCGCGGGATCTACGAGACGCCGGGCGGGACGCTCCTGCTCGAGGCGCATCGGGGTATCGAATCGATCACTCTCGACCGCGGCGCCGCGCATCTCAAGGACGAGTTGATGCCGCGCTATGCCGAACTGATCTACAACGGCTTCTGGTTCTCGCCCGAGCGCGAAATGCTGCAGGCTCTGATCGACCGCAGCCAGGAGCATGTGACCGGAACCGTACGGCTGAAGCTCTACAAGGGGTCGGCGAGATGCGTCGGGCGGTGGTCCGATCACTCGCTCTATTCCGAAGCGCATGTCACCTTCGAGGAAGACGCCGGCGCCTACGATCAGGCGGATGCGAAGGGGTTCATCCAGCTCAACGCGCTGCGGCTGAAACTGCTGGCCGCGCGGAACCGCCGTTTCTAGATCCGGTGCGCCGCGAGCGCCTCGTAGTGGGGCATCGCGGCATCGACCAAAGGCTGCAGCTCCGGCTCGACCGCTGGCAGGTCGCCTTCCGGCGCGGCAAAGCCGGTGGAACCATGCACGGCCCCATACCAATGCATGGCCCACACCCCGTCCGAGGCGTGGCCGCCTTGGGGCCAGGAGAGCATCGCCGGGTTCCAGGCCAGATCCAGGGCCGCGCACAGCTTTCGCAAGCTGCGTTCCGGATCCGCACGGATGTCGAAGCTGTCGATGACGACCGGCGCCGCACCCATCGCGCGCACCTCCTCGAAGATCTCCGCCTGCTGTCGAAAGCCGATATCGTCCAGCACCGGCCGCTCGCGCTTTGCGGCATAACTTGCAATCACCCGCGCCGGATGACGGATCAGGAAGGCATGGCGGACAGCGGAAAACCAGTTCCGCGGAAAGCCGTCGATCATGTGCTGGGTCATCTGCTTGGAGTAAAGGCCGGTCGCATCTTCCAGCGTCTCGGCGACGCGCGCGGGGTCGGTGTCCATCGACGCGATGATCTCCTCGCGCATCGGGTGGTTCAGGCCGGTCGCCGCGAGGTAGGCGCCATAAAAAGGTTCGTCCACGACCTGGAAATCGCCGCGTGCGCCGAAGGCGTACATCATCGCCGTGGAAAGATTCCGTGGCCCCGACCACATCGCGATGTTCACTCCTGCGGCCCCCTCGACTTCACCTGCGCGCGAGCTAACCCATTCGTGATTTGAGGCACAAGGGGGACCGACCCATCCTTCTCTGCAACATTTTGGAGGATTTCATGCATCTCAAACTGACTCTGTCCGCGCTTGCGCTGGTTCTGAACCCGCTCGTCGCTTCCGCCGAAACGCTTACCGTTGCCGGCGGCTGCTTCTGGTGCGTGGAGGCCGATTTCGAAAAGGTGCGCGGCGTGAGCGAGGTCGTGTCCGGCTATACCGGCGGCACGGTGCCCGATCCGACCTACAAGCAGGTGACGCGCGGCGGGACCGGTCACTACGAGGCAGTGCAGATCGAATACGATCCGTCGCAGGTCAGCCGCGAACAGCTGCTGTCGCTGTTCATCAGATCGATCGACCCCACCGACTCCGGCGGTCAATTCTGCGACCGCGGCGACAGCTACCGAACGGCCATTTTTGCGGGAAGCGCCGCTGAAATGGAAGACGCGCGCGATGCGATCGCCGCAGCGCAGCAGGAACTGGGACAGGAGATCGTCACGCCCGTTCTCGACGAAGGCGAATTTTACCCCGCCGAAGCCTACCATCAGGATTATTACAAGAGTTCCGAACGCATCCTGAGCCGCTTCGGCTACGTGACCAAGGCCAGCGCATACGAAGGATATCGCGAGGGCTGCGGCCGGGACCAGCGGGTTCGCGAACTCTGGGGCGACGATGCGCCCTTCGTCGGACCGGTGGGTTAGTCAGCCGATCTTGCAGGCGGCGAGGATCGCCATGTTCAGGACATCGTTCGCCGTCGAGGCGGTCGAACAGATCTGGATCGATCGGTCCACGCCCGTCAGGATCGGCCCGATGACCGTGGCCCCGGCCATCTCCTGCATCAGCTTGACGGAAATGCTGGCGGAATGCCGCGCAGGAACGACAAGAACATTGGCGGGCCCCGTGAGTCGCTGGAACGGATAGGCCGCCTGCGCCGCCCGGTTGAGGGCGACATCGACGGTCATTTCACCCTCGTACTCGAAATCGACGCCCCGATCGGCCAGGACCTTCGGCGCCGTGTGCATCTTCGTCGCCCGCTCGGAAACCGGGTAGCCAAAGGTCGAGAAGCTGAGGAACGCCACGCGCGGCTCCAGACCGAGGTTGCGCGCGACAGTCGCCCCGCGTTCGGCGATGTCGGCAAGATCATTCTCGTTCGGCCATTCGTGCACGAGCGTATCCGCGATGAGGACGATCCGTCCCTTGTGCAGGAGCGCGGTCACGCCGACGGCGCCATGCGCGGCATCCGCGTCGAACACGTGGTTGATACGATCGAGCGCATGGGCTGATTTCCGCGTCGCCCCGGTGACCAGACCGTCGCCGTGATCGTGCGCCAGCATCAGCGCGGCAAAGACATGCCGGTCGCGGGCGGCCAGACGGTGGATGTCCTTCTGGTCGAAGCCGCTCCGCTGGAGGCGGTCGTAGAGGAAGGCCTTGTAGGTTTCGAGATGCGGTGTGTTGGCCGCGTTCACCACCTCAAGTTCCCGAACAGCGTCGGCCATACCGGCCGCTTCGAGCTTGACCGTGACGTCGTCGGTGCGTCCGACCACCAGTGCCTTGCCGAGGCCCTGCCGCTGATACTGGACGGCGGCGCGCAGCACCCGCGGGTCATCCCCTTCGGCGAAGATCATCCGTGCCTGGTTCGCGCGTGCGCGCGCATAGATCCCGCGCAGGATGTTCGCAGTCGGATCCATGCGTGATTTCAACCCGACTTCGTAGGCGTCCATGTCGATGATCGGGCGGCGGGCGGCACCGGTGTCCATGCCGGCACGCGCCACTGCCGGAGGGATGCGGAAGATCAGCCGCGGGTCGAACGGCGTCGGGATGATGTAGTCGCGGCCGAAGGCGAGATTGCGGCCATAGGCCAGCGCCACCTCGTCGGGCACGTCCTCCCGCGCCAGCGCGGCCAACGCATGAGCGCAGGCGATCTTCATCTCGTCGTTGATGGCGCGGGCGTGGATGTCGAGCGCCCCGCGAAACAGATACGGGAACCCCAGCACATTGTTGACCTGATTGGGATAATCACTGCGCCCCGTCGCGACAATCGCGTCTTCACGCACCTCGTGCGCCTCTTCCGGCGTAATTTCGGGGTCCGGGTTGGCCATGGCGAAGATCACCGGGTTATCTGCCATGCTGCGGACCATGTCCTGCGTCACCGCGCCCTTCACAGAAACGCCGAGAAAGACATCCGCGCCCTTCATGGCATCTTCCAGCGTGCGCAGGTCGGTCTGCACCGCATGCGCCGATTTCCACTGGTTCATGCCGTCGGTCCGGCCCTGATAGATGACGCCCTTCGTATCGCAGACGATGCAATGGTCGTGGCGGGCGCCCATCGCCTTCAGCAATTCGACGCACGCGATCCCGGCCGCACCGGCGCCATTGAGGACGATCCTCACGTCCTTGATCTTCTTGGCCGAAAGGTGCAGCGCATTGATCAGCCCCGCGGCGCAGATCACGGCCGTCCCGTGCTGGTCGTCATGGAAGACGGGAATGTCCATTTCGTCTTTCAGGCGCTGCTCGATGATGAAGCACTCGGGCGCCTTGATGTCCTCCAGATTGATCCCGCCGAAGGTCGGCCCCATCAGCTTGACCGCGTTGCAGAAGGCGTCCGGATCCTCGGTATCCAACTCGATGTCGATGGAATTGACGTCGGCGAACCGCTTGAAGAGGACGGCCTTGCCCTCCATCACCGGCTTCGAGCCCAGCGCGCCGAGATTGCCGAGTCCGAGGACGGCCGTCCCATTCGAGATCACGGCCACAAGGTTGCCCTTGTTGGTGTAGTCATACGCCGTTTCGGGCGCCTCCGCGATAGCGAGGCAAGGCACGGCCACACCCGGAGAGTAGGCCAGGCTCAGATCCCGCTGCGTGGTCATCGGCACGGTCGCCTGAACCTCCCATTTGCCGGGCGTCGGTTCGAGGTGAAAGGCCAATGCCTCCTCGTCGGTGATGCGGGTGCGTGCCATGCCAGTCCTCCACTGAAGCCTCGGCCTCTTAGCAAGCTGTTCAAACCGCCTCAACAGCGCGTTTTCCGGCCTTTCACCCGAGGTAGCGGGTTTGTATTGTCGCCGGAACGCGGGGGGCAGCCGATGACCATCACGCCCATGATGGCGCAATATCTAGAGATCAAGGAGGCGCATGGGGATGCGCTTCTCTTCTATCGCATGGGCGATTTCTACGAGATGTTCTTTGACGACGCGGTGGCCGCCGCGGAGACCCTGGACATCGCTCTCACAAAGCGGGGCAAGCATGAGGATGCCGACATTCCGATGTGCGGCGTCCCGGTCCATTCGTCCGAAGGATATCTGCTGACGCTGATCCGGAAGGGCTTCCGTGTCGCCGTCTGCGAGCAGATGGAGAACCCGGCGGAGGCGAAGAAGCGCGGCTCCAAGTCGGTGGTCAAGCGCGAAGTCGTGCGGATCGTGACGCCCGGAACGCTCACCGAAGACAGTCTCCTCGAGGCCCGCCGCCACAACTACCTCGCGGCCTTCGCGCAAGTTCGGGACGAGGGCGCGCTGGCTTGGGCCGACATGTCGACGGGCTCCGTCCATGTGGTCCGGACGACGCGCACGCGGTTGGGGGCGGAACTGGCCCGTATCGCACCGGCCGAACTCGTCGTGTCGGAGGCGCAATTTACCGAACTGGCGCACCTGGAGGCCGATTTCGGCGTGGCCTTGACCGAGCTGTCCCGCGCCAGTTTCGACAGCCATGCGGCAGAGGAACGGCTGAAGACATGCTACGGTGTCCACAGTCTCGACGCGTACGGTCGGTTCTGTCGCGCGGAACTCGGCGCGCTCGGGGCGTTGGTCGCCTATATCGACCTGACTCAGAAGGGCAAACTGCCGCTGCTGGTGCCACCGCGCCAGGAAAGCGAAACGGCAGCCGTTCAGATCGACGCGGCAACGCGGCAGAACCTCGAACTGACGCGGGGCGTGGGCGGCGGACGCTCGGGGTCTCTGCTGGGTGTCATCGACAGGACCGTCACCGCGGCAGGGGCACGTCTGCTGGAAGCAAGGCTCTCCAGCCCGTCGCGCAGCGTGGCGGAAATTCATGCAAGACTGGACTGTGTCGAACTGCTCGTTGCGCGGCACGACCAAAGGAACACGTTGACGGACGCGCTCAAACGCGTGCCGGATGTGGAACGCGCGCTGTCTCGCTTGGCTCTGGACCGCGGCGGGCCACGGGACCTGGGCGCCGTTCGCAATGCGCTGGCCGAGGCGGTGCAGATCGCCCGCGTGCTGGAGGCGATCGAAGATTTGCCTGAACGCCTGGCCGACGCGTACCGAGACCTTCTGGGACATGATGAATTGCTCGACAGGCTGGAGGACACGCTGGTCGCCGAGCTGCCGGTCCAGCTGCGCGATGGTGGATTTGTCGCCGCTGGTGCCGATGCGGAACTTGACGAGGCGCGAACGCTGCGGGACGAGGGCCGCTCCGTCATCGCAAAGATGCAGCGGGAGTACCAGTCCAGCAGCGGGGTCAACTCTCTCAAGATCAAGCACAACAACGTGCTGGGCTATTTCGTCGAAACGACAGCGACACATTCCGAAAAGATGCTGTCACCGCCGTTGTCGGAGACCTTCATCCATCGCCAGACGACCGCCAACCAAGTGCGTTTCACCACCGTGGAGCTTTCGGAGCTGGAAACCCGCATCCGTACGGCCGGGGACCGGGCGCTGGAGTTGGAGCGGTCCATCTTCGACCAATTGCGCCGCCTGGTTTGCGATGCCGCCGCAGACCTGCATCAGGTCAGCCGCGCATTGGCGTGGGTCGATCTCTGCACGTCGCTCGCCGGTCTTACCGTGCAGGAGAACTGGGTGCGGCCGCGCGTTGACGAAAGTCGGGCCTTTCGTATCGACGCGGGGCGCCATCCGGTGGTGGAGCAGGCTCTGAAGCGCCAGAGCGGGGAAGCCTTCATCGCCAATAGCTGCAACCTGACGGCCGAAGATGACGCGCCCCGGATCTGGCTCCTGACCGGACCGAACATGGCGGGAAAATCCACGTTTCTCCGGCAGAATGCGCTGATCGCGATCCTGGCGCAGATGGGCAGCTTCGTGCCCGCGGAGTTGGCCCATATCGGATGCGTCAGCCAGATCTTCAGCCGCGTGGGCGCGTCGGACGACCTGGCGCGCGGCCGGTCGACCTTCATGGTGGAGATGGTGGAAACGGCTGCGATCCTGAACCAGTCGGACGACCGCGCGCTCGTCATTCTGGACGAGATCGGGCGCGGCACGTCGACATATGACGGGCTGTCGATCGCTTGGGCCACGCTGGAATATCTGCACGACCAGAACCGGTGCCGCGCGCTGTTCGCGACACATTACCATGAACTCACGGCGTTGGCTGCGAAGTTGGATGGGCTCAGCAACGCGACCGTGGCCGTCAAGGAATGGGACGGGGACGTGATCTTTCTGCACGAGGTGCGGGACGGGTCGGCTGACCGGTCCTATGGCGTGCAGGTCGCGAAACTGGCCGGCCTTCCGCCCGCCGTCATCGCGCGGGCGCGGACCGTTCTGGATGCTCTGGAAGCCGGAAACCGCGAGGGCAAGACGAGCCCCGCCGCTTTGATCGACGATCTGCCGCTGTTCGCGGTGCCGGTGCGCAACGACGCGCCTGCGCCGACCGCATCGCCGGTGCTAGACATGCTGCACGAGTTGCATCCGGACGAATTGACGCCCCGCGAGGCGCTTGAGTTTCTCTACAGGCTCAAGGCAGCGGGAGCGGGTTAGGATCCCGTATTCGAGGATACTCCGACCTGCGCCGGACGCAGCAGACGATCGTAGAGCATGAAACCTTCGGCCGCGACATCGATGATCTCGCCCGCCTTGGTGCCAGGGAGCGGCGCTTCGAACATGGCCTGATGGACCTTCGGATCGAAGTGATCCCCGACCTTGGGTGAAATCTGCGTGATTCCGTGTCTGGAGAACACGCTCAAAAGCTCGCGCATCGTAAGCTCGATGCCTTCGATCAGTGCGGAATTGCCTTCGTTCGCCACGCCGTTCGCGGCTTCGAGTGCGCGCTTCATGTTGTCGTAGATCGGCAACATGTCCCGCGCCAGTTTCGAGCCGCCATAGTTTTCCGCCTCGCGGCGATCCCGGTCCGATCGCTTGCGGGCGTTCTCGGCATCCGCGAGCGCACGCATGAACCGGTCCTTCAGCTCATCGCGTTCCGCACGCAGCGCGTCAATTTCAGAAACCTCGTCATCCTGTTCGACAGTCTCGTCTTCTTCGAGCGCGGCAGCCTCTTCTTCAGCAGCCGTCATGATGTCGTCGAGGAATTCATCTTTCTTCGGTTCCGACATGTGTCCTCTCTAGCTTCGGTCCGACAACAACTTGCCGACCAGTTGCGCGGTATAGTCGACGATCGGCACGATTCGCCCGTAGTTCAGCCGGGTCGGCCCGATCACGCCCACGGCACCGACCACTTTACGATCAGCGTTCATATATGACGAAACCACCAGAGAGGAACCCGAAAGTGAGAAAAGTTTGTTTTCGGAACCGATAAAGATCCGAACGCCGTCGCCACCTTCGGCAAGCTCCAGAAAATCCGCAATGTCCTGTTTGCGCTCCAGATCATCGAAGAGAACCCGCACCCTTTCAAGCTCCTCCCCGTGTTCGTCGGTCAGCAGATTTGCGCGACCACGGACGATGAGCCTTTCGGGCTGCGCACCTTCGTTCGCCCAGACCGCCAGGCCATCCTCCACCAGGACACGGGCCAGCGAATCAAGCTCCTGCCGCTTGTCCTTTATTTCGGCCTCGACCGCCGTCTGAAGGTCGCCGAGTGTCCGCCCATTGACCAAGGCGTTGAGGAAGTTCGCAGCTTCGCGCATCGAACTCGGTGTCTGCCCCAGCGGCGGCGTGAAGAGCCGATTCTCCACGTGGCCGTCGGCAAAGACGAGAACGACGAGGGCCCGATCCGGGCCGAGGGGCACGAACTCGATATGCTTGATGGGCGCTTCGCGCTTGGGCGCAAGCACCAGGGACGCGCCGCGCGTCACCCCGGACAAGGCCGAACCGACGCGGTCGAGGAACGTCCCCACGTCACCACTGTTCTCACCCAGAGTGGCGTCGATCTTCTCGCGGTCCTGATCGTCGGGCAGACCGACCTCAAGGATCCCATCGACGAACATCCGCAAGCCCAATTGCGTCGGGATGCGCCCGGCGCTGACATGCGGGCTGTCGAGCAGGCCGAGATACTCCAGATCCTGCATCACATTGCGGATCGTCGCCGCCGACACTTTCTCGCTGAACTGCCGGGTCAGCGTCCGCGACCCCACAGGATCACCGGTGTCGAGATAGCCTTCGACCACGCGCCGGAAAACTTCGCGCGACCGGTCGTTCATCTCGTTCAGTATGTTCGGGGTATCGTTCATCTCGAACCTCGACGGCAGGGCGCCATTAAAATCGCTCCGGCGCAAAGGTCAATCGGGGTTGCGCCGCCTTCGATCAAAGCGGTATCGGGATGTGCGCAAAACTGTGAGGGCCTAAATGCGACCATCTGGTAGAGATGTAAGTGATATGCGGTCCGTTTCAATCGAAACGGGTTTCACCAAACACGCCGAAGGGTCCTGTCTGATGCGGATGGGGGATACACACGTCCTGTGCACGGCGACGATCGAGGATCGTGTGCCGCCCTTCATCAAGGGCACCGGGCTGGGTTGGGTCACGGCGGAATACGGGATGCTGCCCCGCGCCACCAACACGCGCATGCGCCGCGAGGCCGCGGCCGGAAAGCAGGGCGGACGCACCATCGAGATCCAACGTCTGATCGGGCGCGCGCTGCGTGCGGGAATCGATCGTGTGGCCTTGGGCGAACGGCAGATCACCGTGGATTGCGACGTGATCCAAGCCGACGGCGGGACGCGCTGCGCCTCGATCACGGGGGGCTGGGTGGCGTTGCGGCTGGCCGTGGACAAGCTCCTGAAGGCGGGCGATGTGACGTCCGACCCGATCATGGATCACGTGGCCGCCGTCAGTTGCGGGATCTATGCGGGGCAACCGGTCCTGGACCTGGATTACCCCGAGGACAGCGAAGCCGGCGTGGACGGAAATTTCGTCATGACCGGGTCCGGGCGGCTGATCGAGGTCCAGATGTCCGCTGAGGGCGCCACGTTTACGCGCGACCAGATGGACCAGTTGCTGGAGTTGGCCGGTGCCGGCACGTCCGCCCTCGTCACCGCGCAGGCGAAGTCCTTGGCATGACCCGCAAGTTCCGCGACACGACATTGTTGATCGCCACCCACAATGCCGGAAAGCTCGCGGAAATGAGGGAAATTTTCGGGAAGATCGGCATTTCGGTCATCGGAGCTGCCGACCATGACCTGCCGGAACCCAACGAAACGGAGGAGAGCTTCGTCGGAAATGCGCGGATCAAGGCGCACGCCGCAGCCAGGGCGACCGGTTTGCCGTCATTGGCGGATGACAGCGGAATCGAAATCGACGCGCTGGACGGCGCACCAGGGGTTCATACCGCGGACTGGGCAGAAACCAGCACTGGTCGGGATTTCAGCGTTGCGATGACGAAGACACACGATCTGTTGGAACGGTCAGGCGCGCAGCAGCCGTGGCGCGCGCGTTTTTGTGCGACGCTGGTTCTGGCCTGGCCGGATGGGCATGACGAGGTCTTCGAGGGCCATGTCGACGGTCAAGTGGTCTGGCCGCCGCGCGGGCGCGACGGACATGGCTACGACCCGATCTTCAAGCCGGACGGACATGACATCACGTTCGCGGAAATGAGCTGGCCGCAGAAGAACGCGATCAGCCATCGCGCCAAGGCCGTAGAGCAGATGGTAAGCCGGCTTGTCGACTGAATTACCGGACCAGGGATTTGGGATCTACTTGCACTGGCCGTTTTGCGAGGCCAAATGCCCGTATTGCGATTTCAACAGCCACGTTTCGAAGTCGATCGATCAGGACCGGTGGCGCCACGCGTTCCTGGCCGAAATCGATCGATATGCGGATGAGTTCGGCGATCGGACAGTTCAATCCGTTTTCTTCGGTGGCGGAACTCCGAGCCTGATGTCGCCGGATACCGTGGCGGCGATCCTGGACCGTATCGCGCGACGATGGCCGCTGGCTCATAATGTCGAAGTCACGTTGGAAGCGAACCCGAGTTCGGTCGAGGCGTCGCGGTTCGCTGCCTACCGTACCGCCGGCGTCAACCGGGTGTCCCTCGGCGTACAGGCCTTGAACGACGTGGATCTGAAACGGCTGGGCCGATTGCACGATGTCGCCACCGCGCGCGCGGCCCTCGACGTAGCACAGCGATGCTTCGATCGCGCCAGTTTCGATCTGATCTATGCGCGCCAGAATCAGTCCGCCGCGGAATGGGAAAGCGAACTGCGCCAAGCCCTGGATCTCGGGTTTTCGCACATGTCGCTCTACCAACTCACGATCGAGGACGGTACGGCGTTCGGCGATCGGTTTCGGCATGGCAAACTGCGTGGTTTGCCCGGCGACGATCTGGCCGCGGACCTTTACGAATTGACGCTGGACCTCTGCGAGGACGCGGGAATACCGTTCTACGAGGTGTCGAACTTTGCACAGCCCGGGGAGGAATCCCGCCACAACCTCATTTACTGGAGGTACGGCGATTATCTCGGGTTGGGCCCGGGCGCGCATGGACGCATCTCCGGACCGAATGGCAGGCGCTGGGCGACGGAGACGCCGTTGGTGCCCGATACCTGGTTATGTGCGGCAGAGAAGGGTGAGGGTCAGGAAACCAGGACCCTGTTGGAGAGACGCGATCAATGCATCGAAATGATCATGATGGGTGCACGTTTGCGGGATGGTCTGCCGATGACCCGGGTTCGCGAAATGGCAGACGGCGCGCTGCCCGATGCTCAGATCCGGTTTCTGACAGATTCAGGCATACTCGAACTGACGGAGGATAAAATTATCATTAATAAACAATATTTTAGTGTGCTGAACACGGTAATCTCTCAGATCGTCCCGGACTAACCGCCGCCCAAGGCGCGACAGAGTTCGTCCAATTGGTCGAGTGTCTTGTACCGGATCGAGAGCGTCCCGCCGTCGTTTCCTTCCGCGTGGTTCAGCGTAACGCGCATGCCCAACGCCGCCGAAAGATCACCCTCGAGCGCACGCGTATCGGCATCCTTTTCCGGCTGTGCAGCGGATTTGCGCTCCTGCTTTGGCCTTTCGTCACTCCCGGACGTCTGTTTTCGGACCAGAGCCTCCACCGCGCGCACAGACAATCCCTCCGCGACGATCCTCTTTGCAAGCGGCTCCGGATCCGTTGCGGTGATCAAGGCGCGAGCATGTCCGGCCGTCAGACGACCGTCCGCCACCATTTCCCGCACCAGTGACGGCAGGTGCAGAAGCCTGAGAAGATTGGCGATGTAACTCCGGCTCTTCCCCAGGGCCTCGGCCAGTTTTTCCTGTGTATGTCCGAACCTGTCCATCAATTGCCGATAGCCTGCGGCTTCCTCGACCGGGTTGAGATCGGCGCGTTGCACGTTTTCGATGATCGCAATCTCGATCACTTCGAGGTCGTCGAACTCCCGGACGACCACGGGCACCTCATGCAATTGAGCTTTCTGGGCCGCGCGCCACCGTCGCTCTCCAGCCACGATCTGATACTGTCCGTTCCCGAGCGGACGCACTACTAATGGTTGAATTATCCCCTTTTCCGCAATCGATGCGGCCAGCTCATCCAAGTCCGCGTCCGCGAAAGATTTTCGCGGCTGATCAGGATTGGGAACGACGACCTCGATCGGCAGCGATTGCGGTACAAACGGACCAGCGGACGCCGGTCCATCGGCTTGTTCGACTGACACGTCTGACATGAGGGCCGAAAGTCCGCGGCCCAATCCACGCTTACGTTCCGGTTTTGACATATTCCGCTCTGTGCTGTTTTTGCCGGTCAAGGATTTCGACTGCTAAATTCCGATAGGCGACCGCACCTTTGGAGGTGGGATCGTACTCCATCACGGGCATCGCGAATGAAGGCGCTTCGCTCAGCCGGACGTTACGCGGAACGATCGTCTTGAAGACCACGTCGCCCAAGGTGTCCCGCGCATCCTGTTCCACTTGCAACGAAAGATTGTTCCGAACATCGTACATTGTCAGCAAAACGCCTTCGATCCGGAGATTGGCGTTGCCGTTTGCGCGAACTTCACGAATCGTCATCATCAACTGCGACAGTCCTTCAAGAGCGAAGAATTCGCTTTGAAGCGGAACTAGGATGGAATCCGCCGCGATCATTGCATTGACGGTCAGCAGATTGAGCGACGGCGGGCAGTCGATCAGCACGAAGTCGAAACCGTGCTTGAGCATTTTCGGCTGACGTAAGGCGTCGTGGAGTAGAAAACTGCGTTTTTCGTTGGAGACAAGCTCGATGTCCGCGGAACTCAGATCCACGGTTGCAGGTATGATGTAAAGATTGCCGGTTTGCGTCGGCTTGATGATGTCGTCGACGTCCACGTCGTCTTCGAGCAGCAGATCGTAGGTCGTCAGGTTCCGCTGCTCGGGCTCGATCCCAATACCTGTGGACGCATTGCCCTGCGGATCGATGTCCACCAACAAGACTCGCTGACCCTGCTCCGACAGGGCGGCCGCAAGATTAATCGCTGTGGTCGTCTTGCCGACGCCACCCTTCTGGTTGGCGATCGCGACAATTTTCGGTGATTTAGCGGCCATGGCCTTGGATTCTCTGGATATTTCTGATTTTCAGAACAGCAGCGTCCTGATCTGTGATGCTTTGTAGCACATCATACTGGAATGACCATTTCTCTTTCGCCTGTTGGACTTCTTTTTGCCAGCCTTTCCCTTTCGGAAAGAGCGCCACGCCCTCCTCCGCAAGCTGAAAACGCGCGTAACCGAGCAATCGGGCGAGAGGCGCCAGCGCGCGAGCACTGAGCGTTGTCGGTGCAAGCTGTTCCAGATCCTCGAT
Organism: uncultured Alphaproteobacteria bacterium; assembly: GCA_963721175.1. Taxonomy (GTDB): domain Bacteria; phylum Pseudomonadota; class Alphaproteobacteria; order Rhodobacterales; family Rhodobacteraceae; genus Aliishimia. The sequence goes on along the minus strand of CAVRIG010000020.1, from coordinate 129,228 downwards.
CCGGCGCGCCTGTACATCGACGTCGATATTCAGCTCTCTTGCGGCCGATTTCAGGAAAACGCATTTACGCCGGTCACTTTCCACCAGAGTGACCGGCGCAACATCGCTCCGGTCTCGAATCATTATTGCTACTACAATTCCAGGAAAACCTGCGCCGGACCCGAGGTCCAACCATTTTTGCGGCGTGTCGCAGAATGCGGCAAGTTGCGCGCTGTCACGCACGTGGCGCTCCCAAAGATGCTGCAAGTCTTGCTTGGACACCAAGTTGATTCGAGGCGACCACTTTCGAACAAGATCTTGAAAGTGTAATAGCTTATCGATTGTTTCACGTGAAACATGCTGACCGGAAAGGTCAACTTCAAGCACTGCGTCTCGCTCTCTGGCGAAGCTTGGCGAGGATCAACGCCAAAGCAGCAGGTGTCGCACTATCCACACGTGCCGCTTGGGCAAGTGTTTTCGGCCGGGAAGATGAAAATTTTGTCCTCAACTCATTAGAAAGTCCAGGCAACGCGGAGAAATCGAAATCGGAGGGAATCGCGGTCTCTTCATCACGCGCAAGACTCGCGATGTCCCGCTTCTGACGCTCAATGTAATGAACGTACTGCGCTTCGCGAGAAATTTGCGCTTTGGTTTCGTTATCGAATGAAGCCAAAAGGGGATTTACGGCTACCAAGTCCTCAACTGTAATCGACGGAAACGACAATAAGTGCATCAGACTCCGCCTTTTCCCATCCTGGCTTTTTGTCAAACCTGCGTCCGCAATCTCCTTCGACGAGTACTCTCGCTCTTCCAGAACATTTCGCGCCTTTTCAAGCCTCTCCATTTTTCTTTCGAAATGCTTTCGCCGGATTTCGCCAATGCATCCGGCTTCAAGCCCTTTCGGGGTCAAGCGTTGATCCGCGTTGTCCGCGCGAAGTGACAAGCGGAACTCCGCACGGGATGTAAACATGCGATATGGTTCCGACACACCGCGAGAGGTCAAATCATCAACCATGACACCGATGTAGCTATCCGTCCTCGAAAATCGCACGCCCTCCCGACACTGCGCAAAAGCCGCTGCATTCAAGCCGGCCACCAAACCTTGGGCTGCCGCTTCCTCGTATCCCGTCGTCCCGTTTATCTGCCCCGCGAGAAACAGGCCTGGCACATCGGCCAGAGCCAAGCTCGGCTCCAGCGATCGCGGATCGACATAGTCATACTCGATCGCGTATCCGGGCTGAAGTATCGTCGCGTTTTCCAATCCGACTATCGTGCGGACATAATCCTCCTGCACGTCCACTGGAAGGGACGTCGAAATGCCGTTCGGGTAAACGGTAGCGTCTTCCAGACCTTCCGGCTCGAGAAATATCTGGTGAGATGTCTTGTCGGAAAACCGCACGATCTTGTCTTCTATGGAGGGGCAATACCGTGGTCCCACCCCGCCTATATGCCCGCCGTACATGGCGGATTGATGCAAGTTACTTCTGATGATGTCGTGTGTTTCCGAGTTCGTGTGCGTGATTCCGCAGGAAATCTGGCGCGCCACCGGCTTCTCGCTCAGGAATGAGAACATTGTCGGCTCATCATCGCCGCGCTGCTGCTCCAGCTTGTCCCACGCAATCGTCCGACCGTCCAGGCGCGGAGGTGTTCCGGTCTTCAGACGTCCCAACGGCAATCCAAACGACTCCAGTCGGTCGCTCAATTTATTGGATGCCTTGTCTCCCATCCGTCCGCCGGGCTGAGTGCGATTTCCGATGTGGATCACCCCGCGAAGAAATGTGCCGGAGGTCAAAATGACCGCCTCTGAAGGAATTTCCGAACCGTCAGACAGTTTTACTCCCGAGATGCGGCGCCCTTCCATGAGAAAATCTGACACTTCGCCTTCGGTGACAGTCAAATTCGGGCAACGGACCGTAAGATCCAGCATGCTCTTTTTGTAAAGAATCCGATCCGCCTGTGCGCGGGGGCCCTGAACGGCCGGGCCTTTTCGCTTGTTCAGCAATCGAAACTGAATACCGGCAGCATCGGCAACGCGCGACATGACACCATCTAGCGCATCGATTTCTCTTACCAGATGTCCCTTACCCAATCCACCGATGGCCGGATTACAGGACATTACACCGATGTCCGACCGGCGCATCGTTACGAGAGCAGTTCTCGCCCCAGACCGGGCGGATGCATGAGCCGCCTCGCAACCCGCGTGGCCGCCACCGATGACGATCACATCGAACTCCGATTGTTTCACGTGAAACACTCCATTCTACTTGCCGAGGCAAAAACTCGAGAAAATTTCATCCAGAACGTCATCAACGTTCACTCGGCCAATCACCGCGTCCAGCGCACGCAACGCAGAGCGAATTTCTTCTGCTCCGATATCATACTCTTCCTCCCCCACCAACACCGACACCCGTGCTGCCGAAAGATTGGCTGACAGCTTGTTCCAGCGCCTGGAAATGCCGGGTGCGCGTTGCCAGGCCGGCCTTTGAGAGCCGCCCCCGCAATTCTAGCGTGATCCGATTCACAAGGCGCTCGACCCCAAACCCTGTCAATCCAGACACCGCTTCGGCGGCATCATCAAGCAGGTCAGCTTTTCCGGTGATAAGGATATCACCGGGTTTCGGTTTTCGCGTCACCTCTTCACCTGGGGACGACAGAAATACCCTAAGATCCGCAGACCTCGCGCGCGCTTCGGTACGTTCAACGCCAATTCGTTCAACGGGATCATCTGCTTCGCGTATACCTGCCGTATCGAGGAGTGTGACTGGAATACCGCCAAGGTCCATTTGAACTTCGATGATATCCCGCGTGGTACCCGCATGCACCGACGTGATTGCCACGTCCCGCCCGGCCAAGGCGTTCATCAAAGTCGATTTTCCAGCATTCGGAGCACCGACGATCGCCACTTCAAAACCCAGCCGCACGCGCTCTGCAACCGCTTGGCCGTCGATTTCTGCCTTAATTCGTTTCCTCGCGTTGTCCAGCAGAAGAATCACTTCGTCCGACACGTCCTCAGGAACCTCTTCATCTGCAAAATCGATAACGGCCTCAAGCAGCGCAACAGCGCGAATCAGCGAGCTCCGTATCGAATTCGATGAAATCCCGAAGCTTACCTGAGACCGCGGCCTGCGCCTGAAGACGCTGCTCTTCGGTTTGGGCTTCGATCAGGTCGGCGAGCCCCTCGACCTGGGTCAAGTCCATCTTTCCGTTCTGCAACGCGCGGCGCGTGAACTCACCCGGCTCGGCCAATCGGATGTCAGGGAATGATCCAAGCTCACGCAACACGGCATCAACGATCGCGACACTGCCGTGAAGGTGCAGTTCCATCACATCCTCACCCGTAAAGCTTTCGGGTCCCGGGAAGATCAACACGAGCGCCTGATCCAGAACATCGCCGCTATGACGCCGAACGGCCCTCAAAACTGCGACGCGTGGGTTCGGCACACTTCCTGTCAGCCGTCGACAGATGGTCAGCGCTTCAGGTCCGGAAATCCGGACGACAGCTACGCCCGCCCGGCCCGGCGGCGTCGCCAAGGCAAAAATCGTATCCATACTAACCCTTTGTTATTAAACAAAAAGTTACGTATTCATCGAATCGAAAAACTCGGCGTTGTTCTTAGTCTGCTTAAGCTTGGAAATCAGGAACTCGATCGCATCCGTGGTGCCCATCGGGTTCAAGATCCTCCGCAGCACGAAGGTTTTCGCCAGGTCGCCCTTGTCGACCAGCAATTCCTCTTTCCGCGTGCCGGACTTCAGGATGTCGATGGCCGGGAAGACCCGTTTGTCCGCAATCTTTCGGTCCAGCACGATTTCCGAATTGCCCGTTCCCTTGAACTCCTCGAAGATCACCTCGTCCATCCGACTGCCGGTGTCGATCAGGGCTGTCGCAATGATCGTCAGTGACCCGCCCTCCTCGATATTCCGCGCCGCCCCGAAAAATCGCTTGGGACGTTGAAGCGCGTTCGCATCCACCCCGCCCGTCAGAACCTTGCCCGACGACGGCACCACGGTGTTGAACGCACGCCCCAGACGCGTGATCGAATCGAGCAGGATCACGACATCGCGCTTGTGCTCGACCAGCCGTTTAGCCTTCTCGATGACCATCTCCGACACCGCGACGTGTCGTGTCGCGGGCTCATCGAACGTTGACGACACGACCTCACCCTTGACCGACCGTTGCATGTCCGTCACTTCTTCCGGCCGTTCGTCGATGAGCAGAACGATCAGATAACATTCCGGATGATTTGTCTCGATCGAATGCGCGATGTTCTGCAGCAAAACGGTCTTGCCGGTCCGCGGGGGCGCCACGATCAAGGATCGCTGTCCTTTCCCGATCGGCGACACGAGATCGATGATTCGCGCCGATCGGTCCTTGGTTGCCGGATCCGCTGTCTCCATCGTCAGCCTGTCATCCGGATAGAGCGGCGTCAGGTTGTCGAACGCGATCTTGTGACGGGATTTTTCCGGATCGCCGAAGTTGATCTGGGTGACACTCGTCAATGCGAAGTAGCGTTCGTTATCATCTGGCGCGCGAATGACGCCATCGATGGTATCGCCGGTCCGCAAAGAAAATTTCCGTATCATGTCCGGTGAGACATAGATGTCGTCCGGACCGGGCAGATAGTTCGCTTCCGGCGATCTGAGGAAACCGAACCCGTCCTGAAGCACCTCCAGAACACCATCGCCGGAGACCTCCCAGCCCTCGTCCGCCCGTTCGCGCAGGATCTGGAACATCATTTCGCCCTTGCGCATGGTCGAGGCGTTTTCGATCTCCAGGTCCTCGGCCATGGCGAGAAGATCCTTGGGGCTCTTCGCCTTGAGATCGGACAGGTTCAATTCTTCGGATGTCATGTGAACTCCCACCGGCCGTCATGGCCCGTGTCGGAAAAGATGTTGCGGAAGGTTCCACTCCGGACGGAGCGTCCGTCGCATTTACGCCCGCCCTCTTCGCGAGTCAATCACCCGGTCAGTACTTGATCACGACGGAGAACACGATGATCAGCATCAGCACAGTCGGCACCTCGTTCATCAGCCTGTAGATCCGCCCTTCCCGTGAGTTGTCTCCTGCAGCAAACTCCTTCCGTCGCAGACCCAGCCAATGATGAAACCAGGTCATCGCCAGCACACCTCCAGCCTTGACCCAGGGCCACGCCAGCGACCAATCGACGATACCCGGTGTCAGCACGAGAAGAAGGCCGAAAACCCATGTCGCGATCATGGCCGGGTTCATGATGACCCGCAGAAGCTTGCACTCCATCATCACGAACGTTTCGTGCAGGTCGCCGGTCGTGCCCGCACGTTCTGCATGATGCACGAACAGCCGCGGCAGGTAGAAAAGCCCCGCCATCCAGGAGATCACCGATACGATATGAAAAGCCTTGAACCATGGGTAACCGATGAGAAGCAGATCTTCGAAGAACGACATGGTGGTGACCTCCTTGGAACCGGGTTTCCTCATAACAATGAATGAAAGAAAAGAGGAATGATGATGATGTAGGGGACCGCGACACCGTGGATTATTGTGGCTTCCACAAGTCCGCTCACATGTTGGCAAGTTCGGGAGTACTCTGGCACGACGAGGGGATCAAAGATTTCCATTTATTTAACAAAGGCTTACATACCCAACTCTTTCACGACGATGGGGATAAGTCCGGTATTGTCGGACCATCGATCAAGCGGTTCACAGGACGGAGTTTTCCTTGTTCATTGTGGTTCATGTCGGGACGGAAGATGATTGACTGCACGCCACGGACAGGTTGCCGGACAAATATCCATGTGTCAGGCACATACACCGGGCCGATTGGCGATCCGACACACAGGTTTGTACCATGGCTTTACACATGATTCTCGCCTCGGGTTCGGCGGTCCGGGCAGAGCTGCTCCGTCGGGCGCAACTGGAGTTCGACGTCATCGTGCCGCGGATCGACGAAGATGCGGTGAAGCGGGCCATGCTGGTAGAAAACGCGACTCCCAGGGATATTGCGGACGTGTTGGCAGAGATGAAGGCCCGAAAGATCGCGGACCAGAACCGGGAAGCGCTGGTGATCGGTTGCGATCAGGTGCTGGATCTCGATGGGTCCATCCTCGACAAACCGGAATCGAAGGAGGAGTGCCTGGAACAGCTGGCGCGCCTCAGCGGGCGGCGTCACATCCTGCTGTCGGCCGCGGTCATCTATGCGGCGGGCGAACCGGTATGGCGGCATGTCGGCAAGGCGACGCTCACCATGCACAAGCTGTCGGAGTTGTTCACGCGGGACTATGTCGAGCGGAACTGGGACAGCGTCCGCCACAGCGTCGGCGGTTACAAGCTTGAGGAAGAGGGCGTTCGGCTGTTTGCCTCCATCCAGGGCGATTTCTTTCACGTTCTGGGCCTGCCCCTGCTGGAGATACTCGCCTACCTGACATTACGCGGAGATCTGGACATTTGACGCACAACAGGATCCCTCTCGCCGGCGTCATAGGATCGCCCGTCGCGCATTCAAGATCGCCAAAGCTTTTCCGGCATTGGTTGAACATGTTCGGATTGCACGGTTATTACGTTCCAATGGATGTTTCGAACCGGGATCTTGAGACTGCCATCCGAGCCCTGCCCGCGCTTGGTTTCGTCGGCGTCAATGTCACGATCCCGCATAAGGAAGCGATTCTGGAACTGGCCGATCTCGTGACCGATCGCGCGACGATGATCGGTGCGGCGAACACGCTGATTTTCCGGAAGGACGGCAAGATCCACGCCGACAATACGGATGGCTATGGTTTCATCGAGAACCTGCGGTCCGGGGCACCGGATTGGCGGCCCAACTCGGGCCCGGCAGCGGTTCTGGGGGCGGGAGGCGCCGCGCGAGCGGTCCTGTCGGCCCTGCTGGACGCGGGCGTGCCGGAAATCCTGCTGGCCAATCGAACTAGGGTTCGTGCGGAAAAACTGGCATCCGATTTCGGGAATAGGGTCACGGTGTTCGATTGGGTTCAGGCCGGCAACATGATCGACGAGGCGACGCTGGTCGTGAACACGACGTCGCTGGGCATGATCGGAAAATCGGAAATGCGCATTCCGCTCGACGGGTTGCGCCCCGGAATCGTCGTGACCGACATCGTCTACACACCGCTCAAGACACGGCTGCTGAGCGAAGCTGAAGCCGCCGGCTGTACGATCGTCGACGGGCTCGGCATGTTGCTGCATCAGGCGGTGCCGGGCTTCGAGCGCTGGTTCGGCGAACGCCCAACGGTCGACAGCGCCGCCCGCGCGGCAGCATTGCGCTGATGTTTCGTCTCGGGCTGACCGGATCGATCGGTATGGGCAAATCGACCACCGCCGGCATGTTCGCGGAGGTGGGCTGCTCCGTCTGGGACGCGGATGCCGCCGTCCACCGGCTTTATTCGGAAGGCGGAGCCGCGGTCGCGCCGATCGAGAAAGCCTTCCCAGACGCCGTGCTGGATGGGAAGGTCTCGCGGGACATGCTGAAGCACATCATTCAGCGAGACAGTGCCGCGCTGGCACGGATCGAAGCGATCGTCCATCCGCTGGTGCGGCAGGACCGTGACCGCTTTGCGCAGGACGTGACATCGGACATCGCGGTGTTCGACATCCCCTTGCTGTTCGAGACAGGAGCGGAGGATGAATTCGACGCCGTGACGACCGTGTACGTCCCGGAGCAGACGCAGCGCCGCCGCGTCCTGGACCGCGGCACGATGACCGAAGAGCAACTGGACCTGATCCTGCAGAAGCAGATGAGCGCAGACGAAAAGGCGGAACGCGCGGATTTCGTGATCGAGACCGACACGATGGACCACGCCCGGCAACAGGTGCAAAGTATCGTGACGAAAATCAGGAAAGGGTGGCCCGATGCGTGAGATCGTACTGGACACGGAAACCACCGGGCTCGATCCGGAAACCGGTGACAGGATCGTCGAAATCGGTGGCGTCGAACTCGTAGGACACGTGCCGACCGGGCGCACGTTTCACCAGTATATCAATCCCGAACGCGCGATGCCCTTGGAAGCCTTCGAGGTACACGGGCTGGGCGACGAGTTCCTGGCTGACAAGCCCAAGTTCGCCGAAATCGGCCAGGTCTTTCTGGATTTCATCGGAGACGCCCGCCTCGTCATTCACAATGCCAGCTTCGACATGAAATTCCTGAATGCCGAACTGCGCTGGATGCGGCTGCCCTTGATCCCCGATGATCGTGCCGTGGACACGCTGATGATCGCCCGGCGAAAGTATCCGGGCTCACCGGCCTCCCTCGATGCCCTTTGCCGAAGGTTCGCGATCGACAACAGCGCGCGGACACTGCACGGCGCGCTGCTCGACAGCCGAAATTCTAGCGGAGGTCTATCTGGAGCTGATCGGGGGCAGACAACCGGACTTCGCGCTCGTTCAGACCGACACGTCCCGGCGGGACGTCAGCCTGCAGTCCTGGTCTGTCCCGCCCCGTCCGGCGCCGCTCCCGCCGCGCATATCCGACGCCGAGCGCACTGCGCATGTGGACTTCATTGAACGCCTCGGCGAAGACGCTCTGTGGAAAGCCTTCGATTAAGCTTCTGTCATTGGCGTCTGGGCGCGAAATCAGTTGAGAATGGGCGCGCCGCAGCAATCACGCGTCGGCGACAGGCTTCTCCGCTGACTGACGCCGCGCGATCTCGTTGCGATACATGCTGAGGAAATCGATGTTTTCCAGGTTGAGCGGGGGGAAGCCACCGTCGCGGGTGATATCGCTGACGACGCGGCGCAGGAACGGGAAGATCATGCGGGGACATTCGATCAGCAGGAACGGATGCAACTGCTCGTCCGGGACGTTTTCGATCTGGAAGACCCCGACATAGTCGATCTCCAGCAGAAACAAAACAGCGTCACCGTCCTTCGCCTTGGAGGTCACGTTCAGCTTGATCGAGCTCTCGTACTGGTTCTCCGTCGATCGCTTCTTGGCGTCGAGATTGACCTGGACCTGCACATCCGGCTGCACATCGGCGCCAGTACCTTTCTGAGCCATGATGTTTTCGAACGACATGTCGCGCACGAATTGACCCAACACGCGCATCTGCACCTGAGGTTGCTGGGCTGTGGCTGCTTCTTCGGCCATGAGACTACTCCGCAATGAGATCGAGGCTTCCCCTAGCAGGTCGAACCGGAAGGCTCAATGTCCTCGATCATCCTTTGTCCAGCCCGAACGCCCTTGATGACGGCGGGGTTCCGGTTCGACTTCCTCGAAATCCGCATCGATGATCCCATCATCCCGTCCGGTCCCGCGCGGATGCTGTGGCGGCGGGCCGAAGCTCTGTATCCGCACCCGTTTGCGGATCGCCCGGAACGCGGCGACACGAACGGCAGGGACCAGCAACGCGAACCCGACGGCATCGGTGAAAAATCCCGGTGTCAGCAACAAGGCGCCCGAAAAAAGGATCATCGCCCCATGCGCCAGTTCCTCCGTGGGATCATCCAGCCTGTTCATTCTCTCGCGAAGCTGGCGGAGGGCCAGGGAGCCCTGCTGGCGTACCAGCACAGTGCCCAGAATTGCCGTGAGAACGACGATCAGGAGCGTCGGCCACAGCCCGATGGCGCCTCCGACCTGGATGAACAGCGCGATCTCGATCAGAGGCACTGCGATGAATGCGATCAATAGCCACATAAACCTTGCCTTCCTTCCTTTGCTCAGCCAGTGGACTCGGGCCCTTGCAGCACCTACATAATGACCAGCACGCCATCTTGCCATGATCGCCTGACACGAGGTCCTGATGAATTCGCCCCTGATCCAGCTTCTAGTCCTGGCTGGAATCGCCATTTTCCTGATCCTGCGGTTGAAGAGCGCACTCGGAACGCGGGAAGGGTTCGAGAGATCCGAAGTCCCGAAGCCCGCCAACCAGCATCCCAAGCGGGCCGAATTCGAAGTCATCGAAGGTGGGCCCGATCGCGACATCGTCGATCACGTGGACGAAGGGTCGTCGGCCGCCAAGGCACTTCATGCCATGAAGGAAGTCGAGCCCAGCTTCTCGGTGGGCGAGTTTCTGGGGGGTGCGCGCGGCGCCTACGAGATGATCGTCATGGCCTTCGAAAAAGGCGAACTCGGCCAGATCAAACCGTTTCTGACGGACGAGGTCTACCAATCCTTCGCCGAGGTCGTTCAGCAGCGCGAAGAGCAGGGGCTGACGATCCAGGCGGAGTTCGTTGGGGTCCGTGAGATCAAACTGTCCGATGCGAGTTTCGATGAAGACACGCGGGATGGAGAAATTGCCGTGAGGTTCGTGGCCGAACTTACGTCCGCCGTGCGCGACAAGTCGGGCGAGATCATCGAAGGGTCGACGACGGAGATCAAGCGGCAAAAAGACACGTGGGCGTTCGCTCGCAAGCTGGGCAGCGATGATCCGAATTGGCTGCTCGTGTCGACAGACGCCTGAACCTCTGACTGCCTCTGCGTCTCGGTGTCTTTCGCGATGCGCCGCTCGACGACCCGAGTTTGTAGCTTCGCGATGTTTCCCTCGTCGCGCAGGTTTTGGCTGAGAAAGACTTGATGATGCCGATGCCCCTGTTGATGGTCGCAGCGGAATCACGCTCCGCAAACTTGTTCGGAATGTGGCCTGTCGCCAGACAAATCGTGGGTTGCCGGAAGGATCCGGACCGGATGGACGCACTGATGCCGAATTCAGCGGGCCAATTCGGTTCTGCGCGGGGACGCATCATGAAGCGCGGACGGAAACTCCGTCCCGATGAACTCGACCTCTGGCAGCAGGTCGCGCGGCAAGTCGTTCCGCTGAGCAAATCCTCCGCCTTCGTCCAGAAGTCCGACAAGCGGCAGGCGCCTCAGAAATATCCGACCAGGAATCCGGATCCCTTGCCGCTTCCGGAGATCTCTGGCGGAAAAACCCCGCTGAAAGACGATCTCGCGCCAAGCCTGGCGCAAAGCCTGGACCGGCAGCATGTCCAGATGGATCAAAAGGCGTTCAAGCGGATGCGCCGCGGACGCGTTCAGCCGGATGGAAAGATCGATCTGCACGGCATGACCCTTGATCGGGCGCACTCAGCGCTTGTGAGGTTCGTCATGAGGCAGCAGGCCGCGGGCAAGCGACTGCTTCTTGTCATCACGGGAAAGGGCAAGTCGCACGAACGATGACGGGCCGATCCCTGTCCGCCCCGGAGTTCTTCGCCACCAGGTGCCGGAATGGCTTCGGCTTCCGCCACTCGCGGGTGTCGTGTTGCAGGTCACGCAGGCGCATGTCAGCCATGGCGGCGAGGGTGCCTACTACGTATACTTGCGCAAACCGCGGTAGGACGGGACTGTGCCGCGGTAGAGCGTGATGCCGATCCACATGCCGGCAGTCGTCAGGATGAAGTAGCCCGCCACATACAAGTATTGCGCATCAAGCTGCATCCCGTAGTCGATGAGTACCCCCGTCAGTCCCGGTCCGATCGCCGACCCGAGGACCATGATCGCGGCCGCCATTGCCTTGATGGATCCGATGTGCCGCGTTCCGTAGAATTCGGCCCAGAAGGCGTTCGGGATCGTGGAGTTCGCGCCTGTCGTCATCGCGAGGAGAAGGAACCCAAAGAACATCGCCACACCACTGTCACCCAAGGCAAAGCAGGTATAGGCGCCGACCATCGGCAATTGGTAGAATGGCATCGTGCGGGCGGTGCCCCACCGGTCGATCGCCCAGCCGGACATGATCATCGCGACCACGGCCATCGATGTATAGAGCGGGAAGTACATCACCAGCTCCAGGTGGCTCCAGCCCTTGAGGGCGGCAAAGTTCACGTGGTGGAAGAAGAACGCAGTGTTGAATGCCGACGGCCCCAACAGTGCGGGAATCATAAGCCAGAACAGCGGATGCCGCAGGACCTCCCTGCGCGACCACTGCAGGTCCAGCATGCCTTCGGACTGGCTTCCCTCCTCGACGTGATTGGGATGCCTTTCGGTCCTGAGCAGCCGTATCAGCAGGGGGATCCCCAAGAGGGCGAGGCCGGCCGCCCCGAACCACAGCAGCCGCCAGTTCATCGAACCCAGAAGAGCGACGAAGGTGATGGGAAAGATCATCTCGCCCAGCGTGAACCCGAGCGTACAGACGGCCAGCGCCCGTCCGCGCGTGGCGACGAACCAACGGGCCATCGCGACCACTGCCGCGTGGCTTGCCATGCCCTGTCCGAAAAATCGCAACAGCAGGACGACGACGAACAGTCCGCCGGCAAACGGGTTCAACGCCATGGCAAGGCATGCCGTCGCCAAACCGGCGAGCACGCAAACGCCGAGCGTGCGTGTGTAGAATCGGTCGGTCAACGCCCCGCCGCGCACCATGAGGATCGCGGAGAGCGTGGTTCCGACCCCGTAGATCAGGCTCCACTGCCCCTCCGTCAGATCGAAATCCGTCATGATCCGGTCGGCAAAGATCGAAATGAAGAACGTCTGTCCGAAAGATGACAGAAAGGTCAGCAAGGCACCGGCACCCAGCCATGCAGAGTTCTCGCGAAGGAATGTGCCGGTCTTCATCTTCGCCTCTGGGACTGATCAAATTCCACTGCGTGCGCAGTCCGATCCAAATGACGCAGCGCTCACGTCGACAGGAGCCAGAATCGTTCAGGATGTGTGCTGCATGGCAGCGGTCTGACACCCGACGCAGCCTTGTGCCAGCCCTATGTCCGCCAGTCCGCCAAATCTAGAGGACGTAGCGACTGAGGTCGGTGGATCTGGTCAGTTCACCAAGGTGCGTTTCCACGAACGCTGCGTCGACGGTCACCAATTCCCCGGTCTTGTCGGGCGCATCGAAGGACAGTTCTTCGAACACGCGCTCCATCACCGTGTAAAGCCGCCGTGCCCCGATGTTTTCGACCGAGGTATTTACGTCCGCCGCTATCTTGGCCAGGGCAGCGATCCCGTCCTCGGTGAACCCGACCGTCACCTGCTCTGTCGCCAGGAGCGCCGTGTACTGCTTGGTCAGAGAATTGTCGGTCTCCGTCAGAATCCGGACGAAATCCTCCTCCGTCAGGGCGCGCAATTCGACCCGGATGGGCAGGCGGCCCTGAAGTTCCGGCAGCAGGTCCGAAGGTTTCGCGATGTGAAACGCACCCGATGCGATGAAGAGGATGTGGTCCGTCTTCACCGGGCCGTGCTTGGTGCTGACCGTCGTTCCCTCGATCAGCGGGAGAAGGTCGCGTTGAACACCTTCCCGGCTGACGTCGCCGCCCCGCGCGTCCTGCCGGGCCGTCACCTTGTCGATCTCGTCGAGAAACACGATGCCGCTCTGCTCCACCGCCTCGAGTGCTGCGCGGGTGACCTGCTCGTCATCCAGAAGCTTGTCCGCTTCATCGCCGACCAGAATCTCGTAGCTGTCCGCGACCGTCATCCGGCGCTTGACCGTCCGGCCCTGAAACGCCTTCCCGAACAGGTCCCCGATGTTGAGCATGCCCATGTTGGAGCCGGGCTGACCGGGGATCTCCATCGTCGGAAACGGGCTCGACGTATCTGCGACTTCGAGATCGATCACAGTGTCATCCAGTTCCCCCGACTTCAGTTTCTTTCGAAACATCTCGCGGGTTCCCTCGCGCGCCTCCTGCCCGGCGATGGCATCGATCACCCGTTCTTCGGCGGCCGCGTGGGCCTTCGTCTTGACGTCCTCACGCATGAGATCGCGGGTCATGCTGATTGCCGAAATCGACCAAGTCGCGCACGATCTGCTCGACGTCACGACCGACATATCCGACCTCGGTGAATTTCGTGGCCTCGACCTTGATGAACGGGGCCCGCGCAAGTTTTGCCAGGCGGCGGCTGATCTCGGTCTTGCCCACACCCGTGGGTCCGATCATCAGGATATTCTTCGGGTAGACCTCGTCGCGCAGGTCATCGGACAACTGCTTGCGCCGCCAGCGATTGCGGAGCGCAACGGCCACGGCACGCTTGGCGTCCTTCTGACCTATGATGAACCGGTCGAGTTCGGAGACGATTTCGCGGGGAGTCAGGTCGGTCACGCGGAAATCTCCTCAAGCGTCAGGTTGCCATTCGTGTAGACACAGATGTCGGCGGCGATCGCCATGGCCGTTCGGGCGATCTCCTCGGCCGATTTGTCGGTGTCCATCATGCCGCGCGCTGCGGCCAGTGCGTAATTTCCGCCGGAGCCGATTGCCGTAACGTCATGCTCGGGCTCCAGGACGTCACCCGCTCCGGTGATCACGTACATCTGGCTGCCATCCGTGACGATCAGCATCGCCTCGAGTTTCTGCAGGAACTTGTCTGTGCGCCAGTCCTTGGCCAACTCGACACAGGCCCGCGCCAACTGGCCGGGCGTCGCCTCGAGCTTGGTCTCCAGCCGTTCCAGCAGCGTGAACGCATCCGCCGTGGAACCTGCGAACCCCGCGACCACGTCGAACCCCCCGGGAGAGAGGCGCCGCACCTTGCGCGCGCTGCCCTTGATGACGGTATCTCCGAGGGAGACCTGCCCATCTCCGGCCACGACGACCTTGCCGCCCTTCTTGACGCCTATGATGGTCGTTCCGTGCCAGCCGGGGAACGTCTGGTTCGACATGGGATACTCCGCCGTTCGAGTTCCGCCGCTATATGGACTTGGCGACGAGCAGGGACAAGTGCATGTGCCGCACGCCAGCCGGCAAGCGCATTTTGGGGAGCGTTTAGTTTTGTTTCGCTTGCACCGGCGCTGGAGCAGGACGCCGAGCCTGCTGCGATTCGTCGGTGAAAAAGTTGGCGCGGGCGGTGTAACCCGCCCACCCGATCAGATGCTGTCTTCGATCCAACTTTGCAACGCGGCCTTGGGCTTCGCTCCGGCCATGTTCGACACGACCTGACCGTCCTTGAAGATGAACAGCGCCGGAATGCCGCGCACGCCCATCTGTGCCGGAGAATTCGGGTTCTCGTCAACATTGACCTTGGCGATCTTCACCTTTCCGTCAAGTTCGGCCGACAGCTCCTCGAGAGCCGGTCCGATCTGCTTGCATGGCCCGCACCATTCGGCCCAGAAGTCCACCACGACGGGGATGCTGGAATTTCGGACTTCGGCGTCGAACGTGTCGTCGGTAACTGAGACCGTGGCCATGTCTTTCTCCTGATGAACATGCATTGGACCGTCAAGCTATGTAGCTGCCTGAGCGCCGTCAAGATATGGGGAGCCCATGGCGGGCGCACTCACCAGATTTTGTGGCAGCGCCATGTAACGCGCCGTCGCGGTCCAGAGGATGCCGGTCGCGATGCGGCGACCCGGATAAATCTGCGCCAGCACGGCGGCGTAAGCCCCCATCTGGCGCAGGATCCCCTCCGGACACTCTTGCGGTGTTTCCGGGACAGACATGTTGGTCTTGTAGTCCACGGCGGTGACCAGTTCCGCCGTGACGATCAATCTGTCGATCGTGCCCAGGATTGGCGTGTCGGCTATTCGCCCGCTGACAGAGACTTCCGAAAGCGCACCCGGCGCAAAGACCCACTGCAGGCCGTCGGAAGTCCGCGCCTGACGCGCTTCGGCCTGGGCATGTTGGATCAGATCGTCTGTCAACTGCGGCGGCGCGGCAACGGCGCGGATCAAGCCGTCCCAATCGTGCTGCGGTGCATCCGCCACGGCTTCCAGCAGCAGGTGCACATAGGTGCCGCGCGCAAGTGCGATGTCTTCCGGCAGGCCGACGTCGCTACTCAATGCCTTGGCCCCGCCAAGGTCCGACGGAGACAGCGGCTCCGGCCTCGGGTGGTGTGGTGCAATCGGTCGACGGAAGAACGGCTCCAGCGGAACGGATGGTGAAGTATCGGAAGAAGGATCGGATGCTCTTGGCGCCGACCAATCGCCGAATTCGTGCCGCAGTCCCTGTCCCAGCGGGAACGTGTGTGTAACCGCACCAACCGCCTCCATTCCCGCGCGCACAGTCTGATACCAATCGCTGCCGTCGCTGCTCACATCTCCACAGGCCGCCACGATCAGCCATGTCTCCGCGCGGGTCATGGCGACATAGAGCAGCCGCATCCGCTCCCGTGCCTCGGCCTCCTTGCGCCGGTCCAGCGCCGATCGCAGCCTCTGCGGCATGTCATCGGGCGGCGTCTTCCACAGAACAGCGTCATCATCCGCGAGCAGTTCGTCCTTCACCGTCAGGTCGCGCCGTCCGCAGTCGGGCAGGATCACGATGGGCGCTTCCAGCCCCTTTGCGCCGTGCACGGTCATCACGCGGATCAGATCGCCGGTGCTGTCCACCTGCCGCTTGATCTCCAGGTCGTCCGTCTCGGCCCAGCGCAGGAATCCGGTCAGGCTCGGGATCGCGCTGCGTTCATAGGCGAGCGCCTGGCCCAGGATCGCGTCGATCCCGTCCTCCGCCTCTCGCCCCAGCCGGCCCAACAGTTTCTCACGTCCCCTGAACCGCGTCAGGATCCGTTCGAGCAGGTCGTAGGGCCGCAGAAAGTCGATCTGCCCGCGCAGCGTGGCCAGCATCTCGTAGGTCTCGGAATGGGCGGCTCGCCGCGCGCGCAAGGTCTCCCAAAGATGCGGTTCCGCCCGCCCGTGGGCGAGGTCGAATACCTGCTTCTCGCTCCACCCGCCCAGCGGCGAGCGCAGCACCGTGGCGAGCGACAGGCTGTCTTCGGGCGTGGCCAGAAACGACAGCAGCGCCAGCAGGTCCCGCACGGCGAGTTCGCCGCCCACGCGCAGCCGGTCCGCCCCGGCCACCGGCAGGTTGCGTTTCTTGCAGGCCCGGATGATCTCGTGAAAGAGCGGCTTGCGCGTCTGCATCAGGATCATGATGTCGCCGGGCCGTACCGGTCGCATGCGAAACGGTGCGCCGGGCGTTTCGCGGTCGGGGATCAGCGCCGGGTTGTCGTCGTCCAGCATGTCGGCGATCCGATCTGCGACCTGCTCGGCCAGAAGCATCGTGTGATGCGTGTCCGGCCTGCGGTCGACCGGGTCCCACCATTTCCGGTCGTCTTCGGACTTGACGCTTTCGATCACAGGCCAAAGGTCGACGCGCCCGGGCTTGTCCGAATGAAACGCACGGTGGAGCTGATCCGTGACGAACCCCGCGGGCCCTTTCCCGGCAAAGGTGCGATCGACCACGCGCAGGATCGCATCCGACGATCGGAAGGAAAAGTTCAGTTCCCAGTTCGCGAGCGTCATGCCGGACTCGTTCAGCTTTGTTCCGAACTCCTGCTGCATCCGGTCGAACCCGTCGGGGTCCGCGCCCTGGAACGAATAGATCGACTGCTTCTTGTCCCCGACCACGAAGATCGTCCGCGTCAGGTTGGCGCGCGCCCCTTCCCCGCTCGTGAACTCCCGGGACAGTTTGCGGATGACGTCCCATTGCGTGGGACTCGTATCCTGAGCTTCGTCGACGAGGATGTGGCTGATGCCGCCGTCGAGCCGGAACAGCACCCAATCGGCGACGGCCGGATTGGTGAGCAGAGCTTGCGTTTTGAGGATCAGGTCATCGAAATCCAGCCAGCCGCGTTGGCGTTTGGCGGCCTCGTATCTTGCGAGGAATCCAGTGCAGAATTGGCGGAGCGCGAAGGTCTTTTGCGCCGCCAAAAGCCGGCGCAGCGGTTCCCGCGCGCCGTGCACCCGCTCGATGAACGCGTTCAGCGCCGGCATGTCTGCGGCAATCATCCCCTGGGTGGCCTGGGTCGGGAACTTGTCGACCTTGGGCAGACCGCTCGACTGGACGACGAAGCAACGGTCGAGCACGGCCAGCGCCTTCCGATCGAAAACCTCGATATTCGAGAGGAGCTTGGCCGCCTTTTCGTCGTTTCCGCCATTCGCCAACATCGGCGGAACGATGCGGGCCAGCAATTCAAGCTCGCCGCCGACACAAACATCCTCCAGAATCGCGGCTTCCGTCAGACCCGGTGCGATTTCGAACTGCGCGGCGATGTCGTCCCAGGTCGCCGGCTTGGACAGAGCGACCCGATGCCTGGCAATCTCGGCCGTGAGCCTCGCAAAAACATCGCCGGTGAAATGCCGCGTCAGGGCGCGGACCGCCGCCGCATCCTCGCTTTCGATCATCTGGTCGACGATCTCGGCGCGCAGCAGTTCGGCGGCACGATCCTCCATCTCCTCGAACTGCGGGTTGACCCCGGCTTCCAGCGGAAACCGGCGCAGCAGGCCCGCGCAGAAGGAATGGATGGTCTGGATCTTGAGCCCGCCGGGCGTTTCGACCGCCGCCGCAAAGAGGGTGCGAGCCCGCGCAAGATCGTCAGGCGTTTCCTCGCCGAGGGTCCACAACTCGTCGCGCAAGGCGATGTCGTCGAGCATCGCCCAGGCTCCCAGCCGCTTGAACAGCCGGTTCTGCATCTCGGAGGCCGCAGCCTTGGTGTAGGTGAGGCACAGGATCT
This sequence comes from uncultured Alphaproteobacteria bacterium, assembly GCA_963721175.1. Classification (GTDB taxonomy): domain Bacteria; phylum Pseudomonadota; class Alphaproteobacteria; order Rhodobacterales; family Rhodobacteraceae; genus Aliishimia. The sequence continues at coordinate 110,968 of CAVRIG010000020.1, read as the reverse complement.
GTTGCGGATCGACCCCCCGCAACAGAAGCCGGGCGACGCGATCGGTCAGGACGCGGGTCTTGCCCGACCCGGCATTGGCCGACAGCCATGTGGAGCCGGTGGGATCCGCACTGCGCACCTGCGCTTCGGTCGCCTCGTCGCGCGTGCGCATCACGACAGATCCTCCGGCGCCGGATCGTCGGCGTCTTCCCATTCGCCGTGCCGTGCCAAGTGATCGTAGTCGCCGACATCGCGCTCCCGTCGCGGCATGCGCCGGGAGACGTAGGGCTGATCGGCTCTCAGATACGTCGCCAGCAAAACCTTCAGCGCGTCCAGCGTCTGCGCCGGCGTTTCCTCGTCGATCGGCGCACTCACGATCTTGGGCGACGGCCCGAGCCCGATATAGGCGGCGCCTGAGACCGTCCGCGGTCCCAGCTCCGCGAAGGCCCCCTCTTCGATCATCGCCGCCTCGATCAGCAGTTGCTTGTCGAACTGAGCTTGTTCCTTGGGTGTGGGCGGGTTGCCGCTCTTGTAGTCGTAGAGAATCGCGGCGCCGGTGTCGGTCAGGTCGATCCTGTCGGCGCGGGCGATGATCTCGCTTTCGATCTCCGGCAACACCAAGGATCCATGCGCGGCCTCCTCCGTCGCACGAACGGTACCGAGCTCCATACGCTCCCGTTCGGTCGACACGACCCAATCGGCGATCCGCTCCATACGGGCGCGCCACAGAACGCGCGCCGTCGGCCATGGAACTTTGGCGTCCAGAACCTCATCCGTGATGCGCATCAGCGTGTCCATGCGAAGCTGCGACGGATCGCCATGCACGACGGAGACAAAGCGTTCCATGATGTCATGGATCAGGACGCCTCGGATCGGCGCATCCGGCTCCTGCACGAGCGGATCCAGCGGCCGCAATCTCAGGCAGTGCTTTGCGTAGATGGCATATGGATCGCGGACCAGCGTCTTGATCTCGGTCACGGAGAGCCGGCGCGGCCGGGCGACGACAGGCGGGCATGGTGCAGCATGGCTTGCGGGCGTACGGGCGGTGAAGTCTTCCAAAGCATCGACACGCAAGAGCCAGTCCCGGCCGCGCGCGCGCATCTCATCCAGCGCCTCGGGCCCGCCGCGATCCATCAGGCCGCCGATCATGTTGGTCAACCGGTTGACCCAGCGCGAGGCCACGGTTTCCGTGTCGCTGGACCGCAGCGCGCGGCTGATCCACACTTCGGGTGCCGCGACGGCTTGCTGGAAGTCGTGGGCGGACAGCCCGGTCTGCCGGTCCGGCAGCAACAGGCCAGCATCATGGCGCATCGACCTGTTCAGCCACGGATCATGCGCGGCCGGCTCCGGCCAGATGTCTTCGTTCAACCCGCCCAGGATGACCACGTCGGCGCCCTGAACCCGCGCTTCCAGCGTGCCCCAGATGGTGATGTCGGGATGCGGTTTGTCCCGGTCGCGCACCTCCGCCTGCGACATCTGCAGCTTGACCAGTTGGGCGTAATCGGCTGCCGTCATGTCGCCGCCGTGATGGGCGTTGTGCTCGAGTTCGGCGAAAACGCCCATCGCAGCCTTGCCGGCAGGCTTCATCCAGAGTTCCCCGGGACCATCGCCCCCGCCCGCGATCAGCTCGGCCAGGGTTCGGTGAAGAGACACCCAGTAGGACAGGTCACGCGAACCCGAGTGCCCGCGCGCCAGGAAGCTGTCGCAGAGCCATTCGATCCAGGCGTTCAGCCTGTCCCGTTGAAGTCTCTCACCGGAGGCCTTGGCGACAAAGACGTTCAGCCTGTCGCGGTCGGGGTAGGGAATGCGATCGCGGCGGAGCTGCAACTCGAGCATCTGCGTGAAGAGCCCATGTTCGGGCACCGCCGAACCACTCTGGGTCAGCGGGTGCTTGAGCAATGTCAGCAGCAATTCGGTGTCGAGCCGGTTCTGAAAGAGTTCCGCGACATGCCGAAGAAACCGGCCCGGTGCGGCGAGGTGCAGGGGCTCGCCAGCGCTGTCGTCGGGAACGATGTCCCATTGGTCCAGCGCGGCGGCCACCTGACGGCTGAGCATCCGGTCGGGCGTGATCAGCGCCGCCCTCTCTCCAGCCTCCGCCGCCATCCGCAATCGCATGGAAATAGCCAGCGCTTCGCTCCGCTGTGACGGTGCCTCGAGCAGCGTGACCCGGTTCATGCTCTCTCGTAAATCAGGCAGTTCGCGACCTTCGGTCAGCCAGGCGTCGGTCACGGGCGCAGGTCGAAGGGCAAGGGACACGACCCTGTTGCGGCCTGGATCGACCGGCGGATCGTCATCCCACGGCTTGATGTCGCCGGGTGTCATGCGGAGTTCGTGCATCAGCCGGGCAAACCGGAATTGTGGGTGATCTTCGTAGTGCAGTGGTTCGGCCATCCTTGACCAGATGTCCTCGGGAAGGTCGGCGTCGAAGCCCGGCAGGATCACCGCGCCTTGCGGCAGCTCCGCGACAGCGCGCATCAGCATCGAGGTCGTGCCACGTGACCCGGTGGATCCGGCGATCAGGATCGGCGCCTCCGGCGGTCTGACCTTCCATTCAGCGACAAGGGTCTCGATGATCGCGCGTTGCCGTGCCTCGGCGTCCTGGCCGGTCCCGATGGCCGTCACGTAGTCATGGGCAATGCCGATCAGCTGCTGCGCAAATGACCAGTGTCCCGACTGATCGGAGACGTCCAGAGCGGCGATTGCCTCGGCAGCGACACCTTCACCCTGCATTTCGTCCATCAGCCGGGCGAGACTGTCGGCCAGTGCGAAGACGGATGCGCGCGGCGCGAACTCCGGAAGGTTCTCGACTGCAGGTCCGATCAATTGCGCCAGTTCCAGACGCCGCCGCAGGGCCGGCCGCGGCGGCGGCGGAGGGGCGCCGGACAGCAGCGTGTCGAGGTCGGTCACGAGCAACATGCGCGGCAGGATGCCGGCGGGACCGTCCGAGAAGAGCGCGCGGATGCGCCGCCACATCCGGGTGGTGTTGACCACCAGTGTGACCCGGCCCATCGCTTCCGGCGGGTGGCCAATCATGCGCGCGCGCAGTCCCCGCACGACCGCTGCCGGAAAGTCCGTTCCCAGCGGCTGACCGAAAATGCGCGGCGTCTTGCTGCCATCTTCAAACATCGCGCCCGCCACTCAGCATCTTTTCACCGATCTGCAAGGCACCGGGGTGACCCAGATCGCACCATGTCCCGGGGTACATGCAGGCGCTGCACCGGTCTTCCTCGATCATCAGATCCCACAGCCGGTTCAGCGAGAAAACCCTCTCCGGGATCTCGAACAGCCGGTCGGTATTGATGATCTGCACGCCGCCGTATATGGCGTCGCCACCTCGCATGACCCGTCCGTGCGCATCGATGTGAAAATCTCCCGGCTCGATCCGGCCCACCGCCCGCTCAGGGGAGATGCAAACCAGAAGCGCGTCCATCTTTTCGGCGTTCCAGTGATCCGCCGCGAATGCCAGAGGATTCGGACCCTGCCAGACGGCGTCGGGGTTCAACGTCCAGACCGCGCCGGTCCCCAGATGCGGAAGCGCATTCCGCAGACCGCCGCCGGTGTCGAGAATGTCAGGCTGTTCCTCGAACAGCGCGATGTCGCAGCTCTGCAGATGATGGCGCAGAACATCACCCTTGTAATGCACGTTCAAAGCAAGTTTGTCGGCCCCCGCGTTTCGGGCGAGTTCGATGGCGTAGTCGATCATCGGCCGCCCGGCCAGTTCGATCATCGGTTTGGGCCGATCGCGGGTCAACGGCATCATCCGGGTGCCGAAGCCGGCGGCAAAGATCATTGCATTTCGGGGTTTCAAGCGGTCTGTGCCCTGAGGTGATGGAGCACGTCCGCATCCGGCGCCGGAAGCATGCCGGTCACGAGGCACCGGAGGTCCTGATCCTCCAGCGCGTCCAGATCGTGCATGATGTGACCCCAGACACGCGGGATCAGGTCCACGTAACCGGCCTTGCTGTCGCGCAGGCACAGACGCGCAAAAACGCCCAGAATGCGCAGGTTCCGCTGCAATCCGAGCAGGTGATAGTGTTCGACGAAGTCGGGCCCCGGGTTCCGGAGACGAATGAAATGCGCGAATGTCTCTGCCGCCAGATCGTCGTCGACGTCCCGGCGCGCATCCTGCAGGACCGAAACGAGATCATATGCCGGATGGCCGATCATGGCGTCCTGGAAGTCGAGCAGCCCGACACGTCGGACGCCTTCGCGGCCCGGCAGCCAGATCAGGTTTTCCGCGTGGTAGTCGCGCAGGATCATGACCTGGTCCACTTCGGTCAGCGGCAGGAAACGTCGCGCCAGTTCCCGCTGCAACTCGCCGGCAAGTTCGTCATCCGGACCAACCGCGCCGTTTCGGTACCAAACCACCGACAGCGCCGCCATTTCCGCCATCAGGGCCGGAGAATACGCGTCGAGATCGCGGGGCGGAACGGCGACCTGCAGCCGCCAGAGAACGTCGGCAGCAGCGACGTAAAGCGGTCGTTCGGGGTGGCCCTTGTCGAACAGACGCGCGTAGAGATCGTCGCCCAGATCCTCGAGGATCACGAACCCCGCGGCATCGTCTGCGGTGAAGACATAGGGGGCGCTGAGCCCGATGCTGCCCAGCCAGTTGGCGATCCGCACGAACGGTCGGACGTCTTCGCCCTTCTCCGGCGGCGCGTCCATCGCGATGACGGTCCGGTCGCGGTGAGGGAGACGGTAGTACTTGCGGTTCGAGGCGTCGCCGGCCACCATGGTCATGCGGTCGGTGTCACAGCCGAACCGGTTCAGAAAAGCGATAAAGTTCCGCTGGCGTTCAGACATCAGCCATTCCGTCCAATCGCGCGGTCCAAAGGTCATTCCTTCCGCTAACCGTCACGCGACGATGATGCAACGCACGCCCTGTCTCGAACCGGATGGTCAGGGCGGTTGTGGGAGCCTCGTCACCAAGCCTGTCCGGCCATTCCACGAGACATATCTGGGAGCCGAACGCGTCGAGAAGTCCGAGTTCCGCAACTTCGTCCGGACCCGACAGCCGGTAGAGATCGGCGTGAACGACCTCTCCCCGCGCGGTCTCGTAGGTCTGCATCAAGGTGTAAGTGGGCGACGGCACATCTTCGGGCATGTCCTGGATCGACTGGATCAGGGAGCGTGCGAAATGCGTCTTGCCAGCGCCGATATCTCCCTCCAGCAGCAGCGTATCTCCCGGCACGAGGCCGCGCGCCATCTGCGCGGCGAACCGGCGGGTGGCTTCGGGATCTTCCAGCGTGAGGACTGTCAGAAATTGCGACATGGCCGCACAGTACCGCGACCGTCGGGGGCTTCAAGTGTCCTGCGTCGTCGCGATCACATCAGGACGTACCGGATCGCGCGCGCCATGCTCTTGCGGGACGAAGCGGATCATCGTCGACCCGGATACGAGCGGGACCGCCTCCACATCCAGGGCGACGCCGTCATTGGTCCTGATTTCCGCATTCCATGCGGCGCGGTCGCCATAATCCAGAACGAAGTCACGGATCTCTCCGAACACCGGAGACGAATTGCACATCGCCTGCCACGTCCGTAGACAATCCACCACCGTGACCTCGGCGAAACTGGCGTCCGGGTCCATCGCCCATCTGTCGTGGTATGCGGCATTCGATACCGTCAGGAGTTCGTCCGACGTGAAGACGGCGATCGCGGCATCCATATGATCCAGGACCGACTGACCCAGTTCGAGCTCTGCCCGGAAACGCCGGGTCAGCGATACCTCCGAGCTGATGTCCTCGATCAGGAACGCGATCGCACCATCGGGATGCGGCCGTCCGGTGACACGGTACGTCCGTCCGCTGTCAAGTGTCCAGACCTCGGAGTATCGGCCATCTGCGGCGGCGGCGACAAGATCGGCTATCTGCTGACGCCAGGAATTGTAGTTCTTGGGTTCGGGCATCAGGCGACGATTGCGCAGTTCGTCGAAGAACGACAGCAGGTTCGGTCGCGAACTCAGGAAATCCGCACCAAGTCCGGTCAGGTCGATGACGGCCGGATTGAACAGCACAAGCTGTCGGTTGTCATCGAAGATGGCGAGGCCCGTGGGGAGGTGCGCGAATGTCTTGGCCAGCGTCTGGACGAAATTGCGCTGCGCCGCTTCGGCCCGCACCAGGGCATTGGCGTCCACCGCGGTGTAGAAGTCACCGATCCGCGTCTCGACCCGCTGGACGTCGTACCAGACGCTCTGCCGCGTGTTGGGCGGCGTTATCGGAACGCGCCGTGTCCGCCCCGGCTCCAGTTTCGGTTCCTGAATGCGAAAGAGCGGGAGCTCCGGCTGCGGCTCCTGTTTGAAGATCTTCCGGTAAAGCTCGGCATAGGACGGGTTGCACCAGCCGACCGTGCCTTGCCTGTCGACATGCCAGATCGGGAACGGCGCCACGGCGCTGGCATTCCGCAGGATCTCCAGCTCCTCCTGCATCATGTGCATCTTCTGGCCGACTGCGCCGGACGTGTCGTCGCGCCCGAACAGGTCCAGCCGAACCCGGTTGCCGGATTTGCGAACCTCGAGCACGCCATCATCCGACACTTCGCGCGCGCTGTAATATTCGACGCCGTCCTGGTTGGGCGGCTCGAAATCTTCATCCGGCAGCTGAAAGCGCTTCTTGAGGAGTTGCGTGACATGCGCCCAGTCGGACTGCCCATCCTTTTCGACCAGCAACGCCTCCGCGTCGGAAGATGCGTCGACCAGCGTCCCGTTCTCGAACAGGAAGCTGAGGCCGTCGTCGCTGCTCTTGTCGGGTCCCGACAGGACATTGGCATGCGGCCGGCGCGTCACCCACCAAAGAACGAGCGCGGCGGTCACGAGCCCGAAGACAAGTCCTGTGGTGGCGTCAGTCAGCTGCATGTCTTGACCCGGAAATCCCCAAGTTTCAAGATGAAGCGGATTTGTTAACGAAGGCTTAATGGCTAGCTGGTGATCCTCTGGTTTCGAGTTCGAGATCGGTCCCTTGAGAGCCCGATGCGCGTCTATCACGTCGCGGCGCCAGGAGACCTCGACGATGGCACCCAGCGCGTTCCGATCGTAAGAGCCGGTCTCCGCGGCGTCGCGACCGTTGGCGAAGGTGAGTTCAGCCCCGACTGCGTTCCAGCAGTGTCTTTGCGATGAAGAGCCCAAGTCCCATGCCGTCATAGCCGTCCCGCCGCCCGCTCTGGGTGCTCGACGACTTGCGGCCGCGCCGCATGAACGGATCGCCGATCCGGCCGATGATTTGCGCGGGATACCCCGGCCCATCATCTGCAATCCGTATGGATACCTCGTCAACAGTCCATTCCGCCTGCACCCACACCTGGCTGCGGGCGAAATCGACCGCGTTCTGCACGAGGTTGCGCAGCCCGTGAATGATCTCGGGCTTGCGCAGGACCGACGGTTGCGCCGGATCCGCGCCGGCCTTCGCCGTGAACTCATATGACACGTTGATGCCCCGGTCCTCGTGAGGTTCCGCAGCCTCATGGATCATCGCACTGAGCGGTGCCTGGCGAAGATGCACGTCGTCCTTTCCGGCGCGCCCCATGTCCCGCAGGATATCGCGGCACCGGTCGGCCTGCTCGCGGATCAGGGCGGCATCCTCCCGCAGTTCGGGCCAGTCCTTCAGACTCTTCCAGCAGCTCCGAGCTGGTGAGCTTGATCGTTGCCAGGGGCGTTCCCAGTTCATGCGCGGCGGCCGCCACCACGCCGCCCAGATCGGTCAGCTTCTGTTCCCGCGCGAGCGCCATCTGCGTCGCGGCAAGCGCGTCGGACATCGAATGCATTTCGGTCGTGACCCGCCGCGAATAGGCGCCAAAGAACACCACCCCGATCACCAGCGCCAACCAGTACCCGAAGAGAAAGATGTCGGGTATCCGCAACACCGTGCCCTGCCCCGTCGTCAGCGGCAGCTGAATTCCAGCGCGAGGATCGTCGCGATCAGGATCGCCGTGGAACCCATGATCAGGTAGGACCGCAAATTCAGGATCGCCGCGCTGATCGTCACCGGCCCCAGCAGCAGCAGGGCGAACGGGTTGTGCAGCCCTCCCGTCAGGAACAACAGGAAACCGAGTTGCAGCAGGTCGAACATCACCATCAGGAAGTTCTGGCTTTCGCTCAACCGCTTGTTTTCGGGGAAGACGAATGTCGCGATCAGGTTCCCGATCACCGACACGCCGACCGTGAGGTAACAGAGCCCGATTTCAAGCTGCAGACCATAGTATCGCTGCGCGACGGTGAGCGCGAGGATCTGCCCGAAAATGGCGAACCACCGCAACAGGATGATCGTCCGCAATCGCACCCAACTGCTGCGATCCTGCGCACCGTCAGACCGAAGTCCGACTGCGGCGCGCGCGGTGTCTCCTCTGCCGTCATCGTGATGACATTCCGGTTGTTTTCCCGTCGGCGATTGATACGTCTCGACATCAAGTAATTCAATCATGCACGAGGCTGTCTCGCGATGCTCCGAAATCTCGCAATTGCGGCAATCGTCGTGGTCGCCGGCGGACTGGCTGTTGCCTGGTACCTAGGGCGACCGGGCGAAGATTCCTTCGCACAGTGCAGCGCGTCGCAATCCACCGAGCAGCATCGGCGGACCGTTCGAGCTGGTGAATGGAGACGGCGAGACGGTGACGGACAAGGACGTGTTCACCGAACCGTCGCTGGTCTATTTCGGCTACACGTTCTGTCCGGACGTCTGCCCCTTCGACGTCGCGCGCAATGCGGATGCCGTTGATATCCTGGCCGAAACGGGGATCAGCGCCACGCCTGTCTTCATTTCCATCGATCCCGAACGCGATACGGTGGACGTCGTGTCGGACTACGCGGCGAACATGCACGCCAAGATGATCGGGCTGACCGGATCCGAGGATCAGGTGGCCGATGCGAGCCGGGCCTACAAGACCTATTACAACGCTCACAAGGACGGGACGGACGAGTATCTCGTCGATCACTCCACTTTCACCTACCTGGTTCTCCCGGATCAGGGCTTCGTCGAGTTTTTCCGCCGCGACGTTTCCGCCGAGGAAATGGCGGAGCGGACGGCCTGTTTCGTGGAAAACAGCTGACATTCGTTTGACCTTTGGGGGTCACGAAGCCATATCACTCAAGGAAAACAGTACTGTGTTGGAGGTTTCCCCAATGGCGGACGCAGCCATGCCAGAACTTGGTCCGGATCGGACGCTGCTCCTCGTGGATGACGACGAGCCGTTCCTGCGTCGTCTGGCCAAAGCCATGGAAAAGCGGGGGTTCCAGATCGAGACTGCCGGTTCGGTCGCCGAAGGCAAGGCAGCCGCGACCGCCCGCCCTCCGGCTTTCGCCGTCGTCGACCTGAGGTTGGAGGATGGCAACGGCCTCGATGTCGTCGAAGCGCTGCGCGCCAAGCGCCCGGACAGCCGGATCGTGGTTCTGACGGGATACGGCGCCATCGCCACCGCTGTCGCGGCGGTCAAGATCGGCGCCACGGACTACCTGTCGAAACCCGCCGATGCGACCGATATCACCAACGCGCTCCTGTCCACCTCGGGCGATATGCCGCCGCCGCCGGAGAACCCGATGAGTGCCGACCGCGTCCGGTGGGAGCATATCCAGCGCGTCTACGAACTCTGCGACCGGAACGTGTCCGAAACCGCGCGGCGGCTGTCGATGCACCGCCGCACGCTGCAGCGCATTCTCGCAAAGCGCTCGCCACGCTGAGGCCAACGGGCATCCTGCGCGGCAAGCGCGGTCAGTCCAGATCGAACCGCTTCAGGACCTTGCCGACCGCCTCTCCACTCTCAAGCCGGAAATCCGTCCAACGGTCATAGTCGCGGAACCCCCGGCTCTGATAATAGATCAGGCCGCCTTCATTGTCGGCGCGGATGTTGGCGTTGATCCAGACATAGCCCAGCTTGCGCGCGGCAGCGGCGGTCGCCTTGAAGAGTGCGGAGCCGATACCCAAGCCGCTTTGCCCGAGCCTGACGAACGTCGCGATCTCGGCGGCGTCCTGCGGAAGATACTCGGCCGGTTCGATCCACTGGAACCCGACGATGTCACCAGCGTCGGTGACGGCGACGTGCCAAGCGGATCTGCCGGGAGCGGATGTCATCCATTCGCGAATGTCGTCGCCCGTCACGTTTCGCAACAGCGCCGTGGTGCCGCCCGCCCCGATGATCGCATTGAGAAGTTCCGCCATCTGCCGGGTATCGAGCGGGTTTGCCTTGCGGACGTGAATCGTCATCGCATTTTTCCGAGCAGTTCCGCGACCCGCGCGGTGAATGCGTTTCGCACCTCGGTCGGCGGCCGCAGCGTGATCGTCAACCCTTCGATCCGCGCCGGATCCGGCTTGCCGAAGAACCGGTTGGCCTCCGCCTCGGTGAAGCCCGCGATGTGCGTGGCCTCCATCCAGGCGCTGATGCGGTCGGCGACCTTGATCTGGCGCTTCACGTCTTTCGGCAATTCCGCCGGCAGGCCGAAGCGCAGGTGCACCGCCGCCGTCAACCGGTCGTCCAGGGCCTCGTATCCCGGCCCGATCGCGGCCTTCACCGGGGAGATCATGTCGCCGATGACGTATTCCGGTGCATCGTGCAGCAACGCCGCCAACTGCCATCTGGGGAGTGGATTCGGGCAGATCCGGCGTGTAAAGCATTTCGACCAGCAGCGAATGTTCCGCGACGGAGTAGGCGAAATCGCCGTGCGTCTGACCGTTCCAGCGGGCCACGAAGGCCAGCCCGTGCGCGATATCCACGATCTCTATATCCACCGGGGTCGGATCCAGCAGGTCCAGCCGCCGGCCCGACAGCATCCGCTGCCATGCACGTGTGGGTTTCGCCATCTCGTCCGCTCCGCCGTGGCCGCGGCCTGACTAGCCCGTCACAGTGTGATGCGAAAGATGCGAATTGGCATCGGATCTCGCCCCGCTTCCGCATCGACTTTTCCGGCGTTGAGGCTTCGTCTCCAAAGTGCTACGGGCGCGCATCGGTTTCGCATCACGGGATTTCGCGGCATGCCAAAGGACTACATCGTCAAGGACATCGCCCTTGCCGGCTACGGCCGCAAGGAGCTGGACATCGCGGAGACGGAGATGCCGGGGCTGATGGCGCTTCGGGAGGAGTACGGCGAGAAGCAGCCGCTGAAGGGCGCGCGGATTGCCGGGTCGCTGCACATGACGATCCAGACCGCGGTGCTGATCGAGACGCTGGTGGAGCTGGGTGCCGAGGTGCGCTGGGCGTCCTGCAACATCTTCTCGACCCAGGATCACGCGGCCGCGGCGATCGCCGAGGGCGGCACGCCGGTCTTCGCGGTGAAGGGCGAGAGCCTCGAGGAATACTGGTCCTATACCGACCAGATCTTCCGGTTTCCGGAGGGTGGCGCCAACCTGATCCTCGACGATGGCGGCGATGCCACGCTCTACATCCTGATGGGCGCGCGGGTCGAGGAGGGCGAGGACGACCTGATCGCCGTGCCGACGAGCGAGGAGGAGGAGTATCTCTTCGCGCAGATCAAGAAGCGCATCGCCGAGACCCCGGGCTGGTTCGTGAAGCAGCGGCACATGATCAAGGGCGTCTCCGAGGAGACCACGACCGGCGTGCACCGGCTCTACAAGATGATGGAGAAGGGCCACCTGCCCTTCCCGGCGATCAACGTGAATGATTCCGTGACCAAATCGAAATTCGACAACAAGTACGGCTGCAAGGAAAGCTTGGTCGACGGCATCCGGCGCGCCACCGACACGATGATGGCGGGCAAGGTCGCGCTGGTCTGCGGCTATGGCGACGTCGGCAAGGGCTCGGCGGCGAGCCTCAGCGGCGCGGGCGCGCGGGTGAAGGTGACCGAAGTCGACCCGATCTGCGCGCTGCAGGCGGCGATGGACGGGTTCGAGGTGGTGCTGCTGGAGGACGTGCTGGGCACGGCCGACATCTTCATCACCACCACCGGCAACAAGGACGTGATCCGCATCGAGCACATGCGCGAGATGAAGGACATGGCGATCGTCGGCAATATCGGGCATTTCGACAACGAGATCCAGGTGGCGGCGCTCAAGAACCACAAGTGGACCAACATCAAGGAACAGGTCGACATGATCGAGATGCCCTCGGGCAACCGGATCATCCTGCTCTCCGAGGGGCGCCTGTTGAACCTCGGCAACGCCACCGGGCACCCGAGCTTCGTGATGAGCGCGTCCTTCACCAACCAGGTGCTGGCGCAGATCGAGCTCTGGACCAAGGGCGAGGAGTACGACAACAAGGTCTATATCCTGCCCAAGCATCTCGACGAGAAGGTCGCCCGCCTGCACCTCGGCCGCATCGGCGTCCGGCTCACGCAGCTCGACCCCGATCAGGCAGCTTATATCGGGGTGAGCCCCGACGGCCCCTTCAAGCCGGAGCATTACAGGTATTGAAGCCCGCGGGGAACGCCTGATCTCACAATCGGTTCCTGCAATTTGCCGCCGCTCACACCACCGTGCGCGGCGGCTTCCGTTTCGGCGGCAACCCGCCATGACTGAATGGAGTTTCGGCCGCTGATTGCCGAAAATTCTCGGAGTTTCGACGTTGGCTGCAATGTCGGATGTATCCGGCGTGTGAACCCCCATTTCAGTGGCACAGCGATCGAGATGGAGGATACCATGACCAGAGCGACACTTCTCGCAACTACCGCAGCATTTCTGTTCCCTCTTGCCGGCGCATTCGCCCAAAGCACAGGGTCGGACAGCGACATGACGTCCGACACGGTCGGAAACAGCGCAAGCACAGCGGGTGAACTCTCCACAGAGAGCGACGTCAACGCCGCAAATGATGAAGACCTGACAGAGTTGCTTTCGGATTCCGCCAACGAGGCGGCAAGAGATATCGGCGAGGCGACCGATCAGGCAATGGACACGGCCGGCGATGCGGCCGACAAGGCCGGAGAAACCGCCGAGCAGGTTGGCGACGCGGCGGCGTCGACTGCTGAAGACGCGCTCGAGGACACCAGCCAGGCAGCGGACGAAGCGGCGGATGCCGTCTCACCCGATGTCGATGAGTCCGCCACTGCAACCGCCGGAGCAGCAACCGGCGCGATGACCGTGGGCGAGCTGACGGGAATGACCGTGATCGATGCCGCCGGTGAGGATATTGGCGAAATCGACATGGTCGTCTCCGATGGGAACGAAACCTCTGCCGTGATTGGCGTCGGGGGCTTTCTGGGCATCGGAGAACGCGACGTGGCGATCCCGATGCGCGACTTCCGGATGGGCGCCAATGGTTCACTTGAACTGGCGGGCTATACCAAGGAAGATCTTGGGCGCATGCCGGAATTCGAGGAAGACGGTGCTCAGGTCCTTGAAGCCGACGCTTCGGTGCCGGACCTGGGATAGAGGCGGCGATAGCCTGAACGGGCGCTCCGCGGGGCGCCCGTTCAGGCGCACCAGCACGGCAGAGATAAACGCATTTAACGTCCGGATCAGGAAGCTCGGGCTGGAACAAGGTTCGCAAGCGGTGGATGCGATCGTTTCAGCGATTGAATCCTTTGGCCGGTTGGAAAACATAACGTGTCGGGCGCTCGTCCAATACATGCCGGCACGGCATTGTTCGGTCTACGGCTGAATCAGGCGGCATCTTTCGGTCCCAATCGATGTGAATTGTAAGTTCTTCCCGTTTGCCCTGGAGGCCTTTTTCACGTAGGAACAAGTCGTTCGGCCAGGAGGCCGGAACCAAATCTTCCTAGATGTGCGGTGGTTTGATCCGCGTGGGGTGAGTAAGGGTTCCGGTTGTGGTGGCCGGAACCCGTTTCCCGTTTCAGAACAATGTCAGCACCAGCCCGATGAGCGCGCAGCCCAGCGTGGCGTAGCCGCCGTCGATAAGCGTGAGCTTGAAGGGCCGCATGCCGTAGGCGTTGTTGATCATGATCCAGGGCGAAACGAAGAAAAGGCCGATGCCGAGTCCGGCCACGAGCCCGGCGCCCACCGTGTCTATGCCGGACATGCCGAAGATGTGGCGCATCATTCCCGCCACGAGGATCATCGCGATGGCGGAGAGAACAAAGGGTAAAGGGCTGCCACCCTTCGGCTTGCCGGTTTCGTCGCATTCGATCCCGGCGGCATCCATCCAGGGTCTGGAAAGCGTCATGTACCAGAACGCGCCGAAGCCCCAAGCGGCGGCGGCAGCAACCAGCACGCTGAGAATTCCCATGATCGCCTCCCTGTTCCGAGAGGAATTGTGCCAGATCAGTCAGGATCTGTCCCGCCCATTTTGCAGATCATGCGCCATTCATCGCGGGTGACGGGCTGAACCGAGAGTCGGGAGTTCTTGACCAGAACCATCTCCGCCAGCTTGGGCTCCTGCTTGATCTGGTCCAGCGTGACCGGCCGTTCCATGTCCGCGACAGCCCTGATGTCGACGCACTCCCAGCGATCGTCGTCGGTCGTGCTGTCGGGATGGGCTTCGGCGACGACCTCGACGAGGCCGACTATCTCGCGGTCCTTCTGTGAATGGTAGAAGAAACCGCGGTCGCCAACCGCCATGTCGCGCATGAAGTTCCGCGCCTGGTAGTTGCGCACGCCATCCCATTCCTCGCCCGCGTCACCTTTGGCCTTCTGCTGCTCCCAGCTCCAGGTCGAGGGTTCGGATTTGAAGAGCCAGTAGGCCATGCTTCATACCTTCTCTTGGGTCATTCTTGCCGAAGCGGGCGGGACAGCAGGGCGTCCAGCGCTTCGGTCACATCGAGTTGTCCGGCGACCAGCCCGGCGACAACGCGGGTCACCGGCAGGTCCAAGTCGTGGTCCCGTGCGATCCGCACCGCCGCCATTGCCGTCGCGGATCCCTCGACCGTGATCGTGGGATCGAAGGGTTGGCTGCGGCCAATCGCCAGGCCGAACCTGAAGTTGCGTGACTGCTCGGAACTGCAGGTCAGGATCAGATCCCCAAGACCGCTCAGTCCCATCAGAGTTTCCGGCTTGGCGCCCAGCGCGAAGGCCAATCGCTGCATTTCGCCAAAGCCGCGCGTGATCAGCGCGGCGCGCGCGCTTTCGCCCAGGCCCGCGCCGGCGCAGGCCCCGGCGGCGATGGCGATCACGTTCTTCAGCGCGCCCCCCAACTGGGCACCGGTCACGTCCGCAGAACGGTAAAGGCGCAGGACAGGTCGGGTCAGGGCCCTTTGCAGGTCTTCGGCGCGTTCGACGTCCGTGCAAGCCAATGTCAGGGCCGTCGGCAGGCCCCGCGCAAGGTCCGCCGCGAAACTCGGACCGGTCAGAACGCCCGGCAGCGCGTCCGGCACGCAACGCGCGATGACGTCGGCTGCGCCTTCGAGCGTGGTCAGATCGATCCCCTTGCAGCAGGCCAGAAGCGGCTTGCCGTGCAGCACTGCGGCGTAGTCTTCCAGCCATGTGGCAAGTTGCTGGGCCGGAACACAGATGAGCACGATATCCGCCCGAGCAAGACAGGACGGGTCGGCCGTCACGATGATTTCGGCCGGCAGTTCGACGCCGGGCAGGCGCGTTTCGTTGCGGCGGCTGGTCCGGATCATCTCGGCGGAGGCGGCGTCGCGACCGAGGAGCGCGATCTCGTCCTGACCGGCGAGGGCGATGGCCAGCGCCGTCCCGAAGGCGCCGGCCCCTGCGATCACGATCCTCATGCCTTGGCTCCCTTGCGCCCACTGCCCAACATCGCCGGTGCGCCGCTGTCGAGTGGCCAGCGCGGGCGGGCGGGCAGGGCCATCCCGTCCGGCGACCGGCCCGGCATCTGTTCAACCGCTGCAAACGCGATCATTGCAGCGTTATCCGTGCAGAGCTTCAGCGGCGGCGCGACGAAGCTGACTCCCATTGTGGCCGCCACGGATTGCAGCCGCGCGCGGATCACGCCGTTCGCCGCCACGCCGCCCGCCACGCACAGCGCAACCTCCTGAACCCCGTCCACCAAACAGGCATCCAGAGCACGCGCGGATTTCGCCGCCAGCACGTCAGCCACCGCGGCCTGGAATCCCGCACACAGATCGGAGCGGTCCTTTCGGGTCAATCCGCCTTGCTCCGCCACGAGGTCGTCTCGCATGCGACGCACGGCGGTCTTCAAGCCCGAAAAGGACAGGTTGCTATCGGGCCGGTCCAGGAGCGGCCGCGGAAAGGAAAACCGCGCCGCGTCCCCGTTCAGAGCCTCATGCTCCACCGATGGTCCACCCGGCTGCGGCAGCCCCAGCAGCCGCGCGACCTTGTCGAAGGCCTCGCCCGGTGCGTCGTCGATGGTGCCGCCCAGCCGGGTAAACACCGCCGGGCCATCCACGCGCAGGAACTGGCAATGCCCGCCCGAGACGAGCAGCATCAGATACGGGTACGGCACGGCATCCGTCAGCCGCGGCGTCAGTGCATGACCGGCCAGGTGGTTGATCCCGAAAAGCGGTTTTCCCGTGGCCGCCGCCAGTCCCTTGGCACACATCACGCCGGACATGACCCCCCCGATCAGGCCGGGCCCGGCCGTGACGGCGATCGCATCGATGTCTGCGAGTTGCAATCCTGCCTGATCCAGCGCCGCGATCACGCAGGTGTCGATCTTCTCAGCATGGGCGCGCGCGGCAATCTCGGGCACGATGCCGCCGAATTGCGCGTGGAGGTCGTCCTGGCCAAACACCACCGATGACAGGATGCGCGCCGTGCCGCCCGGAGTGCCGCGAACCAACGCGGCCGCCGTGTCGTCGCAGCTGCTTTCGATACCGAGCATGGTGAGATCATCGGCCATCACGTATCCAAGTTGCATGGGTGTCCACGGGCAGGTAACACCGGGATGCGCCCCAAACAATCCCGGTTCCGGATGCCCGACCCCATCGTCACGCTGATGCTGACGCGCCCGCGCGCCGGATCGGACCGGTTCCTGTCGCAACTGCCGGACATCGCCTCATGGCGCGGTTCGGGTCGTCATGTCCCCGCTCATGGACATCGTTCCGACCGGAGCAACTCCGGACCTCCAAGAGGTTCGTGGTGTCATCTTCACGTCGGCGAACGGAGTGCGCTTTGGCGGTGCCGGACGAGATCTGCCGACCTTTTGCGTTGGTGCAGTCACGACGGCCGCTGCGATCAAGGCAGGTTGGGCGGCGCGACAGTCGGGCGACACGGCGGAGAACCTTGTCGAGACGCTTGTGGCAGAACGTCCCGCCGGCCCCATGCTGCATATCGGCGGCGTGCACCGTCGCGGCGATGTGGCGGGCCGATTGACCCGGGCCGGGATCGCCACACGCTCCGTGGATGTCTACGAACAGGTCATGTTGCCCTTGACGCCCGAGGCGAAGGCGGCACTGACCGGGCCGGGGCCGGTCGTCGTTCCGCTCTACTCTCCGCGTGCGGCCGCGCATTTCGCGGGTCTGGTCCCGCCCACCGCGCAGCTGCATATCGTGGCCATCAGCGCGGCAGCAATGGCGGAAACGCTGGACTTGGCCGCGACATCGCGCATTGTGGCGCCCGAGCCCAACGCACAGTCGATGGGCGATACGGTGGCGAATCTTCTGCGCCGGGTTGAGGCGGGGCACGCTCCGAAGTAAGTTTCGCTGAGTGTCCTGCGGGTTGCACAGAATCAGGGGAGTGCACATTGGCCGAAGACGAGACGGCGTCGGAGCAGCCGAAAGCCAATCCGCCCGCGGGCGCATCCGAAGACGCAACCGGAGATAGGGGAACATTCCTGCCGCTGATTTTCGGCGGTGCCGTGGCTGCGGCGTTGGGGTTTTTCGGCTCGCAGATCGACAGCGTCGAACGCGCGCTCGGCCTCGCTCCGCCCGACAACGGTCTGGAGGAGGTCGTCGCTACCCAAGCCGACCGGATTGCGACGCAGGCCGAGGAAATCGCGGGTCAGGCCAAGCAGATCGCCGCGCTGACGGAGCAAATGGAGAACCTTCCCGAACCGCCGCCGGCGCCCGACCTGTCCGGTATCGAATCGCAACTGTCGGACCAATCCGCGCGGGTGGAAAAGTTGGTTCAGCGTGTCGACGAGGTCGAGAAGCGCCCGATGACGGAGAGCGTGTCGGACGACGCCGTCGCAGCCTACGAAGACGAACTGGCACGACTGCAGGCTTCGGTCACAAAGCAGCGCGAGGAATTGCAGGCCGCGGTGGCAGAGCAACGCCAGGAAATCGAGACGATCCTGGCGGAGGCGCGCGACAGCGAAAGCGATGCCGAGCGCCAGGCGCAGGTGGCTCTCGCGCGTGCGGCTGCAGCTCGCGTCATCACGGCTGTCGACAACGGCGCTCCGTTCGGTGAAGACCTTGCGACGCTGCAGGACGCCGCTGAGGTGACTGTGCCGGAAACGCTGTCCGCGTTCGCCTCCGATGGCGTCGCGACACTGGGTAGCCTGCAAAGCAGCTTCCCGTCAGCGGCGCGGGAGGCGCTTTCGGCCGCGCGTCGGGACGCCGCCGCGGGAGAAGGCGGGATCGGCGCGTTTCTGGAGCGCCAGCTTGGCGCGCGTTCGGTGACGCCACAGGCGGGCGACGACCCCGATGCCGTGCTCAGCCGCGCCGAAGCGGCCGTGATGCAAGGTCGGCTGGGCGAGGCGCTCACCGAACTCGAGACGCTGCCGGACGCGGCCCGCGACGCCATGGGCGACTGGATCTCGCAGGCCAGGACACGGTACGATGCGATCACCGCTGCGCAAGAACTGATGTCGGCTCTCGGCACGAATTGAGGATGATGTGATGCTTTGGTCCCTGGTTAAAATCATTCTCTTCATGGTCGCGATCGCGGCCCTGGCGATGGGCGCGAGCTACCTCCTGGAAGCGAGCGGCGGCGTCCTCGTCACCGTCATGGGCACCGAATACAATTTCAGCCCGCTGCAATCCGTGATCGGTATCCTGATACTGGTGCTGCTGGTCTGGATCCTCCTGAAACTCGTCTCGCTGTTTGTTGCGGTGCTGAAGTTTCTGAACGGCGACGAAACCGCGTTGTCGCGCCATTTCGTCCGCAACCGGGAGCGCAAGGGCTACGAGGCGCTGTCGCAGAGCATGATGGCGCTCGCCTCCGGCGAGGGTCGGGTCGCGATGGCCAAGGCGGAACGCGCCAAGCGCTATCTGGACAAGCCCGAGATTACCGATCTTCTGACCGCGCAGGGTGCGGAATTGGCCGGCGATCGTCGCACGGCCGAGGATACCTATCGCAAACTGGTTCGGAACACGTCCACGCGTTTTGTCGGCGTGCGCGGGATCATGAAGCAGAAACTGGCCGATGGCGACACGGACACGGCGATGCAGTTGGCGCAGAAGGCTTTCGCGCTGAAACCGCGTCACGAGGAGACGCAGGACGTGTTGCTTCGGCTTCAGGCGCAATCCTCCGATTGGGCCGGGGCGCGGCAGACACTGGGCGCCAAGCTCAAGTCCGGCGCCTTGCCGCGGGATGTCTATCGGCGCCGCGACGCGGTTCTGGCTCTGAGCAAGGCCAAGGACATCTTTGCAGAGGGCAAGAGCATCGCGGCGCGCGAAGCCGCGATCGAAGCCAACCGTCTGTCGCCGGATCTGATCCCGGCCGCCGTGATGGCCGCCCGCAGCTACATCGAGGAGGGCAAGCCGAAATACGCCACGCGCCTTCTGAAGAAAGCCTGGGAGACGGAGCCGCATCCCGATCTTGCCGCGGCCTTTGCCGAGATCGAACCGAACGAGACGCCGGAGGCTCGGCTCAAGCGGTTCTCCGTGCTGACCCGCGTCAAGCCCGACCATCCCGAAACCCGGATGCTGCTGGCAGAACTGCACATCGCCGCGGAGGATTTTCCGGGCGCCCGCCGGGCGCTCGGCGATCTGGTGGAAACCGATCCCACGGCGCGGTCGGTCACGATCATGGCGGCCATCGAACGCGGCGAAGGGGCGTCGGATACGGTCGTCAAGGGCTGGCTGGCGAAGGCGCTGACCGTGTCCCGTGGCCCGCAATGGATCTGCGAAAACTGCCACAATCTGCACGCGGAGTGGACTCCGATCTGCGAGAATTGCGAAAGCTTCGACACGCTGGCCTGGAAGACGCCTCCGACATCCGAGGTGGCAACGCCCACCGGCGTGCAGATGTTGCCGCTGATCGTCGGTGCCCTGGAAGACAGAGGCGAGACCAGATCTCGGGACGCCGATATGTCGGATCTGCCCGAAGATGCGGAGTTGGTCGAGGGGACAGCGGGTTCGGAATCAGAGCGGAAATAGCTCTTTGCACCGGACACATGTGGTGCTATGAGCCCCGCCACGGTGCCGCTGTAGCTCAGCTGGTAGAGCACGTCATTCGTAATGATGGGGTCGGGGGTTCGAGTCCCTTCAGCGGCACCAAAAATCTCAATAAGCTATTTAATTCAGTTACTTGGTGATACTTGGGCTTGTTCCGTCCCCCCTATCGACCACCTTTGCGTGTCAGAGTTTGCCCAGACCAGCACGTTTCTAGCTAAAGCTTGTGCTCGAACATCGGCATCCAGGACGACAGAGTAAGGGTTGTTCAAACTAACCCGTCGTCCTCGTCATCTTTGAGCATCTGGTGCAAGCTGTCGCGACGTATGCTGTCCTGCTGTTTCTTGTATTCAAACAGGTCCGATGCCTTAACGCGTCGATGCCTGCCAACGGTGCGGTGTGGTTTGAGACCTTGACTGAGCAGCTTGATCAGGATCGGTCTGCTGACATTCAGCAACTGAGCGGCTTGCTTAGTAAATAGTTCAGCTTCAATTGGAACGAGGCCGCGCGCGGAGCCCCCGGCGTGGCGCGGCGCGCGGCCGGCGGTGACGCTGGCGGTCATCGCCGATCTTCGGAAAAGGTTTGGGTTGCAACACCTGAAAGCAAGAACGGAGATGACGATGACCGATGAAAGAATGGCGCTGATCGAACTGGTTGAGAAGCAGGCCGATGGCGTTCTTGTTCGCGAGATGCTGGCTTTTGCGGCCGAACGGATCATGGAGGCAGAGGTGGAAGCCCGGACAGGTGCAGCCAAGGGTGCTCGCTCGCCGATGCGGGAGATTCAGCGCAACCGTTGCCCGGCAGGCGAATGCTGGCATTCGCCGAGAGGGGATACCGCGACCGGTGGGACACCCGGGTGGGCCGGATCGCGTTGGAGATCCCGAAGCTCAGGTAGGGCAGCTATTTTCCGAGCTTCCTGGAACCCCGGCGAACGGCCGAGAAGGCCCTGGTGGCGCTCGCCATTGTCTCTCGGACCAATGGCGTTCCAATGGCTCGCTCCAGGAGGCCTGCGTTCACGGGATCTAAACGCGTTCGGTGGATGACCTTGTGAAAGCCATGGGCGCGGGCGGGATGTCCAAGTCGCAGGTCAGCCGGCTCTGCGGCGAGATCCACTGCCCGGCAGGGCATCGCGCAGCGATGTCCCGAGAGGGACGAACGGGTGAACGCGTTCCTGTTCCGACCGTTGGCCTGGCCTTATCTGTGGCTCGACGCCACTTATCTGAAGGTGCGCGAGGGCGGGCGCATCGTCAGCCGTTCCGTGATGATCGCCGTGGCGGTCAACGAGGACGGCAAACGCGAGGTGTTGGGCGTCGCGGCGGGGCCCTCCGAGGCCGAGACCTTCTGGACCGAGTTCCTGCGCAGCCTCGCCAATCGTGGGCTTCGGGGCGTGAAACCGGTGATCGCCCCTCTCGGCCGATTGCTTCGCAATCGCCTGCCGGGCAATGGATGACCACAAGGGCCCGCGGGCTGCTCCGCGCCGGGTCTTCAACGCGACCCACCAGAGGTGCCGGATTTACTGGATGAGAAACGCCCTGGCGCATGCGCCGGCCAAGCAGCGCATGGCCGTGGCGGCGATGCTGAAAACCATCTTCGCTCAGGAAACCAAGGCCGAGGCCGAGGCGCAGTGGGAGATCGTCGCCGACGCCCTGCGCGAGAAGCAGCCCACAAGCTCGGCGAGCTGATGGACGCTTCCCGCGATGATGTCCTGGCCTACATGGGGCTCCGCCCGTTCTTGCCTCAAACTGTCCGCCGGACAGTTTGCCGCCTTCGGCGGACCGGCGCGAACTCCCGCGGGAACACTGGACACAGAACGCCTCGACCAATCCGCTCGAACGGGTGAACGGCGAGGTGAAGCGGCGTTCCGACGTCATCGGCATCTTCCCCAACGACGCCGCCATCGTCCGCCTCGTCGGTGCGCTCATGCCCGAGACCAATGACGAATGGGCCGTGGCGCGGCGCTACATGAGCCTTGAAACCCTCGCCCGCATCACCGACAATTCCACCGTCAGGCTACAAGCCGTGGCGGCCTGATCAGCTTCGGACCTCTCCCACGGTCGGCGCTCTTACACCATCCGGTGGGACACTATCCACACGAAGGTCGATAGCACGGTAGGACAATTGGGCGTCGAGCTCGAAGATGCGCTGAGCATCGCAGAGAAGATCGACATTTGAGGGTATGGAAACCGGTGCTTGCCGTTCGCCTTCGCAGACCGGTCATGAACCGCATACTTGCCTATGACGCCAGAGAGCCCATACTGCATGATGCCGCAAGGTGATCGAATGACCGCTTCCTTGAAGTGGTAATAAGGTGACGAAATCAAGCGAGGTTTTGCCAAGAACTTGGGTTACTGAAACAACCGGCAAATTCAATGCTCGGCCGAAAAGAGACAGAAACAATGGTTGTTGTCTGTTGCTTTGGAACATTGACCAGTATCGAGCGGAATGCTCGTTGCCAACACGCTTGATCATGATTTTAAAACGTTTTGAGCCGCCCTCGGCTTGTGTTATCGTCTTGAATGCTATGGCTCGACCTCAACGAATCCTCGCATCTTAACCAAGAAGGCGCCTTCGCTTGACCCTGAGGCAATTATCGTTCGGCGCACTGCGTTCGCGATCCGTGCCGCCGATGCGCAAGCCAAAAAACCAGAGCTTTGGAATTGTGCATATTGGAGGATATGATTTGAAAAAGTTGATATTGTCGATGGCCCTGATGCTGCTTGGGGTACCGGCTTCAGCCTCCACCATCACCGATGCTCTTTATGTAGGTGAGGTACTTGGAGGACCCGCACTTCTCTCCGTCGGCTTCGACGGAACCTCGATCATGGGATCTGCGACCATCATCAAGCAGATCGATCCAGGGTGGTCTGCGATGAGCTACGATCCGCTAAGCGGGCAGATGTATTATGTGAGTGAGGTACTTGGAGGGCCAGCGCTTCTCTCCGTCGGCTTCGATGGAACCTCGATCATGGGCTCTGCGACCATCATCAAGCAGATCGATCCAGGCTGGACTGCGATGAGTTACGATCCGCTAAGCGGTCAGATGTATTATGTTGGTGAGGTACTTGGAG
Source organism: uncultured Alphaproteobacteria bacterium (assembly GCA_963721175.1). Taxonomy (GTDB): domain Bacteria; phylum Pseudomonadota; class Alphaproteobacteria; order Rhodobacterales; family Rhodobacteraceae; genus Aliishimia. Next base: position 87,832 of record CAVRIG010000020.1, on the reverse strand, counting down.
GGCCAGCGCTTCTCTCCGTCGGTTTCGACGGAACCTCGATCATGGGATCTGCGACCATCATCAAGCAGATCGATCCAGGCTGGTCTGCGATGAGCTACGATCCGCTAAGCGGGCAGATGTATTATGTTGGTGAGGTACTTGGAGGGCCAGCGCTTCTCTCCGTCGGCTTCGATGGAACCTCGATCATGGGATCTGCGACCATCATCAAGCAGATCGATCCAGGCTGGACTGCGATGAGCTTGGTTTTCGAGCATTCAAATTTGGAGGTTGTACCGTTGCCACCGGCACTACCGGCATTTGGCAGCGCATTGTTCTTGCTGGCGGTTATATCGAGGAGTTGTCGCGTCCCTAAAACCGTTGGACCAATTAGAAGCAAATGACATGAAAGTTCGATCATTCACCGCTATTTTGCGAGAGTCGATACCAAATTGCGTTGATCATGGCCCGCGTTATCAGGATCTGCCTTCCGGAAGAATTCAGAATTTACAGGCCGATGATAAGGCAGTGCTGTTCCATGCTTAGGCTCGGGACTCGTTGTTGTTTCATAGCCAGAACAAGACAGTGGCTGCGAGCGCGATGGCGGAGAAGAAGACCTTCGGACATCGGTCGTGGCGTGTGGCAACCCTGCGCCAGTCCTTCAGGCGCCCGAACATGATCTCGATCCGGTTGCGTAGTTTGGAGCGGCGCTTGTCGTATTCGATCGTCTTTCCGGGGGACTTCCGGCCAGGGATGCAAGGCTTTATCCCTTTGTCCTTCAATGCCTCTCTGAACCAGTCGGCGTCGTAGCCGCGGTCCCCGAGCAGCCAGTCTGAAAAAAACTTTAGTTATCTCCATCCGGCAGGCTGCCCGGCAAAGCCCGCGCTCCGATGTAATCGCTGACCTGTCCTGCCGTTACGAAAAGGTTCAGCGGGCGTCCCTGGCTGTCGCAGATGGCGTGCAGTTTCGTGGTCATACCGCCCTTGGTGCGCCCGATCGGGCGTCCCCGTTGGTCATTGGGCCCCCCTCATATGATGATTTGGAGGTCAAGGGGTGTGCAGCCATTCTGTAGCCCTTTCTTTCTGCCATCGACGGTATCCAGTTGCGCCCGTTCTCAGTACCGGCAGGCCGCGCCTCACCTGTACCACCTCATATCCGGTCGCCGCTCAGGACGGCTGCACCATGATCCCGCATTCGGGGTGGTCTCAGAGGAACGGAACCATTCTTTTGTTCGGCATTTGAAGCCATGGGGGGCTTCGGTCCGTTCGCCTGGATCCATCAGGGCTTCTCAGGCCCCGAGGATTGGGTTGAATTGGGGGAATGTGCTCAAGCCCTGGTCATGACGGCTCCATCGATCACGACGCCGCCGGTTGCATACTTCCACAAGGCGACGAGGAGTTTGCGCGCCAGTGCCACGATCGCGACCTTCTTTCCGCGTCCACCACTGTGGCGGATACGTTCATGGAACCAATGCGTCAGGGCCGAGTCCGGCTGATGGCGCAACCAGAGCCAGGCCAGCTGGATCATCGTTGTGCGCAGCCTTGGATTGCCTGCCTTCGAGACGCCCTGCTCACGATCGATGCCGCCGCTGCGCCAGGGTGAAGGCGCAAGCCCGGCATAGGCTGCGACCTGGCGCCGGTTGTCGAACTGCCGGAACAGTCCCTCATGCGCCAGGGTGCTGGCAAACTCCGCGCCAATGCCCTTGATGTCCTTGAGCATCGCCTGCGGCGACGCCTCACCCGCCTGGGCACATGACGCATCACGCTCGGTCTCGACGGCCTTGATCTGTTCAACCAGCAATTCCAGCCGGTCAAGCTCGCGGCCGATCTGCAACTTGAGATAGGCAGGCATTGGCAAGCCGGCGCCCGTCCGCAGCTCCTCAAGACGCTCGCGCCGGTCGCGACGTATCGGCTCATAGCCTCGGATGCCAACGCTGAAGAGCAGCCCCTTGATCCGATTGACGTGCCGCTTGCGCTCCTCGACCAGCGCCTTGCGTTCCCGACCGATCCGGCGGCGATCCTCATCCTCAACCGTCGGCACGCGGACCATCGAGCATACGCGCGGTTCACCCCGCATCCAGGCCATCAGTGTGCGAACCAACGTCTCTCCGTCGATGCGGTCGGTCTTCGCCCGGCGGCGCCGGCGCGACACCGCAATCGAGGCGGCGTCCACGACATGGCTCGTGATCCAGTCTTCCGCCTCCAGCGCGCGGTGGATCCAGAAACCGTCGAGCCCCGCTTCCTGGATGATAACCACCGGAAAGTGCTTGCCGGCATGCGCCACCGCTTTCTCCCGCAATGCGGTCAGACAGGCCAGAAGGGCCGCCATGTCACCGCCTGGCACCGAATGGCGGGACATCTTCTCGCTGCCTGGCGTCAGCGAAGTTATCAACCAGATCGATTTCGACAGTTCCAACGAGATGAAAATCGCACCAAGATCAACGCGGATAGCGGCAGGTGGCGAAACTGGTTCAGCTGTCATGGCAAGTCCCTCCAGAGTGGTTAGTAGCAAACCGACTCTGCTTTCCCGCAGGCCGCTGTCCACCACTCATCATGGGATCTTTTTCGCGCCCATACCGGTCGCTGTCCGATGTGCCTCGGGATACGTGGCGTCGATCATCACAGTCTTCCTTTCACCGTGCTCTGCGGCCGGACCTGCCATGATCCGTGCGAAGACGCCCTTGTCGCGCCACCGCTTCCAACGGTCGTAGAGCGTCATGTGCGGGCCGTATTCCGCAGGCGCATCGCGCCAACGCAACCCATTGCGATTGATGAAGATAATCCCGCTCAGCACCCGACGGTCATCGACGCGCGGCTTGCCGTGGGACTTCGGAAAATAGGGCTCCAGACGCACCATCTGCGCATCGCTCAACCAAAAGAGATCAGACCCCCTGTGTCAGGGAAGTTGTCCGCTGCTCTACTTTTCCTCTACTTTTCAGGCGGGCGGGATAGGACGATGACTTGGATATTCACCGGAACGCAAGGCGGCAGTGCTGAGGCGGATGCTGCCGCCGAGCAAGATGGCCATTCGGCAGTTGTCGCTGGAGGAAGGGATTTCCGAGGCGACGCTGCACAAGTCGCGGGCCGAGGCGCGTGGCAAAGGCCCGGACCTATTTCAAAGACGGCCAGATCGAGCTGGACAACAATATCAGCGAGCGGTCAATCAGACCGCTGATTCTGGGGCGCAAGAATTATCTCTTCATGGGCTCGGAAGGCGGTGGCAATGCCCCCGCGACCACCTACACCCTCATCGAGACCGCCGGCATGAACAGCGTCGATCCGGAAGCTTGGCTGACATGGGTGCTGACCCACATCGCCAATCACAAGATCAACCGTATCGACGAACTTACCCCGTGGAACTGGAAGCCACGTTTAATGTCAACGGCAGTCACGCCGGACGGATACGGTGAAGGAGGTGTGAGAAGTCAATGACCTGAACGGGCAGAATGATCGAACAGATCTGGATCGGAAAAACCAGGATAAGGGAAAGAGCACCAAAGCTCGATGTTCAGATCTGGACCTGATCCGCAGATCACCATCTCGGCCAGCGGCTTCTGAAAGCGCCGCGTTCAAAGGCTTGAAAGAAGCTCGCACTCGATCCCCAGTTCAGTTTACACGGTTTGAAAAACTTCTTGCATCACGGAGGGCAACCACAGAAGACCCTTGTGCTGGCGATGCTCGAGTCCCGGGGCGACCTGGGATTTTGCTGCCGCGTAGGATCGAAGCTTGTCGGTCACCATGACATGTGGCAGGCCCCAGCGTTTCAGGAGTTTGCGCAAGAACCGCTTGGCGGCGGCCTTGTCCCGTTTGGACTGGACCAGAATGTCGAGAACGTTGCCATTTGCGTCGACCGCGCGCCACAGCCAGTGGCAGCGCCCCTTGATCCGGAAGACGACTTCATCAAGATGCCACTTGTCGGCCTGAGCCGGACGGTCGCGTCGGATCCTGGCGGCAAACTTGTGCCCGAAGCGGCCAACCCAATCGCGGATCGTCTCGTATGACACCGTGACCCCGCGTTCCGCTAAAAGATCTTCGACATCACGCTGGCTCAGGGCGAACCGATGATAGGCCCAAACCGCGTAGCCAATGAAGCTCCGAGGAAATCGGATACCTTTGATCCGGGAAGCATCTTCGACATTCAGCATGCGACAACGCTACGCCACCCTCGCACCACCAGCAACCTGACACAGCCCATGCTCCCCCATGCAGCGCGATGGCGTAATGTGCAGTCATTCATCCCCCAGTGGCCGGATCGAGACGGCGACGGGTTCGATATTGAATCCGACGCCGGAAATGGAATAGGCGGCCTTTCCCGCCTCGTCGCGGCCCCATGCGGCGCGCGAGGAGTTGGTTTGGCTGAAGCGGTAGGCAATGCCGAGATCGCCGCTGAAGGAATAGCGCACGACTTCATCGCTGGCTGCATTGTCCATAAGCGCCTCTCCGATAACCTCGGCCAGCATCGTCCCCTGCACGGCCATTCCGCCGCCTTCTGGCGCAGCTCGCTCGAAATATTCGCGGCCCTTCGTGTCCTTGCGATACCAGGCCGGTTTTACGGAACCATCGGTGAGGTCGATTTCGTCGCCCTCACCTGCGAGACTGACGCTGAGATCGGTGATGTGTGCGTGTTCTCCGGGCGATGCCGTCGCCCCGGCTGCATTCAAAACGGTCACATAACCTCCGCCGATTATGGTCGCGCTCAGCTGGCCCGGCTGGACGACGAGCGCTGTGTCCTCGTCAATGCCAAGACCCATGGGCAGCGCTTTCTTCAGCCGGATCAGGGCCACCGCGAGCCGCCCGAGACGCGCGCGCTCGCCGAAATGCTGGTCGATGAGAGTGCTGCGCAGGAAGTGGAGCCCCCGCGCAAGGCTGATTTCCTCGCCTACTTCCCCGGGCAGCAGCGCGCCGATCGAGTCGCCTCCGGTGAGCATCGCCCCACTCATGATTGCAGCCCCAGCCGAAGTGCCGCCGATAACCGCTCCCGCCGCGTAGCGCCCGCGGATGGCGGCGAGGTAGGGCGTGTCCTCGCCGCTATTGGTGAGCAGCAGGCCGGTGATGCGCGACTGGTCACCGCCGGTGAACCAGATCGCGCCGGCGTTTCCGATCTTCGCAAGCTCCTCCTCGCTGTCGACGTTCCTCGCCCAGCGGCTCTCATCGACGGTGCGCGTGCCCGGATCGTCCTTCAGCGCGATCTCGGCGATGGCGATGCCGGCGGAGCTTGCCCCGTGCTTCACCATCGCATCGCGAGCCGCCGCAGCGGAAGCGCTCGCTTCGCCCGAAGCGGCAGGGATGATCAAGATCCCAGGCGATCCGTCCGGCCGCGCATCGAGAAAGGCGCGGTAGACAGCTTCGTTGTCCACCTTCAGTCCGCCGCCGACAATGACGAGGTGGCCCTCCGCGAAGGCGGGTCGGGGTAGAGCTGCAAGCAAGAAGAGAAAAAGGGGGGCAACAAGGCGCATCAATATCCACTCCCGTGCGCTGTGAGACCTACACCGACATCCCCCAAGTAGGATGCCCTCCGTTCGTTGGTTATACCGTTTTGCATCCCGAAACAGTTTTTCATGCCCGCTGTGCCGTGTTTGGTGCATCTGATGCGCGAACTGAACATGCTTTCTGGCCTCGGCGGCGGGTTCGATGTAGTGAGTGGGCTGATCGACACCCCCTTGGGCAGACAGAGTGTACGAATAAAACGCCCGTCTCGGCCCGGACGATGCGATGCGACATGTGACGCAAGTACAGGAAAACAACTGGATCGAAGGTTATCATGGTGTCCTGAAGCACCGGCCTGGTCCGGTGCTCGGGCTGCAGGGACTGTCGTCGGCGAAGGCCACGTTAAGGTGATCAGACGTTTCGCGCGATCCGCCGGGCCCACTTCGTAGATTGTAAGCCCGGTGTTCTGAACGAGATCCGACTCGTTGGGAACCTGTTCGACGATGGGAAGAAAGCCACTTAGCTTCCACTGTGCCGCATATGTAGGCCTTGCCATTACACTCAGCGCAACGGTTTCCCCAACAAATCCCGGCGCGCTTTCTTCGGGCCGGCTCAGTTTCGCGCAGCACCCACCTGCTCGCGCCCGTAGACCAGCAGCATCACGATGATGACCGTGCCATAGATGATCTGACGGTAGGCCTCGGGCATCTGCATGATCGAGAGCACCGAATTCAGGAATACGATCAGCACCACCCCTACAAGCGTGCCGAGGTAGCGTCCCCGTCCGCCGAGGATGTGGGTGCCGCCCAAGACTACTGCCGCGATGGACGGCAAGAGATAGGCATTGCCCATGCCCTGATAGGCCTTGGCGGAATAGCCCGCCAGCAGTACCCCCGCGACCGAAGCGCAGAGTGCCGAACAAACGAAGCCGCCGATCACCACCCACGGTGTGCGGATGCCGGAAAGAAACGCCGCGCGCTCCCGCGAACCTGTCGCGTAGACCGCCCGGCCGAAACCGGTACGGGTAAGAATGACGGCGATGATGACCGAGACCAGCGTCCAGACCCCAAGAGCAACCGGAAAGCCGAAGATTTTTCCGGCGGCGAGGAAGCGCATGAGGGGAGAAGCTTCGGTCTGCGGCGCGAAGCCGCCGGTATGGGCGACCATGAGACCCCGCAAGACCGAATCCACGCCAAGCGTGAAGATCATTGACGGGATCCGCAGGTAGGCCACGCCGACCCCGTTCAGCAGCCCGACAAGAAGGCCTACCAGCAACCCGGTCGGGATCGCCCAAGGCCCACCCACGGTCGTGGCCATCATGGCCGCCGCAGTTAGAGTCCAGGGTATCGAGAGGTCGATATGGCCGAGCAGAATCACCAGCATCATACCCGCTGCACAGACGCCGAGGAAGGAGCCGATCTGTAACTGTTGCAGCAGGTAGGACGGTGCAAGCATCGGCGCTGTGCCCTGCGTCGCAAACGTGTAGCCGGTGCCGACAAGCACGATGACCACAAGGAAGACCAACGCGATTACGATGGGCTTGTCCTCGCTCGAAAGATTGAGAACGCGGCTCATCGGAAGAGCTCCAGCCGGTTTCTGACTCGGAGGGTTCGCAGCGCGCCGAGGCTGACGGCGAGGAGCAATACAAGACCTTCGATAAGTGGCTGGAGAAGCGGGTCGATGGAGAGGATTCGGAAGTAGAAAGAAATTGTCCGCAGGATCAGCGCCCCCACAATAGATGCGACGGCACCGCCGATCCCACCGAGCAGTGCTGTTCCGCCGAGAACCACGGCGGCAATCGAATTGAGCGTATAGGCCCCCGCCTGCGACACGTCCGCGTTGCCCGAAGAGGTCTGGATCGCGAGGTAGAGGCCGCCGCAGGACGCAAAGAACCCCGCCAGCGTAAAGGCCGCGATCTTGGCGCGTGCCACCGGCAGACCCGACATGTAGGCCGCGCTTTCAGATGACCCGACCGAGTAGATCGTACGGCCCGTCACCGTCCGCTTGAACGGCACCCAGACGCAGACGCCGAGCAAGATCAGGATGAGCCACGGAACCGGCACGTTCGCGAAGGGCACAATCCACCACGTATCGGGATCTCCACCGAAGGTGTCGACAAGGTCCCAGATCGAGTTGGTCAGCGCCCAGTTCAAGTCGGCATCTATATCACCTCCGGGGCTCGGCCGGATCGCGAGGGCAAGGCCGAGTGCTACGGCCCCGGTCGCAAGCGTGGCGATAATCGGCTGGATGCGCCCGCGGACAACGATCAGCCCGTTCAAGAGGCCGAAGGCGGTGCCGGAGGCCAGAGTCAGCGCCATGCCGAACACGATCTGTATCGGCGAACCGGTGACGACGACGGACGCGATGCAGTTGGTCAACGTCATGACCGCCCCGACTGACAGGTCGAGACCGCCCATCAGCACGGGGATCGTCTGCGCCATGGCGACGAATGCAATGGCCACGCTTTCGTTGGCGTTCTGGATCATCACGGCGGTCGAGAACCCGCGCGGGTGCATCATCTGGTATCCGAGAAACAGGACGGAAAAGAGGACGAGCGCCGTCGTGAACCCGCGGTTCTGGAGAATGATCGTACGAAAGCGAGCCATCAGGCGGCGCTCCCGGGTCCGATGTTGAGTGAGGCGGCGACGATGGCCTCTTCTGTCAGCGCCTCACCCGCAAGTTCGGTGACGACACGGCCGTCATACATGATCGAAACGCGGTCGCAGAGGCCGATGAGCTCAGCATAATCCGTTGAATAGAGCAGAATAGCCTTCCCCTCGTCGGCGAGACTGCGCATGAGGCGGTAGATTTCCTGCTTGGTGCCGACGTCGATTTCCACGGGTCGGATCGTTCAGAAGTATCACGTCGGGATCGATGGCGAGCCACTTGCCGATGACGACCTTTTGCTGGTTGCCGCCCGAAAGGGTTTCGGCTTTGTCGGCAGGGCTGTCGATCTTGATCCGGAGCTTCCTGACGGCAGCGTCGATCATCGCGGTGGCCTTTCGGCGATCGATGAAGGGACCGGTCGAGACCTGCCGATAGGACGCCGCAATGATGTTTTCGGACACCGGCAAGCGAAGCATCAGGCCGTCGGTCTTGCGGTCCTCCGGCACCAGCGCAAGGCTCGTCCGGTTCGATCTGGCGTTTGCCGGGCTGGATGGTTTGTAGGGCTGGCCGCCGAGGCTGATTTCACCGGTAACGCCGCGGAGGACGCCGAAGAGCGCCAGCAGCAGTTCGCTGTGGCCCTGACCGTCGAGGCCGCCGAGCCCGACGATCTCGCCCGGCGCGACGGAGACGTCCACACCCTTCAGGCGGTTGTCCCATCGCAGGTTCTTCACACGGAGGATCGGCTCCGCCCTCACAGGTTCAGATTTGGCAGGAAACTGCGCCTCGATGTCCCGACCGATCATCAGGCGCACGATCTCGCCTTCGCTCCGTTCGCCCTTCCTGAAGGTTTCGATGTGCTGACCGTTGCGGAAGACCGAAAGAGTGTCGCACAGCGCCTCGACTTCGTGCATCCGGTGGCTGATGAAGAGGCTGGCGATGTTTTCCTCGCGCAGCTCGCCGAGAAGCCCGTACACCGTTTCGACATCCTTGGAGGTGAGTGCGGAGGTGGCTTCGTCGAGGATCAGCACGCTCGGTCGCTTGCCGATGGCCTTGGCGATCTCCACCATTTGTCGGCGCGAGAGGCTGAGGTCGCGGACCAGCGCGTCCGGATCGACGTCCTCGCAGTTGATCCGCGCCAGAAGCGCCTCCGACTGCCGCCGTTGCGCCCTCCCGTCGATGAGGCCGAAGCGGCGCGGTGGCCTGTCGATGAAAATGTTGTCGGCAACCGACAGGTCCGGAACAAGCGACAGTTCCTGGAAGATGCAGACGATCCCCGCCGCCGTTGCCTCCGCAGGTGTCGAAAACGAAATCGGTTCTCCCTCCAGAAGTACCTCGCCTTGGCTTGGTGGAAGAACGCCTGCCAGTATCTTGATGAGCGTGGATTTTCCGGCGCCGTTCTCACCGAGAATGGCGTGCACCGAGCCCCGACTGAAGCCGATGTCGACATCCTTCAGCGCCGTGATGCCGCCGAAAAAACGTGACACGTCCTTCAGAGCGACATGAGGCGTCTCGTTCGTCATGTGACCTGCCCGTCCGCATAGAACGTTGCGGCGCGTACAAACCCGCCGCAACTTTCTTGTTTTTAGTTCGTGTCGCTCTCGTCCTTGCGCCATGATGGCTGGGCCGGAGATGTTCACGCCGCAGGGCGGAAACTCGTTCACGGTGAAGAAATTGTCCGGCAGGTTCGACCAGAAGTTCTTGCCGTCTTCCAGTTCCCTGTAGGTCGCGACCGGCAGCGGAACCGAGATGAGCTGAGGCATTACGTTGCCTTCCAGCGCCGAGATCGCCGCTTTCATCGCGATGGCCACCAGGCCCGGCGACTGACCGATCGATATGCCCTTCAGCCCCTCATCCGAATGCTCGGCGATGGCCTTGCGGAAGCCGTTCTCCGACTCGCCCGCGACCGGCACCCAGGGATGGTTGGCGTCTTCGAGGGCCTGGATCACGCCGTTCGATCCGCCCTGTCCCACGACGGCCTCGAACTGGCCGTGAACCGCGATGGCGTCAGCCACCACCTTCTGCGTCGTGCCGTCATCCCAGTTGCCGACGACCGAAACGATCTCCCAATCGCCATCATCGTTTTCCAGCACTTCGTTGATTCCGATAGAGCGGTCGCGGTCGACCGAGTTGCCGGGAAGCCCGCGCACCTCGAGGATCTTGCCCGAATTCACGCCCTTGGCGTCCAGTTCGTCGATTGCGAACTGCGCCCACATCCGGCCCATGGTCAGCTGGTCTTCGTTCACCTGCATGACGGCGTCGGTATCGAGCACGTTGTCGAACGGCACCAGCACCACGTTGTTACGGTCCGCCAGCCGGATGACACGGTCGAACCCGTCCGGCGAAACGGCGATGGTCACGATTGCGTGGTAACCCTGATTGATGAAGTCCTCGATGGCGCCGAGCTGCGCCGGGGCATCGGTGCCGGTAGAGACGACCTTGAGCTCGCTGATCTTGTCCGCGATGGCCGGATCCTCGGCATAGGCCTTGGCAGTCTTGATCATCTGGATGCGCCAGGTGTTGCCGACGAAGCCGTTGACGATGGCCATCTTGAACGGCCCTTCACGACCTTCCCACTGGAAATGCTTGGTGCTTTCGTCCCAAGGCGCGAAGCACTCCGGATTGACCCCAGGTCCGTCCACGACCTCCGGTCCGGCCCAAGCGAGCCCCGCTGTCGTAAAGACCGCCGCCGCGGCGATCATCACTCTGGATTTCAGTTTCATTTTTTCCTCCCGGTTCAGTTTCAGGTTTGGCTTTCGCGCGCATCTTCCGTCGCCTCGAAATGGGCGTAACCTGCGTTGAGGTGCGTCCTCAGCAAGTATTGAAAGGCCAGCCGGTCGCGCGCCTCGAGCGCGTCGATGACGGCTTCATGCTCGTTGAACGTATCGGTTTCGAACGTGCGCAGGGATTTTCCGCGTTCGATGATACGCAAGATAACCGGCTTCATCAGACGGTACACGTCCAGAATGGCGGCATTGTCGTGGATGCCGACGAGGCGCGTATGAAACGCGAAGTCCATTTCGCAGGCCTGTGCGATCGGCTTTGCATTGCGCATCGCAAGATTGATGTCTCGCAATTCAAATACATCCTCACCGGCGACCCGGTCTAGAATCTGGTCGACGGGCGAGACCTCGATCAGGAATCGGAACCCCTGGATGTCGCGGAATGTCTGCCGCGAAACGTTGGTCACATTGAACGAGAAGATCTCGAGCGCCGAAGACATGCGGTTGTCGACTATGGTCGCCCCCACCTTCGGCCGGACATCCACCACTCCGTAGGCCTTCAGGATCCGCATCGCTTCGCGCACGGTGTTCCGGGACGCGCCACAGATTTCCACCAGTTCCTTTTCGGTTGGAAGTGTATCGCCGACTGTCAACCCACGGTCCTCGATCAGCTCGCGGATCCCGGCAACCACCTCGTCGACGGCTGATCCCCCTCCTGCGCGCGCGGCCTTTTCCGATGAGGGATCGACAGGTGACAAAACAGGTTCCTTTCCCGACAAAACGACAATATTTGTCCAACAAAAGGCTGTCAAGTTCAGCACGAAATTGAAAATACTGAAAATTGGCCTGCTATTGTTGGGTTTTTACAATTGGCATTCGAGCCGCAAACAGTTGGCGGCTGATTTCGACGACTTCGCCGACCTCCATCTCCACTGCGAGCGCGCCGGCGAACTGCTCGAAAGAGTTTTCGCGGCATCTCACCGAGCGATTGCCAATGTTCTCGCCGCGCAGCCCTGGGCGGCGCTCGCCGTGGAGACCAGCGGTTGCATTGTTCTCGCCAATGCGGCTGCGCAGCTGCTGCCGGAGCTCCGAGACCTGCCAAACGTCCTCGCTCTGCGTTTCGACCGTCGTGCCGAGGCTGCGCTTGCCACCTTCCTCAAGGATTGCCGGAAGGCTGCCGAGCCGGCTCGGCCCCTGGTCGTGAACGGTTGGAGCAAAGACACCGACGCTGCAGTCATTCTCGTGTTCGAGCGGCTTCCGGCCGCCTTTTCGGACTTCGCCGACGCCGAAGGCGCCACGGGCCCGGTAATCGTCGCCAAAACGACGATCACGGCGTTCGACAAGGCGATTTGGAACACGATCAGTGCCGCCTACGATCTGGCTGACGCCGAGTCCGCCGTCATGCGTCTTCTCGTCGAAGGCTGTTCGCTCGAGGAGGCGGCGCGGCGCCGTGCTCGATCGCCAAACACGCTGAAGAGTCAGGCGAAAAGCGTCCTTGCCAAGACCGGAAAAGGAAAACAGGCTGAGCTCGTTCGGCTCGTCACCACCCTCGCGCACCTGGTCGGAAAGGGAGGGCCGCGCGCGGCGGACGCGGCCGCCGATGAGGCGGGTGACCACTCTCAGTTGCAGCTTGCCGACGGACGATCGCAGAAGTATGTCGAGGTCGGACTGCGCGATGGCCGGCCGGTCCTGTTCCTTCAGCCGACGGCGCGGCCCGATTTCACCGCCGAGCTCCGGCGCGATTTCGCTGCAGCGGCACTGCGCGTGATAACGCCGGTCCGTCCCGGCTCATGGGGGATGCTCCGGGCGACAGCCGGATGGGGTCCCGAAGACGCAGCCCGCGACTACCGTGCACTCACCTATGAATTCGGGCTCACGCAGAGCGCGCTTGTCGGCTACCGCGCCGGTGCGCCTCAAGCCCTGCATCTCGCCGCTCTTTGCCCGGGCTACTTTCGCTGCGTGCCCCGCGTCGACACCGGCGCGCCGCTCGACCGCATGGCCAAGATCGAGAAGATGCCGCCCTGGCCGCGCCTGCTGTTCAGCGGTGTTCGCTTCGCGCCGCAATTCGCGCGCCTCATGCGTTTCGGCGGTGTGAACATGAGGCGCCGACGCAATGACGACGAGAATTGGGCGCGCTTCTGCTTCAGAGGCAATTCGGTCGACGACCGACTCATCGAGGATCCCCCCGGTATCGCAGGGTCGGGGCGGGCATCGTCCGGCATACGATGGAGGATTCCGACCAACTCGTTCGCGATCTGTCGGCGTGGTCACAGGACTGGACGCCGCTCGCCGACAGGGTTCTCGCAACCACCGCGATCCGCTTCATCCATGGCGCCGGGAAGGGGTGGTTTCCTTCAACTGACGTCGAGGATTTCTGCACTACCCGCAAAGGTGTCTCCTGCCGGATCGTTCCCGGTGCCGGCAATTTTTTGCTGCACTCTCACGGAGCGCTGATCGCGCGCGAGATCGCGCTTGCCTGCGAAGGGTCAACGCTCCGGTGAACTTCGTGCGCGACGGCGGCTGACAGTCTGACCGCCAGCTCGGAGGCGAGGCGCTAGGGCGAACACGGATGTTCACGGCCTCACCCTTTCGGGTGATGCGCCGGGGCCGCCTGCCGTCCAGTCTGGAGAGCATCACTCCGTTCGAAGGTGGCGGAAAGATCGTCATGCTGGACATTCACTGGCTTTCCGATCCGACGACAGCGGTGGTCGTAGGGATCTTTTTCGGCGCGTTCACCGCAGGATTCGCGGGCTTCGGGCTGGCGGCGGTCGCTGGCGCCTTCCTTCTCCATGTCATGGCGCCGAAAGTCGCCGTGCCGCTGATGATGCTCTGCAGTGTGGCTGCACAGCTCGCATAGCTCCGCTTGCCGGGTCCGCGGCTGGATAAAGGCACGGAAGGACATTGACGGCTTTCTCGCTTTCGACGTCCGGCACGGTCGTCAGGCGGTCCGGCGCTGGGAGGACGGCATCTACGCCGCGATGAACCGCGCCCAGGTGGTCATCGTCTGGCGTCGCCGGACTGGCTTCAATCCGGCTGATGCATGAGCGAAGCCCGCATGGGCAGTGTTAACGTTTTATGGCCGGAACTGAGCGCCTTGCTGACGCACTGACGTCGCGCAGATGTTTTCAATCCGGGGTCAAGTTCCCATAGGTGAGGGCGTCGCAGATCACCAGGTCTCCCGGGCCGCTGGTCAGCGGATCAGCCACGCATTCCGGTGGTCCACAGCGGGGCGTGTCGAGCCATGTCGTGCACTGCCAGACGTCAGGATAGCCATAGGCCTGGCAATCCGGATTGCCACCGCTGCCGTTCAGGCCGTTGTTGACCGGATCGCACTCTGCGCGGCATTCGTCGAAAGGACCGCAATGCCCGCCCGGATCGTTGGCGCAGATCGCGCCCATCTCGCCCTCGCAGGACTGCTCGATACAGGTTGCGTAGTCGAAGGAAATCGGGCCGTCCTCGAGTGCGCATTCGTGCTGTGACGATCCGGTCACGTCGAGATCGCCGCATGGCACCTTGCAAAGCCACTTGGTCCGTGCGAATTCCTCGCGTTCATCGGTCAGGATGGCGCCGGCATCAGGATGTGCCTCACTGTGCGGGTTCACCTCGTTGACCTGCGGCAGGCAGGTTCCGCCCGTGCCGCTCCAGCCGCCGTCGGCATCGCCCCAGCATGTCAGCGCCACTGATGTCCCGCCGAAATCGCCGCTCACCGGTCCGGACACACCGGTCGACTGGCAGTCCGAGTTCTGCGTGCATGGGCATCCGTAGGGAACCGATCCGTCGCCACTGCCGGCAGCCGGACATTCGAGGCAGACCGGCGTCGCCTGATTTTCCGGGGTCTCGCCTTCGAAGGTCAGGCCGCAGATCAGATCGCCGGGGCAGCTCAGCCCGTCGTCGAGCGAAATCGAATCGGCGACCTGGGACAGGAAACTTCCCGGGCCGTCTGGTGGCTCGAACAGGCTTGCCGGTTCGCAGGCGCAATCGACGTCGCCATCCTCGCCGCCGTCCGGGCAACTGGACGGTTGCGGGATGGGCGGCGGATCGTCGCTGCAGGCAGAGGTGTCGATGGTGCAGCTTGCGCTGCAGCTCAGGTTTCCGCTGTCGAAGCCTTCGCTCACGCAGGTTGCGTCGCCGACGTCGGCACCGTCGCATTGCTCGCCGGCTTCGATGACGCCGTCGCCACAGGTCGTGCAGGCCGAAGTGTCGAGTGTGCACTGGTCGGTGCAGGCGAGAGTCCCGCCGGTAAATCCGCCCGCGACCGACGTGCAGGTCGCTCCGCCAAGATCGGGCGCGTCGCAGGCTTCGCCGGGATCGACGCTCGTGTTGCCGCAGAGGCAATTGGGTGGCGGCCTGGTTTCGCCGTCGAACACGCCGTGCCGGGCGAAGATTGTGCGGAACCGATTGCCTGTATCCTCGTCATAAGCGCAGTAGAGAAAGTCGCTCATGTGTTCGAAGAACGCGACATAGGACTGACCGTTTCCGCGCGCGAGCGCGTAGAGCATGGCGCGCGCCCCGGCGATCTCCGTGCCCCCAAGCCCGGGCGGCCCGTCGACCTCGAAACTCTCGCACCCGAAATCCGGCGGCCCGACGCAGTCCTGGCCGTGCAGGAATCCCCACCATGCCTGGAAAATCCCGCTCTGCCGGTAGCCTGGCGTGTGGTCGCATTTTCCCGTCGGATTCCCGTTGTTGACCCCGCCGCTCATGGGCCGGTCACTTTGGAAGTTGTAGACATAGACCGGCTCGGTTGTCTGCTCGGCGCAGCCCTGGGTCAGGGGCAACGTGTTCGGTCCCGGGGAGACGTCGTTGAGCATCGAACAGCTCTCGTAGCCCACGTCCTCGTAGAGGTGAGTGCCGAGGAACAGTGCGGTCATTTGCGCGATCGTCTCGGCCAGCGCGGGCGATTCGTCGGGCGTGTCCGGAAGGCAGGCGGCCACGCAATCGCCGTTCGAGTTGCACCCAGACGCAGGTGCATTGGCGGTCATCGTGCCCGCCCCGGAATAGGAATTGAGGGTGTGTCCGAACTCGTGATGCGCCAGACTGCGGTTGTTGGGGATGCGATCTTGGTGGACGATCATGCCATAGCCTTCCCGAACCCCACCGGGCATCGCCACATGGGGCGGAATATCGAAGAGATCGGAGGGCAGTTCCCCCGCCCCGTTGCCGATCAGGAGGCGTCCGCCGGCACAGCCGTCGGCGGCTATTCCGCAGGCATCTTGGGCGCGTTCGAAAACCAGCAGCCGGGGCACAAAGCTTTCCGGCGAGAAATCGGATTGTGGGCGGCCCATCAGCCCGTCATTGAAGGAGTCCCAGGTCCCCGTTTTCAACGCCTGGAAAGCACGGAAAGCGTTAATCAGTTCCGCGTAATGCGTCTGCATCGAGTAGCGGTTGGAGAAGGGATCCGCGACAAACGCGCCGCTCGGATCGAAAAGCGCGCGGACCTCGTTCGGATCGTTGAGCGTGGTGTTGCGCGCATCCAGCATGACGATCTCCGGATTCCCGAGCCGGATATCGCCGCAGCCATCGGCCGCCGGGTCGCCCGCGCAGACGCCCGGTTCGTAGACCGATCCGATCAGCGGATCGCCGAAGACATCCGTGTCGACATCCCCGGTCACCTCGTCGGCGGAAATCAGATTGAAGCGATACGGCGAGTTGACCCCGGTGAAGCTCTGGGCGCGCACGGTGATCGGCTGCTCGTTGGTCAGATCCTCGCTCAACAGGTCGTCGATGGACAGGACCGGCGGATCGGGCCAGAAACGGTCGTCGGCATTAATGACGACGGTGGCCGACGGCACCAGCCCGACCGAGACGTCGGCGGCATAGCCGATGGTGTTCTTCTGCGGCACGGCAACCATGATGGGCGTTGCGACACGGACGTCCGCCGGCGCGGCGTTGGGCCGAACCCGTGTCAGGAAGACGTCCCGGATGGCGGCTTCCGCCTCGTCCGACGGGATTGGATTGTCGAGCCCAGCAAAGGTCTCGCGCGCGTCTAGGATGGTTCCGGTGAAACCGATCGCGCCGTTCGTCGGGGAAATGCTCACCGTCAGCAGCGCCTCCGGACCGTAGACCGGCAAACCACGATAGGTCTGGATGAAGCGATACGTCCGGAGCGGCCCGAATGCCCGCGCCGCCTCGTTGTCCCAGGCGAGGTGATCCAGGCCATCTTCGGGCAGGCCGCCGAGGGCCAGAAGCGCCTGGTTCTCGAAAACAAAGTCGCGGAACCGCGACAGCACCGCCGCACCGTCTCCGGCACCGGTCAGCTTGAACAGCGACGTGCCGAGCCCGGTGACGTGGCGCGGCGTTCCGTCCACGTTGTAGAAAATGCGCAGCGTGCAAACCGGCCCATCCAGACAGGCGAAACTGCAGTCCGGCCCGGCGAAACCCGCATCGCAAGCCAGGCTGTGTTCGGCAATGTCGGTTTCGTCGATACCGGTGACCTCGCCCTCGCCGTCGCGTGCCGAGATCGTTGCATCGACAACCAGTCGGTCTTCGGCGCGCACGACCAGAACGCCGCTTCGGAACTCGTCCACCATCGGACGGGGTAGCAGCGTCCGGATCTCGTCGCAATCGATACCGATGGAGCTCTGCTGCGGAATGTCATCGCGCTGAGGCTCGACAACGCCCTCGCTCTGCTGGAACGGAAGGGATCGGGCAAGCCGTTTCTCGAACCGCACCGGCTGCGTGCCCGGATTGGCGATCACGACCTGCGTGCGGTAGCGACCCCGGACAAGTCCCTCCTGGACCGACTCGTCGGTATCCCCGCATACAAAGCGGACATAGTAGGCATAGCGCGCCTCGATCGGGATGGCCGAACCGTCATGCTGTGCAGTCGCAGTTGCGGATATCAGCGCGAGCGCGATCAGGGCCAGG
Organism: uncultured Alphaproteobacteria bacterium; assembly: GCA_963721175.1. GTDB lineage: Bacteria > Pseudomonadota > Alphaproteobacteria > Rhodobacterales > Rhodobacteraceae > Aliishimia. The sequence goes on along the minus strand of CAVRIG010000020.1, from coordinate 70,239 downwards.
GCGACGCCCGCAGCCCGGTGTAGCATCTTTTCGCGTCTCGGATTTTCGCGACGGTGCAGCATGGCCGCAACCCGCTAGCCTGCCGGCTCGCGGCAAAGCGTGTTGTTGCCTTCGTCGGCTTCCGCGATGTCGTTGTCCGGATCCGCAGTGGCACAGATTTCGCAATCGGGATCGAAGCAGGCCCCTTCCGTCTCGGCTTCGATCACCAGAACCTCGGATGCACCGGATGACAGACCGTCGGGCAGGTTCGACTCGACCTCCACGCCCTGCGCGCGATCGAACACCGTCAGTACATCGAACGCGCCACTGGGCGCAGCGCCCGCGTTGCTGACGATCACCGGCACGGATACCCGGCAGGAGGACCGGCCCACGCAGTCGACCCTGTAAGCCCTCCAGGTCGATATCGCTGATCGTGAGATCCGGCAGGTCGGAGGGCGGACGGTCCGATGTCGGGCGTCGCGCCTCGATCTGCTCGATGTCGATGGTCGAGACGTCCCCATCCTTCGGTCGCGAGGAGTAAAGCGCCACGACGCTCAGATCCCCGGTCGCGTGGATGCCCAGAAACCCGCTGCGAAATTGCCGCGACATCGAGGCCGGCAGCATCATGCGGATTTCGTTGCATTCGATATCCATGGACATCTGCGGCTGTAGAGTGTCCACGACCGGATCAGAATTTTCCCCGGATCGCTGGAACGGCAGAGCGCGGGATACACGCTTGACAAAACTGACGGCGCGGATCGTGGACGGATTGTAGAGCGTGACGCTGGTCGAATGCACGCCGCGAACGACGCCTTCCTGGAATTCTTCCGAGGACGCCCCGCAACTGAACTTCACCGGATAGAAGTGTGTCGCACGGATCGGTAATTGCTCTTGCGCGCCGGCTGTAAGGCTCATCTGGAACAGCAGGGCTATTGAAAGAACGATGCGCGAGGCCATGAGAAGCCCCTTTTTTCAAGGCATTCTAAACAACCGATACAGTACTACCTTCGTTAGAATAGCAGTTTTCAACCAAATTGAGAAGGCCGGGGCCGCAGCAATCAACGCTCCAACATCATTTCCGCACTCCAATGTGTCGCGCTCGTATGGCTACCCGATGGCCAACGCGCGTTTGACCCCGTAGATGATCCTTCGGACCCGCATCGCAGGCGTCCAGATGATCCTTTGAGACGTCAACGCCGATCGTGTCTTGCATCATCATGTTCCTCCACCCTTGTCTTGTCATGGGGGCCTCGCGCCCAGGTATCCGTTCAGGTCCGAAGAACATGCGGGGTTTCTGGTCTGTAGCTCGGTGGAATAGGTCTGCTCATGCAGCCCAGCTACCACCGCTGGATTCACGAGATGAATTCCTCCCGAGCCCTTTGCGCATGTATGGATGCCCCCGTTGGTGCAAGCATTTTTGAACGGCTTCGAGCGTGTGATCGGGTGCGGTCATGTATCAGGCCTCTGTGTGCGGCACTGATATGGCCGCGGGCCGGTATGGCGATGCGCGGATCAGAAGCATATCAACAAACCGAGCTCGTGTGGCTCCTGCACAAATGACTGCTTTCTCTGACCCGGATCTGATCGATCCTTTGCCCTTACTGTTCAGTGACCTCCTCACACCCCCGACGTGCCGGGACGGATTGGCAACGCGCAGCGCTCAGGCCATCGCCGCCACCGGGTTCCGGTAATCCTCTTGTTTCGTCATCATCGCCCAGAGGCCACGCGCCATCTTGTTGGCCAGCGCGATCGCGGCGACCATGCGTGGCTTGCGGGTCAGCAGGCGTTTCAGCCAGCCATTGTTCGGCGTGTCAAACCGCTCGACCGCCTGAAGAACCGCCATGGCACCAGAGACCAGAAGCGTGCGGATGTCGCGCTGCCCCATCTTCGAGGTCTTGCCCAGCCGGGCCTTGCCGCCCGTCGAGTGCTGCTTCGGCACGAGCCCGAGCCAGGCCGCAAAATCGCGACCGCGTCGGAAGGTGGCCAGGTCAGGCGCAAATGTCTCGATCGCCAGCGCCGTGACAGGACCCACCCCCGGCATGGTTTGTGCGCGGCGCGCCAGATCCGCCTCCTTGGCAGCACATTTCATCTTTCGCGTCAAGCTCTGCAATCCGAGCGCTCAGGCCCTCGATCTGCTCCAGATACATCCGACCGAGTTCCCGCACCTCGTCAGGCAGGGTGGTGTCATCATCTGCAATCGCGTCCGCAAGCCGCTTGAGATGGGCAGGCCCTCGGGCGGCGACCAGACCATGCTCGGCAAGGTGGCCGCGCAAGGCGTTGATCATCTGGGTGCGCTGGCCCACGAACATCTGCCGTGTGCGAAACAGCATGGCGCGGGCCTGCTGATCTTCCGTCTTCACCGCCACAAAGCGCATGGTCGGACGCAACGCCGCCTCAGCGATCGCCTCCGCATCGGCCGCATCGTTCTTTTGGCGTTTGACGAACGGCTTCACTTAGATTGGCGGGATCAGACGCACCTCATGCCCCAACTTCTCGAAATTCCCGACCCCAGCCATGCGCCGTCGCGCAGGCTTCCATGGCGATCACGACATCTTGGGCTGCTGTGCAACGAACGCGGCAACTGCCCACGCGACAGCTTCTTGCGAAACACGACAGATCCTTCGTTGCGCGCGCCGTGCAGCTGGAAAACGCGCTTTGCAAGATCGATACCGATGATAGTAGCTTCGGACATGGATGCTCTCTCCTTCTGTGATGGCTTCAACAAGCATCACCTTGGCACGTTGCGATGCCGTCGGGAGGGGGCATCCATGCCATCAAAAAAGTCCCTCCAAGGCCGCTCTGTAGTGCGACGGCAGGACGGACAGATCGAGGAAGAAAGTTCCGGGAATGGATGCGGGATGACAGGGCAGCGCTTGATGGACACCGGCTGCGTCACCACCAGGATCCGCACCCGGTTCGATGGAAAGATCATGCGCCGCCCTCGATCGCACGCACGATCTCCGCGATTTGGCCCGCCGGTGTGGCGCCATTCAGCCGGACGGACACCGACCCGAACATGATCTCGATGGTCGAGAGCGCCGGATCCGCATCTTCCGCCGTCAGCCGGCTCTCATCATCGAACACCACCAGCGGCGCGAACTCAGCTTCGCTCTCCGGCGCCAGCAGGATCAGATCCCCGTCATTGGCCATCCGCCGCCATGCCGAAAGCTGATTTGGCCGCAGGTCATACCGGTGCGCCGTGAGAAACCCGTTCGATAGTCGCCATGGAGATACTCACGTCCTGCCATCCAACAACATGTGAGTTTCAAATCGCAGATCTCAGAGGAAGGTGACCACCAGCCACCGCTTACCACCAACCTGACAAGGCCGCTCCTTCATGTCGACACGTCGATTGGAGCGGGCGGACGGGGTCATTGCGACGCCTCCTCGGGCAGGGTCCAGCCAGCCTCACGGAGCCCGGCGACCAGCGCCTCGACGATCTCGTCAGAAGCCTGGAAGTTCCGGTATGCCGCGGCCGGGTCGTTGCCAAGCAAGGGCCAGGCTTCGGCCATTGCTGCAAGATCGTCAGCCGCTGCTACCGAATTCCCGAGCCTGGCGTGGCTGATCGCGGTCAGCGACAATCCAATGGCCGAGCCAGATCTTGCCGATGGTTCTGCGGCGGCCAAGGCAGCCCGATAGTTTCCCTTGAGATACTCGTCCACCGATATCAGGTGGAAATACCAGCCTGGCGGGTCGGCGCTTCGCTCGATCGCCTTGTTCAGCAGAGGGATGCCGTCTTCCCAGTTTCCCCGTACCGAGAGCCGCCAACCAAGCTGCGCGATGGTCTCCGGGTTATTCGGATTCAGCTCAATGGCGCGGCGCAATAGTTGCTCGGATCGGGCGAAATCGCCGGCGTCGAAGGTGATCGCCGCCAATGCTGTGAGGCCACGCAGATTGTCGGGATCGATCTTGATCGCTTGCGAGGCTGCCTCGAAAGCTTCCTTGATATGGGCCGGATATGCGGCTTCGGGGGCAATACGCTGATTGTAGGCATCGAATTGCACCCAGCCAAGCATCCCCCAGGCGTCGGCGTAGTCTGGATCACGAACCACGGCCTTTTGCAGGCAGGCCACGGCGGGAGCAAACAGCGTCTCATCGAAGTTGCGCCGGAAATCCAAGGCGCGCAGGATGCAGGTGTAACTTGGCATGCTGGGCACGATGTCGAGGATCATTCGTTGCCCGATCACCTTGTTCACGGCCCCGTAGGACTCGCCAAGTTCGGTCGAGATCGCCACCGCCAGTTCGTGTTGTGCGCCAAGCAGATCGTCAGCGTTGAGCGGTTGATGGTAGCCGCCACTCCAGCGCACCTCGCCCGTATGCGCGTCGACCATCCGGGCGCGGAAGTGCGCCTGACCGTCCTGCGATTGCAGGATACCCGTCACAACATAGGAAACCCCCAGGTCACGCCAGAGGGTTGTCGGGTCGGTGCCAGCATGCTGGCGAAAACTGGTCGCCGTCGAGTAGACCCGAAATTCGGGAAAGAGCATGAGATTTGCGATCAGTTCCTCGGTCACGCCGGCGGCGATCAGCTCGATGTCCGTCGTGTCTCCGTACGCCTCGAACGGCAGCACGATGAGTGCTGGCGTCCGCGGTATTGGCGCGTTCGTGTCCGCACCGCGCGGCCAGACAAGGGCAGCTCCGATTGCAAACAGGCCGCCCATGACGATACCCATGACGATAATCGCTGCGACCAGCATCGGTCGTTTGGAGGGGCGCTCAGGTATAGCCGCCGCATCGGTCGAGTTTGGCGCAGGTGCGTCCGTGGATGAAAGCGGGGCATCCTGCGGATGTGGCCCGGGCGGCGGGGCCGGCGCGCGCGCCTCCCGGTTCTGCCAGGCGAAGTGCGGGACGTAGCCGCCCTTCGGGATGGTGATGCGGACCGGATCCTGGTGCCCGGCGTCCACGTAGTAGCTGTTCAGGTCGTTGCGCAGCCGTCGCGCCTCGATACGAACGACCGGATCGGACTGCTGATCGAAGGTCTCGTCGCGCTCGAAGACATCGAACGCCAAGGTCACGCCCTTCAGCCGGTCCTCCCGGCCTGCCAGGGTCTCCTCGACGATGAAGCGCAACATCTCCCGCCGGCGCTTGCTGGCGCGAAACGATACGTCCTGCAGAATCCGCTCCAATTGCGCCCGGACGTCGTCCGCCGAGGCGTGTGAACGCGACGGGTCAGCTATGGCTGGGACCAATTCATCCGTTGGGTAACTCGACTTCACTGCCTGCCGCCCCCCGGACTGCATCCGATCCGTTTATACACCGCAGCGGCTAGAAAGAAATAACGCAATTGGCCGCGTTCGGGCTGGCGGCGGGTGCCCAGGGCGACCTGTTGGCGGAGCTGAACGCCCCGGGGGCGCCGAATTAATCAAAGAGAAAAGTCTTGCGCCGCCCAACTTTCAAGCAAGGACGTCAAGCGCCCCTTTCCCTCGGGAACAGGGATGTTCGAACATGTTCACACCTCCTGTTTCCTGCAGTTTTGGGGTCCTTTTGGGCCGTCGCTCCCAACCGGGGTCTATCCATGACGAGTCTGCACGCCCTGATTGCACGCTTTCCTACCCGAGAGCTCGAGATCCGCAGGCTCCATGCGCGGGACGAGGATTTCCGCTGCGTCTGCGAGGATTACGAAGTGGCCCAGAAGGCTCTCGCACACTGGGAGGGTATTGAACACAACCCGGCGCGCGCGGCCGAATACCGCAAGATTTCAGCCGAATTGGCGGTGGAAATCGTGGCGCTCCTGGACGCCGCTTCGGTGTCCACAACGAGCCGATCGATAACGAACGATGACACATGACCAAAACAGTAACAGGAGAAATAGACGTGACACATAAACGACAAGGCGGGTCTTTTACCCGACGCACGGGGGCGCTCGTCGCCAGCGCGATCGCGCTGGGGGCAGCAGCCTTCGGGCCACCTGTGAGCGCGCAGGACACGGCGAAGAAGCCGAACATCCTGTTCATCATGGGGGACGACATCGGCTGGATGCAGCCATCGGTCTATCATCGGGGCCTGATGGTCGGCGAGACGCCCAACATCGACCGCATCGCCCAGGAAGGCGCGATGTTCACCGACTACTACGCCGAGCAGAGCTGCACGGCGGGACGCAACGCCTTCATCACCGGCATGCAGCCGCTGCGGACCGGGATGATCATGCCGCAATTGCCCGGCAGCCCGAGCTATCTGCAACCCGGCACGCCGATGCTGTCCAAGTTCCTGCTGGATCTTGGCTATAACACCGGCGAGTTCGGCAAGAACCACCTCGGCGATCACACCGACGCCCTGCCGACCGCCCACGGCTTCCAGGAATTCTGGGGGTACCTCTATCACCTCGACGCGATGCAGGGGGTGAGTTTCCCCGATATCAACACGTCAGCCACCGAACAGACCGTCGTGCCACCTTGCAAGAATACGCCGATTCCCGGACTGACCCCAGTCGCGGGAGCGGTTGACCCGGAGACCACCATTTGCCTGACGCCGCCGCGTCCGGTGATGCACTGCACGTCGAGCGACGGCACCTCGGCCAACCAGACCTGCACGGACGAAGGCCCGCTGACGCTGGAACGCTCCAAGACCATCGACGAGGAGATCTCGGCGCAGGTCATCGACTTTCTCGACCGTAACGACCCCGAGAAGACCGACAAGCCGTTCTTCGTCTGGTACAACCCGGCCCGAATGCACATCACAACCGTCCTCGATGACAAGTATCTGGGTATGGTGGGTCAGCCCGGCGGCAAGGACTGGGGCGTCAACGAAGCCGGCATGAAGCAGATGGACGACAACATCGGCTATGTGCTGAAAAAGCTCGAAGACATGGGCGAACTCGACAATACCATCGTCGTCTTCACCACCGACAACGGCGCCGAGACGATCACCTTCCCCGATGGCGGCGTGACCCCGTTCAAGGGCGGCAAGCTGACCACTTGGGAAGGCGGCATGCGCGCTCCGGCGGTCATTCGTTGGCCCGGCAAGATCGAACCCGGCACCGTGTACAACGACATCTTCGCGTCGCTGGACTGGCTACCGACGCTGGTCGAAGCGGCAGGTGGGCCCAAGGGCAACGAGTTGAAGGCCGAACTTGAAAAAGGTGCCTATCCCGGAATTGTCAAGACGACGCTCGATGGGGTCAATCAGATGGCGTATCTCACCGGCGAGTCCGAAATGGCGGCGCGGGATTACTTCATGTACTACTCGGGCAAGGATCCGTCGGCCGTTCGCTTCAAGAACTGGAAGATGTACTTCGCCATGGTGTCGGATTCGCCAGCAGGCTTTACCGCAGGCGTACTGCCCTATCACTGGACCCAAGTCGTGAACGTCAAGCGCGATCCGTTCGAGACGTCTATCGGGTCTCAGCAAAAGACGCTGTTTGGCATGGGCGGCGCGATTGCTTCTCCCTCAACAGCCTATGTCTATGATTGGAACCTGCTGCCGATCGGCCAGCAACTGTGGCTGAGGGAGCTCCAGAGCTACGCCACATTCAAGCCCATGCAGGATCCGTCCAGCTACAACCTCGAAGACGTCATCCAGCGGGTAAAGAACATGAACACTTCCAGCCACGCGGGCCACTGACGGAACGTTTGACGTGAAACAGGATAAGGTGCCCGGACCCCGGGCACCTGCACCAAACGAAACCTGCCGCGGCAGCCAGACTTCCCGAACCCACATCGTCTCGGAACCTCGGACAGGACAAGAGGACAGTATATGAAACACGCCCCACTCGGGTTGGCCACCGCAATCGCGCTGAGCTTTTCAACCACCGCCGTCCATGCACGCGCCGACATCAGCGTTCTGACCTGCAAGCTGACGGACGTTCACAACGACATCGTCTATACCAACGAGAAATTCGCCTGCGGCTTTAAGCCTAAGGAAGGCGACACGCAGACCTATACCGGCGAGATCAAGGCGCTTGGCGTCAATCTGTCGGTCAACAAGGACGTGACGCTGGTCTGGGGTGTTCTCGCGCCGTCGGCGGACGCGACCGAGGCTGGCTCGCTCGCCGGCCGGCATGTCGGCGGAACCGCGTCGGGCGCACTCGGCGCGGGGGCTGCGGCCAACGTGCTGATCGGCGGCAGCAAGCACGCGGTCGCCCTCCAGCCCATCAGCGCCTCGGGGATCATCGTGACCGGCGCCGCGCTGGATGTCGAGGAATTCGAACTGCGCTGACGCGTTTCCGCGACGGTTCGCGAGGACCGTCCCTCACCCTTACACGGATGGAACCATGATGACCCAACGCTCAGGACTTCTCACCGCCGCGCTAGCCTCGCTGTTTCTCCCGATCGCCTCATCGGCCTTGGCGCAGGGATCCGACAACAAACCCAACATCCTCGTCATCATGGGCGACGACGTCGGCTACTGGAACATTTCCGCCTACAATCGCGGCATGATGGGCTACCGCACCCCAAACATCGACCGGATCGCCAAAGAAGGTGGGCTGTTCACGGATTATTACGCGCAGCAATCCTGCACCGCCGGCCGCGCCGCCTTTATCACCGGCCAGAGCCCGATGCGCACAGGCCTTCTCAAGGTCGGGCTGCCCGCAGCGCCCGAGGGCCTGCAGGCCGAGGATCCGACCATCGCGGACCTGCTGAAACCGCTGGGCTACATGACCGGCCAGTTCGGCAAGAACCACCTCGGCGACCGCAACGAGTTCCTGCCGACCGTCCACGGCTTCGACGCGTTCTTCGGCAACCTCTATCACCTCAACGCCGAGGACGAGCCCGAGCATCCCGACTATCCGAAGGGCACCGAGTTCCGCGAGACCTTCGGGCCGCGCGGGGTGATGCGCTGCACCGCGACCACCGAGGCGACGCCCGGTGAGGATCCCCGCTTCGGCGCGTGGGGCAAGCAGAACTGCGAGGACACCGGCCCGCTCGACATCAAGCGCATGGAGACTGTCGACGAGGAGTTCCTCGGCGCCACGCTGGACTTCATCGACCGGGCACATGCGGCGCAGAAGCCGTTCTTCGTCTGGTTCAACCCCAGCCGAATGCATATCTGGACCCGGCTGAAGCCCGCGTCCCAGGGCGTGACCGGCCTCGGGCTCTATCCCGACGGCATGGTCGAGCACGACGGCCAGGTCGGCCAGCTGCTCGACAGGCTCGACGAGCTCGGCATCGCCGAGAACACCATCGTCATCTACACCACCGACAACGGCGCCGAGACCTTCTCCTGGCCCGACGGCGGCACTACGCCCTTCCGCGGGGAGAAGAACACCAACTGGGAGGGCGGATACCGGGTGCCGGCGCTGATCCGCTGGCCGGGGCAGGTGGCGCCACGCAGCGAGTTCAACGGCATCGTCTCCGCCGAGGACTGGTTGCCGACGCTGGTCGCCGCCGCCGGGATTCCGGACGTCAAGGAGCGGCTGCTCGACGGCTACGCCGCCGGCGACACGACGTTCCGCGTCCACATCGACGGCTTCGACCAGAGCGCTGTGCTGGCCGATCCGGAGGCCGAGGATCCGCGGCGGGCGTTCTTCTACTGGACCGACGACGGCGATCTCGCCGGGCTGCGCTACGACCAGTACAAGGCGGTGTTCATGGAGCAGCAGGCGCACGGCCTCGAGGTCTGGATGCAGCCGCTGGTGCCGCTGCGCGCCCCGAAGATCTTCAACATCCGCTCCGACCCCTTCGAGCGCGCCGAGCACGAGGCCGGCGGCTACGACCGCTGGTTCGTCGAGCATCTCTTCGTGCTGCTGCCCGCCCAGCGCATCGTCGGGCAGGAACTCGCGAGCTTCCGCGACTTCCCGCCGCGGCAGAAGCCCGGCAGTTTCTCGATCGACCAGGTCGATGGACATGCTGACCGACCAGAACAGCAACTGACGGAGACCAACATGCTGGACGTGTTCCGTTTGATCCTCGATCGACGCCGCCTGGTCCAGGGAGCCATCGCGGCGCTCGCTTTCGCGATGCCGATGCCGCTGGCGGCGCAGGACGATCCGCTGCCGTCCTGGAACGACGGGGCCGCGAAACAGACGATCCTCGACTTCGTCACCGACACGACGACCGAGGGCGGCGCGGACTTCGTCGCCCCGGAGGATCGCATTGCCAACTTCGACCAGGACGGAACTACCTGGGTCGAGCATCCGCTCTACGGACAGGCCCTCTTCGAACTCGACCGGCTGGATGGGATGGCGCCCGATTATCCGGACTGGAAAGACACCGAGCCGTTCAAGTCGGTCTTGTCCGGCGACCACGCAGCGATGGCCAAGTTCACCGAAAAGGACCGGTTGGAGATCGTCGCGGTTACCCATGCCGGCATGAGCACGGCGGACTTCGAAGCCATCGTCGCCGACTGGCTGCCGAAATCGAAGAACCCGGCCTTTGGCGTGCCGGTGACCGATCTTGTCTACCAGCCGATAATCGAGGTGATGGAGCTGCTGCGCGCCAACGGCTATCGCACCTACATCGTGACCGGCGGCGGGCAGGAATTCGCGCGGGTGTAGTTAAAGCCCACTTTTTTCCCAAGTAGTTTTGAAAGGTTATTGGCTCAGCTATGGAAGCCGACATTTGATCGCCTCGCAGTATCGGTCAATAATGGGATGTACCGGCTGCTTCACCCAGCAGGTTAGGCTTGTCCTATACTGCACATAGGAGAAGTAGGATGGCGAAGAATGGTTTTGATGAACTGATGTCGATTGGCGTCGATATCGGCAAAGATGTTTTCCACTTGGTGGGCTTTGACAAGGAAGGTCAGCTTGTTTTGCGCAAGAAGATCAAGCGCATGGCATTGGTGGCGGCGTTTGAGGAACTGCCCCCCTGTATCGTCGGTATGGAAGCCTGCATGAGCGCGCATTTTGTCAGCCGAACGCTGCGCAAGATGGGGTTCGAGCCCCGGATCATTCCAGCGGTCTACGTTCAGCCGTTCAACAAAGGGCAGAAGAACGATTTCAATGATGCCGAAGCTATCGCAGAAGCCGCTCTGCGACCCAACCTCAAGGCGGTTTCTGAGAAAACGCAAGAGCAGCTAGACCTGCAAGCCATGCATCGCGTCCGGTCACGTCTCGTGTCGCGCCGGACGGCGACAATGAATCAAATCCGCGCATTCTTGATTGAACAAGGGATCACCGTTCGCAAAAGCGTGGCCGCATTACGCACGTCGCTCCAAGCCATTCTGGACAACCGCGATGATGAGATGTCTTTGCGGATGCGCAAGTTAATCCTCGGTCTTCAGCAGGACTGGATCTGGATAGACAAGCGGATCGAGATGACCACGTCAGAGATTGAAGCTGTCAGCAAAAGCGAGGCCAGCTGCCAGCGTTTGATGACTATTCCGGGCATCGGCCCAATCATCTCAACGGCAGTGGTGGCCGCTGTCGGGAACGGCGAGGCTTATGATCGCGGGCGCGACTTTGCGGCCTGGCTGGGGCTTGTGCCGCGTCAGCACAGTACGGGTGGGCGCACTATACTGGGCCGCATCACGAAGCGTGGAAGTCGATATCTGCGCATGCTGTTTGTGCAGGCCGCACAGGTCATCATGATGCGACCCAAGAACTGGCCAAAGTTCAGTTTTGGCCCGTGGTTGGAGGCCGCAGCGACGCGCATGCAGCACAACAAGTTGGGTGTCGCACTGGCCAATAAACTCGCGCGGATCGCTTGGAGCGTTCTCAACTCAGGCAAAGACTTTGATTGGAAAGAAAAGGAAATTGCGACTGCGATCTGATCACAGCCGCACACGATGTTCGTAAACCTCAACTGCATGGAACGGAATAAGGCGCACCCAAAGTCTGAGAGCCCAGATGGTCATCATAGATCAGGTTAGTAATGAGACAACGGCGCGTGCGTACTCCCAACAGGGCCACGGCAAAGTACATAAGCCGATCCAAAGGCCGGATACATATCAGCGACTTCCTGAAGACGTGCAATTGATCACTTGCGAACAGCAGCCGGTATATACATGTGGGCTCGTACATAGCTCCGTGCAACACGCCACAGGTGCCCGTGTTTGATTGCCGGATCGAAAAAACAGGCTGCGGTTTCGTGCTTGCCTCGAGCCAACGGCTGCTGATCGTGACGGTCCCGCTGCAGGGCCCGGCCCGGAGAGGCCGCCATTCGCCGTGTCGCCGCGACTTCGGATTTCGGGCTCCAGGCCGACCTCGGAGGCTGCGCAGAATTGTGTCGATCCCAGCCTGCCTGATCGACGAGAACGGCCCTGACCAGCCGTTCGAACTGGACACGCTCCGCCGCAGCGCGGCCCGTCGATCCGGTCATTCGCTGCACTTGCTCAGCTTGGGGCATCAGGAGTCTGCAAGCAAAGCTTCCCGAACAGTCTCATCCCAACCCAGATAAAACTTGTCCCGGTCACGGATTACCGGGCGGGCCATCACCTTGGGTTGGGCCGCGATCTGCGCCTCTGCCTCGGAATTCTTCAGCCAGTCATTGAGCGCCCGGTAATCATTTGACTTGCGATCCACGAGCCGATCCCCGAATTCTTCGATCAGCCCCGATAGTTCTGCCTCGCTCAACGGCTCCGCCCGAACATCACGGAAAGAGACATCCATTCCTTCCGCCTCCAATGCTTTGCGGGCCTTCTGACAGATTGCGCAAGTCTGCAAGCCGTAGATCATCATTCCGAAATCTCCTTTGGCGTCGATCCCGCAACCTCCTGCATCGCCCCCCTCAACGCAAGCTTCCGAGCGGATATCTGCGTCGGGCGACGAGCGCATTCGATCGTATCAATCGTATCTTCGCCTGTCCGCCTGCCTGAAGGATAAGCTTGCAACAACGTGGTTCCGCGGCCATTCAGGCTGGCGTGACCATTTCATCCGATCAGTCCGCAGTTTCATTGGCCGCTCTCGGCTGGTCGGCGTTTTATCACGAGCAGTTGGAGCCCGGCGAGGCGGGGCTTGCCCCCATGCGCATCGCGACCGTTCACCGGAACAGGATCACTGCGGTGTCCGAACTCGGTCCTGTGAGGCTGACCCTTTCCGCTCAGTCAAGAACGACGGACTTCGCCGTTGGCGACTGGGTTCTGGTGGACCCCGACACCCGCATGCTGGTCCGGCGGCTGCATAGACGGATGCTGTTACAGCGCAAAACCGAAGGCCGTCGGCCAACGCAGCTGATTGCTGCGAACGTCGACACGCTCTTGATCGTCACCTCCTGCAATGACGACTTCAATCCGGCACGACTGGAGCGGTATCTGGCGCTTGCGAACGAGGCTGGGGCGACCCCGGTGATTGTCCTGACGAAGATCGATCAGACGGCTGATGCCGCACCCTACCTCCGGCAGGCAGAAGCCCTTCAACTCGGATTGGATGTCGTCATGTTGAATGCAAAAGCACCGGAGGCGGCACTGACATTGGCGCCTTGGTGCGGCCCCGGGCAGACGGTTGCCCTTGTCGGATCGTCCGGGGTAGGGAAGTCGACATTGCTGAATACGCTGTCGAAGAAGTTCATCCGAGGACGCACAGCCGACAGGACCCATTCGCGAGGCCGACGCCAAGGGGCGGCACACGACCACGTCGCGTTCGCTCCATTCAATTGCCGGTGGCGGCTGGGTGATCGACACGCCCGGGATGGGCCGTGCTCACGCTTCTCGTCTGGATCGTTCCCGTGCTGGGTCGGTTGGGCATGAACCCGATCCTGGCGGTGACGCTGATTGCACCGCTGATTCCGGGGTCGGAGGTGATCGGGGTCCCGCCGGACAGCATCGTCGTGGCGGTCGTGGCGGGCTGCGGCGCTGAGCGGTCTGACCTCGCCCTTCACCGGCGACCACGCTGCTGATCGAATCCTCTCGGCAAGGTCAGCGCCCTGCATGTCGGGCTGCGCTGGAACGGTAGCTTCTTTCCCAAACAGAAACCTGAGCGCCATGATCCGTGCGTTGTACGTCGGTGGCGTCACGCCGGTATCGGTCATGTGCAGCTGGTAGGCGCGAAGATCGTCCGGTGTCGCGGTGTCCGGTGATCGCCCCAGGAAAAGCGCAAAATCCTTGACCGCCCGAATATGTGCCTTCTGAGCTTTTTCATCCATCCCGTGAATGCGCATGTCCTCCATTGCCCGACAGGGATTGCGCAGCAATGGCCCGAGAGGATCATCCGCTCGCGCAGCGGGGTCGTTCTCTCCTCTGTCATGGGAACCTCCTGTCATCAGATTGAGAAGGCCCCAATCGTCAGACAGGTTGGAGAGATCGCAAAACGCGTGCCCTAACAGGATCATTCAATACCTCAGCCACAAGCGCCATTGCCGCGGTAGCGGCTTCGTCCTGGTCCGCACTTCGACCACTCGCGCTACGTGCGGCGGAGGACTGCAATCGGTCGGCGCTGCCATCGATTGTTGTGGCGCAGCATTCCTGTGAGATCCAATCGCCAGGCGAGCATCATGGTTCGATCCCGGTCCCATCTGACCGGACGCCACTGCGGTCGAAGTGTTCAGTGTTGAGTATTAAGATAACGATGCGATGACAGAGCGTTGCAAGCGGTTCTGTCGCAAACTTCCCGGTCAGGCAAAATCGGGTGGTAACTAGCGCTTGTTACGCAGCCAGACTTGCATATAGATCGTGAATGGGCATCCGTTGCCAAGTTGACCTTTCCTAATCATGTGCGCTGTTTCGATGCTGTCCGAAGTTGCTGCCGCCGATATGACTGCCTTGAAGCCCATCATTGGTCTGATGCGTCGCTTGACGCCGCGGTGATCCTGCTCAACGATATTGTTGAGATACCTGGATCGATAGACCTTGATCCTGCGCGGTGAGCCGATCTCCTTGAGCGAGGCGTTCATCCCTTCGCCCCGCCGTGTTCGCGCCGCTCTTGTCGATGGCGCAGGCCTTGGGCAAGCCATTCGAAGAAACCGCCTTGGCCAGGAACCGGAGCGCGGCGGCTTCGTCGCGATGCTCCGACAGCGTGAGATCGAGTGATCGGCCATATCGATCGACGGCACGATAGAGGTAGCACCACTCACCGCGGACTTTCACATAGGCTCATCAAGACGCCACGATGGTGCGGTCTGGGCTTTCCTCCTCTGAACCGCTGACGCCAATGCGGACGCATACTTCACGACCCACCGGTTCAACGTGGCATGATCGACGTGAACCCCGTGCTCGGCCAGGATCTCCTCCAGGTCGCGGTAGGAGACGGCGTATCTGAGGTAGAAGAAGACGGCATACAGAATCACATCCCTCGGAAACTGCGCCCCTTTGATCGACATCATCGGACAAGCCTCATCGAAAAATCTCGCGGTCTGATAGAACAAAATGGAAGATTTTGCGACAGAACCTTTGAGAGAACGGCGCGCGATCGGTAAGATCCTGAGGTCGCGGTGGCAGATGGATTGTCGTGCCTGCAAGACCGTTGGAAGCGACTGGCTCGGGGGGTGGACATATCCCTCACGCCACTACCTGTACCTTATGACCGATCTTTCGACCCATCCGCTGGACGAGCTAAGCCTGAGCGAAGCTGCCCGCCCGAAGGCGCCGCCCGTGCCGGAGGCGACTGACCTGCACCGCAGGCAGGGTCGGCAACTGGCCGCGATTTATCGCCATTATCTGAACGAGATGGCCCAGATCGGCGCGGTTCTGGCGCGGATCGAAGCGAGAGATGCCCCACCCGAGCACCTGAAGCGCATCGTGCTTTCGCTCGACATGACCGAGAACCTACGCGGGTTCGGGTCGCTTTGCGGGCGCGAATGCCAGGTGCTGAAGTTTCACCACGACATCGAAAGCGCCGACATGTTTCCCAGGGTCGAGGCAGCGGGCGGAGGCAAGTTCCGCGAAGTCGTGGCCAAGCTAAAGGCCGAGCACGAGGTGGTGCATGAGTTGATCATCCGCCTCAACCGCGCGGCGGATACGTTGATCGACGACCCGTCAGAGGCACATTTCGCGCATGCCGCCTCCACGTTCCGCAAGCTTGAAGAAATCGTGCGCTCCCATTTCGGCTACGAGGAAACCGAATTGGCCGAAGCCATCGGCTATTATTTGGGTACGATCTGAGATTGCTTTTATCAACGCGACATTCGCCGCTGCGCTGCGCTGGACGACCGGCTGCACGTCTGCTGTTGGACGGAGTGGACAAGGGCAAAGCGGCGGTGGTCGCTGTTCGTGGCGCGCTCCATCCTGGGCGAGGTTCGGGGTGGGGGACGAGCACTTTGATCTCTCTTCACAAGCAGGCCAGGACGACGCCGAAGGTGCGGGTCCGGCGAGTGGCAAGCCGGCATGGATCTTGGACGCGTGCCCTCCTCCTGGCTGTTACAACCCTATTTGCTACGATGCGGCGTAACCCGGTTGAAATGCTGCAGTGCAGCATTTACCTCCAGTGACAGCAGACGAAACATGAAACGCATCTCAAAGGAGACCCGACATGGCCAAGCAGAGCACAAAATCCGCAGCTAATGACATTCAGAGCCTCTTCGATCCGCAAGGCTACCAAGACGTCTTCAAGACTTGGGTCAGCATGAACGAGCGCATGTTGTCGCTCGCAGTTGAGGCTGGAACCCGTGTGAGCGACGTTGCGAGCGAAACCGCGAAGGAAACGTTCTCGAACGTCCGCGACCTGACCCAGGCGCGTGACGAGCCGGCCGCCTATGGCCAGGCTTATGCAGACTTCCTGCAGAAGCAGACCGAGCTCTTCACGAAGACAGCGCAGGCCTATGCGACTGAGACTCAGAAGGTCAGTGGTGAAACCGCCGAGCTGGCCTCCAAAGCCGGCGAAGACATGACCGGCAAGATCGCAGCGAACACCGAAGGCGCGGTCAAGACCGCCCGCTCGGCAGCCAACAAGGCCGCCTGAGGCTCTAAGCCGCAAACTGGCCTGCTGCCGGTTTCGTGGTCACCGGGTTAAGGTAGCGTGGCGCGGTCCTCGAACACCATCGGGCTTGGATAGCCCAGCTTCGAATGGCGCCGCCGCGGGTTGTAGAAGCGCTCGATGTAATCGAACACGTCGGCGCGTGCGGCGTCGCGGGTGCGGTAGACCTTGCGGGCCGTCCGTTCTGTCTTCAGTTACGAGAAGAAGCTCTCCATCGCCGAATTGTCCCGGACATTTCCGGCCCGGCTCATCCTTTGCCCGGCAGGCGTTTGCGCAGCACAACGCCGAGAGGGAGCTGGCCGGACGATGGAGCCAGGGATGGAAGCCCGAACGGGAGACCTCCATCACCTCACAGAGCCAGCCCACTGGCCAGATATGTCGGTGCCCTGCAATGAAGGCGAACCTCATGTCGCCTCCCGCGCGAAAAAAGCCGCCGCCTTCTTGAGGCTGTCACGCTCCGCCCGAAGCCGGGCGACCTCTTTCTTCAGGACGGCGATCTCGGCCAGTTCCCCGCGTTGCTGCCCGTTTCCGGGAAACGCCGTGGCCGGCGCCACGGTGGCTTCCCGCATCCAGCGCCGCAACACACTCTCTGCAAGGTCCAGATCGCGACACGCCCGGGCGACCGATACGCCCCGCTCGGTTACCAGCTTCACCGCCTCGAGTTTGAACTCGCGGCTGAACTTTCGTCTCGTCATTTCCACTCTCCAGTTCCATGGTCACGACCTTATCTTCGTGTCTGCATCAGCGCTGACTATGTCCAAATGTCGGCACGGCAATCGGAGCTCGTTAACGTGACAACTCCCGCACAGCCACAGACCCACGCCGACGTCCAGCACCATCGCCGTGCCCATGACCTGCCGTCCACGCTCGGACTTGGGACCGGTCCGTGCCAAGCGGGTCATCGCGGCCTGCTGCAGACCGAAATAGAAGGCGTAGCCGATGCCCGCCAGGCGGATCGCGACGGAATGCGCGGCGGCGTCCGTGACGGCCAGCGAGGCGGCATAGATCGTGGCCCCCAGATAGATGCCGACCTCGGCCAATGTGGCGATGCCGATGGGCACCCCGATGCGGAAGATCGCGGCAACATCCGCCGATCGTCACGCGGCCCGGCCCGCTGTCGCCGACGCGGCGCGCCTCTCGCATCAAGTGCGGCAAGTGTCAGCAGGCCGACCAGCAGGGACGACACGCCCGCGCCCGTCACGCCAAGCTCCGGCAGACCGAAGCGCGCCATGCATGAGCACGTAATTGAAGACGGCATTCAAGCGGCACCGCACACAGCGTGATCCGCAGCATGACGCCGGGGCGTTCGATGGCCGTCAGGCGCGTGCGCAAGACGCCCACCGCCAGCATCGGGACCAGCGTGAGCGCCATCGCCCGGACATAGCCGGTGCCGGCATCGACAAGGACCGGATCGATGCCCAGCAGGCGCAGACAGCGCCGGCGTGTGCCAGAGCAGGCACAGATCGGCAAGGCCAGTAGTGCACAGGTGATCGTCCCCGCCGTTCTGAGCCGGGCCAACCGATCCGCGTCGCCCGCCGCATGGGCGGCCGCATAGAGTGGTGCGAGCCCGCCGATGCAGCCGACGGCGAGGTAGAAGAGGATCGAATAGAAATCGCTTGCAACGGCGACCGCTGCAAGGGCTTCCACCCCGAACGCGGCCGTCATCAGCGTGTCGGTGACGCTCATCGCCATGTTGACCAGCGCAAGACATGTCAACGGCGCGGCAAGGCGCAGAAGAGCCCATGCTTCGGCGCGCGAGACATATCGGCCGGCACGTCGGAAGGGCCCGACCGGGCGCCCGGAGATATCGAGAAGAGTCATGCGATGTATCCTTGGAGTACCCGGTCGAGCAGGTGGTGAATGGCGAGGGCCTCAGGTTTCGACCGCCGCGCTCGAGTCGTGCGAGCGGCCCTGCGGAATGGCCGAACGCGACCGATGCGGGGTGCCTCGCAGGTGACTTGCAATGCCTGTGCCGATGCGTTCGGCGGCTATCGCCGCGGCGTCGAAATACCCGGTGAAGAGCGGTTTGTAGCCCGTGAACCAGAGCCCCGGCTGCGCCGGGTCGGGCTCCCCCGCGGGGTGGGTCGGGTTGCCCTTGCCGTCCAGCACGCCGAAGCGACCGACAAGCGGCTCGAGACCTGTTCGGTACCCGGTGGCGCAGATCACGACGTCGGGCGCCACACTTCCACCATTCTCGAAGAACGCGCGCCCGGCATGGAATTCGACGATTTTGCCGGCTACCCTGAACCTGCCTGAATTTATCGCCGCGACAAATCCGTCGTCGATGGCGAACGCGGTGCCGTCCAGTGCCAGTCGGGTGCCGCCGCCCAGCGAATGAGTGGTCATGCCGTGCCGTGTCAGGTCTCCGAAGAAGAGACGCTGCGTCAGCGCAAAGGCCCGGTCGACGATGGGCAGCGGCAGGGCCTGGAACAGCCGCGCCGCACGGTGGAGCGGAAAGCCGAACACGTGGCTTGGCACGATCGCGGGGCCGTGCCGTACGGAGACCACGACCTCTGCCGGGTGGTGGCGCGCGAGATGGTTCAGCACGTCGCTGCCGGAGTTGCCCGCACCGACCACCAGAACCCGCTTTCCGTCGAACCGGGCTACGTCGCCGAGCGCTGCCGCGTGCAGCACCTCGCCTTCGAAACTGGCGAGGCCGGGCCAGTCGGGGATATGCGGGACGCTGTCGCGCCCGGTGGCAAAGACGACGTGGGCCGCGTAGAACGTGCCATTCGTGGTCTTCACCATCCAGCCGACGACATCGTGTTCGATCCTCTCGACCCTGGTGCCAAAGCGGATCGGGACGCCGATGTGCCGCGCATACCGCGCGAGATAATCGACCACCGTGTCGCGCTTGAGAAAGGCGCCGTCGCCACGCGGGGCACGCATGCCCGGCAATCGGGCGAAATGGCGGTGGATGTTCAGCCGCAGGGCAGGGTGCCGCTTGCGCCAAGGTTCGGCGACCCGGGCCTGTTCCTCGAGGATCGTGACCGCGACTCCGCGGCGCATGAGTGCCTCGGCTGTGGCGAGGCCGGACAGACCAGCGCCGATGATCAGCACGTTTTGGCGAATTGTGGTGTCCATGATGGGTTCCTTTAGTTTGGTAGAGACGAGATTGGGCTTGGCTGTTCAGGACGCCCGCTGACCGGCCTGCGCGGCCTCGGGGCGCCAGGCACGGCGAAAGGGACGCGGGATCAGCATCGGCACGTCGCGCTGGTAGGCGGCGTAGGCTGCACCGAATTCTCGCAGGAGCGCACGTTCCTCGAAGCGCAAGCCGATCGCGACATAGAGCGCCATCGCCGCTACGAAGATCAGATGGCCGAGTGTCATGACCGGGGTCGCGATCATCATCACCAGAAGACCGAGCTGCAGCGGGTGGCGCACGAACCGGTAGAGCATCGGCGTGCGGAACGTGGCAGGCCGGGCGGGCGCGCCCCGAAGATTGCTCCAGGCTTGCGAAATGCCCACGAATTCGAGATGGCCCAGCAGGAACGTGGCGAGATGAGAACGGTCCCCGCCCCAAACGCCGAGAGGGCATGGATCAGCCAAACGGCGAAACCGTCCACCTGCCAGACGATGGCCGGGATCGGCTCCCACTGCCACAGGATCAGGCCCAGCAGAACGGAGGATTGCAGCACGTAGGTCGCCCGTTCCGCGGCCGGCGGAATGATCCGGGTCCAAACCCGTTTGAAAGCGGGCCGCGCCATGACACTGTGGGCGATCCCGAAGAGGGCGATCAGCGCGAGATTGAGGGTCGCCGCTTCGGCCGTTGGACGGGTCGCCGGACCGCGCAGGTCGCCGAGGTTCCACAGAAACGCAGCGAGCCAGACAAAGACGAGGCCGAAAAGGGCATAGCTGCAGAGAGCATAGGCAAGGATGAGGCGTTTCATGACGCACCTTTGGTCTTGATGGGTTTCGGTCGGAGGCCCGGGGCGACGCGGATCATCGCCCCGGGGAACGCGCGGATCAGAGACCGGTGCGCGGCGGCAGCATCACGAACATCTGCACGTGGGTGACGGTGGAGAATTCGCCGGTCAGCGGCCCGTAGGTCTTGCCGTCCGAGTGCCAGGCGAGGCCGAGATCGGCCAGGAGATGCTCCCCGGAAAGCTGCAGGCAGGGCGAGATCGTGCGCTCGAAATGCGCCGACCCATCCGCAGCCGCGACAAAGACGTTTTCCGAGCCGTCCCGTGCCCCGAACGGCAGATCATACGTGCCGATGAAGGGCTCCGTCGGCGGCCAGACCATGAAGTCGTGCCACATCGTGTAGACGCCGTTCGGGATCAGGTTGGAGAACTCCAGATCCAGCGTCCCGGTGCCGTCCTCGCAGGACATAGGTGCCGTGGCCTTCCGCCGCGAACCACTCCCCCAGGGTCAGCCCCAGCGGGCGGCCCTTGGGATAGGGGCCGGTGTCGGACGTATCGAGGAAGTTGTGCGGCACTTCCACGGCGGGCGCGTACAGCGGGGCATCCATGTTTCCGGGTCGCGGCGGTCGGACGGTAGATTTCGCCCGAGCCCGGCACCTTTTCGTAGAAGACGTCCTGTTCGGCCATGCCGTCATCGATGTGGAAGATGAAGCTGAGCGTCATCTCTTCCACCGGATCATAGGCCGCCGACACGACCGGCGAGGTATCGACCGGGCCGACCGGAAAACCGGAATCGAAGGTCAGGTGATCGGTCTTGTCGTATCTGTTCGCTTGGGACGCGACGGACATATCGGCCTGGGCGAAACTGCCCGACGCAACCAAGGCAAGTGCGGATGTGGCAAGCAAGTATTTCATTTCGTTCATCTTTCCTGTGTGGCGGCACGAAGGCCGGTTGGGGGTCTGGAGAGGCCGCACCCGCATGGCGGGACAAGGCTCCCCGGTCCCGGACCGCGTGTGTCGCGGTTCGGGGTCTGCGTGCTGGCGGGTTTCGGGTCCGGCAGCGGCGCGTTCTGGCGATCAGCCTCCGTGGTCTGGACCGTTGTTCCGACCGGAAGGGGGCGTCGGTTGCGGCGGCAAGCCCGAGGGCACTGCGGCGGGGATCAGGTCGCTGCGGTCGACGGCCGTCGGGTCCGTGAGGCTTTGGAGGAACGCAACGATCGCTGCGACCTCCGCCTCGGTGCGCACTTGCGGGGCGAGGTCGTTGGCCTCGGCGATGCGCCCGCGCAGGGACTCGCTCCGCTGCACCCAGATGTCGCGCAGATCGAACGCCGCATCGCGCGCCGGGTTGAGCGGGCGGAAGATCAGCGCGGAGTCCCGCCCCGTCCCCTCGATCACATGGTCGAGCGGCGGCAGGCTGGCCGTTGCGGCATCGTAGCTCTCCAGCGAGGCGACCGGATCGAGGTGATGGCGCACCACCTCCGAGAGGTCGTCGAAGGCACCGTCATGCCCCCACGGCCCGGTCTGCGCGACATTGCGCAGCGACGGCGTGCGGAAGGCAAAAAGGTCTTCGGCGTCGAAGGTCACCCGGTACCGCCCCTCGTCCTCAAGCCGTGTCATGAACCCGGCGGCCCGCCAGTACCCGCTGTCCTCGCCATGCCCCTTGCCGGGTCCGATCTGCGGCATCGCGATCGCGTGAAAGCCGTGATCGGTCAGCAACGGCCCGGCGTGGCACGTGGCACATCCTGCCTCACCGTAGAACAGCTCCATGCCGCGCTTTGCGTCACGGTCGAGCGCATTGCGGTCCCCGTCCAGCAGACGGTCGAAAGGGCTCTGGTCGGAGCGGAAGGCGACGGTCTGGAACGCGGCCAGCGCCTTTGCGGCATTGACGAAGGTGACGGGCGTTGCGGACGCATCCGGGAAGGCCGTGCGGAACATCCCGGCATAGGCTGGAATGGCGGCGAGCCGTGCGGCCAGCAAATCCCAGGCATCCTGCAGGCGATCCTCGGCCACAGCGGTGGCGACCGGGTTCTCACCCTTCTGGCCGGCCATCTCGCCATGCGACGTGACCGGAAACATCGCCTGCGCGGCAAGAAGACTGTCGAGCCCTTCGGGCAGGTCCTCGCGCGCCGGGCTCCAGAAACCGCTGGGAAAGGTTCCCCGCGGATCCGGCTCCAGCCGCCCGTCGTGGAACATGGCGGTATATTCCCGCGCGCCGATGTTCCAGAGCGGCTGCGCGTTGCGTGGGATGCGGTCCGTCACCCCGTCGCGGGTCCGGCGGTCGGGCCCGAAGCCGGCGCCGCCTTCTCCGATCGACAGGGCCACGTCGTCGCCGCTGCCCCGCGCGGGATCGTGGCAGGTTCCGCAGGATATGTTGCGGTTGCCCGACAGGATCGGGTCGAAGAACAGCGCCCGTCCCAGCGCCACCATCGGTTCAGGCGGGGCCCCGTCATGCAGGAAGTCGGCATCCGTGAGCGGGGCAGGCAGCGCGGGGCTGCCTGCGTCCTTGCGTGGTGGCCTGCGAAGGAAGCATCTGAGATGCCAGCGCAAGACCGATGGCAGCGCCGCCGCCCAGCAGAGCCGCACGGCGTGCGCCCTTGGCTGCATCGGGGTTCAGTTCGGGGTAAGACATGGGTGTAGTCCCTTTGGTCAATGCAAGCGCGGCGCGCGGGGTCAGTAATCGAGGTCGCGGCCGATCCATTCACCGTCACGGCGGTACCCGAGGTCCTTCAGCGTGTGCTGGGACAGCCGGGCGAGATCGATTGACGCGTGACGGAGCACCCGTCTTTGCCAGGCATGTTTCCTGCGGCGTCGGATTGCCGAACCAATCCGGCTCGAGATTTTCTTGTAGGTCATTGTCTTCGTTCCATTTCTTTGGTCGTCGGATCGATCATGCCGCATCGAGTGACCGGCAGATCTGTTCCAGGTGGCGGTGGTCCGTGCCGCAGCAGCCGCCGATGACGTTGAGGTTCGGCAGTTGCACCGACAGCGCGCGGTAGAGCTGCCCCAGTTCGACGGGGTCGCCGTCGTCCAGTTCCTCGGCCACGTCGAGTTCCGCATGCGACAGCCGCGAGGCATTCGCCCGCAAGCCGCCGATGCGCCGGATCCAGTCGCCGCCGTCATCGAGAACCGCGCGGAAGTGATCGGGATGCGCGCAGTTGATCATGAAGTACGCGGCAGCACCGTCCGTGGCGGCATCGACCGCGCGGATGGCCTCTTCCAGACCTTCGCCCGATGGCAGCCGCCCGTCCGTCTCCAACGTGAAGGAGACCACGGAGGGGATGTGCGCATCCCGCGCCGCCAGAACGATGCCCGTCCCTTCGGAAGCCGAGGTGATCGTGATGCCCGACACCATGTCGGCACCGAATTCGGTAAACCACTGCACCTGCTCGGCGTAGTAGGCCTGCGCCTGCGGCACGGTCAGCTGGGTGGCAGGCGCATAGCCGTCATCATGCGGCCCGACGACCCCGTTGATTACGAAGGGCGAGGACGGGGTTTCGAACCGCTCGCGCAGGGCCAGCAGCGTGGCGATCGCCTCGCGGTGGATCTCCCGCATCTCGGCCACGTCCAGACCCAGCTCGGCGCCCCATCTGGAGCTTGCCCGCCAGGTCGGCGTATCCATGATGAAGCCGCGGCCCTGTCCGCACGGCCAGCCTGGCCAGCCGATGCATGTAGCGTTCGATGGCGGCGGAGCCGGCTTCGGTGTTGAGCGCGGTGAACGCGGCGAAAAGCGGCAGATCGATGCCTTCCTGAAACACCAGTACGGTTTCCAGCCCGGCCTCGGTCAGCATCTTGTGGCCGTTCATCTGCGGCAGTGCATTGCGGTATTTCATGGCTCTCTTTCCTTTTCCTGGCCGGGACCGGACTGGGCCGCCGGTGATGGAGCGAGGGATAGAGTTGCCCGCCGATGCCGCGCTTGAGCAGGATCTGAGAATTTCCTGAGAAGGCCTGAGCAATTGCCAAGGAATGGCTGTATGCTAAGGATCAGGGGCGTCAGAAGGGTGTGAGACCGGTGAAGGTGCAGTTCCGCGATTGCGTGATCGACAGCGATCTTGCCCAGCTCGACCGGGCAGGAGAGATCCGCGCGCTGACCCCGCAGACCCTGCGCCTGCTGGATCACCTGATCCGCAACCGCCACCGGGTCGTGAGCAAGGACGAACTGATCTCGGAGGTTTGGGGCGACCGGATCGTGTCAGACGCGAGCCTCTCCACCGCGATCAAGGAAACGCGGCAGGCCGTGGGCGACGACGGACGCGCGCAGCACACGATCAAGACGGTGCACGGCCACGGGTTCCGGTTCGTCGCGGAGATCGATCCAGAAGAAAGTGCCGCGGCCACTCCCGCCGAGACGCGTGCGAGTATCGTCCGCGCCAGTCGCCCGTCTATCGCGGTGCTGCCGTTCCGGATGCTGGGCGGTACAGCGGAGGATGTCTTTGTGGCCGATGGGCTGACCGAGCAGACGATCATCAACCTGTCGCGTTTTCGAGACCTCTTCGTCTTCTCCCGCCGCACGACGGTCCAGATGGCCGAAGATGGTGCGCGTCCCGCCGATCTGCACCGCGATCCCGGCGTGGATTACCTGCTGGAGGGCAGCGTTCGCCGCGCCCCACCGCGTCTGCGGGTCACCGTGCAGGTGAGTGCGACGGATAGCGGAGAGTTGCTGTTGACCGAGCAGTTCGACCGCGATGACAGCATCGAGGGGCTGATCGAGATCCAGGATGAGCTGGCCCAGCTGACCGCGGGCCGCGTGGCCAGCCGTTACGGCGCCGTGGCCGATCACATCTCAAGCGAGACGCGAAATCGCAGTGCCCGGACATGGGACATGTACCGCCTGCTCGCGCGCTTTCGCGATTACTACCTGAGGTACGAACCAGAGGTCCACGCCGATCTGCGCGACGACCTGCCGAAGGCATTGGAGCAGGACCCGGACTCGTCCCAGGGCTGGTCGGCCTATGCCATGATATTGGTCGAGGAACACCGGTTCTACGTGAATACCCGGCCCGGGGTCGATGCGCTTGGCCTAGCCCACGAGGCCGCCAGCCGCGCTGTGCAGGCGGATCCGCGCGATGCCTTTGCGCATACCGCGCTGGCGCTCGTGCGGTACTATCGCAGGGACCTGGCGGGGTTTCGTGACGCGGCCGAGCGGGCGCTCGAACTCAACGACGGGCACGCCGACGTGCTGGCCGAGATCGGACATTGCTTTGCCTTCATCGGCGAGGAGGAACGCGCCGTAGCATTGCTCGACCGGGCCATCGCGCTGAGCCCGATTCATCCCGGATGGTATCATTTCGCCCATTGCTGGCGCCTCGCCCGAGCCCACCGGATGCAGGATGCCCTGGTCGAAATCAACCGCGTACCGATGCCCGGTTTCTTCTGGTATCACGCCCATCTGGCATGGTTTCACGCCGAACTTGGCGACCTGAAGCAAGCGCGCGAAGAGGCGGCCACGATGCTTGCGCTGTATCCTTCGTTCGAAACCTACGCCCATGCCGAGCTCGATCTCGCCTGCTACGATGCACTGCAGGATCGGGCGCTCGCGGCGTGGCGGAAGGCCGGTCTCAAGATCGCTCGGGCGGACCGGGCCCGAACGAAAGCGGCGACGGCAGCGCAATGACGCCGGCGAGGGCGGTGGCCATGGCGAGTGCCGCAAAGCCGCTCATGCCGATGATCGCGGCGCCGAATACGCCGCCGAGCGCGAAACCGGCAAGGTAGTTGGCCATCCGCGCCCCGGCCTCCGTCGGGTGTCCGCTGCCAAGATACAGCGGGAAGAACAGGAACAGGAAGAACCCGTTGACCAGGATCGACACGCCGATCACCCAAGGCGCCGTTGCGGCATAGGTGACGGCTCCGCTGCCCGCCGCGGCCAGCATGGCAAGCGGCAGGCTGCGCAAGCGCGCGTGCGGTGGCCTCGGGCTGCCAGTGCCGAGCCGGCGGCAGAGGTCACGAGGCCGCCGGCCAGCCAACCGCCGATCGACCCGAGTCCGCGCAGTGAGAACCGGCGTGCAAAAAGGGGTCTGACTCACATTTGGTGCAATTCCGCGTTCAAGTCGTCGCGACGAGGCGTGCCTTGAGCAGGTTGATGTTGGCGCGGCCATACATCTGTCGTTTGAGTGTTTTCAGGCGATTGATTTGCCCCTCAGTCTGGCCATTGGACCAAGGCTCCGAAAGAGCTGCGGCTACGGCGGCCTAAGGCGGGTAGTGCGGCTTCGACCTGCGTGCCGAGTACTGCATCGGCTTTGGAGAGGTAGTTGCGTGCCGTGGTCATGAGCTAGGCGATTTTTCGCGCCGGTGGGCATCTTCCTGTGCCCGACAGCACCGCGCTCATGACGCGTCGCTGTCGCGTAGCCCACCGCCGTAGCCGCCATTCCTGTCGCGGGCCACGACCTCGATCTGTGGCTGACCTCTTAGCCAGGCTTCGACGGTCGCAGGCTCCCGATCGGGAAGAAGGTCGATGAGCTGCAGCCGCTCGAGTTCACAGATCAGCGTGCCATAGCGCTGGCCGCGTCGCCACGCCCAGTCGTCAATGCCGATCACACGTGGCGCGTCCGTTGGATGTGCTGTGGCGTTGCGGACACTGCGCAGGAAGGTGTCCTTGCTGACCGGGAGGAGACGTCGCGCCGCGAGCGGCTGCGCCGGACGCCCGCCCAAGGCGAGGCCGAGATGTCGGACCATGTCTTGCAGACGTTCGGTCCGCCGCGCGCGCGGATGGGTGACGGCCGGCGGGAACCTCTCCGCAAAGATCCGTGTCCGGCACAGCGGAAAGCGACATCGGAAGCGCCGGGGGCAAAGAAAAAGCCTCACCTCCCGGCCGTGCGCCGGCAAATCCGCTAAACGACGCTGATACCGACTGTGAACATGTCGAGAGGACAGGTCAGCGATTACATCGGAGCGCGGGCTTTGCCGGGCAGCCTGCCGGATGTCGACTGGCTGCTCGGGGACCGCGGCTAGGACGCCGACTGGTTCAGAGAGGCATTGAAGGACAAAGGGATGAAGCCTTGCATCCCTGGCCGGAAGTCCCGCGGAAAGACGGTCGAATACGACAAGCGCCGCTCCAAACGACGCAACCGGATCGAGATCATGTTCGGGCGCCTGAAGGACTGGTGCAGGGGCGCCACACGCTACGACCGATGTCCGAAGGTCTTCCTCTCCGCCATCGCGCTCGCAGCCACCGTCTTGTTCTGGCTATGAAACAACAACGGGCCCTGACCCTAGGTTTCGCCATTTTCTTTCAGAACGTCTTGCCGACCGTCGCAGTCGCACCGTATTGATTGGGCACGAACGCCAAGAAGACGCATTACCGTTCGAAAAGGATCATGACCTGCGAGTCGAAGCCACTCAGACCGACCCCGCCGGTAGCCATGTCTCCTCAGATCGCGCGGTGTTTGGCGGTATGCTCAAGACGGCGGTCGAAGGAACCTGCGTGGGCCCCGTCTTCTTCAAATTCCTCCAAGCGGCACGCGAAAGCCTCCGCGGCGGCGCGATGCTGCAAGCCAACATCCCGTCGAAGCGCTCGGAGCAGCGCTTTGACACCGGGCCCACCGCCTGGTCGACAGGCGATTTCCAATGGTGAAATACCTCCTTGCAGGCCATCGGGCTTTAACCGGCGGGATTCGCGATCGGGATGTTGCTTCGACCGCTTCAAACGTGACCATGCAATAAGGAGGGCGGGATCATGGGCGTGATCGTCGATCTGATCAACGGCGTTCTTTGGAATTACGTGCTCATTTACGGCCTGCTCGGTGCGGGTCTGTTCTTCACTGTTCGCCTCGGCGCGCTGCAGTTTCTCCACTTCGGAGAAATGATACGCGTGCTCACCTCGGCGCGCAGTACCGACAAGCGCGGAATAACCCCTTTTCAGGCTTTGACCGTCAGCCTCGCATCGCGCGTGGGCACCGGCAACCTCGCCGGCGTGGCCGTCGCCCTGACGCTGGGCGGTCCCGGGGCGATCTTCTGGATGTGGATCGTCGCGCTGGTGGGAATGGCCACGGCCTATTCCGAAAGCACGCTGGCACAACTCTACAAGGTGACCTCCCGCGATGGCCAGTTCCGCGGTGGCCCGGCCTTCTACATGTCCAATGGGCTGAACGCCCGCTGGGCCGGCATGATCTTCTCGATCTGCCTGATCGTCAGCTTCGGTCTCGTCTTCGTGGCGGTGCAGTCGAATTCCATCGCCGAGGCGTTTGAGGGCGCGTTCGGCGTGAACAAGCTGACCGTAGGCGTGGTCGTGGCGGCAGTCGCCGGCGTGGTGATCTTCGGCGGCATTCGCTCGATCGCGCGCGTGGCGGAGATCCTCGTGCCGCTGATGGCTGGTGCCTACCTTCTCCTTGCGGTCGTGATAATGCTGCTCAATCTGACCGAGGTGCCCGCAACGCTCTGGCTGATCGTGTCCAGCGCGCTCGGTCTACAGGAGGCGGTCGGCGGCGTCGCCGGCGGCGTCATGGCGGCGGCGCTCAATGGCATCAAGCGTGGGCTCTTTTCCAACGAGGCAGGCATGGGGTCCGCCCCGAACATCGCCGCGGTGGCGACGCCGGACCCGCATCACCCCTCCAGCCAGGGGTTGGTCCAGGCCTTTGGCTGCTTCATCGACACGATCCTCGTCTGTACCGCGACCGCTCTGATGATCCTCTTGTCTGGCGCGCTCGGACCGGACAGCACGACCGGCATGCAATTGACGCAGGATGCCCTGTCGAACCATCTCGGCGCGGCCGGCAGCTACTTCATCGCCATCGCCATCGTGTTCTTCGCCTTCACTTCGATCCTTGGCAACTACTCCTATGCGGAGAACGCGATGACGTTTCTGGGGCTCGAGAACCAGGTGGCGATAACCTTGCTGCGCGCGGCGGTGCTCGGCATGGTCGTGTGGGGCGCTATGCAGGCGGTCACCACGGTCTTCAACTTCGCGGATGCGGCCATGGGAATGATGGCCACGATCAACCTTGTCGCCATCTTGATGCTGTCCGGCACCGTGGTTCAGTTGACCAAAGACTATTTTGCTCAACGCCGCGCGGGCCGGGAACCGCGCTTCGTCGCGTCCGACTTCCCGGAAATTGGTGAGGGCGTGGACCACTCTGTCTGGACCGAGGTGCCCGATGGCAATGCGCAAACCTCCTGAAAGCCTCGACCTGCAGGCGATCGCCGACGACATCGCGGCGCGGATGGCTGGCCAATCGGTCCGGGGCAAGGTCGCCGATTACATTCCCGAACTGGCGAAGGCTGACCTCAACAAGTTCGGTTTGGCCATCGCCCCGCTTGACGGCGACGTGGTGGTGGCAGGGGATGCAGACGAGACATTCTCGATACAGAGCATTTCCAAGGTCTTCTCGCTCACCCTCGCACTCAAGCGTATCGGCGCAACGCTGTGGCAGCGAGTGGGGCGCGAACCCTCCGGTGACCCGTTCAACTCCATCGTGCAGCTCGAATACGAACGGGGCGTGCCTCGGAACCCGTTTATAAATGCCGGTGCCATTGTCGTCGCCGATGTGCTGCTGGAGGGGCGAAAGCCGGATGAGGCGGTGGACGAGATCCTTGCCCTCTGCCGCCGCCTGGCCGAGGACGACGCGATCGTGATCGACGACGCCGTGGTCAAGTCGGAAACGCAGACCGGCGCGCGAAACCGCGCGCTTGCACAGTTCATACTCTCCGAAGGTAATCTGAAGGGAGAGGTAACGGATGTGCTGTCGGTCTATTTCCGGCATTGCAGCATCGCGATGTCTTGTCGACAACTGGCGATGGCGGGCCGTTATCTCGTGGCCAGCTGGAACCTTGATCAAGACGCCGAAGAAGTGCTTTCTCCGGAACGCGTGCGCCGGGTCTGCGCGCTGATGATGACCTGCGGATCCTACGATGCGTCGGGCGAGTTCGCCTTCCGCGTCGGCATCCCCGCCAAGAGCGGCGTCGGCGGCGGAGTTCTGGGGTTGGTGCCCGGGGTCGCGTCGGTGGCCGCCTGGTGTCCCGGCCTCGACGAGAAAGGCAATTCATTGCTGGCGACGGCCGCGTTCGAAGAACTCGTTCGGGCCACCGGCTGGTCCGTCTTCGGCCTCCTCGTGGCTCCATCTAGCACCATTTGACAATTTCCTTGGAAGGGGTTTGTCAAACGGATTCGAACAGCTTTGTCAGGTGTCGTCGCAGAAACTGACCCGTAGTTGGTTGCGCCGCGGTTCGGGCTTAGCTGGGAATGATGAACACGCCGGCTATCAGTCACAAACGTCACCGCTTTTCGTGCCAGATTGTCGCCCACGCGGTGTGGCTGTATGTCCGTTTCAATCCGAGCCTGCGCGACATCGAGGAGATGTTGCTGGAACGCGGCATCGACGTGTCCTATGAAACCGTTCGACGATGGACCCGCAAGTTTGGCCCGCAAATTGCGCCGCCGGCAGGCCGACCCCGGCGACTTCTGGCATCTGGATGAAGTCGTCGCGAAGATCGCGGCCAAGTCATTCTGGCTATGGAGGGCCGTCGATCGGGATGGTGCCATTCTGGACGAGATCCCCCAATCCGGACGGGACAAGCGCGCAGCAAAGCGCCTTCTGGTCAGGCTGATCAAGCGATTTGGCATCGTTCCGAAACGGATCATCACGGATAAGCTTCGGTCCTATGGCGCGGCGAAACGCGAGCTGATGCCCGGTCTGGATCACTGGTCGCACAAAGGCCTCAACAACCGGGCCGAAAACAGTCACCTGCCATTTCGCAAACGTGAGAGGAAGATGCAGGGCTTCAGGTCGCCTGGCAGTCTACAGCGGTTCGCCGCAGTTCACTCCGCAACCCGCAATTGCTTTTCTGTTCCCGCCCATCGCCGAAACGCCCTGGCCATCCGCTACCATCGGATGGCAGTCACCGCTGCTTGGAAAACGGGGTCCGGTACCGCTTGAAGCACTCTGCAAAATCCGGGAGACCGATCCTAATACGTTAATGTGACAAAGCATGCTGACTGCAACGCTGTGGTCGGTGGCAGGTATCGAATGTGCGGAACCTCTTGAAGAGACTATAGCCGACCTCGCCCGCCAACAGCGAATTCGTGATCTTGCGCCGGAGTGCTGCGTCATCGGTGGAAGTGCCGCGTGAAATGCTATAAATGTACGTTGGTGTGCTAGGAAGGCGGGAGGCCGATCAATTGCCTGCTGCGAGGCTACGCGCTCTATTGGAAAAACGAGAGAGGATTCGTTTATGGGATTGGGATTCTTGGGTTCGATTATTGTCGGTGGGCTGGCAGGGTGGATCGCCAGCATGATCATGAAGGCAGACACGGGCCTGCTGCTGAACATCATCCTGGGTATCGTAGGGGCTATTGTATTGAACTTCATCCTTGGTTGGATCGGGATCTATGCCGAGCAAGCCTGGCTACCACAGCTTTTCGTCGGAGCCGCAGGGGCGGCGCTCCTGATTTGGGGCTACAAGGCGATCAAGTCCCGCTGAGAGACAGTTTCCCGGGAGCGGTTGCTGAGAGTGGCTTTGTCACCGTTGCCTCCGCCGCGTCAACTTACCCTCGCTGATATCTACGCAGGTGCTTACCCGAATGAGGTCGAAGGCTCAGAATAAATACGGACGACAGTACGCATGAAACTGGCAGACGAAGAGACATATGTTCTCGTGATTGGCGGTGGGACCGCTGGCTTCGGTGCTGCCGTTTCGGCCGGTCGCCAAGGTCTGCGCGTGACGTTGCTGGAGGCAACGACCAAAATTGGTGGTGTGATGGTCTTTTGCCCGGGCATGCCGTGGGGCGGTGGCTACCCGCTAGATCAGATTGTCGGGGGTCTTGTTGAAGAACTCACCGAACGCCTGTCCGCAATGAAGCCGCCTGCCGCCGAAAAGCGGCCCTGCGTGCTCGACAACTTTGGCCCCGAGATCATTTACGACCATGACATCGCAACGCTGACAATGTTTGACATGCTGGAAGAGGCGGGCGTGCGCGTCAGGCTGGGAGCGATTGCTTTGGAGCCGCAGATGGCTGGCAAACGGATCGACCGCGTTTCATGCTGTGACCTGAAAGGTCCATTCAACGTCGCTGCGAAGATGGTTATCGACTGCTCGGGCGATGCAGATATCTCTGCCAAGGCCGGTGTGCCTTATGCGCTCGGTGATGCGTCCGGCAACATGATGGCCGTCACCGTTTCATTTAACATGATCGGCGTCGATTGGAACACGGCCTTTGCTGATCCTGACCCCTACTTCAAGAAATTTGCAGCGCGCGGCATTGCCGAGGGCCGGCTGCACCCGGATCTGACCAAGCTATATCTGATGCGAGCCTTTCATGAGGGGACAGTTTTCTGCAACTCCGTCCATATACGCCGCGTCGATGGGACCGATCGGATCGCTGTTGGCATTGCAACGCAAGAGGGGCGTCGCCGCTGCCAACAATTGGCGCAATTTCTGCGTAGCGATGTGCCGGGTTTTGAGACCGCACATATGGCCGTGATGTCCCCGACGGTTGGCGTCCGAGAAACCCGCAAACTGGAAGGCGTGTATCGAGTGACGGGCAAAGACCTTGCCCACGCCACCAAGTTTCCTGACGGCATTGTGGCCTGCGACAACCCGATTGACGATGTCATGCGGTCCAACAGCGACATGACGCACGACGCCGCCCTTCAACGGGGCAGCTACTATACCATTCCCTTCCGCTCGCTGATCCCTGCGGACATAGAGAACCTCATGTTCGCAGGTCGCATATTGTCCGCGGACTCCGTCGCGTTCGCCTCGGTGCGCGGGATGCCGCAATGCATGGTCATGGGTCAGGCGACCGGAACAGCTGCGACGCTCGCCCTGCATGATGGAGTAGCCGTACAGGATGTCTCCATCGATGACTTGATCTGCTCTTTGATCGCGCAGGGAGTCAATCGTTTGGCGGGACCAAAGTCCCAACCAAATGCGGCCTGAAGAATTTTCAAAGAAGCGAGAAGCGAACGCTCACTTCGTCCCGCAGTGGTCGAGTTCATGGGCCGTGCCGCGAAGATCGCCAATACCAGTTAGATGGTATGGATGCCCCTCCTGCCGGTTCATAATTGAACTGGCTGAGAAATGGAGAGGTGATCCATGTCAGAGTTGGCCCTGATGAAGTCCGCGAGCCGGATCCCTATCAAGTTGCCGGGCTATGACGCCCTGGCAATGCCTCGGGGTGTTCCGGTTGCGGCGGCAAAGATCATCATCACGTGGATTGCCCTCGCATCTGATGCGGCGCTCGGATGGAGCGCCGAGAGTTTTCAGGCCGGGTTGTAAGTTTCCTTCTTCGACAAGACGGCGAAAACAATACGGGCCGTTTTGTTCGCCAGCGCCACGCTGACCAGCCGGGACGGTTTGCGTTCCAACAACCGACGCACCCAGGCTCCGGTCGAGGTCTGAGCGTGGACAATCCTTCTGAGAACGGCCGTCGCTCCCAGGACAAGGAGTTTTCGCAGATAGCCGTCGCCCATCCTGGTGATGCGGCCCAACCTCTCCTCACCACCCGATGAGTTCTGTCGTGGTACGAGGCCGAGCCAGGCTGCGAGTTGGCGCGCGGATCGAAACTGCGCAGGATCGGCAACGGTTGCCGCCAGAGCCGTCGCCGTGAGGACACCCACGCCGGGGATCGTGGCCAGCCGTTGACGTCTCAAAGGATCATCGACGGTTTTCCAACGACGCGGCCGGGCTGACGGCTCTTTGCCGATGGGTTCGCGAGCGGGGCGACGTGCTCGTCGTCTTTGAAGCATTCGGTGCCTATCACCGCGATCTCGAGCGCATGCTGTCGCGCCAGAACGTGCCTTTTGCAAAGGTCAACCCGAGGCAAGCCCGCAGGTTTGCCGAGGCGGTCGGCCAGGTGGCCAGAACCGACAGGGTCATCACGGATATTCGGCAGATTGCTGCGTAATCGTCTGCCGGGCAATGGATGGCCAGCTTGGGGTCCTGTTTCAGGCCGCGGCGCTTGAGATCGAGCAGCACCTCGCGTCCCATTTCGCGTGCCGTCCATTGCCCCGGCAGGCGATTGCGGAGCAATCGGCCGGGAGGGGCCGAGGATCTTCGCCACCGCGATGTAGGTGTTGTCGTGGAGAACCGACGTCGGAACGCCGCCAAAGAAGGCGAAGGCCGCGACATGCCCATCGCAAAAGGCCTCGGTGGTCTCGGCCGGATAGGCTCTGATGAAGAGTGCATCCGAATGTGGTAGCGACATCGCGGAGTAATGAAGCTTGCGCAGGACCCCGCCGATCACCTCGAGCGCCACGCCGAAATCCACCTGCGCATGCCCTGGCGGATGCGACAACGGCACGCCGTGCGTGCCATGTCGAAGGAATGAACAAGAGCGATGCTGCTCGGACGTTCGGGATTGACCGGAAAACGGTTTCGAAGATCCTGAAGCATTCGGTGCCGCTGGGCTACCGGCGCTCGAAGGCGCCGGTGCGGCCGAAGCTCGACCCTTTCATTCCGGTCATCGACCAGATCCTGGAAGACGACAGGAGAGAGCTGAAGAAGCAGCGGCACACGGCGAAGCGGATCTTCGAGCGTCTGCGCGACGAGCACGGGTTCACCGGCGGCATCACCATTGTCTCTGTCAATGGCAACTGAAGTTTCCTCGAAACGGGCAGGATAAAAATCCCCACCTCGGCGGGTCCGGTAATCATCCGGGTTAATGGATTGGCGGCTCCGTTTCTGTCTTTAGGCGGCCTGCCGCATCGCTTTGGTGGCGGTGGCGGCGAGATGGGTGCCTTGGAGCGGACGTGCTCCGGAATGAGATCGGCGTGGCTTCGGTGCCGGTAGCTGGCGCCTTCGATCTGGAGCACCACGGCGTTCTCTAATCGCCTTTGTCAACGGCTGATCCTTCCGCATTTCATCCTGCGTGCCGGGATCGGGGGTCCGGGTCGTGTCCGGCACGCTGTAGTGGTTGCCGTCGACCGAGACCATGCCCTCATGGCTGACCCGCCATTCCACCGTGAGAACCGTGCTGTAGGGCAGCGCCGGCAACGGGATCAGATGCGGCCGCTCTTCGGCGAACGCCTCGTCGACAACCCGGTCGGTGGTTGCGTGGACGCGCGGATTGGCGATCTCGCTGCGCCACGCCTCGAACTGCGCATTCAGGTCGTCGATGTTGCGGAACGTCCGGGCCAGAAAAAAATCCTGGCGGATGTAGAGGAAGGGTCTTTCCACCTTTCCCTTCGTCTTCGCCCGATACGGCCTGCATGCCCGTGGGAAGCTGCCATAGTGGTTGCCCCCGTTTCTCTTTGGTGGGGAGCATCAAGCCTCGTGTCCCGCGTCAACGACAATTCCGAATACTTGAGGTTCGGAATTGTCGCTGACGCTCACATCTGGGGAATTTTCAGTTGAGCGTTTCGGGGAGGATAAAGTTGCCACTCACAGTCACCGACTAGGTGCTGGAGAAGAAGCGGCGGTCGCGGGAGGTGTTCGTACCCGGTTGTACAGCTCCACAGAATACATCTCCCGCCCTCAGCTCGTTCGCCTCGGGCCCAAGATGCGGAATATTACTCCGCGACGGTCAGATCACCCGACCATTTCCGCTGTCCATTTTGTCTCCGGGATTCACAACACCCCCATCCGCTGGCTCATTCCGCAATCTGTGACATGAAGGCCGGGAAACGCGCCGTTCGCTTTGAGCAGGAAGCTACGCGCGGCTGTCTTTCAGTCTTTCGGGCTGTGCCTACTGCGGGAGAAGATGGCCATAGAGCGCCAGTATCCACGAGGGCAGGTCCGGATGCGCCGAAGTCAGACGACCGTTCGTAAGGATGAGGCGACGCTTTGGGGCCACGTTCATGAGCGAGTTGTCGTAGACGAAGCCACAATCCGCGTCGAGGACAGCCTGCCGAATTAAGCGTCCGTTGCGGGCGTAGCGCGCGCGGATCTTGTCTTCGGGAACGGGGTGCCCGCCCTCTTCGACGCGCGCGGCGACGCGCTCGACGGAGATATCGGGGCTGTCCACGCCGATGTGCATGAGAACGATGTCGAAGCCCTTGGCGCGCGCCTCGTGAATGAGGTCCAGCTTCGAAGGATGTGAGAAGACGGTCTCGGTGACGAAATCCTCACGTCTGTTCAGGAAATCCTGACGTCTGTCGGCCGCGATCCGGGCAGCCTCGTATGCGGCGCCCGGTGACGCATCGCTCAACTCGTCACGCTGGATGATGTCGGCGTTGATGAAAGGCCCTTCGAAGTTCGGAGCGACGCGTGTGGCGTAGAGCGTCGACTTGCCGGCGCCATTGGCGCCCGCAAGGACAATCATGGTCGCGTTCATGCCGCCGGATCAGGTTCCGCGTGGACTAGGTTGCCTTCTTCATCTAGGCCGACGCCAAGGCCGCGCCGGCGGCGATCGGCGAAGAATGCCTCTTCTTCCGGCCCGGGCTCACCCATGAGGTCGGTGAAGCGATCTAGCCAGACGCTCTTTTCCTCGGGAGTAAGCTCGCGGGTCTGCATCTCGCCGGCGAGGACGGCGGAGATCTTCGCGTGATCGAGCTTGCCGGAGGTCTCTACTGCGCGTCCGATGCGCACCCAGTGCGAGATCTGTGCGCCTAGTGAGCGATCTTGCAGCACGGCTTCCTGCCGGGCGAAATCGACGATGTCGTCGTTCAGTTTCACGGTCTTGGCCATGTCAGCACCTCCGTTGAATTATATGGGTGTCGTTTTGACACCTGCAAGTCAAACTTAGATTTCTTTATGGCGAGGATCAGCAGGGTGACCGTCCGCGAACGTACGGGATGTTGGCCGTTTTCATCGCCGACGAAATCCCGGAAGGTGTTTCTTCTCAGCGTTGTGCCGGAACAAAAGTCCCGCGAACTCGGTGAAAGGCATCAGCTGCCGGAACGAGCAACCCATCCGCACCGGCGACTTCTTCTACATCCGGCCCCGGCACCAGTGGCGATCACCGCAGGCGTGCAGCCGGCCAATCGGGTCGCGGCTGATCTCCTTGCCGAAGATGTCCCGCAGCGGCTTTGTCAGGTTGTTGATGCCCGACCAAACCTTCGGCAGGCTTTCGGCAATCAGGCGGTCAGTTCGGCAGCATAGCCTGTCCAAAGGGCGAACGCATCGGACCTCGCATGGCGGTAGGATCTGGCGGACAGGCGGTGGCGTTTCGGGCGGAACATGCTGGCGGTCTGGTCATGCACGGATAGAAAGCGCTGCGCCTGGCGCGGGGACTTGAACCGGCCCATGATCTTCTCGCGCCTTCGCGTGTGCCGGTGGGACGCCTCGCTTCGGTTGTTCAGTCGCTTTGTGCTGGCGGTGTTCGAGCCCCGGTGCGATCTTCGCCTTCGCGGCACCGTAGGACCGCAGCTTGTCGGTCACCATTACGCGCGGACGGCCCCAGCGCTTGAGAAGCTTGCGCAGAAAACGCAAGGCGGCGGCCTTGTCGCGCCGCGACTGGACCAGAATGTCGAGCACATCTCCATTCGCGTCGACCGCGCGCCACAGCCAATGCGTTCGGCCGTTGATCCGGACCACGACTTCATCGAGATGCCACTTGTCAGCAGGCGCCGGGCGATCCCGCCGGACCCTGGCAGCAAACTGGTGCCCGAAGCGGTCGACCCAGTCCCGGATCGTTTCATGGGACACGGCAATTCCGCGATCCGCGAGCAGATCTTCAACGTCACGCAAGCTCAAGGCGAAGCGATGATAAGCCCAGACCGCGTACCCGATGGCGCTTCGCGGAAACCGGAACCCTTTGATCCGGGAAGTATCGCCGAGGTTCAACATGCTCGCAGGCTACCGGGACGCAACAGCACCAGCAACCTGACAAAGCCCTTTGACGTCGAATCAGCTGGTGAGGGACGACAAAATTGCATGGGAATACAAAGTACATTCATCTTCGTTCGCGTTCTGGGGCATCCTACTTGTGAGCTTGATTATCGTGTTTCTGCTGCAGTGCTACGGCGCGTATGTGCGACCACTGATGCAGAATAGCGCAGGCGACCGTGTCGTGGACTGGATACTTGTGGGGATCGAGCGTCCGGAAATAATTTCTGTCCCAGAAGCTCTCGCGATCTCCGCGTTTGCCAATCTACTGTCTGGTGTCGCTTACTGGTTCCTTTTCGCCGGGCTTATGTTGCTGTACATCGTGGCAAGCGATTTCGGTGATCCTTGCAGAAAACTGGCTTGCTTGCCCGATGTCGAAGTCCGCCGGATGGCATTTAGGGTCAGGACCCATTGATTTTCGTTTGTTTGCGTGATTCACCGATCGAAAATTGAGCGGTGAACATGTCTGATCTCTTCTGGCTGTCGGATGCGCAGATGGCGCGTCTTGAGCCCTGTTTTCCGAAGTCCCACGGCAAGCCACGCGTTGATGATCGGCGTGTTCCGAGCGGGATTATCTTCATCAATCGCAATGGGTTGCGTTGGCGTGACGCGCCTGCGGAATACGGTCCGCACAAAACGCTCTACAACCGTTGGAAGCGGTGGAGTGACAAGGGTATCTTCGCGCAGATCATGATCGGTCTGGCCGCAGGGCACGGCGAGGAGAAGACCGTGATGATTGACGCGACATATCTGAAGGCCCACCGAACAGCGACCAGCATGGGCGTGAAAAAGGGGGGCGCAATGACCAACGGGGACGCCTGATCGGTCGGACCAAAGGCGGCATGAACACAAAGCTGCACGCCATCTGCGACAGCCAGGGCCGCCCACTCGACTTGTTCGTCACCGCCGGACAAGTCAGCGATTACATCGGCGCGCGGGCCATGCTCAGCAGTCTGCCAAAGGTCGACTGGCTTCTCGGGGATCGCGGCTACGATGCAGATTGGTTCAGAGAAGCATTGGAAGACAAAGGGATACGAGCCTGCATCCCCGGTCGCAAGCAGCGCAAGATAACCGTCAAATACGACAAGCGCCGGTACAAACGCCGCAACCGCATCGAGATCATGTTTGGCAGGCTCAAGGACTGGCGGCGTGTGGCTACCCGATACGACAGATGCCCCAAGGTCTTCCTGTCGGCGATCGCGCTCGCTGCAACCGTGATCTATTGGTTATGAGTTCAGACCCTAACTGTCAGTCCCGGCATCTGGTGGATCGGATCGAGGATGAATTTCGATCTGGGTCTGATGTCCAGATTTTGCAGATGTATTCGTAGGGCGTGAGGCCGCCGAGTGTCTTTAGCCGGCGAGCGAAGTTGTAGGCTACCAGGAAGTCGGCGAGGTGTGTTCGCAGTTGTTCGTGGTTCTCGTAGTGGAAGCGCTTGACTGTCGCGTCCTTGATTGTGCGGTTCATCCGCTCGACCTGACCATTGGTCCACGGATGGTTCGGCTTGGTCAGTCGGTGCTCGATGCCGTTGGCCTCGCAGATCATGTCGAAGCGCATCGGCCGGGAATAGATGGTGTTCCGGTTCCGGGGCTGCTCTGCGAACTGAATGCCATTATCGGTGAGAATGGTGTGGACCTGATAGGGCACGGCTTCGAGCATGTGCTGGAGGAACTCCCAGGCCGTCTTTCTGTCAGCTGTAGCAACGAGTTGAGCAACGGCGAACTTGGACGTCCGGTCGATGCCGACGAACAGGTAGAGCTTGCCTTCGGCAGTCTCGCACCTCGGCGATGTCAATGTGGAAGAACCCGATGGGGTAGCGCTTGAACTTCTGGCGCCCGGGCTTGTCACCCTCGACATCCGGCAGGCGCGAGATGCCGTGCCGTTGCAGGCACCGATGCAGCGCAGACCGTGTCAGGTGCGGGATCGAGGGCTGAAGTGCATAGAGGCAATCGTCCAGAGGCAACAGGGTATGGCGCCGGAACGCCACGATCGCCGCTTCCTCGTCCTCCGTCAGGACTGTTGAGCTGCGGCTCCCTCGGCCCCGTTTTGAGATCCTCTCGACCGTCGCGCGCTTGCGCCACTTCGCCACCGTCTTGGGGTTGATCCCAAACTCCCGGCTCAGCTGCCCGACCGAAGCTTGCGATCGCTGTATCGCAGCTCTGAC
Organism: uncultured Alphaproteobacteria bacterium; assembly: GCA_963721175.1. Taxonomy (GTDB): domain Bacteria; phylum Pseudomonadota; class Alphaproteobacteria; order Rhodobacterales; family Rhodobacteraceae; genus Aliishimia. The sequence goes on along the minus strand of CAVRIG010000020.1, from coordinate 29,816 downwards.
GGCGTGCGTGGTCGTGGCGCTCCCGTGACGAACTTGTCCCATAGTACTTCCTTCCATTCCTGCGAAAGGATCGCACCATCAAACCATGGGATCAAACACCTAACGTCAGTTTTGGCTGCGTCCGAACCTACTCACCGTTCATTTCGAAGATCTGGTCAGACGCACGCGTCAGGCGGAGTTTGCGTGCCGCGCCATGACGATCAGAGTGCCGCCGGACTCCTCTCCCGAACCACCGCATCGTTCTGGTTCAGCATAGTGCTGCGCACCTTGATCATGCCCTGCGTGGGGCGGGATCTGGACGGCCGCACCTCCAGAACCTCCGAGACGACGTGAACCGTGTCACCGGGGCGGACAGGTCGGGGCCACAGCCAGGAACGTGCCCGGCTCAACGTCGCGCGTTCGGGCAAGGTCGAAAAGGGGATCACAGCCGAACTCGGATGCGGCGCAGTATCGGGCTCTCGCGGTTACCGATCAGGGACGGCCCGAAGCCGACTTTCGCTCGTCCGCAAATCGCCGCTACGCGGCTTTCGCATTGCGGACCTTCGTGCATTACGCAGCATCGAGAGTGCCGGAGGGACTGCAATGCCGCACAGGGCCGACCCGGTCCTCAACCGCTACGTCGACTGGCCGCCACCGCTGGCGACAGAGACCGCTATCAACCCGAAGGGCTCTCAAAATGCTCGAGGAACGAAGGAGCAGGTCACCGGTCAGATCAGGAGGATCGAGTTCAGCACCCCCTGCATCTCGCTCGCGTCGATGCCGAGGAGACGCACCCCGTTTGCGCCCCCGAGGTCGAGGAAGGCGAAGTCCGCGCCATAGCTCACCCGCTCCGCGAAATCCGCGACGTCAAAGTCTCCCAGACCGTTGATCCCACGCCCGATGTGCAGCCTGTCCCCCGCCTCGAAGTCGGCGATGGTGTCGACACCGTAGGCGCCGCGCATCTCAAAGACGTCCGCCCCCGCGCCGCCCGTCAGCAGGTCGTCCCCGGCTCCGCCGTTCAGCCGGTCGTTCCCGTCACCGCCGTAAATCGTGTCCGCTCCGCGCCCCCCGTGCATCCAGTCGTCGCCCGCTTCGCCCCAGATCCGGTCGTCGCCGCGGCCAAAATCGTCCTGAGCCGCCACAAAATCATCGCCGGCACCAAGGTAAATCACATCGTCGCCGCCACCGCCGTCCACGCGATCATTGCCGCCGCGCGCATCGATCCGGTCCGCGCCGGAGCCGCCTGTGATCACATCCCGGGAGGCACCCCCATAGATCACGTCGTTGCCATTGCCGCCGATCAGCGTCCCGCCATACTCGCCGCCGACGATCAGGTCGTTGCCGTTGCCGCCATCTGCCACGTCATGCCCCGCACTGCCCGAGGTGCGGGCGACGTCCATGATGCGATCGTCGCCGTCACCGCCGAGCAGGATGTCATGACCGTTGAAACCGTGGATGATATCGTCGCCGGCGCCGCCCTCGACGCGGTTGCCGCCAAACTCGCCGCTGATGATATGGTCGTCACCGGTTCCGCCGCGCAGGATGCTGTCACGGGTGCTGAAGGCGTCAATTCTGTCATTCCCCTCGCCGCCGTCGATCTGAACGGAGCCAAGGTTGCCCCAAGTGCGGATGTCGTCGTCGCCCCTGCCGCCGAAAACAGTGGCACCGAGGGTGTCACGGTAACCGATATTCACCGAGATGTAGTCGTTGCCCGCGCCGCCATGGATCTGGTCGCCGTCGCCGTGCCCGAAGATCCTGTCGTTGCCGTCGTCGCCGAAAATGACGTCGCGACCTTTTCCCCCGTCAATTCTGTCGTCGCCGGCACGACCGAGGATCACGTCATTCCCTCCGGAACCATACAGGGTGTCGTCGCCGTCGCCGCCCTCGATCCGATCAGCGTAATCGCCGCCATTGATTGTGTCATTGCCGCCGCCACCCTGTAGCGTGGTGTTCGCAGCCGAGGAGTACATACGATCGTCGCCTTCCCCACCGTGCAGCAGCGCCCCGACGCCCTTGGCCGCCATGTAGTCCGCCCCGCCGCCGCCGAAGGCCCGGTCGCCCACGCCTTCGGCGTAGATCCAGTCGTCGCCTTCGCCGCCGTAAAGCCGGTTGGTGCCGCCGTTTCCGTAGATCGTGTCGTAACCGTCGCCACCGTACACGGTGTCATTGCCGTCGCCGCCCCAAAGATGGTCGCCGCCGCCATACCCCAGAATGACGTCGTCGCCTCCGTTGCCCAAGATTTTGTCGTAGCCATCAGTGCCCACGAGCCGCTCGGACCGGTAGCCGCCGTTGATGATCATTGTTTCCCTCCGAAAACCGAAGAGGTGACCGTACGCCTCGGTGATTTCCGAAAGGTTAAGCTGCCGGGGGTAGCCGAACCGGACCAGTCGGCCGCAGACATCGGGATCCGCGCCCAACTTCCTCCCGATCAGGTGCTGGCCTTCCCGGACCTGGAACCGTCGCCGCGTTGATTGCGGCCCGCCAAACGCTCGCCCCACGTCGCCTGTTCATCTGCCATCGATGCGAAGGCACTTGCCTGAGTGAGCCGGGAAAGACAGTCCTCTACGCCTGTCCAATCACTTTCGCTGCAAATCAGCTTTGTGTGGCATTGTCCGCTCCGCCAGTGGATCGGCGATGTTCATCTTCAACGCTGAAGCCAACTTCGGCGCCGAATTTGGAGGGTCTTACAAGGAGAACCAATGACCTCTTCTGGACAGACTTACTGGTGCCGCGACACCGCAACGAACAACCGCTTGCCGCCCGACCTTCGGGTGGTCGTGTTGCGGCAGTAGAGATTTCGACATTGCGGCGAACTGATAGAAGAGCCGCGCTGCCGACCAAGGCGATTTGCAACACACACAAAAAGAAGTCACGGTTTCCGATTTGCCGATGAAGACAGGCTGGCCGGTGAATTGCAGGTCAGTGCTTCTTCATCGCGTCAAGCAGAGCCGACCCCAAGGCACCAGGCCGTTCTCCGTCCTTGGCAGGCTTGTTCGCCGTGCCGCGGCGCGGTGTGCCGGGTTTACGGACCGCCTCGCGATCCGGCATTGCCCGCGCAGCCTGCTCGGTTGACGCGCGGGCATTGCGTTCTTCCTTGGCCGACGCCCCGCCGTCGGCACGCATGCTGAGGCCGATGCGCTTTCGGGCGACGTCCACCTCGGTCACGCGCACCTGCACCACGTCGCCGGCCTTCACCACCTCGTGCGGGTCCTTCACGAACCGGTCGGCGAGCTGGCTGACATGGACGAGGCCGTCCTGGTGCACGCCGATGTCGACGAAGGCGCCGAAGGCCGCAACATTCGTGACCGTCCCCTCAAGGCGCATCCCCTCCCGCAAGTCGGCGATGTCGTCCACGCCCTCGGCAAAGGTTGCCGTCTTGAAGCTCGGACGCGGATCGCGACCGGGCTTCTCCAGCTCCTGGAGGATGTCGCGCACGGTGGGCAGGCCGAACTGGTCGGTCACGAAGGTCTCCGGCTTCACGCGCCTCAGCGAGTTCGGGTTCGACTGGATCGCGCGCAGATCCCGACCGCAGGCGATCACGATCTGGCGGGCAAGACCGTAGGCCTCCGGGTGCACGCTCGAGGCATCGAGCGGCTCCTTGCCGTCGCGGATCCGCAGGAACCCGGCGCATTGCTCGAACGCCTTCGGGCCGAGGCCCTTCACCTTCAGCAGATCCTTGCGTGCGCGGAAGTGGCCCGTTCTGATCGCGGTGCGCGACGATGTTCGCAGCGAGGCTGGGCGTGAGACCCGCGACATGGGAGAGCAGCGTGGCGGAGGCGGTGTTGAGATCGACACCAACGGCGTTCACCGCATCCTCGACGACGGCTTCGAGCGCCTTGGCGAGCCGCCGCTGGTCGACGTCGTGCTGGTATTGCCCGACGCCGATGGCCTTCGGCTCGATCTTCACGAGCTCGGAGAGCGGGTCCTGGAGGCGGCGCGCGATCGACACCGCGCCGCGGAGCGACACATCGAGATGCGGGAAACTCCTTCGCGGCAAGTTCCGAGGCGGAATACACCGAGGCACCGGCCTCGCTGACGGTGACTTGCGTGGGGCGCCTCGTCCCTTTGGGCAGCGCCTTGAGCGTCTCCTCGACCATCTTGCCGGTCTCGCGCGACGCGGTGCCGTTCCCGATGGCGATGAGTTCGATATCGTGCCGCTTAACCAGCTCGAGGATCTTCGCCTGCGCACCGCGCAGATCCATTCGGGGTTGGAATGGGTAGAGCGTGGCGGTCGCGAGGACCTTGCCGGTGGCGTCGATCACAGCGGCTTTCACCCCAGTGCGGATCCCGGGATCCAGCCCCAGCGTCGGGCGGGCGCCAGCCGGCGCCGCAAGGAGCAGATCCTTGAGATTGCGCGCGAAGACCGCGATAGCCTCTTCATGAGCGCGCGCCCGCAGGTCCGCCAGCAGGTCGGTCGTCATCGCGGTCGAGAGCCGCGTCTTCCAGGCGTAGGCGGCGACGTCGCGGAGCCAGCGATCGCCCGGCCCGGTGCCGGTCGGGTGCAGCCGGGCCGCCACCATGCTCTCGCAGCGCGGCTTGCCGACCTCCGCGTCGGGTCCGATGTCGAACCTGACAAAACCCTCGCTGACAGCACGCATCAGCGCCAGGGCACGGTGCGACGGCATGGCGGCCCAAGGCTCGGTGCGGTTGAAGTAATCGGAGAACTTCGCGCCCTCTTCTTCCTTGCCCTTCACGACCTTCGCGGTGACAACCGCCTCCTTCTTGAGATAGCTGCGGAGATCACCGAGCAGATCGGCCGTCTCGGCCAGCTCCTCGGTGAGGATGTCGCGCGCGCCCTCGAGAGCTTCCTTTGTGTCGGCGACGTCTTCTCCCAACAAAGGCGGCAGCGAGCGACCTCCGGATCCTTGTCGCGGTTGGCCAGGATTGCATCGCGGAGCGGTTCAAGCCCCTTCTCCCGCGCGATCATCGCCTTGGTGCGCCGCTTGGGCTTGTAGGGCAGGTAGATGTCCTCGAGCTCGGACTTCGTTGTCGCGGCGTCGATCGCCTTGGCGAGTTCGGCGGTGAGCTTGTCCTGTTCGCCGATCGATTTCAGGATCGCTGCGCGCCGGTCATCGAACTCGCGCAAGTAGGTCAGGCGGTCCGACAAGTTGCGCAATTGCGTGTCGTCGAGCCCACCAGTCGCCTCCTTGCGGTAGCGTGCGATGAAGGGAACGGTGGCACCCTCGTCGAGAAGCTTTGCCGCAGCCGCGACCTGGGCGGCGGTCGCCCCGATCTCTTGGCCGATGGCTTGGTTGATGCGCGTCGAGCGATCCATGTCAGTCCTCTCCTCCCGTCAGGGCGCGTCCATCTTGTCATGACCCAGTGGCAAGACTCCCCTGAGGCGCGTGACGACATGGATCTCTAACTGTCGAGCAGGAACCCATCAAGCAGGATTGGGCTCAACTCCGTGGGACCAGGGTCCTGCCCAAGCCAGGCCCAACCGGCCCTTTCCGAGGCATCTCCTGTCAGAGAGGACACTCGACCCGCAGTCCGGCGCGCTTCCGTGGCCACCTGCGCATGATCAGAACCAATCAGCGACGGACCCATTCGGGTCGCCGTCTCAGCCACTCCATCAGGACATCAACCACGTAGGCCTGCTCGTCTTCCGAGAGCGCCCGGCCCGCCGGGATACCGTGCCACTTGGCGAGGCAGGACCGGCAGCAGGTCGCCGTGGGATGCTGCGCTATGAAGACGGGATGGCCGCGCATCGGCGTCTGCCTGCCGTCATTCCTCGGTTTGGCCGGGGCGAGACGCCGGGCGACGAAATCGGCCGCATGCGACCGGATCACCTCCACCCCTTTGGCCTCCAGGTATGTCTTCTCCTTCTCGCCGAGTCGGAACCGCGCCCGAAATGTGGATCGCGAGAGGCGGTGAAGGAGCGGGCCCAGATCCCGCGCCATCATCCCAACCCACGGCCCCAGGCTGCGACCCGCTCGGCAACCCGACGAAGATGCGCCTCCTGGGTCTCGCCGCTGACCCGCTTGCGCGGCTTCAGGTCGTGGTCGCCGTCCTCCAGCCAGAAGAGCTCGATCCTGTCCGATAGCGCGTAGCCAGCCACCTCCTCGCGGGAGCCGAGCTTGTCGCGCGTGCCTTGGCAAATCAGGGTCGGTGTCTTGATTCCGACGAGATGGCTCGTGCGCAACCGCTCCGGCGCTCCCGCCGGGTGGAACGGGTAGCCGAGGCACAGAAGTCCCGCGATCCGGCCTTCGGTCCAAAGCTCGTCCGCGACCATGCTGGCCACCCGGCCCCCCATCGACTTGCCCCCGATCACGAGTTTCTCCACCTTTCCGAGCTCTGCAACCGCGGCCCGATACTCGTCCAGGAGCTTCTCGATCTTTGGCGGCGGCCGGCGCGTGCCGCCATGCCGCCGCTCGGCCATGTAGGCAAACTCGAACCGCGCCACCCGGCACTGTCGCGCTGCAAGCTCGGCCGCGATCTGCTGCATGAACTCCGAGTCCATCGGAGCGCCGGCGCCATGGCCGAGCAGGATCATGTGCACTCCAGGCTCCTCGCCATCGAATATGAACGGCATTCGTTTCGCCTCGCGGTCGCTGGCCTCGTAGATGCACACGGATCCGATCCTGCCGTCTTCCTCGGTCACGGCGTAGCTGCGGATCCAGCGGAGCCGGTCCTTCATCTGTTCTCCTACCGCGAGAGATTTCTCGTTGGTCGCCGCGAGTTCGTCCTCGTTTGACCAGACGCCGTGTCGGCATCGACGAGTTCCTGTGATGGGTTCGTCTGGTCGAGCATCGAGATCTCCTTTCATCACGGTATGAATTCGCCCCTGATTTTGACGGACCGGGGGCGATATGGTAAGAGACAGACGCGCCAAAGGCGGGTCGAACGTGCCATGGGCACGAAGAATCCCGCGAAAATGCGCGGTCCTGGATGCCATCCGGGCCATCCGGACACGCCCGGCGCGGAAAGGGTGCCATGCCGGAAAACGCCCGCACACGCCACGTTTCGATCCTTGCGGTGCCGGACGCGATGCTGTCCACGGTCACCGGGATCTATGACGTCCTGAACTCCATGCCGGTCCTGGCGCAGACCATGCCGGACCTGCCGCAGACACCGCCCTTTCGCGCCGAGGTCGTCACCGAGACCGGCACCAGTGTGAAAATGGTCAGCGGCCTGTCGCTGTCCGGCCGTCCGGTGAGCGAGGTGCCACGCACGGATATCGTCATTGCGCCGTCACTGATGCCCGCCGACCAGAAATGGCACAAGGGGCGGTATGACGAACTGGTGCGCTGGATCCGCAGGATGCACGATCAGGGCAGCGTGCTGGTCTCGGCCTGCACCGGGCTGCTGCTGCTGGGCGAAACCGGCCTCTTCGATGGGCGGCACGCGACGCTGCATCCGCAACTCCTCGATATCTGCCGGCAGGCCTATCCGGAGATCGACCTGTGTCCGGAGCACGTTCTGGTCACCGACGGCCCGCGGGAGGAATTCGTCTCGTCCGGGGGTGCTACGACCTGGCACGATCTCGTGCTTTACCTGATCACCCGCTACACCAGCGCCGCGACGGCGGTCGAAATGGCGAAGTTCTTTGCTCTGAAGGCACACAATGACGGGCAGGCGCTCTACTTTGCCTTCGTCCCGTCATTCGACCACGGCGACGCGATGGTGCGCGAGGCGCAGGACTGGCTGGCCGGGCATTTCCCCTGCGAGACACCGGTGGAAGCGGTGGTGTCACATAGCGGCGTGGCACCGCGCACATTCAAGCGGCGGTTTCGCGAGGCCACCGGCTTCAGCCCGATGGACTATGTGCAGCGCCTGCGTGTCGAGGAAGCAAGGCGCAGGCTGGAACGGACCAGAGATACGGTGGAGGAGATCGGAGCGCGGGTCGGCTATGTCGATCCGACCTTCTTCAGACGGCTATTCAAGCGCGTGACCATGGTTTTTCTCCCGCGGCCTACCGGCAACAGATGAAACTGCCGGAACCGGTGCGACGCACTCCTCCTGGCGTCGTCGATTTCCATGGCGGGAGTCCGGTCGGGAGATCAGCCGATGGGGCGGCGGCACCGCCCCATCCCGACGCCTCACGCGGCTCGGGCCTCACTCTGGTCCATTTCGTTTGTGATGGGGTCGAGCCCGAGGGCAACGCGCCCGGTGAACAGAAGCTGACGCGCCTCGGGGAGCGGGTGGAACTGGGCGCCATGCAGGTCCCGCAGCAGCCGCTCGATCCCTGCCTTCCGCATGAACCCGCGACCACCCGCAAGCTCCATGGCCTTCTCGCCCACACCGATCACTGCATTTGCGGCAAGCGTCTTGCGCACGAGAACGTCCCAGGCCAGCGCGACGGTCGGTGCGAAATCATGTCCTTTCCCCAAAAGCGGACCAGTATTGCCCGATCGCCGTCGCGGCCGAGGTCCTGTGCGAACGCTGGACACCGCCCGTCATCCGAGCTCTCTGCTGCGGCGCCACCCGATACACGGAGATCCGGCAGAGCGTGCCCCGCATTTCGACCGCGCTCGCTCTCCCGGCGGCTCCGGGAGCCGGAAAAGGCGGGCGTGCTGTCGCGGATCACCGATGCGAAGAACCTCGACCCCGACATCCTCATGTGGGAGCTCCGGCGCACCAGGCTGAACGCCGTGCGGCGCGTGTCCGCGCGCCGAGTGGTCGAATTCCGCCTCGAAGGCGTGGAGCCCGCGAAACAGCGCTACTGGCTGATCTTCGCGCCCGAAGACGTCGACATCTGCGCCCGCGACCCGGGCTTCACCGTCGACCTCTGGGTCTGCGGCCACATTCGCACGCTCGTCGAAGTCTGGCTGGGCCACAGATCCCTCGGAGCGGCAGTCGACGAAGAGGATCTCCGCCTCGACGGCAAGGAGAACGAAATCCGCGCCTTTTCAGAGTGGTTTTCGCTGAGTTTGTTCGCGGATGCATAGCGGCGTCAATACAAGGAATGAATTTGATCAGGCGCGTCTCAACGAAAAGGTTCCAATGCGACAGCGCAATGACAATCCCGGCTTCAAAACGGATTCAATGTCGGCTTGCGGCTTTGCAGCATTTCCACCTCGCATTTGCAGTGAGAACCAGAAACTGCCGCGCGCGAAGGAGGCTCGCAGCAGCCGATGACGGCCAGCTGGGACCTTCGACTGCCTCAGAGCCGCCATGGCATGAACCGGAGTTGCAGCCTTTCGCTGCGGGTGCAAAATCGGTCGGAGCAGACCCTCGCTACGCCTGCAACTGCGGGTGACCGGCAAACTCAGACGCCGCGGACCAGCGTTGCCAAAGCGATGCGGCTCGATACGACGCGCTGGTGGCCACGCGCTCCGGAGTTGTTGATACCGAGGCCGACCCCGGGAGTGTCCGGAGTTCGGCCGCACGGATGTTCCGTGCGACCGACCGCTTCATTGCAGGCTCTTGGTGAAGAACGCCGTCACCTCGTCGAGGATCATCTCGTGCATGGCCGCTCTGTGGGCGCCGCCGTCTTCGCAAATGATCTCGTCGCCCGGCTCTTCCCTGGCGAGAAGGTCGTAGCCGCCTGGCTTGCACAGGTTGAAGAAATCGAAATGGGTCAGCGTTGCCGGCTCGACATAGCGGAAACTCCCGGACGGCAGCGCCTCGACAAGCGCACGGGATTCGATATCGAGCGTCAGGCCCGAGTTCATGATCGGGGCCCCAAATACAAGCAACGGCCGGTGGATGCGGCCAAGGCTTTCCTCCGAGAAACTCTGGGTTCCGCCAAGATCGAAGACCGCGAATGCCCGGATCCTGCCGTCGGAGAGATCGGCCTCCATCCGTTCGCGGTCCTGGTGCGTTTCCGCGATGTCCCAGTCGTCGAAGATCCCGCACACCATCTCGCCGGCATTTGCCCCGCAGAACCGTTCGAGACGCGCCGCGTCAAACTGCGCGCCAGCCAAGGACAGCGCGGTGAACCCGCCCAGTGAATGCCCCGCCATGAAGACCCGGTCGGGATCGACCCGCACCGGAACTCCACCCGGCGAGAGCGCGAAGTCGATCAGCCGGGTGATGTCGCGCGAGCGCTCCCAGAGCGCGCGGCGCTGGTCCGGGTCACGCGACCAGGTGGATGTTCCCGGGTGGTCGATTGCGGCCACGACATATCCCCGCCGGGCCATGGAGGCCGCAAACCAGGCCTGGTTTCGTGAGTTGCCGAACATGCCGTGGGACAGAACGATGATCGGGAAGGGCCCGTCGGCTGCTTGAGTATCCCAGATGACCTCCGAACCGACCCACACCTCGCTCCTGAAGTCCAAGGTCATGGGTTCGCCGGCCTCTGCCGGATACCAGATCAGCCCTTCGAGGGCACGGTCGCTCCGGTCGTCGACGACCGAGAGCTTGCGCAATCCGGCTTCGTAGTCGCCGGTTCGCTCCGGCGCGAAACTGGCGGGGACGGAGTTGGCATCCTGGGTCACGACCGGACGGGACTCCTGCGCCCAAGCGGCTGCGGATGCCAAGCCGAGGGCCAGAACGGTGAGTGAATGGAGGGGTTTCATGAATGGGCTCCTTTCATTTGCCTGACCCGGCGCCTATCAGGGGTGCCATTCATCGGGCGTCCTCGAACGCGATCGAGGACGGCATATCGCCGCCCGCTTTCGCGATCCGGGACACGGGCGAAGGGGCCACGACGAAGGGGGATCTCCGGTGCTGCATGTCGCCTTGCTCGCGGCCATGATGTCCTTGGGCGCCGTCATGGCGCTGTTCATGGCCCGCGTCGCGATGGTGGGGCGCTATGGCGCCTCTTCGGCAGCGCTCGGCATCTTCTTCGGGTTGACGACCGTCTCCGCAGGCTTTCTGCTTGCAACGCTGCTTTGGCCGGACACCGCGCTTCAACCATGGCGCGCCGTTCTCGGGGCAGCTTCGCTTCCCGCGCTCTACCTGCACTTCGCGCTCGGGTCGGCCCCGGACCGTCGCCCGGGGCCCGCGATCTTGTGGCACCTGGTGCCGATGCTGGCGGTCACTGCCTCCGTCCTGGCCGGCGCATTCTGGGCGATCGACCCGATCCTGTTTGTGACCTATGGCGTGTATCTTTGGGCACTGACGGGTCTGCATCGCCTCGGGGCGCGCCATTTCAGCAGTCTCGGCCCCCACCTGGGGACGACGATGGTCTGGTTGCGCATCGTGATCGCGGTGGTCTGCGCCAGCCTGGTCCTCGAGGTTGCGATCTTCACCGAATTGGTGCGGGGAGGCGCATTCCAAGCGTCGCTGCCGCTCCTGCTGTCCACGACCCTGTTCTTCGGCCTCGTCTCATATGCCTTGCTCGGCGCCATGGGGCGTCCGTCGCTCTTCGAGCATGTCTACAACATGCTCGCCGAACGGGCACCGCCGCAGGACGGCGAAGACGGCAAGCCGCGACCCGGGTCGGCCGATCATGCTCTCTTCGCGCGCCTGGACGCCTTCTTCGACGACCCCGAGATCCTTGCCGACGACTCGCTGACCCTGAGCCGGGTGAGCAGACGCCTCGGCGTCCCGGCGAGATCGGTCAGCGTCGCCGTGAACCGCGTTGCCGGGCAGAGCTTTTCCGACCTGCTCAACGACCGCAGAATATCGCTTGCCACCCGTCTCATCGACGAGGACCCCGATCGCCCGCTCCTGGACATCATCTACGCCGCCGGATTCGGCGCGAAATCCAACTTCTACACGCAATTCAAGCGTCGCATGGGCATCACGCCGGCCGCATTCCGGGCCGAAGGCCTTGCCGGCCGTCGCACGCGGCATCGAGTGGCTTGCCTGCGGCAGACGGGAAAGACCCCCGAGGATCACGGATAGACCGGCGGTGGTCGCGACGTCCTGTGACGCAGTGAGGCAAATCGGACATACGATACGGGCTCGGAATTCCCGACGGCGGTGCAGCTGAACGCCGAGACTTGCAGGCGGGGGCCGTCACCGGCGCGTCCGGCCCGAAGCAGTCGAGCCTACGCCGATATTCGCTAAGCGGGCAACATTGTTGCCCCGCCCGAAAGCAATCGGCACGGGCTTAGGGCGCAAGGATCAATTGCCCCGTGATCGTCCCGCGAACCTCTTTAGGGTGGCTTCGACGCTGTCAGACAGGCGCACAGGGGTTGCGCCGAAGAAATGTTTGATGGACCGCGTGAAGTGTGACTGGTCGCTGAAGCCGGCCTTTAGTGACAACTCCGCAAGCGATTGCTCCTTTCTTTCCAGAAGCTCGTTGAAAGCCTTAGGGTCAGGATGCATTGATTTTCATCGCGCTGCGTGATTCACGGCTCGGAAAACGGAGCGGTGACATGAGCGACCTTTACTGGCTGACCGACGAGCAGATGGCCAAGCTTTCCCCTTTCTTCCCGAAGTCTCACGGCAAGCCTCGCGTTGATGATAGGCGTGTGCTGAGCGGGATTATCTTCATCAATCGCAATGGGTTGCGCTGGCGAGACGCCCCGGAAGCCTACGGGCCGCACAAGACGCTCTACAGCCGCTGGAAGCGTTGGAGCGAGAAAGGCATCTTCGCGCGGATGATGGTCGGTCTGGCTGCCGAACACGGCGAGGAAAAGACCGTGATGATCGACGCGACATATCTGAAGGCACACCGAACGGCGACCAGCATGGCCGCGAAAAAGGGGGGCGTGGCCGCCTGATCGGTCGGACCAAAGGCGGCATGAACACCAAGCTGCACGCCATCTGCGACAGCCAGGGCCGCCCACTCGACCTGTTCGTCACCGCCGGACAAGTCAGCGATTACATCGGCGCGCGGGCCATGCTCAGCAGCCTGCCAAAGGTCGAATGGCTGCTCGGGGATCGCGGCTACGACGCCGACTGGTTCAGAGAAGCATTGAAAGACAAAGGGATACGCGCCTGCATCCCCGGCCGAAAGCAGCGCAAGACAACCGTCAAATACGACAAGCGCCGGTACAAACGGCGCAACCGCATCGAGATCATGTTTGGCAGGCTCAAGGACTGGCGGCGTGTGGCGACCCGCTATGACCGATGCCCCAAGGTCTTCCTGTCGGCCATCGCGCTCGCTGCAACCGTCATCTATTGGTTATGAATCCTGACCCTAGGTAGCTGATCGACCAGTGGGTGGCATCCTTCGACGTCGTGTTCAGCGTGCGCTCGATCACTTCGGCAAAGTCTGGCCTCAGCCGCGCGGCGCATCGGAGATGGGGTGCCGAGGACTCCTTCATCATGCCGGCTGAGACCAGCGGAATGATCTCGAATTCCTCACTCTCGTCTTCGCGTGGGGCAAGTGGTGGCGGGGGACCGACGGCGACAACCCGGTGACGAACCTCCTCGCTCCCGCCCGATGATCGCCGTCCGGCCAGCCCGCATACAACGATGTGACGGTCGAAGTCCGAACAGTCTCGGCTGCGCCCGACCAATCGCCACGCGCACCGTGACAAGAAGTCCGCGCTCGAAGCACCCTGCGAAAGCGTGCGACGGCGGTGAGCGCGTCGAGGGACTGCCGCCGACGCCCTTCCGCCACCCATATCAAGCAGGAGCCGTCACTTGCGGATCTCGTCTTCCTGTCGGTTGGAACTGCGGCAGGGCAGTAGCCATCGCGACGTCATTCTCCCTCGACCTCGATCCGGTCGGCGATCTCGGGGGCGATCAGCCCCGAATGCCGCGCCAGAAGGATAATCCTGGCATCGAGAGAATCGCCCGCGTCGAGTGCGGCCTCGAGGCGGTCATCGGCGTGGTCCGCGGCGGCAACCCCGACACTTTCGCTGAACGGATCGCGTCCCAGCATGCAATATGCCAGGAGCCTGGCTGAAGCTGTGCAGTCTGCGTCGCGGGCTCTCGCCCCTGCCACCGGGTCGTCCTTGTTGAGCCGCAGCACGGTGAGCTTCACGGCGTCGGGCACGAGGAGCGGATGCACCCCCGATGTGCGCAACGCGTCATCGAGCGCATTCATCGCAGCCGATCGACCGAACAGGTTGAAGAGGCGCAGCATCGAGAAAGTGTAGCAGGCCGTTCAACCGACTTCACCTCGAAATGCTCGGACCCGCCGCGCTGAAAGGCTGCTCGGTCTTCAGGTCACAACAAAAGGCTCCAGGCACGCGGTCTGGTGTGCAGGCTTCACACAGACGAGGTGCTACCGCTGCCGTGCCTTTCTGTTGGCATAGCGCCGGTCGCGTTCGGCTTTTCGGGCGGCCTCTTCTTCGGCGTCGCGAGAGCCAAGCTCTTTGCGAGCCTTGTCTCGTGCCGCCTCCTTGGCCTTGGCGGCATCATCGACCGCCGCATGATCAAAGGCTGCCTGCTCCTGCTCTTCGAGCTTTATCCGTGCCCGGTCGGCTTGCCGTTCCTTTCTGGCCGCCGCTAGGGCCGAGCGCTCTTTCTCGCGTGCAAGGCGGTTCGGTTCTGCAGCTTCCTTGGCGGCGCGGTGGACCTCAAGGCGGGCAGCTTTTGCATCGGCAGCGGCGCTGCGGCGATCGGCGAAATCGTTGTCTCTCTTGTTTCTCATATCCGTATACCGTCAGGAGTGATGCGTTTCGACCATCAGACCTGTCTGCGCGGGGATCTGAAGGATCGTGACGGACTATGCCACGGTGCGGTCTCGCGCAAGGCATCCCTCGCGCCTGCAGTGACATGAACAGCCAAGGCAATCGGCAGCGAGGGGTCAGCGAACGCGAACATCGGCATGGGACACGACTGCTGCGCGCCATTTCCTTTGTCTGTTGGCTGTCGGAACCGAGGATGTTACCGGTGGGATCTTCATGGTGATCGACAGGCGAACATTCATGATCGAGCCCGCCGCGACGATCTGGTGGGACCGGTGTGGAGCTGAAACTTGCCCGAGACAACCGATGTCATTGATGACTTGAGCGAACCGCCGCCGCGCGCGAGCAACGGCGCCGACTGGGAGTTGGTCGCAGACAACGTCATGGGCGGCGTCTCTGACGGCACGATGCGCCGGGAGACCCTCCGCGGCCGCGAGGCGATTCGCATGCGGGGCGATGTGAGTCTCGAGAACAACGGTGGGTTCGTCCAGATCGCGCTGGACCTCGCGCCCGACGGCGCTTCAATCGATGCAAGCGGATGGGAAGGCCTCGGCATCGACGTCATCGGCAACGGTGAGAGCTACAATCTGCACCTGCGGACGGCGGACGTTGTCCGCCCCTGGCAGTCCTATCGTCAGAGCTTCGTCGCGCCGGAGGTGTGGCATACGCTGCACCTGCCCTTCTCCGGGTTCGAGCCTCACCGGGTCGATGCGCCCCTAGACCTGCACACGCTGCGCCGGATCGGGATCGTTGCCATCGGCCGCGCGTTCACCGTAGACCTGGCGATCGGCGGCGTGCGCTTCTATGCCTGATCCGTATCCCGCCGCTTCGACCGTCGGTATGATCCGCCGTGGTCTCGGCCCGTCTCCGGGGCCAGCATGAATGCCGTGGCCTTTGCCGCCGCCTGCAGAACTCGTTCGGACTTTTGCTGTCACTGCGGCTCAAGCTTGATTGTGCGACCAACAGCTTGCGCGGTGCGGGACAACACCGCCAGTGTCACACTGTCATTATCCGGATCAAGAAACCGGTCGAGCTGCGAACGACTGGTATCCAGACGCTTTGCCATCTCAACCTTGGAAATCTTCTGCTCTTTCATCGCTGCGGCGCGATGAAAGGCGAGGACGCGCTTTGTGGCCTGTTCGGTTGTTGCCTCATAGGTCCCCTGCTCTTTCAAGAAATCCTCAAAGAATGGACCTGCCTTGCCTGGTTCCTTATCTGTGGTCATCTCAATCCACGCATTCGTTTCGCTGCGACATCCAGCTCCTTGTCCGGGGTCTTCTGGCTTTTCTTGATGAAACCATGCAGCAGCACCATGCTGGAGATATGCGCAGAAGTTGGAGACGCCTGATCAGGCGGCAGCTTGACGTTGGCGGAGCCCGTCGCGGAACTCAACCTCTTGGATGATCTCAGGCAGGCGGTTTCGGCCGTCGAGGTTGCGCCATTTCTTCTGCGCCGACATCATCAGCTTGAAGGCCATGGCCAGACCGGTCTTTCGGCTGAGACACCCCTTGGTGCGTTTCCTTCGATGTCGGACGGTGGCGAAGGTGCTCTCGATCGGGTTTGACGTCCGGATGTGTTTCCATTGCTCGGCCGGGTAGTCGTAGAAGGTCAGCAGCGCGTCCCGATCCTTGACCAGCTTGGCCACCGCCTTGTCCCATTTCACCTCATAGGTTTCGACGAAGAAATCGAAGGCGACGTTGGCTTTGGCCTTTGTCTCGGCCTGCCAGCCCCTCGGGATATTGCTGCGCAAAACCCTGCCGGCCAACGTATGTCGTGCAGATGCGCTTTCGCCTTGGCCTGCACGGATTTCGGCGTCGTGCACTGGTTGCTCGAACCAGTGGCGCAACCAAGACGACCATCGAGCACGTTCATGGTCTTGTGGAGCCAGCAGCGCTGTTCCTGCGTCGTGGCGAACACCTCGCGCAGCGCGGTCCAGAGCCCCAGGGCACCATCACCCCCTCTCGGCAGATTTACTTTGCAAATCGCCTGTCGGGGCAATGGATGCCACGCTTCGAGAGCTTCGAGGCGCTGAACGACTGGCTGGAGCAACAGTGCCTGAGGCGGCAGGACGCAGTTCTCCGGGGGCACGGCGAGACGATCGGCGAACGGCTCATGCGGGATCTCGATGCGCTGATGCCGTTGCCGGCGGAGCCCTATGACGCCTGCGAGAATGTCAGCACGCGGGCGACGTCGATCTCCATGGTGCGCTATCGCTGCAATGATTACTCGGTGCCGGTGGCCTATCCACGACATCGAGGCCTTTTTCGAAGACCTCGTGCCCAAAGAAGCCGGGCGCTATCGACACCAGACCAAAGCGCTGGACAACGCGCCATCACACCTTCGCGCGCTCCTGACACAGACGCAAGTCTCGCTGCCCGTCGAGGCCGAGACGCTTCCCCTTGGAAGGGTCTAGAGCCTTTACCTTTTCGAGCACCGTGAAGCCCCCAAGACCCGCAGGATCAAAGGACACTTCATCGGAGAATTGCCCCGGCGCGCGCCGGGGCCGTCACGTCAGGTAGTGAGGTGCCTCGATATTCAGCCGACGGCGGATCGCAATCCACTCAAGCTCGCCTTCATAGGCATAGTTTTCGCTGACGACCATTTCATCCAGATATTGCTTGATTTCATGCTCTGGAATCGTGCGGATTTTCACCCCACTGGCAGCCGATTTCTGGGCCTCCAGCTGCACGGCGCACGCCTGATCAAGATAGAACGTCCGGAAGAATGCTTCGCCTGCGTCGGCACCAAAGACAAAGGCACCGTGCCACGCCTCGATGATGGCTTTCTTTCCCTTGCCCGCCTGCAACATTGCGCTGAGGAAATCCGTGGTGCAGGTGAATTCGTAGTTAGTGTAACCGACCACGCCGCCGCCACCCATCATCAGATAGGCCTGGCTGTAGGGTTGCAGCCCGTCTTCTTGTGCGGACACGCCCATGATGGCCTTGGTATGTACATGCATGATGCAGTTCTTGTGCGGCTCGGCCTCGAAAAACAAAATGCCGATGTCGAGCGCAGAAGGGTTGGGCAGGCCGTTTTCGGGGTTGTGGTTGACGCGGTCGAAACCGACCTTGATCAGGTTTGAGGCCGTCACCTCTTCATGCATCCAGCCATAATGATGCGTGAGCAGTGCGTCTTCGCCCGGCACGCGCATGGCATGCCACTGGTTTGTCAGATCTGTCATGCGGTACTTGACCAGACCGTTGTAGAGAGCGGCCAGTTCGCAACGCGCTTCCCATTCGGCGTCCGAGCAGTTGGCGGGCCTTGTGCCACTGGGTGTAGGAGTTTGGATGTTCATTTCGGCACCTTTTTTGCAAAACGATGAATTGACGATACGAGATCCGCAGTCCACGACTTGACTTCAAACGCCCGGAACTACACACCGTGATCCCACTGTGAAAAATGTCCATCTTATCCTCTTTCCGAAGTTTCAGATGTTGGCCTACGTGCTGGCAACCGAAACACTGCGGCTTGCAAACAAATGCGCAGGCACGCAGGTTGTCAGTTGCCAGACACTGACAAGCACGAATGCACCGGTCGTTGCATCCAATGGCGCAACTGTGGTTCCGGAAGCGACGGACTGGTCGGCAATTCGCAAAACCGACCTTGTTCTGCTTTGCGCGGGATATGACCCGCTGGCTAATGTGACCGCGCGGTGTCGTGCTTTTCTTGCGCGCATGAACAAGAACGGGGCAACCTTGGGCGGCGTGGACAGCGGAACCATGATCCTTGCGGATCTGGGGTTGATGGACGGGTATCGCACGGTTTTGCACCACGATGCAGAAGGCGCTTTTCGGGAAGCATGGCCCGACATAGCCGTCAGCGACCAGATTTACTGTCTTGATGGTCCGCGACTGACAACGGCGGGCGGGATGGCAACGAGCGATGCAATGCTGGCCTGGATCGCGCAATCGGTCAGCCCCGGGCTGTCCGGTATGGTGTCGGACGCGATGGTGCACGGCCCCGTTCGTGCCAGCGACGCCCCACAACGCCCCGCCAAGACGGTGGACCCCCTCGTGCTGCGGATGAGGGCCGAGATGATGGCCAATCTGGGGGCACCCATTCACATCGCAGCACTGGCCGGTCGTCTTGGTGTAAGCACCAAACAGTTGCGCCGACATTGCAAGAAAGCCTTTGGCATCAGCCCATCGGAATTCTATCTGCGTTTGCGACTGGAAGAGGCGCATGGTCTTCTGACCAGCACCAATCAAAGTGTGAACGTCATTTCCGAAGCGACCGGCTTCACATCGCCCTCTGCATTTTCACGCGCATTCAAGGCACGGTATATCAGGACGCCGCGGGAACACCGGTCTGCGCCGTCCGGGGTCTGAATGCCGCGCCTGCATTAATAATGGGCAGATCATGGGCTTCGGCGGAATTCTCCTGCCCGATGACGGAAGTTTCTCTTGCTCGAACTCATTTTTCGCTCGTTAACGTTAAGCATAATCCTCTGGCACAGGACTTAGGGCCGCTTGGGTCTCGTTAATGCAACGAGACGCCACGCGGTATTTGTGTGGCCGCTGATCTTATCAGACGGCCTTTGCCAATGGGTTTCTGAATGACTTACCTGACACGTTCCGGTCGGCCTTTGCCTGATCACGTAATCGAATCCGCCAAAGTGGCGCGCGACACCTCCGATGGCGTCACCCGCCGGGAGTTTCTTGCCACGGCAAGTACCTTTGGCGCCTCGGCTACCGTCGCTTACGGCCTGCTGGGCCTGACCGCCCCGCAAGCCCGCGCCGCGACCGACGCGCAGAAGGGCGGCACTGTACGAATGCAGGCTGTCATTCGCGGAATGAAAGACCCCAGCACTTTCGACTTCAATACACTGGCCAACTTCGCGCGCGGGTGGCTCGAACCACTGGTGGCGTATAACAGCGATGGCACATACGAGCCGGTTTTGATGGAAATCATGGGAAGTCTCTGATGATGCGTCCGTCTATACGCTGAACCTGCGGCCCGGCGTTAAGTGGTCGAACGGGGATCCTTTCACCGCAGCTGACGTTGTTTATAACATTGAACGTTTTGCCGACAGTTCCGTCGAAGGCAACACGATGGCGGCCCGGATGGCGGCACTGGTCGATCCGGACACCGGCAAGCTGCGCGCAGGCGGAGCCGAGGCGCTGGACGAACTGACCGTCCGGCTTACGCTGAACAAGCCGGACATCGCTGTGATATCCAACCTGTCCGACTATCCGGCGATGATCGTGCATCCGTCTTTCGACGCGCAGAAGATGATATCTGATCCGGTTGGCACCGGACCTTATGTTCCGACCCGGTACGAGGTCGGACAGATGGCGGTGCTGGAACGCAACACGGATCACACATGGTGGAATGAAGGCAACGGTGCCTGGATGGACCGCATCGAGTTCATCGACTACGGAGAAGACCCCGCCGCATGGGCCGCCGCCGCCGAGGCGGACGAGATCGACCATATCTACGCCTCAGAGGGCGAATACGTCGCGGTGTTCGATGCACTCGATGGCTGGAAGCGTAACGAGATCGCAACCTCGGGCACGATTCTGATGCGGCCACATCAGAAGGTGGAAGTTGAGGGAATGGTGCCTTATGCCGACGTGAACGTGCGCAAGGCACTTGCTATGGCAGTCGACAACGCCCTGGTACTGGAACTTGGGATGTCGGGTCAGGGCACCGTGGCAGAAAACCACCATATCGCACCCGTGCATCCGGAATACACGCCAATGCCGAAGCCGGTGTACGATCCTGCGGCCGCTCTTGAAATGATGAAAGAGGCCGGCATGGAAGACTTTGAGCATGATCTGGTGTCGCTCGACACTGGGTTCATGAAGGACTCTGCCGACGTTGTTGCGGCGCAGCTGCGCGACGCAGGCATCAAGGTCAAACGGACCGTCATGCCGTCATCGACCTTCTGGAACGACTGGGACAAGTATCCGTTCTCGACTTCGATCTGGAACCACCGTCCTCTGGCCGTTCAGACCTACGCGCTCGGCTATACCAGCGACGCCGTATGGAATGAAACAGGGGTCGCGAACGCAAGATTGGACGAACTTGTCGAACAGGCGCTTGAAGAACCAAATGTGACGGCGCGTCAGGAACTGATGGCAGAGGCGGCACAGATCATGCGCGACGAAGGGGTGCTGATCCAGCCCTACTGGCGGTCGCTGTTCAACCACCAGAAATCCAATCTGATCGGTGGCGAGGTCCACATCTCACAACAGATCGACCCGAAATATATATATTGGGAGTCGTGATCCTCTCTTGCCCGGCAGTTGAATGAACTGCCGGGCTAACACGGCTTGTAATTCGAACGTCCTGCAAGTATGACCTCTCTATTCTCTGGCACAGATAACGGGCCATATCTCGCGTGTGTACGCGAACTTGGTTATCTGGATCGGGAGTGTCCCCCCCAACGTAATCCGGTTCGTCAGAACACTTTGTATTCGCCATGCGGCCTGCGCGCCAGTTTACTTGGGAAACCGACCAATGACACAGCTTACCACCCGCCCCCTGACACCGACTTTTGGCGTCGATGTTGACGGCATCGACCTGAACGATGTGACAGAAACCAGACATTTCGCCGAATTGCGCAACCTGTTTGAAACGCATTCCGCCCTGCTCTTTCGCAGTCAGTCCATGACGCCCGAAACCCATCTGAGGATCACGGGCCTTTTTGGCCCGATCGAGGATCGTTTCGCGGATGTGCGCCAAAAGGACGAAGCCTTCGAGATCCCCGAAGTATCTAACATGACCAAGGACGGCGGCGTGACCGGAGAGATGGATCTGCACACGCTGAACCTCAAGGCAAACCTGCTGTGGCATTCGGACAGTACCTTCATGCCGGTGCCTGCAATTACCAACGTGCTGACCGCCCATGTCGTGACCAAGACGGGCGGCGCAACAGAGCTGGCGTCGACCCGCGCAGCATTCGCGGACATGCCCGCTGACAAGAAGGAAGCGCTGCGCGGCATGGTATTCCGCCACCATTTTTCGCAATCGCGTGCCAAAATTTCGGCAGAACTGGCGGCGCTTCCGATGTTTCACAAATGGCCGGAGCAACACTGGCCCGCGGTCTGGACCAACCCCGTCAATGGACTGGAAGCGATCTATGTCGCCAGCCATGTAAACGGAGTTGTCGGAATGGAGGACGAAGCCGCAATGACCTTCGTTGAGGCGCTTCTGGCCGAATGCACGCAACCCGCCTATGTCTATTCTCACAAGTGGACGCCGGGCGATGTATTGATCTGGGATCAGCGAGCGGTTCTGCATCGTGGGACGCCATGGCCGGTGGATCAGGCCCGCCGCTTGACAAGTATTTGTGCGTCAATGACGGCAGAGGATGGGCTGGAAGACATGAAGGCGCGCGCAAAAACTTTGGTGGCCGCACAAGCGTGAAATGGGCCGACCTCACTCAGCGAATTGTTCGTGCGGCGCACAGTAAGCGCATTGTCCTTTTGAACCTGCGGGTGCCGGCAACAGCGGTGTCATTGCCCGCAAGCCAGGAAGCAAGCGACGGTTTGGTTCCGATCGATCTTGTTGTCGAGAATGGCAAGATCGCAAACATCCAGCCCGCCGGGGCATCCGGGCTGGATGGGATCGACTTGAAACAGCGTATGGTCTGGCCTGCGGCGGTGGATTGCCATACCCATATCGACAAGGGACAGGTATGGCCCCGCAGCCCGAACCCCGACGGCAGCTTCGTCGGCGCGATCGAGGCAGCGGCTGCTGAATTTGCCACATGGCAATCCGCCGAAGACCTGCGGTCACGCTGCGATTTCAGTCTTGCCAGCGCCTATGCGCATGGCACCGCGCTCTTGCGGACTCATGTTGATGCGTCACCCGAAACATTCGACCAGCGGTTCGAAGTCATGCGCGAAGTCGCGCAGGATTGGGCCGGGCGCATCAATGTGCAGCTTTGCCCGTTTACCGGCATCATGATGGATCGCGATTGGTTAATGCGGCTTGTCGCCGCCGCGAAAACCACCACGTCCCGGAATCTCAGCTTCTTTCTTCAGAAAGGTCCGGGTTTGCATGACGATCTGGACCGGGTCGTCAGATGTGCCATTGACCACGATCTGAGCCTTGATTTTCATGCCGACGAAAACCTTGATCCGGAGTCCGATTGCCTTGACGCTGTGGCGTGCACGCTGCACCGGCACAGGTTCGAGCGGCCCGTGCTTGTCGGACATTGTTGCGCGCTATCGGTGCAGGATGAAAGCAGCGTCTCGAAAACGTTGGACCGGGTGTCAGAAACGAGCATCGGAATTGTCGCCCTTCCCTTATGCAACATGTATCTGCAGGATCGTCAGCAGCATGGGTCCCCGCGGCAACGCGGCATTGCACCGCTGAGGGAAATCCGCGCGCGTGGCATTCCTGTGGCGATCGCTTCTGACAACACCCGCGATGCATTCTACGCCTACGGCGATCTCGATGTGCCTGAGCTTTTCCGAGATGCGATGCGCATGATGCAGCTGAATCATCCTGTCGATAACTGGCCCGCAGCCGTTTTGGGGGACGCCGCAGCTTTGATCGGCGCGCCCGAAATGGGCAGATTGGCCGTCGGAGCCTCCGCCGACATGATCCTCTTTTCCGCCCGGCACTGGAGCGAATTTGCCGCCCGCCCCCTGCACGACCGTATGGTTTTGCGGGCCGGTCAAAGCATTGACACCACGCCGCCCGAATATGCGGAGCTTGATAGGCTGGAAGGAATGAACCCATGAACGAAATCGCCGAATTGACGTTGCGCATTGGCGACATTCCAATGCAGACCGCAGTAAAAGCCGTTAGGGCAAAAAGCCGTGATTTCTTTTGGTATTCGCCTGTTCTCAAAGACCGGCTGGATCATGTCGTCGCCGATGCGGTGGTATCGCCCCGCACTGAAGCCGAAGTGCTCACGGTGCTGGCCGCATGTTATGACCTCGACATCTATGTTACTGCGCGCGGCGCGGGCACGGGCAATTACGGACAAAGTATGCCGCTGGCCGGCGGAATTGTTCTCGACCTCGCCAGCTTCAATCAGATCAAAAACATACGCAACGGCGTTGTGTTAACCGAGCCGGGCGTTTTAATTGGCGACCTTGATGACGCCTGCAAAACCGCCGTCGGTCAGGAGTTGCGTATGCATCCGTCCACCCGCGAAACGGCCACCATCGGCGGGTTCATCTCTGGCGGCTCCGGGGGTGTCGGCTCGATCACATGGGGCGGGCTTGCGGTGCCGGGCAACATCTCGCGCATTCGCATGGCCACGATGGAGGCAACGCCGCGTCTGATTGATCTTACTGGCCCTGACATCATGCACGCGCATCATGCCTATGGTCTGACGGGCATCATCACCGAAGTGGAACTGCCCCTTGCGCCCGCGCCCGATTGGATCGCCGTGCTGGTGGCGTTCAAGGATTGGAAGACCTGTCTTGAGGCGGGGTATAGCATCGGACGCACCGACGGGTTCTGGCTCAAGCAGTTGGGCGCAGTGCAGGCGCCCGCCCCTTTCGACTATTTTACCCGCCACCGCAAGTTTCTGGAGGAAGGCGACAACCTTTTGTGTATCAAGGTCGCGCCCAATTCAATCGCGGCCCTTGCGGATATGGTGCAGCGCGCGGGTGGGCGCATCGCCTTCAGGGCGGACACGGCGACGGACGAAGAAAGTAAGGGCCTGCCACATTTGCACCACCTGATGTGGAACCATACGACACTGCGTGCGCTCAAGACCGATCCTGAAATGACCTACCTGCAGATGGGCTTTCCCGAAAATGATATTGGTGCCTGTATGAAAATTGCCGCGCAGTTTGAAGGTGAGGTGATCAACCACGTCGAGTTCACCCGCAGCGCCGGCACGGTGCGGATGGGTAGCTTGCCAATGGTGCGATTCTCGACCGAGGCGCGACTCAAAACCTTGATCGCAGAGCTGGAGGCGATGGGATGCGAAATCTGGAACCCACATGCCTATACTTGGGAAGAAGGCAACCGTAGCGATGCCAATCCGGAGCTGATCGATATGAAAAAAGCATTCGATCCCAAGGGATTACTGAACCCTGGTAAGCTGATCGGCTGGGAGCATCCCGACTACATCTATGACCCGTTGGGCGGCTACGCTTACCCAGGCCTCCAAGAGGTTTTGACATGAAAGCGCTCACTCCCGCAGCAATCGCGGCGCCCTTTGCAGCCTATAGCCACGGCGTCATGGCACATCCAACACGGCTTGTGACGATCAGCGGGCAACTCGGCATTGCACCAGACGGCACGGTGCCCGTCGGGGTGAATGCTCAGGCGCAGATCTGCTTTCACAACATCGACCATATCCTTGCCGAGGCGGGCATGGACCGGCGACATATCCTGCGGCTCAACTCATATGTCACCGATCGCAGCTACATGGAAGGATACATGGCCGCGCGCGATGCGTGGCTCGTGGGCCTGACATCGCCGCCCGCCTCGACCCTGATGATCGTTTCCGGTTTTACCAAACCGGAATTCGTCGTCGAGATCGAGGCACTTGCCGCACAGGAGGCCGAGGCATGATCCCCGAGCGATACTGGCGCGACATGCCGTCCGGACGCTTTGGCGATGGTGCTGCGGATTGGATCGTCGTTCTGCCACTTGCGGCCACGGAACAGCACGGTCCACACCTACCCGTTGGCGTCGACAGCATGATTGCCGAAGGGATGATCGCGGCCTGTGTGGCGGCGCTGCCCGGCGACGCGCCCGTAACTTTCCTGCCGGTGCAGGAGGTCTGCAAATCCAATGAGCACATCGACTTTCCTGGCACGCTGACTGTCGTCTGGGATACGGTAACCCGTGTCTGGATCGATATCGGTGAAAGCGTTGCGCGCGCCGGACCGCAAACCCTGATCATGGTGACAAGTCACGGGGGCAACGTAGCACCCATGGAGATTGCAGCGCGCGAATTGCGCCAGAGGATCGGTCTGCGCGTTGTAACGACAAGTTGGGGACGGCTTGGCCGGTGGCAGGAGATCTATTCCTATGAAGGCCCCATCATCGACATTCACGCTGGTCTGTCGGAGACTTCTGTGATGCTGGCTCTGCGTCCAGACCTTGTTGCTATGGAAAAGGCTGAGGACTTTCAGAGCGCACAAACGGAGCTTGATCAAAGCTCCGCAAAGCTTGGCTACCATGGCGCTTCGGCGAACCTGGCATGGCTTGCACAGGATTTGAACCGCAAGGGAGCTGTGGGCGATGCATCCAGCGCCAACGCCGCAGCCGGATATCTTGATATCAAGGCTGTGGCCAAGGGGTTCTGCGCATTGGTCGCCGATCTACAAAAGCTTTCCCTGCAAGAAGGCTAAAAATGAACGATATTGCTCTGCCCATTGCGCAAACAGTGCTGACCTTTTGCCTTGGCGGATGGATGGTTTCGGGTGTTTTCAACAATTGGATGTTTCCGCGTCTGAATGAAGCCGCGGTCGCCATGGTCATGAATTTTGAACTGATGGAACTGACTTACCCCGATGATTTCGCGGTTGTCCAGCACCGCAAGATCACCAATCCGAAGGCAGTGCGTGCGGTCTTTTATCTGATGGTGTCGTCTGAAACCGTGACCGCCCTTTTGCTGACCGCCGGGGGACTGCTTATGGCCCTTTCCCTCTTTGGTCTTGTTCCGTCTGAAACCGCGCGCCTGCTCGCATTGCTTGGGGCACTGGCCTTTACCATCAACTGGACCGGTTTTTTGATCGGCGGAGAATACTTTTGCTATTGGTATTGCCATTTTGGGTCACAAGCGACGCATATGATGCTGGCGATCTGGGGCACCCTAGTTTCGTGTTTGCTGCTGATCGGATGAACCAAAATGCTTCGTTTTCGAAAAACCAGAGCATCGGAAAACCCAAACCAATAAAACCGTCTTAGGGTCAGGACCCATTGATTTTCGTTTGTTTGCGTGATTCACCGATCGAAAATTGAGCGGTGAACATGTCTGATCTCTTCTGGCTGTCGGATGCGCAGATGGCGCGTCTTGAGCCCTGTTTTCCGAAGTCCCACGGCAAGCCACGCGTTGATGATCGGCGTGTTCTGAGCGGGATTATCTTCATCTATCGCAATGGGTTGCGTTGGCGTGACGCGCCTGCGGAATACGGTCCGCACAAAACGCTCTACAACCGTTGGAAGCGGTGGAGTGACAAGGGTATCTTCGCGCAGATCATGATCGGTCTGGCCGCAGGGCACGGCGAGGAGAAGACCGTGATGATTGACGCGACATATCTGAAGGCCCACCGGACAGCGACCAGCATGGGCGTGAAAAAGGGGGGCGCAATGACCAACGGGGACGCCTGATCGGTCGGACCAAAGGCGGCATGAACACAAAGCTGCACGCCATCTGCGACAGCCAGGGCCGCCCACTCGACTTGTTCGTCACCGCCGGACAAGTCAGCGATTACATCGGCGCGCGGGCCATGCTCAGCAGTCTGCCAAAGGTCGGCTGGCTTCTCGGGGATCGCGGCTACGATGCAGATTGGTTCAGAGAAGCATTGAAAGACAAAGGGATACGAGCCTGCATCCCCGGTCGCAAGCAGCGCAAGATAACCGTCAAATACGACAAGCGCCGGTACAAACGCCGCAACCGCATCGAGATCATGTTTGGCAGGCTCAAGGACTGGCGGCGTGTGGCTACCCGATACGACAGATGCCCCAAGGTCTTCCTGTCGGCGATCGCGCTCGCTGCAACCGTGATCTATTGGTTATAAGTCCAGACCCTAGCAACCAGTTTCGGTCACGATGGTTCAATTGTGAACCGGCAGGAGGGGCATCCAATCCATCACCTTACAGGCCCTAAAGGCTGACCTTTGCTTCGGGTCTTTCGTGGAGGGACCCCGGCCACGCCGTAAGTCGCTGGACTACCCGTCTGACAGAAAAACGGCGGGCCCTTCGCGGGACCCGCCGTTGATGATCTGAATATGTTTTCGGCTTGACGCCTCAGGCGGCCTTGTTGGCCGCCGAACGCGCTGTCTTGACCGCGCCTTCGGTGTTCGCTGCGATCTTGCCGGTCACTTCTTCGCCGGCTTTGGAGGCCAGCTCGGCGGTTTCACCACCGACCTTCTGCGTCTCGGTTGCATAGGCTTGGACGGTCCGCGTGAAGAGCTCGGTCTGCTTCTGTAGGAAATCAGTGTAAGCTTGGCCGTAGGCGGCCGGCTCTTCGCGCGCCTGCGTCAGGTCGCGGACATTCGAGAATGTTTCCTTCGCGGTCTCGCTCGCAATGTCGGTCCCGCGGCTTCCAGCCTCAATGGCGAGCGACATCATGCGCTCGTTCATGCTGGCCCAGGTCTTGAAGACGTCCTGGTAGCCTTGCGGATCGAAGAGACTTTGAATGTCGTTAGCTGCGGATTTTGTGCTCTGCTTGGCCATGTCGGGTCTCCTTTGAGAAGCGTTTAGTGTGCCGTTTTGATTAACTAGTGTGCCGTTTTGATTAACTCCAAGGTAATGCTGCATCGCAGCAATTCAACCATTTCACGCCGCACTGCAGCAGAAAAATGTTTGGGTCAGTAGGGAAAACACCTTGCGACGGGAGATGGTCGTCGCGCGGTAGATCCGGGTTCAGAGCTTGAAACCAAGCTTATGTTCCGTTTGATGCGCTGAACATCGCCACTATAATGTGCCGGACGGGCGCCGTAAGGAAACATCGGGACTGAAGGGGCTAGTGGCCGATGACCGGAAAGACAGGCGCGGTAAAGGGACTGAGCTCGCGGATCGAGAACATGCGCGATCTTGAACCTGACGCGCGGAGAGAGCTCGTCGGCAAGGCGGCAGATTTGGATCCTGCGGCGTGCGAAGCACTTGCCGGGAGCGACGCGCTGCCGCTGCCAATCGCCAACGGGATGATCGAAAACGTCATAGGCAAGTTCGAACTGCCACTCGGCGTCGCGACGAATTTCACCGTCAACGGGCGCGACTACCTTGTGCCGATGGCGGTAGAGGAGCCTTCGGTGGTGGCGGCGGCCTCTTACATGGCGCGGATCGCGCGCGAAAACGGCGGCTTCTTCACCGACAGCACCGAACCTCTTATGCGGGCGCAGATACAGGTGCTGGGTCTGTCCGATCCCGACGGCGCGCGTCAGCGCCTCCTGGCAGATCGGACTGCGTTGATCGAGATGGCCAATGCAGTAGACCCGCTGCTTGTCGATCTCGGAGGGGGCTGCCGGGATGTCGAGGTCCATATTTTTCGCGACACACCCGTCGGGACGATGATCGTGATGCATCTGATCGTCGATGTGCGCGACGCGATGGGGGCAAATACCGTCAACACGATGGCCGAGCGGCTTGCGCCGAAGTCGAACGCGTCTCCGGGGGCCGGGTACGCCTGCGGATACTGTCGAACCTCGCCGATCTGCGGCTCGCCCGGGCGCGCGTGGAATTGGACCCGACGACGCTCGATACCGCGGAACTCGACGGAGCGGAGGTGGCGCGCGGCATGATCGAGGCCTGCGCCTTGGCGCTTGTCGATCCCTACCGGGCGGCCACCCACAACAAGGGCATCATGAACGGTATCGACCCGGTCGTGGTGGCCACCGGCAACGATTGGCGCGCGATCGAGGCGGGCGCACATGCTTATGCGGCGCGCGACGGGCGTTACACGTCGCTGACCCGCTGGGAGATCGGCGCGAATGGACATCTGGTTGGCACAATCGAACTGCCCCTGGCGCTCGGGCTGGTAGGCGGCGCGACCAAGACCCACCCGGCCGCGCGCGCTGCACTTGCTCTGCTGCAAGTAAAGCGCCACGGAACTGGCGGAGGTCACAGCCGCGGTTGGGCTCGCGCAGAACATGGCGGCTCTGCGCGCGCTCGCGACAGAAGGTATCCAGCGGGGACACATGGCGCTGCACGCGCGAAACATCGCGATCAGCGCGGGCGCATCAGGCAGCGACATTGACAGAGTGGCTAGGGCCATCGTTGATCTGGACGACATCACCGTTGCCCGCGCAAAAGAGATGTTGGAGGATCTCTGAAACCGGTCAGCTGCACGAGGTGGGGCGATCGTGACAGAATTTAAGTCAGTGCTTTTGTCCTTTAAGGTGATGGATTGGATGCCCTTCCTGCCGGTTCACAATTGAACCATCGTGACCGATACTGGTTGCTAGGCCCAACAGGCCGAACGTGCATATTTGGACGTCTCGCAGAACATGTGTCGAACGGGTTATCTGTTGACCCCACGACTTGATGCTTGAAGTCTTGCCCTTGTGCCAAGCGGGGAGACCATGTCGAAGCGGTCGTTCATCGAGATATGGAGTCTCGCCTTCGACGACGTTGCGTTGATCGAGGGCTTCAATAGGTCAAGTCGTGTCTGGGTGGCGTTCCAGCTGCGATTTTTTCACGAGCATGCGCGATTTCCGTCCCGCGAGGGCGATGTCGCGGCGGACAGCCTGCGGTATCTTGCTGAGCAACTAAGACTTCCTGTTCCCGATCATGGCGATTTCCGCTTCGGTCATGTGAACGCACGTCGGC
>CAVRIG010000019.1:0-87978 GCA_963721175.1 uncultured Alphaproteobacteria bacterium | reverse complement strand
GATTCGAATGGACCAGACCTGTTCGGCACAATAATTACAGGTTCTCAGCTGGACCCCGAAGGGCTCGGAGCTCCTGAACACCGATGACCGGTACCGTGCCTTATTGCTCCCGCGCATGCCCTGACCGGTCCGGTCGAAAACCTCCGAAGTGGTCATACCGCATGCCGTGCCGATCCCTGATCATGCCAATAGGCGGCTTACCGTCGTTAGGATGAGCTAGCGCATTGCGTGCGTGCCGTTCCGGATGTCGCGTCACTCATTAACTCAGGAGCGTCTCGAGTGAGGGTATTGACGATCTTCTTGCTCCGTCGGCACGAGGCATCGGCGTGTCTTGGGCGATGATCGTCGACGGTCTCGGCATCCTTGCTGGTCTATTTGTCATCCTGGCATTCTATGCGCGGACAGGTGCGCGCCTTAGAACCTTTGCAATTATTTCGAATGTGCTTTTCATTTTCTACGCAATCCTTGCGGAGCTCGGCCCTGTTCTCATTCTTCATGCACTTCTCCTGCCGCTCAATTTTGCCCGGCTTCTGCAGCTCCAGTCGAACGCGACGCGAAACGAAAAAAGGCGATCCCGGCACCAGGTGTTCGAGTGACCGAGATGCTCGCCAGCCGAATTGCTCCGGTTCATTCTTTCGCAGGGAACGATTGCCACCCGCCTCATTCGACAGGCATGATTTGGCACCGACGCCAAAAGGCTGCTGATGAATAGCAGCCGCCCTTTGCTGCAGCACGCGGCAAGGTTTGCTCAGTGGACCAGGCACTTTTTCACTTTTGCCAGCACAATCGTCGCTGTTAGGCCATTGCAGCCTTTGAACCTGTGTTTTGGATGCTGCTGCTCCGCGGCTCACGAGAACCGGAGGCCGGTGCGGCCCCTAGCAGTGGAGCGGAGGCGTTGTAGGAGCGTCGGACCAATCAAGACTGGCACCGCGGATGTGTTGTTTGCTTTCATCGCGCCGTTAGTCGCACGGCTGAAACAGAGAATTCTGCGGATGCAGTTCGAAACTGCGGCGCGACTCCTCTGCGGGGTTCTCGCGGGGTATTTTGGATCGGTCCAATGCGGTGGCGCCGCATCAGCTATTTTCAACGAACCGTTTCAGGTTGAGAGAAAGCGGGTCGCGATCTGACAGGTCATTGCCTTAGGCGATCGCATTCGTCATCCGTGCCGCCGTGTGATACCTGTCGATAAACCGATAGCTGTAGGCCGCAATGCCGCCCCAAACACGCAGAAAGACTGTACTGCTCAACTGGCTCTGTCCCGACCGACAGGCGGATACGCCTTTGTACAAGCAGATTGCAGATGAAATCCGGCGGGCCATTGCCCATGGCGATCTGAAATCGGGAACTGCTCTGCCGTCCTCCCGCGTACTGGCGGCTGATCTCCAAGTGTCGCGCGCCACGACGCTACAGGCCTACGAGGTGCTTCAGGCTGAAGGTCTCGTGGAGACACAGCGCGGGTCGAGCACATTGGTGATGCCTGGACTTTCCGGATCGCAGATCTCCAGGCGGGCACGAGCGGGAAGCTCCGGAACTAAGCCAATCGACCCTGCGCAAAAGCACTTGCAAAAGCTCTATCGTGTCAAGGAGCCCGCGGCCGTTGCCTTCCAGCCCGGCATCCCCGCCTTCGATGCATTCCCGAGGTCGCTCTGGTCGCGGCTTCTGGCGAGGCAGGCCGCGCGCGACGATCCGTTTCTGTTGGACTACGCGCATGTCGGTGGACTTACGGCATTGCGTCGCGAGATCGCCGGCTACTTGGGCGCCTCGCGTGGTGTCCGCTGCAACCCCGAGCAGGTGATCGTCGTGACCTCGGTCAGATCGGCGATCGCCGCCGTCTCGGCCGTTCTTTGGCCGCGCGGTTCCACAATCGCAGTTGAAGACCCAGGCTATGTTGTCGCACGACGCGTGCTCAAGGCGGCGGGTCACCAGTTGCTCCCCGTCCGGGTCGACGATCGGGGTTTGGACGCCGACCGCCTTATGGGCGCACCGGGCGGCTGCGCCGGTGCCTACCTCACACCTGCCCATCACTGGCCGACGGGCGTCGCGCTCGATGCCGGTCGCCGGAAGCGGCTGCTCGACTGGGCACTCGATGCCGGCGCCTGGATCATCGAGGACGATTACGACAGCGAATACCGATTCGACAGCCAGCCGCTCGCACCGCTCTACGCTCTCGGCTCGGGGCGAGTCATCTACGTCGGCACCTTCTCCAAGACCTTTGCGCCATCGGTGCGCACCGCGTACCTCGTCGTGCCGCCGGACCATGTCGAAGCGTTCGAGCAGCGCGCATTCATCGCGGCCACGGAGCCACCGCTACACGTCCAGGGGGCGCTGGCGGATCTCATGGCCGATGGGCACTTCACGCGCCACATCTCTCAGATGCGCAAGCTTTATGCACAGCGGCGGGCATGCCTTGCCGAGGCGCTCGAAGCGGAGTTCGGAAACACGATCAAAGTCGTCCGTCCGCCGGGAGGTCTGCAGTTGATCGCCCATCTCCCGGCCAGCATTCCCACCTCTGCCGTCTACAGCGCGGCATCCGAGATCGATCTGGTGGCGCGTGATCTCAGGGTTTTCTATGTGAACGAGTCGCCTCCGAATGCCCTGCAACTGGGATTTGCCGCGGTGCCGATAGACCAGATGGGCCCAGCCGTGGCGCGTCTGGCCGGAGTATTCTCGCAACAGTTGTGAACCGGTCTGGTTGAAAACTGCAGGATTGGTCATTTGTCCCGAAGGGACTGCACGGCACCATTCCCTGTGTCGGTCAGATGTTGAGTGCATCACACCGGCAAATTTCTGGAAGACTTCCAGAACTCCGAAACCGATTTTTTCTGGAACTCCGTGGCTGCGCAGGGGACGCATGGCTGCCGCGCCGTCAGCGATGTTCCCGGAGAAAATTCGCACTGACGGATTGAAGCGGCAGGATGCTTCCTTAGTCGCGACGCGGCGAAAAGCGCCGCTGACTTCGACGAAGAAGGGACGATATCATGACAGCGCCGATCAGATTTCACACTGACGACCGCCCCGTCGCCGAAAAGCGTTTCGGATCGTCTATCCGAATTGCTCTACGACGGCGATTGCATGGCCCCGGCGGATTGTACAACCTGGGCAACCTAATCGCTCTCGCGACAGGAATCGCGTTGCAATTCACCGAGGCCGCAAGCGGAGCCGGGACAAGCATCGTCGAATTGCTCAACGCCTACTTCTTCGGCAGCCCCGGTGCGTCCTGGTTGACGCTCGCCATCGCGATTTTCCTGGTCGCGGGCGAGGTTTATCATCGGGCCTGGAAGGACGGCGCGCCGCCCGACATCCAACTGAACCGTATGGGCGATATCCTTTCCTTTCTCGGCGCAATGGCGCTGACTGCCTCTCTGATTTTTTTCGGTGACGTCGTGCTGGCGCTGGTATCCGGCACCCTTCTGGCGGGCGGCAAATTGGGAACCGCGATCGTTCCTGAAGATTACGGAATGGAGCCCGCCCGTAATCGGCTGCCCCGCGCGTTCCGGCTTGCGGTCGTCATCAGCCGCGCCCCGGCGCTTATCGGTCTCACAATCGAATTGTTTCGGCAATTGGCGCACGCTCAGGAGGTTCAAGGCGTCGGGCAGATCGTGGCGCCGGTCATCATGTTCGGGTGCTACCTGATCTGGGCACGCGCGGATCTTCTTCTGCTCAAGGCTGGTTCAACGAACCGGGTGTCCCTGGCGTAGCGTTACGCTGTAAACACCGCCGCTGCAGTTGACCACTCTCAGATTTTTGGAAGCCAAACACTGGCTCGGAGGATTGAATGAACTTTCTCAGGCATGATTGGCTTTGCAGAAAGCTCGGTCATTGGATCGTCGTAATTGAATCTTACTATGACGACCAGATGGACGACGTATTCACGCGCTGGACCTGTTCTGTCTGCGGCAAGGAACGCGTGTCACGATCCGCTCAAGTCGAAGGCGCCAAAGAAAGGCAGAATTGGGTGGTCGTCATGTTCATTGTCTTCCTGGTGTGGTTGCCACTCTTTCTTCTGTGATGGCTTTTTTCCCGCACCGCAGTCTCTGGAACTCAAGACGCCGCAATGCGGGAATCTTGGCCGCCTCGGGCTCTCTGCCGTCGCCATGACCTTTCGAGAAATCTGATCCGGATCTGGATCGAGAAGGCGGAGGCCTGTGCGCTGGATGACGACCCGACCGCGGCCGATGTGCTCATGGACTATGAGGCGCGCATCGCGGCCCTCGATCGCCTCGTCGGGAGGCAGGCGCTCTAGACCGAGTTCTCGAGGGGCTGGCGGATGACAGGCGTGGCAGCGAATGACCTCTTGCCAGATACGGTCAGGAATGGCGCTGCCGCAGCTTCCAGCGCCGTCTTTTTGCATCAAGTCGGGCCATGAAACGCGAGCGCAAGCGATCACCGTGGAACGGCATAAGCTTGTATCCGTCTTCTGCGCGGCCGTGGTAGTAGTTAGGGACCGGCGCGAAATCCTGCATCGGAAGGTGGAAAACCTCGCAAGCAGCACTGGCCTGGGGAGGCACGATCCAGCTCCAGTTGGCGGCGACCCGGCGGCCCTGCGCTGTCTCGCGGGCAGAGAATTGCATGAACTGTTCGCTTGCGGTGTGATGGTCGACCATCGTGACGCCGGCGGAATTAAAGGAATGGACAACGGCGCGGTTCAGTTCTGTCAGAGCTGTGTCCTGCCAGAAGGTGACGGGTCGGCCGCCTGGCAAAAGACCAAGCGCGCGGGCCACGTCGGGCAAGAGGTCATAGCGGTTGCGGTCGGCGAAATTGCGCGAGGCAATCTCCGTCGACATGTAGAAGCCGTTGAAGGGAGCGCAGGGATAATCGATCCCGCCAATGGTCAGGATCATGTTGCTCACCACTGGGACTGCATACCAGCGCAGACCAATTTCCGCGATTTCGGGGCAGTCGGGATGCCTGATTTCGATCTGGCGCACAAGGTTGCGCGGGAACTCCGCCAGCACGCGGCGATCGCTCTCATCGCGCAGGATGACCGGCAGGAGGTCGAACTGTCCCGGCTCCTCCGGCGGCCGCCAGCCCAGCGACTGCGCCACGCGCGTGACTTCGGTGTTGGCCCTGTCACCGATCACTTTCCCACCGGTGTCGATATGTCCTGCGTATTGCGTGATCTGTGCGCTTTCCACATATGCCGGCAGGTGACCGGGCCGTACGGGCGGAAAGATCGAGATTGCGGAGCGGACCCGCCCGTCGCCGAGTGCGAAGGCGAGGTGTGTGCCGATCTCGCCGGCCATGTCCTCGACGTTCCGAACATTGCGGCGGTCGAAGACCACGAGGCTCGACCAGAAGAGCCTGCCGATGCAACGCGCGTGGTTGCGCCAGGCGACCCGTGCGCCGAAGCTGAGTTCCTCGGCTGTATGGTCGTAGTGCCCATGACGCAGGAGGCCATGCCGGATTTCGGCCCAGCGTCGACGTGCGGCCGCCGCACCGATTCCGTTGGCGTTGGAGAATTGCCGATGGAAAGCGTGCGCTTCCTCGATCCGTTCAAGTGGAGAGAGCTGCCGCAGCCGACGTGCCAGCGGGCTGCCCGTGACAGGCGTATCCGCACCGAACCGTGGCAGAATATGGCGCCAACCGCGGATCACATGAGACCGTCGAACTGTCGCGCCGAATCTCGGATTGGCTGCCGATTGATCTCGTGGACATATCGTAGGACGCGGGTCTTGGCGCGGCGATAGGCGCGGTCCTGCGACATGCGCCGGCGGTAGCGCGCCAGCGCGTGGGCGTCTTCCGCCGCTTGGATCAGCACGTGTTCGTCCTCGCCGCCGCGCTCCAGAAGCGCATTGTAAACTGGTGTGCCGAGATTGAGCTGGAAGTTACAGAACCGGATGCGATCGAGGTAGGACGCGTGCGCTTCCAGAAAATCGGCAGTAGCCTCGACATCCGCCGCCGTTTCCCCTGGATAGCCTGTGAACATTGAACAGCGGATCGACAACCCGGCCTCGTGTGCGTTGCGAATGAAGGCGCTGTTGGCCTCCACCGAAGCGCCTTTGTTCATCGCGTCGAGCAGCCGCTGACTGCCGGTTTCCAATCCAAAGTTCAGGCGCCGCATGCCTCCATCGACTGCAGCTTTCAGATCGTGGCGGGAAAGCCCATTGTCGCGACGCAGATCGACATGAACGGTTCCGATCCATTCCGCGCCGCGCACGCGCCGCCGCATATTCTCTGCCAACCCACGAAACATGGCCGGAAAGGAGTTGAGCTTGAGATCCAGGAACAGGAAATTGCGGGTGCCGTGTCGCCGTGCCTGCTCCTCCGCTTCAAGCAGTACGTGCTCCAGCGATCGGGTGCGAAAGCTCCGCCCGCCGGCTGAAATGACGTCGCTGCAGAAGGTACACTTGTCCCACTGGCAACCGCGCCCGGTCATCATCGGCACGATTCGCACCGGATACCGATCCCAGGGAAAATCGGTGAAATCGGCAAACGGCGTGGCGTCGAGCGGTCGCAGGGGCGGTGCGGGCGGAGATACCCGCCCGTCCGGCATCGTGACGCCCGGGAACGCCGTAATGTCACCGCCATCCACCAGCGTCTCGACCATGTCGGCCACAGACAATTCCGCTTCGGCCCCGACGATCGCGGTGATCCCGTCTACATCGCGCCAAGCTCGCGCGACTTCCGGCAAGTTGTACATCGGCCCGCCGAGCAGCACCGGCACGCCCCGTTCCGCCGCCAGACGACTGATTTCCCGAACCGCCGATCTATGGTTGAGATAGGCCGAGAGAAGCACCGCGTCCACGCCCTCGTGAATTTGTCGTGACACCTCGCGCAGGACCGCCGGATGTGGCTTGTCGCGCAGGTACTCTCGGGGCGCGCGCACCATATCGCGGAATTTTTCTATCGTCGGAGAGTCGGAAAGGCGGACTCTCATGTGCCAGTAGTCGTAGATCGTCTCGCGTCGTTCGCGCTGCGTGCCTGGAACGTCGTAGGCGAGCGGGCAGAGCACGCTCACGCGGTGGCCCCTCTGTCGCAGCGCCGCAGTGAGCAAACCGATCGTCAGCGTCGGGAAACTGGCGAAGCGATTGAGGTCGACCAGAAGCACCCGCGGCCCGGTTCGGTTCCGGGTTCGTATGACAGGCGAGGATAGAAGCACAATTTAACGGCTACTGTGACTTGAAAGGGGTTCGGAAATTTCGTTCATGAACCTGGACCATTACCTGCTAGAAATTGTGAATAAAACACAATTTTAACGCGAATAGATTGTGGGGGTAGAAAAACCTGTCGGTCGCGGTTCGCTCGGGTTGGAGCACCGAAGGTTCAATTCACGACCGGCCGCGACCCTGTTGACACCACAATCACGATGTTGATTTTTTAGCCTCGGGGATGCCACATGTTGCCTGGATACAGGGTCGGCGTATGACATGCTTGTCAGACTCGCTCTTTGATAGCGGGATCTCTGGGAAGGTACGTTGTATCCTTCCGAGCTTCCCGGAAAGGGAAGCCCATGCTCCAGCAAACCCCAAAGCGCAATAATGCTACCGGTGACGGGCACCGACACGCATCCCATCGCACCGGTCCGCGTCGGCAGAGACCCTGTTGGGCGCTTCCTTGTTGATCTTGTCATACATTTCCGCGGCCAACTTCGACACGAGGTGCTGCTGCTTTTCCGAGATATCGACGAACTTCAGGCCGGGAAAGAGCGACTTGCCAAGATCGGCGCGCAGGCGCTCTTCGGACTTGGCCATCAGATCAAGCAGGACCGATTGCGCGGTGTTCTCGTCCGTGAGAATGGCCGCGAGCTTTTGCCCCGCCTCGTCCGCGACCCGCTGAACCTCGGCATCCTTGAGCTTTCCATCGACGTCGATGTCGATGTCGTCCACCAGGTCGGAGGCCTGAAACTGCGGCGGCATTGGCGTCAGTTCCAGGTCGATGGCGCCGGTCTTGCGTAGCGCAGCCCGGTCCTCGTCCTTTTGAGCGCGATACTCTTTGCGGACTTCTTCCATCCGCTCCAATTCACGGAGCACGCCGTCGATTTGATCGACCAATGGGACAGGGTTCAGCTCCGACCGCGTCCCCTTGGTGAGGCGATCGTCCTCTTCGATGCCCTGAACCGATTCCCCTTTGAAATTGTCGAGCTTGCGGCATTCAGAGATATGCTTTTCCGCCTCGAGGTTCGCGGATTCGATATGTTGCTCGGCCGGTGTGTCGGTCTTGTACCTACCGTTGGAGCCGGTTCTAGCGGTCTCAACCGCGTAGACGCGGCCGCTGAACTTGTCCGCCGCCGCATCGTGGCCCGTATCGGACAGGAGGTCGAATTCCGTGCGCCATCCTGAACCTGATCGCACAGCCTGCGGGCGGCGAAGCGATCGCGGAGAGGATTGCGTGTGTCCATCATCCTGTCGATAGGCGCGCGCAGTGACGGCACCTGGACTATGATCTTGGTAAGTTGTGTCATGGCGTCGACCCGATTGGATCTCGTGCTGCAGGGCTCCAGCTTCTTGATCTCCGCAAGCGCCACGTCGGTCTTTCTGAAGAAGTCGTCCACCTCGGCCTGGTACTCGAACGTGTTTTCGAGCAGCTTGACCCGTTGCTCGATTTCCTGCTCGATGATCTTGCCGCTGGCGCCCTTGTCGGTGGCCTAGGCGAGCGCCTTGGCGCTTTGGAGAAAATTGTAAGCGCCCTTGGACTCGCCGTTCTCGGCCATCTTCTCGGCCGCCTTCAACTGACTGTCGATCACGATGTAGTTGGAGTGCGATTTCGGCAGACCGTCGAAGATCGCAGAGATCTTGAGCCGCCGGCGCTTGTCGTGCTCGAACTGCTTGTTGATCGACTTGGATTTCGACTTGCTCTTGCCAGCGGCCGCAAGTTGGAGCCATGCTGTCTGGTCGTCTTCGAGTGCCATTGAATATCCTCCTAGGCCAGAGCCGCGCCAATGGTCGAAAGGGATTGCTGGCCACGAGCCGCAACCTTGACCGGTACGAACGGGTTTGTGTCGATCGAACTGAAGAACGGCCCGGACGGGACCCCCAGATACGCGCCAACCGTCCTGCGCGCGGTGGCCTTCAGCTTGGTTCTCGCGGGGCCTTCTTCGGCCTGGGTGATGCCGTCGAGTTGATCCTCGAGACGGTTGTCGAACGCGTCGCACTCGCTGACCAGCATGTCGACAGCCGCGATGATATCGTCCGTGTCCTCGTCGTCGGCCGCCTGCTGGATGACGGCATTCTTCGAGCAGAACGACGACTGGCAAAGCCGGCACGGCAACATGCAGGTCGAGGCCTTCGCGCTCACCGACGCCGCAGAGACTGACCGCTTCTCAGCATATCAACACAGGCCGCCTGACCGATGACCTCGAATGGCCAATCCGGAAACTCCACCACATTGACTGAACGTGACCCGAGAAGATCTTGGGCCGGTTCAATCTCCACGACAGGCGCAGCGCTTACTGTCAGCGCATGACCAGACCGCCTGCATGTTCCGCCCGAAACGCCAGTGCCTGTCCGCCAGATCCCACCGCCATGCGAGGTCCGATGCGTTCGCCCTTCGGACAGAGTATGCTGATGACCGCGTGAATGTCGGTGGCCTGCCAAAGGATTGTTCGGGCAGCAACAACCTGACAATGGCGCGCCAGAGGGGATTGGCGCTCTGTCACCGGGAGGTTTCGGAAAAGAGAGGCCGTTCAGGACTGCCCTACGGATGTCAGGCAGGACTTTCTCGTACTTGATCGCGCTTAACCGTCCTGACGGATCGCCTCGAACTCCAGCATGATGTCCACCTCGTCGCCCACGAAGACGGGCAGCGCGTAGGTGCTGCCAAAGTCGCTGCGCAGGATGCTGGCGGTAGCCGAGATGCCGATGGTCTCCTTGCCGTGGCAGCAGGGATAATCCGCGAGTTGATTCAGTGTCACGCCGAGCGTCACCGGTTGCGTGACGCCGCGGATCGTCAGATCGCCCGTGACAGTGCCGTAGGTCTCGGTCTCGGGCGTGCCGCCGTCGGCGACAAAGGTGATCTGCGGATGAGCGCCGGCGTCGAGAAAATCGGCTGAGCGCACGTGTTCGTCGCGTTTTTCAAGGAAAGTATTGACACTGGCAGCGCCGATGGTGACCGAGACGTCAGAGAGTTCCTGCGTCTGGTTGTCGTAGGCAAAGGTACCCTCGACTTCGGGGAAGATACCGAGCACACGCGCGTAGCCGGCATGCATGATCGTGAAGCTGACCACCACATGCTCGGGGTCGATCGAATAGGTGGCGGATTCCGCCTCGGCGGCGGCGGGCGCGACGAGCGACGCCGCAAGCGCCGACGCAGCAATGGTGTGTTTGGCGGTGTTCAACATAATCATTTGGTTCATGTAGCGCCCGACACGATACAAGACAACATTTGGATGTTTCCACCGCGGCCAGGGATTGTGCCGATCGGTTTCGGGTGCAGCGATGCATCCACCAGTCCCACCCGAAACTTGACCTGCCCCTCGGGGATCCGCGTTCACAAGTGCAGTTTACCTCCTGCTGGCTCGTGGGACCCCACAGGCGCGCTTCTTTCGCGCGTTCTGTGGCCTCCGTGGAGATCGCAGAACGCTGCCTTTCGTGCCGCTCCAAGTTTTTTGCCGCATCGCAGCGTAATCTGGCTGTAATGCCGCAGCGCAGCATGAAAGTTTAGTGGCGGCAGACGGCACACGAAACGCATCTCAAAGTAGACCCGACATGGCCGAGTTGCTTTCGTACCCAACACTAGCTTCGATGACAGAAAGCCGGCTGCCCGATCAAGGGGAACATCGCGCGCGGTGATGATCCTGCCCCGCTTGAGCGGACACCCATTTTGGGCTTTCGAGCCAACAAAAGGAGTGTCCGATGGAGAAGAGGAAGCGCCGGTATTTTCCGGACGAATTCAAGCGACAGGCCGCGGAACGCGTCGAGACGAGCGGGCTGTCGATCATGGACGGCGCGGCGGAACTGGGCATCCACGAGACCCAGCTGCGCCGCTGGATCCGGCAATTCGGCGGGAGGGGAACGGGGAGGTATGTCTACATCTGGGCCGACGGCGTCTACCTCCAGGCCCGGATGGAGCCGCAGGCCGAATGTATTCTGGTCATTCTCGGAGCCACGCCTGAAGGCAGGAAGGAACTGGTCGGCTTCCGGGTCGGCATCCGGGAGAGCGCCCAGAGCCCCCTCTCGGCATCTTTTCCTGTGGAAAAGAGCCTGCCGGTCAACGGGACGCGAGCTCCTGGTCGACATCAAGGCACGTGGCCTCAAGGTGCCGCCCGAGGTCGCCGTCGGGGATGGGGCGATGGGGTTCTGGAAGGCGCTGGAGGAAGTCTTCCCGGGCACGCGTCATCAACGGTGCCGGGTCCAAAAGACCGCCAATGTCCTGAACAGGTTCCCGAAGTCCATGCAGCCGGCGGTGAAGACCGACCTGCGCGAGATCTGGCAGGCCGACACCCGTGCCGCGGCGGAAACCGCCATGGACATCTTCGCCGAGAAATACGGCGCCAAGTATGAGAAGGCGGTGACCTGCCTGACGAAGGACCGGGAGGCTCTGCTCACCTTCTACGACTTCCCGGCCGATCACTGGGATCACCTGCGCACGGGCAACCCGATCGAGAGCGTGTTCGCCACCGTCCGCCACAGGACCGTGCGAACCAAGGGTGCGCTGTCGCAGAAGACCGCGAAGCTCATGGTCATAAAGCTCGTTCAGGCCGCCGCGAAGACATGGCGGCGCCTGAAGGGCGCGAACCAGTTGCCAATGGTCATCGAAGGCATCACATTCACCGACGGTGTCGCCGCAAACGACACCGCAAACCGCGCCGCTTGATCAGGCCGCGTCACCCAGTTTCCCGCATAGCTCCTGCGATGCAAGTTGCTCAGTGTGACCTAATCCGTCGAGGGGTGCCAACGTTCCTGAGCGCGGCGTTCATCCCCCTCAGCCCCGCATTGTTCCCGCCACTCGTATCGATCGCGCAAGCTTCGGGCACACCGTTCTTGGACACCGGCACGAAGACACGCTTTCACTGATTGTCAACCGCTACTGTTCACGGAAGGCTCTGGACATGCTGTCTGCGATGGGTTTCGCAAGGTACTGAGCAAAGGTCCGTTCCTCGGTTTGTATCATGATCTCTGCCGGCATGCCGGGCGTCGGGGTGAAGCCGGGAACCCGCGCGATCTGATCCGGTTCCAGCGAGACACGCGCGATGTACACCTCGCGCAGGTTGCCGTTGGCGGAATTGGCGATGGCATCCGCCGAGAGATAGAAAACCTCTCCGTAGAGCACTGGCGTCGTGCGCTGGTTGAGCGCGGTCAGGCGGACCGTCGCGGGCTGGCCGGTGCGGACGCTGTCGATTTCGGTGCGCGGTATCATCGTCTCGATGATGAGCGGCTGATCCGAGGGCAGGATCTCGAGGATCGCCTTGCCGGTCTCGATGACACCGCCGGAGGTGTGGTAGTGAAGCCGCACGACCGTTCCGGATACGGGTGCCACGACTTCGGACCTTTGCAGCACATTCCTCGCCTTGCGCGCCTTTTCGCGGACGCTCTCCAGTTCGGACTGGACGATCTGAAGTTCATCAAGCGCGGCCTCGCGATACTCGCTGCGTGCTTTCGCAATCTGCGTGGCGTATTTTCGCTGGATCTGGTTGATCTCGGCGACCTCGGCCTCGAGCCGCCCGATCTGTCCTTCGGCTTCGATCATGACGCTCTCGACCGAAATCACATCCGGGCGCCGGGTGAAACCCTTGGCGAGCAGGTCGGACTTCACCTCGTATTCCTCCTGCATCAGGGCAAGCTGCCGCCGATGCGACTCGAGCTGGATTTCGTACCCGACCTTGCGGACGTCGAGCGCGTCCGCGTTGCGACGCAGGAGCGTCAGATCCTGCGCGCGGGCGCGGCGCGTGGAGTTGAAGGCCAGCATCTGGCTGGACAGGATCGCGTCCAACTCGTGCTCACCGCGGCGTGCTTCGAGCTGGTCGGGAAAGACCAGAACGTCGTTCTCCCCGAATTCCGCCAGCAGACGCGCTTCCGTCGCTTCCAGCCGCTGCTGGCGGAGCAACAGTTCCCGCTCGTTGGCCATGGACGCCGTCTGGTCGAGCCGGAGCAGCACCTCGCCCACCCGCACACGGTCTCCCTCCTGCACCAGGATTTCCTCGATGATGCCGCCCTCGAGATGCTGGACGATCTTGTTCTGGCCGGTGGCGACGAAGGAGCCTTGCGCGATCACGGCGGCGGCGAGTGGCGCCCGGAACGCCCATGCGCCAAAGCCACCAAACGCGACGACCATCAGAAGCACGCCGAATATCACGTGGCGGCGGATCGACCGCGGGACCTCGCGGTACCAGTCCTGCGGCGCGTCGAGCGTGACGAGTTCACCCATTCTGTTTGCCTTCCTGTTGCGTCACCTGACCGCCCGACTTCCGGCCAGCGAGCTTCTGCAGCACCGGTTCGCGTTCGCCGAAGAGCGAGACACTGCCATCGGCCAGCAGCATGATCTTGTCGACGACGGAGAGGAGCGACGGCTTCTGCGTCACCACGACCACGGTGATGCCATTCTCCTTTGCATGGGCCATGGCGCACGCCAGCGCGCGGTCGCCGGCGCTGTCGAGGTTCGAGTTGGGTTCGTCGAGGACCACCATGCGCGGATTGCCGAAGAAGGCGCGGGCAAGTGCGATCCGCTGCTTCTGCCCACCGGAAAGGGGCGAGCCATCGGCAGCGACAATGGTCTCGTAAC
The DNA here is from genome assembly GCA_963721175.1 of uncultured Alphaproteobacteria bacterium. Classification (GTDB taxonomy): domain Bacteria; phylum Pseudomonadota; class Alphaproteobacteria; order Rhodobacterales; family Rhodobacteraceae; genus Aliishimia. Next base: position 74,322 of record CAVRIG010000019.1, on the reverse strand, counting down.
CCTGCGGCAGAGATGCGATCATCTCGTGCACGTCGGCCAGAACGGCGGCGGTGTGGATCTGCTGGTCGGTGGCGTCCGCGCGCATCCGGCCGATGTTCTGCTTGATGGTGCCGGGGAAGAGTTGCACGTCCTGCGGCAGATAGCCGATGCTCTCTCCGAACTGCCGCGGATCCCAGTTGCGCAGGTCCATGAGGTCGAGCCGGACATTGCCCGAGGTGGGCAGGATCGACCCCACCAGCATCTTGCCGAGCGTCGTCTTGCCGGCGCCGGAATTGCCGATGACGGCAAGGCTCTCGCCCGGCTTGAGCGAAAAACTGACGCTGTTCAGGATGACCTGCTTCGTGCCGCCCGGGATGTAGAGCAGGCGCTCGACATCGAGCCGGCCTTCCGGGCGCGGCAGGTGCAACCGCTCGTACTGCAGCGCGGAGGAGCGCAGGAGCTTGGCGATCCGCCCGTAGGCCGCGCGCGACAGCAGGAACCCGTTCCACCCCTCGATGGAGCCTTCGATCGGCGCCAGCGCGCGGCCGGCGATGATCGATGCGGCAATCACCATGCCGCCCGTGATTTGCCCGTCGATGGCCAGGTACGCGCCCCAGCCCAGCATCGCCACCTGCGTCAGCAGCCGCACGGCGCGCGAGAACGCGGCGGAGATGATGTTGCGGTCCTGGGCGCGGACCTGCGCGGTCAGCGATTGCGCGGTGTCACGGCCCCAGATCGCGACCGCCTCGGGGATCATCGCCAGCGCATTGATGATCTGGCTGTTGCGGGACATCGAATTCGAGGTGCTGGTTCGCCTTGCTCAACGCCATGTTGGCCTCGGCGAACGGCTTCTCGGTCAGTTTCTGGTTGATCAGGGCAATCACCAGCAGCATCAGCGCGGTGACCACCACGATGGTGCCGAGATGCGGATGGACGAGGTAGATCGCGATGATGAAGAGCGGGGCGAAGGGCACGTCGAGAAACGAGATCAGCGTGCCGGAAACGAGAAACCCGCGCAGCTGCTGAAGGTCGCCAAGCGTCTGATATTCCCGTCCGGTTCCGTGCAGCGAGGCATGCGCCGCGGCGCTGAGGATCGGTGCCCCGAGACGTGCCGCGATCTCCACCGCCGTGCGCATCAGCATGAAGCGGCGGATCGCGTCGAACACGGCCTGCAGGATCACGGCGCCTCCGATGACGATGGTGAGCATGATCAGCGTGTCGACGGAGCGACTGGTCAGAACGCGGTCGGAAATCTGGAAGAGGTAGACCGGGATGGCCAGGATCAGCACGTTCGTGGCCAAGGTCATCACCATGACATGACACATGTTGCGCCGTACTGCGGAGACGCCGGCGCGCAGGCTCCTCTCGAAGTCCTCGGGGCCCAGGCGGCGGTGAAACGGAGGGATCTTTCCGCCGCCGCCGCCGGCACCGGACATGCGCGGTCCGGGAGCCCGCATGATCGGACCGGTGGAGCCCTCCACGGTGGTTCCGGTGCCAAGCGGGGCAGAGCCTTCGCGCGCCACGTCCCGCCGGTGTCGCACTCGGAATTCGGGCGTGAGTTTGAATGGGGACGGCTTGGCGCTTGACCGTTCGGTGCCGGAAGACCTGGCGCTGAACGCGTCGGAGGTGTCGTCGGAAAGGTCTTTCAAGAATATCTCCCTCGATCTGCAGGCTCAGCCGAGCATCGTCTGCATCACATCCGCGGTGAACCCGGCATCGTAACTGCCGGTCGGCGCGATATCATCGGTGCTCTCCGCCGCGCCAGTCGCGTCCTGCGCGACGAAGGCGGCCACCGCGTCGTTGGTCAGGTTCGACATGGTCACGCCGGTGGGAACGGAGTTGGCTTCAAACAGCCCGGCCTGGTAGATCAGGGCGTCGCTGTAGACATTCTGGGCGGCCATGATCTTGGAATTGATGCCGTCCTCGACAATCGAAACACGATTGATCAGCGCGTTGGATCCGGCGATCAGTTCGGCCTGCGCGCCCAGATCCTCGCGCAGCCGCGCCATCTCGAGGCGGATCTGATCGGCGTCTCCGATGATGTTGGTCTGTTCGAAGAGGTTGATCCGCGCAAGATCGCCGTCGATCTGCAGCACCCGGAGCGCCTCCTTCCCGGCGAAGATCGTATCCTCGGCGACCTCGCTGGCGAGGGTTTGAGCGCCGTCACGCATGTCCTCGGCGGCCTCTCGAAACGCCTCTTTCAATTCGACGAAGCTGTCCACCCCGGTGCGCGCGATCGCCACTTCGTTGAGAAGCAGGTTGTCAGCAAGCGACAGCGCCGGGGACGGCTCGGCTTCCTGTTCGGGCTCCGGCACCGTCGTGGGTTCGGGTTCGGCCTCGAAATTCGCTGGCTCGGCGGCAATCGGATGGGCAGCCGTAGGAACGGAGGGGGCCGCGCCCTGCGAAGCCTCTGCAGTGTGTGCGGTGGACTCTCGGAAGTGCGCCGCCGCGGCTGTCTCGGCCGGGACCGAGGCGGCATCTTCCGTCTCCGCAGCCACATGTTTGATGTCAGGCGCGGTGTCTTCGGCATACGGGGCAGCAAACCCAGTCTCCGACGCAGCCTTTTTCACCTCCGGTTGACTCTCCGGATCCCCGGCCGAGACCGGCGCCGTCGCATCGGCGGCCGCGGCCGGACCGGCCGTCGTGACGCTGTCGGAGTCGAAGAGGACGTTCTTCTGCGAGATGATCGTCGCATCGACCATATTGCCCGACACGAAGATCAGGTCGAAATTGTAGCCGAATTCGTTGAGTACCGCCGAGTTGACCATCTGGTTCTCGCCCAGCCCGAGATACGTGTTGCTGCCCGAGAAGATCACTTCCGCCCGGTCGAAATCGGTGGCGAAAGTGTACTGTTTGACCCAGTTGACCTGTATCAGATCGGCCTCGAGACGCGCGATGAAACTCGCCGCGGGAGAACCCACCGCCGGAACCTCTTCCGTCGTGTTCGCGGAGGAGAGGGTGTTGATCGCAGCTATATTGGTGGCGAGAGAGGGCTGCGCCTGCGACACGCCGTCGATCGTGTCGTGTTCGACCAGTGCATTCACCTGGCTGATCGCGTCGAGACGCGCAACTTCGCCCAATACGACATAGACCGACGCATCGAGCCATTTCGAATAGAGCGCGATCTCGTTTATCGCTTGGTTCGCGCCCGCAACGACCTGATGCCCAGTCAGGGGTGCTTCGGGGTTCGGTTCGTGATCCTCGAAGTCGCGGCCGAAATCATGCGCGTCGAGCGCCTTGAGCCGACCGTCCGCGTGGGCCCCGGTCAGCTTCTGAACGGTCTCTCCATCGGCTGCCTCGGCATCGCCGGGCACCTGCCGGTCCTCGCCGTCGATCGGCGTCTCGGGTCGGAGATAGCGCGGCAGGAGGTCGGTCCAGACCGGCACTTCCGCCACCGCCACGCCATCGACGAACACGCCCGCCGCATCGCTCCCGCGGATGATCGATACCTGGGCCGGCGCCTCCGGTGCTTCGGCCGCGTCGATCGCGGCCAGCATGTCCTGTGCGAAAGTCATCCAGTTCCCGTCGGACGGCATATCCGGCATCGCGAACCCCGACAGCGCCTCCGCTTGCGTGACAATCGCGTCCAGCGATGCATGCAGGAGCTTGGGGTCGACAAAGTCGATGCCCAACCCATTCAGGAAAAGGTCGTCGTCAATCAGAGTGATCTTCTGAAGCGTCACCGAAATCAGCGACCCGGGAGGTGTCAGCGAGAAGCTGGCTGCGAAGGAAGGGAACCGGGTGGTTGCGGCGTCGATGAGATCCGAGGCGAAGATTGCCTCAACCTCGGGCACCAACACCTCCATCACCTCGGCCAGGGGCTGGATGGAGGGAAGCGTTGGGAGCGAGCTCTCGAAGTACGGAGTCGTCATCGTGTGGGCGAGTGCCGGAGCGTATGGCAGCAACTCGTGAGGCGCTTCGAGATGCACCCCGACAGGTTGCAGCGACGATGCCTCCTGTTCGGTCTTCTTCAGGCGGAATTCGAGGTAATCCTGGCGGAGGCGAAGCTCTTCGGTCCTGAGTTCGAACAATCCGATGAAATGCGCAATCGATTCGGTTGTCGGATCCAATGTCATCGCTTACCGGCCTTAAAAAAGCTGCCGACGGAAGGCCGGCGAAAAGAACAATTTCGAATTGGCTGTCGGGGCCGGCAAAGACCGGCCCCGACAAAATGGTTTTTATGAGCCGTCGTCTTCGCCGATGTAGGTGGAGCTGAACGAACCGCCGACCACGTTCATGTCGACCGTGTTGCCCAGGACGTTGGCCCCCATGATGACCTCCATGTTGAAGGCCGACATCGAGTTCGAGGCCGCCGCCGACGCGTAGCTCTCGCCGGTGACATAACCGTCGTCACCGTTCGACGAACCCCAGGTTCCGGCGTTGCCACCTACGCCGCCGTCACCATTGGTCGCCGTGCCGCCGGCACCGCCCATGACGTCACCGTTCGATCCGGCACCGCCCGTGGTTGCACCGCCCGTGGCCGCACCACCGGTGCCGCCCATGGCCGAGTTCGACGACGCACCCGACGCACCGCTCATCGCGGTCGCATCGCCGGTTGCCGAGCCATTGCTCGTGGCCGAGCTCATGGCGTCGCCGGCGCCCGCCGAACCGGAGGTCTGGGTGCTGTCGACATCCGATGTCGACTGCGCCAGCGCCTCGGCCGCGATCTCCGACAACCCGCCATAGCCGCCGTCACCGTCAGCGTAGCCGCTGTTGGTCCCGGTCGACGCAGCGTCGGTGTCCGACATCGAAGCACCGCCTGCGCCGCTGGTACCGGTACCCGTCGCGGAATCGGCGCTGCTTGCCGTGCCGGTCGAGGTGCCGGTGCCCGCACCGCCGTCCCCGCCCGTCGCGGACGAGGTGGACGTGCCGGTGCCGGTGGTGTCGGCGTCGTTGTTGGCCGTCCCCGCCGCGCCTGCGCCGGATTCGGAGTCGGTGCTGCCGGTCCCGGTGTTGGTCGCGTCGTTGTCGGCCATGCCCGAGCCTGCCGCACCCGCTCCGGATTCGGAGTCGGTGCTGCCGGTGCCGGTGCCGTTGGCGTCGTCATCGGTGGTCCCGGTGCCCGCCGCGCCAGCGCCGGACTGCGAGGTGTTGGTGCCGGTGCCAGAACCGTTGGCATCGTCATCCGTCGTGCCGGTGCCGGCGCCGGTCATGCCGGATGTGCCGGTGCCGGTTCCCGTTCCGGACGACGTGTTGGTGTTGGGCGCCGCCGTCGTTGTCGCCGCACCCCCTGCCGCTCCGGTGTTGGTCGAGTTCGACGTACCCGTGCCGGTTCCCGTACCGGTCCCGGTATTGGTGCCGTTGGCGTCGTTGTCGGCCATGCCGGAGCCTGCCGCACCCGCGCCGCCGGTTCCCGTTCCGGTGCCGGTGGTCGTGTTGGTCGCGGGACCCGTGGTCGAGGTTCCGGCCCCTCCGTCACCCGTGGTGTCGGTAGAGCTGGCGGTGCTGGTGTTGGTGCCAGTCCCCGTGCCGGTGCCTGTGGAGTTGGCGTCACCACTTGTCGCGGGACCGTTGCCGCCGGTTCCGCCGGTCGCATTGGCGTCACCATCGGCATTCGCATCAGCCGTATCCGCCTGAGCGGAGACTTCTTCTGCGTCACCGTCTTCGGGATCGAACCCCTCAGCGGCCTGGGCGCTGGCTTCGTTCTCGGCCTCGGCTTCGGATTTGGCATCCGCATCGGCCTCGGCGCTGCCGCCGTCGCCCTCTGCTTCGGACTCGGCATCCGCCTCACCCTCGCCTTCACCCTCGGCGTCGCCTTCGGCCTCGTTCTTCGACTCGATCTCGCCTGAGTTCGGCGCCTTCGGCCTCGGCTTCGGTCTCGGCGTTGCCCTTGGCCTCTGCTTCGCCTTCTCCTTCGCCGCCATCGCCGCCGTCGCCGTCGCCATCACCATCAGCGTCGGTGTCGCCCTTGGCTTCGACGTCGCTTTCGCCTTCGCCCTCGGCCTCCGTCTCGGAGTCGATCTCGCCGGAATCGCCGGCGTCGGACTTGGCTTCGGCTTCGGCTTCGCCCTCGGCTTCGCCTTCGCCTTCGGCCTCGACGTCGCCGCTGTCGCCGCCGTCACCTTCAGCATCGCTGTCGGTCTCGGCGTCGCCCTTGGCTTCGACGTCGCCTTCGGCATCTCCGCCGTCGCCGCCTTCGCCTTCGGCATCGCTATCGGTCTCGGCGTCGCCCTTGGCTTCGACGTCGCCGTCGATCTCGCCGCCGTCGCCGCCTTCGCCTTCGGCTTCGCCATCGGCTTCTGCTTCGGACTTGACCTCGACGTCGCCGTCGATCTCGCCGCCGTCGCCACCCTCACCTTCGGCTTCCGAGTTGCTCTTGGCCTCGACCTCGCCTTCCGAATTCGGATTCGGTTTCTCCGCTGTCGCCGCCGTCGGAGTCATTCTCCGCATCGGCCTTGGTGTCGCCTTCGGTCTCGGCCTCGGCCTCGACCTCGCCGCTGTCGCCGCCCTCGTCCTCGGATTCGGCGTCCGCCTTCACCTCGGAATCGGAGTCGTTCTCGGACTCGGCCTTGCCACCTTCGCCGCCTTCTCCTTCAACGTCGGATTCGTTGTCCGCTTCGCTCTCGGAATCCTGTTCGGCCTTGGTGTCGCCACTGTCGCCGCCGTCGCCTTCGGCTTCGGCCTCGACATCACCGGCATCGACCTCGTGGCCCTCGGCCTCGATCTCGCCGGTTTCGCCGCTGTCGCCGCCCTTGGCTTCGACTTCATCGGCATCGCCGCTCTCGACCTTGGCTTCGGCGTCGCCGCCTTCGGCCTCACCACCTTCGGCGTCACCACCTTCGGTTTCGGCGTCGCTACCACCTGTTCCGCCGTTTGAATCAACGGAAATGCCTTCTTCGGCCTTGGCCCAGCCACCTTCCGCTTCGCCCTTCTGTTCGAAGTCCGACTCGTTGGCGACCTTGGCGTCCTTGAGATAGTCGTTGTCTTCAAGCGCGATCGACTGGGCATTCACGAATGCCGCATTGTTCCCAGCACCGAACGTGTTGTCGGTCAGGATATCGCCCATGCTCATGTCGTGGCCGGGATCGTATTCGATGTCCCCCTGCGCCATGATGACGTCGCCTTCGATCTCGCTATCGTCGAGGTCGAAGTCGCCGAAATCGTCATCCATCGGCAGCGTGTCGAGGCCCACGCCGACATCGACGTCAACGTCGACATCGACGTCCGCATCGGCATCGCTTTCGCTCTCACTCTTGCTGTCGCTTTTGCTTTCGCTGTCGGCTTCCGCTTCCGCTTCGGCGTCAGCTTCCGCTTCGGCGTCGGCTTCGGCCTCGGCTTCAGCTTCGCTGTCGGCTTCCGCGTCGCTCTTGGCCTTGTTGTAGTTGGCGTTCAGATTGCCGTTGAGATTGCCGTTCAGGTTCCCGTTCAGCGATACATCTTCGGAGTCGGGGTCGATATTGATATCGCCAAGGTTGACCATGAAGGGATGTGTGTAATTGCGATTGGACATTTCTTCCTCACTTGGATGAGGCAAGCCATCCTCCGCCAGTCATTTCCAAAACGGAGACCAGGCACTGCCTATGAAAAATTGATTTTCTCGGAAGAGCGGTCGCCCGCTCGTAGCGTCGTCTATTCCGGTACTTGCCACCTCCTTTCCAAAAAGGCGGCGACAGGTATCACCGCACTGCGCACTCCACAGAGCGATGTCTTGTGGAGGGCGTGGACCCGTCTGGAACGGCGTCCGCGCAACTGAAAGGATCACATTCGACGACCTGGACGCCTATCTGCACGATGGGACAGGCCCGTTCGGCTAGCGGACGGGGCAGTACGGCCGCAAACACAACCGAAGATTGCAGAACTGTCGATTGGTCGAATCTTTCCTGCATTTCCAGTGCTATTCCGTCGGATCGACACACGATGGAAATGGCGGAATTCCCCACATGGTAGTAACTGATGCGGAATATGACAAATTACATCGAAAACGATGCGTTCTTGGGCTAAACTGAAATGATTGGAGTTAGTCCGTACGGGTAGGGTAATAATCCGCTCTAATTTCTAGAACGAACTTTTTTGGGAGGAAATTCATGGAACAGAACATGCATTTATCTGCCGTACTGATAGGCAGTTCTCTGCAATTTTCCAACAACTTGATACGTATCTTGGACTTCGAGTTTCCCGAGGTTCAATTCGATCGCAGACACGATACCGCAGCGCTGCCGCAACTGAAATTGCAACCAGAGCTTGTGGTCATTCACGAATCGGTTCCGAACCTGGAACAATGCATTCGAGACATCAGAACGCAACTGCCGAACACGATGGTCGCCGTGGCCTGCACCGAAGTGGCGGAAATTCGCGCGATTCTCGAATCGGATATGGCGCGAACGGTAAGCCTTCTGCCATTGAACACTCCGATAGACGTATGGCTGTCGATCCTGAGGTTGCTTCTGTGCGGACACAGCTATGCACCAGCTGAGCAGCTCTGCGGCCAGCCCGACACTGTTCAACGCAAACCCGCCGACCCGGCGGAAGTCCAAGCCCGGAGGCGATGTCTGCCTGACGCCGCGCGAGTTGCAGATCCTGCCGCTGATCGCGCAAGGACTGCAGAACAAGGTGATCGCCGGAACGCTCGATCTCTCCGAGCACACCGTGAAACTTCACACGCACAACATCTTCGCCAAACTGGGGGTGTCGAACCGGACAGCGGCAGCGAAGTGGTACCTGTCCCGGGTCGAGGGGGTCGACCACCCGGATCAGTATCATGGCCGGTGAGCCGAAGGCCTTTGAGGAGTTCCTGCTCAGGGTCGGCCGGCTGAACTACAGTTGGACCAACACCGAAAGCCTGCTGATACATTTCATCGCCGGCCTGGCCAGGTGCGACAAGGAGACCGCTGTCATCATCTTCCTGACGCTCAACACGTCAAGGGCCAGGGTCGACCTCGTCGAGCGGCTCGCGAAGATGCCGCGGGTGGATGATGGCGAAAGGGAGCAGGTGCTCGCGCTGACCCGGGAAATGGTGCGGCTCGCCGTTCTCCGAAACCGCTACAACCACTGCATCTATGCCTTCGACCGGGAGAACGGCAGCACGCGATCCATCATGATGCGGATATCCGACCGCAAGCATGACATTCGCGTGGGCGAGAGCCATGATCTGGATCAGAACGCCATGGCGGAAATCGAGGAAACGATACTGCGCATCGCGGACCTGAATTCACGCTTCTGGTCGAGTGCCAGGGAACTTGGCTATCCGATTTGACCAGCCTTTCATGAAACCGAATGGCTTCGTTCGGCGTTCGCGTGCGGGCATGTGCGGCAACCACGCAATGACGCTCGATGCCACGCCTCTGCCCGGACCGGAAGGTGACCGCATGTGCGACGCGCGCGGCAGTCGTGCGTCCGAGGGTAAAGAATACGTGTTTCATTTTTTGGCAGTTTCGGTATCACTTGGCGGAACGAGCGGGGTGCGGCCCGCGCGGAGGGAGGATGATCTTGCCGAACGCCGGGGGTGCATCTGTGCAGACGATCGGCCGTGCGTCGATGGTGCTCAAGGTGCTGTCGGAAGGCGGCTCTGACGGGATGCGCCTTTCCGAGGTCGCCGCGGAGATCGGCCTGGGCAAGGCGACCGCATCGCGGCTTCTGCGGGCGCTTGTCGACGTCGGCTACGTGGAGACTGACGAGGCGAGCAAGCGCTACAGGCTGGGCTATTGCCTGTTCAACCTCGGCCATGTGGCGCGGCGATTTCACATCATTGCACTTGCGCGTCCCGTGTTGGAGCGGCTGGCGGAGGCGACGGACGACACGATCTTCCTGTCGCTGCGAGACGGAAATCGGGCCCATTGCGTGGATCGCCGGACCGGCGCCTATCCGATCCGTTCGCTCACCCTGTCGGTGGGGGACCGCCGGCCCCTTGGCGTCGGTGCCGGGTCGATGGCGCTCCTGGCCTTCGAGCCGCAGGCGGAGATCGACCGCATCATTGCGGCGAACCGCGAGGCGCGACGGCCGTTCGCGGCCTATGGCGACGAGGCGCTGCGCGCGATGGTGGCCGAGGCGCGGGCGCGCGGCTTCGCGTTCAACGATGGTCATATCGTCAGCGCCATGAACGCCGTGGCCGTCCCTGTGATCGACGGCCAAGGCCGCATCGCCGCGGCGCTGTCGATCGCGGCGATCCGCGAGCGCATGACCTCGCCCCGGATCGAGGAACTCGTGACGCTTCTGAAGATCGAAGCGGCCCAACTGGGAACGATGATTGGTGGCACCGACGACGGAGCCACCGGTAATGTGGACGCAAGAGAGAAGGCGGGGGCATGACGGAAGGTTCGGACCCGAGACGCGACAATTTCGACCGGGACCGGTTCCTGGACGTGTTGCGTTTGATGCACCGCATCCGCGCGTTCGAGGAGCAGGCCATCGCCGGACAGAAGGAAGGGCTGGTGCTGGGTGCCATCCACCCCTCCATCGGACAGGAGGCAGTGGCGGCAGGGGTCTGCACGAACCTGGAGACGGAGGATCTGCTGCTCTCGACCCATCGCGGGCATGGCCACACTCTGGCCAAGGGAGCCGACGGGCTCTCCATGATGCGCGAGCTTTTCGGGCGGACCGGCGGCACCTGCGGCGGCAAGGGCGGGTCGATGCACATCGCCGATTTCGGTGTGGGGATGCTGGGCGCCAACGGAGTCGTGGGGGCCAACATTCCCATTGCCGCCGGTGCGGCCCATGCGCTGAAGCTGAACGGATCGCGGCAGATCGTGACCTGCATCTTCGGCGACGGGGCGGTGAACAGGGGACCGTTCCTGGAAGGGCTCAACTGGGCGCGGGTATTCGATCTGCCGGTGCTGTTCGTCTGCGAGGACAACGGGTTTTCCGCCACGACCCGCACGCGCGAGATGACCGGCGGCCTCGGTGCCGCCGCGCGCGCGGAAAGCCTCGGCATCGAGGCGGCGGAGGTGGATGGCAACGACGTGATCGCGGTGGATGCCGCGGCACGCGCGGCCATCGAGGCGGTGCGGGCGGGCCGAGGGCCATACTTCGTGACCTGTCGCACCTACCGGATGACGGGTCACACCTCGGTCGATCCCGCCACCTACAGGCCCACTGCAGAGGTCGAGGAGTGGCGCGGCAACTGCCCCATTGCCCGGCTGGAGGCTGCGCTGCGGCTCGCGGGTATCGAGGATGCGCGCCTGAGCGAGGTTCACCAAAGGGAAAATGCAGACATGGCAGAGATCGCCCGCGCGGCCCGCGAGTCCGACTGGCCGGACGCATGGGGTGCCTATGGCGACGTGCAGGACGTGGGCAGCCCGCGCGAGAGGGCGTTCTGATGGGCGTCTCGACCTATCTCGACGCCGGGCGCCGCGCCGTGATCGAAGAAATGGAGCGCGATCCATCGGTCTGGGCCCTGGGCGAAGACCTGGGCCGGGGCGGCGTCTTCGGCCAGTATCGCGGCCTGCAGGAGCAGTTCGGCGCGGACCGGATCGCGGACACGCCGATTTCGGAGGCGTGCATCATGGGCGCCGCGGTGGGTGCGGCGATGACCGGCACGCGGCCCATCGTGGAGATGCGGTTTTCCGATTTCGCACTCTGCGCGGTGGATGAGCTGGTGAATCAGGCGGCCAAGGCGCGCTTCATGTTCGGCGGCCAGATGCGGGTGCCGCTGGTGGCGCGCGAGCCGGTGGGCATGTGGCGGTCTTCGGCGGCGCAGCATTCGCAGTCGCTGGAGAGCTGGTACACGCACATCCCGGGCCTCGTGGTGGTCGCGCCCGCGACGCCCGCGGACAATCTGGGCCTGCTCAAATCCGCGATCCGCTGCGACGACCCCGTGGTCTACATGGAGCACAAGAACCTCTGGGCACTGGAGGGCGAAGTGCCGGATGGCGAGCACCTTGTGCCGCTCGGCCATGCCGACGTTGCGCGCGAGGGCAGAGATGTCACCATCGTCACCTGGTCGGCGATGCGGCACGGCTGCCTGCGCGTGGCCGAGGAGCTGGCCGCGGACGGCATCGAGGCGGAGGTGATCGACCTGCGCACGCTCTGGCCCTGGGACCGCGACACCGTGATGGCTTCGGTCGAGAAGACCGGGCGCCTGCTGGTGGTCCACGAGGCGGTGGCGTGTCGCCGGTTTCGGCGCGGAGATCGCCGCCAGCGTGGCCGAGGCGCTGCATTTCCGACTGAAGGCACCGGTGACGCGGCTGGGCGCGCCCCGCATCCCCATCGCCTATGCGCCCACGATGGAGGCAGAAGCGCGGGTGAGCGACGAGAGGATCGCCGCCACGTTGCGCAGGATGATGGAGCCCGCAGCCGTTTCGTAACCCCGAAGGTGTCCCCGAACGGGCACCGATTTCATCATTTCATGGGAGGATAGAACATGATGAACCTGAAGACCTGGATCGCCGCCGGTGCGGCTCTTGCCGCGCTGGGGCTCAGCCCCGCGATGGCGCAGGACGACTACAAGGACGAATACCGCGTCTCGACCGTGGTGCCGGCACCGTTCCCATGGGGGCTCGCCGCCGATCGGTGGGCCGAGCTGACCGCGGAACGCACCGACGGCCGAATCAACATGAAGATCTATCCCGGCGTGCAGCTGGTGCAGGGCGACCAGACCCGCGAATTCACCGCGATGCGCCAGGGCGTGATCGACATGGCGGTGGGCTCGACCATCAACTGGTCGCCGCAGATCACGGAACTGAACCTCTTCTCGCTGCCGTTTCTGATGCCGGACTACGCGGCGCTCGACGCGCTGACGCAGGGGCCGGTGGGCGAGCAGCTCTTCGAGATCATCGAAGAGAAGGGCGCGGTGCCGCTCGCCTGGGCGGAGAACGGGTTCCGCGAAGTGACGAACTCCAAGCGGCCGATCCGCACGCCCGCGGATCTGGAAGGTCTGAAGCTGCGCGTGGTCGGCTCGCCGATCTTCAACGACATCTTCACCGCGCTCGGCGCCAACCCCACGCAGATGAGTTGGGCCGACGCGCAGCCGGCGCTGACCACGGGGGCGGTCGACGGGCAGGAGAACCCGCTGACCATCTACACGGTGCTGAAGATGCATGAGCTGGGCCAGACCAACGTGACCCAGTGGGGCTACGTGGCCGACCCGCTGATCTTCGCGGTGAACCCGGAAGTCTGGAACAGCTTCACCCCCGAGGATCAGGAGATCCTGCGCCAGGCCGCGGTCGATGCCGGCGCCTACGGGATCGAGGTCGCGCGCGAGGGTCTGACCGACGGTGACACGAGCCTGATCGAGGAGATCAAGGGCTATGGCGTCGATGTGGTCCAGCTCACCGACGAGGAGCGCCAGGCCTTCGTCGATGCGACGCGCGACGTCTACGATGAGTGGAAGGAAAAGATCGGCGCCGATCTGGTCGAGCAGGCCGAAAAGTCGATCGCCAACCGCTGAACGCACAGCTCGGGTCCGCGTTTCGGGCGCGGACCCGGCCACGCCAACGTCCCAGGATATCGAGGAGCGCAAGATGGCCGAGCTGCCACCCGGCGGGCCAGCCGACGAGGATGCCATGGCGCCGAAAACCGACCATACCATCGTTCCGGTCCGGATCGAGGAGGCGTTGGGCGCGGCGGCGATGGCGCTGATCTGCCTCATCTCCTTCGGGAATGTCGTGGCGCGATACGCGACCAACGTCTCCTTCGCCTTTACCGAGGAATACTCGGTCTTCCTGCTGGTCTTCATGACCTTCGTCGGCGCCTCCGCCGCATTCGCCGGCGACCAGCACATCCGCATCACCTTCTTTCTCGACCGTCTGCCGCCGCGCGCTGCGCTGGCTCTGCGAGGTGATCACGATGCTCGCGACGACGCTGATGTTCTCGCTGATCCTCTACTACGGTGCGCGAGCTCACCTATTCCGAATGGTATTGGGAGGAGACCACGCCAGGTCTCGGCAATCCCGACCTGGATCTACACGATCTGGATGCCGATCCTCTGCATCGCCATCCTGCTGCGCGTGCTGGGCCGCGGCTGGGCGGTTCTGATCCGGCGCCGGAGTGCGCGGCGATGATCACCGCCAACCTCGTCGCTGCTTCTGCGTCTTCGTCCGTTCTCATGCTGATCGGCACGCCGATCGCCGTGGCGCTGGGTCTCGGCGGGGCAGTGGGCGTTTTCCTGGGTCTCGATGCCTCCGCCATGGGGATGATCGGGCCCAACACCTATGCCGCGGTCGCCAAGTATCCGCTGATCGCCATCCCGCTGTTCATCCTGACCGGCTGCCGTCTTCGAACGCTCCGGCGTGGCCGCGCGGCTGGTGGAATTCGCGCAGGCCATCGTCGGCCCGCGGCGCGGCGGGCTGGCGCTGGTCGCGATGCTCGTCTGCATGATCATGGGCGGCATGTCGGGCTCCGGCCCTGCCGACGCGGCGGCGGTCGCGACCGTCATGCTCCCCTCCATGGTCAAGGCGGGCTACCCGCAAGCCCTTCACCGCCAGCGTCATCGCCGCCTCCGCCTCGACCGCGATCCTGATCCCGCCGTCGATCGCGATGATCGTCTATTCGTCATCGTCCCGGGACTCGACCTGCGCGCGCTCTTCGCCGCCGGCCTGATCCCCGGCGTCCTGCTGGGCGCGGCGATCGCGGTGCCGACGATGTTGCTCAGCCGCCGCCACGACTTCGGCGCTGGGCGAGAGCCCGGAGCGCCCGCGCTTCTGGGCCAGCCTTCGCGCCGCGCGCTGCCGGGCCTGCTGGCGCCGGTCATCATCCTGGGCGGCCTGCGCTCCGGCCTGTTCACGCCGACCGAGACGGCAGTGGTCGCAGTGGCTCTACGGGCTGCTGGTCGGCACCGTCTTCTACCGCACCATGGGCTGGCGCGACGTCTACAACGTGCTGGCCGAAAGCGCCAAGATTTCGGCGCGTGCTGATGATCATCCTGTCGCTGGCGGGGCTCTTCGCCTGGGCCGGCTCCACCATGGGCGCCTTTGACGCGACGGCCGAGCTGCTCCTGGCGGTCAGCGACAACCAGTGGGTCATCCTCGTGCTGGTGATGATCGTGCTGCTGCTGGCCGGCATGGTTCTCGACGGCGTGTCGATCTACCTCATCACGCTGCCGCTGCTGGTGCCGATCGTGGAGACCTTCGGCTGGTCCTATGTCTGGTTCGGCGTGGTGATGGCCATCAACATCGCCATGGGACAGTTCACGCCGCCCGTCGCGGTCAACCTGATGGTGACTGCCAAGATCGCGGGCGTGCCGCTCGAATCGACCTTCCGCTGGGTCGGCTGGCTGCTGCTGGCGATGGCGGTGGCGCTGGGGCTGATCCTGGCGTTCCCCGAAATCGCGCTCTGGCTGCCGCGGCTGCTGGGCTATCGCATCACCTGAATGGACGGATGGACATGACTGAATTCGAACGAGATGACCGGCGGCGAGGCCATGGTGCGGGTTCTTCTGGCCCATCGACGTCGGGACCGGTCTTCGGCATGGGCGGGTTCCAGCTCCTGCCCTTCTACGACGCGGCGCGGCGGCTGGGGCTGAACCATCACCTCATCAACGACGAACGCTGCGGCACCTTCGCGGCCGATGCCTATGCCAAGGTCTCGGGCCGCGTCGGCGTGGTCGACGCGACGCTGGGGCCGGGCGCGACGAACCTGGTCACCGGGCTGGTGGAGGCGCTGAACGCAGGATCGCCCATCGTCGCGATCGTGGGCGACACGCACCGCGATCATTCCTGGAAGAACATGACGCAGGAGACGCACCAGGCGGAGATCCTGCGCCCGGCCGGCCAAGGAGGTTATCCGGGTGGAGAGCGTGTCGCGCATCCCCGAACTTCTGCGTCGCGCCTTCACCGTGGCCACGACCGGACGCCCTGGCCCGGTGGTCGTGATCGTGCCGGAGGACGTGGCCCATGGCACCCACGGTTTCGAGGAGGAGGAGTTCCTCTGCGATCCCCGCTACGAGGCCGCGCCGGCCCTGCGCTGCCGACCCGAGGCGGAGGCTCTGGCCCAGGCTGCCGAGATGCTGGCGGCGGCGGAGCGGCCCCTGATCCTGGCGGGCGGCGGCGTGCATATCTCGCAGGCGGCGGAGGAGCTTCAGGCACTGGCCGATGCCGCACGGATTCCCGTCGCCCACACGATGAGCGGCAAGGGCGCCATCGCCTGCACCAGCGCCCTGTCGGCGGGCCTCTTCGGCCGCTACGATCGCATCGCAAACGACTTGATCGAGGAGAGCGACTGCCTGCTTGTGGTGGGCTGCAAGCTGGGTGAGATCGCGACGAAACGCTACACCGTGCCGGGGCCGGGCAAGCGGATGATCCATCTCGACTGTGTCGCGGAGGAGATCGGACGCACCTACATGCCCGAACTGCCGCTTTGGGGCGATGCGCGCGAGGGGATCCGCGATCTGCGGGCGGCGCTGGAGGGCCGCGCGGTTCCCCCGGCGCGCCAGGAGTGGTGCAGAGGGATCGTCACCCGGATGGACGCCTGGCGCGAGACGGCGAAGGCGCGGCTCACCAGCGACGAGGTGCCGGTCTCCATGGGCCGCATGATCGGGGAGCTGAACGCAGCTCTGGCCGACGATGCGATCCTGATCGCCGACGGCGGGTTTGCCGCGCATTGGAGCGGGCTCCTTTATGACAGCAAGCGCGCCGGGCGCGGCTTCGTGCCGGACCGCGGCTTCGCCTCGATCGGCTATGGGGTTCCGGGAGCCATCGGCGCCTGCCTCGCCGCGCCGGAGCGGCAGGTGGTGGCGATCACCGGTGACGGCGGGTTCAACATGGTGCTGGGAGAACTCGAGACCGCGCGTCGCATGGGGCTGGCGCCGACGATCCTGGTGGTGAACAACGCGGCCTCGGGCTATGTGAAGGCGCTGCAGCATCTGATGTATGGCGAGGGCAACTACCAGTCGAGCGACCTGGCGGAAACCGATTATGCGCAGGTTGCGGGCGCGATGGGCTGCCTCGGGATCCGGGTCGAAACACCGGACGCTCTGGCCGATGCCCTTCGGCGCGGCCTCGCGGAGCAGGGCCGACCGACCGTCCTCGACGTGATCGTGACGCGGGATCCGGGCCAGATGCTGCCCGCCGCGGACAGCCGGGCGGTCAAGGTCCGCAAGGGCGACCGCGTTGCCTGACGCATTGCTTGCGGACAGCGTCACCAAGCTGGCCGGGGCGGAGGGGCGAGTGGTCGTCACCGGGTCGCATGGCGGCGTCTTCGCTGCCAGACTCGCCCTGCGTGCGGGCTGCCGGGCCTCGGTCTTCAACGATGCGGGCGTGGGTCTGGACGAAGCGGGGATTGGCGGGCTTGCGTGGCTCGACCATGTGAACATGGCAGCGGCGGCCGTGGATCACCGGTCCGCGCCGATCGGCAATGCGCGGAAAATGCTGGAGGCGGGTATTCTGTCGCACGTCAACACCGCCGCGCGCACCTTGGGCGTCGCGCCGGGAATGAGCTGCGCCGAGGCCGTCGCCCTGCTCGATCGAGCGCCGGCCGCTCAAGGTGATGCCGCCGATATCCGGGAAGCGCGGGAGGAACTGGAGCCTGTTCCGGGCGGCCGCCGCCTGATCCTCGTCGATTCCGCCAGTTTGGTCCTGCCGGAAGATGCGGGTCAGGTCGTCGTGACAGGCTCGCACGGGGCGATCTTCGGCGGCGATCCTGCGAATGCGCTGAAAGCCGATGCGGCACTCGCGCTCTTCAACGATGCGGGCGGCGGCGCGACCTCTCGTCTGCCCGCGCTGGAGGCGCGCGGTGTTGCCGCCGCGACGGTGGCAGCCATGTCCGCGCGGATCGGCGATGCGCGTTCGACCTGGAAGGACGGCACGCTCTCTGCCTGGAATGGCCCGGCGGCGCGCCTGGGCGCCTATCCCGACATGCCGGCCAGTGATCTCGTCTCCCGCGCGCTTAGGCCCTGATCGGGGCATCGCGAGGGCTCTCGGTGGGACTGTCAGGTTGTTCTAGCCAATACAGATGAGCCGTGCCGCGGCTCCTTCACACCTTCAACGCGCCAGTGTTCTCGCTCCAAAGCTCGAGGGCGTCCGCGCGTGTGTCTGACTAGGCGGCGAGACCCAATTCATGTGCGCGGCCACGTTTCTGCGTTTCGTGCACGATCCGACCTTGGGCCGTATCCTCAAGCGCCCGGATGGGAACCCTTCGGTCGTCGACTTCACCCCAACGCTGCCCCCGCGTCACCAGTTCCGGTCCCTTCACGATCGAGGATGTCATCGCTCAATCGGGAAAAGATCTGCTTGCGAACGTCTTCCTCACCCGCTGCCCCTGACGGGCGCTCACGCAGCCTCCATCGCGGACCTGAGGGCGTCGGAGAGCAACCGGAGTCGCCCAGGTCGCGGATTGGGTAGGCCCCGGTGAACCAATCAAAGGTCGACTGCGGCGTCAGAAGCCTATCGCCCGCCCGGACCGGGCCGAGCGCCGCCATCAGCCGCCAGAAGTCCTCTCCCGAGGCGGCGTGTTCGTCCTTGCGTGCGTGGGTCGCGGCAGTCCAGCCCTTGTTGTCCACGATGACATCCCGCGACAGCTCGGCCGGCCGGCTCCAGACGGTCGAGAAAGACATAGACGCTCGCCGAGGGCCTTGCGCGCCGCAGCGGACGGCCTGTCGGGCCAGAGAAGGGCCGCCAGTCGGTCGCGCTGTTTCCGCGCGCGGTCGGCGTCGCCGTATGGTTTGCCGAGCTGATTGCCGCGACGCCACCGCTCGACCCCGGCGGGCCGTAGCACCCCGTCCCTGCCTTGTCGAGGTGCGCGGATACAGCGGCTCTCTTTGCCCGCGCCTGTCAACTTGTGCCGCGCAGGAGATCGAAATCCTGTTCCTCGACAGAAACCGCGCTGAATTCGGCTTTCCGGTTTGGCAGGCGCTGCCCCTCTGACCCTCGGCGCGCCCTGCCTTCGGAAATATCTGAAACTGCTGCCTGAATTCGACGCCACCGAAGCCGAAGAAGCCGCTCTGGAATACGTGGAGGCCTATCCGCACCTGGGAGCGGCGATAATTCCTTCTCGACTGGCCATCTCGTGAACGCGTGGCACGGGTCTTGGTGGCGCGGGCCGAAGAGCTGGACGGGAATTCCTGTCATACCCTCACGACGGCGGCGGACGCGCTCGCGGCTGCGCATCCGCTCGCCGCAACGTTGTTGCGCCGCGCCATGGTTCTCGACACGCTTAACGGGGTAAAGTCCATGCGCTATCGCCATGCGGCGCGTCATCTGGCCGAATGCGGGTCCTGCGATGCCGCCATCGAAGACTAGTGCGATCAGCTCTCCCGCACGCAGTTCCTTGGGGCTCTCAAACAGGAACATGGCCGAAAACACGGATTCTGGCGTCTGGTCGATCCGTAACTTCGGTCGACTTCGAACATTCACTTCGAGGTGTGACGCTGCCGTCGGCGTCGCCGCGCCGACCATTTGGTTCGGCCGCGAAATCAGTAGGCGGTCGAACTCAACCTGCGCCGGACGACTTTGCCGTTTGGTTGATTCCATCAAGTTGTGCCAGTCTGGCGCGAAGTCTTTCGGTTGATCTGGCGCACGGGACGAAATGGCAAGACAGAAAACCAGCGGTTTCCGAGTCAGGTATGAGGTCCGTCAATCGCCAGGCAAGGGACTCGGGGTCTTCTCGCTCGAAACGGTCGCTCCGGGACAGATCGTCTGGCAGTTCATCCCGGGACTGTTTGAAGTCTATGACGAGTTGGCGTTCCGCTCCCTGATCGAACCCTTGACCGACGATGAGGCTCGCTACGTGTTTACACATTGCTTCGGTTTTGGGGACTTGCCGGATTGTGTCATCCGCGTGCTGGACGACGGGGCACTGATAAACCACGCCACAGAAGGCAACCTCGCTACCGGCTTCGATCTGCCTATGCGGATGCAACTGGATTCATCCTCTCCGGGATACCTCCAGGATGTCCGCCAGGCCTTGCTTGAAGACAGGTTTGCCATGATGTCCTCCCGCAGCATCGCGGCGGGCGAAGAGTTCACCAACAACTATTCAAAAGACTTACGCGAACCGCCATTTTTCATGCGGCTGTACGAAGATTACGGGATCGTCGAAGACTACTTGGAGTGAGTTGGGGCTCCAGACAGACCTGCGGCGACGAGGCGAATTTTCAGTTGAGTTTTCCGATGGCAGTCCAGGGCAGAACGAGTCCGCTGGCGCGTTGACGTCGGTGGAGAGCGTCCGATGTCACGGTCAAGGTTCTCCAAGGCAGAGCCTTTTCGCCTGCACGCAGATGTCCTCTTTCAAATGCTTCAGATAGGGCATCGAAGAGCAACCGCCATCCGGCGGATAGAGGAAGGTCATGCCTTCGATCAGGGAAATCACAAGTGCCGCGCGTCGTTCGGCATCGGCGTGGTCCAGCGAGGGACAGGCAGCCCCTATCATCTTTGAATAGGTGTCGAGCAGCCGCCTTTGCAGCTGCTCCAACAGGCGGCGGGCCTGCGGATCGTGTTCCGAAAAAGCCCACAGCTCGAAATCGAAGGCGCGCGGGGCCGGCGCCAGTGTCGTCTCGATGTGCTGCCGGATCAGGCTTTCGAGTTCTTCCACGGGATTGAGACCCGACCTTTGAGCAAGTTCCGAAAGAGCAGTGAGCACGCCGCCGACGAATACCTCCAGCGCCTCGGCGATGAGCACCTGCTTGTCGGGGAAGTGGTAGGTCACAGTGCCGAGCGAGACACTCGCCTCCTCGGCGACGGCGCGCATGGTGACGTGCGCATACCCCTGCGTCGTGATGATTCGCAGCGCGGCCTCAAGCATGGCAACGACCGTGTCAGGAAGATGATCGGTTTGCGGGAGAATCCGATCTTCCGACGCAGGCAGATTCGGCTTCGCCCGAGCATTGTCTTTTTTCCTTACAGCCATTTAGCCCTCCTCAGCCGCGGGATGTATTCGTACGGGTGTACGACAATATTGACTTTTTCGTACAGATGTACGATAACCTTCTCATAGCCGGAAGCCAAGCTGTTTGGCTTCAAGGCACGAACTGTCATCAGGAGGAGAAACGCCATGGCAGGATTTCGGTTTGAAGGCGGGGTCGCCGTGGTCACCGGGGCTGCCGGCGGAATCGGGCTGGAACTTGCCCGCGGACTGGCGCGGCGTGGCTGCAACCTGGCACTTTGCGATATCAATGCCGAGGCGCTCGAGCGCGTTGCGACGGAGCTCGAAGGGCACGGGCTGGACATCAGCACGCACGTCGTCGATGTGGCGGATCCGGCTGCCGCCGCTCCGCTCCGCGACGCCATCGTTGCCACGCACGGACGAGTCACTCTGTTGTTCAACAACGCCGGCGTCGCGTTGGGCGGGTTCTTCCCGCAAATCCCCGAGGAAAAATTCGACTGGTTGATGCAGGTGAACTTCCACGGTCCGGTGCGGCTGGTCCGGCTGTTCCTGCCGCTGATGCAAGATGCACAGGAAGCCCGCATCATCAATGTGTCGAGCATTTTCGGCCTGATCGCGCCGCCCGAGCAGACCGCCTATTGTGCGTCAAAATTCGCTCTGCGGGGCTTTTCGGAGTCACTGCGGCACGAACTGGATGGCAGCAATGTCGGGGTCAGCGTCGTCCACCCGGGAGGTGTAAAGACCAACATCGCGAGAAACGCAGTCTTGTCGGGCGATGACGGGGCGATGCGCAAACGGATGAGCGAGTTCGAACGGAACCTGAAACTGCCGGCGGACAAGGCAGCAGCGATAATCCTGAGGGGCGTCGAAGCTCGGAAGCCGCGCATTCTGGTGGGAGCCGATGCAAAGCTGATCTGCGTTGTCCAGCGACTGATGCCCGCCGGCTACTTCCGCGCAGTCGGTCGCCTCCTGAAGGGCGTCGAGCGACCGGCGGCGCGGACATGAGCCACGCGATGCCTGTCGCGCCGGGTTCACTCGCGACAATCACGGAATGTTTTACACACTCAAGCGGAGAGATGGGGAAAATGAAGGACACTGCATCCGATAGTATGAAACTGGAACGGTTCGACGGCGCGGTCGACATGGACATCATTGTGATCGGCGCTGGCTTCGGCGGAATGTCGTCGGCCATTGCGGCGCGGCGCGCCGGCTTCAAGAACGTGCTGATCCTGGAGAAGGCGCAGGATGTCGGTGGCACCTGGCGCGAAAACACCTATCCGGGCGTCGCCTGCGACGTGCCCTCGCATCTCTACAGCCTGGCGACGCATCCGAATCCGGACTGGACCCGCACCTATTCTCCGGGCGAAGAAATCCGCGCCTATCTCGAGCGGGTCGCGCGCGACGAGGGACTCTATGACATTTGCCGGTTCGGACAGGAAGTCACGTCGGCCGAATGGGACAGCACCTCGGGCCGCTGGCAAGTGACCACCGCGACCGGACAGCATTACACCAGCCGCGCCCTGATCGCCGCGCCGGGGCCGCTGCATGTGCCGAAACTGCCGGATATTCCGGGCTTGGAGAGTTTCGGCGGCAAGGTGATGCATTCCGCCAAATGGGATCACGCGTACGATCTGACCGGAAAGCGCGCCGCGGTGATCGGCACCGGTGCCAGCGCCATCCAGTTCGTTCCCGAGATAGCAGGTATCATGTCGCATGTGACCGTGTTTCAAAGGACGGCACCCTGGGTGGTGCCGCGGCCAGGCGGCGAGACGACGGCCTTCAGGCGGTGGGTCTTCCGCAACGTCCCTGGTGCGCGCCGGTTCTATCGCGGCTCCATCATGTTCATGCAGGAAAAGCTCCATCACCTCTTCCGCGGCGAAGGTCGGATGAGCCGCATCGCGCGCCGCGTCAGCTTGCGGCACATGCGAAAGGCGATCAGTGATCCGGCGCTGCGGGCCAGGATCACGCCAAACTACCACATCGGCTGCAAGCGCATCCTGTTCTCCAACAACTGGTTTCCAGCGCTGGCCCGGAGCAACGTGGAGATCGAGACCGCCTCGATCGCCGAGATCACACGGACCGGGATACGGACCCGCGACGGTGTGTTCCGAGAAGTGGACGTGTTGATCCTCGGGACAGGCTTTCAGGTGACCGAAGCGCCCATGGCGATCCCGGTCCGCGGACGCGACGGCATCACGCTTGGCGAAGCCTGGTCGAAAAGTGACGGCATGAGCGCCTATCTCGGCTCCAGCTTGCCGGGCTTTCCGAACTTCTTTTTGATCCTTGGACCGAATTCCGGGCTTGGGCACAATTCGGTGGTCTTGATGGCAGAGGCGCAGGCGGAGCACGCCGTCCGGGTGCTGAAATCGGCCGCCGCCAACGGCACGTCCGCCGTGGAGCCGCGCCCAGAGCTGTTCCGCGACTATCAAGACGAGATCCAGGGCAAGCTCGCTGATACTGTTTGGCAGACGGGCGGCTGCGCCTCCTGGTATCAGGACCAGAACGGACGCAACACGACCCTTTGGCCGGGTGACGTGCGTACGTTCCAGGCGCGGACCCGTGCCGCCGGCCTGAGCGACTTCCGGGAGGTTTGAACGATGTCGCTGCTTGTTCTCGTGGCAGCTTTGGCCGCCCTCGCCGCCGGTCTGGCCGCCTACTCACGCTACGTCAGTGCGAAGGCGGAGCGCGCCCTGCCGATGCGAGGGCGTATTGCCGAAGTAAAAGGCGGTACGATCCATTGGATAGAGGCGGGCGAAGGGCCGCCGGTGGTGCTGATCCATGGTCTGTCGGGCAACTTGCACAACTTTGCGGGTCTTGCCGACCATCTTTCCCGCGACTTCCGGGTGATATCCCTCGACCGGCCAGGCAATGGCTACGCACGCCGCGATAACGACGCTCTCGCGGCGCTGCCGGAGCAGGCGACGATGATCGCCGAGTTCCTGCGTGAGGAAGGGATTGAACGGCCCGTGGTCGTCGGCCATTCGCTCGGCGGCGCGGTGGCATTGCAGCTGGCATTGGACTTTCCCGAGCAGGTGGGTGCCATCGCGCTTCTCTGCCCGTTGACGCACTACGAGCCCGAGGTCCCTCCCGCCTTTCGCGGCATGGAAGTAGACTCTCCCTTCCTGCGCCGCGCGATCGCGTCGACGCTGGCCGTGCCGGTGAGCAAGATCAAGGCGCACGGCATGCTGGAGCAGATCTTCTTTCCGGATCCGGTTCCGGCGGACTTCGCCATCAGGTTTGGCGGCATCCTCGCGTTCCGACCACAGAGCTTCGTCGCAGCCTCGGCCGACCTCGTCATGGCCACTGCCACGATCGCGCGATTGGCGGCGCGGTTCAGGACACTCGGCGTTGCCGGTGGCGTGCAATTCGGAGCGAGCGACGCCATCCTTGCCCCGTCGCGCCACGGCCAAACGCTCTGCAATGCGGCGCCGCAGCTGATCTACGAGGAACTTCCCAACCGCGGCCACATGACTCCGGTCGTCGATCCCGCCGCCTGCGCCGACTTCGTGCGCCGCGTGGCGGCGAAGGCTACACCGTCTGAGCGTATCATCGCTTCTCTCTGAGCCCGCGCGATCTGGAGGATCTTCTCGCGGAGCGCGGGGTCATCCTCTCCCACGGGACGATCCGGGTCTGGGTCGCGAAATTCGGAGTTCAATTCGCCGCGAAGATCCGACGCGATCGACCACGGCCAGCCGACCGGTACTGCCCAAATCAACGCAACAGTCCCACGAATTCTTATCTCGCAAACGTTCCGGACCTGCCGTGTTTCCGCCCGCCTATCGCATCTTGCAGGTTCGTTCATGAGCCGTTGCGGGGGATGTGACACCGGGCGGCGTGACCTTCCGCATCCTGACGCCAAGGCGGCATTTCGGTGTCGCATTGGGGCCCCAGCTTTCGCGGGCATCGGCGCTGAAAGGGACAGCCGCGCGCCGGCGGCGAAAGCTCGACAATGTCGGCGGCCGAGAGCGTGGGGGCAGCGTCCGGGTCGGGCTCCAGAACCGCACCCAGGAGAACCTCGGTGTAGGGATGCGATGGCGCGCCGTAAATCGCGGGCGCCGGGCCGATCTCGCACAGGCGTCCCTGGTAGAGCACGGCGACGCGGTCCGACAGCGCACGCACGACGGCGAGATCGTGGCTGACAAAGATGTAGGCCGTGTTCCGGTTGCGGCGAAGCTGGTCCAGAAGGTCGAGCACGGCGGCCTGAACCGACACGTCGAGCGCCGATGTAACCTCGTCGCACAGCACGAGGTCGGGTTCGGCGGCAAAGGCGCGGGCGACAGCGACGCGCTGCTTCTCCCCGCCCGAAAGCTGGCTCGGCAATCGGTCCATGTAATGCGCACCAAGGCGAACGCTGTCGAGAAGCTCCTCGGTTCTCTGCCGCAGGCTTTCACCGGTGAGGCCGAAGTACAACTTGAGCGGTTGGGCGAGGATCTCGGCGATGGTCTGGCGCGGGTTGAGGCTCTCGTCCGGATTCTGGAAGATGAGCTGAATCCGGCGCAACTGATCAGGGCGACGGTTGTCGACATGCGGCGGCAGCGGGCCGTCGCCGACCATCTCGATCTGCCCGCCCGCGGGCGGCAGAAGACCAGCTATGGCTTTCAGGATCGTCGACTTGCCCGAGCCGCTTTCGCCGACCAGGCCAAGCGTCTCGCCCCTCGCCAGTTCGATGCTGATCCCGTCGACAGTGGGCGTCACTGTCGAATTGCGGCCGAACACCTGATCGAAGAAGCCGGGACGGGCATAGCTGATGGACAGATCGCCGATCGACAGGATCGCGTCGTCCTTCGCTATAATGCGCGGAGCGGCATCGGCGACCGCCCGTGTGGGCAGGTTTCCGGCCCGGTCGGGGTAGTGGCAGCGGACTCGGGCGCCGGACGGCAGGGGAGTCAGGTCGGGTCGCGCCGTGCGGCAACCCTCGCCTGCGATCCCGCAGCGGTCGACAAAGGCGCAGCCATCCCCCGCTTGCCCCGGCGCCGGCGGCCGGCCGTCGAGCGCCATCGGAAGGCGCCCGTCGGTCAGCTTCGGGATCGAGGCGAGGAGGCCGCGGGCATAGGGGTGGGCCGGATCACGCAGAACCTCGCGCACCGGTCCTTCCAGCACGGCCTCGCCCGCGTACATCACCACCACCCGGTCGCACACCCGCGCGATGGCGCCGAGGTCGTGACTGACATAGACCATTGCCATGCCGGTTTCGGCAGCAAGGTCACGCAGAAGCTCGAGGATATGCGCCTGGGTCGTGACATCGAGGCCGGTCGTCGGTTCGTCGAGCAAGAGCGCCTCAGGCTCGCCGGCCAAAGCCATGGCGATGGCGGCGCGCTGCTGCTGGCCGCCGGACAACTCATGCGGGTAGCGTCCGGCGATGGCGGCCGGGTCAGGCAGGCGGACCTGTTCGAGAAGCCGGACGACGCGGCCGGCTTGTTCACTTCTTGGCAGCTTCGAATGCAACCCGAGGGCTTCGGCGAGTTGCGCGCCGATCTTCAGGGTCGGCGTCAGAGACTGCCCCGAATTCTGCGGTATGAGCGCGAGGCGACCGCCTCGGATGCCCTCGAGCTCACGCCGGGTCAGCGTGAACATGTCGAGCCCGGCAAAATGTGCCTCGCCTCCGATCACCCGCAGCCCGCGCTTGAGATAGCCCATCATGGCCAGCGCAAGGGTGGATTTGCCAGACCCGCTCTCACCGACAAGACCGAGGCTTTCGCCCGGTCGGACGAAGAGGTCGATGTTGCGCAGGACGGGCAGCGTGGAGCCGGCGCGCCCGGTGAAACCGATGGAGAGATCCCGGACCTGAAGGAGCGGTTCGTCTGTGCTCGTGTCCTTCATCACACGGGCGCCTTTTGCGCGCGGTCGATCCCGAGCGCCTTCGCCAGCGCATCCGCCGTCAGGTTGATGCCGATGATGAGCGAGGAAAGTCCCAGGACCGGTGCAAGCACACCGGACGGGGCGAAGGACATGTAGCCACGCGCATCCGCGATCATCAGCCCCCAGTCGGGCGTTGGCGGCGAGACGCCAAAGCCGAGAAACGACAACGACGAGAATGCCAGCAGCATCCAGGACCACCGCATCGCTCCTTCCACCAGCAATGCATCGCGGACATTCGGCAGCAGTTCGCGCCGGATGATCGTCATCTTGCCATGTCCCCGCGCGCGCGCAGCCTGCACGAAGTCACGGGCGACAACGTCGTGGGTGGCGGCGCGGGCAATGCGGATCACCGGAATTCCGTAGAAGAAGGCGAGTGTGGGGATCAAGACCTCGATCCCGGTGCCGAAGGTCACGATCAACACCAGCATCTTCAGGATCCAGGGCAGCGACAGGAAGGCATCGACAACCCGCATCAGCACATCGTCGAGCTTGCCGCCGACAAGGCCGAAGAAGATCCCCACGAACCCGCCCCACAGCACCGCGATCGGCGTCGCGATACCGGTGACGAGGATCGCCTCGCGGCCGCCGAGAACGGTGCGGCTGAAGGTATCCCGGCCGAGGTGGTCGGTGCCGAACCAGTGCGCCGCGGACGGGCCCTGAAGGATCGAGGTGGCGTCCACGGCCTTGTAGTCGTAGGGCACCAGCCAAGGGCCGAAGATTGCGAGGAAGAGATGTAACGTGACCAGCGCGAGGCCGATGGCGCCCGAGGGCCGCGATGCGATGTCGGACAGGACACCGACAAACCGGGACACGAAAGTCGGGCGCGTATTGGTGGCCGCGACGGACATCAGCCCTTCCTCGTGTGCAACGTGCGCAAGCGCGGATTGGCGATCATGGTGAGCAGGTCGGCCGCGAGGTTCACGCCGACATAGACCGATGCGATGATCAGCGCGATCGCCTGCGTGACCGGAAGGTCGCGGTCGGAGATCGAGCCGATCATCATTCGCCCGAGGCCCGGGTAGTTGAACACCGTCTCGATCACCACAACCCCGCCAAGCAGCCACGCGATGGTCAGCGCGACGACGTTGATCGCCGGGAGGAGCGCGTTCGGCAGGACATGACGGAAGACGATCCGCCAGTAGGGCACGCCCTTCAGGGTTGCCATCTGGGCATAGTCGGAGGCCATCGCCTCGATCACCGAGGACCGCACCGTACGCAGGATATGCGCAGTCATGACGAAGGTCAGGACCATCATCGGCAAGAGGATTTCCGGAAAGAACTCGGATACCGGCGCATCGGCGGAGGTCAGCACGATTCCGGGGATCCAGCCGAGCCAGACCGAGAAGATGAGAATGAGGATGGTGGCGGAGACGAATTCCGGAATCGTCATCGCGCCGATGGCGATGGTGGAGATCGTCAGATCCGCCATCCGGTCGCGCCACAGCGCGGCCACGACCCCGAGAAACAGCGCCAGCGGGACACCGGCGAGCATCGCGAACGAGGCGAGCAGAAGCGTGTTGCGGAGGCGGTAGCCGACGAGTTCCGAAATCGGCTTCTGCCCGTTTGCCGACACGCCGAGATCGCCGGTCATCGCACCCGCCGCCCACTCCAGATAGCGTTCGGAGGCCGGTCGGTTCAGTCCCAGGTCGTTCCGGCAGTTTTCCAGCACCTGTCCCCGCGCCTCGCGTTCGAGGAAAGCCGTGCAGGCATCGCCCGGCAGGATCTCGACCCCCGCGAAAATGATCAGCGACACCAGGAAAACCGTGATCGCCCCAAGGGCCAGTCGCCGGATCAGCATTCTGAGCATGGAACCCTCCCCCGCATATCACGAGGCCGGAGCGCAGCCTTGCGCCCGCGCTCCGGCAAACAGAGTCCTCAGACCGTCATTCGTCCACGGTGATCTTGTACCAACGGATCGACATGTTCTCGACCGGGTCGAGGTTCTTCACCCGCGATGTGGCGCCGACGAGTTTTGTGACATGGTACGGAATGAGCGTACCGGCGGTTTGTTGCAGGTGCTCTTGCGCCTTCACGTAGATCGCACGGCGCTTGTCGAACTCCAGTTCTCGGCGCGCCTCGGCCAGCATGGCATCGAAGCCTTCGTCCTTGTAGTAGCTTTCGTTCCACTGCGCGTTCGACAGGTAGATCTCGTGCAGAGCCTGATCGGCCGGACGTTCGTTCCAGCGCGTCATCACGGCGTCCTTCTTCATCCAGACCTCCGACCAGAACCCGTCGGTCGGGACTTGCACGATGTTGACGCGGATGCCCGCCTCGGCGGCCTGTGCCTGATAGGCCTCGGCCATCGCCGGCCATGTGGCTTCGAGCGTCGCGACATGCACGTCGATATCGATCCCGTCAGGGAAGCCGGCCTCGGCCAGAAGTGCTTTCGCGCCGTCGATGTCCTGCGGACAGGCAAGATCGGCTCGATACTGGTCCGCCGGTCCCACAGGCGTGTCGCAGGCGACCGTGCCATTGCCACCCTCGACCAGCGCCAGGAGCGCCTCGCGATCGGCGGCCATGCGTACGGCCTTGCGGACCCGCACGTCGGAGAAGGGTTCGATATCGGTGCGCAAGACGATGCCACGCCAGTTGCCGGTCGGCACCTCCTGGATGTTGAACTTTTCGGAGCCGTCGAACATCACCCGCTGTTGGGGTGTGATGCCGCTTTCCATGTCGATCTGGCCGCCGAGCAGCGCCTGAAGCCGCGCCTGGGCGTCCGGGATGCCGATGATTTCCATCCGCTCGACGCCTGGCGCTCCGGCATAATAGTCCATGTTGGCGACGACGACGGTCGTGCCCTGGGGGTCGAACTTTTCGAGCTTGAAGGGCCCCGTGCCGATACCGGTCGTCCCGATCGTGTCGCCGGAGCCTTCCGGGATCATCCGCAGCCGGTAATCCATGAGTTGGAGCGGCATGTCGGCAAAGGCCGTGTCGAGCGTCAGTTTCACCGTCAACGGATCGACCGCCTCGACGCCGGTAATCATCTTCACGGCCGAGCGCGCGGGGCTGTCACTGTCGGGGTCGAGCACCCGGTTCAGCGAATAGACGACATCTGCAGCATCAAAGTCGGACCCGTCGTGGAACTTTACACCCTCGCGCAGCATCAGCGTCCATTCGGTTGCGTCATCGTTCGCCTCCCAGCTGACCGCGAGATCGGGCGACGGCTTGCCTTCCATATCAGGCCTGACCAGCCGGCTCATGAGCTTTTCGGTGATCTGGAACACCCGGCCGTTCGAGATCGGATCAAGGCTCGACTGATCGCCGAAGCCGTATTCGTGCGCCTGGCGGAACGTCCCCTTCGGATCGGCCTGCGCCGGTCCCGTCAGTGCCAGAGCGGCCAAGCATGCCGATACCAGTAGTCTCTTCATTCGGTCCTCCTCCCTGTTATTGGCCGGCCGTTGCGACCAGCCACCGGTCGCGCCGGTTTGGACGAATGCTCGCCGCCGCATGTCATGGGTGACAAGCGACAAAAATCCGGGTCACGGATAAATAAAATGACACGCGAAAATGCGGATTGAAAAACTATCGGGCGACAAGGCGCCGGGGGCAAATAGCATTCCTTCACCGGAGCATTCGGAAAAGCTATGGTCGTGACGCCCGGCGGCATAGTAGGAGGCCGCATGTCGAGGCGATGGATCAAGGCACTCCTGTTCGGTGGCGGCGGCGTGACGCATGGGTGTGACCCCGAGCTGGAGACGTACCTAGTGTCCTGCCTGCCGACGGCCCCGCGGATCGGCTATGTCGGCGTGGCGAACAACGACGACCCCCTGCGCCTAGACCGGGTGAACCGGAGGTTTCGCAGCCTCGGTGCCGATATTCTACACCTGCCGATGCACGCGAATTCCGAAGCGGCCGAACGCTGGGCGGGTGACCTTCATGCGATTTACGTCGGGGGCGGCCACACGGAGCGGATGCTGCGCCACTGGCGGAAAACCGGCATCGACACCGTGCTGCGCGACGCCGCCGGGCGCGGCGTCGTGCTGAGCGGAGTGAGCGCGGGCGCGGTGTGCTGGTTCGACCATGCCCTCTGGGATGGGTCGGGCAGCGGGTTCCGTCCGCTGGACGGATTGGGGCTCTTTCCCGGCAGTTGCTGCCCGCATTTCACCACCGAACCTGACAGGGCCGCGGCCTACCGCGCGCATCTGGCGGAGGGCCGGATTCCCGACGGTTATGCGATTGGCGACGGCGCGGGGCTTGTGATGGCCGGCGATGGCGCGGCATCGGCCGTCATCGCCCGGCGCGACTCCGGCGTCTGGCGTGCCGAACGCGACGGGGACGAGGCACGGCTGACACCATTGCCGTCAGCCTGACACCATCACGGCTGCCTCCGCCTCGATCCAGTCGCAGACCGTGCTGATTTCAGGCGTCTGCCGGGCGTTCGGACGGGACAGAAGATGGTAGGCTCTTTGCGGGTGCAGATCGGTTTCGAACGGCCTGATCAGCCGGCCCGCATCGATATCCGCCTGCATGAAGGGAAATATGCCAAGGGCGACACCCTGACCCTCAAGTGCCGCCTGCGCCACGACGTTGCTGTCCGTAACGATTGTCTCCTCGGCAAATTCCAGGTCGGGCACCCCAGCGCGTCTGAGCCAGTTTTGCCATTCCCCGCGATCCTGCTGGTGGATCACGGGATAGCGGGCAAGATCGGCTGGCTCGTCCAGACCGCCGAGACGTTCGAGAAGGCCAGGTGCGACGATTGGTGAATACACGATGCGAAACAGCGGCTGCGCCTCGATGCCCGCCCAGTTTCCGGTGCCCCAATCGACGGCGATTGGTGCCGGCATGGTTTCTATTCCGGTGATGCGGGGGCCGTGCTGGAGCACCAGCTCGATCTTGGGGTTCTGCGCGCGGAACCTCCCAAGTCGAGGGATCAGCCAGCGCGCGGCGAAGATCGGGCCGATAGCGACCGACACCGATTTCATCGGCGTCTGGACGTGGGCGTCGATCTCGGCACGGATCTCGGCAAAGGCCTTGGCGAGAACCCCCGACAGGGAACGCCCCGCATCCGTCAGAACCACCGCACGCGTCTTGCGGACGAAAAGCTGCACGCCCCAGTCGCGTTCAAGTTGGCGAATCTGGTTGGACACGGTCGTCGCACTGACGCAGAGTTCATCAGCCGCATCCTTGAAACTCAACCGGCGCGACGCGGCCTCGAAGGTGCGCAGCGCGGTGAGCGGCAAGCGGCGGGTCGGGATGGCCAGGTCTTTCCTCCCAAGATGACGCAACATTATTTGATCTATGCGAGCCTGAATAGTCATTTGTTGGGATCCCGGATCGCGAGACATGCTGAACATCAACGATGCGCGTGCGGGGTCCGGGTCTTGCGAAACGGCAATGCAGACAACGCTGTGAATACCGGGCGCCGGGGACGGCGCAGGCGCGACAGTGCGCCCCGGATTCAGGCATCGACGGAGGTTCACGGCGGCCGCCTCGCAGTCCTCTCATCCGACGACATCGACCGCATTCATGCCGCCGTTCTGGATATTCTCGCGCATGTCGGCATGTCGGAAGCGCCTGATTTTCTATCCGAAACCATCGTTGCGGCGGGTGGCAACGTCGCCGAGGACGAGCGCCTGACGTTTCCGCCGACGCTGGTCGCGGCCGCGCTCGAGGACTTGCCCAAGACCCTGACTCTCGCCGCGCGCGATCCGGCGCATGATCTCGTCTTGTCGGGCCGCCGGGTCTATGCAGGAACCGGCGGCGCTGCACCTCTGGTCGTCGATCTGGAGACCGACACCTACAGATCCTCGACGCTGCGCGATCTCTATGACGCCGCGCGCATGGTCGATGCGCTCGAGAATGTCCACTTCTTTTCGCGCTCTGTCGTCGCCCGCGACATCGACGGAGCGGAGGCGCTGGACATCAATACCGCCTTTGCATCAATGGCCGGGACGTCGAAACACGTAATCGTCGCGGCCCAGGATCCGCAGCATGTCCGCGCCATTGCCCACATGTGCCACCTGATCGCCGGGTCCGAAGCCGCCTTCCGGGCAAGGCCGTTCCTGTCGCTGAACATCAACCATGTCGTGCCGCCGCTGCGATACTCCGGAGAGGCCTGCGCCGTTCTGGCCGAGGCGGTGCGGCAAGGCATCCCGGCGCATGTCAACACGTTCGGCCAGATGGGCGCGTCAAGCCCGGTGACCATCGCCGGCTGCATTGCCCAGACCGTCGCCGAGACACTGGCAGGGGTGATCTTCGCCTGGGCGCTCGACCCCTCTGCCAAGGTCGTGTTCGGCGTCCGGCCGATGGTGACCGACCTCCGGACTGGCGGCATGGCCGGTGGTGCCGGGGAACAAGCGCTGCTCACCGCGGCGGTCGTTCAGATGGCGCAGCACTATGGTCTGCCGAACTCGACCATCGCAGGCGCGACCGACAGCAAGATCGCGGATGCGCAGAGCGGGTACGAGAAATGTCTCTCGGTCAGCCTCGCCGCGCAAACCGGTGCCAACTTGATCACTCAGGCCTGCGGAATGCAGGCGGGGCTGATGGGCTGTTCCTTCGAAAGCTACGTCATCGACAACGAAATGCTGGGCGCGATCCTGCGCGCGATGTCGCCTGTCGAGGTGAGTGAGGCCACCTTGTCGGCCAAATCCATCGGCGAAGTCGTGCGGGGCGAGGGACATTTTCTTGGCCATGGGGACACGCTGGCCCGGATGCAGACGGATTTCCTCTATCCGCGGCTCGCGGACAGGCGCGACCCCGAAGAATGGCAGGCGGCCGGCGCGCCGGATATTCGGCAACCGGCAAAGGCGCGGGCGCGTGAGATCCTTGCTTCGCATTTTCCGTCCACGATGCCGCCCGAGGTGGCGGCGGCGATCCGTGCGGAATTCGATATCCTGCTTCCCGAAGACCATATGAGGCCCGCGTGAAGATCGCCATCATCGGCGTCGGTGCGATGGGCTCGATCTATGCGGCTCTTTTTGCGGAAGCCGGACACGAGGTCATCGCCGTCGATCCGTGGCAGGATCATGTCGCGGCGATCAATCGCGACGGTCTGCGTCTGTCGGGGGCCAGCGGCGACCGCGTCGTGCGCGGCATTCATGGCACGGCCGACGCGGCGGAGACACACGGGGCGGATCTTTTCATCCTCGCCACAAAGGCGGGCGCAGTCGGCGAGGCTGCCCGTTCCATCTCCGCCCTTGCCGGCGACGCGATGATCCTGACGATACAGAACGGGCTCGGCGCCGCGGAACGGGTCGCGGCGCATGTGGCTACCGACAATGTCGTGCTTGGCGTCGCCGATGGATTCGGGGCATCGATGAAAGGGCCAGGTCATGCCCACCACAACGCGATGAAGCTGATCCGCTTGGGCGAGGTCGGCGGCGGTGTGACCGATCGGCTGGAGCGGTTGGCCTCACTCTGGCGCGGCGCCGGTTTCGATGTCAGAGCGTTTCCGGACATCAAGCAGCTGATCTGGGAAAAATTCCTGTGCAACGTTACCTTCTCGGCCCCCTGCGCCGTGTTCGACCGGACGCTGGGAGACCTCATGGGGGAGACCGATCTCTGGGCCATCGCGATGGGGTGCACCCGGGAGGCCTACGCCGCGGGCCTTGCCGAAGGTGTGCGTTTCAGTTTTGACGACGCCATCGCCTATGTCACCGCTTTCGGTCAATCGATGCCCGACGCGCGCCCGTCACTCGCGCTGGATCACCGGATGGGCAAGCTTTCG
The DNA here is from genome assembly GCA_963721175.1 of uncultured Alphaproteobacteria bacterium. GTDB lineage: Bacteria > Pseudomonadota > Alphaproteobacteria > Rhodobacterales > Rhodobacteraceae > Aliishimia. Next base: position 40,127 of record CAVRIG010000019.1, on the reverse strand, counting down.
GAAATCGACGCGATCAACGGAATGGTGCCGGTCGTTGCCGCCCGGCACGGGTTGACGGCACCTTACAACGAAACCCTGACCGCCGTGATCCGGGCGCGCGAGGCGGATTTCGGCAAGGCCGGGCAGTGAGGGCCAAGGCATGAAGATCGCGAGTTTCCGTATCGAAGGTCAATCGAGCTTCGGCGTCGTTCAAGGAGACCTCCTGCATCCGGCCTCACCGGAATTCCGTGCGCGCTTCCCGTCCTTGCGCGCTGTTCTCGCAGCCCGACTCCTCGACGCGCTGGCCGCCGATGCGCCCCGGCAGGCAGGTCTGCCCTTCGACGCCGTCACCTTCCTGCCGCCGGTGCCCGATGCCGCCCGCGTGATCTGCGTCGGCATCAACTATCCCAAGCGTTATCCGCTCGACCCGGCTGTCGGCAGGCCCGAGAACATCATCCTGTTCGCAAAGCTGCCGGGCACGATCCTCGGTCACCGAGAAGCGCTCGAGATACCCGTTGGCGAGGCGGCGGAAACCTTCGACTACGAAGGGGAGATCGCCGTGGTCGTCGGCAAGCCAGGGCGCCATATCCCGGCGGCCAAGGCACATGAGCACATCGCCGGCTTTACCGCATTCAACGATGGCTCGGTCCGCGGCTGGCAGAAACACTCGGTCCACGCCGGCAAGAATTTCGCCGGGTCCGGCGCGTGCGGTCCGTGGATCGTGACCGCGGAGGACATCGCCTTGGCCGACGCGATGACGGTGACCACGCGCCTCAACGGTCAGGTCGTGCAGCACGCACCGGCGACCGAGATGTTCTTTTCGATTCCTGACGTCATCTCCTATGCCTCGCATCTGGGTCCGCTCGAGCCCGGAGACATCATCGCGATGGGGTCTCCCGAAGGATCCGGCGGCAGCCGGGTACCGCCACGATACCTCAGAGATGGAGACGTCCTGGAAATCGAGGTGTCGGGGGCGGGCTGCCTCGTCAACCGCGTGGGCCGCGGCGCGGTGGCACCATCATCGGGTTGACCGACCGGCGTTGCGGGACACGGCTGGTGATCGACCTGGCCGATTCATAGTCTTTGCAAATGAATACGAAGGCTGCATTCTGTTTTCGCGCCCCACGCGAGGAACAAGATGAACGTCCGGCAGCTCGAAGCCTTTCGCGCCACGATGCAATGCGGGTCGATCACGGCCGCGGCCGAGGCGCTTCACATCTCGCAGCCGAGCGTCAGCAGGCTGATCGCCGATCTCGAACATTCCATCGGATTCTCGCTGTTTCTCCGGACCGGCCGCGGATTGACGCCAACCGAAGAGGCACACAGGTTCCATGCGTCCGTCGACGGGATGTTCGTCGGGGTCTCGCGGCTTAGGGAAGCGGCAGAGGCAATCCGGACGACAACGGGCGGACTGATCTCCATCGGCGTGATTCAGTCCATCGCCACCCTGGAGCTGCCCAAGGCGGTGAGAACCATCCATGATCGCTACTCCGACGTGCGTTTCATGATCCAGAGCCGGAACACTCCCGCAATCCTCGACGCGCTTCAGTCGCATCAATTGGACCTGGGCGTTGTCGGCCGCCAGCCACCTTATGCCGGATTCGATGTGCTGACCGAAATCGCAGCACCTTATGTCTGCCTGCTGCCCGAGGACCATCCGCTGTGCAACAGCGATGGGCCGCTCGACCTTGAATGCATGGTCAACTCGGAAACGTTCATAACGACCGGCGACGCCTATCCGGACGAGATGATGGGGATCGACCGGGTGTTGTCGCGTCAACTGAAGGCCCGGTCGCGGATATCGGCCGCTAACCTGCCGGTCGCGGCGGCGCTCGTGCGTGAAACCGGTGCGCTGGCGATCGCCGATCCGTTCTCGGCCGAGCAATCGGTCCGCATGGGCGGCGTCGTCTTCCGACCGATCCGGCAATCGCTGAGCTATCATATCGCGATCGTCTGCCGGGCCCGGGACCGGCTGCCGCGCGCCGCCCGCGACTTTTCCGAGGTTCTGGGCCGCCAGATCAGGGATCGGGCGGAGGCGGTGGCGCGCTACGCAACACACTGAAGCCGCAGCCGGCTGCCCCGCCATAGGTTTTTCGGATGGCCGGCGCCAATTAATGCATTGGAGCCGATGTGAGCTGCGGTCGTAGACTGAAGCCAACGGATATTTCGAACGGTTCTTCGATCCACATGGCAGGCTCGCCCGACAAAGCACCGCGATCGCACATTCACTGCGCGACCGACGCCCGCCGCATCGCGCGGCGACGGCTTCCGAGGCTGGTCTTCGACTTCGTGGACGGGGCAACGGGACGCGAAACCTCCGCGCGCAGGAACGCGGATGCCTTCGACGCAATCGAGTTGAACCCAAGGGTTCTGGCGCCTTCGGCCGAACGCACCCTCGCGACGGAGATATTGGGACAACCCTTCGGGCGTCCGTTCGGCATCTCCCCGATGGGCATGTGCAACCTCGTCTGGCCTGGCGCGGACGCGATGATGGCACGCGCCGCGCGTGCCCATGACATCCCGCTTTGCGTGTCGTCCGCCTCCTCCACGACGCTGGAAGACATGCGCGACACGGCGGGCGCCAACATCTGGTTTCAACTTTACGTTCAGGGCGCGCCAGAGGCCGCGGTCGGCATGGCGGAGCGGGCAGCGCGGGCGGGATACGAGACGCTGGTCCTGACGGTCGATGTCCCGCAGGTATCGCGGCGTCTGCGGGATCTGCGCAATGGCTTCACGTTGCCGTTCCGGATCGGTCCCCGCCAGTTCCTCGACTTCGCGCTGCATCCGCGCTGGTCCCTTGCCACGCTGCGCCACGGCACGCCGGCTCCCGCGAATTTCCGAGGGGGCACCGGCTTTGACCGGAACGCGAGCCGCGCCGGAGCGGACTGGGCTTTCCTCGACCGGCTGCGCGCCGCGTGGCGCGGCACGCTCGTGATCAAGGGCGTCCTGTCGGCGGAGGATGCGGTTCGCATCCGCGATGCCGGGGCAGATGCCGTCTGGGTGTCCAATCATGGCGGGCGTCAGCTTGACGCGGCACCTGCCGCCATCACGATCCTTCCCTCGATCCGCGAAGCCGTGGGGCACAACTATCCGCTCATCTTCGACAGCGGTGTCCGGCAGGGTGAAGACATCGTCCGGGCGCTGGCGTCCGGCGCCGATTTCGTGATGCTCGGGCGACCGATCCTCTACGCCATCGGCGCGGAGGGCGAACGCGGGTTACACGCCTTTCTCGACAGTCTCGGTACCGATCTGGACATTGCGCTGGCGCAGCTGGGTCTCTCGGACATTCGGCAGGTCGACCGGTCCGTCCTTGCAGGAACCGGTGCGACGCTGCACGGCAGGGAGTCGGCGGGTTCGAAACTCGCCGCGCAATAACACTTTAGGACAAGGCGGCTTTTCATGGCGACAGATGCGAAACTGAGGGGGGGAGCACTGTTGGCGCGCGCACTGAAGGAGAAAGGCGCCGAGCATGTCTTCACGCTGGCCGGAGGGTTCTGCAATCCCGCGCTGGAAGGGCTTCATGGAATGCCAGATGCCGGTGATCAACTGCCCGCACGAACAGGTGGCCGGCCACCTTGCCGACGGGCATGCACGCATCACCCGCAAGCCCGCGATCTGCCTTGTCGGCCCCGAAGGTTTCGCCAATGCCGTGCCCGCGATGCTGGAGGCGATGGGCGAACGCAGCCCGGTCATCTTCGTCACCGGCTCCTCCACACTGAAGCGCCAGGGTGCGGGCGGGTTCAAGGAGATCGACGATGTCGCCATCGCCGCGCCCTTGTGCAAGTACTCCGCGCAGATCACCGACGGGTCCCGGATCGGCGAATTCGTCGACCGCGCATGGACGGCCGCGACCACCGGTTATCCGGGGCCGGTGCACCTGTCGCTGCCGGTCGATATCATGTTCTCGTCCTTTCCCGAGGACGCAGGCCGCGAAGAGCGTCCGTTCCGGCGCGACGCGCGCCCGCTGCCGCGCGCCTGGCCCGACCCGGTGGCGCTGACGCGGGTTCTGGACCTCGTGAAGCAGGCCGAGCGACCGGTCATCATCGGCGGCCACGGCATCTGGTGGTCGCAAGGCGAGAGCAAGCTTGCCGAAGTGGCAACCGCGCTTCGTATCCCGATCTTCAACGTGCCCTATCACACGAAGCTTCTCGGAGATGACTGCGAGGGGATGATGGGATTGGCCGATTTCCACCAGTACCATCCCTCGAAACCGGCCATCCAGGAGGCGGATCTGGTCCTGATGATCGGCGGCCGGCTGGACAACCAGATGAACTTCGGCAACCCGCCGTTCTTCCCGGCAGGCCAGACCCTGGTCTGCGTGAACGGAAGCCACGAGGAACTGGAATACAATCGTGCCGCGGATGAAGTTCTGTTGTCCGACCCGGCGGCCTTTCTCGAGGCGTTGTCCGGCGTCGGGCGGACATGGCCCGACTGGTTCGACCTGCAGGTGCAGCGGCGGGCGGACTGGGTCGCCGAGTGGTCGGCCCATATCGCCGAGGAAACCCGGTGCGACGAGGCCGAAGGCACCAAGATGCATCCGCTGCAACTGTCGATCGACGTGCAGGAGGCGATGGCGGACGGCGACTGGCTGGTCTTCGATGGCGGCAACACGCATTTCTGGTCCGAGATCGCCGTCAACATCGTGGGCGCAAGGGGACGGCGTCTGGGCGGCATCCTGCATCCCGGCAACTACTCTCTGCTGGGCGTCGGCGTCAGCTTCGCGCTGTCGGCCAAGGCCACGCATCCCGATCGCAATGTCGTGCTGATCACCGGCGACGGGGCGTTCCTGTCCGGCGGGTTGTCGATCGAAGCGGCGTTCCAGGAAAGGCTGCCGATCACCGTGGTCGTCGACAACAATGGCGGGCTGGACTGCATCAGCCAGCAGCAGGAAAGGCTGTTCGCCTCGGGCAAGCACTTCGCCACCGATTTCCGCGACATTCCGTTCCATGCCATGTTCGAGGGGCTCGGCGGGCATGGCGAACTTGTGACGAAACGCGCCGAACTGGCACCGGCCCTGGCGCGGGCCCAGGCGTCGGGAAAGACCGCCTGCATCAACGTGAAATGCCGCGGCGTGATCAGCCCGATCGTGGCCGCGACGTCGGACAAGCGTGACAAGGCCTCCATCGAATGACCGCGACGTTCTCCACCCATACCCTGAACGGTGCCGATGGCAGCCATGCCGGGGGCGTCGGTGTGCGCGTTGTCAACCTGGCGACGGGCGCGGTGCTGTTCGACGTCGAGACGGATGATGCTGGCCGGCTGTCGCATCCGGTCGACCTGACCGGCGCCGGCGCCTCCGACCTTTATGAGGTCAGCTTTGCCATTGGCCGCTACTGGGCCGGGTACCGTGGCCTGCGCGAAGCCGCGCAGCTCATGGAAGAAATCGTTTTTCGCTTTAAGTTGCCCGACCCGGACTCCCGCTATCACCTGCCGGTGATCCTTTCCCCCAACGCCGCTTCCACATGGTGGTCCGCCCCGGAGTGAACCGATGACCGGTGGTCTGAACTTCTCCCGCCGTCTGCGCCGCACGCCCTATACCGAGCGTGTCGAGGCCGCCGGCGTTCGCGGTTATTCCGTCGTCAATCACATGCTCCTGCCAAAGGCCTATGCGCGATCGGTCGAGGAGGACTACTGGCACCTGCGGGAGCACGTGCAGATCTGGGATGTCTCCTGCCAGCGGCAGGTGCAGATCGAAGGCCCCGACGCCGCCCGCCTCGTGCAGTGGATGACCCCGCGCGATATCGGGCGGGCGAGGATCGGCGATTGCCTCTATGTTCCAATCACCGACGAGGCGGCCGGGCTGATCAACGATCCGGTTCTTCTGAAGCTCTCGGAGGAGCGTTTCTGGCTCTCCATCGCGGACAGCGACGTATTGCTTTACGCCAAGGGGTTGGCGCTCGGGCGCGGGTTCGATGTCCGGATAGATGAGCCGGACGTATCGCCGCTTGCCGTCCAAGGACCCAAGGCGGAAGCGGTGATGGTCGACCTCTTCGGCGACGCTATCCGAGACATCGGCTTCTTCAAGTTTGGCTGGTTCGATTTCCACGGCACACGGCAACTGATTGCCCGGTCCGGGTATTCACGGCAGGGCGGGTTCGAGATCTACCTTCAAGGCAGCCACCTGGGTACCGCGCTCTGGGACGCTGTGTGGGACGCGGGCAAGCTCCATGACATCGCACCGGGCTGCCCGAACCTGATCGAGCGGATCGAGGGCGGGCTGCTGTCCTACGGCAACGAGATGACCCGGGAGAACAACCCGCTCGAGATCGGCCTGGGCAAATTCTGCACGACGGATGGGTCGATCGAGTATGTCGGCCGTACCGCGCTGGAACACATTGCCCGGCAGGGTGCCGCACGCGCCATTCGTGGTGTCGTTTTCGACGGCGGTCGCTGTCCGACCTGTGCGGCACCCTGGCCGTTGATGTCCGACGGGCACCGGATCGGACAGGTGACGTCGGCCGTCTGGTCGCCGCGGTGGGAAGAAAATGTGTCACTGGCCATGGTCGATCGCGGATATTGGGACCAAGGCCAGATGGTCGCTGTGCATGTCAGCGACGGGTCGCGCCGCCGCGGCCGGATCGTCGACCTCCCGATCTGAACACCGTCGCATGATCGGCGGGCCCAATTCTAGCCGGATCAATTGGGTGTCCCGGGGTGACCTGCGCGGCTGCACGCAGCACAAGTCCGGTCTGTCGGACCGCACCGCGGAAGTGAACATGGTGGCCCTTTGCGGAGGCTCAACTCCGAAGCTTTCCGCCTGCATGCGGCGAATGACCTATGAAGTCTGCTATCGGTTGGGGCTGAAGGCGGGTGCACGCCTCGACACCTTGCGCCTGAAGCGGACGCCGGTGTTTCTGAGGGCGGCAACACCGCTCTCGCCCCATCCGATTGGGCGCCGACGCTGCGCCTGACCGATCAGACGGTTTGCGGCAACGGTTACCTCCATCAGCAATTCGCACCCTTTCACCGAGAGCGATTTCCGCGGCAATTTCCGTTACCGTGACGAAGGCGCGGAACGAGGAGCGGTCCCATGCAGCAGGACACCCCGGTCAGGTCGGCGGCCACGCTGGCATTCGGCAGCGTGCTGATCAACACCATGCCGATCTGGCTGGTCGCGCTGGCCGAAAAGGCGGGCGGGGGCGAAACCTTGCCCGGTCTCTTGGCAAGCGGTGTTCTGCTGGCCGCGGCGGCCGGATGTGTTTTCGGCGGTGGCGTCTACCACAAATCGGTCCTGCGGGCCTCCGCCCTTGCTGTAGCCCTGCTGCCGGTTCTTGCGGTTTTGACCGATGCCACCGCTCCGGGCGCGGTGTTGCTAGCCGTCGTCATCTTCGGACTGGCGTTCGGCGTTGTGCTTGGGGTCGCCTTGTCCGCGCTGCTTGCGGTCCGCGATCCGGCGCGGACGATTGGCGACACGCTTGCCCTCGCCCTGATCGCGTCGCTGGCGATCCTGGTGGCCGGCCCCGCGTCCATGCTGCCACTCCTGGCCGCGCTGAGTGTCCTGCAGGCGGTCAGCGCGGTCACGCTGCACCCGTCGCCTCCAAAAATGCGCGAGATATTCGGATCTGCCCGTCCGAACCTGCGTGGCATCGGATTTTCCGTGTTTTTCGTCGCGATGGGAGCCTATTGGACATTTCTCGAAGCCTACGCGGATCTGCGCGGACTCGGGTCGATCGGCGGTTGGCTGGCCGGCGGCCTCGTGACCTCTGCCGCCGGCTCGGCTCTTGCAGCGCGATTGCCACCGCACGCGCGCCTGCGCAGCCTGCCGCTTGCCATGATGGCCGCGGCGGGCAGCGGAGCCGTCACCTATGCCGCAACGGCGCCTTGGGTGATCGGCGTGTCGATCCTGGTCAACGGGTTCTTCCTCTTCCTGTTCTTCCCGCTGTATCTTGGCAGCGGACACCCGACGGAGGCCGGGGCGCGGATGGCCAACTACCTTGCCGGTTTCGCGCTCGGGGGCGTTTTCGGCGCCGCGATCATCGGCTTGAGCGGCTTTGCGGCACTCGCGGTGGCCATCGCCCTCGCTGGCGTCATTGCGCTGCCGTCGGCGCTTTCGTTCGGGCCCGGTCCGCCCGAGCGATCTTGAGACCGGCCTTCCGCCACGCCGCGAGTGCGCGATCCTGCAGTGCATCCTAGCAGGCGAGATCGAGCTCGGCATGGGCGTAGGCTTCAAAGGAAGGATAGAGCGCAAGCATCGTGGCAGCCTCTTCGCGCGCCTGCTTCAGGTCGCCAAGTTCGGCGTGGAACCATGCCGGATGGGCGCAACGTGGGCACGCTCTCCGACCGCCTTCTCGATTTCTGCCGCGCGCTGGAGGGACGGTTCCGGGGCGGGCGGGGGCATGTCAACGTCGTCTCCTCGCTGATCTTCTCCGGCATGTCGGGATCGGCGGTCGTCGACGCCGTAAGGATGGGACGGATCACAATCAAACTGATGACGCGTACGGCAAGTATCTCTGCGCCGACGCCGGCGCGATCACCGCGGCCTCGGCGATCATCCGGCCGATCATTCGGCGCTCCATCCCGATGGGGCTCTAAGCGCTCGTCTGAGATACCTCCATCGGGTATCTGTTCCTGGCCGGGGTCGACCTGACCCGCATCGGCGTATTGCTTCTGGTCAACGCGCTGCTGCTTCTCCTGGGGTGCCTGCTCAAGACGAACGCATTCCTGCTCGTGATCGCGCCGATCTTGCTGCCCAACGCACTGGCGCTCGGCGCCGATTCGGTGCAGTTCGGCGTCATCGTCGTCGTCAAAACGATGATCTGTCTTGCTACGCCACCCTACGGTCTGCTGCGCTTCGTCGTCACCTCGATCGCGCGGACGCCGGTGGGCCAGACCATTCGCCACCTGCTGCCATTCCTCGCGAGCTTGATCGCGGGTCTTTCGACCGTTATCTTCCCCGACGCTGTCCTGTGGCTCCCGGGGGCCGTCGGAGACAGGGGCTGACATGCCAATGGAAGCCCGCCATGCCCGACCTGAACCCCATCCTAGTCATAAACGGACCCAATCTCGACATGCTGGGGACGCGCCAGCCCGAGGTTTACGGTCATGAGACCCTGGCGGACGTGGAAGCGCTCTGCCGCGAGACCGGCGGACGCGTCGGTGTGGAGATCGACTTTCGCCAGAGCGATTCCGAAGCGGAGATCATCGGCTGGATCAAGACCGCGCGGGGCACCGCGTCGGGTATCCTGATCAACCCGGCGGGCTTCACCTCGACCTCCATCGCGATCCTCGACGCGCTCCTGATCTTCGATGGCCCGATCATCGAGGTGCACATTTCGCCGCTCTTCCGGCGCGAAGAGTTCCGGCACCTCTCCTATGTCTCGAAGGCGGCGACGGCGAAGATCGAGGGCTTCGGGATTTCCGGCTATGCCCACGCGATCGAGCGCTTGGCGGAGTTGACGAGGCGCAGTACAGGGATTTGGCCGGTGCCGCAGACATGATCCATCCTGCTCATGCGCGGAGACTATATTGCCTGCCAGTCGAGATCGTCGCCCTCGACCGACCGGTGCAATGTATTGGTCTCCTGCAGCGTCCGCAGGTCGGCGAAGTCCCGCAAGTCCCGCTGGCTGATCGGCGCGACATGGATCCCGCGCTGGCCCTCGGCGATGACCGGTTCCTCGACGGCGAGCCGGTCGAGGCTTTCCCGCAGAACCGACACGCTGATGGTGTAGGCTTCCCGCAACTGGTCGAGCTTCAACTTTTCGGGCGGCTTCAGTGGGCCGCTGACGACGTCCGCCCGCAACCGCCGATATGCGACATCGCCCACGGTCTCGCCGTCCTGCTTCTCGATCTCGAACCTGAGGAAATTTACGGAACGGAAAGTGTATCCGACCGGGCTGCCGCGAAAGCCGAAAAGAAATCCAGAGAGTGCAGGGGGGGTCCGAACATGGCGCTTTTCAGTGACGCAGCCATGGTACTGTTCTACGACATCGATGGCGACGTGGCCGATCATGACGCATGGCACAGCCAAGAGCATTTTCGCGAGCGGCTGGGCGTGCCCGGTTTCTTGCGCGCCTCTCGGTGGGTCTCCGCCGGTGCGCCACGATACATGGTGGTCTACGAGGTGAGCGATGTCGGTGTCGCCACCTCGGCGGCCTATCTTGAGCGGCTGAACAATCCCACGCCATGGACCTCTGCGATGATGCCCCGCTTCCGCGGCATGATCCGCGGCTTCGGTCGCGTCGTGGCGCGGCAGGGCTTCGGGTTCGGCGCGCGGGCGCTGGCCATGCGCTTCCACTCCGAGGCAGATCATGCCCATTTTATCGCGGAAAACCTGATGGCGGCAGTGCGGAATCTCGAAGGTATCGTCAGCGCGCTGGTCCTCCAACCGGCCGCACCGCCACCCATGACCCGCGAGCAATCACTGCGCGGAGCGGACAACCCCTTGCCTTGGGTGTTCCTTGCGACCGGGTATGAGCAAACCCTGCTAGAGCGCCTTGCTTCCGACGGTCTCGAAAGTCTGAACGCGTCGGGGATGACTGGATCGCAAACAAGTCGGCTGTTCGAACTTCATCAGATTGCCGATGCGAAAGACGCCGCAACGTGATGGACCGGCAAACCGTACTCTGCCGAAAATTCCGGGGAAAACCAGTCTGGCCTCGGCCAGACTGGTTTTCCCCGATATTTTCGGCAGCTGCTGCTTCAGCCAGGTTTCCAGCTCGTCGAAGATGGGCTTGGCCCGGGTCTGTCGCAGGGCGACCCGTTCGTCGGGCGGCTTGTAGCGCGCCTCCTTCTCGACGGCATAGAGTTTTGCGATCCGTTCGATTGTCTCCTTGGCGATGGTGGACCCGTCGCGCTCGAAGACATCCACGAACTTGCGGCGCACATGGACCATGCAGGCCTGTTCCGTGGCCAGACCCTCGCCGAACACCCCGTTGAAGCCGGTGAACCCGTCCATTGCCCGGCAGGCGATTGCGCAGCAATCTGCCGAGAGGGGCATGCACGATGCCGGTGTATCCCTTGAGGTGGGCGGCGGGATGGTCGCCCTTGCGATCCACGCTGAACCGATACCAGGCGCAGGGCGGGGCCTGGCCGCACCATGGCCGTTCATCGCGGACATAGCTCCACATCCGCGCCGTCTGGGTTCTGCCGGTCTTGCCTCCGATCTGCATCTTGACCGGGGTGTCGTCGGCGAAGAGCGTGGGGCCGGCGCGGGCCAGCTTGCCGATATGGTCGGCCAGCGGTTCCAGGAGTGCCGTCGATCGCCCGACCCAATCGGTCAGCGTCGATCGGTGCAGATCGACCTTCTCGCGCGCGTAGATCCCGGACTGTCGGTACAATGGAAGATGATCGCAATATTTGCCGACCAGCACATGCGCGAGCAGGCCGGGGCCGGCACGCCCGCGTTCGATCGGTCGGCTTGGCAGCGGCGCCTGCGCGAACGTATCGCAGCAGCAGCAGGCCATGCGCGGGCGGATGATGTCGCGGACGACGAACCGCCCCGGGATGTAGTCCAGTTCCTGCGTCACGTCCTCGCCAAGGGTTCGCAAGGTGCCGCCGCAATCGGTGCAGGTCTCGCCCGGAGACAGAACCTCGGAACGTCGCTCCAGGTGGTCGGGCAGCGGGGCACGGCTGTGTTTCCGTTTGCCGGGCTTGTCGTCATCGATCTGTTCGTCGCCCTGACCGGGGTTCGCCTGCTGGTCGGCCGCGGCCGCGGCGATCTCGGTCTCCTCCTGAAGATCCAAATGCAGCTGGTCCGCACTTTCGGATTTCGAGCCGAACCGCGCCTTGCGGTGACCCGCCAGTTGATGTTCCAGCTTCTCGATCTTCAGGCCCTGGGACCTGGCCAGATCGCGCAGCTGTTCCGCCACGGCACGCAGCTCGCCGGGATCGGAGGGCAGGGTTCGAGACGTCTCCAGCATGGCTGGGTTTATACCGTCTCGCCCCGCGCAAGGGAAGCTTATGGTGCTGGATTCTCTGACAAATCTCCGGTCGTGAGCGGACGCCATGTCTTTTGCGGCATGCGCCAGTCAATGCCTTCCAGAAGCATGGCCAGCATTGACGGGCTGAGGCTGACCTTGCCGTCCTTGGCGGCAGGCCAGACAAACCGGCCCCTCTCCAATCGCTTGCTGAACAGGCAGGCCCCCTGCGCATCCCACCCGCTGACCGGCAGGGCATTGCGCAGCAATGGCCCGAGAGGGGGATGATTTTCAAAAGATCACCCCGGCGCCCGCGGAACACGAACAGATGGCCCGAATACGGGTCTTCCTCCAGCGTCTTCTCGGTCTGCGCCGCCAGCGCTCCTCTCGGGCATTGCTGCGCAATACCCTGCCGGGCAAGGGTTGAACCCCCGCCGCATGTCCGTGACCCCGGCCGCCAGCCAGATCCGCGTGTTGCTCGGCACCGGGATCATGTCATCAGCCCCTGGACCAGCCCCAGAACCGACGACAGCGCCGTCGGACCCTCCACCACGACCCGCCGCCCGTCAGACAGCGTGATGTCGACACGGCTCGCGCAAGAACGGGGTCGCCCGTCGGCCCGTGCGCCTCGAGGTCAGATCCCGGATCAGGCTCGGCGGCCAAGCCGGTGATCTCGACCGGCAGGAAGAGATTGCCATCTCCAGGATCGTCCGACACGTCAACTTCGGCCGGCGCGAAGCGCGGATCACGCAGCCAGGTGAAGATCAGGTTCGAGTTCATCGCATACCGACGCGCAACCTGCGCCACGGACACGCCGGGCGCCCGTGTCTGCCGGCAGATCGAGCGTTTCTCCTCGTCAGACCAGAACCGCTTCTTCTGCCCCTTCATGCCCGTCATGGAGTGCCCCAAGATGTCCATTGTCGATCATGGACATTATCGACAGCAGAGGCCCGCCGTCAGAGCGGTCACATCGGACGGATACAGCCTAGCTGACATGGGTGCTGACCCACATTGCCGATGACAAGATCAACCGCATAGACCAACCCGCACATTGGAATTGGCAGCCGCGCGGTACTGTCAACTCCAGTCACGCCGGACGGATACGTTCAAGGTTCAAAATCGTTTTTCGAAGTAGCCGAATAGCGTGCTGCCGGTTCAATGTGAGGCGGCAGCCGACCTCGGGCACCGACAGTAGTGCGCCAACAAGAAAGCCCAAGGACCCGACCAGCGTGAAAGCTGTTGAAAGGGTAACGATGTCGGCCGAGGGTCCGGCAGGTGGCACAAAGGCAAAGACAGCCGAGATCATGAATGCCACGCAGCCCAGAAAGTTGACCATGACAATCCACCAGGCAAGCGATCTTGGTCGCCACGACCACCAATTGTGGCTGGTTTCGACAAGCGCCAAGTACCCCGAAACAAGAAACAGCAAAGAACCCGCAACATCCGGCGCCCAGACCAAGCGGTCTTGGCGTACCCATCCACCGCCACCCAGCCAAGCATCAAAGGTGTTGACGTTGAAGAGCAATGTACCGGCGAACTGAGTGATACTGGCAATCCATCCCGGGTCGTCAGGCCGCCATCCGATCAAGTAGCGTGACCGAGACTGCTCGGCGGGTTTACTTAACGGTGCCGCGTTGGCAGATTGAATGAGTTGCAGGTAGGCGGCACACGTGAAGAGCACGGATCCCATCAGAAAGACAACGCTGATCTGATCCTGTGTCAACAGCAGCCTGTCGACACGTGATGGCGCAAGCGACACTCCAGCACCCAGAGCGAACAGCAGCGATCCTATCGCGAAACCGCAGGCGATCAGCAGATTGAAGCTCAATGACTGAAAGGCAGTTTTCGGCGCAAACATTGCGCCGAGACCCTTTCGATTATCCCGCGCACGCCAAATCTCAAGACCACTCTCCAACGAAAAGTGGCGCAGCGTGACAAACGGACCCGCACCTTGTGCGCGAATGAGGGCTCCCTTTTGGTATTTTACGCTTCACGATTGTCGATGTGCTGACCGCGCCCTTAACCGGCCCCTCAATGGTGAAAACCTGAAGCATCTTCGTTGGCGAGGGGAGTCTTCTTGGGATGTTTATCCAGATGAGCAAGGGCATCGCGCATGTCGTCAAGCAAAAGAGATGCAAGATCACGGCTCACGCCATTGCGTACCAAAATGCGCTGGATCGCTGTTTCCTGCCGATTTTTGGGCAGAGTGTACGCCGGAACCTGCCAACCGCGCACTCTCAATCTGTCTGCCAAATCAAACAGTGAGAACGCATGGTCAGTTCCGGGTTTCATTGTCCAGCACAAGCAAGGAATACCTGCATCCGGCGCGCCGCCATACACAATATCAAAGGGGCCAATCTTGGCGATTTCATCCGCAAGAAATTGCGCAGTCTCGTAGCAGCCATTGTGGACCTGAGCATAGCCACTGCGTCCCAGGCGAAGGAAATTGTAGTATTGGCAGACGATCTGCCCCCCGGGGCGCGAAAAGTTCAGCGCAATGTCGCGCATGTTGCCGCCAAGATAGTTCACGTAAAACACCATTTCCTCGGGAAGATCGGCTTCGCTGCGCCATATGACCCAGCCCACGCCCAACGGTGCCAGACCGAATTTGTGACCGGAGGTGTTGATCGAGCGGACTCGCGGCAAGCGGAAATCCCATTCCAGATCCGGCGCGCAGAAAGGAGCCAAGAAGCCACCACTGGCACCATCCACATGGATCGGGATGTCAAGACCCGTGTCGGCTTGAAAGGCATCGAGAGCGTCTGACACCGCTTTGACCGGTTCGTACTGGCCGGTAAAGGTCACTCCCAATGTCGGAACAACTCCAATCGTGTTCTCGTCGCAGCGCGCGATGACCTCTTCCGGGGTCATCACAAAGCGCCCGTTTTCCATCGGGATTTCACGGTGCTCGATGTCCCAGTAGCGGGTGAACTTGTGCCAGCAAATCTGGACCGGCCCGGTAACCAAATTGGGTTTCCCAGTGGGTTTTGCCGCTGCGCGCTGCCGCGCCTCCCAGCGGCGTTTCATCGCCAGCCCACCCAACATCGCGGCTTCCGAGGACCCTGTGGTCGATGTCCCGACACCGTTTTTCGCGTTTGGTGCATGCCAGAGGTCAGCCAGCATCCGCACGCAACGCGCCTCGATCTCGGCCGTCTGCGGATACTCGTCCTTGTCGACCATGTTCTTGGAGATGCAGTCATCCATCAAGCGATGAAGTTCGGGTTCCTCAAAAGTCTGGCAAAAAGTCGCCAGGTTCTGGCGGGCATTTCCATCCAGCATCAGTTCATCGCGCACCGCATCGTATGCATGGCGTGGCGCGCGCCCATCATTGGGGATCTCCGCCTTTGGTAGTGGAGACGACAAATCAGTCGCCCCATGGATTTCTGAACGATTTCCCTCGTGCGGCGGATTCTGCATTGGTTTTCCTTTCAAAATGACGATTTGGTTCAGACGGTTGCGGGCCTCGCCTCTAGGTCAAAGTGGCACGATATCATGTTGGTTGGCATGCACGTTCGACAGTGTCCTTCCTGTCTAAAGACATCATCCGAGCAGCGGTTGAAACATACCGCACAAAGACAAAATCGCGATCGGCATTGGAGCGGCATCATCGGCCATGAACTGATGGTGAATTTAGGGGCTCCCTGCAGAGCGCGCGGCGGCTGTCTGCATTGCACCGTCGACGAGCTGTATTGGGGGCAAGGGTCGGCTCTGGTGGCCGTCGTCGGCGCCCATGTGCCGAAGCGCGTCGACCATCGCGCCGCTGGACCCGTAGACGTGGACGGTAATGCGTCCGACCGCTTCCTCGATCTGACCGGCACAGACCGCTTCCAGGATCTGCCGGTGCTCGTCCCAGACCAGAGGGCCACGGTTGCCGATCAGGACCACGGCGATCATCACCCGGCGGATGTATTGCGAATGGACTTCCAGTGTTGATTGGAGCAGTCGATTGCCAGATGCCCTGCACAGAAAGGCGTGAAATTCCGTGTCGCGGGTCACTGCCTCGATCAGGCGGTTCTCGGCAACAAGCCGGTTGCCGGCGTCGATCAGCCGCGCACCCTCGGCCTGGAACTGCCGGGCCAGTGCCGGGTCGCGGGCCGCGCGCAGTGTCGCCTCGCGCACGGCAACCTGCTCCAGCGCAACGCGGATCTGAAACCGCGCCTTGGTCTCACCGGGGTCGAGAGGCGCCACGTAGAGCCCGCGATTTCCCCTCTCGACCACGAAACCCTCCGATTTCAGGCGCACCAGGCTTTGCTGTACCGGCTGGCGGGACACGCCAAGCTGCGCGGCAAGATCCTCCTGAACAAGATGCAGGCCCGGTGTCAAAGTGCCGTCGATGATGCTTTCGCGGATCACCAGCAGCGTCTTGTCGGCAAGGGAGCGGGCGGGTTCAATCTCGGTCATCTCAATCTTCGCCTACATGAGCCGCAGCCCCGATTGCTTTGGATGTATTGCCGCTGCTTGCCTAGGCCGTGCGATCGGAAGCATCCACACAGATAACTGTATTCAAACCATGCTCAGCAAACGCGCCACAGCAGTGATTTGAGAATCGATGTGGTGGTGACACTCTCCATCATTCTGCTGAAGAAAGCTATCACCGCCATTCAACTGATTGAATACAAATATGTTATTTGCATTTTTCGGGTGGTTTTTAGGTCCTGATACCGATACTAGAAAAAATGTGCCTTGACGTTGGGTCAGTCAGTATGCGTCAATCTGAATACAGTGGTTTTTCAACCTTCGGTGGGGGCACGGCAACGGTAGTGTTTGCCTTTCGGTTTCGCGAGGCGGCGCACAGCATTGCAATAAGGTACTGTTCTGGAAGCGCAAATCCTGTCGCTTGGCTCTGCTGTGCTACGCGGAGCCAATCTTTACTGTGGCGCCCGCTGCGAAACAGATGCGCGAGGTCGCGTTGCTTGAAAAGCGTGTTGCACATGTAGGCGCGCAATTTGTCTGGGAGGACATGCATGGTACCCAAGAAATCCGGCCGAAAACGGTCTGCAGCGGAGGGCGGGATCAGCCGGCGGACCATTCTTGCCTCTGTTCCTGCTGTGCCCGCCGTGATCGTGGGAATGAGCGCGGCGCCGCACAGCACGCAGGCCGCCGAAGAGGCGTCGAAGAACTGGACGCAGCCCGGCGACCGAATACGGATCGTGCGCGGTGAACTGAAAGGTCAGGATCTCAAACCCGCGATGCTCGAAGTCGGTGCGCCGCAGATCGAGGCATTTCCCTATGATCCAGCAGCGGAGGTTCTGCGCGACGGAAACCGGCTCAACCGGCTTGTCACGCTTCGGCTCGACCCGACGGAGATGGACGAAGAGACACGCGGTTATCAAGCAGACGGCGTGCTGGTCTATTCGGCGATTTGCACCCATCGCGGTTGCACGATCAAATCGTGGATGCCCGACGAACGCAACCTGCGCTGTCACTGCCACCTGTCGCAGTTCGATGCGCTCTCGGGCGGCAGCGTCATCCGCGGTCCGGCGCGGCGCAGCTTGCCCGGCGTGAAGCTAGCCCTCGACGAAGACGGCTACGTGGTCGCGACGTCGGGATTCACATCGCCGGTGGCTATCGAGAGAAAGTAATCGAAAAACAGAGATGTGCTCGCGCGGCGAACTTTCATGCCGGCGAGCGCCGAACACAACGGAGGAGGAGAACCAAAGATGGCGAATTTCAAGATTACGGCGTCGGCGATTGCCTGCGCTGCGGCCTGTGCCATGGGCACGGGTGCGTTGGCCCAGGCCATCCGAGTCCTACAACCTGGTCACGGACGAGCGGCTCAAGAACCCCGAGCCGGAAAACTGGCTTAGCTGGCGCGGCAATTACGAGGGCTGGGGCCACAGCCCGCTCGACCAGATCAATGCCGAGAATGTCGCCGATCTGGTCCCGGTCTGGACCTATTCGACGGGCGTGACCGAGGGCCACCAGGCGCCGCCGATGGTCAATGACGGGATCATGTACGTCTCGACCCCGCAGAACCAGGTCATCGCCTTTGACGCAGCGACCGGCACCGAGATCTGGCGCTATGTCCGCGAGCTGCCCTACGATCTTTTCCAGCTGCACCCGACGAACCGCGGGCGTCGCGCTTTATGGCGACAAGGTCTACATGGCCACGGTCGATGCCGGTGTCGTGGCGCTCGACGCCAAGACCGGCGAGGTCGTCTGGGACGTGCTGGTCGGCGATTACACCGACGGCTACTACTCGACGCTGTCGCTGATGGCCGCAGATGGCAAGATCATCACCGGCGTATCGGGCGGCGAATTCGGCATTCGCGGCTATGTCATGGCGCTCGATGCTGAGACCGGCGCAGAAGCCTGGAAAACCTACACGATCCCCGGACCCGGCGAGCCAGGCCATGAGACCTGGAAAGGCGACAGCTGGAAGACGGGCGGCGGATCGGTCTGGATGCAGCCCAACTACGACGCCGAGACGGGAACGCTCTATGTCGGCACCGGCAATGGCGGGCCGTGGATGCCGGATACGCGGCCGGGTGACAACCTCTATACCACATCGGTCATCGCCGTGGACATTCAGGACGGCGCGATCAAGGGCCACTCACCAGTACCACTGGAACGACGCCTGGGACTGGGACGAGGTGTCCGCGCCGCTGCTCATGCCGATCAACCGCGACGGACAGGAGGTCAAGGGGCTCGTGCATGCCGGGCGCAACGGTTACCTCTGGTCCATGGAGGCGCACGGACGACGGCAGCATCGGCTTCATCGCCGCCGACAAGTACGTCAAGCAGAACGCTTTCGAATCCGTCGATCCGGAGACCGGGCCGCCCGACCTACAGCGAGGAGCATACGCCCGGGCACCGACAAGACGGTGACATTCTGTCCATCGCTCTGGGGTGGCAAGGACTGGCCGCCGGAGGCCTACAACCCCGATACCGGCCTGGTCTACATTCCGAGCCATGTGAACCTGTGCTCCGAGATGGGCGGCGTGCCGATCGAGGAGCGTCAGGCCGGGCGAACTCTGGATCGGCGTACCGATCGACGTGATCCTGTCGTCGCTGCAAGCTCGACGAGGAGGTCGATCCGTCCAAACCCGTTCCGATCGGCCGTCTTCAGGCCTGGGACATGAACAAGGGCGAGATGGTCTGGCATGCCGATTTCAATGACACGCCCTACTGGGGTCCGATCCTGTCGACCGGCGGCAACCTCATCTTCACTGGCGGGACCGCGGACCGGATGTTCCGGGCCTTCAACGCCGACGACCGGCGAAAAGCTGTGGGAGTTCCCGACCAATTCCGGGATCACCGGCGGCGCCCTCATCCTTCGAGGTGGACGGCAAGCAGTACATCGCCGTGCAGTCAGGCTGGGGCGTCGACGCAGAGCGCATGATCGGCACGCTCAAGACGCTGCTGCCCGAAGGCCGGGTGCCCGACGTGCCGCAGGGCGGGGTGATCTGGGTTTTCGCCCTTCCGGACGCTTCATGAAAATGATCGACGGTCGGAACACGGGGAACGACTTCCCGGGCCGGAGGCGCTGCCGCGCCCGGCCTCCGGGCATTTCACGCCGTGAGCCTTGCCGCGGGGCTGATGCTCGCGACGTTGGCTTCAGCGGTTTCAGCGAAGGACACCGCGACCAGCAGCGAAGAACTCGCCGCCCAAATCCGCGGCGCCATCGAGGCCAGCGACTACGACGCGCTGGCTGCATTGGTGAACTGGGAAGGCACCGGGGAGATCAAGAAGCGCATCGTGCGCTTTCATCTCAATCGCAACCTCGGACGACCGATCAAGTCGGTCTCCACCGAACCCTTGGGCGAGCACGCTCTCGACGCTGTGCTCGCAACGGGCAAGTATGCGCCGAACATGGCCGTGACCGAACGGGTGACTGTGGTGTTCGACGAGGCGACGGTCAACGAGAGCGGCAAGTTGCCCACCTCGGTCTTTCTGGTGGGAAATCAGGGCGGCATCTATCGTATCGGATTGGTGAACCGGACCTTCGACGAGGATGACGACGACGATTGATGCGCGGTTGGCGACGCCTGTGCAGTGCCCGGGGCAGGGATCGTGCCGGGCCTGCCAACCTCCGATGTCCCGGTGACGTTTGCGCCACCGGGCGGCATCGCTGGTGTCATCGTACCTACCGTCATCCCCTGCCGTGCCGTGTCGGCCATGTCCCTTCAATAGGACTGCCCGAACCAGTACCACGCCACGCGCCGATGCGCCTGCGAAGGAGTGGGATCATGCTGCACCACCACCACCGCTCCGGACTGGACGCCGGCAATCCGCGCCTGCGGAAGCCCGACCACAAGCTCCATGGTTCCGTCTGCGTCGAGATCGGCTGCCACGACGTCCGCCGGCGCGTCGAGCGGCGGAAAACCGAAACCCGCAATGACATCGATTTCGGGCAGAGTGCGGCGTACCACACGGGGCTCGGGTACGGGTGCCGCACCGTTGCGCGGCGCGATTCCGGGCATTGTCCGGGCCGGGGTGGTCACGTCGTAAAGCTGGCCCGTGGCATCCCCCGCGACGATACCCGCCGGCGTGTCCGGGCCGGCAGGCCGCCAGGCAAGGCTGGTTCCCAAACCCTCTGCGCCGGTTTCCGATGCGGCAGCCGACAGCGCGGCCCAAGGGCGAAAGCCGCTCACGCGGTCGCCGCGATAAAGAAAGACGGCGCCCGCGCCGCCATGCTTTCCCGGCGCGCCGACCGCCAGGTCCAGAACCCCGTTTCCGTCGAAATCCTCGACCAGAATCGCCGCGCCGAACCGGTTGCCGTCGCCATCGGTGCCCAGCACGTTCTCCGGGTTCGAGCCGTAGATCCGCACCAGACCGAAGATATCGAGCGCGCTGAGCTTCGGCAGTCCCTTGGAAAAGCGCACCGTGGCACCCGCGACGCAGCCCACCATGATGGAGTCGTGATCGAAGGGCGTCAGCGGCGTATCGTCCTCGGTGTAAAGACGCCCGGACCCGAGCCGGAGCGAGCAGGTTTCGGGATCCGGCTGGTCGCTGCGAGCGTATTCGTGCCCGAAGCCCAACGCGTGCCCGAACTCGTGGACGGGCGCCTTGGCGTTGATCGACAGCGCCGCAAGGCTCCACAGCGAGGTCAGTTGCACACCGCGCGGCGCTCCGTTCAGATGCTTCCCGCGTCCGGCAGTCTGCGGATACTGTGCATCGAGGCTGATCCGGATGCCGTCGGCCCCCTCCTGGCAGCGGCGCCAGCCCGTGAAGCGCAGGGCACTCTCTCGCTCCCAGCTGCTGGCGACGACCTTGCGGATCAGATCGCGTTCCTGACGATGTTCGGGCCGCATTTCGTCCCAGCAAACGGGGATCTCGCGTTGCGGCCAGGCGCTGCCCGGTGTCAGCGTCAATGCCGCAGAGTCCCCGGCGATCAACAACATGGTGAGCAGCAAGGCCTGAGGGCGCGCAAGGCTCGAAACAAGGGGCATGGGCTTTCTCCGGCGGTGCCAGGCAGTACCGTCAATAATAGAAGGCTTCGGTCATGCGGCTAGGGCAGCCAGATCCGCGGCCGCTGGATTCGGCGCCGGCCGCTGTCCCGGACAGCGCGGACGAAGACGCGACGCGCGCCGCAATCGCCGCGCGCGCCGATTGGATCCGCGCGCGCGTGATCGGCCGCGACCAGGTGATAGAGGCGTTGTTCATCGCGCTGTTGACCCGCGGCCACGTCCTGCTCGAGGGCCCGCCGGGGCTTGCCAAGACACGCATCGCGCAGCTCTTCGCTCAAACCGTCGAGGGCGTCTTCCGGCGCATCCAGTTCACGCCCGACCTTCTGCCGGGGGACTTGACGGGGGCCGAGATCCTCGAGCCGGGGACCCACGCGCTGGTCTTTCGCCGCGGCCCGATCTTCTGCAACGTGCTGCTTGCGGACGAGATCAACCGCGCCCCTGCCAAGGTGCAGTCGGCGCTGCTCGAGGCGATGGAGGAACGCCAGGTGACCGCCGGCGATACCACCCACGCGCTCGACCGCCCCTTCATCGTGCTCGCCACCCAGAACCCGATCGAGCACGAGGGCACCTGGGATCTGCCTCAGGCGCAGTTTGACCGGTTCATGCTTCGGGTCGTCGATCGATTACCCGTTTGCACTCCGATGAACGCGCGATCCTCGACCTGTCACTGAGCGAGGCGGCGCAGGACGGCGACCTGCGGGCCAGTGCGCCACCGCCGCTCGGGGCTGTGGCGCTCGCGATGGCGCAGAAGCACATCGCAGCCGTGCATGTCTCCGATATCGTCCGCGATTATGCCGTGCGCCTGGTGGATGCGACCCGCGGGCCGTCGGACCTTTGTCCGGAGGTGGCCCGGCAGCTGTCTCACGCTGTATCGCCCCGCGGTACGATCATGCTGGCACGCGGCGCTCAGGCCAGAGCCTGGCTCGACGGGCGCGATCACGTTCTGCCGGCGGACATCGCGGCGCTGGCACCCTCGGTGTTGGCGCACCGCATGGGTCTGACGCCACGAGCGGAGGCTGACGGGGTTGCGCCGGAAGCTTTGGTCAAGCGGCTTCTTGAGGTCGTCGATGTGGTTTGACCGCTGGCGGCGCCCGGCCATGGCGTGCGCCGCAGGGTCGGCGGAACCGGAAACCGCCGCTGCCGGAGTCGCACTTCACGATCTGATGGCAATGCGTCCGGTCCGCCTCCGCGACGCACTGGAAACGGGCCTGCGCCAGCCCGGCGGCGCCCGCCGGGGCCGTGGGCGGGCCTTCGGGTCCGAGTTCGAAAGCATCGACAGATACCTGCCCGGTGACGACATCCGCCGGATTGATTGGATTGCGACGGCCCGCACAGGTCAGGCGCAGGTACGGCGCGCGCAGGCCGAGGCGCACCGCGCCGCGATGATCGTCGTCGATCTCGGGCCCGAGATGCATTTCGGAACGAGCGGTCGAACGATGGCCAAGACCGCCGCATTGGCTGCCGCGCGGCTCATCTGGGAGGCGCAGCTGCGCGACGAACCTGTGGGGCTGGCACTGCCGGGGCGGGGCACGACCGCGCCGGGCCGTGGACGGGCGCACGCGCTGCGGCTTCTGGGCGAGCTGGTCGAAGGCCACGCCCGCCCGCCATCCAAGGGTGTCGGCGAAGATCCTGTGGCGGCGCTGCACGCCGCCGCGGCGCGCCTGTCGCGTGGCGACGATCTGGTCGTCGTGGGCGATCCGATGGGTGACACGGCTGGCTTCGCCGACGCTGCGCGCCGACGCACCGGGACGCTGGCGCTGACCGCTCTCATCGTCGAGGATCCGGTGATGCTGGAACCTGTGCCGCCGGGTTCCTACCCGGCACGCGACGGGCTGGCGGGCCAAGCCCAAGTGCTGTGGATCGGCCGCGACCGTCGCGCCGCCGCGCGCGCCGAGGCTGCACGCCGCGCATCGCTTGACGTGCTGCGCGATGCGGGTTGGGCGCTCCGGTCGGCACGCGACCTGCTACCTTCGGTGCGGACGCTTGGGCAGGACGACGGAGCCGCTCCATGACGCCGGACGAGATTCTCGGCGACCTGCGCGACGTGATCCTGCCTGGCGTGGCGTCCGGCGAGATGGGACTGGCGCTTTCGCCCTGGCCGCTGGTTTTCGTTGCGCTCGTCATCTTGCTCTGGGCAACGCTCGCCCGCTGGCGCGCCACTGCATGGCGGCGTGAAGCACGCGCGGCGCTGGAAGAGGCCGACGCGATCGCCTCCCGCCCGGCCCGCGTCGCAGCACTTGTGCAGCTCTTCCGACGGGTGGCCCGCCACGCGCCGCCCGGGAACTCGCTTCCGACCCCACTCCTGCGGCCGGCAACGGTCGCGACGGAGGCTGATCTGGCTGATCTGCACGCCCGCATCTCGGAGATGCTGAAGTGACCTTGGAATTGCTGCGTCCATGGATGGTGTTGTTCCTGCCACTGCCCTTGTTGGCATGGCGTCTGCTGCCGCCCTATCCCCCGCGCGGCGCAGTTGCGCTCCCCGGTGGGGTCTGGCGCCATTTCGAGGCGCTCTCCGGCACCGGCGCGCATCGGATCCCGCCGGAGTATGTGACCTGGCTCCTGCGCTGGCTGGGATGGGTCGCTCTGGTGGTGGCGCTGGCCGGGCCCGTCCGCTTGGGCACGGAGATGGTGCGCGTCAGCGGACGCGACATCATCGTGGCCGTTGACGTCTCGGCCAGCATGGGCGCGGCTCTGGGTCCGGGCGGCGCTGAAGATGCACGCCGGCTCGACCTTGTGCGCACAGCGCTGGGACGCGTCCTCGAAGAACGCTCCGGCGACCGGCTCGGCCTCGTGGCCTTCGGCGACGAGGCGCATCTCGTCGCGCCGCTCTCGTTCGACGGCAGCGCCTTGGCGCAGATGCTCGAGGAGCTGGATATCGGGCTCGCCGGACGACGCACCGATCTGGGTCAGGCGATCGGTCTGGCGCTCAAGACGCTGCGGGCCGGTGCTGCGTCCGAGCGCAGCGTGCTTCTGGTGACCGATGGAGAGGCCAACAGCGGCGCCCTGACAGCGCGCGATGCCGCCGCGATCGCGG
This sequence comes from uncultured Alphaproteobacteria bacterium, assembly GCA_963721175.1. Taxonomy (GTDB): domain Bacteria; phylum Pseudomonadota; class Alphaproteobacteria; order Rhodobacterales; family Rhodobacteraceae; genus Aliishimia. Next base: position 15,849 of record CAVRIG010000019.1, on the reverse strand, counting down.
CGCGTGACGAAGTGCAATTGAACCTGGTCGCAGTGGCCGAGGTTCCCGATCCGAGCCGCGTCGCACAACTGGAGGCAATCGCCTCGGCAACAGGCGGCTCCGTCTTTCTGGCGCGCAACGCGGCGGAGCTCGCTCAGGCGGCAGAAACCCTCGCGATCGGGCGTGCCACGCAGTTGCGCCAGGCCGAGGACGTGATCCGGCAGGTCGACATGAGCTGGATCCCGCTGCTCGTCGCGTTTGGCGCCCTGGTCGGACTTGCCGCACCAACGGCGTATGGGACCCGTACGGCATGAGCTTCGTGCACCCTCTCGCGCTTCTGGGCCTGCCGATCTTTCTGGGCTTGACGCTCCTCTTGCGCAACTCTGCGCGGTTGCAGAGCGGTCTGCCGGGGAATTGGCACCGCGTTGTCGAACCGGCGCTGCGACCGACCGTCGCCGCGCTGACCGGATCCGCCACACTGGCGCGCCGGTCGCCGCTCATGGCCATCGCAGTGCTCCTGTGCATAGCCATCGCGCGTCCAATGATCGACCGGGGCGGCACAGCGGATTTCACAAACCTTGCCGGCCGGGTCCTGATCTTGGATCTCAGCGGCACAGCGGACGTCGCGGCGCAGCGCATCGCAGCACAACGGCTGATCGAACTGGCCCCAGACTTGCCGACGGCCATCGTCGCGGTCACCGGGCGGGCCTACAACATCGTGCCACCGACCACCGATGCGGCCTTCGCGGCACGCTATCTGGCTGTACTGACCCCTGACATCGTGCCCGCGACCGGCCGTGCGCTCTTTCGCGGGATCATCGAGGCCGACCGTGTGCTGGCACGCGCCGGTATCGCCGTGGGCCAGACCATCCTGATCAGTACAGGTGCCCCGCCTGCCGAAGCCATGTCGAGTACGCCCAATGGGCCTGAAAGGCTGGTCATGGTCCTCGCGCCGGTGGCGGACTGGTCGCGATTCGCTGCCGCTCACGGCGCGACGCTTTTGTCGCCCGACGCTCTGCCCGAAAGCGTCGAGGCCCTGCGCGCCCGCGTCCGCGCGTTGCGCCGCACGGAGATGCCCGGCGCTGCACTCGATCTCGCGCCGTTCCTCGTCGCGGCTGCGGCGGTGCTCTGGCTCGGCCTCTTTCGCCGGGGATCTGAGACATGATCGCGCGGCTTGCTGTCCTTGCGCTGCTGGTCACATCGGCCGGCGCTGCAGCCTGGCTGATCCCGCGGATGGTGCGGCCAGTCGAGCCTTTTGGGTTGGCGCTTCACCTGATCGAGGCGGGCCGCGCCGAGGAGGCGGTGCACCTGTTGAAGTCACCCGGCTGGCAGGGCATCGCAGAGTATCGCGCCGGGCGGCTGCGTCGCGCCCTCGCGGCCTTCGCGCAGGACAGCTCGGTCACCGGCTTCTACAATTTCGGCACCACCCATGCGCGCCTGCACCAATGGGATGCGGCGGAAGAAGCCTTGCAAACCGTGTTGGCGGTCGATCCCGGGCACGACGACGCCCGCCACAACCTGATGCTTGTGCAAAAGGCGCGCGCGGCGGAGCGCGAACTGCGCGAGGACACGCAGCAGGCGGCCGGTGACGGTCCGGCCCGTGATCCCGACACCGGCAGTTCCGGAACGGAGCCGGAGCCACCCGACAGCCTCGAGACAGGCGCCGCAGAGGGTGGCGGTGGCGACGCCCCGGCAGAGACGCCCGCCGGTCTCCCGGGTGAGTCACAAGGCGGCGGGCTTGCGGGAACCCGGCAAGTAACCGAGGGCGAGGCCGGGCGTGCTGCCGGACCGGGGTCCGGACGGGCTCCCGAAAACATGGTTGGCGCTTCCGGCGGGCGGGCGATGGATCGTACCAGCGGCGCCGACCTCGACCTTCTGCTCGGGCGGATTTCCGACGATCCCAGACGGGTGCTGGCGGCTCGGCTGCGCGCGGCGCATCAGGCGTCGCAATGACCGGCCGACACCTGCCAGGCAATTGCAGCGCCGCAAGGCTTGACGGGCACGTCCCGTGCGCTTGGCCTACATGGCCGGACCTCTTGCGCGTCGCGGCTGCCAGGTTCCGCTTCTTGCGGACCGACCCGCCCGGCGCCGGCTGGGCCGCTGCTGCCCGACATGCCGCGGCGTTGTTCTGCACGTTCCTTTGGCTCGGTGCGGCAGCCCCCGCTGCGCAAACCCATGACCCGGCAGCGGCGCCCGATTCCCCAACTGCCAAGCCGACCGCCCCTGCAAGCGCAGCGCCGGGTTTTCCGGCAACCCCGGCGCTGAGCGTCGACGTCCTGCCCACCGCGGCGCACGAGGAATGGTGGCGCGAGGGCCAGATCCTGGTGATCGTGCGCCTCATCACGCGCGATCCTCTGGAAGCGCTGTCGCTGCCGCTCGTCTGGCCGGATGGAGTCCGGGTGATCGAGGTCATGAGACCGCGCACCAAGCAGGTGCGTTCCTATGCAGGTGACGGCTGGGTGCACGAGAGCCGGCACGCGCTGTTTCCCCTCGTACCGGGCCCGCTCCGCCTGCCGGCCTTCAGGGCAACCGGCGCCGTGCGGACCGGCCCCGACAACACCCGGCCCTTCGACCTGCACAGCCAGGCGACCGCGATCGAGATCCGCGACGTGCCTGTTGGTTTCCCGGATCAGGTCTGGCGCGTCGCCGAAGATATCGTCCTGACCGAAAGCTGGTCGTCGCCGCTGGAAACCGCGCGCAAGGGCGACATCCTGCGCCGGGAGGTGCAGGCTCGGGCGCCGGGTCTGACCGGGGCGCAAATCCTGATCCCCGACATGAGGGCAATGCCCGGTCTGGCCGTCGCCGATCTGGGCGAAACGGCGCGGACCGAAACCACGGCCGAGGGCGTGATCGGCTACGCCACCCGGTCGTGGGAAGTGCAGATCGGTACCGAGCCCGTGATTTTCCTGCCGCCATTGGGGCTGGGGTTCTGGGATCCGGTGGCGAGCGCGCGCCGCCAGTCCGCCCTGCCAGCGCAGAGATTGGAGCCGCGCCCGGCCGACGGCGAAGCCATAGCCGCGCGCCTGCTGGACGAGGCTCGGGCCAGGCAATCGGCGTCACGGCGCAGTCTGGCATTGCTTCTGAGCCCCTTCGTCATGGCAATGCTTGCCTTGGCCGCACTGATCGCTGCAGCCGCCGCGCCGCGCCCGGCGGACCTCGCGCTGCGATGGAGACTTGCCGGTAGCGCCGCGCCGGAGGCGGTGCTGCGGGCATTGCAAGCCTGGCAACGGCGCACCAAGCCGCGCGATGCGGCTTTGCTGAGCGCTTACGCCGACGCCTCGGCACGACCTTTCGCGAGCCGTTGGGCGGCGCGAGAGGATCCCGCCTGTTGCGCCCGCGCACTCGTGCGGGCCGCGCGAGCTGCACGGCTGCGCGCGCTCCACACCCGATTCAAGGGCGCGGTCGAAGCACTCTTGGGCAGGCGCGTCACCCTCGCACCACCGGACGTGTTGAATACACCGGAGACAAGTTGACCATCTCTTGGATCGCCACCGGCACGGCATTGGCCGATATTCATGGCCATAAGAATGCCGAGCGCCGATACGGCGGTTATCAATCCTGTTTCAGATGCAGTCGTTGAGGCCGCAATGCCGACTTGCATCGGCCGGGGCCGGCCTCTTCGGGGTCGAGTTGACAGCGGGCCGCCGCAGGCACGGAACGCCGGCATTGAAGGCCGGTTGTTCGGCTCATGCGTCCTGGCGTCCGGCGTCGGGAGCGACGTCGACGACTGGCTGGAACCCCGCAAAGATCAGTCGCTTGCCGTCGAAGGGCATGGGGTTCTTCTCCGGATCCATGCGCGGGTCAGCCGTTTCGGGGTTCTCCATCCAGCCCATCATGGTCTGCATGGCCGCGTCGCGGGTCTTCTTGTCGGGCCATTCGATCCAGGAGAAGACGACCGTCTCATCATCCTTGGCCTGAACCGCCCGGCGGAAATCCGTGACCTTGCCGTCCTGCACGTCATCGCCCCAGCATTCGACGATCCGGGTCGCGCCCAGGTCGACGAAGACGCTGTCCCCAAGCTTGGCGTGCTCGATGAACTTCTGCCTGTTCGCGGTCGGCACCGCGATCACGAAACCGTCTATGTAACTCATTGCCATTTTCCTCGTGTTGAAGGCGAGAAACCCGTGCCGCTGCGCGGAGCGGGGATCGCCCGGTTATCCCTGTTGTTGCCGTCGACAGTTCGACTGGCCCGCACAGGCTAAGCGACCGCCGCCTCCAGTGCCGCGATATCGATCTTGCGCATCTGCATCATCGCCTCGAAGGCGCGCTTGGCCTCGTCCGGCTTGGCGCGCGTCATCAGGTCGAGGAGCAGCCTCGGCGTGATCTGCCAGGAATACCCCCAGCGGTCCCGGCACCAGCCGCAGGCGCTTTCTGCGCCGCCATCGGACGTGATCGCGGTCCAGTAGCGGTCGGTCTCCTCCTGCGTCTCCGTGACGACCATGAAGCTCACCGCTTCGTTCGGCCTGAACTTCGGCCCGCCATTGAGACCGACGAAGGCGCGGCCGAGGACCGTGAACTCGACCGTCAGGTCGGCGCCCGCCGTACCGCCGGGAAAGTCCGCCGGGGCGGAGTTGACGCGGCCGACCCGGCTCTCGGGAAAGGTGGCGGCATAGAATTCCGCCGCCTTCTTCGCTTCTCCGTGGTCGAACCAGAGGCAGGTGACGAGATCGGTCATGCCGAAGCCCCTCCCATCTTGCCGCCGTCGAAGCTGAGCATCCAGGGCGTCCCGTATCGGTCGGTGAACATCGCGAAGCGCTCGGCCCAGAAGGTCTCGGCCGGTTCCATCTGGACCGCCTCGGCCCCCTCTGAAAGTGCATCGAAGATGCGGTCGAACTCGGCGCGTGACGCTGCCGGGATCGACACGCGGAAGCCTTGCGGCTTGTCGTACATGTCTTCGGGATTGTCCGACGCCATGACGGTCGCGCGTCCCAGTGTCATCATCATGTTCATGACCATGTCGTCCCCGCCGGGCATCCGGCTTTCGGCGTCCGGCGCATCGGCATTGCGGAACACTCCGCCGATTTCGCCACCGAGAACGTCGGCATAATGTGTCATCGCTTCAAGGCAGTTTCCCTTGAAGAAGAGGTAGATCGTCGGTTCCATGGTCATTGCTCCTGTTTGACTTGGGGACGCGGAAGGGCGGCCGGACAACCGTCGCTACGGGTGCCGGTCCCGGCCGGATGTCAGCCTGTTGCACCGGTGTCGAGTTCGCGCACCGGACGGACTTCGATGCTTCCGTATCGCGCCGGGGGAATGCCGCCGGCGATACGGATCGCCTCGTTGAGATCGCGCGCATCGACGAGGTAGAACCCCGCGAGCAGCTCCTTCGTTTCGGCGAATGGCCCGTCGTAGAGTTGGGTCTGGCCGTTCCGGACGCGCACGGTCGTCGCGGTGTCCACCGGGTGCAGCGGCTCTCCGGCCACGAACGTGTCCTGCTCGACGAGGTGCTGCACGTAGTCGGCGCAGACCTTGTCCGAACAGGCGCTCCAGTTCTCCCGGTCGAGATAGACGAGACAGAGATATTTCACGGGTCGGGTCTCCTTCTGGGCCGTCGGCGAGACGGGATTTCAGGGCTTTCCTGTAGAGTGGTCGAACGGCACGTGCCGGAATTGACAGGAGTGCCGGAATTATTTTCGCTCAGGCGCCGATTTCGTCCAAACGGCGTGTGATGAAACGCCGTTCCGGCTCCTGGATCGTCAAATCGAGCGCTGTCCGATAGCTCGCCTCCGCCTCCTCGAGACGTGCCGAGCGGCGCAGAAGATCGGCCTTCGCGGCATGGGCCAGATGGAACCGGGACAGGTCACCGTCGAGGAGCGGCGCGATGAGGAGGAGTCCCGCCTCCGGCCCGTCCCGCATGGCGATGGCCACGGCGCGATTGAGCGCGATGACCGGGGACGGCTCCAGCCTGACGAGCACATCGTAGAGACCAACGATCTCGGCCCAATCCGTCGCCTCGGTCGAAGGCGCCTCCGCATGAACCGCGGCGATCGCCGCCTGCAGGGTATAGGGTCCGAAATGTCGCGAGATCAGGGCCCGGCGGACCAGCTCCGCTCCTTCGGAGATCGCGCCCCGGTTCCAGAGATTGCGGTCCTGTTCCTCGAGCGGGATCAGGTCGCCTTCCTCCGTGGTGCGGGCCAGCCGCCGGGACTCCTGCAGGATCATCAGCGCCAGAAGCCCCTGCACCTCCGCCTCCGGAAGCAGCTCCCGCAGAAGCCGCGCCAGCCGGATCGCCTCCGCGGTCAGGTCGGGGCGCAAGAGATCCGGGCCATCGGCCGCCGAGTAGCCTTCGGTGAAGACGAGGTAGACCACCCGCAGAACCCGGCCGAGACGCGCCGGCAATTCGTCGGTATCGGGCACCTCGTAGGGGATGCGCGCATCCCGGATCTTGGCCTTGGCCCGCACGATCCGTTGTGCGAGCGTCGTCGGCGCGATCAGGAAACTTCGCGCGATAGCCTCGCTGGACAGCCCGCAAACCTCGCGCAGCGTCATGGCGACAGCGGCTTCCTCCGAAAGGCTCGGATGGCAGCAGGTGAAGATCAGGCGCAGGCGGTCATCCTCGACCGCTTCCCGCTCGTCAGGCAACGGAGAGGCGTCGGGTATCTCCGCGACGCGTTCGGCCGCCACGCTCCAGGGCGTCATGTGTTTTCGCCGCCTGATCTGGTCGATCGCCCGGAACCGCCCGGCAGAGACGAGCCAGCTTGCCGGATTGTGCGGCACACCCTCCCCAGGCCAGCGTTCTGCTGCAGCAAGGAAGGCGCTTTGCAGCGCCTCTTCCGCGAGATCAAAATCACCGAGCAGCCGGACCAGTGTCGCGAACACACGCCGTCCGTCGCGACGATAGACGTCCTGGATCGGGTCCGACTGGTGCAACTCTCGACGCGTCATCTCTGGAAAGAGGAGGTCGACTCGGCCATCCTCGTGCGTTCGAAATTTGAGTGTTCCGAACTGCGCCTGTCAATCGATCCCTGCATCGATACTTGATGTCAGCCGGAATCCGCAGAGAAGCTTACCTGACTGCCGTGCTGCCGATTTGGACATGCGGATGCAAACACTGTCCCGTATCAGCTACAAGCGCCACTGCTTCCCGCCCGAGACCGTCGCACACGCGGCCTGGCTGTATGTTCGGTTCAATCTGAGCCTGCGCGACGTTGAGGAGATACTGTTGGAGCGCGGCATCGACGTCCGATGAGACGATCCGGCGCTAGATCGCCGACTTCGGCCCACAGATCGCGCGGAATCTGCGGCGTCGGCAGGTCCGTCCCGGTAATGTCCGGCACTTGGACGACGTCGTTGTGAAGATCGCGGGCAAATACTTCTGGCTAAGTGGTAGCGCGCGATGCAGGGATGAAGATCTCCCGGCGCGCTTCGACGTTTCGTTTCAGTTCACTCAGCAACACGCATTAACTTCTCCGTCCCAGCCCGCCGCCGACATGCATTATCCATCCGCTATCGCCAGATGGAAGCTATCGCAGTCTGGCGGTCGGCATCGCTTGAACCGTTCAGCGAGGCCGTCATGCAGTGATTCCACGTCAACTCGACAACTCCCGACATACCCTTCGACGGGTTTTGCACGATGCGATGTCGCTTGGACGGTAGGTGAGGCAAAGTAAACCTGCGACACGAAGTACGCTGGTCTTCGGTGGTGGTTTTGGAGCGTCAGCTCCAGCCTATTTGGGTTTCTTTGGTTTCTTTGGCTTCTTGGCCTTCTTCTCCTTCGCGGAGGGATCACCATACTGCGCCGACACGTCGGTCGGAATGTTTGCTGCCGAGAAGAGCAGCATCGCGGCAGGTGCCACCGTCGACTTGGAAGCTTCGTTCAGAAAATTGCGCCGTGTTATGTCTGAAGATCGCTGGGACATAGTACTCGCCTATGCTAAAGTTAATGCTTTAAAGATAGCAAACTGCGCGCGAATTGTCATGTCCAACTTAACGATCCATCCTGTGGGTAACGCTGCCGTGATTTTGGACGAGGCGCGACAGTCAATGTACAGTCTTGATGCCCGTTCAGGCTTTGCGTGGTGTTGTATGGTGGATGGCTGTGAACCGCCTGATATCGTCGACGTATTTGTTCAGGAGTTCGGTCTGGGCCGTGATGAGGCAGAACGGGAGGTCAGCCGCATCATCGGGGAATTGAGTGGTCTTGGCGTCTTGGAAGATCGTCCCGGCGAGGAGTTCCAAGGCCCTGTCCGACAACCAAAAGTGGTGCGGCAAGTCAAATCACCAACGGATGCGTTCCTTTCCCGAATCAAGTTGCTCGACACTGCGTTTGAGGTTGGCTTCTCCTGCGAAGGGCTGCTGAATTGCTTTCGCATGGTCATGGGCCATCTCGAAACGGATACCGACAAGGTTGATTGCTGTGTCTCCGTTCACAACCGTTGCGATGGATATGCAATAGTCGTCGATGACGTCGAGGTCGAGCACTGCGACAGAGATGACGGGGTAGCTCCGCAGGTAATGAGCGTTGTTTCTGCTCAGGCGGTCAATCGTGCCAGTTTCGCGGCGTGCATTCATGCCGCGGTGCTGCTTGTTGACGGGCGAGCCATCCTGGTGCCGGGGCCCAGCGGCACAGGAAAGTCCTGCCTCGCACTCAATCTTGCGCGTGCTGGGTTCACATGTCTCTCCGACGAGAAGGCGCTGGTTGACGCGGAAACGCTGCACGTGCGTGGCGTGCCGCTTGCCTGCTGCGTCAAGGAAGGCGCGTGGGAGGCAATGACAGCGCTGCATCCCTCGCTTCTGGAGGCGGCAATTCACACTCGGGGCGATGGCAAGCGAGTGAAGTATCTGGGTTCCGTTTCGCCTGAAGCGGCGGCGCGACCCTGGCCGGTCGAGCACATTGTCTTCCCCATCTATCGAGAGGGGGTCGCTGCACGCCGGAATCCCTTGGAGCCGGAAGAGGCTCTCCGTCGCCTCCTCTCCAGTTGCATGGCATGGCGGGCGCCGCTTACGCCAACCTTCGTAAAGGCTCTGATCTCCTGGATCGAGGGAGTCCAGTGCCACGAGTTGCGCTACGGAACTGACTCCGGTGCTCTGGCGGAGTTTTCCGAACTTCTCGGTCGAGGCGATACGCCGAGGGAGGTTCTACCATCGTCGAAAGCGAATCCACGGCGCGAAGGCTAACGACAGGCCGGCCGGAGTCTAATCCTTGGCTTCCGGCGTTTGCGCCGGAGCAAAGATTTGTGCTCGCCTGTCTTGCCGCCGATCTCGAGCTTGCGGCCTCCTCCCTAGCCGAGGTGAACGACTATGAGCGTTTGGTCCGCTTCGCGCTTCGTCATGAAGTAATCGGCGAGGTTGCCCTGTTCACCAAGCGCGCCCAGATCGACCTTCCGGAAGCCATCAGGGCGGGCCTCGACACCTACGCAACGAGACTGCGCGATCGGAGTCAATTGCTGGGGCGCGAGAGCGTGGCAATTGCAGGAATTCTGGATCGTTTGGGTATTCCTGCGATCCTTGCCAAGGGTGCGGTGTGGGACAGTCTGTACCGTGATGTCGATACGCCGCGCACCAGCAAGGACCTCGACGTCTACATTAACGCAGGCAACATCCGAGACGTGGTCGAATGCATCGTCGAAGCTTATGGTGGGGTATCGTATGACGCGGTCAACGAGACCATGCGCCATCTACACCATCACGGCTTTTGGGCACCCGGTGCGGGAATCGCCATCGAGGTTCACTGGGATTTGGCTGGTCCTTGGCACAATATCAGGTTCGATCTTTCCCAGGCAATCTCTCGGTCACGTATGGTTTCGCTTGAAAGCGGCAAAGTTCCCACTCTGCAAGCGGATGATGCCATTCTATTCTGCTCACTGGAACTGGCCAAGGACTCGTGGTCATCGTTGAAAAAAGTGCTCGACTTCGCTGCCGCGGTCCAAGACGGCGGGATCTAATCTGTGGTTGTTGCAGACACGACCGCACAGAGCATTGGTTGCAGTCGCATGGTGCGCATTTCTTTGACTTTGGCTGTCGAGCTTGGATTTCTGCGTAAGATCAGCTTCGATGTCCGGCAATTCTCCAAAGACCCCGCGGTCGCCGAGGTAACGGCCGTATGCCTTCGTCGGCTGACTCGAGATGGCCAGCGCCCATCGCTGTATCGCCGCGCGGTCGAAGGCGTCACCTTTTCCCTGAAGCATGATCGGCCCCTGGATTCAGCCTACCACCTCTGGCGGATCATCATCCTGTATCGTCTCCGCGGGTGGCTCGGAGCGCGATATCGGTAAGGTGGCGCAAAATGGGCGAACCGACGGTGCTTTGAAGCGTATCGTTGCACTCATCCAAGGGGGCGTTTTGGCGTCCATTCATCCGAAAAAGGAGCCAAATCGATGATCCGCCTAGCTCCGCAAAAACAATGGGAACTCACATGACAGACACCACAAGAGACGCACCTGGCCCCTTTCGCTTGCTAATGGGGTTGCGCCTGACAACCACGGCTTTCGGGATCGCCTTTGCCTCGGCAGCCTTCGCACAGCAGGACAAGCCCAATGTCGTGCTCATGCTGGCCGACAACGTCGGATGGGGGGACATCGGGGCCTTCGCCGGGGGCGAATTACGTGGCATGCCGACACCCGCCATCGATCAGTTGGCTGCGGAAGGCATGCAGCTGTCGCAGTTCTTGGTGGAACCCGCCTGCACCCCGTCCCGCGCGGCGCTGATGACTGGCCGCTACTCGACCCGTGTTGGTCTTAATACGGTGATCATCGGCGGCACACCAAACACATTGCAGGACTCCGAGGTTACGCTTGCCGAGTTGTTCAAAAGCCAGGGGTACGCGACAGCCTACGCCGGGAAATGGCATCTTGGTTTTGAAGAGCAAAGCTGGCCGACCCGTCAGGGTTTTGACGAGTATCGCGTGGGCGTCATCGAGACCACGGACGGAACGCTGTACCGCGAAAGCATGGAACGCAGCGGGATGCCGGAAGAGTTTATCGAAAATGTCGTGCCACGCATTTACGAATCAGACCCGGATGGAACCTTGCGCGCGGTGCGCGAATACACGGTTGAGTATCGTGCCCAGGTCGAGGGCGACATCGCAGCTGCCTCGGTCGATTTCATCACCCGTCAGGCAGACGCTGACGCGCCGTTCTTCATGATGATCGGCTGGACCTATTCCCACTACCCCAGTGTGGTACGGGGTGAATTCATAGGCAAGTCGCCAGCCGGACCTTACGGGGACGCGATCATGGAACTTGACTACCGCACGGGTCAGGTGCTGGACGCGATCGAGGACGCCGGTGTTGAAGACAACACCATCGTCATCTGGATCTCCGACAACGGCGCCACCCCGATCAGCGGCCCACCGGCCTATCGCGGCGGAAGCAACGGTCCGTTCCGTGGCGAATTGGGCGACGCGCTCGAAGGGTCGATCCGGGTGCCGGGAATGATCAAGTGGCCGAACCGGATCAAACCAGGCAACAGTTTTGAAATGGTCTCGATCCATGACATGCTTCCGACGCTTGCGACCATCATCGGCGCCGAAATACCGTCGGATCGTGCCATCGACGGGATCGATCAAAGCGATTATTTCCTTGGCGAGACATCCGAGTCTAACCGCGACCACCTCATCACCTTCATTGAGGGCGAAGTGGCCGCCGTTCGGTGGAACCACTGGCGGATTTACCCCAAGGAATTCGTGCCCTCGGGCGGCAATCCGGCGCGTCCGGGACTTGGGGGGCATCGTTCAGAAATGACCAGCTTGCCGGGAATTTACAACATCCTCAACGACCCGCGCGAAGAGGACAATCTGACTGCGTCCAATGCCTGGGTCTTCCGCCCCTACATGCAGGTTATCGGCACCTATCTGAAATCGTTGGAAACCTATCCGAACCCCAAGGGTGTCAGCCTGACCAAGTTCGATACGCAATAGAGCGTACCGTCTGACAACTCTTTGGATCGGCTGGCTCACAGCCGGTCCAAGCCAACGTCCGAAAGCGCCGGACGGGCGAGAGGCGGACTGGATCAAGACCGACCCGGAGAAGGGCTGGTTCAACATCCTGCGCCTCTACAGCCCCGAGCCGGCCTATTTCGACAAGTCCTGGCGGCCGGGCGAGATCGAAGTCGTGAGTAGACCTAAGGCCCTAACCGTCTTGCGACGTTCCGTCGCCGGCAAAACAAGGGCGCGGCATCCGGGAGAAATCGTATTTGCCCCGGACTGTTGCGCGACCATGGAGAATCTACCGATGAAACTCACGAACAGATTGCTTTGCGGCGTTGCTGCAATGACAATGATCGGCACGGTCGGAGCCTTTGCCGATACGCCGACATTCAAGATGACCACGAAATTCCGGAGTCGATCACCACGCCGGACAACGTGGAGACCTCCATCGGGAACCTCGAGTTCTTCGACGGCGTGCCCTCGCAGCAGACGGTGCAAACTCTTTACGACAACCTGGATAGTATGCGCGGCGTGCAGACTTTTCTCGCCGGCCTCCCGGCCGTCTCCATGTATGCCCTGTACGATGGTCCAAAGGCGATAGGCGCCGACAGTCCCAACAAAATCCAGATCTGGAAACAGCTGATGGATTCGAAAACATTGATACTGACGGGTAATACGTCAACTCTCTATGCGCTCACCACTCTGGATCTGAAGACAGACGGCCCCACCGTAATCGAATTGCCGCCGGGCATGCTCGGGATGCTCGACAGCGCCTGGTTCAAGTTCATCGGCAACTTCGGTGCCGCCGGGCAGGATAAAGGCAAGGGCGGCAAATATCTTGTGCTCCCGCCGGGCTACAAAGGCGACGTGCCGGACGGCTACTTCGTGCTGAAAGCCCCCACCTACCGCAACTGGGTGTTTCTGCGCGGCTCCATCGCCAAGGGTGTGGAACCGGCGGTCGAGAATATCGAAAAAAACCTCAAGGTCTACCCACTGGCCAAGGCCGGCAATCCGCCCGCGACCGAATTCATCAACGCATCCGGCAAGCTGGCAAATTTCATTCCCGCCAATGATTTCACCTTCTTCGAGCAGCTGAACGCTGTGGTCCAGTACGAACCCATCGAATCGCTGGATCCGGTGACCCGCGGCCTTTTCGCTTCGGTCGGCATCGTCAAGGACCAGCCGTTCGAGCCAGACGCGCGCATGAAGAAACTGCTCACCGAAGCCATCGCCATCGGCAACGCCACCGCCCGCGCCATCACCTTCTACCCCCGTAACCCGGGCAACTACATCTACGGCGAGGACAGCGGCTGGTGGATGGCTTATGCGGACAAGAACACCACATTTACCTACGACGGCGCCTACAATGTGGACGCCGCGACCTTGTTCCATTACAACGCCATCGGTGTCACCCCGGCGATGGCGGTCACCCGCCCCGGCGTTGGCTCCGACTACGGCCTTATCAGTATCGACTCTGAAAAGCGCGCGCTGGATGGCTCCAAAACCTACCGCCTGACCCTGCCGCCCAATGTGCCGGTCAAGGACTTCTGGGCGGTGACCATCTACGACACCCAGACCCGCTCGCAGCTGCAGACCGATCAGCAGTTTCCCTCCGTCGGCAGCCAGACGGAGGGCATGCAGAAGAATGCCGACGGCTCCTACGATATCTACTTCGCGCCCGAGCCACCCAAGGGTAAAGAGGGCAACTGGCTGCAGACGATCCCCGGCAAGAGCTGGATGATAATTCTGCGCATGTACGGCCCGGAGGAGGCGTGGATTGATAAGATTTGGCGGCCAGGGGAACTCGAACTGGTGCAATAGGAGCACGCCATGCCGAGAGCCGCGAGATTCGAGATCTATTCCGTGCCATCATGCCGGCCGTCGCGCTGGCGGTAACGGGCGGGATGGCGGTCGCCGACGAAGGCGGCGTCAGCTTCTGGCTGCCGGGCCAGTACGCAAGCTTCGCCGCCATCGCGCCCTCGCCCGGCTTTTCACTGCCGATGCAGTCCTATTACTATTCGGGCAGCGCCGGAGCCAGCAAGGCGCTGGACCGTGGCGGCAACCTTAGCTTCGGCCTCGACACCGACTTCTTCGGCCAGTTCATCGTCCCGAGGCTTTGTTGCGCAAAGGGGGTGAAGCCCGGACTTCCCCTTTCCCCGGACGCACTTATCCCACGGGCTCTGTGACAGGTATGCCGAGCGCGGTGTAGCCGTTCAGCACGGCGGCGCGGATCTGGAGTTCGGCGACCTGACGATCGAAGTCGCGTGCCATGAGGCTTTGCCCCAGCAGCTTCACGCAGTGCATCTTCGTCTCGGCGCGGCTTCGGCGGTGGTATCCGCTCCACTTTCGCCAGATGGCGCGGCCGAGGTATTTCGAGGCGCGCAGCGCCTCGTTCCGGGCGATGGCGCCCGCGGTCGATGGCTTCCACGGCTTGGCGTTCTTGCGCGGCGGTATGACGGCATGGGCGCCGCGGTCGGCGACGGCGTCGTGGCACTTGCGCGTGTCGTAGGCTCCGTCTGCGGTGACCGATCCGATCTCCACATCAGCGGGGATCTGGCTCGAGCAGCTCGGGCAGCATGGGCGCGTCACCGACGTTGCTTCCGGTGATCTCGATGGCTCGGATCTCCAGCGTCTGTTCGTCGACGCCGATGTGGATCTTGCGCCATAGACGGCGTTTCGCGCCGCCATGCTTGCGGGCGTGCCACTCGCCTTCGCCCTCGGCCTTGATGCCGGTGCTGTCGATCAGCAGGTTCAGCGGCCCCTGCGAGCCCCGGTAGGGAATGGTCACGGCCAAGGTCTTCTGGCGCCGGCTCAGCGTGCTGAAATCCGGCACCGCCCAGTCGAGGCCGACCAGGCGCAGGAGGCTTTCGACGAAGCCTGTCGTCTGCCGGAGCGCCATGCCGAAGAGCACCTTCATCGTCAGGCACGTCTGGATCGCGGCATCGCTATATTGCGGCTGCCGGCCTCGCTTGCCGGTCGGCGGCGGCACCCAGACCATGTCCGGATCGAACCAGATCGTCAGGGAGCCACGCTGCTTCAGCGCTTCGTTGTAGGCCGGCCAGTTCTTGGTCTTGTAGCTCGGCGGGATGGGTCTGCTCATGCAGGCCAGCTACCACGCTGGATTCACGAGATGAATCCCTCACCCGGCCTTTGCGCAACAAAGCCCGTCCCGACCTGGACGCCCATCGCGAAGTTCCTCGGCGCCCAGCCCAGTTTTTCCCTCGCGTTCTTTCCCGGCTGGAACGAGGTCAGTGCCGACGTCGGTCTGGGATCGGAACGGCTCGAGACTTCCGACAGCGTCACGGGGTTCGGCGACCTCTATCCGACGGCGCAACTGTTCTGGAACAAGGGCGTCCACAACTGGATGACCTATGTGACCGGAAACATCCCGGTCGGCAGGTACGACCCTGACCGGCTTGCCAACCTTGGGCTCGGCCACGCCGCGATCGATGCCGGTGGGGCATACACCTACCTCAACGCAAAGACCGGCTGGGAGTTCTCGGCAACCGCCGGCCTGACCTACAACTTCGAGAACGAGGACACCGACTACACCAGCGGCATCGACTCGCACCTGGACGTGGGCCTGTCGCGGTTCCTGAACGAGAAGCTGTTCATCGGAGCCGTCGGATACGCCTACGTTCAACTCACCGCGGACGAGGGGCAGCCGGACGCTCTCGGCGATTTCGAGGGCCGGACATACGCCCTCGGCCCGCAGATCGGCTACAACTTCGACGTGAACGGGAAGACGATCTACACCAACCTTCGCGGCTACTACGAGTTCGACGTGCAGAACCGCACCGAGGGCGCCAGCGTCTTCCTCACCGTCAACATCCCGTTCCACTGAGGCGCTTGTTTGCTCTCGGTGAGGAGCAATTCCGGGCCGATCACACCGCCGCATCGTCACCGACTTGGCAGGCGCGGCGCAGACCGAGGAGAGGTCGCCACTGAATGCCCGGTTCGTTGAAATCGGTCCGAATGTGGGCAGCCGCAGAGAATGGCAGCTG
>CAVRIG010000018.1:0-243433 GCA_963721175.1 uncultured Alphaproteobacteria bacterium | reverse complement strand
TAGGGTGACGCTGCTGCAAAACGATCCTTGGAACCGTGTGCGCGTCCAATTCCAAAAAGCCGGTTTTCCGACAGAAGCCCAGGAGCAGACCGCCTGCGGTATCACGCGGTCATCTGAGCGTCGCCAAGTACGATGCCAGCGTCCTCATCTCTTCGTCGGTCAGCGGTGTCGCGACCTCGACCATTGCCGCGCGGTCGCCGACGCGGCGCGACGCCTTGTAATCCTGCAGCGATTTCAGGATGTAGCCCTCGCGCTGGTTGCGCAGAGGTGGCATCTGGTGGCCGCCCAGATAGTCGGCCCCATGGCAAGTGTTGCAGCGGTGTTCCTCGGCCAGCGCCGCGCCGGCTTCTATCGTGGCGGGGTCGGCCGCGTCTGCCGGTGGATCGGGACGGGGCAGCGATGCGACCCAGTCGGCAGCGGCACGCAAGTCGTCGTCCGAGAAGTCCGCGACCGTCGCGTTCATGACCTCATTGTGCCGCTGGTTGCTTCTGAACGCGACCAGTTGCAACAGCGCGTAATAGGCGTCGATACCGCCGAGAGCGGGCACGTCATCCGCAGCATCCGCGCCGTGGCAGGCCGCGCAGCTTTCTTTCATGTCGGAGAAAAGGTCCTGCGCCTGGGCCGGGACCGCAAGGGCGGCGGCAAGCGCCGCCCCTGCGATAAGGTTTGTCACGTCACTCACCGTAGCTGACGCGGTAGATTGCGCCGTTCCAGTCGTCGGATACCAGCAGCGCGCCATCGGGCATCGTGACCACGTCCACCGGGCGCCCCACATACTGGTTGTCGACGATGAAACCGGTCATGAAGGGTTCCGTCTTCTCGACACCGGTCTCACCGTCGAGATAGGCAACCGCGATCTCGGCACCTTCGAGGTTGGTTCTGTTCCACGGCCCGTGCTTGGCGATGAAAATCTGGCCCTTGTAGGCTTCGGGGAACATGTCGCCCTCGTAGAACCGCATGCCGAGCGGTGCGGTATGCGGCCCGAGCAGTGCAACCGGATCCGTGAATTCGGAGCATTTACGGCCCCAGCCGAACTCCGGGTCGGTAAAGAGGCCATTGTGGCAGTAGGGAAAACCGAAATCCTGGCCTTCTTCGGTCAGCACGTTCAGCTCGTCCTGGGGAATATCCTCGGACAGCCAATCGCGCTGGTTGTCGGTGAACCACAGGTTGCCATCCTTGGGGCTCCAGTCGAAACCCACAGTGTTTCGCATGCCTGTCAGGATCGGTTCTGCTCCGGTGCCGTCCAGTTCCAGACGACGGATTTCGCCATCACCTTCCCCCCGCGCACAGATGTTGCAGGGCGACGAGTTGGAAACATAGAGCTTTTCGTCCGGGCCAACGGCCAGAAAGCGCCAGCCATGCGGACGCGGTTCGCTGAGACCGGTGTAGATTTCCTCAAGCTCCGGAGGACTGTCGAGGTTGCTCATGATGTCCTTGGCCACCACGATGCGCGAATGCTCGGCGATGTAGAGATCGTCCCCGTGCAAATCGATCCCGTTGGGCCAGTCCAACCCGCTGTAGATCACCTTCGGCTCGCCTCCCGGCGGAATCGCGTAGACGTTGTTGCCTTGCCACGTGCTGACAAAGACGGTGCCGTCATCGGCAACGCGCAGGGTACGGGGCTTGTCCAGACCGCTGGCGAAGACTTCGACCTTGAAACCCTCTGGAACCGTCAGCTCGGGCAGATCGGCTTCGGCGGTCGGCAGGGCAGGCGACGCGATAGGTGCGAGTTTTTGTGCAGCCTCGGTCTCCGGCCGGCCTTCGAGCGGGCTGCCGGGTTCGGGCTTGTCCTGGCCTGACGCCATCTGAGCACTGAATGCGAGCGCCCCAATCAGGAACAGCGAAGTTTGAGTCGTGATTTTCATGTCTCTCCTACCATGTTGGGCCGAAAATGCTCTGGACAGTTTCCCCAGGATGATCTTTTCGGTCATTTATCAGGGAATTTTCATCCTTTCAGAGATCCAGATCTGAAACAACGGCTGATTGAAATGCTGTCGCCTTGGCTGCATGCCGTCAGTGTATTCGATCCCGCGAACGGATGTTCTGTCCGCGTTGCCGTCGAACTCGGCTGGACGATTCGAATGACCGCGGTGCCCATATTGCGAACTGCAATTTCGCTTCGCTTCTGATACAGGTTGGGTATCTGATGACGGTCGCCCGGGAGATGAGTTGGTCCGAGCGTTGAATTTCTTCGGCATGGAGGAGGATCAGGATGAAAGTGATTGATGTTCTGAAGGAAAAGGGCGCCCGTGTGATGACGGTGCGCCCGGATGACCCGGTCAGAGAGCTCGTGCGTCAGTTGCGCGCAGAGCGCGTCGGCGCCTTCGTCGTCAGCGAGGACGGTCGCCATATTGCGGGGATCGTGTCCGAGCGTGACGTGGTCGGCTGTTTGGATCAGCATGGGCGCAATGCTCCGGACGTGAAGGTCCGGGAGATCATGTCCAAACGCGTGATCACCTGCGCCCCTTCGGACAGCCTGACGGCAATTGCCCGAAAGATGACCGAGAACCGCATCCGTCACCTTCCGGTCGTCGAGGGAGGCCTGTTGGCCGGAATGGTCTCTATCGGAGATGTGGTAAAGCTCCGGCTGGCCGAGATGGAGCTTGAAGCCAGCGTGCTGCGGGATCTGGCCGTCGCAAGCCATTGATCGCGGGCTTGATGTTGTGTGCCTATGGGCCGCCTCCGTCACATTGCGGGCACGCTGTGGTCCGCCTGCAAGTACATGAACATGCCGCACGTTCGAGGATCCAACCCAAGTAGCCGTCATCGCATGAAAATCAGAAATGCGAAAAACGTTCGTCAGTACCGTAGGTTTTCCAGCTTCGCGGGCTGAATGCCGACGGACAGTTATTTCGCAGAAGTAGCTGTGGCGCGTTGCCGACCTTTTTGGAGATCCCCCGCGAAACCGCGGCCGTCCAGAAATGCCGAGACCTCATCCAGGCCCTCTCTTCCCGCCCGTTACGTTCGGATCGGGAGCACCTGCGGCCGCGTTCTTCGCGTCCTCGATCAATTCGTCGAGAAGCTCTTGCATCAACTTGCTTGCCAGCGCCGGGTCACGGTCGCGGATCGCGATGGCGACCCTTTCGTGCTGCATCAGGCGCTTGTCCTTGATCACCTCGGCCCCGCGCCATGACAGTTCGAAAACCGACAGCATCGCCGCGCGGATCAGAGAGGAGAAGGACGTGATGAAAGGGTTGTGCGTGGCGTTCAGTATGGCGACGTGAAAACTGAAGTCCGCCTCGACCAGCGCGGCCTCTTCCGTGGCGTGGCGCTTCATCGCCCCAAGGGCGGTCTCGATTGCACCCAGATCGGCGTCGGTCCGCATCCTGGCCGCCAGTTCCGCCGCCGAGGGTTCTATCATTCGGCGCAGGACGTAAAGATCGCTTGCGATCTGCTCCGCCGGGACGGTCTGCAGATGCCATGCCAGAACGTCGTGATCCAGCATGTTCCAATTCGCGCGTGGTTGTACCGAGGTACCGACGCGGGGACGCGCCTGAACCAGCCCTTTGGCGGCCAGCTTGGAGTAAGCTTCGCGCAAGACGGTGCGGGAGACGCCGAAGCGCTTCAGGATCATGGCCTCGTTCGGCAGCACAGCGCCTTCGGCGAAGACGCCCGACACGATCTCGCACCCCAGCGTGTTCACCAAGTTGGCCGAGGGTGCACTGGCCCCGAACAACAGGGTCGCGAAGTCTTGGCTGCGAGATTTGTTCATCTGACGTTTGGGTCTTTCCATCTTCCGCGTGCCGCCTTCCTACTTTCGCAAATCGAAGGAGCCTACCAGAAAACGGTGCATGACGAGGAAGGCGAACAACAGGGCGCCGCTGCTGATCAGAATCCAGGCGGAGTTGAGCGAGCCGTTGAAGATGATCAACGTCGAGATCAGCCCCAGGATCATGCCGCCGAAGAGCGTGCCCGCGACAAGGCCGACACCGCCGGTCAGAAGCGTGCCGCCCAGGACCACCGAAGCGATGGCGGACAGTTCGAGTGTGTTGCCGGCCAGCGGATTGCCGGACTTGGTATAAAGCGCGTAGACCACCCCCGCGAGCGCCGAAAAGATGCCGCCGGTCGCATAGACGAGCACCGTCGTGCGGCGCACGTTCACCCCCATCAGCCGGGCGGACTCCTTGTCGCCGCCGATGGCGTAGACGTTTGCGCCGAATCGGGTGAAATGGGCGATGAAGATGGCAATGCCAAGCGCGATGAGCATCACGATCGCCGATGACCGAAGCAGCCCCTTGTCGGGCAGACGGATCTTGATGTCGGTGTAGAGGTCCGCCCAGTCGTGATCGATCGGAATCGAATCCACCGAGACCATGAAACAAAGTCCCCTCAGCAGGAACAGCCCGGCCAGCGTGATGATGAAGGGCTGGATGTCGAGCGCGTCGATCACCCAGCCCTGAAACGCACCGAAGGCAAAGCCGAAGGCCAGCATCAGCAGCGCCGTGGTCAGCGGATCGAATCCCGCGCGATCCAGCGACGCCATGCAGATGCCCACGAAGCCGATCATCGACCCGATCGACAGATCGATGCCGCCCGACAGGATCACGAAAGTGGCCCCGGTGGCGGCGATGATGATGAAGGAATTGTCGGCGAGGATATTGCCCAGCACCCGCATCGACAGGAAGTTGTTGTACATCGCCCCGCCGATCAGAAAGATCCCGATGAAGACCGCAACGGTGGCGTAGAATGGCAGGAACTTCTTGTTCAGAAGGGCGGACATCAGCGGCTCGGCTTCAGTTTCGACAGGATGCCGCGGCGTGCACTGTCGGATTGCAGGACAAGGACGAACAGCACCACGAGGGCCTTGATGATGAGGTTGTATTCCGGCGGCAGACCCGAAATCAGGATCGAGGTCGTCAGCGCCTGGATGACGAGCGCGCCGATCACCGTCATGCCGAGATAGATGCGGCCCCCCGCCAGCGAACCGCCCCCGATGACGACCGCGAGGATTGCGTCCAGCTCGATGTAGAGCGCCACCGAAACCGGATCGGAGGTGTGGGTGTCAGCGGTCAGGATCACCCCGGCCCAGCCCGCCATGAGCCCGCAGATCACATAGGCCGCGAAGGTGATCAGCCTCGCGTTGACCCCGGCCAGGTTTGACGCCGCCGCGTTGCCGCCGGTTGCCTCGACGAAGAGACCCAGGGCCGTTCGGCGAATGACCAGCCACAGCGCGACGAAGAGGCCGGCGAAGACGAAGAGGCGGGTGGGGATGTAGAAGATCGAGCCGGTCGACAGCCCCTGCAGGAAGTCGCTTCGAAAGCTGGGGTCGGTGCCCCCGTAGATCAGGTTGATCAGCATCCCGATCCCGCGCCCCGAAACCATCAGGATGAGCGTGGCGATGATCGGCTGGATCCCCAGAATTGCAACGAGCGCCCCGTTCCAGACTCCGCACAGGATGCTCGCGGCCAGCGCGTAGATCAGAACCAGCCCATGTGGATCGCCGGCCTGAATGCGCCAGGCGATCATCGCACCCGCGATCGCTGCAATTGACCCGACCGACAGGTCGATGCCCTTGGTGCCGATCACCACGGCCATGCCCAGCGCAACCAGGGCGGTCGGAACGGCGCGGTAGAGAATGTCGATGAGGTTGCCGAACAGTCGCCCCTCGACGACGCGGATCTCGTAGAACCCGGGCGAGATGATGCCGTCGACGATCAGGATGACCGCAAGCGCCAGAAGTGGCCAGATGGCCCGTCCGCCGAACACGCGGCGCGTCAGGGTCGGGTTGGTCATGTCAGCCATGGTCGCCTGCAATCATCCTGACGATCTTGTCTCGCGTGATATCGTGACCGGTCAACTCGCCGATCTTCTGGCGGTCGCGCAGCACCGCGACCCGGTCTGACGACGCCACCACCTCGTCGATCTCCGACGACGCCACCAGAAGCGCCAGCCCGTCCCGGCAGAGCTGGCGGATCAGGGTCAGGATCTCGGCGTGGGCGCCGACATCAATGCCCCTGGTCGGTTCGTCCAGCAGCATGATGCGCGGGTTCGAGGCCAGCGCGCGCGCCAGAACCACCTTCTGCTGGCTGCCGCCCGAAAGCTGGCGCACCGGCTTTTCGGCATCCGGCGTCGCGATGGAGAGCGCGCGGATCATCTCGTTGGCGATCTTCTCCTGCTCGGCCCGGGCGACCTTGCGCAACCAGCCACGCTTCGCTTGCATCGAGAGGATGATGTTCTCCCGGACCGACAGTTCGCCGACCAACCCCTCGGACTTGCGATCCTCCGGGCAGAGCACGATCCCGGCGTCCAGCGAGGCGCGCGGGTTGTTGCCCGCCACACCGCCGCTGACGGTCAGGTCGCCGCTGTCGGGACGTATCGCGCCGAAGATCAGCTTGAGCAGTTCGGTGCGGCCCGAGCCCAGCAGTCCCGAAAGGCCGACGACTTCACCCGCGCGCAGGGTCAGGTCAAAGGGGGCGAGGACGCGCTTTCGGCCCACGCCTCTGGCCTCGAGCACGACGTGGCCCTCCCCCGCGCGGTGTCGGCCTGCGAAGGCTTCTTCCACCTCCCCCAGTTCGCGCCCGATCATCATGGCGATGAGCTGGTGTCGCGGGATGTCGGCGGCCATGCCGCCTCCGACCCTGCGACCGTTGCGCAGTACGGTGATACGGTCGGAAATCTCGTAAACCTGATCCAGGAAATGGGTGATGAAGACGATGGCGATGCCGTTGGCCTTCAACCCCCGCATCACATCGAACAGAGCCGCCGTCTCCTCGGCATCGAGGGATGCCGTCGGTTCGTCCAGCACCAGAACGCTCGTGTCGTCGTCCAGTGCGCGGGCGATTGCCATCATTTGCTGTATGGCCACGGAATAGCTCCCGACGGCACGGTCGAGATCGACCTTGAGCCCCAACCGGTCAAGCTTGTCTTGAGCTTGGGCGCGCGCCTTCCGCCAGGAAATCACCCCGAATCTGCCACCCGTCTTCTGCAGCGTCAGGTTCTGGGTCACCGACATCGCCGGAATCAGGTTCACCTCCTGATAGACGGTCGAAATCCCCGCCTTCTGCGCGTCGCCCGTGGTCGCGAAAGACACCGGCCTTCCGTTCAGCACGACCTCGCCCGCGTCCCGATCGAGGGCTCCTGTCAGGACCTTGATCAGTGTCGACTTTCCCGCGCCGTTTTCCCCCAGCAATGCGTGGACCTCGCCCGAACCCAGGTCGAAGTCGACATCGTCGAGCGCGAGGACGCCGGGATACGCCTTTCGGATTCCCTGCATCGACACGACAGAAGCACCCATGGTGGCGGTCGTCATGGCTGAAGCCTCTCGCTGGCCGCAATCATCGTCTCGCGGCGAAACGGCCCTGCCCGTTAACAGGGCAGGGCGTCGGACGGACACCTCCTGTTCGGCAAGCGCCCTTGACCCGGCCCGACTTTACTCGGCGACGTGCAGGTCCGACGGGATCACGATCCACTTGTCGAGATCGGTCGGATTTTCGAGATATCCGGTGACAACCGGGTAGATGAACTCGGCCACCGCGGACCGCAACTCGACCGAGGCGTTGGCCTCGCCGGCGTCCATCGCGTCGACGATGGCCGGCACGTAGTCGACTGAGACCATCAGCACGTCCTTGCCTGGCTTCAGACCGGCCTCTTTCATGGCTTGAATGGCGCCGAGCTGCATGTTGTCGTTATGGGCAAAGGCCGCGCAGATGCCTTCGAGGTTGTTCGTCGACTTGATGAAGGCCTCCATGACCTTCTTGCCGCCCTCGGTGGTGAAGTCGCCGGACTGGGTCGCGACGATCTCCATCGCCGGAAACTGCCCGATGACCGCCTCGAAACCGCCCTTGCGCTCGATTGCCGGGGCCGAACCGGTCGTGCCCTGCATCTCGACAATCTTGCAGTTGCCGAGGCTCTCGGCGGCAAGCCATGCGCCAGCCAGCTTACCCTCGAGGTTGAAATCCGCCGAAATGCGGGTCACGTAGAGCGACGCATCGTCGACATCGACGTCGCGGTCGACGAGGAAGACCGGGATCTCGGCGTCCTTCGCTTCTTCGAGCACGTCCTCCCACCCGGTCACGACCACGGGCGCGATGATGATGGCATCCACGCCTTGCGCGACGAAAGCGCGGACGGCGCGGAGTTGCTCTTCCTGCTTGCCCTGCGCATTGGCGAATTTCAGATCGACACCATGATTCGAGGCCTCATCCTGCATGTTTTTGGAGAAGGCCGGGCGCCAGTCGCCCTCGGAGCCGACCTGGCTGAAGCCGATCGTGTAGTCCTGCGCGAAGGCGGCGGTGGATAGCAGGCAGGCCCAGGCGGCCCCAGACGCGAGCTTGATGAAAGTCATTGGTTTTCCTCCCTATTGGCTGACCGATGCGGCGATGCGAGGCGCTGCTCCGTCAATAAGTACTATTATAGTACTTATCTGATATTACCGGTCAAGGCTTTCCAGGTAAGCGCACCCGACGCGAACGTGGGTCATCAGGAATCGGCCCAGGGTTTGCTTACGGCTTCCCGGTTTGAGCGGGATGCTCATGATCGCAAAGTCCAGGGAAGCGGCCCAAAATCTCGCGCCAGGCCAAACGGATCGGTTCCCATCCACCTACTTATTCAGTTTCATCAAGCCGTCTTCTGTGCGTCGTGGTGTCGATGTCGGCTCACGCGAACGTCGCGGCTCCTGCTCTTCGGTCGAAGACGGCGCGCGCGGCGAAGTAGAAAACGGCGATGGCAAGCCCGATCCGGAGGAGGTGGCCGAGCAGCCAGATGGTCCGCGTGCAGCCGGCGCTCTCGGGCGTGACGCTGCCGAAGATGCCGAGCAGGCCATGGAGCGCCGATCCGGCGGTCGCTTCTGCGGAGAACGTCGCTGCCCCAAGTCGCAGGTACAGCGGCATGTGGAAGACGAGCGTGATCAGGCAGGTGGCGACCCAGCACAGGATTGCGAGGCGCCACAATCCGCGGATTGCAGGATCGTGCGCATCTCGGCGGGCGGACAGGATCAGCCCGTAGAGCGACATCAGCAGGAGCGGCATGATCGTCGCCAGGAACCTCAGCCACTGGCCGAAGAAGTCTCCATGAAGACCGGCGCGTCGAGGTGATCTTGGTGCCTTGCGCCGTTTTCTCGACTTCGACGATCTGCGCCGTGGGCGCGCCGAAGACCAAGACGCGGGCGAAGGCCACAGCGCGCGCGCGTTCCTCGCCCTGGTCCGCCATCTCGGCCACCGCCCAAAGGGTCCGGCGGCTTGGGTCGTCCATCATCACAGCCAGTCGCATCTCGACCGGATCGCGCTCTGCTGGCACGGCCAGTTCGTCGATCATGCATTCGAGGCGGCCGGCAGCGGGTTCTCGAGGTTCGAGGTTCGACTGCCGAAGTCGACCGCGCCGGCCACAGCGCCAGACGCGGACAGAAAGCCGCGCCGGGTGTATCTGCCAAGTCGGCTCATCCTTGCGTCTCCCGCAATATGGCGGCGGCTGAGTGAAGGGCGGCCCTCCTCGGGTAGATTCAGCGAGAAGGTTGTTCCGTTGACCACGAGTTCCATGTTCTGCCCTTGTCGCTGTCCGTTCAGCATGTGTGGTCAGGGAGGCTCTGGACAACTTGCACGTCGGACCAAGAACTTGCAGAACGTCTCAATCCTTTTGTGGCAGGTCCGAGGGTACCGCAAGGTAGCACAGGCCATTCCCAGAAATTGCAATCATTCCAGTGGACCCTGCAAGAAACCCCGCGTTCTCGACCGCCGTGCTCTTCGGCGCCGTCTGCCGGTTGCTGGACCTCGATCCGACCCTCGTCGCGGCGGAGGCGGGCCTGCCCGAGCGCATTGTCGCAGGCCATGGTGTCCTGATCTCCGAAGAGGAGTTTATTGCTCTGTGGGACACCATCGTGCGGCTAGGCCCACGGCCAATTTTCGCGGCGTTCGTGGGCAAGGGACTGGCGAACAGGGCGACGTCTCCGGTTTTCTTCGCATTGTCTTGCGCACCATCATGCACTGCCAGAACCCTCGTGCCCGATGCCTGGTTTATTGTGCCCAGGATGCGAAATGTCGGCTGGTGTCCGAGAACACGGAACTTTGGCAGTCCCTGGAATCGGATCTGATGGCTCTGGTTACCGCCTCCGACAGGTCGACGCCCCACAACCGATCGTGTCCGCGCCTGCATAATGGATGCGATCGGCGAGGGCGATCCATCCCTGGCCTGTCGTTATCCGAATGCGTTCTACCGGGCCTTCAAGTCGTGGACGGGACGGACCCCCAACGCCATGCGAAAAGCGAACCTGTGCCAAGCCGGCCCGTGATGGATTCACGTCTCGGCCACCTTCAGTGTCACCACGCGCATCCGCGCAGCTTGCCGTACCTGGCCACGTTGAGGAGCACCACGTCTTGATGATTCTCCGCGATTCCGAGGCGCACTCCAGTATCTCGGCAACAAGGGGTCTTACTGGCCAACGACTCGGGCCTTGTTCAAGGGCGGGCGGCAGGCGCAGTTGGCCGGTAGCTTGGCGATGGTGGTTATGGAAACTGCCTCCGCCACGATCCACCACGGCGCCAACCTGACATTTGAAAATTGGCATGCCGGTGCGCGACTGTGGAGAAGGCCGGCTGCATCTCCACTTCCCGAGCCTTTGCGCACGTTCCGGGTCGCGATCCCGGTGGTTGCCCCTTACGGCTCGAGCCGAAGAAACACTGACGAGGGCTGACATGAGCGGTGCATCACGGCCGGAGCCGATATCCGGCTCGACGCTTTCGATGGGGTCCGTCGAGTGGGCGATGCTGCTTCTGCTCTCTGTCCTATGGGGCGGCTCGTTCTTCTTCGTGGGCGTGGCTGTTCGCGACCTCCCCACGCTGACGATCGTCGTCTTGCGCGTCGGTCTGGCGGCGATGGTTCTATGGGGTGCCGTCGTCCTGCTGGGACGCGCCCTTCCGCGCAATCCTGATGCGTGGATCGCATTCCTTGGCATGGGGATCCTCAACAACGTCATCCCGTTCGGTCTGATCGTCTGGGGTCAGCAGACCATCGCCTCCGGTCTCGCCTCGATCCTCAACGCGACCACGCCCCTCTTCACGGTCGTGGTGGCTGGGCTCCTGCTTTCGGACGAGCGGATCAACGGCCGCAAGCTCACGGGCGTCGCGGCTGGATTTGCGGGCGTGGTGGTGATGATGGGACCCGGGGCGTTGTTCGGTCTCGGCACTGATGTCCTGGCGCAGCTTGCCTGTCTCGGCGGTGCCATGTCCTACGCCTTTGCCGGAGTGTTCGGACGACGCTTCAAGCGCCTTGCGGTCGATCCGATCGTCGTGGCCGCGGGTCAGGTGACGGCATCCACCCTCGTCCTGGCCCCGCTTGCTCTCTTCTTCGACCGTCCGTGGACCCTTCCGATGCCGCCGGCTTCGACCTGGGCGGCAATCTTTGGTCTCGCCCTCCTCTCGACGGCTCTCGCCTACATCCTCTACTTTCAGATCCTCCAGCGCGCCGGGGCGACCAACCTTCTCCTCGTGACCTTCCTCATACCCGTCTCCGCGATCGCTCTCGGAGTTCTTGTTCTGAGCGAACACCTGAGCGGCGCGGAGGTCGCGGGCATGACGCTGATCGGGATGGGGCTCTTGGCGATCGATGGGCGGGTGCTGAACATCCGGAAAAGACGCTCGGCGAAATCGCACAAGGCCATCCGGCGGTGAGTTCGCATCGCCCGCAATGTGCTTGTTCATGTGAAGCGGGATCTTGCGCGTGGAGCGCATGACCGGATCGACAGGCGGCGCTGCGGCGGAGCGTATCACTTCGACGGTGAACGGACGGCTGGAAGCCTGATCCATCGGTCAGTCTCTGCCTGGAGGTGACACTGCCATCCGACCGCCACAGGCTCTCAATCGAGCGCAATCCGCTCGTTGTGCAATTCGGTCAACTCCACGTCTGACAACCCGCTGATCGCAATGTCGATCAGGGCCTGGCCGGTGGGCACGTCCTCGCCGCGGTAACGGGGCGCGCCGAGATGCGGTGTGTGGTCCTGCCGGCTCTCGCCGTCCATGTCGAAGAGCGTCTGGTCGAACACGGGGTAGTCCGCGAACTCGGATGGGACGTGCTCCGCCGTCAGGAGGGAGAGCACCTTCAAGCTGTCTTGCAGGGATCCGGTCGGGTCGCGGTAGGCGATCGCGGTCCCGTCCCGCACGAAGGCATGGTAGCCGTCGCTGTCGGAGAATTTGACCCGCGGTGTTCCCGCGCCGTCGAAGATCACGATCCGCTCGCTGCCGCCGTCTCCGGCGAAAGCGGCGGTCCCCTGACGGTTCGCCATCATGCCGCCGGCGCTCCGGATCCAGTCCGGATCCCGCGGAACCGAGAACAGGTGCGTCAACTGCTGACGGTCGTAGATGAAGACCTCGCCCGCGTTTGGCTCGTCGCGATAGGCGGAAAATCCTTCGAAGGCCAGGAACCGCCCGTCCGGGAGCCACGACAACTCGAACTGGCGTCGGTCGGGCAGAGGCAGCGGCTGGACGGAAAAATCGGCCAGGTTCACCACGAAATGCCCCTTGGGCGTATCGAGCGCGAGGGCCGTGTCGTCATGGGAAAAGCCGATCGGCCAGACCACCCCGGAATATCCGTCGAGCAGTTTCTCCACATCCGGAAGCGGTATCGTGACCGTGGCGCGATGCGCGCCGGATCGGCCATCGAATAAATACAAGCTCGCGCCGTCCAACTCTGCCACGGCCACCAGGTCGCCCGAGGAGGAGAAGACGGGAAGGCTCCAGCTCAGCAACGGGGACCCCTCGGGCTTGCGCAGATCCGCGATCAGCGTTCCGAGCGGCATCGCGTAGAGTTGCGCTCCGAACTCGCTGGTCACCGCCATCACATCGCCCTTGGTATTGACGACGCCGCCGGACCGGTTGGTCAGCGGGAACGTACGCTGTCCGAAGGGGAGGCGCAGAACGCGGGCAGCGACGCTTCGGTAGAGCAGGAGATGTGCGGCACCGAAGCGCTCCAGGTCCTCCTCGCCTGGCGTTTCCGGCAGACCCTTGAGGGCGGCAAGGATGGCGCCCTGCCGGTCTCCGTTGAGGAGCAGGCGCTCGGCCTCCCGCGCGAAACGTTCGGACTGCTCGACCAGGAGATCGGACGTCGGCGCGGCCTCGGCATCCGGGGCCTCGGCGCCCGCCGCACCGACCGATGCCATCGCGGCCTCGTAGAGCGCGAGACCCGTCGGAATGCTGTCGGCCAGAGGTCCCGCATGAAACCCGGTCACCATGTAGCCGCTCGGCTCTCCCTCCGGTGCGTAGACCGCCTGGTTGAAATCGACGAAGTCCCGGGCCTCGGTCTCGAGCGGCGTTCCGTCGAACGAGAAGACGTCGACCCACGCCTCCGAGATCCGCACCGTGTCCATGCCGCGTATGAAACCGGCCGCGCGGCCATCACGCACGAAGCTAAGTTCGCCGATGTCGCCCGGCAACTCCGCCAGACGCTGGCCTCCCAGGTCGTAGAACTGCGTCTGCGTTCCCGCCCCGATGGCGAACACGGGCTCGGCCGGCGACGCCTTCATGCTCCCCTGCGGACGGTCCATGCCCTGAAGGATCGTCCGGGACGAGCCATCGAGCCCGTAGGCCACGATGTCCGCGCGCGCTGCATCGCGGGAGAGGTTCGCAGCGAGGATGCTTCCGTCGGACGCCCAGGCGAAGGCTGTGACAAAGGGATCGGAGAATCGCAGCACCTCGGCACTGCCCTCGACGGAAACCACCGTCGCGCCGTTCTGATTTTGCAGCAGAACATGTCGCCCATCGGGCGAAAACAGGATTGCGATCGCGTCGCTGGCCACCCGGCCCGTCTCCGCGCCGGTCTCGGCATCGAGAAGGATCGTCTGGCCATCCTGGAGCGATACCGCCGCGGAGCGACCGTCAGGCGAGAACGCGGCCGCGCCCATGGAGGTCCAGCTCGCGCCGATGGGTTGCGATGCGGCGAAGGTTGCGATGATCGCATTGCTCGCCTGGTCCACCAGATGCACGGTCACCCGGGCCGAAGGGTCGATCTCCCCGGAAATCTGCTGCGCCACGAGCACCCGTCGGCCATCCGGAGCGAGGTGGCCAACGGTGAAGAAGTCCTCGGGCAGGTCCATCACGATGCTGCGCGAGGCGAAGGCCCGCCAGAGCGCGGTAGAGGCTTCCGGAAAGGCTGCAAGGTCCGCCTCGGTGGGCTTGTGAGGAAGACCGCGCAAGGCCTCGGCGATCGCCCCGGACTGGTCCCCATGATCCATCAGAAGTTCGATCGCCCGCGCGGCATGGGCGCGCGAGTCCTGCGGTGTCGGCGATTGCGCCAAGGCCGGGAGACTTGCGAGCAGGACGAAGAGGATTGCCCCGATCCGGGCCGGGAGGGACCAGGTCTGCCGAAAAGAACTCATTGAAACACCCTTTTTCGTAATGATGGCCTCGAGGGCGATGGTCGGATGCCGCCGGAGAATGACGCATGATGAACTCTGTCCGAGCGCCGCTGAAAGTCAAGCGCGCGGCGGGAGCATAGTCGCAGGCGACTGAACCAGCAAATTTCCAGGCACGAGAACCAAGCGTGTGGCAGTCCACGCATTCGGCGCGATGGGACGATCAGGGGTCCTCGGGGCGGCGCCCTGATCCCTTGCGCTGACTCGCCGCGCGCCATGCCGCGGGGGCGATGGGAAGCCGCGACAGGGTCGTCAGCACGGGGCGCATGATCGATCGCTCGCCGGTCTGCTCGCGCACCACGATGTAGACACCGGATGCGATGATCACGAGGCTGCCCAGGAGCGTCGCCTTGTCCGGAAACTCGTCGAAGAACACTACTCCAAAGATCGTGGCCCACAGGATCTGGCTGTAATTCATCGGAGAGACGACAGACGCTTCGCCGGCCCGGAAGGCGGCGATCACGATCAGCGTGGCCGCGAAGTTCAGCGCCGCGACGAGGGCGAAAAGCGCCAGGTCCTCAAGCGGAACGGGTTGATAGACCGCCGGCAAGGCCATGCCCGACAGCGCGAATGCCGCGAGCATCGGATAGAGCAGCAGGACCGCGCTGCGCTCGACGTCTCCGACCTTGCGACCGGAGACCGCTGCAAGCGCATTGCCGAATGCCGCGCCCACCGCCGCGAGATGCCCGAGCCCCAGCGCCGCGTCCCCGCCAGGCCGCAGTACGACGAGGACTCCGAAAAATCCCGCGAGCAAGGCTACAAGACGCTGCACGCCCAAGCGCTCTCCCAGTATCGGCACGGCGAGCAGCGTGATCATGAGCGGACCGGTGAAGAGCAGGCTGTAGACCTGCGCCAGCGGAAGCACTGCGAAAGCGTAGAAGCCGCAGAGCGAGTTGACGAGATAGCCGACCACCCGCAGGCCGACCCAGAACGGGCGCCTTGGCCGCAGGCTCGCCTCGGTCGGGTCGCTCACCAACATCACCAGAGCGACCGGAAAGCCGAAGAGCACCAGGAAGAAGAGCGTCTGGATCGGCGCGTAGGTCTGACCCAGCACCTTGATGCCCACATCGTTCGTCGCGAAGACTGCAAAGCCCAGCAGGCCCAGCAGCGCGCCCTTCAGATTCGGCGAAAGGGATGACACGGGACGGCCTCCTGCCTGTCGAACATTGGGAAGTGCGTCACGCGACGCCAGCCGATGCTGATGGACCCGCTGTTTGGAGCGGAAATCGTCCGATATCGTCTGTCGGTCAACCGTTTTCCATCCAGACCGGTGCGCCAAGACGCCCGGCTCGGGGCAGATCCGTCGGTCGCGAGCGAAGTGGTGGGCCTCACCATCGGCGATGGCAGGATCGAAAGGCGCTCCTCGGGCGCCACTGGCTCCGTCGATCTGTCCGACGGCATCAAGAGCGAAATCCGCGTTTCCGCGATACCCGATGCCACCGGGGCGCTGGGCAAGCTGTTCGTCTTCTCCCTTGCGGACATCACGGGCTATGTGCCCGACCTCGACACGACCTACGACCAGATTCCGCTTGTCGGGAACAGCACGCCCACGACGCGCACAGGGACGGGAGAAACGCCGATCGGCTTTCTGAAGGCGCATCTCGACGTCGATGTCTTCCATCGCCATTCGCGATCAGTCCCCGCGTCGCCCCGGCGAACGACAGCAGCTGGCTCAAAAGCCTTGCGGATGCGACGATGATGAGGATCACCGCGGTCAGCGCCACCGCCCCGGCCACAGCTTCGGGCTGCCGAATTCCATAGGTTGATCGGCAAGATCATCTGCCGGATGCCGGAGTAGGTTGATTGCGAGTGAGCCGAATTGAGCGAAGAGGGAGGACATGCGAGCATTTGTGGCAGTCGACCTTCCGGAGCCCGTGCGCGAAGAACTCGAGACCCTGCAGGAGTCCCTGACGGTCGGGCGGCTTGTCCCGTGGGAGAACTTTCATCTCACGCTCACCTTCCTCGGCGAGCAGTCCGACGAAGCGATCGAAGACGCGCACGAGGCCCTGTCCAACATCCGGGCCACCGCGTTCGACTTGCAGCTTGTGGGTGTCGGCAGCTTCGGAAAGCGATCACCGCAGGTGGTCTTCGCGGAGGTTCGGAAATGCGATCACCTCGCAGAGCTGGAGCGGCGAACCACGCGTGCTTTGAGACATGCGGGACTGGAATTCCAGAAACGGCGGTTCCGTCCGCATGTCACCATTGCTCGGTTGCCGAGGCGGCTCTCCCTGTACGACTTGGCCGACATCCGCGATTACCTCGGGGCGAGTGCCGTATTCCGGAGCTCGCGTTTCGAGGTGAGAGAATTCAAACTCTACCGGTCCAGCCTCACCTCGAGAGGCGCGGTCCACGACGTCCTCGCAAGCTACGACCTGCCGGACAAGTAGCGCCGGGCGCGGTGTCGCTGCGAAGCGGGTGCTGCTCCGGCGGGAAGAGCCTCGCGACAGCCGAGCGGCGCGTCGCTCGATGACGCCATAGCCATGTTCCCGCCATCGCTCGTCAGCATGCCCATCCGGTGCTCGCCCTATGGTGCGGTCTGGTTGCCATGTCGCCGCACGAGGCTGGGCGCAGGAACCTCCGCCTGGTCTTGACGGTAAAGCAGGCTGCCCGCCACCATGTCGGCGGCAGCCGGACCGAGGGCGAGCGGTGTGTCGTGCAGGACCGCGAGGCGGGTGAGCGCCTGCAGGTCGGCGTCCCCGCCATGCGGCAGCGTCGGGTCGGCGAAGAAGATCACCGCGTCGAGATCGCCGGTCGCGATCAGCGCGCCGAGCTGCTGGTCGCCGCCGCGTCCGCCGCGCTGCAGCCGGAGCACGGAGAGGTCCGGCGCGGCCTCCGCGATCATCCGCCCGGTGCCCCCGGTGCAGATCAAACGGTGACCCGCCAGCGACCTCGCGTGCCGCAACACCCAGGCGCGCAGGTGCGACTTGCGCGTGTCGTGGGCCGCCAGCGCCAACCGGCGGGGTGCTACGGACTGCGCGCGGGCGCGGGCCGTGAAATCGAGGATGGCGCGGACCTGCGATGCGAAGCTCGCGTCTTCTGCCGGAAACGCGCCGGCCAGCGCCGCCGTCCCCACGGTGAAGCCCGCGGCGCCGGCCCGGGCGGCCTCGACGATGCGGTCCGGGCTGTCGATGCTGCCGGCCATGATGACCGGTTTCTCCGTCGTGGCGCACACGGCGGCCATCAGCCCTGGCACGTCGCCGTCGAACCGGTAGGCCAGCAGGTCGAGACCGTGTACGTGTTCCAGATCCGCGAGGCTCCGGGCAGAGGAGACGATCGCCTCCGCCGGCCCCTCCAGCACGCTGGGGTGGTCCACGATGCACCCGGGAAACGGATAGTATCGCAGCGGGTGGTGGCGCGTCAGCGCTATCACATCCTCGGCGCGTGTGCCGCCCAGCAGGCAGTCGACATCGAGGTCGATGGCCGCCCCGGCGGAGGCCAGTTCGCTCTCCGCATCGAGGCTCACCACTTCCAGGTAGGAGCGTCCACCGGCCGCACGGATTGCATCGGCGAGACCTTTGAGTTCGTCGAACGACAGCCCCACATCCTTGAAGCCGATGTGACGCACGCCGCCCTCCAAAGCTTCGTCCAGCCGGGCGCGGGCGTCCGGTATGGTGCGGTCGTTCGAGGTGAGCATCAGGATGAAGTCGAAGGCCAACGGTCAGGTCTCCTCGGCAGTCGGCAGGGGAGTAGTGCCTACCGGCGCGGCCGACATCCAGTCCGGCGCGGCCTCCACGATGCGCAAATGCGGCGCGCCGAGGCTGGCCTCGATCAGTGCGCTCAAATGGCCGAGTGCCGCGCCGACGGTCAGCCCTGCGGCGACGAGAGCGGAGAAGACATCGCCCACGCCGTGCGGCACACCTTCGCGCCGCGGCGTTTGCCAGAGTTGGACGCGGCTCCGCTCGGCCAGCAGGACGCCGATGTGCGGCCCGGGCACGGGTAGCGAGGTCACCAGCACCGCGGCGCTGGCGTGACAGAGCCGAGAAGCGGCGGCCACTGCCTGTTCGTGCGTCTCGGTCTCTCTTCCGCAGAGCCAACCCAACTCGAAGGCGTTCGGGGTCACGAGGTCGGCAAGCGGAAGCAGCTGGTCCCGCAGCGCCACCGCGACCGGTTCCGGGACGTAGAGCCCGCCCGGCCGATCCCCGAGGATCGGATCGACGATGATCCTTGGCGCTCTGTCCGTCGCGCGCAGCCGCCGCACCAGATCCGCCGCAAGGGCCACATGCCCGGGTGTCGGCAGATACCCGGTCAGAACGGCATCGTGGCCGGCCAGCCAGCCGTTCGCCTCCAGAGCCGCCAACATCGCGGCGAGCTGATCCACCGGAACCGGAGCTCCCGCAACATGCGGCCAGCCGGGGTGATTGGACAGGATCGTCGTCGGAACCTGCGTGACGGAATGCCCGAGCATCTGGAGCACCGGGGCCGCGGCCGACAATCCGACATGCCCATGGGCGACCCAACTCGACAGGATCAGGACGCGGGTCAAGGGGCGTCGGTCCGCCCGCGATCGAACCGCGGGCGGCACGCCGCACAACACCTGATTTCCTGAGCGAATGACGCCATGCCGCCTGACCTGTCCGATCCGTTGAAATGTTCGCGACCCAACTCTCGACGCAGCGTAGTGGCAAAGCTGCCGCCTTCCAAGCGCCGACATGCGGGTCTCCATCGCAGGGCAGTCTCCGGTGCATGCGACCAAATACCCGATCCGGGAGTGACTTGACCTGCGCATCAATGGCGGCCAATTAGACACGGCTGGGACATGAGGGTGCGGCATGGCAGAGCCTGCGCAAAGCGAAGAACGAGCAAAGTCCAAGAAAATTGGCGCCTTGCGGTCGTTGTGGCCGTTCATGCAGCCCTATCGCGGGCTCATGCTGGCGGCTATCCTGGCACTGGTTTCAACAGCCGTTATCGCTCTCATCCTGCCCATGGCAGTCCGGCGCGTGGTCGACAACTTCGAAACCGCGGACGGCAGGATCCTCGATGCGTATTTCACCGCGGCGCTGGGGATCGTGGCACTTCTCGCGCTGGGCACCGGGCTTCGATATCTGCTCGTCACGCTGCTGGGCGAACGCGTGGTCGCCGATATCCGCAAGGCCGTGTTTGATCGGGTGATCGTGCTCAGCCCCGCTTTCTACGAACGCATCATGACCGGCGAGGTGCTGAGCCGGATCACCACCGACACGACGCTGATCCAGTCGGTCATCGGCTCCTCGGTGTCGATCGCGCTGCGCAACCTGCTGATCTTCGTGGGCGGTCTCGTGCTGATGATGCTGACCTCGCCCAAGCTGACCGGGCTCGTGCTGCTGATCGTGCCGGCGGTCATCGTGCCGATCGTCGTGCTGGGCCGGAAACTGCGGAAGATCAGCCGGGAGAACCAGGATTGGATCGCGGCCTCGTCGGGCAGCGCATCGGAGGCACTTTTGTCGGTGCAGACCGTGCAGGCCTTCACCAACGAGAAGGCGAGCAAGGCGAAGTTCGCGGAGGTGACCGAAGAAAGCTACGTCTCGGCCAAGAAACGCGTCACGACCCGCGCGCTGATGACGATGATCGTGATCTTTCTCGTCTTCACCGGTATCGTCGGCGTGCTGTGGATCGGGGCACGCGACGTGCGGGCGGGAGAGATGACGCCGGGGGTCCTGATCCAGTTCGTGATCTATTCCGTGATGGTGGCCGGCGGGGTCGCGGCGCTGACCGAGATCTGGAGCGAACTGCAACGCGCCGCCGGAGCGACGGAACGGTTGGTCGAATTGCTCCAGTCGCGTGACGCGGTCCAGGATCCGACCGCGCCCGAAACGCTGCCGCGACCGGTCCGCGGGGAGATCACGCTGGACGATCTGCACTTCTCCTACCCCTCGCGCCCGGGCATCGCAGCGTTGGACGGTGTCAGCCTGCAGATCGAGCCGGGGGAAACCGTGGCCTTCGTCGGGCCCTCGGGTGCGGGCAAGACGACGATCATCCAGTTGCTGCTGCGGTTCTACGACCCGCAATCGGGCGCCATCCGGCTCGACGGCAAGGACATCGCGGGTCTGATGCGGGAGGATTTCCGCAAGGAGATCGCGCTGGTGCCGCAGGACCCGGTGATCTTCGCGACCAGCGCGCGCGAAAACATCCGCTTTGGCCGGCCCGACGCGACCGATGCCGAGGTCGAGGCCGCGGCTCGGGCGGCGGCGGCGCACGTGTTCATCATGGCGCTGCCCGAAGCCTATGACAGCGAAGTCGGTGAACGCGGCGTCATGCTGTCCGGCGGACAGAAGCAGCGCATCGCGATCGCGCGCGCCATCCTGCGGGATGCGCCGGTCCTGCTGCTGGACGAGGCGACCTCGGCGCTCGATGCCGAAAGCGAGCGTGCGGTGCAGGAGGCGGTGGACCGGTTGGCTCAGGGGCGCACGACGCTGATCGTGGCGCACAGGCTCGCCACCGTGAAGAAGGCCGACCGCATCGTCGTGCTCGATCAGGGGCGCGTGGTGGCGCAGGGCCCGCATGACGCGCTGGTGGCCGAGGGCGGGCTTTACGCGCGCCTGGCGCGCCTGCAGTTCACCGACGGAATGGCCGCGGAGTAGGACGTGATTCAAAGGAGCGGCGCCGGTGCGCCGCGCGCCATTCTTTGGCACCTTTGGTAGGCGTGTGGCGCAGCCCCGGGATTGCTCTCCTTGAAAGTTTGACGCCAAGTCATCTCCGGTGACGCGGCGTTGCGCAATCCGGTCGCCCCCGTGAAAATCTTGCGAATTTGGCGCCGACGGCGCATCCTGTCGCGACATCTGGCCAAGGCGCAGATCAAGCGCCGCAGGGGCCACCAGGGAGGATCATCAATGAGCTTTGCCGGGATCGACGACCGGAATGCAATCGAAGCGGAGATGCCGTGGTCGGAGCGGGACGTCCCTGCCACGCTCTACAAGCTGCTGAGCGACACCAGCGCGAAGTTTCCGGGCCACAAGGCGATAAGCTACCAGATCTTTTCGGGGCCCGGCGACAAGGCGGAAACGCTGACCTGGAAGGACCTGCACGCGCGCGTCACGCAGACCGCGAACCTCTTCCGGTCGCTGGGCGTCGGACCGAAGGACGTCGTGGCCTACATCCTGCCCAACTGCAACGAGACCGTGCTGACGCTGCTGGGCGGGGCCGTGGCCGGGATCGCGAACCCGATCAACCCGCTGCTGGAGCCCGAGCAGATCGCCTCGATCCTGCGGGAGACGAACGCCAAGGTGGTCGTCACGCTGAAGCCCTTTCCGAAGACCGACGTCGCCCAGAAGACGGCGGAGGCGGTGCGCCACGCGCCCAATGTGCAGACCGTGCTCGAGGTGGATCTGCTGCGCTACCTGACCCCGCCCAAGAGCTGGATCGTGCCCTTCCTGCGTCCCAAGCTCGAAGGTGGCGTGCACGCCGATTACAAGGACTTCAGGAAGGAGGTCGCCAAGCAGCCCACGACGCTGAAGTTCGAGGATCCGCAGGAAGACCGCGTCGCCTGCTATTTCCATACCGGCGGGACGACGGGGATGCCGAAGGTGGCGCAGCATCTCTATTCCGGGATGATCTATAATGGCTGGATCGGGCACCGGCTCCTCTATACCGAGGAGGACAACATCATGTGCCCGCTGCCGCTCTTCCATGTCTTTGCCTGCCACGTGATCCTGATGGCAGCGGTGACGTCGGGTGCACATGTGGTGTTGCCGACCCCCCAAGGCTATCGCGGAGAAGGCGTGTTCGACAATTTCTGGAAGCTGGTCGAACGCTGGAAGATCACCTTCATCATCACCGTGCCCACCGCGATCTCGGCCAAGATGCAGCGTCCCGTCGATGCCGACGTCTCCACCGTCAAGACCGCGTTTTCCGGGCTCCGCGCCGCTGCCGCTGGAGCTCTTCAAGCGGTTCGAGAAGGCGACGAACGTCACCATCGTCGAGGGTTACGGGCTGACCGAGGCGACCTGCCTCGTGTCCTGCAACCCGGTCGACGGGGTGAAGAAGGTGGGCTCCATCGGGATCACCTTCCCCTACACGGACGTGAAGATCTTCAAGGCCGGGCCAGGCGAACCGGTGGAATGCGCCATCGACGAGGTCGGCGAGATCTGCATCTCCAACCCCGGCGTCTACGTGGGCAACACCTATACCGAGGCCGAGAAGAACCGGGATCTGTTCTTTGGCAAGTATCTTCGGACGGGCGATCTGGGACGGATGGACGGCGATGGTTACCTGTGGATCACCGGCCGGGCGAAGGACCTGATCATCCGCGGCGGGCACAACATCGACCCGGCGGAGATCGAGGAAGCGCTGCTGGGGCACGAGGCCGTGGCGTTCGCCGGCGCCATCGGTCAGCCGGACGCCCATGCGGGCGAGGTGCCCTGCGCCTTCGTCGAGCTGGTCGAAGGGGCCTCCGTGACGGAGGCCGAGTTGCTCGAGTTCTGCAAGGTGCATGTCCACGAGCGTGCGGCGCAGCCGAGGCATATGGAAATCATGGACGAACTGCCGAAGACCGCGGTCGGCAAGATCTTCAAGCCGGACCTGCGGAAGCGGGCGATCACGCGGGTCTACAACGAGACGCTGGAGGGCAAGGGGCTGGCGGCGCGCGTCGTCTCGGTGATCGACGACAAGAAGCGCGGGCTGGTCGCTCAGGTCGAACTGAACGGTGCGGACGAAACGGC
Source organism: uncultured Alphaproteobacteria bacterium (assembly GCA_963721175.1). Classification (GTDB taxonomy): domain Bacteria; phylum Pseudomonadota; class Alphaproteobacteria; order Rhodobacterales; family Rhodobacteraceae; genus Aliishimia. Next base: position 220,465 of record CAVRIG010000018.1, on the reverse strand, counting down.
GGTCGGCGACACGCTGGGTGATTTCACCCGGCCCTGGGAGGTGAAGAGCGCCGCCAAGATCGCTGCGGAGTGACGCGGCACTGCTGATCACGAGCTTCCGGATGATGACGTCCGGGCGGTCCGAAGCGAACGGCTATGCGCACGTGACGATCTGGGCCTCGTCGCTGGGAGCCTGCCCGTGGACTGATGGCGGACAGGCGGCAGTTGGCACATTCGGGTCTTCTGGCGGCTTTCCTCAGACCGCCGCGGCGTGCGCGGACCTGTCCAGTGTCCCATCATCCAGCCGGGCGGCGATGATGCGGAGCAGGGGATAGCCGTCTTTTTCCACGTGCAGATTGTCGCCCCTGATCGTGACGAAAGGCGCGAAGTCGCGGGACAGCGCCGCGAGCTTGCTTCGCACCAGCGGAAGGTCGTGCCCGACTGCCGCCGCAACTTCGGCAAGTTCGATCCGGCCATAGCACATGAGGCGTTCGATCAACTCCGCCGTCACGCGCTGCGCCGGCGTCATCTCGATCCCGCGTTTCGTGGCGAACCGCCCTTCCTTGACCCGCGCCAGGTACTCCGCGGTCGAGGTCGCGTTGTGCAGGAAGCCTTGCGGATACCGGGAAATTGCCGACGCACCGAGGCCGATCAGCCACGGGCTCGCGTCGTCCGTGTAGCCCTGGAAGTTGCGGTGCAGACGGCGTTCGGCCAGCGCGCGGGCCAGGCCGTCATTCGCCTTCACGAAATGGTCGATCCCGATCTGGATGTAGGCTGCTTCCGCCAGCCGTTCGGCCAGCCGCAGGAACAGATTCAGACGCGGGCGCGGGGCGGGCAAGGCGTCCTCGGGGATCAGCGTCTGGCGACGGGACATCCACGGCACATGGGCGTAGCCGAAGGCCGCGATCCGGTCCGGATCGAGCGCCAGCACCTTGTCGAGCGTTTGGTCGAGTGTCGCGCGCGTCTGGAACGGCAGGCCATAGAGAATGTCGAGGTTGACGTTGTCGACGCCGAGACTGCGCAGCGTGTCGATGCAGTCCGCCGTCTGCGCGTAGCTTTGCGTTCGTCCGATCGCGGCCTGCACACGCGGGTCGAAATCCTGCACGCCGAGGCTCGCGCGGTTCAGGCCCGCCGCTCTCAACGCCTCCAGCCGTGGTGCATCGACCTCCGTCGGGTCGATCTCGACGCTGAATTCGGCGGTCTCGGTTCTCGGAAAACGCGCATCGAGACGCGCCGTCAGCCGCTCTACCATCGACGGCGACATCAGCGTCGGTGTGCCGCCGCCGATATGCACGCGCGCGGCGCGAACGGATGCCAATTGGTCGGCCGCCATGTCGATCTCGTCCAGCAGGTGCTGCAGGTAGTTCTCCACCGGACCGTCGGTCCTGGTCCCCTGCGTCCGGCAGGCGCAGAACCAGCAGAGCCTGCGGCAGAAGGGCAGATGCAGGTAGAAGGAGAGTTCCGCACCCTCCGGCACGAGGCGCATCCAGGTTCGCGCGATGCCGTCATCCTGTAGCGGCTCGAACCGGTTCGCCGGCGGGTAGCTGGTATACCGCGGCACACGTGCGTCAAATAAACCGTGGCGCTGGAAGGCGGTCTCATGTTTCATGGACTAAATCCTTGGCTGACTCGCCTTCAACCCTCCTTGATTCAGATCAAGCCCGTGCGCGAATGAAACAGTACAAACAATTCATCGGTGAATGTTCCGACTGCCCGATCCGACACCGGGCGGTCTGCTCGAGATGTGAAACGGACGAGCTGGCGCGCCTGGATTCGATCAAGTTCTACCGGACCTTTGCTGCCGGCCAGACGATCGCCGTCCGCGGTGACGACATGGAGACCGTGTCGTCCGTCGTCTCCGGCACCGCCACATTGTGCCGGGTCATGGAGGATGGACGGACCCAGATCGTGGGCCTGCTGCTGCCCTCCGACTTCATCGGCAGGCCCGGACGCAAGACCCTGCAATACGACGTGGTCGCGGTCAGCGACGTCACGCTCTGCTGTTTCCGCAGGGGCCCCTTCGAGGCGCTGGTGAGCGAGACGCCGCATATCGCGGAGCGGATGCTGGAGATGGCGCTGGACGAGCTGGACGCCGCGCGGGAATGGATGCTGCTTCTGGGCCGCAAGACGGCGCGGGAGAAGGTCGCCTCCTTCCTCCTGCTCATTCACCGCCGCAACCTGCGGCCGGACGCTGGGGCTCGGAACCACGACGTGCGCCTGGAGCTGCCGTTGACCCGCGAAGTCATGGCGACCTATCTCGGGCTGACCATCGAAACCGTGTCGCGGCAACTGACCGCGCTGCGCAAGGACGGCATCATCGAGGCGGAGGGCAAGAAGGTCATCGTGATCAAGGACCTCTGCGCGCTGATGATGGAATCGGGCGATGATGACGATGGCGGCATTCTCGATTAGGCAGCTTTTGCGGAGGGGCGGAGACTGGAAATCATTTTCACGGTTACCTGCCGGGCGCGGTTCCGGGTCCGGCAGATCTCCCGAAGCGAAATTGCGCCGTGATCCGAACGGCATGAACCGGAACGGCTTGATCTGGATCAAGGTTTGACGCGGGCGCCTCCCGTAGCCCGAATGTCGGAAGGGTCCGTTCAAGGACCAACGAGTCTGTTACGCGAACGACGGAAGAGGGACGATAATGTCTAACAGCATCAAACTGATCGTGCTGGGCCTGGTCGCCCTGGTGGCGCTCTACGCGGCCGATCAGGGCGCCGACCTGGCGTTTCGCGTGCACGGCCTTCTCATTTTCCTGATTGCAGTGGGCATGTTCATCTGGATCCTGCGGCAGTCGGACGAGCGGCAACCCGTCATCGACACCAATGGCTACATGGACGGTGTCATCCGCGCAGGGGCAATAGCAACCGCCTTCTGGGGCGTGGTGGGCTTTCTGGCGGGCGTGTTCATTGCCTTCCAGCTCGCCTTTCCGGTGCTCAATTTCGAATGGGGACAGCCCTTCACGAACTTCGGGCGCTTGCGGCCGCTGCACACCAGCGCGGTGATCTTCGCGTTCGGGGGCAACGCGCTGATCATGTCATCCTTCTACATCGTGCAGCGGACCTGCGGCGCCCGACTCTGGGGCGGCAACACGGCGTGGTTCGTGTTCTGGGGCTACCAGCTCTTCATCGTTCTCGCGGCGACCGGCTACCTCATGGGCGCCACGCAGTCGAAGGAATACGCGGAGCCGGAATGGTACGTGGACATCTGGCTCACGCTGGTCTGGGTCGCCTTCCTCGTCGTCTTCATGGGCACGATATTCAGGCGCAAGGAAAAGCACATCTATGTCGCCAACTGGTTCCTGCTGGCCTTCATCATCACCGTGGCGATGCTGCATATCGTCAACAATCTCTCGATCCCGGTCACCATCTGGGGCTCGAAATCGGTGCAGGTGTTCGCCGGCGTGCAGGATGCCATGACGCAATGGTGGTACGGCCACAACGCGGTGGGCTTCTTCCTGACGGCGGGTTTTCTGGGTATGATGTACTACTTCATCCCGAAACAGGCGGGCCGCCCGGTCTATAGCTACAAGCTCTCGATCATCCACTTCTGGGCGTTGATCTTCCTCTATATCTGGGCGGGGCCGCACCACCTGCATTATACCGCGCTGCCTGATTGGGCCTCGACCCTGGGCATGGTGTTCTCGATCATCCTTTGGATGCCGTCCTGGGGCGGGATGATCAACGGGCTGATGACGCTGCAAGGCGCGTGGGACAAGCTGCGCACGGACCCGATCATCCGGATGTTCGTGATTTCGCTCGCCTTCTACGGCATGTCGACCTTCGAGGGGCCGATGATGTCGATCCGGGCGGTGAACTCTCTGAGCCATTACACCGACTGGACCATCGGGCACGTGCATTCCGGCGCTCTCGGCTGGAACGGCATGATCACCTTCGGCGCGCTCTACTTCCTGACTCCGAAGCTCTGGGGCCGGAAGCAGATGTACTCCATGGCGGCGATCAACTGGCACTTCTGGCTCGCGACCATCGGCATCGTGCTTTACGCGGCGTCGATGTGGGTCACGGGCATCATGGAAGGCCTGATGTGGCGCGAAGTCGACAGCCAGGGGTTCCTGGTGAACTCCTTCGCCGACACCGTGAGCGCGAAATTCCCGATGTACGTCGTGCGGGCCCTCGGCGGGGTGCTCTACCTCTCCGGCGCGCTGCTCATGGTCTGGAACATGTGGATGACGATCCGGGGTGGCGTGCGTGTCAGCGCCCCGGTCGGCGTCCCGGCGGAATGAGGAGGCTGTAGGTATGGCCGACAAAGACAAGGATCTGGGCAACGAAAAGATCCAGGATCCGGAGAAGGATCCCAAGGTCTCCACGATCAAGGATTTCCCGCAGGAGATCCCCAACGAACTGCCGCACCACAGCAAGTTCATCCAGAAGCACGCGATCCTGGAGAAGAGCCCGACACTGCTCTTCATCTTCTCGCTGCTCGTGGTGAGCATCGGCGGCATCGTGGAGATCGCACCGCTCTTCTACCTCGAGAACACGATCGAGGAAGTCGAGGGCGTGCGACCCTACTCGCCGCTCGAACTGGCGGGCCGGGACATCTACGTCCGCGAAGGCTGCTATGTCTGCCACTCCCAGATGATCCGGCCGATGCGGGACGAGGTGGAGCGATACGGCCATTACAGCCTCGCCGCGGAATCGATGTACGACCATCCGTTCCAGTGGGGGTCGAAACGCACCGGGCCGGACCTTGCGCGGGTCGGCGGGCGGTATTCGGATGCGTGGCATGTCGATCACCTGATGGACCCGCAATCCGTGGTGCCGGAATCGATCATGCCGAAATACGCCTTCCTGATGCGAACCGACCTGGAGGGAGAACACATCCGCGACCTGATGGAGACACACCGTTTTGTCGGCGTGCCCTACACAGACGAGATGATCGAGGCCGCGCCCGCGGATTTCACCGCCCAGGCCGATCCCGACAGCGACTACGACGCGCTGCTGGAACGCTACCCGGGCGCCGTGGTGTCGAATTTCGACGGGCAGGTTCAGTTGACGGAGATGGACGCGCTCGTCGCCTATCTGCAGATGCTGGGCACGCTGGTGGACTTTTCCACCTTCACCCCCGTGGCAAGCCGGTAAGGGGAGGGCGATATGCAGGACACCTATTCACTCCTCCGCCAATTGGCCGACAGCTGGGTACTGCTGGCGCTGGTGGTCTTCTATCTCGGTGCGATCGTCTGGGCCTTCCGCCCCGGCTCGCGCGAGACCCACGAGGACATCGCCAACATCCCGCTGCGCAATGAAACGATCGACAAGAGCGAGGCTGAGTGATGGCCGACAACAACGACAAGGATGACGTCACGGGCACCGAAACCACCGGCCACGAATGGGACGGGATCAAGGAGCTGAACACGCCCTTGCCGCGCTGGTGGCTCTGGACCTTCTACCTGACCGTCATCTGGGGGATCGGCTACGTCATCGCGTACCCGGCCTGGCCGCTGGTCAACGGCGCGACGCAAGGCGTCCTGGGTTTCTCCACCCGCGAGAATGTGGCGCAGGAAATCGCGCTCTACCAACAGCGGAACGCCGAGGTGGCTCGAGGAACTCGCCAATGCCGATCTCTCAGAGGTGGAACCCGGCACGCCGATCCACGACTACGCGATCGCGGGCGGGGCGGCGGTCTTCCGCAGCCATTGCTCGCAATGCCACGGCTCCGGTGCGGCGGGCGCGGTGGGGTATCCCAACCTGCTCGACGATGCCTGGCTCTGGGGGGGCGCGGTCGAGGAGATCGCCTACACCGTCCGTCACGGCATTCGCAACGAAACCGACCCCGACGCCCGCTGGTCGCAGATGCCGGCCTATGGCGAGATCTTCGAGGAAGAGGAGATCGTGGCAGACCGCGAATTACGTGATGACGCTGTCTGGCCGCGAAGCCCGGGACCCGGCGCTCGTCGAAGAGGGTGCGGCGCTGTTCGAGGAGAACTGCGCGGCCTGTCACGGCGAGAACGGCATGGGCGACAAGGTCCAGGGCGCCCCCAACCTGACCGACGCGATCTGGCTTTACGGCGGCGACTTCAACACGTTGGTCGAGACCATAACCTATGCCCGGTTCGGCGTCATGCCGGCCTGGGGACAAAGATTGAGCGAGGCCGATGTGAAGGCCGTCGCCCTCTACGTGCACCAGTTGGGAGGAGGGGAATAAGAGTCCCAATCGGTGTACGCGGGATGTGCGCCACGCATCCGAGCGCGCATCCCACCCCCGGCACCTGCGCCCCTGTTCGCGCAATCTCTGCGCAGGTGCCGGGGTCCTTCGACGCCACTCAACGGCGGCGGTGGTCGGTATCACGCTCCGGATAGACGAATCCGGGGTGTTTCCCGTCCCGAGGCAGCGACCCGCCAAGGCTGTGCCTGCGGGGGCCGGGATCTCTCAGAAAAAGGTCTGTGGAACTGAAGATGGGGTCAAGCATGGGGTTTCTCCTGTGCTGAAATGTCTCGTTTGGGGTTGAGGGGGTGGCGGGGCGGTTCCGTGCGCGATGCGACGCGGAACGTGTGGGCCAGAATTCCGATCATGTGTAAGCTCCGTTGCAGGTCGACTGGCTTGAACATGCCCGTTCCTGCTGCCATAAGCGAGGCAACGAAATTTCTGTCATGTAAGTCTGGGTTTTACATGGATTGGCGTCATCTGCCTCCCTTGGCCGCCCTCAGGGCCTTCGCCGCCTTCGTCGACCGCGGTGGCGTCCGGGAAGCCGGCGCCGCGCTGAACGTGAGCCACGCCGCGGTCAGCCAGCAACTTCGCGCGCTGGAGGACCATTTGGGCGTGTCGCTTCTGGACCGCACCGGACGGTCGATGGTGCTCACGTCCGAGGGCAAGCGGCTTTCGGATGCGCTCCGGGACGGCTTCGGCGCGATCGAACGCGCGGTCGCGGAACTGACCGGAGCGGAGGCGCTGCGGCCACTGCAGGTCACCACCACGACGAGCTTCGCGTCGAGCTGGCTGATGCCGCGCTACCCGGCCTTCCGCATGGCGCATCCCGATATCGACCTTGTCCTCGCGCCGAGCCCCGAGAACCGCGATCCGGCGCCGGGCGGGCTCGACCTCGCCATCCGCTACGGGCGCGGCGACTGGCCGGGGCTGGAGGTGTCGCTCTTGATGTCCGCGCCGGTCGTCGGCGTCGGCGCGCCCGAACTCGTGGGCGACGAACCGCCGCGCGACCCCGCAGAGCTCGCCCGCTTCCCCTGGGTGCAGGAACTGGGCACGCACGAGGCGTCCAACTGGCTGGCGCGTCAGGGTGTCGCGGATCTGCGCTCGAGCGGGTTCTTGACCGTGCCGGGCAATCTGATGCTTGATGCTGCGCGCGGAGGTCAGGGTATCGCGATCACGACGCGGGTCGCCGCTGCGCCCGATCTTGAAACCGGACGTCTCGTGGCCCTTTTCGAGGAAGACAGCGACAAGGGATACTATCTCGTCACGCATCCGGGCGTGCAGCGCCAGCCGCTGCGCAAGTTCATCGCCTGGTTGGGTCGCGAGGCGAATTCGACAGCCGCTTGACCCAGATCAAGGTCGCGCGGAGCGCCACGCGCGAAAGACACGCTGCGAACAGGAGTGATCGAAGCATGACGGAGTCTGGTGGATCCAGCCTTTTTGCCGCACGCGAACCCGTCTTTCCCAGGCGGGTCTCCGGGTTCTTTCGGACCTTCAAATGGTGGATCCTGGCGATAACGCTCGGCATCTATTACCTGACGCCCTGGATCCGCTGGGACCGCGGCCCGAACCTGCCCGACCAGGCGGTTCTGGTGGACCTCGCCGGGCGGCGTTTCTACTTCTTCTGGATCGAGATCTGGCCGCACGAATTCTACTTCGTCGCGGGGCTGCTCATCATGGCGGGGCTGGGGCTCTTCCTCTTCACCTCGGCTCTGGGTCGTGTCTGGTGCGGCTACACCTGCCCGCAGACGGTGTGGACCGACCTCTTCATGCTGGTCGAACGCTGGATCGAAGGCGACCGGAATGCGCGGGTCAGGCTGCACAACGCACCCTGGGGTGCCCACAAGCTCCGGCTTCGGGTGACGAAATGGGTGACGTGGCTCCTGATTTCCGTGGCGACCGGCGGCGCCTGGGTCTTCTACTTCGCGGATGCGCCGACGCTGGCGCGCGATCTCGTGACGCTCTCCGCCAACCCGGTCGCCTATTCCACCATCGCGATCCTGACCGCCACGACGTTCATCTTCGGCGGGTTCATGCGCGAGCAGGTCTGCATCTACATGTGCCCCTGGCCGCGGATCCAGGGCGCGATGATGGATGACGACACGCTGACGGTCGCCTATCGCGGCTGGCGGGGCGAGCCGCGCGCAAAGGGTCGCAAGCGCCGCGAAATGGCCGCGGAGGCCGAGCGTATCGCCGCCGAACAGGCGGAGAAGGGCCGTGGGGCGCCCAAGTACCGGCCGACGCCTTATCCCGGTGCCCGCAACGATCCGCGCCAACTGGTGACAGACCTGCGCCAGGACGAGGACGACACGCCCTCGCTCGCGACCGCGGCACCCGGCGACTGCATCGACTGCATGGCCTGCGTGAACGTCTGCCCCATGGGGATCGACATCCGCGACGGCCAGCAGATGGAGTGCATCACCTGCGCGCTCTGCATCGACGCCTGCGACGATGTCATGGCCAAGGTCGGCAAGCCGCGCGGCCTGATCGACTACGTGGCGCTTTCCGACGAACCCGACGAACGTGGGGGAAAGCCGCCGCGTCCGGTCTGGCACCATATCTTCCGGGTGCGCACGCTTCTCTACACCGCGATCTGGGCGTCGATCGGGCTCGGGCTCGTCTGGGCGCTCTTCATCCGCTCGGACATCGACCTGAATGTCGAGCCGGTGCGCAACCCGACCTACATCACGCTCGCCGACGGATCGGTGCGCAACGCCTACGAGGTTCGGCTGCGCAACAAGACGGGTGAAGACCGTGAATTCCGCGTGTCGCTGACTTCCGACGCCCAGCTCAGCCTCGACGTCGAGGACACGGGCGACGGGCCGCCCCGCCAGGTCACGGTCCCCGCCAACGAAACCCGCGAGGTCCGCGTCTACGTGACGGCGCGGCCGCAGGATCCTGCCGCCACGCGGGACCGCACGGAGTTGAGTCTGTGGGTCGAGGCCGTCTATGGTGATGCACGTGCGAGCCGAGAGACCACCTTCAACGGGAGGGGCGACTGATGGCACGGCAGACCACACGGCGGATCACCGGATGGCATGTGCTGGCAATGTTCGGCGTGGGCTTCGGCATCATCATCGCGGTGAACCTGACCCTCGCGTTCAATGCCGTGCGAACCTTTCCGGGGCTCGAGGTCAGGAACTCCTACGTGGCGAGCCAAAGTTTCGACGCCGATCGCGCCGCGCAGGAGGCGCTGGGCTGGGACGTCTCCGCCCGCCTCGACCGCGGGTCGCTGTGGCTGAGCATCGACAAGGCAGATGAACCGGTGCAGCCCGAGATCGTGAAGGCGATATTCGGCCGCCCCACCGCGACCTACTCGGACCAGGAACCCGTGTTCGCCTGGACGGGGTCGGAATTCGTGGCACCGCTTCAGATGACGCGCGACGACGCTGGCGGCAACTGGGACCTGTGGATCGAGGTGCGCGCGGCGGACGGCACGCTCTTCAAGCAGCGCCTGCCGGTCACGGTCGCGCGATGACAGCGACCGCCTGTCCGGCCTGCGCCGCAGGTGACCTGGCGACCGAACTGGCGAGCAATTCGGGGCGGCCCGACGCGTCGCATTCGCGCCGGGTGTTGTCCCTGCCGTCGATCCACTGTGCGGGCTGCATCCGGGGTGTCGAAGCAGCGCTCTCCCGCCTGTCCGGGGTGAGCGCTGCCCGCGTCAACTTCTCGCTGAAGCGGGTGACGGTGGAAGCCGACGACGAAATTTCCGATGCTGACCTGATCGACCATCTGACCCGCGCCGGGTTCGAGGCCTACCCGCTCAACACGCAAGTTCTTGAGGGCGAGGCCGACGCGCAGGGCCGCGCGCTTCTCTGGCGCATGGGACTCGCTGGCTTTGCCATGATGAACGTGATGCTGCTCTCCGTCGCGGTCTGGTCGGGCGCGCAGGAGGCGACGCGCGACATGTTCCACTGGATCAGCGCGGCGATCGCCCTGCCGGTCACGGTCGTCGCTGCGCAGCCGTTCTTCGCCTCCGCGGCGGGTGCGCTCCGCGGCGGCCGGATGAACATGGACGTTCCCATCGCACTCGCCATAGCCATGACCGTGGGCATGTCGCTCTACGAGACCTCCCAGGGCGGGCGCCACGCCTATTTCGATGCGGCATTGGCGCTTACATTCTTCCTGCTGATCGGCCGCTATCTCGATCACCGGATGCGCCGTGCCGCGCGCTCGGCTGCCAAGGAACTGACCGCGCTGGAGCCCGCCCACATCCGGATCGAAATCGCGTCCGGAGACATCTGCGAGATTGCGCTCTCCGAAGTGCAGGCCGGCGATCTGGTCGTGGTCCAGCCCGGCGGGCGCCTCGCCGTCGACGGCGTGCTGGAGGCGGGCGAAAGCCTGCTGGATCTCAGCTTCATCACCGGCGAGGCAGAACCGGTGCCCTCCCGCGCCGGCCAGCACCTCACCGCCGGCACCATCGCGCTCACCGGCCCCCTGCGTGTCAGCGCCACGGGCGTGGGGGAAGACAGCACGTTGCGGCGCCTCGCCGCGCTGGTCGAAATCGCCGAAAACGCCCGCGGTGCCTACCGCTCGCTTTCGGACCGGGCCGCAGCGACCTATGCGCCCGGCGTGCACATCCTGGCCGGACTGGCACTGTTTGGCTGGCTCTGGGCGACCGGCGACTGGCGACAGTCGATGAACGTGGCGGTGGCCGTGCTCATCATCACGTGTCCCTGCGCGCTGGGCCTCGCCGTCCCCGCTGTGGCCACCAACGTGACCGCGCGGCTCTTCCGCCGCGGGGTGCTGCTCAAGAACGCGACCGCGCTTGAACGGCTCTCGGAAATCGACATGGTGATCTTCGACAAGACGGGCACGCTCACGCGGCAAAGCTTCGATCCCGAAGGTGTGGACGCAGCCGATCTGCCGGTGCTGAAGGCGCTTGCGTCGGCCTCCGACCACCCGCTGGCCCGCGCCATCGTCGCTGGGTTGCCCGACATCAGCGCCGCCACGCTGAACGAAATACAGGAGCAGGCCGGGTTCGGCGTCCGCGCCGTCGCACGAAGGCCGCTCCGTCTCAATGGCTTCGGGACGCGCCTTCGACCGTCCCGACCGGACGGTGTTCTGGCAGGAGGGCCTGGAGCCGGTGCCGTTGAATTTCGGCGAAACGGCGCTTCCCGGTGCCGCCGACATGATCATGAAGCTGCATGCCCAGGGTTTCGGCACGGTGCTGCTTTCCGGAGACAGCGCGCAACGTGCGCAACCGCTGGCGCGCGCACTGGGCATCACCGAAGTGCGCGCAGGCGTCTCGCCGGAGGACAAGGCCGCGCTTGTCGCAGAACTCAACCAAACCGGCCGCCGCGTCCTGATGGTCGGCGACGGACTCAACGACACCGCCGCCTTGGCCGGCGCTCACGCGTCCATCGCGCCCTCCTCCGCGCTCGAAGCGAGCCGAAATGCCGCCGACGCGGTGCTGCTCGGTGGCGATGTGGCAGTGATCCCCGACGTGCTGGCCGAGGCGCGCACCGCCCACGCGCGGATGCGGCAGAACATCGTGCTGGCCGGGCTCTACAACGTGATCGCGGTGCCGGTGGCGATGGCGGGCTTCGTGACGCCACTGATCGCGGCCATTGCCATGTCGGCCAGTTCGATTACCGTTATCGGCAACGCCATGCGGAAAGGAGCCAAGACATGAATGTGCTTGTCGTGCTGATCCCGGTGTCGCTCGGGCTTGGCCTGCTCGCGCTTGCGGGCTTTCTCTGGACGCTGAAATCGGATCAGTATTCCGACATCGAAGGCGACGCGATGCGAATCCTCAACGACGACGACACGCCGCCCGAGGATCGCGAAGGCTGATCTGTGCGGCCGGGCGCGGACCCATTCGATGCAACGGGATCACACGTGGTCGCGCGGTATGCTCTCGCGGATTTCCGTTTCAAACACCAGAGCCTCGTTCTCGAAAGCCTCCATCGTGGCGCGCAAATGGAAGCTGTCCACGTCCGACCACATCTCGCAGCGCGCTTCGGTGCGCAGGCAGATGCCGTCGCGCTGAAGTTCGTCCGTCCAATGGCAGGATCCGCGCGCCGATAGCGGATCGTCGGGATGGATGACCCAGCATTCGCGCGCGACATGACCGGCGACCAGACCGTGGTCCAGATCCCGTGACTTTCCGAAGTCGTCCTCGATGACCAGGCGCACCTCACCGGTTACCATGTCGGTTTCCCGCCGCCGCTGATGGCTGCCCTCGCGCAGTGTTTCCGTCTGCCAGGGTGCGGCCGCGTCGGGTAGCGGAAATGTCCATTCAGCGCGCTCTGTCGGCGCAAGCGGCAGCGCGACGCGTCCCTCTGTGAGGTGCATTCTCCCGGCTTGGGGCGAAGGCCAGATCAGCGGCCAATAGGCGTTCGATATTGCTACACGCAGGCGGTGGCCCTTCGGCACACGGTAGGCGATGTGGTCGAGGTCGAGCGAAATCTCCGTCTCTTCGCCCGGCACCATGGGGCGCGGCTCCGCAGAGCCTTCGCGATGCGACAGGTTCAACACGCCAAAGGTGATCCGCGTGGACGCGCCGTCCGGATGCACGTGGTTCAGGCGAACGGCGATCTGTGCCTGCGGCCGGTCGGAGGCAAGGCGCAGGGTCACGCGCGGGGCACCGGAAATGTCGTGATCCGCCTCCAACGGGGCGCTGTCGAACACGCTCGACAGCGCATCATCGGCGCGCTGGTCGCCCGGCATCTCCGGACCGAGCCAGATCGCGCAGTATTCGCCCGCCTCCGCGCCGCAGTGAGCGGGTGAGGCGACAATCGACGCGAGGCGGCCCGATGCCTCCGACAATCCGCTGTCGGTCAGGTGCAACGTCTTCTGCTGCGGTTCCGGATCGGATTGCCAGAGCCCCGGCCGCTCCAGGTACCACGTCTGCGGGCGGACGCCCGCCATCAGGTAGCAGCGGTAGTCCGGGTCGTCCTCCACGCCGTTGGGATCATCCTTCAACCACCGGTCCCACCAGCGCAGCGCCTCCTGCAGGAAGCCGATGCGCGGTTCGGGGACGGCAAAATGCGGGTACTTGTGCACCCACGGGCCCACGATTCCCTTGGCGCCGGGGATGTTGGCGACGATCTGCGGCACCGCGTTCTTGTAGGCATCGCCCCAGCCGCCCACCGCCAGAACCTTGGCCTTGATCGCGGCGTAGTCCTCGCAGACCGATCCGTGCCGCCAATAGGCATCGCGCCGCTGGTGGCGCAGCCATGTCGCAGGCAGGAAGGGCTCGTTCTCGAGCCGGTCGATCCACATCTCCCGCCAGTCGTCGGGACGCAGCGCGGGGTCGGGCGCGCGCGACGAATAGCTCCACATCGTGGCGCCCCAGCCGAGATTCTCGTTCAGCAGGCAGCCGCCCTTGTAGTGAATGTCGTCTGCAAACCGGTCCACGGTGGAGCAGAGCGTGATGATCGCCTTCAGCGGCTCGGGCGCCATCGCGGCGACCTGAAGTGCGTTGAAACCACCCCAGCTGATCCCCATCATGCCGACCGTGCCCGAGCACCAGGGCTGCGCTGCGAGCCAGTGGATCACCTCCACCGCGTCGTCGAGTTCCTGTTGGGTGTATTCGTCGGTCATCAGCCCTTCGCTGTCGCCATTGCCGCGGATATCGACGCGGATGCAGGCATAGCCGCGCGCGGCGAAAAACGGATGGGTCAGCGCGTCGCGGGCGCAGGTGCCGTCGCGCTTGCGGTAGGGCAGGTATTCCAGGATCGCTGGGACCGGGTCCTCGCCGGCATCGGCAGGCATCCAGACCCGTGCCGAAAGCCGCGTGCCGTCCGACATCGTGATGCCCAGATCGGGCGTTTCGGTAATCTCGCGCAGTGTGTTGTCAGCCATGGGCGCATAGGGCTGCAGGGCCGCAGAACTGTCAACTCAGGATTTGCGCGCGACCATCACGTCCATCACGTTGGTGCCTGTCGGCCCCGTGGTGACCAGTGCGTCCCGTGCGGCGAGATAGGATCCGGCATCCGCGCGCGAGAGCGCCTCCGCCGCACCATCGCCCCAGGTGGTGCCGCCGACCACGCCGCCCGCATCCGGTGTCGGACCATCCGAACCGTCCGTGCCCGCGACGAGGATCTCGATGCCATCGCGCCCGGCGATCTCGCGGGCCAGCAGGAGCGCGAGCGCCTGGTTGCGCCCGCCGCGGCCGGGTTTGTGGGGCAGGTGCACCGTGGGCTCGCCGCCAAAGATGTAGAGGCCCGGCGCGCCGGCATCGAGCAGCGTCATGAGCTTGGGGGCGAGGGCTTCGACGTCGCCGTAGAGGCATTCTTCGTTGCGGATCACCGGCGCATCCGCCGCCTCCGCGACCGCGGAGCGGGCGATCGCGTTGGAGGCCACGATCCGCGATTCAAAGTCGAAGTCGTGGCTTGACGGTGCCGCGCCGATCCCCGAGCCGATCACGTTGAGCGCGTCGCCCTCCACGTCGGAGATCGCCAGCGTCGTTACCCGCGCGCCCCGAAACCGTTCGAGCAGCTTGCCGCCCTTCACCCCGCTGATTTCGCGCCGGCGGGTGTTGATGGCGTGGATGTCCGCCCCGGAGGCGATCAGCCGCTCCGTCTCCGCCCGCCAATCGTCGAGCGTCATGCCGTCGGGCAGCAGTTCGACGAGTGCCGAAGCCCCGCCGGAGACGAGGAGCAGCAGATGGTCGCCAGGTGCGCAGTCGGCCACGAACTCTGCCACGGCGGTTCCGGCCTCGAGAGACGCCCTGTCCGGGATCGGGTGGCCGGATTCGATCAGCGTGGCCGGGCCGGGAAGGTCGATGCCGTGGCCGTGTTTTGTGACGATCAGGGTCGGGCGGTCCGGGAACGCCTCCATCGCGGGGCGCGCCATGTGGCAGGCGGCCTTTCCGACGGCGATGATGCGGTCGGGAGTGGCGGCGAGGTCGGGCAGGGCGGCGCGCACGGCCGGGTCTCCGCGAACGGCGGTGACACCGGCGCTCCAAAGCTCGAAGAGGGATTTAGGCATGGGTCGGACTTTCGGCGTCAGGGAAGGGCGGTGTCGAGCCAGATCGTGACCGGCCCGTCATTGGTCAGGCTCACGGCCATCTCTGCCCCGAACCGTCCCGTGGCGACCGGGATCCCGAGTGCGGCGAGATCGGCGGCGAAGCGGTCGTAGAGCCGTTCGGCCTCCTCCGGCGGACAGGCGCCCGAGAACCCGGGCCGGTTGCCGCGGGACGTGTCGGCGGCCAGCGTGAACTGCGACACGACGAGCGCCGCACCACCGGCGTCCGGCAGGTTCAGGTTCATCTTGCCGGCCCCGTCGCGGAAGATTCGCAGCTTGGCGATCTTGGCGGCGAGCTTTGCGCCGATCTCCTCGGTGTCGCCCGGCATGGCGCAGACGAGGATCAGGAGGCCCTTGCCGATCTCGCCCACCATGGCGCCGTCGACTTCCACGCGAGCCTCGGTGACCCGTTGCAAAAGTGCGCGCATCAGCCCCTCCAGTCGATGAAGCTCTCCGCGTCGTCCCTCGTGGCGCGGAAGCTGTTGGCGGGATGCTCCATGTCGGGCAGGCCGAAGGAGATGGCGCAGAGGATCAGGCGGTCCGTCGGGGATGCCGAACCAATCGCGCACGAATGTCCCGTGGGAGGCGACGGCCGCCTGCGGGATCGTGGCGACGCCGCGGGCCTGTGCCGCCAGGCAGAACGCCGTGACGAACCCTCCGCAGTCGAGCGCGCCGTAAGGTCCCAGCGCCGCGGGCGAATGCAGGAGTGCCACGTGCGGGGCGCCGAAGAGGCGGAAATTCTCCATCATCTGGCGTCCGGAAGCTGCGCGGTCGCCCTTCTCCACCCCCACCGCATCATAGAGCTGCCAGGCCACGGCGCGGCGACGGTCCCCGTAAATGCCCGGATAGCCGTCGGGCCAGGGCAGGTCGGGCTCGGGCGCGGCACCGGAGCCCACAGTGGCGTGGAGCGCGTCGCGAAAGCGGTCGGTCTCGCCGCGCGCGCGTGATGATCAGCTGCCAGGGCTGGGCGTTGCACCAGCTGGGCGCATGCCGCGCCGTGCCCACGATGTCGCGGATCGTCGCGTCGGGGATCGCGTCGGAGAGGAAC
The DNA here is from genome assembly GCA_963721175.1 of uncultured Alphaproteobacteria bacterium. Lineage (GTDB taxonomy): Bacteria > Pseudomonadota > Alphaproteobacteria > Rhodobacterales > Rhodobacteraceae > Aliishimia. The sequence continues at coordinate 204,300 of CAVRIG010000018.1, read as the reverse complement.
GCGCGGCAGGAGAAACGGGCGGCGGTGATCTGGTGGAGGATGTCTGCGTCTGTCGTCATGGCGCGGAGGTTAACCGGGTCTGACGGGCCGTCCAGCGCGAAATCGTTGTCTCAGCCGAAAGTAGGTGGCTTCGCCGCTCTGCCCGCCCGCCGACCCATCGAGGGGGCGCGATGGCGACGTTGCCGGCACAGGAACTTCTCACTGGGCTTGCGTCGCATAGAGGTATCCTGCCCCCGCCGCGAGGATCAGGCCCAGCAGCACGGCGATCGCGATCTTGATCGCCGACCACGGACGCTCGCCTTGCACCCGGCCGGTGCGGCCGTTCACGACGAACCGGTAGGTCTCGCCGCGATACTTGTAGGCGGCGAGCCACACCGGCAACAGGATGTGCTTGAAGGTCACGGCGCTGACGCTGGTGTCGATCGCGGCGATCTGCTGCCGGTCGCCGCCGATGTCGAACTTCACGTCGCGCTCGATCACGCGGTCCATCCGCGCGCGCGCCTCGCCGAAGCCCTCCGTCAGCTCCACGGTGTAGCCTTCGGCCCGGAACCCGGCGAGGAACTCGGGAGCATAGGGTTCGAGCGCGGAGAGATCCCAGGGTTCCAGCGCATCGGTGTAGCGTTTCGGCAGGGAGCGGGAGGCGAGCACCAGCACATCGTCGAAGAACCGCGCGACCCGGCCGGAAACCGGTCGCCAGCGGACCTTCGGCACGCGCACCTGCTGGCGTTTGCCGTCGCGCACGACGGTACGGGTTTCGTAATAGACCGTCCCACGCTGGCCACGATAGCTCGAGGCCGTGTCGGCATCGAAGGTCCAGTAGGGCACGTAGATGCCCTGCATCGCGCGGCCCTTGCGGGCGTAGTCCTGCAGCCCGTTCGGTGCGAACCAGAGCCGGCCCAGCCATCGGGTCATCGCCTCTCGCGCCTGCCGTTCGTCGAGTTCGAACGGCAACACGCCGCGCGGCTTGATCTGCCGGTGCGCGCCGGTATCTGCCACGACCGGGGTGGCGCAGAACGGACATTCGGCGGCGTGAACGTTGGCGTCGAATTCCACTTCCGCCGCACAGTTGGGGCATTTGGAGACGCGAGTCTCCTCCATTTCCGCCTGCGGCAGTTGGTCGGCCAGTGCCGCCCGCAGGTCGAGTTCGCGGATCGGCGCCAGTTGCCGTCCCGCCCCCACGAGGGCCGAGGTGTTGCCGCAGTGATCGCAGACCAGTTGCGCCTTGCCGGGATCGAAGCGCAGGTCCGCCCCGCAGGCTTCGCAGGGAAAGCGGTGTTCCTGAAGTGGCGCAGTGGTCATCGCTCTACATCAGTTTGTACAGGGCTGTCGGCATCATCGTTCGCAAGGCATCGTCCCGCCATATCAGCTGCCGCCAAAGATGATAGATGACATGGAAGATCGTGACCCACAAAAGGATCCGGTAGAGCCGGGACAGGTCGAGATTCGGGGCGGCGGTGAGCTTGAAGAGCGCGAGTCCGCCCAGGATGGCCAGGCAGGCATAGAGCGCCCGGTGACCCCAGGTGTTGATCAGGCGGACGAACGGATGTGATTTCGGCCCCGCGTGGGCCTGCAGGCCAAAGGCGATCGCCAAAGCGCACATCGAGAGCGAGACGATGGCGAATATCCATTCCAGCGTGGGCGTCAGCAAACCCCCGCCCAACAAATAGACCAGCGGTAGAAGCGTCCAGTGCAGCGACATGGTGGCCAATCGTTTGGAGCGTCGCATGTTACAGATCTTCCGGTGCGGGGATGTCGCGTGAATGATGCGCGCGGGATTCCCGATATTCAGTATTTTCAGTTGGCGCGGCACGATCCGACGAACCGCAGCGTCTGTTGGTATAGTGTCCACCCGTACCGTCAAGTCCGCTTCAGGTGACGGCAGTAGTTGTTGGACGCGTGGCTGACGTGCAAGGTGATGAGACCCGCAGAAGATTCCAGATCGCCTTCGATGTACGACATCCGGCCCTCAACTCTCGCCGACATGGCGGCCGTGGATGCGCTCCTGGCGCGGAGCTATCCGCGGCTGCTCAAGGTCGACTACCCGCCTTCGGTGATGGTCACCGCGTTGCCGATCATCAGCCGCGCGAACCCGAAGCTTCTGGCGTGTGGGACGTATTATATCGCGCAAGAGGAGGGCGCGATCCTTGGCGCCGGCGGCTGGACGCGCGACCGGCAGGACAGGCAGCGCGGCCATGTCCGGCATGTCGTCACGGATTACCGGCACGTGCGGCGCGGCGTCGGGCAGGCGGTCCTGGGTCATTGTCTGGACGCGGCCCGTTCTGCCGGTCTGACCACGATGGAATGCTGGTCGACCCTGACGGCGGAACCGTTCTACCGAAGCCTCGGTTTCGAAACGCTGGGGCCGCTCGACGTGGAGCTTGCCGGAGGCATCCGGTTCCCGTCGCTCAGGATGATGCGCGCGCTTTGACAAGCCGGCCAGAGAACTCGCAAAAGAAAAGGGCCGGTCCTGCGACCGGCCCTCCGAAAGGCTCCCGAGGTAAGGGAGGTTATTCCTGCTGGCCCATGAACATGAGCAGGAACTGGAACATGTTCAGGAAGCTGATGTAGAGGCTCAGCGCGCCGTCGATTGCGGCCTTGTCCAGCCATTCCTGGTCGCCGTGGGCGGCATGGGCGACATAAGTGCTCTTGATCTCCTGCGTGTAGAAGGCCGTGAGGCCGGCAAAGATCAGCAAGCCGATTGCGGAAATCGCCATCATCATCGGGCCGGACTGCAGGAACAGGTTGATCACCATCGCCACGAGGAGCCCGATCACGCCCATGATCAGGAACGTGCCCATCCCGCTCAGGTCACGCTTCGTCGTGTAACCCCAGAGGCTCAGCCCCGCGAACGCGACTGCCGTCACCAGAAAGGTCTGGGTGATCGAGTAGGGCGTGAACACGAGGAAGATCGAGCTCATCGACAGGCCGATGAGCGCCGCGAAGGCGAAGAAACCGAACTGAACCATCGCGGGGGACGCGCGCCGCATCAGCGCTCCCCAGCCGAAGAAGATGAAGGCAAGTGGCGCGAACATGATCACCCACTTGAGCGGAGAAGCGAAGATCGCCTGTCCCAGACCGGTCAGCGCACGTTGACCCGTGGCGGGATCGGTGGTCACGGCCAGTCCCGCGATGGCCCACGCGGCCAGCGCAGTGATCACCATGCCGACCGACATGGTGCCGTAGACCTTGTTCATGTGGGCGCGCAGTCCTTCATCGATCGCTGCAGAGCGGGCGCCCGCCGCAGTGCGCATCGTGTTCAGTTCAGCCATCAAGACCTCCAGTTTGAAACAGGGCTGTCGACGCCGATAATTCCCGGCATCTTCGTGAGCCAATATCGTGCCGTCGGCGGGTGAATTCAAGGTTTTTCGGTCAGGAACAGATCCTTCGGCAGTCCTGGCGCCTTCGAAAATGACTCCGAATGTTCCGATTGATCGTCGCGCATGTGTGCGCCGGGCCGGCGACGCAGTTGCGCCGGGCCGGAAACCCCTCCGTGCGCCGGCTTACTCGCGCCATGTCGCCGGAACGTCCCAGACCGGCCGCGACGCCTCGGCATTGGCTTCGTGCCGAGTGAGGCCGATGTCGGCAAGCGCACGATCGTCCAGTCGCCGAAGTGCCGCCCGTTGGCGGCGCAGCGTGGCGGCGCGCGCGATGATCGAGGCGAGTGTTCCGGACCGGGACGAGGTCCGCCAGAGGGAGAGATCGAGCAAAGCCATCGCTGTTTCCTTTCGATTTTTCGTTCAGTTTCGCGCAATCTTCATCAAGTTGCTTGCCTAACATGCCGCTTCGTGGTTCATTTGAGAAACGAATGTTTGTGGCGGTTTCCATCAAGGAACGTGATTCATGAGAAATCTCGACATAACGACCTTGCGCTCCTTCGTGGCGGTGGCGGACAGCGGTGGCGTGACGCGGGCCGCGGGGTTTCTGCACCTGACGCAATCGGCCGTGTCGATGCAGCTGAAGCGGCTCGAGGAGTTGCTGGGGATCGAGCTTCTGGACCGCAGCGGCAGACGCATCGCTCTGACGTCCGCGGGAGAGCAGCTTCTGGTCTATGCGCGACGGATGGTCGCGCTCAACGACGAGATCATGGCGCGCCTGACCGACCAGGACTTCGAAGGGGAGTTGAAGCTGGGCGTGCCCTATGACGTGGTCTACCCGGCGATCCCGAGGGTGCTGCAGCAGTTTCACGCGGCGTTCCCGCGGGTCAAGGTGCAGCTCATCTCCTCCTACACGCGCGCCCTGAAGGAACAGTTCGTGCGCGGGGAAATCGACATGATCGTGACGACCGAAACCGGAGTCGAGGATGGCGCGGAGACGCTGTGCTGCAAGTCGCTCGTCTGGGTCGGTGCGCGTGGCGGCAGTGCCTGGCGTCAATATCCGCTCAAGCTCGCCTTCGGACGGTTGTGCCTATTCCGGCCGCTGGTCGTGGAGATTCTGGAGCGTGAGCGGGTCGACTGGGAACTCGCCGTCGAAAGCGACAGCGACCGCACCATCGAGGCGACGGTCAGTGCCGACCTGGCTCTGAATGTCGTTCTGGCAGGCACGTTTCCCCCGCACCTGGAAGAGATCGACCACGGCGGCGCCTTGCCGGACCTGCCGCAACAGCGCATCAACCTCTTTGCCAGCGGCAAGGGCGACATGATGCAGGACGCGATGGCCAACCTTCTGCGCAGCGCCTTCGGCGAGGCGGACAATGTACAGCGGCTGAAGGCGGTCGGAAAATAACGCTGCCGCGCCGGCGGATCACGGGGTGATCACCACCTTCCCGGTCGATTTGCGCGTGCGCAAAAGTTCGAACCCCTCCTCCACCCGGTCGAGCGGCAGGGTGTGGCTGATATGCGGCTTGATTTCCCCGGCGAGATACCAGCCCATCAACGTCTGCAGGGAGCCGAGGATCACCTCCGGCTTGAACCGCATGTAGCCGCCCCAATAGAAGCCAAGCAGCGATATGTTCTTCACCAGCAGGTGGTTGGCCGGCACTTGCGGCACGTCGCCGGACGCAAAGCCGATGACGAGTATCCGCGCTTCGGGATTACACGCCCGAAAGGCCGCCCTGAAGGCGTCGCCGCCCACCGGGTCGTAGACGACATCGGCCCCGCCCAGATCCTTGAGCGCCTGGCGCAGGTCCGTCGTTTCGGCATCGAGGAGATGATCGGCGCCCGCCGCTTTGGCCACCTCCAGCTTGTCGGCGCCGCGGGCGACGGCGATCACCTTGGCACCCATCTTCTTGCCGATCTCGACCGCGGTCAGCCCGACACCCCCAGCGGCCCCCAGCACCACCAGCGTCTCCCCCGGCTTCAGGCCCGCGCGATAATCCAGCGCCACGTGGCTCGTCCCGTACGCGATCTGGAAGGCCGCGGCGTGTTCGAAGCTCATCTCGTCGGGCAGCGGCACGCAGCGGCCAGCCTCGAACACGCCCTGGTCCGCAAGTCCTCCGAGCCCACCAAAGACGATGACGCGTTGACCCGGCGACATGGATGTGACGCCTTCGCCGCATTCGGCGACGGTTCCCGCGACCTCCATGCCCAGCGTGAACGGAGCAGGGGGAGTGTCCTGGTAGGTGCCGGACATCATCAGCAGGTCGCCGAAGTTCAGCCCGCAGGCCTTGATGTCGACCAGCACTTCGCCCTTGCCGGCTTTCGGGGCGGAAATTTCGATCAGGCCCGGTTTTTCACCGGCGGCGGAAATGTGAAATGCGCGCATTGCATGGCTCCGGTCGTTGCGGGGGATTCGGTTGTCTCCAAACTGCCGCAGCACGAGGCGGATGTCCCGCTTTCGTGGCAACAAAATAGAGCTACGCGTCCCGTGCTCCTTGGCCTGACCTGACAATCTCCGGTGGTGCTGGCGGCGTATTTCCTTGTCTCCACTCCCGGTGCTTGGCACATCTGGTCGCGTGAACACCGACGTCTTCGATATCCTCGCCGTGGCCGACGCCATGGCAGATGCCGCGCGGGAGGCCATCCTGCCGCATTTCCGCGCAGATGGCCTCCTGGCGGAGAGCAAGGTCGACCACGGTTACGACCCCGTCACGGTCGCGGACAAGGCGGCCGAGGAAGCCATGCGCGCCATCCTCGCCGAGCGCCGGCCGGATGACGGGATCCTGGGCGAGGAATTCGAACCCCGGATTGGCACCTCCGGCTTGACCTGGGTGCTCGACCCGATCGACGGAACGCGCGGCTTCATCTCGGGCACCACGACCTGGGGCGTTCTGATCGCGCTGTCGGACGCCACCGGGCCGATCTTTGGTCTCATCGACCAGCCCTATGTCGGAGAGCGGTTCATCGGCGGCAAAGGGCTGGCGCAGATGTCCGGACCGCAGGGTGTGCGGGCACTGGCCGCACGCGCCGCACGTCCCCTATCGGAAGCGACGCTCTTCACCACGTTTCCCGAGGTCGGCAGCGAAGCGGAACGGATCGGGTTCCAGTCCGTGGCCAGCCGAGTCCGCCTGACGCGCTACGGCTGCGACTGCTACGCTTACGCTTTGCTTGCGGCGGGGCAGATCGACCTGGTGATCGAGGCGGGCCTGCAGCCCTACGACATCGCGGCGCCCCTGGCGGTGATCGAGGCCGCCGGCGGGCTCGTCACCGACTGGCGTGGGGGATCCGCCCGCGACGGTGGCCGGGTGCTCGCCGCGGCAAATGCAGCGATCCAGCAAGAGGCGTTGGCCTTGCTGCGCGACGTGCCGTGAGCACGCTCCAGATCACGGGCGCGGACGCCATCCTGACGATGGATGACGACCGACGCGAACTCTCGGGCGAGGATATCCTGGTCCGGGACGGGGCGATCGTCGCGATCGGGCGCGACTTGGCCGCCGACGAAACACTGGACGCGCGCGGATGCGTGGTCACGCCCGGCCTGGTCAACACGCACCACCATCTCTACCAGACGCTGACCCGCGCGGTCCCGGGCGGGCAGGATGCGCTTCTCTTCGGCTGGCTGAAGACGCTCTACCCGATCTGGGCGCGCTTCACGCCGGAGCACGTCTTCGTCTCGGCACAGGTCGGGCTGGCGGAACTGGCCCTCTCCGGCTGCACGCTCTCTTCCGATCACCTCTACATGTTCCCGAACGGTGCGCGGCTCGAGGATACGATCCACGCCGCCGCCGAGATCGGTCTCCGGTTTCACCCGACGCGCGGTGCGATGAGCATCGGCGAGAGCGATGGCGGCCTGCCCCCGGACGCGCTGGTGGAGGATGAGGCCGCGATCCTCGCCGACTGCATCCGCGTCATCGACGCCTTCCATGAGCCGCGCGCGGGCGCGATGGTGCGGGTCGGTGTCGCGCCCTGCTCGCCCTTCTCCGTCAGCCGGGAGTTGATGCGGGACGCCGCCCTCTTGGCCCGCGACAAGGGCGTGATGCTGCACACCCACCTGGCGGAGAACGACGAGGACGTCGCCTATTCGCAGGCGCGATTCGGATGCCGTCCGGGCCGATATGCCGAGGATCTCGGATGGATCGGTCCGGACGTCTGGCACGCCCATTGCGTGAAGCTCGACCGCGCGGAGATCGACCTCTTTGCCCGGTCGCGCACCGGCGTCGCGCATTGCCCGTGCTCCAATTGCCGCCTGGGCTCCGGCATCGCGCCAGTGCGCGCGATGCGGGATGCGGGCGTGCCGGTGGGGTTGGGCGTCGACGGGTCGGCCTCGAACGATACGGGCAACCTCGTGGCCGAGGCGCGCCTCGCGATGCTCTTGCAAAGGGTCGCACGCGGGGCGGACGCGATGAGCGCGCGTGAGGCGCTTGAGATTGCTACGCGGGGCGGCGCGCAGGTACTGGGCCGCGACGATTGCGGTCAGATCGCGGTGGGCAAGCGGGCCGATATCGCCATCTGGGACGTCTCGGGGGTGGAGAGCGCGGGGAGCTGGGACCCGGCGGCGCTGCTCCTCGCCGGTCCGACACGCGTGCGGGACCTGCTGGTCGAGGGGCGTCGCGTGGTCGAGGGCGGCCGGATCGCGACCATCGACTTGCCGACGGTGATCGAGCGGCAGAACCGCCTGGCCCGGGCGCTGGCCGACGCGTCCTGATCGCAGACGCCCGGATCGCGTTGGCTCTGCCGGGAACCGGCCGATTGCTTTGACCGGCAGACAACTTTGCAGCCTCGCACCCTCGCTTCTTGTGGCCCCGGCTGGCACCTCGGCGGACCTCCCCGTTCCCGGGACCGGCAACGATTGGCCGGCGCAGATGCAGGACCAGAGCCCTTAATCGCCTCGTAACCGTCCAGCGGCCATAAGACACCGTGCGTCGAAATCATCGGCGCTGGATCTATTGGAGGTGTCATGCGGCGTGGTTTCTTTCTGGTCCTGTGCCTTCATCTGGCAAGCGGAGCGGCAGCCAACCCGCAGGCGCTCACAGCCGTGAACGCGCTTCGGGACCAGGCCGGGCGGCCGGCGATCGCCTATGCGCCGCGGCTCGAGGCCGTCGCCGCGGGACACGCCGCCGACATGGCGCGGCGCGGCGTGATGACCCACAGGGGCGCGGACGGTTCGGGTCCCGGACATCGGGCACAGGCACGCGGTTACAGCTTCTGCAGGATCGCCGAGAACGTGGCCCACGGGTACGGCAGCCTGTCCGACGTGGTGACGGCCTGGTCCCGCTCGCCCGGTCACCGCCGGAATCTTCTCGATGCCCGCGTGACGGAGATGGGCCTCGCCCGCGCGCCGGGCGATTTCTGGGTCATGGTGCTGGCACGGCCGGGATGTTGAGAGCGGATGCGGGGCGACAACGGTAGTTGCAATGTCGCAGGAGACTGCGACGTGACGGACTTGCGATTACCGTATGTTGATGCCGGAGAGATCTTCTACAAACGCGCACACGCGCTCTAGAGCGGCATCATCAATTCTTTCCAGAGCGTCTTTCAAAGAAACACCTCTTTTGGCACCGGTTCGATCTGGTGTTTCGAGATCCTCGAAGAAGAATGAGGTCGGCACTCCCAGTAACTTGGAAAATTCATGAAGTCGGCTCGCAGATATTCGGTTCGAACCGATTTCGTGTTTCTGGATTTGCTGGAACGACAAGTTGAGAGATGCGCCGAGATCCGTCTGGGACATGCGGCGCAAGACTCTGATTTGCTTCAACCTGCGCCCGACATGAATATCGACTGGATGAGCCATTGAGAATTTAGGCCTCTGCCTATGCGCTTCTGTCGCGCTACCGATACCAAACTTTCATTGAAAGAACCAGAATACGCAGTGAACTCTGGCCATAGTTGTGGTGCCGGGGCTGCAAATTCATCCAAGCATCAACGGCAAGCGGGAGAGGCTACCTGTCGGCCTCTTTTCCCGCTCACCCAGACATCCGCCACGGCGCGGTCGTCGCCCATCATGATCGTCGGAAAGATCGCTTCCCAGATGTCGCGCGCCACGGCGCTGCGCTGGGCGATGGCGGGCGTGGAGGCGAGGTCGAGGACCACGAGGTCGGCGGCACTGCCGACGGCGAGCGTGCCGATCTCGGCCTCGCGGTGGAGGCTGCGGGCGGCGCCTTCGGTGGCGAGCCACATCAGTTGCGCCGCGTGCAGGGAAACCCCGCGGAGCTGCGCCACCTCGTAGGCCGCAGCCATCGTGCGCAGCATGGAAAAGCTGGAGCCGCCGCCGGTGTCGGTCGCGAGGCCCACGGTGATCCCGCGCGCCATCAGCCCCGTCACATCGCATAGCCCCGAACCGATGAAGGTATTGGACGTCGGGCAATGGGCGACCGCGGCGCCGACCTCCGCCAGCCGGTCGATCTCGCGCGGCTGCAGGTGGATCGCGTGGCCGTAGACGCCACGCTCACCCAGCAGCCCGTGGCGTTCGTAGGTGTCGAGGTAGTCGCGCGCCCCGGGGAAAAGCGACCGGACCCAGGCGATCTCGTCGGGCTGCTCGCTCAGATGCGTCTGCATAAGACAGTCGGGGTGTTCGGCCCAGAGCGCACCCAGCGCCTCCAGTTGCGCGGGCGTGGAGGTGGGCGAGAAGCGCGGCGTGATGGCATATTCCGCGCGGCCGCGCCGGTGCCAGCGCTCCAGCAGCGTTTTGCTCTCGTCGTAGGCCGTCTGTGCATCGTCCCGCAGCCCGTCCGGCGCGTGGCGGTCCATGCAGGTACGTCCCGCCACCACGGCCATGCCCCGCGCTTCGGCCGCGGCAAAGAAGGCCTCCACGCTTTGCGCGTGGATCGTGCAGTAGCTCGCCATGCTGGTGGTGCCATGCGCCAGCGCCAGATCGAGGTACCGGCCGGCGATTTCGGCGGCGTAGGACGGATCGCCGAACCGCATCTCCTCGGGAAAGGTGTAGGTCTCGAGCCAGTCGATCAGGCGCTTGCCCCAGCTCGCGATCATCGCGGTCTGCGGGTAGTGGACATGGGCGTCGACGAAGCCCGCACAGACGACGTGGCCGCCATAGTCGACCCGATCGATGTCCGGTGCCTGCAACGCCCCGACCGATCCAAGTGCGGCGACGCGGCCGTCTTCGACCATGACAGCCTCGTGCCAGCGCACCGCCGCGTCCGGCGGTCCGTCGAATGGCGTTCCCTCGAAGGCCAGAACGCGGCCAGTGATCAGCGTCTTTGCCATGGTGCAGACTTACCCGCGCCGCAGAGCGGCGAAAAGCGCCAATCGCCGAGCGCATCGCATTGCTCCCGCCGGTGCGCTTGCCTATGGTCGCGCCTGCAGAACAGGGGACAAGCGATGGTAGAAGACGCGGAGGTCTTGGAGCGGGAGGAAGAAGCCTGGGATGACTATGCCCTGAATCCCAAGGTCATCTCGTCCATCCTCTACGCCGTCGAGATCGACGATCGCGACCGGCTCGTCGAACTGATGGAGCCGCTGCACCCCGCCGACATCGCCGACCTTCTGGAACAGGTGACGTCCTACGACCGCTCGCGCCTGATCCGGCTCTACGGCAAGGAGTTCGACGGCGACATCCTGTCGGAGCTCGACGAGACGATCCGCGAGGAGGTCATCGGCGTCCTGCATCCCGAAGTGCTGGCCGACGCCGTGCGCGAGCTGGACAGCGACGACGTCGTCGACCTGGTCGAGGATCTCGAGGAGCATCAGCAGACCGCGATCCTCGGCGCGCTCGGCGAGGCCGACCGGCACGCCGTGCGACTGGCGCTGAGCTACCCGGAATACTCCGCCGGCCGGCTGATGCAGCGCGAGCTGGTGATGGCGCCGGAATACTGGACCGTGGGCGAGGCGATCGACCATTTGCGCGGGATGCCGGAGGACGACCTGCCGGAGCAGTTCTACCACGTCACTCTGGTCGACCCGCGGCTGCACCCGGTGGGCAACGTGACGCTGGGAAAGATGATGCGGTCGCGCCGCAACGTGAAGCTGACCGACATCCAGGAGGAGACGTTCCAGGTCATCCCCGTCGATCAGCCCGAGGCCGACGTGGCCTACGCCTTCAACCAGTACCACCTGATCTCCGCCCCCGTGGTCGATGGCGAAGGGCGGCTGGTCGGCGTCATCACCATCGACGACGCGATGATCGTGCTCGACGAGGAGCACGAGGAGGACATCCTCCGCCTCGCCGGCGTGGGCGAGGAAAGCTCGCTGCAGGACAAGGTGGTCGAGACGACCAAGCGCCGGCTGCCCTGGCTGGCGGTGAACCTGGTGACGGCGATCCTCGCGTCGCTCGTCATCGCGCAGTTCGAAGCGGCCATCGCGCAGGTCGTGGCGCTGGCGGTGCTGATGCCGATCGTCGCCTCGATGGGCGGCAATGCGGGCACGCAGTCGCTGACCGTGGCGGTGCGGGCGATCGCGACGAAGGACCTGACCGGGTTCCAACGTCTGGCGCGTGATCCGGCGCGAATGTCTCGTCGGGCTGATCAACGGGCTGATCTTTGCCGTGGTGATGGGGGTCGTCGGCATCGTCTGGTTCGGTTCGCCCGCGCTGGGCTACGTGATCGCTGCCGCGATGGTGATCAACCTGGTCGTGGCCGGGCTCGCCGGCACGGTGATCCCCGTGGTTCTCGATCGGATGGGGGTCGACCCGGCGCTGGCCTCCGGCGCCTTCGTGACGACGGTGACGGATGTCGTGGGCTTCTTCGCCTTCCTCGGCCTTGCCGTGCTGGTGCTGCTGTGAGCGATATCGCCGCCGCGAAGGCGGAGGCGCGCAAGGCCGCCTTCGCCCGCCGCAAGGCCGCGCATGCCGCGCGCGTGCCCCGACGCCGCAGCGCTCCTCTCCGCGGTCCTTGCGGCACACCGCGGCGTGCCGATCTCGGGCTACATGGCGATCCGGACGGAGATCGACCCGCTCCCGGCGATGGCAGACGCCGCCGCCACGGGCCCGTCGTGCGTGCCGGTCATCGAGGGCCGGGGCCTGCCGCTGAGGTTCTCGCGGTGGAAGCCGGGCATGGCGATGAAGGAAGGCACCTTCGGCGCGATGATCCCGGAAACCGACGATTTCATGGATCCGGAAATCCTGATCGTTCCGCTCCTTGCCTTCACGCGTACCGGCGCGCGGCTGGGCTATGGCGGCGGGTTCTACGACCGCACGCTGGAAGGCCTGCGCGCAAAGCGCCCGACGCTGGCGATCGGCTTTGCCTTTGCCGCGCAGGAGGCGGACACGCTGCCGCTCGAGCCGACCGATCAGCCGCTGGACATGATCGTGACGGAACGCGAGATCATCGATTTGTCGCGCTGATCGGGCTCGCGCCTTCACTTGGTCCGGCGGGTCCCGGAGGGGCTGGCCCCCGGTCGGTCGCGTCACCCGCAGCGTGGCGCGAAACCCCTTGCCCTTGCCACGGCCTCCGCCTACCACGACGCCATGCGCATCCTCTTTCTCGGAGACGTCATGGGCCGCGCCGGCCGGAACGCGGTGGCAGAGCATCTGCCGCGTCTGCGCGCGGCGTGGCGGCTCGATTTCATCGTCGTCAATGGCGAGAACGCCACCTCCGGCATGGGACTCTCGCCGGCCCATGCCCAAGGCCTGCTGGAGGCCGGGGCGGACGTGATCACGCTCGGCGATCATGCCTTCGACCAGAAGGAGATGCTGCAGTTCATCGACAGCGAACCGCGTATCCTGCGCCCGATCAATTTCTCGAAGGCCGCACCGGGCAAGGGCGTCCGGCTCTATGATGGCCCCGGGGGTCGCAAGGTGATGGTGGCGCAGGTCCTGGGTCAGGTCTTCATGAAACGTCCCTTCGACGATCCCTTCTCGGCGCTCGACCTGGCGCTCAGGACTTATCCGCGGGGTGGGCAGGCCCAGGCCGTCATCGTCGATTTCCACGCCGAGGCCACGTCGGAAAAGATGGCGGCCGGGCATTTCTGCGACGGCCGGGCGAGCCTTGTCGTCGGCACCCATACCCATGTGCCCACGGCCGACGCTCGGCTGACCGCGAAGGGTACGGCGATCCTGACGGATGCGGGCATGTGCGGCGATTACGACAGCGTGATCGGCATGGAGAAGACCGAGCCACTCCGCCGTTTCGTGACCGGCATGCCCAAGGAGCGTTTCTCTCCCGCGCTGGGCACGGCCACGCTCTCCGGCATCTACATCGAGACGGACGATCGCACGGGCGCCGCGACGCGCGTCGTGCCGGTGCGGCAGGGTGGTCTGCTGACCCCGTCCGGGCCGGATGAGCCCGTCACGTGACGGCGGCGGCAGACGCTGTTCCATTCCCTCGTGCTGGTTGCCCTCGGCGCGGGCTGGGGGTTCACCCAGCCGATGGCGAAGATCGCCGTGTCGGAAGGTTACCTGCATTTCGGCCTGATCTTCTGGCAGCTCGTGATCGGCGCCGCGCTGATGGCGGCGATTGCGTGGGTGCGCCGCATGCAGCTGCCGCTCACGCAACGTCATGTCCGGTTCTACGTCGTGATCGCGCTGATCGGCACCGTGGTGCCCAACGCCCTCAGCTACCAGGCTGCGATCCACCTGCCGTCGGGCATGATCTCAATCCTGCTTTCGATGATCCCGATGCTGGCCTTCCCGATCGCCCTGGGCCTCGGGCTCGACCGGTTCGAGCCATCGGCGCTGGTGGGGCTCCTCGTCGATCTCTGCGGCGTCCTTCTGATCGTGGCACCGGGACCCAACCTGACCGGGGCGATCCCGATCCTGTGGGTCGGCGCGGTGCTGATCACCTGCAGCTTCTACGCGATCGAGGGGAATTATGTCGCGCGAATGTCTGGCTGGTGGGGCAGGCGGGCCCGGTCTTCACGGCGCAGGTGTCATACGTCGTGACGCTCTTCGGGCTATTCTGGGCCAAGCTGATCCTGGCCGAAAGCTATTCTCCGCTCATCTGGCTGTCGCTTGTGCTGATGGTCCCGGGGATGTATCTCGTGCAGCCGCGCCGCAAGGGCGTGCTTGCCGGTGCCTAGGCAACCAGCGATAGTGTCGCGGCAGAGCGTGTTCACTCAGAGGCGCAATTGACCGAATTCCTCAATCTTGGTCAGACCGGTCAGGCCGTTCTGACGTTGACCGTCGTCGCCATCATGTTCGTGCTTTTCCTGCGCGAGTCGCTGCCGACGGAGGTCGTGGCCATCGCCGGTGCCGCGGTGATGCTCGCCCTGGGCCTCGTGCCCTACGACATCGCGCTGGGGGTGCTGTCGAACTCCGCGCCCTGGACCATCGCGGCGATGTTCATAGTCATGGGCGCGCTGGTGCGGACCGGTGCGCTGGAGGTGCTGACGCGGACGGCGGAGCGCGCGGCACGCAGGAGCCCGCGCCTCGCCGTGAGCGGCGTGGTGCTGATGGTCATGGCGGCCTCGGCCATCATGAACAACACGCCGGTGGTCGTGGTGATGATCCCCGTCATCGTGCAGCTCTGCCAGACCCTGGATATCAAGCCGTCGAAGATGCTGATTCCGCTCTCCTATGCCGCGATCATGGGCGGATCGCTGACGCTGATCGGAACCTCGACCAACCTGCTGGTCGACGGGGTCGCCCGTGCGCAGGGACTGGAGCCCTTCAGCATCTTCGAGATCCTGCCGATCGGACTCGTGGTCTGTGGCACAGGGCTCCTCTACATGATGTTCGTCACGCCGCGCCTGCTGCCGGACCGGGACAGCATGGCGAGCATGCTGTCGGACCGTTCGCGGATGAAGTTCTTCACCGAGGCCGTCATTCCGCCGGAATCGAACCTCGTCGGCCGCGAGGTCCTGGGCGTGCGGCTCTTCAAGCGCGAAGGGGTCCGGCTCGTCGACCTGATCCGCGGCGACACGTCGCTCCGGCGCAACCTCGAAGGTGTGACGCTCCAGGTCGGCGACCGCGTCGTGCTGCGCACGCGCATGACCGAACTCCTCAGCCTGCAGGGCAACAAGGAGTTGAAGCGCGTCGACCAGGTCTCGGCGGTGGAGACGACGACGGTGGAGGTGCTGATCACACCGGGTTGCCGCATGGTGGGCCGCGCTCTGGGCGCGATGCGGCTGCGTCGGCGCTACGGCGTCTACCCGCTGGCCGTGCATCGGCGCAACCAGAACATCGGTCGGCAACTCGACCAGCTGATCGTGCGGGTGGGCGACACGCTGCTGCTCGAAGGCGCGCCGGAGGACATCCAGCGGCTGGCGCAGGACATGGAACTCGTGGACGTGAGCCATCCCTCCGCCCGTGCCTATCGCCGGGGCCATGCGCCCATCGCTATCGGCTCGCTGATCGGGATCGTGGTGCTGGCGGCATTGAACGTGGCGCCGATCCTGTTGCTGGCCGTGATCGCCGTCGCCATCGTGCTCGTCACCGGCTGCATCGATGCCGACGAGGCGTTCAGCTTTGTCGAAGGGCGTCTCCTGGCGCTGATCTTCTCGATGCTGGCGGTGGGAGCGGCCTTGCAGCACACCGGCGCGGTGGCGTTGCTGGTCGACGGGATCGCGCCGTCTCTGATGACACTGCCCGGTCCTGCGGTCGTTTTCGTCGTCTTCCTGATGACGACGATCCTCACCGAAGTCGTGTCAAACAACGCGGTGGCGGTCATCATGACGCCGATCGCCATCGGCATTGCGCAGGCGGTCGGGGTGGATCCGCGGCCGCTCGTGGTGGCGGTGATGATCGCGGCGTCCTGCGCCTTCGCCACGCCCATAGGCTATCAGACCAACACGCTGGTCTACGGGCCGGGGGGCTACAAGTTCACCGATTTCATGCGGGTCGGCATCCCGCTGAACCTGTTGATCACCTGCATCGTGTCGGCCGTGATCCCGCTGATCTGGCCGCTGTAACGCGCCGACCGGATTTGCAAACCGCATACAGGCAAAGGCCCGGCGGTGGCCCTTGGGATGCCGCTCCGATCGGCCCGCGACCGTGCTTCATGGCAGCCACATAAGTCACAAGCTCCCGCTCGGCGTCGGAGTCGACAAAACGGCAGGCCGCCGGAACGGGCCGCCGCTGGGCCGGCGGCACTGCGTGCCTTGGTTCCGGTCCGGCAGCTTTATCGGATGATTACATCCCGGACGGCGGAGGCGGCGGCAGGACCGTAAAAAGCTGCGCCAGCTCTGCCACGTCCTCGGCGCGCTGCCAGCCATCCTGGCCGGGAGTCCAGACAAAGCTGTCGCGGGTCAGCTCGCCCTCCGTCGCCATGCGGCCCATCCGCGCCTTGGAATAGGGTCCCGAGCTCTGGCCGTCCTTCGCCACGTGCCAGACGTGCTCGACCGGCGGCGGGGGCGGCGCGATCCTGGCCGTCTGTGGCGCCTGGGCCGATTGATGCTGAGGAACCGCACCCCACGGCCCTTGCTGTGCAGCGCCGTGCGCGATCTGCATTCCCAGCCCCGCGCCCAGTCCGGCCTGGATCGCGGCGGCGCCGCCGCCGTCGCGTCCCAGCGCCTCGGCGGCCTGGAACTGCATGTATTCGCCGAGGTTCCCGATCACGCCCATGGAGGAGCGCTTGTCCAAGACCTCCTCGACCGCGGGTGGCAAGGAGATGTTCTCCACATAGAGCTCCGGCAGGTTCAAGCCGTATTCGGCGAGCCGTGGCGCGATCTCCTTCGACACCAGCTTGCCCAGTTCGCGCGTATTGGCCGCCATGTCGAGCACGGGAATGCCGGCGCGTGCGAGGGTCCGGGAGAACTCCTGCACGATGATGTTGCGGATCTGGAAGCTGATCTCGTCCATCGTGAATTCGCCGTCGGTGCCCACGATCTCCACCAGGAATTTCGCGGGATCGGCCACCTTGACCGAATAGGTACCGAAGGCGCGCAGACGGACGGGACCGAATTCCGGATCGCGGCAGATGATCGGGTTCTTCGTTCCCCACTTGAGGTCGTTGAACCGCGTCGTGTTGACGAAGTAGATCTCCGACTTGAAGGGACTGCGGAACCCGTGATCCCAGTGCTGCAGCGTCGTCATGATGGGCATGTTGTTGGTCTCGAGCATGTAGAGACCGGGGGTGAACACGTCGGCCAGCTGCCCCTCGTGCACGAAGACCGCCGCCTGCCCCTCGCGCACGGTCAGCTTGGCGCCGTACTTGATCTCGTGCCCCTCGCGTTCGAAGCGCCAGACCATCGTGTCGCGCGTGTCGTCCGTCCAGTGGATGACGTCGATGAATTCTCCGGAAAGAAAGTCGAAAATGCCCATCTAAGCGTCCTTTCTTCTATAGGTCTGCGCCTGTCGCCTCACGCGAGAGCACTTGCAGAATTGGCCGAGCCTCGTTCATGCGCATGCCCGCGCGCAAGCGCGGATCATAGAGCATGCCGAGAAGATCCTCGTCATGGCTGGTCAGAAGCGCGAATTCGTCGTCATCGTTGAAGATCGACGGCCGGGCATAGGGGCTGTCATTGGCCAGCCCCAGACCTTGCGCGATTTCCTCGTGGATGCAGGAGAGACGCATCAGGTCGGGTTGTTCCGCCCGGATCAGCGCCACGGCCCCGGTGTAGACGGCCGGCCGGTCTGAACTGGTGATTGCAACGACCAGGCAGTATGTCGACCGCGGGATGTCGCGGATCGCGGCAAGCGTGTCCCGGTCGATGCGGGGTTGCACCTGGCGCATCTGGGTCAGGACATCCTCGCGGCCATCTTCGTTGGTGAAGAACACGTAGAAGTTCGGTCGCCCGCGTCCCACGGTGATCGGATGGCCGGTGACACGCGACAGGCGCGCGGCAAAGGCAATGACCGCATTGCTGTCCCGCGTCCGCGCCGCGGGGTCGATGTCGTCGTCGAAGCGCACTTCGATCCGGACCGGTTCGATCCAGCGCCGCAGCGGTTGCTCGCCGCGATCGTATTCGTTGTAGAACGCGATGTCCTCGAAGTTCCGCTCCAGCATCTCGGCCGAGTAGGGCGTGTCCGGCCCGCCCCCGTCGGTGCGCAGGAGCCCCCGCGTGGTGCCGTCCGCCAGCACCTGGCGATAATAGCGGCGCAGTGCCTCGCTGTCCGCCGAGGGGGCCTTGGGCGCGGCGGCGGGCGCCAGGCCGTCGGGCCGGGCGCGCGGCATCAGCACCGGCTCCACCATCGGCTCGAGCACCTCGCAGCCCGCCAGCAGCGGGAACAGAACGAGGATCGCCGCGCGACGGACCCAGACAGACAGACGCGCAAGGTCCATGGAAGGCCGCTCAGGACGGGACGGCGGTGGCGGCATTGTCGCCCACACCGTCGCGGCGCGACTTGGCCGAGGCAAGCGTGTCGCGCAGGTCCGCTTCCATCTTTTTCAGGTCCTCCTCGGCCGCGGCGCGCTTGCGCTTGCCTTCGTCCGCGATCTGCAGCGATTCCTGGATCGTGCCGATCAGGTCGGCGTTCGCCTTCTTCACCGCCTCGATGTCGAACACGCCGCGCTCCATCTCCTGGCGGATCATCTTGTTGCTGTCGCGCAGGTTCTTTGCGTTGGCGGTCAGCAGCTCGTTGGTCAGGTCGTTGGCCTCGCGCACGGCCGACGCCGCCTCCGCCGACCGCTGGATCGTCACCGCCTGCGCGAGTTGGGTTTCCCACAAGGGCACCGTGTTGACCATCGTCGAATTGATCTTGGTCACCAGGCTCTTGTCGTTCTCCTGCACCAGCCGGATGGAAGGCAGGGATTGCATCGTCACCTGGCGGGTCAACTTCAGATCGTGCACGCGGCGCTCCAGATCGTCGCGGGCCGCGCGCAGATCGCGCAGTTCCTGTGCCTTCATGACCTTGTCGCCTTCGGGCGCTTTCTCCACCTCGGCCTCCTTGGCGGGAATGGTCGTCGCGTCGAGCTCTTTCACCTTCGCCTCGCCGGCCGCGATGTAGAGCGCGAGTTCATCGTAGAATTGCAGCGTCTTCTGGTAAAGCAGATCGAGCGACTTGATATCCTTCAGCAGCGTGTGTTCATGCTTCAGCAGATCGTCGGTGATCCGGTCGATCTGGGCCTGCACCTCCTCGAACCGGGCGGTGAACTTGGCGAAGGGGGCGGCGCGGCCGAGCAGCTTTTCCCACCAGGACCGGTCGCGGCGGACATCGAGTTCGGAGACGGAAAAGCCGCGGATGGTGCTGACGATGCCGCGCAAGCTGTCACCCGCCGGGCCGACATCCTTGTTGCGCACGCCCGCCAGCATCGACTGGCTGATCTCCTGCAACTCGGCCTGCGCGGCGGAGCCGAAGGACACGATGGAATTGGTGTCGGCCATGTCGATCTCGTCCATCCGCGAACGGATCTCCGCACCGACGGGACCATCGGCCTTCTCCAGCGCCACGATCTCGCCGGCCTCCACGGGTTCGGGCAGCGAGATGGCGGCGACTTCCTCGACCTGCGCCACGGATTCCTCGGCCTTCCGGCGAACGGTGTCAGACATGTGTTCGGTTCCTCATGAGGGTCATTTGCTGGATGTCCGTTCGATGGCCACGCCTTCGCGGGCGAGCCGGTCGCGCAGCACCTCGATCTCGATGTCGAGGTCGGTATGCGTATCGGACATCAGGTCGTTGGTCTTGGCGACGAAGTTGCTGTCGAGATCGTCGAGTAGAGCGATATATTTCGCCTGCGCCTCCGGATCGCGGGAGCGGCTGTAGAGGTCGGCGAACTTGTTCGACGCATCGCGCGCGCCCATCAGGTAGACGCCGAGATACTTGCGCGCCGCGGTCAGGTCGCGGGGATCCTCCTCCACCGTTCGGACCATGCCGCGCACCGTGGAGGTGAAGCGTTCCAGCCGCGCCTCCGCCTTGCGGTCGCCGGCGCGCAGCACCGCCTCGCGCATGGATTGCAGATACTTTTCGGCCTCGTCGACCACGCGGGCGACGCGATCCTGCTGGATCAGGTCGATCCCGTCGGTGCCCTTGTTCCTGAGCGGATCGAGCCCGAAGGACGCGAGGTGAAGGCCACCACTTGCCACGGCATAGAGAATTGCCGCCAGCGGGCCGCCGTCATGCGCCATTGTCGCCATGCCCACGCCGAGGCCGGTAAGGACGGACGAAAAGATCTTGCGCGGGATAGCTGGACGCCTCGCGATGCGGCGGGTGTTGTATTCCACCTCCGCCTCCAGACCACCGCGCAGCAGGAAGGCCGCGAGCGTGAGCAGCCCCGCGCCGACGAGCCCCAGCGTCATCGCGATGGCTCCGTCGTTCAGCGTGGTGAAGACCAGCAGGATCGCGGGCAGGAACAGTAGGTTCGCCCGCGCGCCGGTCGGGCTGACCTGTGCGTGTTCGTAGTGCCCGCGTCGGGCCGGCGCTTCGGCGTCCTGCGCGCTGCCGTCCGGGCTGTACTTTCCGCCGTAGCGTTGGGCCATGCGATCAGAGCCCTCCAAGCCAGCCGGTGCAGGTGCCGAACAGCAGAACGAGCAGCGCGGCATATGTGATCTTCTGGAAACTCGAGTTCGTCATGATGCAGCTCCCCGCGGGCAGATTAGCCGCAGTGCAGCGATGTGCCAAGGGCGCCGTACTGTCCAGCCTTATTCCTGATCTGTGTCAGGCGTGTTGCATGCGCAACGGCAAGCTGGCGCGCGCTTCGCGTTCGAGTGCCGCCGGAGCGTCTATGCCCGGCCTCCATCCTTGCGTGGTGCGCGCGTCGTACCGCTTCGGTGTGCGGGTCGCGGTTTGCGTTTGACCTGCGGTCTCGGTTTGGCTGCGGGGTCACTTGGCGGGTCGAGCCCGAGCTGGTCGCGCAGGACGCGCGGCCGTACCTCCTCCACGGTGCCCGGCGCGAGAGTGCCAAGCTGGAAGGGTCCGTAGGAGACGCGGATCAGCCGGTTCACCGTCAGCCCGATATCGGCCATGGCCCGGCGCACCTCGCGGTTCTTGCCCTCCCGGATCGCGACGGTGACCCACGCGTTCGCGCCCTGCTGGCGATCGAGCGTGACCTGCATCGGGAGGAATGCCTGGCCGTCGACCGTCAGACCGTCCCGCAGCGGCTGGAACGTCTCGTCGGTCGGGCGCCCGTGCAGCCGGACGCGGTAGCGCCGCGCGAATCCCGTCGCGGGAAGTTCCAGCCGCCGCTTGATCCCGCCGTCATTGGTCAGGAGCAGCAGCCCCTCGGAGTTGATGTCGAGCCGCCCGACCGGCATGACGCGCGGCAGGTCCTCCGGCAGTTCGTCGAAGATCGTCGGCCGTCCCTGGTCGTCCCGCGCCGTCGTCAGCAGCCCCAAGGGCTTGTGGTAGAGCCAGAGCCGCGGCGGTTCGGGGTCGCCCACCGCATTGCCGTCGACGGTGATCCTGTCCTTCTCGGTGACGTTCAGCGCCGCGCGATCTATCACCTTGCCATTCACCGTCACGCGACCCGCCTCGATCATGCGCTCGGCCTCGCGGCGGGAGGCTATGCCTGCCGCGCGACAGGACCTTGGCGATGCGCTCGCCGGGAGGGGATTGGCTGGCCATGCCCGCGCTTAGCCGGTTTCGCGCGCTTGCGAAAGGTGCCGCTTTCGCGGCAAGTGAAGCGCATGGTCTTTCGCAGCCACATGGAACGCGCCCTGGCTGAAGCGCGCGCGGCGGGCGCGCGTGGCGAGGTGCCGGTGGGCGCGGTCGTGGTCTCGCCCGGCGGTCAGGTCGTGGCGGCAGCGGGCAACCGGACGCGGGAACTGGCGGATCCGTCGGCGCATGCGGAGATGCTGGCGATCCGCGCCGCCTGTGCGGTGCTGGGTTCCGAGCGGCTGCCGGACCATGACCTCTACGTCACGCTGGAGCCCTGTGCGATGTGCGCGGGCGTGATCGCCGTTGCACGGATCGCCAGGGTCTACTACGGCGCGGCGGACCCGAAGTCCGGCGGCGTGGCGCATGGGGCCCGTGTCTTCGCCCATCCGCAGAGCCACCATGTGCCGGAGGTCTACGACG
This sequence comes from uncultured Alphaproteobacteria bacterium, assembly GCA_963721175.1. Classification (GTDB taxonomy): domain Bacteria; phylum Pseudomonadota; class Alphaproteobacteria; order Rhodobacterales; family Rhodobacteraceae; genus Aliishimia. Next base: position 182,205 of record CAVRIG010000018.1, on the reverse strand, counting down.
GCATCTCCGCCAGCGTGGCCGAGGTGCTGCTGCGGGATTTTTTCCGCGCGCGCCGCACGGACTGACGCGGGCGGACGGAAAAGTCGCGTGGCCTTGCGCCGCCGATTTTGGCATCATGCGCGTGCAGCGAAAGGTCCCGCATGAGCGAAACCGTCACCAAACCGAAACCTGTCGAAAAGGTGAAACCGGAGCGTCCGAAGCTCTGGAAGGTGATTCTGCTCAACGACGATTTCACCCCGCGCGATTTCGTGACGAGGGTGCTGATGGCGGTCTTCCGGATGACCGAATCCGAGGCGCTGGGCGTGATGCTGACCGCACATCGAAGGGGCGCGTGCGTCGTGGCCGTCTTCACCAGGGAGGTCGCCGAGACCAAGGCGCAGTACGGGAACGACTTGGCGCGCGAGAACGGTTACCCGCTGGCCTTCACGACCGAACGGGAGGAATAGTGGCTGCACCTGCGGGTGCTCCGTGCGGGCCGGGTGCTAGTCCTTTTCCAGCGCGTGGAGCAATTCGTCCTTCGACATGTCGGACCGACCGGCGATCCCGCGATCCTGCGCCATCTCGTAGAGCTCTTCCCGCGTCTTGTCCTGCAGGGCCGCGACCGAGCCCTTGCAGCGGCCGTTGCTGTCGGTCGCCTTGTCGATGGCAGCCAGCAATTCATCCTTCGAGAAGGATGAGCGGCCCTCGATACCGAGATCCTGCGCGCGCTTCATCAGCATGTCCTTCGTCGGACCGTGCGCCTTGATATGGGCGACCTTTTCCTTCACGTCCTCCGGCTGGTCGACGAACTGCTCGTCGCCATCGCGTTTCTTTCGGGTCGAGCGGGCGTATTCGTCCTCCGTCAGGAGCATCCGCACCTTTCGGGGCAGATACCGCTCCCCGGTGTCCCCGGACGCCTCACCGGATTTCGTGCCCCAATCCTCTTCCGTCCATTGGTGCAGATCAGTGTCATCCTGATCGGGGCCTCTATCCTCGTAGCCGCCGCCGCGCTTCTTGTATTCCTGCACCGACATCTGCGCCTTCCGCGCCGACCACTGGCCCGGGTCGCCGCCCTTGTCGCTTTCGGTGATCTCCTTCTTGATCTTTTCCCAGAGCTCGGGGTCGCTCTTCTTGGCGGAGGACATCAACTCTTCTCCTTCAACGGGTCGTGGCCCCAGTTCATCAGGGAATACCGCCAGGCCGAAGTCTCCGTGTCCTCGGCGGGGCCGCCTTGCGACAGATGACGCTTGATGTAGCCGACGACGGTCGCCATGTGATCCCACTGCGCGTCGGTGAGATCTGCCTTGTTGGTGCGCTTGATCTCGACGACGCGCCGCCCGGACTTGTGCCCGGTGCTCTCGCCATCATCGCTGTCGCCCACCGATGTCGAGTTTTCGGTCTCGAGCCAGTCTTCGAGCTCGCCGGGGGCCATGTTCACGAGAGAGTGCCACTCGTCCCAGATCTGGTCTTTCGATTTCGATAAGGACATGAAGTGCTCTTTGTTGCTGTCGGATGCGTGGACAACCTTCCGCGCGGGGCTCGGTTCCGAGCGCGGCAAAGAGAGGATGAGTGAGCGCCAGCTTACCGCTCTACATGCAAGAAAGCCGCCATCAACGGCGGCTGTCTCATGATCACGTCCTGTAGACCGGGGAAGCGTCGTCGTCAGGGAAAAGAGAGGTGCCCAGCGGACACCTCTCCGGGAGTAGGATCACGCAGTGCGACGGCGCAGAACTCCAAGGCCGAGAAGGCCGGTCACAAGCAGAAGCCCACCCGCAGGTAGCGGAACGGGCATCAATTCGCCGACGGCCCGGAAGTCGTCGAGGGCGAGGTCGACCGACGGCAGGGTCGAATTGTCGAGCGTCAACACGATGTTGTTGATCGAACCGAAGTTGGCGCCGGCAAATTCGGAGAAGTTAAATGCCAGGGTTCCGACCGCCGAGGCTGACAGAAGACGCGACATCGCTGAAGAGCCATCCACGGACAGGGTCAGGTCCGTAGTCGCATTGTTGAGGTCGTACCGGACGAGGTCGATTTCGAAGCCGGTGTAACTGGAAAGGTTCGCGCCCATGAGCGCCCAGGATACTTCGCCCGTTCCCGTCACGCCGGACGCATTGCTGAAGTCAAGATAATCCGGGCTAAAGCCGGACTGGAGGGTGGTCGCCGACGGAGCGGTAGCTGCGCCATTGTCTACTGTGAACGTACGGATACCGACCGTCGTTGTGGGACCGGTTGCACCCGGGGCATCATTGGCTTGCTGGTTGACGCTGAAGTCGTCCAGGATAGTACTTGCCGACGCTACCGCAGGAAGCAACAGGACCGCCGTCGCGGCGGCTGTCACCAAGAGGCGGTTCATCACTCTTGAATTTGTCATACGGTCTTCACTCCCAATGTTCATCGAGCGCACAACTGCGCTCGACTGATCTAGAACTATGCCAAGCCGAAAAGGTTTCAAAGAATTTTGGGAATCGGTTCGCGGCGCGCTCGAAATCCGCTGAGTTGCCATGCCGCCGCTCCTCCGAGCCTCGTCGGGTCGTGGCAACAGCCGGATGCTGTTCGTGCGACCCGGTTTGGAAGAATAGGAGTCGCTTTCTCTCGCGACGGTACGAAGTTGACATACCATTTCTGCAATCAAAGCGCGGCGCTCAGAGGGCGATGACCTCCATGATCTGTGGTTCGATCACGTTCACGCCGGGCAGCCCGTCGATCAGCGTCGACGCGTCCTGCTCGAGGATCGGGAAGGTCCTGTAGTGGCAGGGGATCACCGTCTTGAAGTCAAAATACCGCTTCGCGGCATAGGCCGCCGCCTTCATGTCCATGGTGAAATGACCGCCCGCCGAGAGGATCCCGATCTCGGGTTTGTAGTAGTCGCCCATCCAGTCCATGTCGGCCATGATGTCGGTGTCGCCCGAGACGTAGAGCGTCTTGCCCTCGCCCGTGATCATGAAGCCGACCTCCGACCCGCTGGCGACGGGGCCTTCCTCGCGCTGGAACGTCGAGGAATGGGAAGCAGGCACCATGGAGACGCCGACATCCCCGAGCGAAACCGTGCCGCCCTTGTTGAAGCCCACGGTCTCGATCCCTTCCTTTTCGGCCCAGTAGGACATGATGTCGTACTGCCCCACGGCGGGAATTCCGAGCTCCCGGCAGAGCCGCACGGCATCGATGACGTGGTCGAAATGCGTGTGCGTCAGCAGCAGATGCGTGGCGCCGTGCGTCGCGGCATCGTGATGCTCCGCGCCCAGCACCGGGCTGTCGGTCAGCCATGGGTCGATCAGCAGGACCTGGCCTGCGATCTCGATGCGGAACGACCCGTGGCCGAGCCAGATGATGTTCATGATGTAACTCCTTGTCGCTTTCACCGGACGTTATCATGGGTGTCGTCGCTCGCAACTTGCGTCTTCGGCAAGAGAAGCAGAGGTTGACGCCGGGCATGAGTGGCCGGGCATGAGTGGGCGGAGGCCGGAGGACCGACTTGGACTGGACGCGCCAGATCGACGCCTATTGCGAGCGGACGGACATGACGTGGTGGGCGGAGCCCTGGAACGCGGTGTCGAACCTGGCGTTCCTGGTCGCGGCGATCTGGATGTGGCGCGCCTGTTCGGACGCGCCGGGAGGTCGCGTGCTGGCCGCGATCCTCTTCGTCATCGGGATCGGCTCCTTCCTCTGGCACACCTACGCCGCGGCCTGGGCCGGTGCGGCGGACGTGCTTCCGATCCTGATCTTCATCCTCGTCTATCTCTACCTCGTGAACCGCGACATCATCGGGTTGGGGGCCTGGAGCGCGGGACTGGCCACGGCGCTGTTCCTGCCCTACGCCGCCGGAGTGGCGACCGTGCTCGAAACGCGTCCCTTCTTCCGGATCTCGGGGCTCTACTGGTCGGTGCCCCTACTGATTCTGGTCTACGCGCTGGGCATCGTCCGCGCGGCACCGCGCACGGCGCGCGGGATGATCTTCGGCGCCCTGATCCTGTGCCTGTCGATCACGCTGCGCTCGCTCGACGAGACGCTGTGCCCGCAATGGCCGCTGGGCACGCATCCGGCCTGGCATCTTCTAAACGCAGTGATGCTGGCCTGGATGATCGAGGTCTACCGCCGGTTCCGCGAACCGGTCTTCCCCGACTGACGACGCGCCACTGCAGCGAGGCGCTGGCCATCGTCCGGCTCTTCGGTCCGGGTGTCGCGAACCACGCAGCGCAAGGCTTGGCATTGCGCGGCCGGAACGCTAAACGCGGGCGAACGCATCGCAAGAGGTGACGCGAGATGTCGATCGACACCGAAACCGCCGCAAAAGTGGCGCATCTGGCCCGGATCCGGGTCGAGGCGGAACGGCTCCCCGCGCTGGCGGAGGAATTCAACCGGATCCTGGGCTTCATCGAGCAATTGAACGAGGTCGACGTTGAGAACGTGGAGCCGATGACCTCGGTCACGCCGCAGCGCCTGAAACGACGCGAGGATGTGGTGACGGACGGCCACCAGCAGGCGAAGGTGCTCTCGAACGCACCCGACGCGCGCGAGGGCTTCTTCACCGTGCCGAAGGTGGTGGAATAATGCCCGCGTTGAACGAACTGGGCCTGGCGGAGGCGCGCGATGCGCTGCGAAAGGGCGAGACCACGAGCGTTGAGCTGACGGAGACCTGCCTGAAGGCGGTGGAGGGCGCGGGCGCGCTCAACGCCTTCGTGCACCACACGCCCGAGATCGCGATGGCGCAAGCCAAGGCCGCCGACGCCCGCATGGCGCCGGATGCACCGGCGATGTGCGGCCTGCCGCTGGGGATCAAGGACCTGTTCTGCACCAAGGGCGTGCCCAGCCAGGCCGCGTCGAAGATCCTGGACGGGTTCCGGCCCGAATACGAAATCGACCGTGACGCAGAACCTCTTCGATGCAGGCGCTGTGATGCTGGGCAAGCTCAACATGGACGAATTCGCCATGGGGTCGTCCAACGAAACCAGCGTCTACGGCAACGTGGTGAACCCCTGGCGGCGCGGCAATGACGAGACCGCGCTGACACCCGGCGGATCCTCGGGCGGGTCGGCGAGCGCCGTGGCGGCGGACCTGTGCCTCGCGGCCACCGGCACCGACACCGGCGGGTCGATCCGCCAACCCGCGGCCTTCGTCGGCATCACCGGCATCAAGCCCACCTACGGGCGCTGCTCGCGCTGGGGGATCGTCGCGTTCGCCTCCTCGCTCGACCAGGCCGGGCCGATGACGAAATCCGTGCGCGACGCGGCGATCATGCTGGCGACGATGTCGGGCCACGACCCGAAGGATTCGACCTCCGCCGATCTCCCCGTGCCCGATTTCGAGGGCGCGCTGACCGGCGACATCCGCGGCAAGAAGATCGGCATCCCCCGCGAATACCGTTTGGACGGCATGCCGGAGGAGATCGAGGATCTCTGGACGCGCGGCCGCGAGATGATGCAGGACGCCGGTGCGGAGCTTGTCGACATCTCCCTGCCGCACACGAAATACGCGCTGCCCGCCTATTACGTGATCGCGCCGGCGGAGGCGTCCTCCAACCTCGCGCGCTATGACGGCGTGCGCTTCGGCCACCGCGCGAAGCTGGACCAGGGCGACGGCATCACCGACATGTACGAAAAGACCCGCGCCGAGGGCTTCGGACCGGAGGTGCAGCGCCGCGTCATGGTCGGCACTTACGTGCTCTCGGCAGGCTTCTACGACGCCTATTACAACCGCGCCCGCAAGGTTCGCGCGCTGATCAAGAAGGATTTCGACGATGTCTTCGCGCAGGGCATCGACGGCATCCTGACCCCTGCGACTCCCTCTGCCGCCTTTGGTTTGGGCCAGATGGCCGACGCCGACCCGGTGCAGATGTACCTCAACGACGTCTTCACCGTGACGGTGAACCTCGCCGGTCTCCCGGGCATTGCCGTGCCCGCCGGGCTCGACCGCCAGGGACTTCCGCTTGGCCTGCAACTGATCGGCAAGCCGTGGGAGGAAGGGGACCTGCTGAATCTGGCATATGCGCTTGAGGAGCGGGCCGGGTTTGTGGCCAAGCCGCAGAAATGGTGGTAGACCCTTTCGACCGAATTCGAACACGCGACGCTCCTGCACCGAGGTGGTCAAGACAATGTTGAGGTTTCTGTTTCCCTGTGCCGTCGTGGCGATGCTTGCGGCATGTCAACCGGCACCGTACCAAAGCGCGGTCCTCACCTCGCCGGGCGCAGATGCCAATCGTGATGCGATGCTGGCCGGTGCGCCGCTCTCTGCGCTGCCGCCTGCGTCTCCGGTGTCCGCCGCGCCGCTGGGATCCGCGTCCGACGATCCGGCGGCGCGACCTCTGCCGGCATCGGTCACGGCGGCCGTGAACGGCACCACCGCGACAGCGCCAACGATCAACTCGAGCCCCGCCGGTCCGCCGCCTGCAGCCGTGACTCAGACCGGTATCTCCGCCGAGCAGGATTTCGAGGCGGTCTCCGCCACGCGGACGATCGAATCGGACGCACAGAAGATCGCGGCGAATCGTGCGGAATACACCCTGGTGCAGCCGACCGAGCTTCCGACGCGGCCCGGCAGCGACCAGCCGAACATCGTTGAATATGCGCTGCGAACCGATCATCCGGTGGGTGCACAACTTTACCGGCGCGGCGGTCTGCGCTCGGCCCAGGGCAGTGTGCGGGCCTGCGCGCGTTTCCCCTCGCCCGACCAGGCGCAGATCGAGTTCCTGTCCCGCGGCGGACCGGAGCGCGATCGCCAGGGGCTCGATCCCGACGGCGACGGTTTTGCCTGCAGCTGGGATCCGGCGCCGTTCCGCAAGGCGCGCGCAGCCGCGACGTCCCAGGACGAGCGGCCCTCCGACCTTGTGGAGCCGTTGGCGATCTCCAACGAATGACATGACGGCCGCCGCCCCGTCGGCGAGCCTCTCGCCCAATTGCGGTCCGCGGCGCGACGGGCTGAGACCGACGCTCGTCGTTCTGCACTACACTGCCATGGCGACGGCCGAAGCCGCGGCGGAAAGGCTCTGCGATCCCGCGGCGGAAGTCTCGGCCCATTACCTGATCGCCCGGACCGGCGACGTGATCGCTCTCGTCCCGGAAGACCTGCGCGCCTGGCATGCCGGCGCGGGAGAATGGCGCGGATTGACCGACATCAACTCCCGCTCCATCGGGATCGAACTCGACAATAACGGCGCCACGCCCTTTGCCGCGCCGCAGATGGATGCGCTCGAGGCGCTGCTCTCCGGCATCCTGCACCGGTGGAACATCGCACCGGATGGAGTCATCGCCCATTCCGACATGGCGCCGGGCCGCAAGCACGATCCGGGGCCGCGCTTTGACTGGCTCCGGCTCGAACGCGCGCGCCTCGCCGGCAGGCGCGGCCACGCTTACGTTCCGAAGGACGTCTCTCCCGACCGTTTCGCCGACCTCGCGCGAAAACGCGGCTACACGGCGAGGGTGCCTTTCGACACGCTGCTCGCATCCGTCCGCTTCCGGTTCCGTCCCTGGGCCACCGGCCCGCTGGAGGCCGAGGACTTCATCCCGCTCGGACCCGACACCTCCGGCACCTGATCCCGCTTCACTTGGCCTGACAAACTCCCGCCGGAGCCCCGCCCCCACCATGAACCTTGACGCCGGGTGGCAAGCCGGGCTACCGCCAGCACGCGCGGAAGGCCGGATGACCGCGGCGGGTCTGACCCGTCGAGGAAAGTCCGGACTCCAGAAAGCGACGGTGCCGGGTAACGCCCGGGCGGGATCGGCGGGGCAACCCGCCGGCAACCCGACGGACAGCGCCACAGAAAACAGACTACCCGTCTTGGCGCGGGCAAAGGTGAAACGGTGGGGCAAGAGCCCACCGCCGGGCTGGCAACAGCGCGGGCATGGCAAGCCCCACCGGGAGCAATGCCGAATAGGGACCGCGTGCCAAGGGTTGCAAGATCCGAGGCAGGGCCGCTTTCGCCCGAGCAGGTCCGGGTTGGCAGCTTGAGACGTCGCGGCAACGCGTCGTCCAGAGGAATGGTCATCACCCCTCGGGCTCGTCCCAAGGGGTACAGAATCCGGCTTACAGGCCTTCCGCGCACATATTGCCGCTTGACTCGACATGGCATGTGAGTAGAAGCGCAGTTTCAAACCGAATTCCGCGGATCGCCCCCGTATGACCAGTCGGGCGCGCCGGCCGCTGCAGGAGACGACACATGGCAAAACCGACCACAATCAAGATCCGCCTGAATTCGACCGAGGGAACAGGCCATTTCTACGTGACGAAAAAGAACGCGCGCACCATGACCGAAAAGATGTCCGTTCGGAAATACGATCCGGTTGCGCGCAAGCACGTGGAATACAAGGAAGGCAAGATCAAGTAATCGTCGACTGCTTTTCTTCGTGGGGGTCGTGTCTCTGGACGCGGCCCTTTTTTGTGTGACGGATGGTTGCCGCCCCAGAGAATCCTGCAAAGAAATTTCAGTCTGTCTCCGGTTTCCACACCTTCGCGCGGACCCGCGGACAACCGCCTCGCGCAGGTTGCCGTTCCGACGAGGCGAAAACGGTTCAACTCATGCCGACTGCCTTCCGAGGCGATGGCGCCGCGTCAGCGCTTACAAGCCGCTGCGCACCGTCAGAAGTTCGGCAAGATCGCTCAAAACACGCTCGACTGCGATGGGTTTGGGACAGATCCGCGCAAGCGGCAGGAAGCTCTCGATCCGGTCGTGTCGCTCAATGCCGGTGTGGAACACGAGCGGCACGAGGCGCGAGGCGAGCGTTTCCGCCAATGGAAACACCTCCTCTCCGGCGAGATCCACATCCAGAATGGCGGCGTCGATCAGGTCCGCTTCGCCACAGAGTTGCAAAGCCTGCGGCAGGGACGCCGCGGGACCGATCACCCGCGAACCCACATCCGTGAGTGCAAGCTCCAGGTCCATCGCGACCAGAGCCTCGTCTTCGACGAGTAGGATATTCCTGTCCCGAAGGCTTCGCATTATCGTCTGCCCGTTGGAAGCCGCGCCGATGGCACAGGAATTGCTGCCACCCCTCCATGCGGAACTCGCCCGTGGCATGTCAGAGACCGCGAACACTCGGCTGCTCGTGGCAGCGTCATTCGACGTCGGTGATGGTCGCTTTAAGCATTGACGGTGCATTGACAGGCTTCCGTTACGTCAACTGAGTGTATCTGCGACTGAACTTTCGACCAAGCGAAATGTTCCGTGCTCAGGTGCGGCGGGCGTTCGTGCGGTTTAGGATTTGTTAACCTTTCGAGGCGTGCGCAACGCGGCTGCCATCCAAACGTGAAATGGAGGGAGAGGCCTGTGTCGCTCAGCGACTTTTCAGAGCGGCCAGAAGACCAGGATCGCCGGCACGGACACGGCGATGACGATGATTTCCAGCGGCAGCCCCATGCGCCAGTAGTCCCCGAACTGGTAGCCGCCGGGGCCCAGGATCAACGTGTTGTTCTTGTGGCCGATGGGCGTGAGGAAGGCCGACGAGGCCGCCACGGCGACGGCCATGAGGAAGGGATCGGGGTTGACCTCCAGCGCCTGAGCCATCTGGATGCCGACCGGTGCCGCCACGATCGTCGTCGCCGTGTTGTTGAGCACGTCCGAAAGCGTCATCGTGACGACCATCAGAATCGTGAGCACGGCCCAGGCGGGCATGTTGCCGGTCAGCGTCACCAGCGCGCCGGCGATCAGCTCCGTGCCACCCGAAGCCTCCAAGGCCGCCCCGAGCGGGATCATGGAGCCCAGAAGCACGACGACCGGCCATTCGACGTGCGTGTAAAGCTCCGTCAGCGGAACGATGCGCGACAGCACATAGAAGATGACCACGATTCCGAGTGCCACGGGCAGGTAGACGAGCCCCACGCTGGCGGCCAGCACTGCGGCGAAGAATATGCCGATGGCGAGCCACATCTTCTGGTCCTGCGTCACCGCGAGACCGCGCTCCGCCAGTGGCAGGCAGCCGAGCCAGTGCGTCACGTCCGGCCCTTTCTCGCGGGGGACGAGCAGCAGCAGGATATCGCCCGCATTGATTGGCGTCTTGCGAATCTGCTGCGTGATCCGCTTGCCCCGGCGCGAGATCCCCATGAGCACGGTCGAATGCCGCCAGTTCAGCCCCACCGACTGCGCGGTGCGCCCGATCAGGCGGGAGTTCTCCGCCACCACGACCTCGATCAGGTCGACGCCCTCGCCGCTGGCCTTCAGCTTGTCCTGTCGCTCCTCGTCGGCCAAGGCGAGACCCAAGGCCGCGCGGAATTCGTCCAGCGCGCCGGGCGTCGCCTCCAGCACCAGCGTGTCCCCCCGCTGCATCGTGGCGTTGCGGGCGCGCCCGTAGCGACGCTTGCCGTCCCGGACCAGGCCCACGATCGCGACGTCGGCCTTGTCGGCTTCCTCCTCCAGCTCGCCGACGCGCTTGCCGAGGTACTTCCACTCGTCCGGCACGCTCAGTTCGGCGATGAACTGGGAGATGTCCTCGAGTTCCGCCGCAGCGTCCTGCCGGTCCGGGATCAGCCGCCAGCCGATCAACGCGACGAAGGCGAGACCGGCAATGGCCGCGACGCCTCCCACGGGCGCGAAATCGAACATGCGGAACGGCGCGCCCAGCGAATCCTGCCGGATCGAGGCGATGATGATGTTGGGCGGCGTGCCGATCAGGGTGACCATCCCCCCGAGGATTGTCGCGAAGCTCAGCGGCATCAGGCTCTTGCCGGGGGAGCGTCCGGCCTTGCGCGCGGTCTGCATGTCCACCGGCATCAGCAGAGCCAGGGCTGCCACGTTGTTCATGAAGGCCGAGAGCACGCCGCCCACGGTGCCCATGATCGCGATATGGGTCCCGAGGCCACGGGCCGAGTCGACCAGCGTCCGCGTGATGAGAAACACCGCGCCCGAGCGTACGAGGCCGGCGGAGACGATGAGAACCAGCGCCACCACCAGCGTCGCCGGGTGGCCGAACCCCGAAAACGCCTCGTCCGACGGCACGACGCCCAGCAAGACCGCCGCCATCAGCGCGGAAAAAGCGACGAGGTCGTAGCGGAACCTGCCCCATAGCAGCAGACCGAAGACTGCGCCGAACAGGGTGAAGAGGATGATCTGGTCGGGTGTCATCGCTCGTGTCTAACGCCTCTTGCGGCAATGTCGACCGGTTCTGCCAGTTGACCGCGGCGGGTGCTGGCTCGTGCGGGAGTGCTTGGCGGGGGATTGAACAGTTTCGCGGCGCTGCCTATAGAACGCGCGAATTCCAAGATGGTCAGGAGGCATCATGGCAGGCCATTCCAAATGGGCCAACATCCAGCACCGCAAGGGGCGTCAGGATGCGGCGCGGTCGAAGCTGTTCTCGAAACTCTCGAAGGAGATCACCGTCGCGGCCAAGATGGGCGATCCCGACCCGGAGAAGAACCCGCGCCTGCGGCTCGCGGTGAAGGAGGCCAAGGCGGTCTCCGTACCGAAGGACGTGATCGATCGCGCGATCAAGAAGTCGCTGGGCGGCGATGCCGAGGATTACGAGGAGATCCGCTACGAGGGCTACGGGCCGAACGGCGTCGCGGTGATCGTCGAGGCGATGACCGACAACCGCAACCGCACCGCGTCGAACGTGCGGTCGACCTTCGCCAAGAACGGCGGGAACCTCGGCGAGACGGGCTCCGTCGGCTTCATGTTCGAACGAAAGGGCGAGATCGCCTATCCGGCGGAGGTCGGTGACGCCGACACCGTGCTCATGGCCGCGATCGAGGCGGGTGCCGAAGACGTCGAAAGCTCCGAGGACGGGCATATCGTCTGGTGCGCGGATACGGACCTCAACGAGGTGTCGAGCGCGCTGGAGTCCGACTTGGGAGAGTCGGAGTCGACCAAGCTGGTCTGGCGTCCGAGCACCACCACCGAACTCGACCTGGAAAACATGCAGAAGCTGATGAAGCTGATCGACGCGCTGGAGGACGATGACGACGTGCAGCGCGTGACCACCAATTTCGAAGCCTCCGACGCTGTGCTCGAGGCGCTCTGATCAGGCGCGCGCGTCCTTGGGTGAGCCGAGGATGACGTAGGTCGCGATCGAGGCGACCATCGGCAAGGTGCCCAGCACGTCCGTGTGAAAGCTCTTGTAGGCGGGCAGGTCGGCGCACTCCACCCGCAGGAGATATTCGATATTGCCGGTCGTGTTGTGGCACTCAACGACTTCATCGGCCTGCGCCATGGCTTGTTCAAAGGCTTCCTGGCTGCCCTTGTTGTGCTGGTTGAGCCCGACGCCGAGATAGGCAAGAAACCCCAGCCCCATCGCCTCGCGCCCCAGCCGTGCGCGGTACCCGGTGATGATCCCGCGCCGTTCCATCTCCTGAACCCGCCGGAGCGTGGCCGAGGGCGACAGCGCCACTCGCTCGGCCAGTTCGATATTGCTGATTTGCCCCTGTCGCGTCAGGATCCGCAATATTTTTTGTGATTTTTCATCCGTGCCCGCCATTTGTTGCCAATTTTGCCGGAAGAAGCGCAATATGCGCAACCTCTGATCCGTCCAGGCGGTGAATAATCAGCGTCATGGACATTGAACTCCTCTCCGCACTGGCGGTCTTCGCCTTCGTCACCTCGATCACCCCGGGGCCGAACAACCTGATGCTCATGGCCTCGGGGGCGAATTACGGGTTCCGCCGGACCGTCCCGCACATGCTGGGCATCGGGATCGGGTTCACGCTGATGCTGCTGATGGTCGGCGCGGGGTTGATGCGCGTTTTCGATGCGTGGCCGCCGGCCCATGACGTGCTGAAGGTCGTCAGCGTGGCATACATGCTTTGGCTGGCCTGGAAGACGGCAACGGCGGCGGGGATCTCCAAGAGCGATGCGCACGGCCGGCCGATGACCTTCCTGCAGGGCGCGGCATTCCAATGGGTCAACCCCAAGGCCTGGGCAATGTCGCTGACCGCGATCACGGTCTATGCGCCGGATCGCAGTGGGCTGGCCATCCTCGCCGTGGCACTGGTCTTCGGCGCGATCAACCTTCCGTCGGTGAGCACCTGGACGATTGCCGGCCAGCAGATGGCGCGGGTGCTGACCAATCACGCGCGCCGGCGCGCCTTCAACTGGACGATGGCCCTGTTGCTGATCGCCTCGCTGGTTCCGGTCCTGCTCACCTGATTGCAGGGGCAGGGGAACGCTGCCATAAGGTGCGGCACGGCAGACCCAAGGGCAAGGCGATGACGCAATATCTGGATTTCGAGAAGCCGCTGGCCGAGATCGAGGGCAAGGCGGAGGAGTTGCGTGCCATCGCCCGGGCTTCGGAAGGGGAGATGGACATCTCCAAGGAGGCCGCGGCGCTGGACGCGAAGGCGTCCGTGATGCTCACAGACCTCTACAAGGCGCTGACCCCCTGGCGGAAGTGCCAGGTCGCGCGGCATCCCGAACGGCCGCATTGCAAGGATTACATCGACCAGATGTTTCAGGAGTACACGCCGCTGGCCGGGGACCGGAACTTTGCCGACGACCAGGCTGTGATGGGCGGACTGGCGCGCTTCGAGGATCAGGCGGTCGTCGTGATCGGGCACGAGAAGGGGAACGACACCCGCACGCGGATCGAACGAAATTTCGGCATGGCACGGCCCGAGGGCTACCGCAAGGCGATCCGTCTCATGGATCTCGCCGATCGCTTCGGGTTGCCGGTTATCACGCTGGTCGACACGCCCGGCGCCTATCCCGGCAAGGGCGCGGAAGAGCGCGGACAGTCCGAAGCGATCGCGCGCGCCACCGAGAAATGCCTGCAGATCGGTGTTCCGCTGGTGTCGGTCGTCATCGGCGAGGGCGGATCGGGCGGTGCGGTCGCGTTCGCCACGGCGAACCGCGTCGCGATGCTCGAACACTCCGTCTACTCGGTGATCTCGCCCGAAGGCTGCGCGTCGATCCTGTGGAAGGATGCCGAGAAGATGCGCGAGGCAGCCGAGGCGCTGCGCCTCACAGCGCAGGACCTCCAGGGGCTCGGCGTGATCGACCGCATCATCAAGGAGCCGCTGGGCGGCGCGCATCGCGACTCTCCCTCGGTGGTCGAGGGCGTGCGCCAGGCGGTGGCGGCGATGCTGGGCGAACTGGCCGCGCAGTCGCCCGAGGAGTTGGTCGCGAACCGGCGGCGCAAGTTCCTCGACATGGGCCGGAAGGGGCTTGCGGCCTGAGCGAGCGAAACTGACCGCGCGTCCGTCGGGGACGCGGTGATTTCCGTTTCCTTGCGTCGAGATTCAGGCGTAGCCTGACAGCATGTCGGACAGCGTGGGCAGCATCGATATCGGCGCGCTCTTCGGGCCGCCGAGCCCGGTGCGGGACGCCTGTGATGCAGCACTCTGGGCCGGATTGAAGCGGACTGGTGCCGTCGTGATCACCGGCCACCCGGAAGCGGACAGGGTCGATGAACGTGCGCGCGCCGGGCTGAGGATCTTCGGCATCCCCGAGGAGGAGAAGATCCGCCTTGCCACACGCCTGCTCGTTTCCGGCAACGCGAACGCCTATCGCGGCTTCTGGCCGCGCACCAAGAGCAGGGTGTTGCAGAACGAGTTTTTCGATGTCGGGCCGGAGCGGCCGGACCCGGGTGCCGACCTGCCCGGAATGGATATACTGACCGAACCCACGCCGTGGCCCAACCCGACGATCCTGCCCGGTTGGCGGGAGACGGTGCGGGCCCACTATGACCACCTCAACCACGTGGCGCAGGTGATGATCCTGTCGATCGGACGCTCTGCCGGGTTCGACGCCGACGCGATCCGCGCGCGGTTCGAGGGCAGCCATTCCACCCTGCGGTTCCTGAATTATCCCGACGGCGCGCTCTCTCCCTCGGTCGAGACGGATGGCGCGCGCGTCTGCGGCGGCCGGCACACCGATGCCTCCGGGTTGTCGCTGCTGTGGCAGGCGCAGCCCGGGCTTCAGGCGCAGGGGATCGACGGCCGGTTCCGCGACATTCCGATGGCGGAGAACGCGATCTCGGTCCATGTCGGCGACGTGATGACACACATGACCCGCGGGGCGGTCCCGGCGACGCCGCACCGTGTCCTGGCCGGGCAGGGCGCGCGCCAATCGGTTGGCTTCTTCCTCGAACCCGCCCTGTCGGCGCCGGTCACGCCTGCGGATCGTCAGGGCGAAACCGGTGTGGCGGAGACTTATGGCTGGCAACTCCTGGACACCTTCGCCGGGCGCGAAGTCTGGAAGGGCGTCATCGATCATCCCTCGATTCCCGCCTGATCCGCGAAGGTCAGCTTGCCAGCATCCGAAGGCCCTGCGTCACGTCCGAGCGCACCGCGATCCGCAGGCTGGGTTCGTCTCCGGCGCGCAATGCGGCGATGATCTGGCGATGGTATTGCGGCGGTTCGGTGCGCCGGAGCCGACCGTAAAGACTGCGCATGGTGGGGCCCATCTGCAGCCAGACGGTTTCGGTCATGGCGAGCATCGCCGGGGCCTGGGCGCGCAGGTACAGCGTGCGGTGAAACTCCAGGTTGGTGCGGATGTAACGCACGGCATCGCGATGGGCCACCGCCTCCGCCACCTCGCCGTTGATCGTCTGTAGCCGTTCGATGAGCGCGATATGCGCCCGCGGCAAGGCGCGCGAGGCCAGTTCGACCTCGATCAGTGCCCTAAGTGCGGCCAACTCTTCGATCCGCTCGTTGCTGAGTTCCGGTGTGGCGATCCGCCCCGAAGAACTGAACGACAACGCACCTTCTGCCACCAGCCTGCGCGCCGCTTCGCGCGCGGGGGTCATGGAGACGCCGTATTCCTGTCCGATCCCCCGCAGCGTCAGCGCCTGCCCCGGCAGGATGTCGCCATGCATGATCCGACTGCGCAGCCGGCGGTACACCTGGTCATGCGCGGGGCTTGTCTGTGTGGAAAGGCCGGATCGTCTTGCCATCCAACGTGTGTGATCACAAAATCCGCTGGCGTCAATCCGCGAACCTGTATCCGTGAAGGGTATGACCTTCGCGCCGCAACCATGCGCGGGGATTCCGATAATCGCCGTGGATGCGTTGGACCGTGGACCAGAAGGCCTTCGAATGATTCATCTCGGCCAGATGCGCCACCTCGTGCGCGGCGACATAGGCCAGCACCTCCGCCGGCGCCATGATCAGCCGCCAGGAATACATCAGCGCGCCGGCGCTGCTGCAGGATCCCCAGCGCGACCGCGTGTCCCGCAACGTCAGTTTGCCATAGCTGCGCCCGAGCGCCTGCGCGTAGCGATCGGAGGCAAATGCCAGCTCCGCGCGCGCCGTCTCCTTCAGCCACGCCTCCAGCCGCCGCGGCACACGCGCCTCCGGTCCCGGCACGGCAATCTCGCCGGGTCGCAGCAGGACTTGCCGATCGGTGCCGGGCACGATCCGCCGCATTTCTCCGAGCACGGGCAGCGCATTGCCGATGGCGACCTGCGCCAGGGGAGCCCGTCTCTGCAACTGCTTGCGGATCCAGTCCTCGCGCGTGTCCGCGAAATCCAGCGCCTCGGCCTCCGGCACGCCGTGGGGAAGCGTCAAGGTCACGCGTCCGTCCATCCGCGATACCCGCAGAGTGATCCGGCGCGCCCGCGCCGACCGCCGCAAAAGGACCTCGATCGGAGGGTCGCCTTGAATCAGGGCCTGTCGCATCCCACGTACCTGCTCGTCCAAGTTGTCCGCACGATCGTTCGTGCGCGGCACAGGAGGCGTTGGCGGCCCCTGTGCATTTGGCTTTGACTCGGCCTGCCGCCTGTGGCAGTTGGCCTGAATCGTCGACAAGACTGGCAGTTTTTGCAAGAGGTATATGCAATGCCCAAGGAAGAATGGGGCACGAAGCGCGTCTGCCCCACGACTGGCAAACGGTTCTACGACCTGAACGCGAACCCGATCGTCAGCCCGTATACGGGCGAGGTCGTGGAGTTGGATACGGGCAAGTCCCGTCAGATCACGGCTGATGCGGAAGATTCGGCCACCAAGGCCAAGGCCAAGACCGAAGAGGAATCGGAGGTCGTTGAAGAAGAAGACGAGGTCGATGTCGATCTGGACGACGATATCCTCGACGAGGACGAAGAGGACAACGTGTCTCTGGATGACATCGCCGACGTCGCGTCGGAGGATGACGAGTCCTGAAACCGCTGCCGTTCCGGGTCCAAATTCCGCTTGATCCGGACGCGGCCAACGCCTAAGAGCGGCGCACGGATTTCGAGCGAAGTCCGTGCAGATGGGGCCTTAGCTCAGCTGGGAGAGCGCTTGCATGGCATGCAAGAGGTCAGGGGTTCGATCCCCCTAGGCTCCACCAAGCCCTTACAGATCAACATGATAGCTGAACATTAGAGTGGTGTGACACACAGGTGTGACACACGATGAAGCTACATGCGTATCTCAGCAAATCACGGCATGGCATCTTCTACTTCCGCTGGCCCCTGCCACAGACCAGAACGACAGCACCCCGCAGGACACTCAGGCTGTCGCTCCGCACGAGATGTCCTAGGGAGGCTGGCGCCTTGGCGAGGCATCTCGCAGTGTGCGCCGAAACGCTCAACCAAGTCCTGATGCGCAAAGGGCGCGAAGTCCGGAACTACGGTTGCCAATCTGAGAAAAAAAGGCGCGGTCCCGCAGAAAAATGCAGTGTTAATGGCGCTGCTGGTCGATACGTCACCGTAGGTCCAGAACAACGTCACAGGGGAAAAGCACCAGGTCATCCACAGTACGTCAGGCAAGTGCTGCCCCCTTTGGTTCGACCGGTTGAAGCGTCAGCATCAGACGTTGCCAAGTGATCACGTGCTGCGCGCTTCATCGCCGCGTGGGCACAGTAGTAGCGCTTGGTTTCTTGAGCTTGGCGGCGCTGGTCGAAACGTCGTTCGCGGCGCAGGCCCACGATGCGCGACCTGCCGATCTGGAAATCACCCAAAAGGCTGTCGACCGTTGTGATTTTCTGTGGCGAACGCCGGAGTCTTCGGGATTGCCGCTTCCCGTTCGCCTCAAGCTTCCGGATGGGATGCGCGACGTCATGCCGCCGCACCGCCGGGAGCTTTCGGATTCCCTGGTCGAAAGATGTGTCATGGATGCGCCAGGCGGATTGGCCGGTCGCGGCATCGGTTCACTGGGCGGCACGGCACGATATTCGACGTGCTGGTGCGCGTGAATTTGGACAACGCCGAGAGCACTACATCCATCATACGGCCGTCCCAGCCTTGGTTCCAAGTCTCGGCGTAGACAGGCGGCCCGTTCACGATTGCGTTCGCGTTTGTCGCACCTGGTGTCAGCCGTATCTTGAGTGGATACGATCAGTTGCTGTTAACATTGGCGCTGCTCATGATCGTGGGCCACGCGCGAACGATCCTGTGGACCATAATCGCGTTCACTTTTGCGCATTCGATTGCATCGGCGATGGCCACGTTTGGCGTGGTTCGCGTTTCGGCGCCGCCGGTCGAAGCCGCGATTGCGTTTTCCATTCTCTTGCTTGCGAGCGAAACTGTCCGTTTGCGCCGTGGTGCATCAAGTCTGACCGCGCGATGGCCCTGGGTGATCGCCTTCTGCTTCGGATTGCTGCATGGCTTCGGCTTCGCCGGTGCATTGTCCGAGATTGGATTTCCCGAAGGCGAGCTGCCACTTGCGCTCTTGGCGTTTGATGTCGCCGTCGAGACCGGGCAACTCGCTTTCATCGGCGCGGTGTGGGGAATGCTGTGGTCACTCCGTCTCTTGTCCGCCCTGCGAGGTGTTGCGGAATTTGTCGAGCGGGCCGCGCCTCACGTCATCGGGGTCTCAGCGGCATTTTTGGATCGTGGATCGCATTGCTGCATTTTGCGCATGAAACGTGAGGGCGGGTAAGCCGAATGCGAGGGAATCGGGCTCGGGTCGTTGAAACTGCTGCCATCAGGCCGAGCCATACGCTGTCGGTGAACAGGAAGTCGTAAGCGATATCGCGTGGATCCAGCAAGGTCGGCACACGCTTCTGAGCGGTTGGGTTGATGGCGGCGGATGGTAGAGGAATGCGTTCGACGCTCCGCGAAATTCAAGCTCGACATAGGGGGCCGCCACCGCGAGAATGGCATACACTGCGGGATCAGAGGTCAGGAATGTCACGACGACCGGGATGTATCGAATCCGTCGATCCTGATCAGAACCATGGCCGGCATGGACAGCCGAGAAGGGGGATTTGGAAATGAGCAAGCTGGCCCACCGACTTGGTGGTCGGCCGATTGTCGAGGGAGCAATTGGCGCGGTGATGATCGCGCTGGCATTTGTCGCTATTGCGAGCTCAGACGTGTCGGTGGCGTCCACTCGGTCTTTCTGGACCATTCTGGTCATCCTGTTCGCCGGGATTTCTTTCGCTGCCGTGCGTATGTACGCCGGTCGAGCGCGTAGCAGCAGGCTCGATGCCGTCGCCATTCTGGTCCACTGGATCGGTGTCTTCGTCGCGATACAATGCGTCTACCTCTTCGTAAGCACCGGGCGCATGGCCAATGCCGACACCGGTCTCACGAGCGGGCTGATCCTCGCATTGGGCACGTTCACCGCAGGTGCCTTCGGCAATTGGCGGTTGATGATCGTTGGCGCGGCGCTTGTGGGCGCGACGTTGGTGGTCGCCCTTTTCGAGGAGTATGTCTGGGTCCTGCTCGGTCTGGCTGTGCTGGCCGTGACCGCGCTGGTCCTCGGGTCACGGCTGATTGGCCGAAGACGCCATGTCGGCGCCTGAGTCCGTCGACCGGGAGTTGGGCGGCGTGCCCTCGTTCGCAGGAGCGGAACGCAGCGCGGAGCGGATCGCGATCGAACTGACGATCAAGATCGGCCTTCTCGCGGCCTTTCTCCTGGCCGCCGAGGCCGTGATCCGCCCGTTCCTGTCGGTGCTGCTCTGGTCGGTGATCCTCGCGGTCGCGCTCTTTCCTCTGTTCGACTGGACACGGAGGCGCCTTGGCGGACGGGACTGGATCTCTGCCGCGCTCGTGGCGCTCGTCGGCCTCGCGATCGTGTTCGGCCCGGCGGCCATGCTGAGCGCGAGCGCGGTGGGATCGCTGGAGGCGCTTGCGCGTCACGTCGGCTCCGGAGAAACCGCGCTGCCGCCGGTGCCAGAGGCGATCGCCAGGTTGCCCGTCATCGGCCCCGGCCTCCATGCCGCCTGGGCGGAAGCGGCCGGCGACACATCCGCCTTCGTCGGCAAGTACGCTCACACCATGGTGCTGCCCGGGGAGTGGCTGCTGAAGGCGGTGGCCGCGCTCGCCGGCAGCATGCTCATGGTCGCTGCCGGGACGCTCGTCGCCGCATTGCTGCTTCCGGCTGGCCCGCGCATGGTCGCGGTGATCAACGACGCCGCGTTGCATCTGGTCGGAGACCAGGGAGCGCGCTTCGTGCAGGTCGCCGGTGCCACGATCCGCAACATTTCGCGTGGCGTCATCGGCGTGGCGGTGCTTCAGGCCCTGATCGTCGGGGTCGGTCTCCTGATCTTTGGTGTGCCGCATGCGGGCCTGCTCGCCCTGGCGGTTCTCGTGCTCGCCATCGTTCAGATCGGACCCTGGCCGGCGGTCGCGGCCCTGATCGCCTGGTTCTGGATCGTGCGTGGCCCGTCCGGCGAGGCCGTCGCATTCAGCGCTGTCATGGTCGTCGCTGCGAGCACCGAACACGTCGTGAAGCCTTTCGTGCTCGGGCGCGGGCTCGAGACGCCGATGCCGGTGATCCTCGTCGGTCTGCTTGGAGGCACACTCGCCTTCGGTCTGCTCGGGCTTTTTCTCGGGCCGGTTCTGCTGGCGCTGGCTTACGAGCTTCTTCTCTTCTGGTGGAAGTCGATCCGCAGTGACCAGCGGCAGCCGGCCCCAATCGTCGACGTGCACGCCGCCGACAAAGCCAACTCTTCTGCACCATGACCAAAGCCGCCGCGAGCCAAATGCTGCAAACTGGCTTCGGTCGACACCGCGCGGCGCGAGCAGTCCAAGCAACCGCATGTCCAAGCGGGTTTGTGAGAATTCATGCCGCGCGATACGCCGGCGTGAGGGTTGCGTGTCGCCGTGTTTCTTGTTGTATGGCAGGTCCGGCGCCTAACGTGAGAGCCGCGACGGACCTTGAGATCCACTCGCAGAACAGGGCCGTGACGTGGCTCGGGCTTGCTTCGGCTTCACGGCGCAGGTGGTGGCGAGCGGACCGAACGTCAGGCATTCGGCAGTGCCGGAGCTTGGTTGCCTGGATGATCGGGTGATCGACGGAACAGAGCTCACGGAGTCGATTGTCGGGCCACGTCGCCGTTTCCTTTTCTGTCGCGATGGTCAGGGTCTTCAGGCGTCGCGCCCCGGCCATTCAAAGGTGCCCCTGTCTTCTCGGAGAGCTCTTGCAGCCTTTGGAGGCTGTCCCGCGACCATGTCGTCTTGCGGTGATAGAATTCCTGGAAAGCGGGTGTATCGTCCCCGATAGCGTACCAAGGCTGCCGGGTACTTGTGAAGATATGCACGTCCGGCGGCATCAGCGACGGGTCATCCAGAGTGCCCACACGCAGAAACCGCAGATGTTCGCCCAAGTCCATGCGCAGGTAGTTGCTCCAGAGCGCGACCTTGCAAAACGCGCATCGCGCGACTTCGCTGTCCGTGTCCGCTGGGCGTGTCCAGCAGGATCTCCTCGATCTCGCCGGACCGGACGATCATGCGGTCGGCTTCGATCAGCGCGTTGACGGCATTGGAGCTTCCGGTCTGCCGCTGGCACAGGCTGCAATGGCACGCGTGCACGATCATCGGCGCGGAGGTCACGCGATAGCGAACGGCACCGCAGGCGCATCCGCCCTCGCAGGGCGCTTGCATCTCAGGCTGACTGGCGCCGCGCCCGTTCATCGTTGCGGTCGGAGGTAGGGTTTGCTGGTCCATCTGAAATTCCTTCGAGTTCATGCGGCCTTTCGGCCTGCGGGTTTCGGCAATGTGTCGGGCCAACACGCGCGCATCGTCCCCGACCCCGTCGAGAAAGGTTGACTCGCCGCGTGCGCAGGAACGGCAGTCCGAGCACGTAGAGCCCGGACCCGACGACCCCGCCCTCGTGCCTCAGCCGCCCTTTTGCGTCGAACGACCGGCAGGTGCAGCCACGACATGTCGGGCCGGAAGCCCGAGCCCAGACGATCGTGGAGATCGCACCGCTCGCGAGCGCCAGGGACAGCCGCGGCCGGTCCGGAACGCGGGTCGGCGCGAAGCGGCGCGGCGGTTCGCGGAAAGCTCTGACAGCTGTCCGTCGCCCAGCGATCGATCGCCGCAAGCGCCCGGTTCATCTTGAGGTCCGACAGCGCCGCCGCATTGGCGAGCGCGCCGGAGAACAGCAGCGTACCGTCCCGGCAGCCGACCAGGCGTCCGGCGATCTCGACGCCCTACGTCCTGCAGCGCGTTGAGGTCGAGGAACCGGCGCGTGCGATCGCCGACAAGTTGCAGCGACGGCAGGGAGCGGACACGCGACGACGTCATCGACATCTGTCGAGTCGTGGCCGAGAACAGCCCGGCGCGGTCCATCACCACTGTGATGTCTTGACCGCGGTAGTGGCGCGGCATCCGGATGTGGTTGCCGGTCGCGAGGATGACAGGCCGGCCGGACGCATGGATCTCCGCGGCCAGTTGCACGCCTGTCGCGGAGGCGCCGACGACGAGGACGCCGCCATCCGGCAAGTCCGTGGGGTTGCGATAGGACAGCGGCGAGACTTGCGTGATGTGGCCTGGAATGTGCCTGCGCGAAGCCCGGAATCGCCGGGCGATTGCAGGCGCCGCTGGCCAGGACCACGTTCGACGCGCGCCAGACGCCCTTGTCGGTCATCACGACGTAACCGGTCCGCCGTCCCGCGGTCACGGAGGTGACCGTGACGCCGGTTTCGACCGGTGCGGCAGAGATCGCCGCGTAGGATTTCAGGTAGGTCTGAGACCTCGGGCATTGTCATGTAGCCGTGCGGGTCGGGTCCGGAATAGGCATAGCCCGGCAGGCGGCTCTGCCAGTTTGGCGATTAGCAGGCTGAGGCTCTCCCACCGCTCGCGCGCCCAGGAATTGCCGACCTCGTCCGCGCTCGAGCACGACATGCGGCTCCGACCGCTCGGTCAGGCAGTGGCTCATGGCAAGGCCGGCCTGGCCCGCGCCGATGACGATCGTTGGTATCCGTTTCATGGCTCTTCGCCTTTCCGAGGAGATTGCGTCCTGCCCGACAGATGCCGGGCGGAGGCTGGGGTGCGTGCTCAGGCGACGCTGACCGCGACGTTGGTCGGGTTGGTCAGGATGTCGAACATGGCCGAGCGCTTCTGCGACTGGGCGACCAGCGCGCGGATGTCCTCGTCACTGGCATCGGCGTCGATCTCGAACATCACGCGGATGGCGGAGAAGCCGTTGCGGATCTCCGGGATCCATGCCGAGGATGCCGCGCACGTCGATGTCGCCCTCGACCGTCGCGCGGACCGAGCGGAGCTGGATGCCGCGATGCTGCGCCACGGCGGCGACGCCGCCGGTCAGGCAGCTGGCGAGCGCGGCCAGCACGATCTCGGTCGGCGTCGCGGCGCGGTCATGGGCGGCGAAGACCTCCGGGTGATCGGATTCGATCGTGAAGGTCTGCTTGCGGGTGTGCTCCTGCGCCGAGGCCGAAGTAACCGTTGATCGTGTTCGCGCTGTAGGTACCCTCCTGCCATTCGCAGGTGCTGCGCCAGGTGAAGGCGGCGGCCTCGGGCATCTCGGCAAAGGCGCCGCGGGCGCCGATCAGGGCTTCGGTGTTGACGCCGTTGTCGGCGGCGATCAGGGTCTGCGATGGTCATGTGGTCTTTCCTTTCAGGTTAGTGGGTGGGTGGTGGGTCGGAATGGCACGGCAGCTGTCGGACGCCGTGCCGCTGCTCATCGCCGTCATCAGAAGTGAGGAGGCGGGTGAAAAAGGCCAACGAACGGCGACCCGCGTGGCGGCGCACCTGCCGCTGTGAGGGCTGGCCTGTTCGGAACGTTTCGGCCCGATGCCGCGGCCGCGTTTGCTGGCGGCAACTGGTGCCTGGCGAAGTCGTGACGAAGCCGAGAAGTCTTCGGAACCAGAACGTCGTTCCGGGAATTGTGTGGAACTCGGTCGAAGCCATTGCCATGGCTCGAGTTCGGTTGGATCGGGACGTTCATGGCGGGCTCCAGTGGCATGTTGCGTCTGGAGACCGTCTACGCCGCCGCCGCGGCCGGACTTGCGGACGCCCTGAGAATTTCATGGTGATATTCGTGGGGAAATCATAGTATGCGGCATGATCTACCGTTTCGACCCGTTCACGCTGGACCTGTCGCTCGGCCAATTGTCGCGCGATGGCGAGGACGTTGCGGTCGAACCGCGTGCGTTCACGCTTCTCTGCTATCTGGTCGAGAACCGCGGATCGGCTGGTCACCAAGGACGAACTGGTCGGAACACGTCTGGGACGGCCGGTTCATCACCGACACGGCGATCTCGACGCTGATCAAGACGGCGCGCCGGGCCCTGGACGATGACGGCAAGGCGCAACGCCTGATCCGCACCGTGCACGGCCGTGGCTTTCGCTTTGTTGGCACGGTGAAGATGATCGTTCCGGCCGAAGTCAGCGCAGAACTCCCTGCGCGGATCGCGCACGCCGTTAACCCGGCGCCGGAGATCGGCGGGCAACCTTCGATCGCGGTGCTGCCCTTCCGCCAGATCGGTCAGACCGAGACCTACGCGCGCCATTGCCGACGCGGTACCGTCCGAGCTGATCTCGTCGCTGTCGCGCCTGCGCTGGTTGAAGGTGGTCGCGCGCGGGTCCACCTTCCGGTTCCGGACCAGACGCCCGACATGGACGCCATGCGCACGACGCTCGGCGCGACCTACTGCCTGACCGGCGAGGTGGAAATCTTCGGGTCCGATCTCGCCTTGACGGTCGAACTCGCCGACACGCGCGACGGTCGCATCGTCTGGGGCGATCGCCGGTCTGGCAGGGTCGATGACGTTCACCAGATGCGGACGGATATCGTCAACCTCGTGACCTCGGCGATGGAACTGCACATCTCCCTCAACGAGGCCGAACGCGCGCGGCTGCGGGCGCCGCAGACCCTCGACGCCTGGAGCCTCTATCACCTCGGACTCCGCCACATGTACCGCTTCAATGCGACCGACAATGCGATCGCCGCCGACCATTTCGCGCGGGCCGTCAGGCTCGACCCCAATTTCGCCCGCGCCCATGCGGCCCGGTCCTTCACCAGCTTCCAGTCGGCCTTCGTGAATTACGGCAGCGACCGCGAGGTCGAGATCGACAACGCGCGCAGATTTGCCGAGAGATGCCTCGAACTCGATCCGATGGACCCGTTCGGAAATTTCACCTATGGCCGCTCGTACTGGCTGCGGAACGATCACGAGGCCGGGCAGACGTTTCTCGACCGCGCGATACAGCCTCAGTCCGAGCTTTTCCCACGGGATGTACGCCCATGCCTTCACGAACCTGATGGCCGGACACGGCGCGGAGGCGATCGCCAAGCTCGACGACGCGATCAGGCTCAGTCCGCTCGACCCCTTTCTCTACGCGATGCAATCGGCCAAGGGCTTTTCGCTGGCGCATACGGGAGATCTGGAGCAGGCCTGCCACTGGCTCGATATCGGATCGCGTCAGCCGGGCGCACATTACCTGGTGTCGATCATCGCCGCTGCGATCAACCGGATCGCGGGCAACGACGACCCGGCGCGGTAATGGGCCGAGCGAACCCTGCAACTCAGGCCGGATGCCTCGATCGAGCAGTTCTTCGTGGCCTATCCGCTTCGCGATCCTGGCATGAGAAGCAAGATCCATGCGGCATTGCGGGACCTCGGATTCGCGGAGCGTTAGGTTTCCGACCGATCTGCATTTGCCGGCCACCTCCGCGGCGTGGAGTTAAGTGGTCCGCAGCCTTCAACAGCGCCTGTGCGTTGCAGCAGCAGCACGCTTCCGAGTATAGATCAGGAACATGCAACGCTCTCCGACTGGAATTCGCCATGAGCTGGAACCCGACCCAAAGCCCCGATTGCATCAGTCCCGGCGGACTGGATAGCCTCGAGACGCTGATCGTGCCGCGGGCCCGGGATCTGGGCGGTTTCGAGGTGCGCCGCGCCTTGCCGTCGCCTGAGCGGCAGATGGTGGGCCCGTTCATCTTCTTCGACCAGATGGGTCCGGCGGAGTTCATCACCGACGGCGGGATTGACGTGCGGCCGCATCCGCATATCGGCCTCGGCACCGTCACCTACCTGTATCAGGGCGAATTCGAGCACCGCGACAGCCTCGGCACGCACCAGATGATCTATCCGGGCGAGGTGAACTGGATGCTGGCGGGTCAGGGCGTCACCCACTCCGAACGGACCAGCGCGGAGACGCGCGCGACGCGGCACAAGCTTTTCGGGATCCAGACCTGGATCGCGCTTCCGGAGGATCGCGAGGACATGGCTCCGGATTTCGAGCATCACAAGGAAGCTTCGCTGCCGCTGCTGGACGAAGGCAGGGTTCGGGCCCGGCTGATCCTGGGTACGGCATGGGGCGAACGCTCCCCCGTCACCATGCAGTCGGAGATCTTCTATGCCGACGTCACGCTGGAGCCCGGTGCGCGGTTTCCGTTGCCGGACGATCACGAGGACCGCGGGATCTACGTGACCGACGGCAGCATCGAGATCGCCGGCGAGAGCTTCGAGGCAGGTCGGATGATGGTGTTTCGCCCCGGTGACCGCATCACCGTGACGGCCGGCGACCAGGGCGCGCGATTGATGGCGCTGGGAGGCGAGACGCTGAACGGTCCGCGCTATGTCTGGTGGAATTTCGTCTCCTCCTCGCCCGACAAGATCGAGGCCGCAAAGGAAGCGTGGAAAGCCGAGGATTGGACGGCGGGCCCGTTCCGGCTGCCGGCGGGCGACGACAGCGAGTTCATCCCGATCACGCCGGAACTGGAGCGGCTGAAGCTGAAGACCTGAGGCTGTGCCACCTGGCCCGTCGGTTCGGTGTGACCTCCGTGTGAAGCTCCTCTGGGGCCGGTGCCGCCGACACGCTCATAGCACGGCGTCGCACCTTGCGAGAAAAGGTATTCGACCGCGATGATGCTGTCTGAAGAAGCCGCGCGACTGCTCGGCATTACCATTTCCGACACGGAGCGCCTGCATGGCGGCGACCTGTCGGAGGTGGTGCGCATCCGATGTGCGGACGGTCGCACGGCAATCGCGAAGTCCGGCCCGAACGCCACGATCGAAGCGGCCATGCTGCGTGCCATTTCGGCGGCCGGTGTGCCGGCGCCTTCGGTGCTTGCTGTCTCGGACACGGTTCTGGTGCTCGAGGATCTGGGCGAAGACGACGGGCCGCACATGGCCTGGTCGGACCTCGGCGCTGTTCTTGCGCGTCTGCACCAGACCGTTGGTCCGGACTACGGGTGGCCTGATGACTACGCGTTCGGGACGGTGGAGATTCCGAATGGTGCGGCCGCGGATTGGCCGACCTTCTGGGCGGAACGGCGCCTGCTTCCAACTTGCGCCGCCTGTCCCGCGGACCTGGCGCGCCGGATCGAGGCGCTTTGCGCGCGCCTTTCCGATCGGTTGCCGGAGCGTCCGGCGGCGGCACTTCTGCACGGCGATCTCTGGACCGGGAACATCATGGCGCAGGGCGCGCGCGTGACGGGGCTGATCGATCCCGCCTGCTATTTTGGCCATGCCGAGGTCGATCTTGCGATGCTCCGGCTGTTCGGGCGCCCGGGGAAGGAATTCTGGGATCACTACGGCCCGCTGGAGCCGGGCTTCGAGGAACGCCAGCCGATCTACCAGCTCTGGCCTGCGCTGGTGCACCTGCGGCTCTTTGGGGCCGGTTATCGGGGGCTGGTTGAGCGGTGCCTCGATCAGGCGGGATGACGGTCGTCCGCCCTTTGGCGGCGGATACCGACGTCATGCTGCCAGTTTTTGCATCACGTGCAGAGACGGGCGCTTAAAATGCGCGCATCCGAGGATCGGGTGGCATCGTATCCTGAGCATGGCTTTGCCCCGATCGGTTCGAGTCGCATGGTGGAAGCGCAGGTCATCTAGGGTTCCGCCTTTTTCCTCCTTCCGAAGGGTCTGGTCCGAGAGATGACGCCACGGCGGCAAGTTCCGTCGAGGTACACGGCGGGACAAAATCCCGGGAGAGTACTGCGATTGGGGATCTTGCCGATCTCTCCTGCTCCGCGTCGGCCCCCGATTTTTTCTCTCAGGCGGAGCGCCGCAGACGGGGGAAGATCCATGTTTTCAATTCGTCATGCCGCAGCAGGTGCAGCCGCGCTCGCCCTGAGTTTCGCGGCCCCGGCAAGCGCGCAGGAAAAGACCGAATTCCGCGTCGCCTGGTCGATCTACGTCGGCTGGATGCCGTGGGGGTATCTCGAGACAGTCCGGCATCATGGACAAATGGGCCGAGAAGTACGGCATCGACGTCGAGATCGTGCAGATCAACGACTACGTCGAATCGATCAACCAGTACACCGCCGGCGCCTTCGACGGCGTTTCGGCCACCAACATGGACACGCTGTCGATCCCCGCGGGCGGCGGCGTGGACACCACCGCGCTGATCGTCGGCGATTATTCCAACGGCAACGACGCGGTGATCGCTAAGGGCGACATCGATCTGGCCGGGCTCGAAGGCAAGCCCGTCAACCTCGTCGAACTGTCGGTGTCGCATTACCTGCTGGCGCGCGCGCTCGACAGCGTCGGGCTGACCGAGGCCGATCTCGGCGGCGTCGTCAACACCTCGGACGCGGACATGATCGCGGCCTTCGCCACCAACGACGTGGAGGCGGTGGTGACCTGGAACCCGCTTGTCTCCGCGATCCTCGAGGAGCCCGACGCGACCAAGCTCTTCGACAGCGCCGACATCCCCGGCGAGATCATCGACCTGATGGTGGTCAACACCGAGACGCTCGACCGCAAACCCCGATTTCGGCAGGGCGCTGGTCGGCGCCTGGTACGAGGTCATGGGCCTGATGGCGGCGGGCGACGAGGAAGCGCTCACCGCGATGGCCGAAGCCTCGGGCACCGACCTCGACGGCTACAAGGCGCAGCTCGACTCGACCGAGATGTTCTACGACCCGGCCGACGCGGTCGCCTTCACCTCCAGTGCGGAGCTGCCGACGACAATGGTCAACGTGGCCGAATTCCTGTTCGACAAGGGCATCCTCGGCGAAGGCGCGCCGTCGCCCGATTTCGTCGGCGTGGAATATCCGGACGGCTCGATCACCGGGGACGAGGACAACGTGCAGTTCCGCTTCGACACGACCTACATGCAGATGGCCGCCGACGGCGCGCTCTGAGCCGCAGGTCGAAAGGCCCCCGGATATGCGCCTGATCAACCAGCGTCCCGGCCCCGCCTGCGCGTGGTCCTCGTCGCGCTGCCCTTCCTCGCCGTCCTCGTGGCCTACGTGATCGGCTCGGAGATCCGGCTCGCGGCGAACCCGTCGGACAAGCTGCTGCCCGCGCCCGCCACCATCGCGGCCACCGCGGAGCGGCTCTTCACCGAACCCGACCGGCGGTCCGGGCCAGATCCTGCTCTGGCACGATACCGGCGCCAGCCTGCTGCGGCTGGGGCTCGGCGTGGGCATCTCCGCCGCGCTGGCGCCGATCCTCGGGCTGCTGATCGGGCTCCTGCCGCATGTTCGGTCGACACTGGCGGGCTTCGTCGCCGTGGTCTCGATGATCCCGCCGCTGGCGGTGCTGCCGATCCTCTTCATCGTCTTCGGGCTGGGCGAGCTGTCGAAGGTCGTGCTGATCGTCGTCGGCATCACGCCCTTCCTGATCCGCGACCTGTCCCAGCGGGTGCTCGAGATCCCGCGCGAGCAGATCGTCAAGGCGCAGACGCTGGGCGCCTCGTCGCTGGTGATCGCGCTGCGCGTGGCGCTGCCGCAGCTCCTGCCGCGGCTGATCCAGGCGGTGCGCCTGTCGCTCGGTCCGGCCTGGCTGTTCCTGATCGCGGCCGAGGCGATCGCGGCGGAGCAGGGCCTCGGCTACCGCATCTTCCTCGTGCGCCGCTATCTCGCGATGGACGTGATCCTGACCTACGTGATCTGGATCACGCTTCTGGCGTTCCTGATCGACTGGCGCTGCGCTGGCTCTCCCGGCGCGCCTTCCCCTGGACGGAGGCCGGACTGTGATGGATTGCGCTTGCCAACATCCTTGCGGTCATGATCCGTTGACGCACCACGACGGGGGACCGGCGATGCCAGACTTCGATGCGAACAAGGCGACGGTCACCGCCTTCTACGACATGATGTTCAACCAGTGCCGCCCGCGCGAGGCGATCGAGCGCTATGCCGGCGCCGATTACATCCAGCACAACCCGCATGTCGGCGACGGCAAGCAGGCCTTCATCGCCTATTTCGAGCGGATGGCGGCGGAGCATCCCGGGCAAGCGCGTGACCTTCCAGCGCGTCATCGCCGAGGGCGACTTCGTCGTGCTGCACTGCCACCAGGAATGGCCGACCTCGGACGACTATGCCGGCATCGACATCTTCCGGCTCGATGCCGCTGGCCGCGTCGTCGAGCACTGGGACGTGCTGCAGGTGATGCCCGAGACCGAGCGCCAACGCCAACGGCATGTTCTGATCGTGTGCCCACGGTCAGGCGAGCGTGCGGATGAGCTTCGTCGACCGCCGAGAACGTCTTGCAGTCCTACGGGCCGCGTCCGATCCTCGAGCGGGTCAACGTCGAGGTGGAGGAGGGCGAGTTCATCTCCATCGTCGGCGCCTCGGGCTGCGGCAAGTCCACCTTCCTGCGGCTGCTGCTGGCGCAGGAACGGCCGACCCGCGGCGACAATCCGCATGGCCGGCGCGGACCGGCCAGCGAACCCGGGCTCGACCGCGGCGTGGTGTTCCAGCGCTACTCGGTCTTTCCGCACATGACCGTGCGGGAGAACATCGTCGCCGGCGAGGCTTCGCGACGCCGCTGGGGCAGGTTCTTCGGCCAAGCCCGGAAGGAGGCGCGTGCGCGTGCCGACGACACGCTCGCGCGGATCGGGCTCGACCACGTCGCCGACGCCATACCCCGCCACGCTGTCGGGCGGGATGCAGCAGCGGCTCGCCATCGGGCAGGCGCTGGCCGCCACGCCGCGCATCCTGCTGCTCGACGAGCCCTTCGGCGCGCTCGACCCCGGCACGCGGCTCTCGATGCACGACTTCCTGCAGGACCTGCGGGCCGAGACCGGCATGACCGTCTTCATGGTCACCCACGACCTCGCCGAGGGCTTCAAGCTGGGCGACCGCGTGCTGGTCTTCGACAAGCCGCGCTGGGACCCGACACGATCCCGGAGGCCTACGGCGCCACCATCACCTACGATTTCGATGCCCGCGACGGCGGCATCCCGTTCCAGACCCAGACCGACCCTGATGGAGGAAACCCATGTTCTTCGTCCCGCCTGACCGGACGCGCTCGCACCACCCCGCGGACCGGCGCCACCTCGCGGCGCCGCCACCACCATCCGGACCTGACGAAGCTGCAGGGCTGGAAGTCGATGCAGGCCGAGGCCGACATCCCCGGCAACCGCTGGGACGAGGAACGGCGCTGGGCGCTGCGCATGGGGCTGACCGGCGCCGACAGCATCGAGGACAAGTCGATCCCCACCTTCGCGCGCGGCGAACTGCCGCATTACGCCGGCATCAACACCTTCCTCAAGGCGCCCTATGCCGAGGACGTCACGGAGGTGCAGCATTACGACGCCACCGTGCTGGGCATCCCCTTCGACGGCGGCACCACCTACCGCCCCGGCACCCGGTTCGGCCCGCAGGGCGTGCGCAAGATCTCCGCGCTCTACACGCCCTACAACTACGAGATGGGCGTCGACCTGCGCGAGCAGATGACGCTCTGCGACGCGGGCGACGTCTTCACCATCCCCGCCAATCATCGAGAAGAGCTTCGACCAGATCAGCCGCGCGGTCAGCCACGTCTTCTCCTCGCGGCTCGCTGCCGATCATGATCGGCGGCGACCATTCCATCGGCTTCCCCTGCGTGCGCGGCATCGCCGAGTGCACGTCGAAGAAGATCGGCATCGTGCATTTCGACCGCCACGCCGACATCCAGGAAAAGGACCTCGACGAGCGGATGCACACGACGCCGTGGTTCCACGCCACCAACATGCCCAACGTGCCGGCGAAGAACCTCGTGCAGGTCGGCATCGGCGGCTGGCAGGTCCCGCGCGAGGCGGTGAAGGTCGCGCGCGAGCGCGAGACCAACATCATCACCATGTCCGACATGGAGCGGATGGGCATCGACAAGACCGCCGAGATGGCGCTGGAGATGGCCTGGGACGGGGTCGACATGGTCTACATGTCCTTCGACATCGACTCGATCGACTGCGGCTTCGTGCCCGGCACCGGCTGGCCCGAACCGGGCGGCTTCCTGCCGCGCGAGGCGCTGGCGCTGGCCTCCAAGGTCGCGGCCGAGGGCATCTGCGGGATGGAGCTGGTCGAGGTCTCGCCGCCCTACGACCAGTCCGAGATCACCGCGCTGATGGGCACGCGGGTCATCGTCGACGTGCTGGGCTCGCTGGTGGCCGCCGGCAAGCTGGGCGCGCACAAGGCGCATATCGACAAGCCGGTGACGATCCCGCACGGCGAGTTCGAAGGCCGGAGGTGGTCCAATGCCACATGACATCGTGCAACGGCCATGTCGGCCACAACCACCCGCACGGCGATCACCTGCACAGCCACATGCACGCCGGAGGACGAGGCGGCGGAGCTGCAGGTCCTGGCCACGCAGTTCATCGACGGGTTCGTCCAGGCCGCCGACAAGACGAGCTACCTGCGGCTCGCCGGCGTGCCGCTTCGAGCGTCCGGGGCAGGGCGGGCGAGACGGCGCTGAAGCTCGTCGACGTGGAGCTGAAGACCGAATGGCAGGTCGGCACCGCCTCGCCCTCCTTCGGCTCGCGCGAACTGAGCTACCTGCCTTATCCCGGCCAGATGGTCAGCGAACGCACCAACATGTCGCTGGTCTACGTGTCGATGGACGAGAAATCGGTGCTCGACATCCGCGACTTTCTATCACGCAAGTTCTGACCGCGCTCGCGCGTCGGTTGTGTCCGCCAAGGGATCCGGCACCTGATGTCGCGCCGGCCCGAGCGCAGGTAGCGATGCGTGGTCAGGGCGTTGGCGCACTGCCCATGTTCGTCAAAAACCGTTTTGAGACTTGATCTTGCCACGGTGACACGTCACCTAGCAGCGGAAGGAGGCGCACCCTGAAGAGCGTGACCGACATACCGCTGGACGAGTTGATCGCGTGCCCGCATTGCGATGCGCTTTACCGCGCGGTCGATCCGCTGTGGGGTGAGCGCGCGATCTGTCACCGGTGCCACACCGTCCTGATCGCACCGGTGCGCAAGGCCGGACTCATCATCATCTCATTGGCGCTCTCGACCTTGATATTCGGTGTTTGCGCCATATCGTTACCGTTTCTGCACATAAGCCGGCTGGGGTTCAGCAACGATGCCAAGTTGCTGGACACAGCCCTCGCGTTCTCGGGGCCCCTGATGATCCTGTCGCTGGCAGTCGCCGCACTCATCTTGTTTCTTCCGCTGCTTCGTGCGGTCCTGACCATGTATGTCCTCGTGCCCGTCGTCTTCGATCGTCCGCCCGCACGGCAGGCACGGCGGGCATTCCGCCTTGCCGAAGTGCTGAAGCCTTGGTCGATGGCCGAAATCTTCGTGATCGGATGTGCCGTCGCGCTCATCAAGGTGACGGATCTGGCACGGATCGAGGTTGGACCGGCCTTCTGGCTCTTCGCGGGCCTCGTCCTGCTCGTCGTCGTTCAGGACACCTTCATGTGCCGCTGGTCGGTGTGGAAGTCCCTGGAAAGATGAGCGCTGCCGCACAGGAACTCGTGACCTCGCGGGAGGCCGGACTGATCGCGTGCCGCCGCTGCGGCAGGGTCTGGCCGCCGGTGTCGCAACGCTGCGGACGCTGCGGCAGCAGGCTGTCGTCGCGGGACGCACACAGCATTCAGCGCGTCTGGGCATGGTGGGTTGCGGGAGTCATGGCGTACATACCGGCCAACATCTATCCCATGCTGGAAACGCGGATGCTGTTCCACACCGAGACGTCGACGATCATCGGCGGTGCGATCGAAATCGCGAGCCACGGATCCTACGGCATCGCGATCGTCATCCTGTCCGCCTCCGTTCTGATTCCGCTGGGCAAGTTCTTTGCCATCGCCTACCTCGCGCTCAGTGTGCGACACGGCGCGCGCATGTCCGCAAGCAAGCGGCAGAAGCTCTTCGAGGTGGTCGAATTCATCGGGCGCTGGTCGATGATCGACGTGTTCGTCGTCGCGATCCTCGCGTCGCTGGTGCAGTTGAACGTCGCCGCGTCCATCCGCCCGGGGATCGCAAGCCTCGCATTTGCATTTTCCGTGATATTCACGATGCTGTCTGCTCTGAGTTTCGACTCCAGGTTGATATGGGATCGCCAGGCAGACGCGCTGAAGGTCGATGAAACGTGAGCGATGATATCCCCGACGTTCCGGTCGAACGGGCCCGCAAGTCGATGTTCGACGTGGCATCGCTGGTCTGGCTCGTGCCGGTCGGCGCGCTGATCATCGCGATCTATGTCGCGTGGAACAACTATTCCGATCGCGGTCCGCTGATCGAGATCACTTTCGACAGCGCCCGCGGCATCATCGCCGAAGAGACCCAGCTCAAGTACCGCGATGTGACCGTGGGCATGGTGGAGGACATCGGTTTCTCCGACGCTTTGGCGCAGGTGAGGATCGAGGTGCGTCTCGACAAGGACGTGGCGCCCTTCGTCGATGAGAGTGCCGAATTCTGGGTGGTGAGCCCGGAGGTGACGACGAGCGGCGTGACCGGCCTCGATACCGTTCTGTCCGGCGTCTACATCCAGGGCAGCTGGGATGCGGAACCGGGCGGGCTCGTGCGTTCGTTTGTCGGGCGCGCAGATGCGCCGCTGCTGACGGGCGACCGCAACGGCGCCAGGTTCGAACTGCGGACATCCGGCAAAGGGGGGCTGACCGAGAACACGCCCATCGTCTTCAAGGGGATCGAGGTCGGACGCATCGGGTCTGCGAACATATCCCGGGACGGACGCTGGGTCTTTGCGGATGCCGTGATCTACGCCCCGCACGACCGGCTGGTGACGACGGAGACGCGGTTCTGGGACGCGTCCGGGTTCAGTTTCAATGTCGGTCCATCGGGCGCGCAGCTCGACTTTTCGTCGCTCGCCTCCCTCATTTCGGGCGGCGTCACCTTCGAGACGCTGGTCTCCGGCGGGCAGGAAGTCGGAAACGGCGCCGTTTTCGAAGTCTATCCGAACGAGGCAACCGCACGGCGCAGCGTCTTCGAGGATACCGATGGCCAGACCACGCGCGTCCAGGCGCTCTTTGCAGAGAACGTGAGCGGTCTCACCTCGGGGGCGGCCGTCGAGTGGCGCGGTCTGAAGGTGGGTGAGGTCGCGAATGTGACCGGTCTGGTCGATGCCGACCGCTTCGGCGACCGGCGCGCGAGGCTCATCGCGACGCTCGACCTGAACATGACACGCTTCGGCCTGCCCGACGAAGCCACCGAAGAGGCCGCGCTCGAGTTTCTTGCAGGGCAGATCGACGAAGGCATGCGTGCCCGGCTGGCGTCGGCCTCGTTGCTGACCGGCGGGCTCAAGGTCGAACTGGCGATGCTCGACGAGGCGGAGCCCGCCGCGCTAACTCTGGAAGATGTCGCTCTGCCGACATTGCCGGTCACCGACAGCGAAATCTCCGACATGAGGGCATCCGCAACCGGGGTGCTCGAACGCGTGAACGCCCTGCCTTTCGAGGAGCTTCTCGACAACGCCATCGCCTTCCTCGACAATGCGGCGGCGCTGGTGTCGAGCGAAGAGATCCGTCAGACGCCGGTGGAGTTGCGCCGACTGCTCGCGGATGCGCGCGGCGTGATCGGCAGCGAGGCGATACAGGCTCTTCCGAGCGAAATCACCGCGGTTCTCACCGACCTGCAGGCGGTCGTCGGGGATCTGCGCAGTGTCTTGCAGTCAGTGGACGCGGAGAATGTCGTCGAACGCTTGCTGGCAGCCGTCGACGGAGCGGCCAATGCGGCCAATTCGGTCGGGAGGGCGGCCGAGACTCTTCCCGACCTGATAGACCGCATCGAAGCTGTCGCGGCCAAGGCGGCAGCTTTGCCGCTGGAACAGACGCTGAGCGATGCCAACGGCTTGATCGCCTCGGTGCGCGACATCCTCGAACAAAGCGATACGCAGGCGCTGCCGGCCCGGCTGGGCGAGGCTCTGGCGGGGCTCACCGTCATCCTCGACGATCTGGAACGCGAAGGTGCGGCGGCAAGCCTGACCTCGGCACTGGCGTCGGCTGAAGAGGCCGCGCGGGCGGTCCAAAGCTCAACCAGCGGCATCCCGGAGCTGATCCAACAACTCCAGGGCGTGGCGGCGCGGGTGGAGGAATTGCCGCTGGAAGACGTCGCGCGGGAGCTGTCAGAGGTTCTCGACACCGCCGACACACTCTTTGCGGACGTCTCCGAATCGGAGCTGCCGGCGGCCCTCTCCGGGGCATTGCGGGAACTCGACGCGTCGCTCGCGGAGATTCGCGAGGGTGGTCTGATCGCGTCGGCGAACCAGACCCTGGACGCGACCGGTCGCGCCGCCGATTCCGTGGCGCGGGCGGCCGACGAGTTGCCGGCCATCGTCGAACGCCTCGAACGCCTTCTCGCCAGCGCGTCGACCACGCTCGCCGCCTATTCCGACAATTCGGACTTCAACCGCACCACCCTTTCCGCGCTGCGCGATGTGCAGCGGGCCGCCGATGCGGTTGCCTCGTTGGCCCGGGCACTGGAGCGCCGGCCGAATTCCCTTATCCTGGGACGCTAGATGAAATCGCTTCTGATCGCTGCAATTGCCCTGACACTCGTCGCCTGCGCCGGTGAGGTTCGGCGCGTCACCGCGCCCATGCCGGCCATCACCGAAACCGTGCGCAGCCGCTTTGCCGGGATCGAGGTTCTGGAAGTGTCGCTGCCGACCTACGCCTCCGGTGAGGAGATCTTCACCGAAGACAGCGCGGGCGTCCTGACCGGATCCGCCGATCTTCTCTGGGCCGACGATCCGACGCGGTCGACGACGCTCAGCCTCGCGCGGGCGTTGTCGCAGATCACCCGCAGCCGGGTCGCGCCGGAACCCTGGCCGTTCGACCAGTATCCCAGCGCTCGGGTCGACGTCCGGGTCGAGGACATGCGGGCGACGGCCGGCATCTTCATTCTCGCCGGTCAGTATTTCGTGGCGCCGCTCGAAGGCGGCGGCAGGGGGACGGCGCGGCTCTTTTCGGTCACGTCCGCGCTGCCGCCGGAGCCAGGCCCGCCCGATTTCGCCAGGGCGCGGTCGGACACGATCACGCAGCTTGCGTTGCAGATCGCGCGTGACGGGCTCAACTGACCGGAACGCTGCCGCCGCTTCGCGCGGCTCAACCGAAAATCGACGCGCCGTGGTCCGCTGTTCCGACGGCGCTCCGGAATGCCGCAAAGAGCTCGCGACCCGTGCCGGCGTGGTAGCTTGAGAGATCCGCGGTCTCGGCCGGCCTGTCCAGCACGGCCGGATCGAGGATCGCCAGCGTGCCCTCGATCGCATCCACCCGCATCATGTCGCCGTCCCTGAGCCGGGCGATCGGACCACCATCCACGGCCTCCGGCACCACGTGAATGGCCGCGGGCACCTTGCCCGACGCGCCCGACATGCGGCCGTCGGTCACGAGCGCGACCTTGTGGCCACGCCCCTGAAGGACGGACAGGACGGGCGTCAGGGAGTGCAATTCCGGCATGCCGTTGGCCTTGGGTCCCTGAAACCGGACCACAACGATCACGTCGCCGGTGAACTCGCCCGCCTTGAACGCGGCCTTCACCTGTTCCTGGTCATGAAAGACGCGCACCGGCGCCTCGACCACGCGGTGCTCCTCGGCGACGGCGGAGACCTTCATGACCGACGTGCCGAGGTTGCCCCGGAGCAGGCTCAGCCCGCCCTTGGGCTGGAACGGGTCGGACGCGGGGCGCAGGATCTTGTCGTTTAGGCTTTCGCCCGCACCAGCC
Source organism: uncultured Alphaproteobacteria bacterium (assembly GCA_963721175.1). Lineage (GTDB taxonomy): Bacteria > Pseudomonadota > Alphaproteobacteria > Rhodobacterales > Rhodobacteraceae > Aliishimia. Next base: position 144,352 of record CAVRIG010000018.1, on the reverse strand, counting down.
TGCCAGGTCAGCGCGCCGTCGATCAGTTTCGGTTCCTGCGTGTAGTGCTCCAGTCCTTCGCCCGACACGGTCCGGGTATCGGGATGCAGCAGGCCGGTCTTCAGCAACTCGCCGATCATGTAGCCGAGACCGCCCGCGGCATGGAAATGGTTCACGTCCGCGAGCCCGTTCGGATAGACCCGCGCCAGCAGCGGCGTGACATCCGACAACTCCGAAAAATCCTCCCAGTCGAGCAGGATGCCGCCAGCGCGCGCCATGGCGATCAGGTGGATCAGCAGGTTCGTGGATCCGCCCGTCGCGTTCAGACCGACGATGCCGTTCACGAAGGCCTTCTCGTCGAGGATGTCGCAGACCGGCGTGTAGTCGTTGCCGAGCGCGGAGAGCGACAGCGCGCGGCGGGCGCCTTCGGAGGTCAGCGCGTCGCGCAGCTCGGTGCCCGGATTGACGAAACTCGCGCCCGGCAGGTGCAGCCCCATGAACTCCATCAGCATCTGGTTGGTGTTGGCGGTGCCGTAGAAGGTGCAGGTTCCGGGTCCGTGATAGGCTGCCATCTCGGCGGCCATCAGCGCGTCGCGCCCCACTTCTCCGGCGGCGAACGCGTTGCGCACCTTGGCCTTTTCGTCGTTCGACAGCCCGCTGGTCATGGGCCCGGCCGGCATGAAGACAGCCGGCAGATGCCCGAAGGCCTGCGCCGCGATCACCAGCCCCGGCACGATCTTGTCGCAGACGCCGAGGAAAACGGCCGCGTCGAACGTGTTGTGCGACAGCGCCACCCCGGCGGCGAGCGCGATCACGTCGCGGGAAAAGAGGCTCAGCTCCATGCCCGCCTCTCCTTGCGTCACGCCATCGCACATGGCCGGCACGCCGCCCGCGACCTGCGCGGTGCCACCGACCTCGCGCGCCGCGGCCCGGATCAGGTCGGGAAACCGCTCGAACGGCTGATGGGCCGACAGCATGTCGTTATAGGCGGTGACGATCGCGAGATTGCCCGCGGATTGCGTCGCGAGCCGGTCCTGATCCTCGCCCGCCGCGGCATAGGCATGCGCCTGGCCGGAACAGGAGAGATGCGCCCGCGACGGCCCCTTTGAACTCGCCTCGCGCATTCGCGCAAGATACGCTTGCCGCGTCGGATCGCTTCGGTCGACGATCCGGTCGGTGACGCGGACGATGGTCGGGTGCAGTGTCATCTGCTGGTTTCCTCGCTGCATTCGTTACGGGCAGGCATCACGTGGTATGGGTTTCGCGGTCGATCAATCGGTCATCGATGATGATGTCGCCGCCTCTTGCAGGACCGCAATCCGGACCGGGCACCCGGTTAGCGCTATCATATCATGCCGGTCACTCGAGTTCAAACGCTGCAAGCCGTTGTCGAACCGGACAAACGTACAGTCGCAATGATCGGCGATCTTCGTTTCCAAGCACCCCTTTCCCAACCACCAGCTTTCTGGCGTGTTCCGCTTGCGAATGCGGGCGCACCCTCTTTATGTTACACGGCGACAGGCGCTTTGACGTGCGGCGCCATAAATCGAGCTTTGATGGCTCGGGAATACTGCGCCGAAGAAACGGCGCGACAAGGGAGTATCACTCATGAAATTCGCCTCGACACTGTCCGTAGTCACCCTTTGCGCCGCGGGCGCGGTCCATGCGCAATGTGACACGGTCACTTTCTCGGACGTGGGCTGGACCGACATCACCGCGACCACAGCCGCAACCACCGTCGTCCTCGACGCGCTGGGCTACGAGACCGACATCAAGGTTCTGTCCGTGCCGGTGACCTATACCTCGCTGGCCAACGGCGACGTGGACGTGTTCCTCGGCAACTGGATGCCCACGATGGAGGCCGACATCGCGCCCTATCGCGAGGCCGGAACCGTGGACACCGTGCGCACGAACCTCGAGGGCGCGAAATACACGTTGGCGACGAACTCCGCGGGCGCCGAGTTGGGGATCGAAGACTTCGGATCCATCGCTGAGAATGCCGAGGCGCTGGAAAGCACGATCTACGGGATCGAGCCGGGCAATGACGGCAACCGGCTGATCCAGTCCATGATCGACGAGGACGCGTTCGGCCTGTCCGAGTTCGACGTTGTCGAAAGCTCCGAGCAGGGAATGCTGGCGCAAGTCGCGCGCGCGGATCGGCGCGGCGAGCCGGTCGTCTTCCTCGCCTGGGAGCCGCATCCGATGAACGCGAATTACGACCTGACCTATCTCGAGGGGGGCGACGATTTCTTCGGCCCGAACCTGGGCGGCGCGACGGTGCAGACCAACACCCGCGCGGGCTATGTCGAAGAATGCGAAAATGTGGGGCAACTGCTGGAAAATCTCGAATTCTCGCTTGCCATGGAGAACGAGATCATGGGCGCGATCCTCGATGAGGGCGCGGATCCCGCAGAGGCGGCGACGGAATGGCTGAAGGCGAACCCGGAGGTTCTCGACGGCTGGCTTGACGGTGTGACCACCGTCGATGGTGGCGAAGCGATGCCGGCGGTCAAGGAGAGCCTCGGGCTGTGAACCGACCGTTCTGACGAATGACCCGGCCCGCGGGCTGGGCCGGGCTCTTCCTCGTGGTTTCATCCGGTCAGATGCGAAAGGCCGGTGTCCACTTTCGACGGCCAATCGGTACGGCGAAAGCAGAAATCCGGGGTTGGAACCGCTTTGACACAAGGGGATCGGAGTGGAGTGGCTGACAGAGAACAAGATCCCCGTCGGCGACTGGGCCGCAGCGGTGTTCGAATGGATCCGGGATAACTTCCAGGGCCCGCTCGACCTCTTTTCCTACGCGATGGAGGACGGCATCGACGCGATGCTGTGGCTGTTGCAGACGCCCAACCCGCTCTTCGTCATCGCCGTCTTCGTCGCGCTGACCTGGCTGCTTCAGCACAACTGGAAGATCTGTCTGTTCGTCCTGCTGGGCTTCCTCTTCATCCTCAACCAGGATTACTGGGAGGAAACCACGGAAAGCCTGACGCTGGTGCTTTTTGCCTGCATCGTCTGCATGGCGGTGGGTGTGCCGATCGGGATCGCCGCCGCGCACCGGCCGCGGCTCTATGCCGCCATGCGACCCATCCTGGACCTGATGCAGACGCTGCCGACCTTCGTCTACCTCATCCCGGCGATCGTCTTCTTCGGCATCGGCATGGTGCCCGGGCTGATCGCCACGGTGATCTTCGTGCTGCCGGCGCCGATCCGGCTCACCTGTCTCGGCGTCGCCTCCACCCCCATGACGCTGCTCGAGGCCGCCCGCGCCTTCGGGGCCACCCCGCGGCAGACGCTGTGGAAGGTGGAGCTTCCCTACGCGTTCCCGCAGATCATGGCGGGGCTCAACCAGACGATCATGCTGTCGCTGTCGATGGTGGTCATCGCCGCACTGGTCGGTGCCGATGGTCTCGGCGTGCCGGTCGTCCGGGCGCTCAACCAGGTCAACACCTCGCTCGGCTTCGAGAGCGGCTTCGTGATCGTCGTCGTGGCGATCATCCTCGACCGCATGCTGAACTCGGGGAACCGGTCATGAGCAGTGCGGTCATGATCGACAACGTCTCGATCGTCTTCGGCGATGCGCCGGCCAAGGCGCTGCCCCTGATGGATGCGGGCAAGGACCGGGGGGCCATCCAGGCGGAGACCGACCAGGTGCTGGGCGTTCATAATTGCACGCTCGACGTGGCCGAGGGCGAGATCCTCGTGCTGATGGGCTTGTCGGGCTCCGGGAAATCCACCCTGTTGCGTGCGGTGAACGGACTCAATCCGGTTGCGCGGGGCGCGGTAACGATCTTCGACGGCGCGTGGCAATGCGACGTCACCCATGCGTCTAAATCCGATCTTCAGCGGGTCCGGCGCGAATGCGTGGCCATGGTGTTCCAGCAGTTCGGACTTCTGCCCTGGCGGACGGTCTGGGAGAATGTCGGTCTGGGCCTTGAATTGGGCGGCATGGGAAAGACGGAACGCCGCGCCAAGGTCGAACAGCAGCTCGAACTGGTCGGGCTCTCCGACTGGGCCGACCGCAAGGTGGGGGAGCTGTCGGGCGGCATGCAGCAGCGCGTGGGGCTTGCCCGCGCCTTTGCCACCGATGCGCCGATCCTGCTGATGGACGAGCCGTTCTCCGCGCTCGACCCGCTGATCCGCACCCGGCTGCAGGACGAACTGCTAGAGCTGCAGTCGCGGCTGAAGCGGACGATCATCTTCGTCAGCCACGATCTCGACGAGGCGTTCAAGATCGGCAACCGGATCGCGATCATGGAGGACGGCCGGATCGTGCAATGCGGCACGCCCAAGGACATCTTCTCCGATCCCGCCAATGGGTACGTGGCCGATTTCGTGGCGCACATGAATCCGCTTGGCGTGCTGACGGCCGAAGACGTGATGGAGCCGTCGACCGGCGCTGCGACGGGGCCGGCGGTGTCGGCGGGCCTCGCGGTCGGCGACCTCATGGCACGGATCTCGGAAGCCGACAATGTCCTGTCCGTCGAACGGGATGGGCAGGTCGTCGGGCAGGTCACGCGGAAAGGCTTGATCCGGAGGCTGATCGATCCCCGCGCGAAACGCTGATCGTCCGATCACTGCGCCAGTCGGAAATCGGCCACGACCGGGTAGTGATCGCTGGCCCGGACCGGCCCGAATTTCTGGCGCAGCACCATCGGTGGGCCGACCGGCCGCGCGGCACCGGCGAACGCAATGTGGTCGATCGCGCCGAAGAGGTGAAGCCCGTAATCAAGGTGGTAGGTCGCGCCGGGAACCTCCGTGAATGTCAGGCCGACCTCCTCGAGCCGATCGTGCAGCGACGATCCCAGCCGCGCATTGAGGTCGCCGGCGAGGAAGACCGTTTCGCCGTCGCGGATCCATGGCGCCACGCGGGCCGCGATCAGGTCGATGGACCGGCGGCGGTTCTCCGCGCTGGAGTAATCCAGATGCACGTTCAGCACGCGAAATTCCGCGCCACCTTTCGTCGTGCGAAAGCGCGCCCAGGACGCGAAGGCCGGGTAGGAGCCGTCGAACGTGCGGGAGTAGATGACCTCCGGCGTCTCCGAGAAGAAGAACCAGCCCTGGTCCAGCAGGTCCAACCGGCGGGTGCGGTAGAACACGGGCTGGGTCGAGGGGAAACCTCGCCAGTCGCCGATTGCCGCTGCGGCATATTCGGGGTTGTTCTCCAGGAGCCACGTGCGGGCCAGGTTCGACGTGTCGGCATTGCCGCCGGCAAAGCTCTCCATCTCCTGAAACGCCACCACGTCCGCGTCCAACGCCTGAAACGCCGCGTCGAGCGGATGTTTGCGGCGTTCCCACCCCGAAAGACCCCACCGCCCCCCGCGCCGGTTCACGAGGATGTAGTGCACGTTGTAGGTGGCAAGGCGCAGGGTGCCGTCAGGCGGGGCCGTCAACTCCGGTCCTTGCGACATGCGAACGTGCTGGCAGCCGAGCAGCGAAACCGCGATCAGCAGCGTAAAGACCGCAGACTTCCAGAGCACGCGCATCACGTCACGCCTCCGTCTTCAACGGCAGCCAGACCCGGACCCTCAGCCCGCCCGCTTCGCGATTTTCAAGCGTGATCGTACCGCCATGATTGGAGATCACGTTGCGGGCGATCGACAGCCCCAATCCCGCGCCACCTGTCTCGGCGCTGCGGCTTTCCTCGCCCCGCACGAAGGGTTCGAACATGTCGTCCAGTCGCTCGGGCGGAATGCCGGGGCCGTCATCCTCGATGGTGATGATGGCGGCGCCGGGCTCTGGGCTCAGGCAAACCTCCGCCATGCCGCCGTAGCGCAGCGCATTGTCGATCAGGTTCCCGATCGCACGACCCAGCGCCACTGGCTGCGCCGTCATGGTCACGTCGGGCGAGGACAGGAACTTCGCCCCGCGGTCCTCGCAGAGCCGGCGGAGGAACGGGACGAGATCGAGCGCCTGCGGGTCTTCGGCAGATCCCGCCCCGCGGGCATAGGCGATCAGCCCGTCCGCCATCACGTTCATCTCGTCGAGCGTTCGGATGATCGGTTCGCCCTCCGACTCGTCCAGCAGTTCGGCGCGGATGCGGAGCGAGGTGATCGGCGTCCGCAGATCGTGGCCGACGGCGGCCAGCGTGCGCATCCGTTCGCTGTCGAAGCGCGCGATGCGGGACTGCATGTCGTTGAACGCGGCCGCGGCGTCGCGCATCTCCCGGGCGCCCTCTTCGGGCACGCGCGCGGTACGGTCGCCCCGGCCCGCCGCGCGCGCGGCCTCGGCAATGGCGGCCAAGGGGCGCGTCAGCCGCCGGATGAAGATCAGCCCGACCCCAAGCACCGCCGCCAGCGACAGCCCGAGCACGAGGAAGAAGACCTCCTCCTGCATCCCCGGCGGGCGCGACCTGGGGTCTCGGGCCACGACATTCAGCCACTGCGGCGCCTCGCCTTCGGGTCCAAGCAGCCGGATGGAGACGACAATGGTTTCGCGCCCGCGCCACCGGTCGGACCAGTGCCGCGTGCGCCAGCCCCGGTCGCCGCGGTCGTCCGCGCGACCGTCGTCCGCATCGTCCGGTCCGTCCTCGCGCCGGACGAAGATCGCGGCCTGAACGGTGCGGCCCGGCAGGGCTTCGGTCAGTTCGTTCGTCAGATCGCGGGATCGCACGCCCGTCGGCGGCCTCCGGACGATCGGGCCCGCGCGGATGCGCACGCGCGAGAACCGGGTGGAGGCACGCCGTGCGATCTCGTCCCGGTCCGAGGGCGCGACGGCTTCTATGGCGGGCACCAGGGACACGATCCGCTCGATCTCGCGCGAGGTGCGCGCGGCCTGGTCCAGCCGGACCCGCTCCAGCGACAGCAGGGCGAGCGCGATCAGGTTCGCCGCGACCAGCGCAACGGCCAGAAGCAGCGCGAACCGGCCGGCCATGCCCTGCGGGATCAGGCGGCGCAGCCTCCTCATGCGTCCTCGACGTCGGCGGTGAGCATGTAGCCGCCTCCCCATTCCGTGACGATCAGGCTGGGTGCCTTGGGGTCGGGTTCGATCTTGCGGCGCAGGCGGCTCACGGTGTTGTCGATCGCGCGGTCATAGGCCTTGGCCTCGCGTCCCGCCGTCAGGTCCAGCAGCCGGTCGCGGTCCAGCACGGTGCGCGGGTGGTCGAGCAGCACTGCCAGCAGGCGGCTCTCGCCGGAGGTCAGGCCGACCTGCCGCCCGTCCACGTGGTCCAGCCGGTGCGTCGTCGGATCATGGCACCAGCCTGCGAACCGTCGCTGTCCCTGTCGGATCTGCGGGGCAGGGGGCGGGACGCGGCGCAACACGGCGCGGACCCGGGCCAGCAGTTCGCGCGGGTTGAACGGCTTCACGATGTAGTCGTCCGCGCCCAGCTCCAGCCCGACGATCCGGTCGGTGTCGTCGGCCATCGCGGTCAACAGGATCACCGGGGGGCCGCCACGCCCCACGATCCAGCGGCAGAGGCTCAGCCCATCCTCGCCCGGCATCATGATGTCGAGCACGACGAGATGGATCACGGCCTCGTCCAGAAGACGCCGAGCCTCCGTGGCGTTGGCGGCAAGCTGCGTGCGATACCCCTGTTTGCGCAGATATTGGCCCAGCGGCTCGCGGATGTCGCGGGCATCGTCGACGATCAGGATCTGGAATTCGATGCTGTCCATGCGTGCCTTCGTCTTCCGTATGTCCGGTCCCGCGCCCAGAGATACAGCGAAGATCCGCCTTCACACCAGCCTGCCGGCATCATCGCGCCATGCTGGATTGTCGCAACATGTATCAAGTCGGCGAGATGCGACGGCCGGCGACAAAACGGACATTCCGCTGACAAACCTTTCGCGCCCGGATCCCCTAGATCGGTGTCATCGGCGGCGACAGCGCCGCGCGAGAGATCGAGACAGAAAGGATCACACAATGAAGACTTCGAACCTGATTCAGGCAGGCTTTCTCATCACGCTCATGGCAGTTTCTGGTGCGGTCGTTGCGACGGCGCAGGATCGGCCCGAAGTCAACCCGCAGGCTCAGGACGCGAAGCCGGCCAAGGCCGAGTATCGCGGCGATGGCCACCGACGCGGCCACGGCGGGCATCACGGCTTCGGGCGCCGCGGCGGTGGAGAGATGTTCCGCAACATCTTTGTCGCCGTGGACGCCGATGGCAACGGCGCGGTGACCCAGGAAGAGGTCGACGCGTTTCGCGCGGCGAAACTGACCGAGGCGGACGCGTCGGGCGACGGCGCATTGTCGATCGAGGAATTCGACACGCTCTATCGCGAGTTCACGCGGTTTCTCATGGTCGATGCGTTCCAGGAAATGGACGCGGATGGCGATGGCATGATCGGCAGCGATGAAATCGATATTCGCCTTGAAGGAGTCGTCGAGCGGATGGACCGTGATGGGGATGGTGCGCTGACGCTGCAACGGCGTGGTGCTTCGCACGACTGATCCTTCTCAGGCAGGCAAAACTGAAGGCGCGGGCGCAAACGCTCGCGCCTTTTCACTGTTGGAATGCCAACGTCGGGGTGGCGAGCGGACGGAACCAGTTTGACCAAAAACGCAGATTGACAAATCCGACTGAAACACTCAGATTTAACTGCAGACGCCAGCCATCGCCTTCGGGTCAGCCAGCACGTTTGGAAACCGAAGAAGGAGTTGCAGATGACACCCGAGGTACGCAGCGCCATGCAGCATCAGTCATGTCGATCCGATTGCCGCGAGATTCTCGTCACCGTTTTCGGAATGGTGAGCGCGGAGATCGGCTCGATCGAATGGCTGCTTGATCGGATCGAGCAAAGGCCGGAGGTGCGCAGATGGGCATGACATGTGGCGCGGACATGCGGAAGACTGTGCAGAAGGAGCTCCCAAGGCACGACGCACTGGAGCTGACAGAAGGTGGCGGTCTGGCCATCATTCGGCTCGGCCAGCAGGATTACACCCTGCGCGTCACCCGGGCCGGCAAGCTGATCCTCACGAAATGAGCGAAACGAGATCCCATCGCGGCGCGGCGCCGGTCGGATACGTCGCCGAGCTGGACGCGGTCGAGGCCGGTGCCGTCTTCTATCTGCGGCTCTGGTGCGACGGGCCCGACAGCCAGAACCGGGTCTGGTCGGATTTTGCGCGCACGCTCGGATCGGGAGCGGGGCGTGAAGCGCTGAAGAGTTTCGAGACGCTGTGCGATCTCTGCGCGCGGCACGGGCGGCGTCCGCTGATGCGGCACGACGTGGCCTGCAAGTGCCTTGGCGCGGACGAGGCATGTTTTGCGCATTTCGTGGGTTACGCGAGCGAGGGCGCGCGGGATGACGCGCTGATGCTCGCAGCCACGATCGTGCGGGCCGACATGGCGCCCGTGCTCGTCGGGCTGGCCCAGGAGTTCGGGCTGGCGCTGAAGCGGATGTCGCTGATGTCGCGTGCTGCGACACATGACCACCCCCAACCGGCCACGCTGCATTGATCTGATCTGGAGACACGACGTGACCCTCACTCGATCGGCAGCTAGTATGATGCTGAAACGCCAACCGAATCCGACGGAGTTTTCGTGATGATCGTCTGTCAGTGCCAGGGAATTTCGGACAAGGACATTCACGCTGCAATCGACTGGATGCGGGCGGCCGACCAAGCGACCCTGATCACGCCCGGCAAGGTGTATCGGGCGCTCGGCAAGGCACCTGATTGCGGCGGCTGCCTGCCGCTGTTCGTTGCGACAATGCGCGGCAACAAGAATCTGGAAGTCCCGGTGGAACTCTGTCACCTTCGGGCCGAAGCAAGACAGGATACCCGGACATGCAAGGCGACAGCAAAGTCATCGAATACCTGAACAAGGCGCTCCGCAGCGAGTTGACCGCGATCAGCCAGTACTGGCTTCACTACAGGCTGCAGGACGATTGGGGATTGGGCCGGATGGCCAAGAAGAGCCGCGAGGAAAGCGTCGAGGAGATGCACCACGCGGACAAGATCATGGATCGGATCATCTTCCTCGAAGGCCACCCGAACCTGCAGAAGCTCGACCCGCTGCGGATCGGGCAGAACCCGAAGGAAACGCTGGAGTGCGACCTCGCCGCCGAGCATGACGCGCGGACGCTCTACAAGGAGGCGCGCGAATACTGCGCGTCGGTCGGCGACTGGGTGACGAAGGAGTTGTTCGAGGAGTTGCTCGCCGACGAGGAGGGTCATATCGACATGCTCGAGACGCAGCTTGATCTCTATGGACGCGTCGGCGCCGAGAATTATGCGCAGCTGAACGCGACGCCGATGGACGAGGCGGAGTAAGACCTGTCCACTGCCGCTGGCCGCCCGACCGCTTTCGCTGGTCGGAGTGGCCGGGCGGGGTCTCTCAGACGTACCGGTTGACGATGTTCTCCAGGATCTCCTGACGGCCGGACCGCGGTTCGGGGTTTATGCCTTCCTCCTCCACCCGCGCGGCGATGGTTGCCAGATCGCTCTTCAGCATCGCCTGCGCCTCCGGGCTCTCCCACCCCGCGTACCGCGCGCGCCGCGGCGCCTCCAGCGCGTCATCCTCCAGCATCTTCGCCGCGGCCTTCAGCCCGCGCGCGCAGACGTCCATCGCGCCGGCATGGGCGGCGATCAGATCTTCCGGATCGAGCGACTGCCGCCGGAGCTTCGCATCGAAGTTCGTGCCGCCGGTGGTGAAGCCGCCGGCCTTCAGGATCTCGTAATAGGCCAGCGCCACCTCCGGCACGTTGTTCGGGAACTGGTCGGTGTCCCAGCCGGACTGGTAGTCGTTGCGATTCATGTCGATCGACCCGAAGATTCCCGAGCGCGTTGGCAAGTGCGATCTCGTGCTCGAACGAATGCCCGGCCAGGATCGCGTGCCCCTGCTCGATGTTCATGCGCACCTCGTTCTCCAGCCCGTAGCGCTTGAGAAACCCGTACACGGTCGCGACATCGTAATCGTACTGATGCTTCGACGGCTCCTGCGGTTTCGGCTCCAACAGGATCTGGCCCTCGAACCCGATCTTGTGCTTGTAATCGACCACCATCGACAGGAACCGCCCCATGTGGTCGAGTTCCTGCCCCAGATCGGTGTTGAGCAGCGTCTCGTACCCCTCGCGCCCGCCCCAGAGCACGTAGTTCTGACCGCCAAGCCGGTGCGTCGCATCCATGCAGAGTTTCACGGTCGCCGCACTCCACGCGAACACGTCCGGGTCCGGGTTGGTGGACGCGCCCGACATGAAACGGCGGTGGGAGAACATGTTGGCCGTGCCCCAGAGCAGCCGGGTCTTCGCCGTCTCCATCTTCTCCGCGAAGAGATCCACGATCTCCTCGAAGTTCCGGCGGCTCTCGGCGAACGTCGCGCCTTCGGGGCGAATGTCGGCATCGTGGAAGCAGAAGAACGGCTGGCCCAGCAACTCGAACATCTCGAAGGCGACATCCGCCTTCATCCGCGCGCAACTCCATCGTGTCGCCGAACCACGGCCGGTCGAAGGTCTGCCCGCCGAAGGGATCGCCGCCCGGCCAGGCGAAGCTGTGCCAGTAGGCGACGGCAAAGCGCAGATGATCCTCCATCCGCTTGCCCATCACCATCTCGTCCGGGTCATAGTGTCGGAACGCCAGCCCCTCCGCGTCCGGGTCGAAGCGCAGCGGCGCTATGTCTCCGAAGAAATCGGTCATGTCGGTGTCTCCTGTCCTCGGGTGGTGGCCTCAGCCGACCTCACCCCTTGTCCTTGCGGTGGAAATCGGGTTCTCGCTTTTCCAGAAACGCGCGCATGCCCTCCTGTGCGCCGGGCGTCGTCTGCGACATGGCGGCGGCGAGGCTTTCGGTGAAGAGCCCATCGGCGCGGTTCATGTCGTTGATGCGGGCGAGCGACTGGATCATCAGGTAATTCGAGAAGGGCGCGTTGTCGGCGATCTTGCGGGCGAGCGTCATCGCCATCGGCATCGCCTCGCCCTCACCGACGGCGTAGTGCGCGAGCCCCATCGCCAGGCCGTCGGCCGCGCCGTAGTTGCGCCCGGTCAGCATCATCTCCCGCATGCGGTCCGGCCCGATGATCCGACCGACCCGGACGGTCGCACCCCCGCCGACGAAGATCCCGCGGCGGCCTTCGGGGAGCTGAAACCGCACCGACGGCTCCGCGATGCGCACATGGGTCGAGGTCGCGATCTCCAGCCCGCCGCCGATCACCGCGCCGGTGAGGACGGAGACGACCGGCAGCCCGCCGAATTCGATCAGTTCCGTCACCCGGTGCCAGTTGCGGGAGTGGTAGACACCTTCCTCCGGCGTCCGGTCCTTGTGTTCGGCCAGATCGAGGCCGGAACAGAAATGGCCGCCCTCGCCACGCATCACCACGGCACGGACGCCCTCCGGCGGGCGAGAGAAGAAAGCGTCCAGCGCGTCGATCAGGTCGTCGTTCATGGCGTTGCGTTTTTCCGGCCGATCGAACACGACCTCCGCGATGTCGCCATGAAGTTCGGTGCGAATGACGCCGGTTCTGGTTGCGCTGTCTGCCATGAAGTGCCTCCGGGCTTGTGAAGCGAGCCGTGCCAGCGTTTTATAGCCACGGTCAAGACCGGAGACCAGCGCGCAGCGCAGGTTTCGCCGCATGAGGGAAAGGTGCCATCCATGGTCGATTTTGCAGCCGTCAAGGCGATCGATATCCACACCCACGCCGAGGAACCGTGCAGCGCACGGCCGCGACGACGGGTACCTCGAATTCCAGGCGGGCATGGCGAAGTATTTCAAGAACCCGGCCGGGGCGGAAGGGATGCTGCCGTCGCCCGCGCAGACCGCCGAATACTACCGCGAGCGCAACATCGCCGCCGTGATCTTTCCGGTGGATGCGGAGCGCGAGACGGGCTTTCGCCGCTACTCCAACGAGGAGGTGGCGCAGATCTGTGCGGAGAATGACGACATCCTGATCCCCTTCGCGTCCGTCGACCCCTGGAAGGGCAAGGCCGGTGCGCGCGAGGTGCGGCGGCTGGTCAAGGAGTTCGGGGTCAAGGGTTTCAAGTTCCACCCGACGATGCAGGGCTTTTTCCCGAACGACCGCGAGGCTTGTTACACCGTGCTCGAAGCCTGCGCCGAGGAAGGAGTCATCACGCTCTTCCACACCGGGCAGACCGGCGTCGGGTCCGGAATGCGCGGCGGCATGGGGATGCGGCTCAAGTACTCCAATCCGATGTACCTGGACGACGTGGCGGTCGATTTCCCCGACATGCCGATCATCCTCGCGCACCCGTCCTTCCCTTGGACGGAAGAAGGGCTCGCGGTGGCGCAGCACAAGCCCAACGTCTATTACGACATGTCCGGATGGTCGCCGAAGTACTTCCCTCCGACCTTCATCCACTACGCCAATTCGATCCTGAAGCGGAAGATGCTCTTCGGGTCCGACTGGCCGGCGATCACCCCCGACCGGTGGCTCGCGGATTTCGAGAACGCGCCGTTCAAGGACGAGGTGCGGCCGCTGATCCTGAAGGAGAACGCGATGCGGCTCCTGGGTGTTTCCGACGCGGGAGCATGAGGCCGAGCGTCCTCGGCGATTCACAGTCTCGAGCGTCAGGGAAGACTGATCAACTCTCGGGCGGCGCGCCGCCTTCGGCGCTGCGTCGTGCGGATGTAGTCTTCCAGTGCCGCGACCCTGTCGCCGTCGGGCGTGATCCCGGGACCGCGCGCCAGGATAGACTTCCAGACCGCGGTGGCGCGGGTGCTCGCGTCCTGCGCGCCGCGCTCTTCCCATGTGCCGAAATTGGCGTAGTCATGCACGATGGGTTCGTAGAATTCGGTATTGTACCGCGCCATCGTCTGCGGGGCGGCGAAGAAATGGCCGCCAGGGTCCACCGCGCTCAAGGCGTCCGCAAACCCGATTTCATCCGCTCCGGCCTGCGCGCGTGAGCACAGTTCCGCCACCATGTTCAGCACCTCGACATCCGTGATCAGCTTCTCGTAGCTGACCGTCAGGCCACCCTCCAGCCAGCCCGCCGAATGGATGATGACGGTCGCCCCGGCCATCAGGCAGCCCCAGAGCCCGAACTGATTCTCGTTCGCGGCCTGCACGTCGTTGAGATTGGCCGCCGAACCCGCCGCGCTGCGCCACGGCAGTCCGACCAGACGCGCCAGCTGCCCCGCGGCGAGCGAGGCGCGGAAATGCGCTGGCGTGCCGAAGGCCGGCGCGCCCGATTTCATGTCGACGTTGGAGGTGAAGGTGCCGTAGCAGACCGGCGCGCCCGGCGCGGTCATCTGCGTGAGCGTGATCGCCGCCAGCGCTTCGGCATGGGAAAGCGTGATCGCGCCCGCCACCGTGATCGGCGCCATCGCCCCCATCAGCGTGAAGGGCGTGACGATGGCCAACTGTCCCGCCCGCGCGAAATCGATGAGGCCCTGCGCCATCGGGATGTCCAGCGTGCGGGGCGAGTTGGTGTTGATGATGGTGTAGCAGTAGCTCTCGGTGTGGAACCCGGCGTCGGTCAACCCGCGGAAATCGCGCAGCATCTCGAAACTGTCCAGAACCTGCGGCGTGCCGCGCGCAAAGACGAAGGGCAGCTTGTCGCTTTCGGTGAGCTGGCATTCCATCGTGGCGTAGTGGCGCAGATGTACGGGCACGTCCTGAGGTTCCACCAGCGGCGGCATCATCTGCAGCACGTCGAAGGATTGCGTCAGGCGGATCAGTTCGCGGAAATCCTCCATCCGACCCGGACGCCGACCACGCTCGAGGTCGGTGGCATGGGGCGCACCGGCGCCCGGCTGGAAGTTGAGCCGCCCCAGCTCCAGCAGGACGTCGCGGTTCCGAGCGCCGGCACGGCACAGGATGGAGCGCGGCGCGGTGGCAAGCGCGGCGTCGACAATGTCGCGCCCGATCCGGACCATTCCGGTCTCCTCGTCCACCAGCGCACCGCCACGTTCCAGGATCCGGCGCGCCTCGGGCAGCAGGACGCGCATGCCCAGCTCTTCGAGGACGCGGAGGGAGGTGGCGTGGATGGAGGCGATCTCGTCGTCCGAGAAAGCCGGCATGGGTGGGAACGGATTGGCGAGGTTCTTGTAGTCGACAGTGCGCACGGGACCGCTGCGTTGCCCGTCCGCGGAACGTCCACGCCGTCGTCGGGGAGGGATTTCTAGATCGATCATCTCAGCCCCGCATCGCCTGACCTGCCGGGTCGTACGGCGAGGGCGCGATTACCCTTGCCGCGCGTTCCGCGCCCACGACATGCACGCTGAGGTCGGTGCCCTCTGCGCCATGCTCCGTGTCCAGCATCGCCATGGCCAGCGATCTCTCCAGCGTGTGCGCGTACCCGCCCGAGGTGACGAAGCCGACGCGCGTGCCGTTTCGCCACACCGGCTCGTACCCGCTCGCATCGGCATCGCCGGACTCGATCTCCAGCGTGACGATTTTCTGCGCGGGTCCGTTGCCATCCCGTTCCGACAGCGCGGCGCTGCGGCCCACGAAAGCCGGCTTCTCCCAGTCGATCCAGCGGTCCATCCCGGTCTGGCCCGGCGTGTAGCCTTGGGTGAATTCCGCGGACCAGATGCCGAAGCTCTTCTCCAACCTGAGGCTCAGGAGCGCATTGAACCCGATCTCGCGCATCCCGAGGTCGGCGCCGGCCTCCAGCAGGATCTCGCGCAGGGTGATGTGTTCGGCGGCGGAGCAGTGGATCTCGTAGCCCAGCTCCCCCGTCACCGACAGCCGCCCGATCTTGCAGCGCAAGAGGCCGATATCGAATTCGCCGCAGCCCATGAAGGGCAGTTCGGCGATCGGGTCGACGGTGAGCTTCTCCAGCACCTTGCGCGAGTTCGGACCCGACAGCGAGAACCCGGCGGTTCCGTCGGAGATATCGCGCACCATCGTGCCGTCGCCGATATGTCCGTCGAACCAGCGCATGTGCCATTGGCGCAGGTAGTAGCTGCCCATCAGCCACCACACGCCGTTGCCCCAGTTGAAGACCGTGAGATCGCCCTTGAGCCGCCCGGTCTCCGCCAGCATCGGCGCCAGCCGCGCGCGCCCCGGTCCGGGCAGACGGCAGGCGAGCAACCGGTCGAGCCAGGCTTCGGCGCCGGGTCCGGTGACTTCGAACCGCGAAAAGCCGGCGATGTCGAGCAGGCCGACGGCGTTCCGCACGGCGTTGCATTCGGCGTCGACGATCGGAAAGGCGTTCGAGCGTTTCAGCGTCGGCGTTTCCTTGAAATGCGGCCCCGGCGCGAAGTAGAGGGGGACCTCCAGACCCCAGCTTGCGCCCCAGATGCAGCCGGCCTGCGTCATCTCCGTATGCGCGGGCGCGCGTTTCAGCGGCCGCCCGGCGGGCAGCTGCTCGTTGGGATAGGTCATGACGAAGCGGCGGGTGTAGAACTGGCCTGTGGTCTGCTTGATGAACTCCCGGTTCTCCGCGAACTTGCCGTAGCGCGCGACGTCCATGCCGAAGACGTCCGCCTCCGGCTTCGCCGTGGATCATCCATTCCGCCAGGCTCTTGCCGACGCCGCCGCCTTGCAGGAAGCCCGCCATCACCGCGCAGGCGCACCAGTAGCCGCGCTTGCCGCGCACCGGCCCCACGAGCGGGTTGCCGTCGGGGAAAAAGTGAAGGCGCCATTGACCCAGTTGCGCACGCCCGCCTTCTGCAGAACCGGATAGCGTTCGAAACCCAGCGTCAACTCGGTCTCGATCCGGTCGGTCTCCTCCTGCAGAAGTTCGATCCCGTAATCCCAGGGCGCACCGTCCATCATCCAGTGCTTGTGATCGATCTCGTAGATCCCCAGCAGCATCCCCTTCTGGTCCTGCCGCATGTAGGTGAAGCCCTCCAGATCCACGACCAGCGGCAACTCCTTGTCCAGCGCGGCAACTTCGGGAATCGACTCCGTCAGCAGGTAGTGGTGCGCCAGCGGCGACACCGGCAGCTCGACCCCCGCCATGCGCCCGACCTGCTTGGCCCAGAGCCCGGCGGCGTTGACCACGTGTTCGGCCCGGACCGTGCCCTGCTCTGTCACCACGTCCCAGCCATCCGCGGTCTGGTTCAGTTCCAGCACGCGGTTGTGCTCCACGATATGGGCGCCCCATTTCCGGGCGGCACCGGCATAGGCATGCACCGTTCCTGTCGTGTCGACGTAGCCCTCGCGCTCCGCCCACATGCCACCGAGGATGCCGTGCGTGGACATCACGGGACACAGTTCTCCCGCCTCCTGCGGCGTGATCAGGTGCACGTCCTCGATCCCGATGGACTGGAACACGCGGTAGGCCGATTGCAGCCACTCCCAGCGGTCGGGTGTCCCCGCCAGCGTCATGCCGCCGGTCATGTGCATGCCGACGGACTGGCCGGATTCCGTCTCGATTTCCGACAGCAGGTCGATGGTGTAGGCCTGCAATGTCGCGATGTTGGGATCGGCGTTGAGTGCGTGGAACCCGCCTGCCGCGTGCCAACTCGAACCGGCGGTCAGCACCGAACGCTCGATCAGGCAGACGTCGGTCCATCCCATCTTCGCCAGGTGATAGAGGACCGAACAGCCGACCACCCCACCCCCGATCACAACGACGCGGTACTGAGATTTCATCGTGCCTCTCCCTGCAGTCGATTCTGTCGTGGGGAGGCTAGGGCGCATCTCCCGGCAGGTCTAGACATTAATGTCCATTACCCCCGCACGAAATTTGTTCGGAGATGATCCGTCTCACACATCGAATGAGGTGGCTCAGGTTCGATTTTTGCAAGTCACTCGGGAGAGTTTGGCGCCGTCTTGGCCATTCTGATGGAAATCTCCGCGGAGGTTCGCCGGCTCAATGGCAGGTCATCCATCGGCATTGACAGTCGAGATCAAGTTCTTAACGCTGGGACAGTCGCAAAAAAGATTTCCATGCCACATCTTACGATCCAGCATTCATCCAGCTTGTCACAACGTCACGACATGTCTTCTCTTTGCGAGAACTTGCGGCACGTGATGATCGCCGAAGGGTGTTTTCCGGTCGGCGGGATTCGCGTTCGCGCCTGGCCGACGCCCGACGAGGCGATCGCGGACGGCCATGCGGACAATGCCTATGCCGATCTGGTCCTGCGGATGGGGGCCGGGCGGTCGGCGGAGGTCAAGACGGCGGCCGGCCGGGCGATCATGGCCGCAGCCGAAGCGTTCTTTGCCGAAGAGCTCGCACGCCCGCATTTCGCGCTCGCGCTGGAGATCGTCGAGATCAGCCCCGACTTTTCCTGGAAGACGAACTCGATCCATCCGAGACTGAGGAAGAGTGATCCATGAACTGGGACGACTTCGCCCGATGGTCCGGGAGGATCGCCGCCTGGGGAGCGGAATATCACAAATCCCTCCGGGACCGGCCCGTCCGGGCGCAGACCAAGCCCGGAGAGATCGCCGCGCAACTGCCCGCGGAGCCCCCTGAAACCCCCGAGGACATGGCGGAGATCTTCGCCGACATCGACCGGATCGTGATGCCCGGCATGACGCATTGGCAGCATCCGCGCTTCTTCGCCTATTTTCCGTCCAACGCCGCGCCGCCGTCGATTTTGGCGGACCAGGTCTCGTCGATCCTGTCGGCGCAATGCATGCTGTGGCAGACCTCTCCCGCCGCGACCGAGTTGGAGACGCGCGTTCTCGACTGGCTACGGCAGGGGCTCGGCCTTCCCGAACACTTCGCGGGGGTGATCCAGGACAGTGCTTCCTCGGCGACGCTGGCCGCCGTGCTGACGATGCGCGAACGGGCGCTGGCGTTTGCCGGCAACAGCAAGGGGCTTGCCGGCGGGCCAACGCTGCGGGTCTACTGTTCGGCGGAGGTTCACAGCTCCATCGACAAGGCCATCTGGATCGCCGGCATCGGGCAGGAGAACCTGGTCAAGGTGCCGATCATGCCGGGTGATCCGTGCCGGGGTATCGACACGGTCGCGCTGCGGGAAGCCATCGAGGCGGATCTCGCCGCCGGCCACGTGCCTGCCGGGATCATCGCGTGCGTCGGTGGCACGGGAACCGGTGCCACCGACCAGGTCGCCGACGTGATGGACGTGGCGGAAGAATTCGACCTCTACACCCACGTGGATGCGGCCTGGGCTGGGTCGGCCATGCTCTGTCCGGAATTCCGGGATCTGTGGGCCGGGGTGGAGCGCGCGGATTCGGTGGTGATGAACCCGCACAAGTGGCTGGGAGCCAATTTCGATCTGTCGGCGCATTTCGTCGCCAGTCCAGAAGATCTGGTGCGCACGCTCGGGATCCAGCCGGAGTATCTCAAGACGCACGGTGCGGACGGGGTGATCAACTATTCCGAATGGTCGATCCCGCTGGGCCGGCGCTTCCGGGCGCTCAAGCTCTGGTTTCTGATTCGCGCCTACGGGCTCAAGGGGCTTCGGACGCGAATGCGCAATCACGTGGCATGGATACAGGCCGTGTGCGAGCGGTTCCGGGATCAGCCGGACGTGGAGATCGTGACCGAGCCGGTGCTGGCCCTCTTCACGTTTCGGTACCTGGCCGAGGATCCGGACGCCTTCAACCAGGATCTGATCAACGCCATCAACGACGACGGCCGGATCTATCTCACGCAGACGCGGGTGGACGGCAAGACCGTGATCCGGTTTACAGGGTGCCAGTTCGATGCCACCGCCGCCGATGTCCAGATGGCCTTCGACGTGATAACCGAAATCGCCGCCCGCATGAAGGGAACGGGATCATGACGCCCGATCAGATCGACGAGGCCGCAATGGCGCTCTTTTCGGCCGAGGTCACCGGACGGCAGATGGGTTTGCTGTCGAGCACCTTTCCCGACATGACCATCGCGGACGCCTACGCGGTCCAGCGTGCCCTGGTGGCCAAGAAGCAGGAAACCGGGCGCAAGATCACCGGATGGAAGATCGGACTGACGTCCCGCGCGATGCAGGACGCGCTCAAGATCGACACGCCCGACAGCGGGGTTCTCTTCGACGACATGCATTTCGAGACGGGCGCCAAGGTGCCCCAGGGTCGCTTCATCCAGCCACGGCTGGAGGCCGAGATCGCGTTCGTGATGAAATCCGACCTCGCCGGAGGAGCCAGCCGCGAAGATGTGCTGGCGGCGACGGATTACATCTGCCCCAGCCTCGAGATCCTCGACACCCGGATCAGCCGGACCGATCCCAAAACCGGCGCGACCCGGACAATCGTCGACACGATCAGCGACAATGCCGCGAATGCCGGCATCGTGCTGGGCGAGGCTAAGCATGATCCGGCAGAGGTCGACATGCGCTGGATCGGTGCGATCGTGAGCCGCAACGGCGAGGTCGAGGAAACCGGCCTCGGCGCCGGGGTGCTCAACGATCCGGCGACGGCGATCGTCTGGCTGGCCGAACGGCTGCACGAGAACGACATGGCGATCCGTGCCGGCGACGTGGTCCTGTCGGGCAGTTTCATCCGGCCGGTGGAAACGTCGAGCGGCGATGCCTTCCACGCCGATTTCGGCGATTTCGGCGAAGTCCGGATCAGCTTCACCTGATCTTTCGGCAGTTCTCCGCTTCGCCTGTCACGACGCGTTGCGAGCGCGACGGCAATACAAAAACTTCAACCAATCGCAACAACCCCTGCACCCCCACTTGCCTGAGGCAAGGCCTGAGCAGCAGGGGAACGGCATGTTCGACGGGCTCACCAAGAGCTTCGGTCAGAAGATCGCCGTGGACGCGGTGACGCTGACGGTCGACACGCCGATGACAGTCGGGATCATCGGCCGGTTCGGCGCGGGCATGTCGACGCTCCTGCGCATGATGAACCGGCTGACCACGACCAGTTCGGGACGCCTGATTTGGGGCGGGCGGGACATCATGGCGCTCCGGGGTCGCGTGATCCTCGCGTGGCAGTCCGACTGCGCGATGATCCTCCATCATTTCAATCTCGTGCCCCGCATGGACGTGGTGTCGAACGTTCTGCACCGCTCGCTGAATCACCTACCTTCACGACGCTCTTCAACCTCTTTCCCAAGCACGAGATCATGAGGGCGATCGACATCCTCGACCGCCTCGGCATCGCGGAGAACGCGTCCAAGCGGGCGGAAGCATTGTCGGGGGGCAGCAGCAGCGCGTGGCGATCGCGCGGGCACTGATGCAGGATCCGGACTGCACCTACGCGGTGTCGGCCGGTAAACCTTCGGCAAGCTCTTCTCCGAGGCGATTGAGAACGTGGACGACAAGCGGATCGACGGGTGACATCCACCGGCGCCAAACCGGTGCATCGCTATCGGTTCGGCGTCATCCCGCAGATCACGCCGGTGCTGCTGTCGCAGGTGCTCAACTCACGCGGTCCGCGACGATTGTCGGTGCGATCACCGGCGGCGGGATCGGGCTCCTGCTGACGCAGGCGATCATCAACCAGAAGGACTGGGAGGAGGTCACCCAATACATCGTGCTGATGGTCATGCTGATGGACTGGATCTCCGGCTCGCTGCGGAACCGTCTCATCCAGGGCGGTGGGTACGATCATTGAACCCGAAGCTGTCGGAACAGTCGTTGAATTCACAAAGGCTGCCAGATCCAGGATTGCGACTTCGGCCGGTTCGTGGAGATCGGCGCGGGCACGCGGATGTCGAATGCAGTGCTGGGCGACTGTTCCTATTGCGACCGGAATTGCGACATCTGCAACGCTCGGGTGGAAAAGTTCGCCAATGTCGCGAGCTTCGTGCGGATCGGCGCGAGGGATCACCCGCTCGACCGCGCATCGCTGCACCATTTCATGTACCGCTCCGCCGACTGTTGGCAGGATGCGAAACCGGATGCCGACTGGTTCGAGCATCGCACGTCGCGGCTGGAGCATGTCGGCCACGACACCCGGATTGGTCAAAACGCGCAAGTGAAACCCGAGGTGACGGTGGGCCACGGCGCCGTCGTGGCCTCGGGCGCGGTGGTGACGAAGGACGTGGTCCCCTACACCATCGTGGCCGGGTTCCCGGCGCAGCCGATCCGGCGGCGGCTACCGGAGGAGTTGGCCCAGAGGATGATCGTGCTCGCTTGCTGCGATTGGCACCATGACCGTATGCGCGCAGCTCTGGACGACTTCCGGGCGCTGAAGGCAGATGCTTTTCTGGAAAACTACGGTGGCTAGTGCAGTCTCCAATCTGCTCCGGGCAGGGAACACGGCACGCAGTGCCGCCGGCCCTGCGGCGGCCCGTTCGGGCGGGCTGCCGCTTTGTCGACGTCAGCACGGAGCTGGGTCTGCGGGTGCGTTTGGCTGCCATAAAGCGCGATAGCTGAAAAATCGTCGCGGCATCCCACGGGCCGCCACGGGGCCTGCTCCTGCGCACTTGGCGTCGCCAGTGAAAAGCACCGCGCTCACCCCTCGTCCTCCAGCACCAGTGCCGTCCGCTCGCCGGCGAACCAGGTCGTCCCGTACTCCACCGGCACGCCCTCGGCGACGTTGATCCCCTGGCTCCGCAGCAACGGCGCCCCTTCCGCCACGCGCAGGTGCAGTGCCTGAGTCGCATCGGCCGCCACCGCGGTCAGCCGCGTCCGCGCGCGGGTGAAGTCCGCCACACCCACCTTGCGCAGCGCCGTCGTCACGGAGCTTTCATCCCGCAGCACCCGGGCCAACCCGGGCAAGCGTTCCGCCGGGAAGACCGACAGAAACACCGCGATCGGCACGCCGTCCGACAGCGACAGCCCCGTGGAGGCGACGACCTCGCCGGAGGAAGCCAGCTCCAGCGCCTCGGCCTCCCGCGCGCTCGCCTTGCGCGTCTCCAGCGTCAGCACGCGCTTGGCCGGTTCGCGGCCCGCCGCGCGGATGTTCTGATGGAACCGGACCCGACGACCGATCGGGTATTCTGTCACCTCCGCGCTGACGAAAACGCCGGACCCGCGGCGCGGCCGCACCAGCCCATCGTCAGCCAGGATTTTCAACCCGTGGCGCACAGTGTGGCGGTTCACACCGAACCGGGCTGCCAGTTCGGACTCCGTCGGCAGCTTGTCTCCGGGCGCATAGCGGCGCTCCGCGATGTCGCGCCGGATCGCCTCGGCAATGGAACGCCACAGAGGGGTCTTTGCCATGCTGTCACCAAAAAATTCACGAAGGCCCGGATTGCCGTGGATCCGGGATTTTGCTAGGGATTTGTCTAGTTGTATACTTCTGTAGACAAGTCCGCAAGCTGTCTACTCCACGATGGAGACGCAAGATGGATCGCAAGGCATGGCTCTCCGTTCTGGCCAAGGCGGACCCGGCGCAGGTGAAATCGCTCTGGTTCGACCTCGCGCTCTCCCCCGCCTTCTCCTGGCTGCGGAGGCCCGAGATCGGGGCGGTGATGGTTCAGGGTCGCGCAGGCGGCACCGGCGACGCGTTCAACCTCGGCGAGATGACTGTCACGCGCTGCACGTTGCAGTTGGAGGACGGTCCTGTCGGCGTGGGCTACGTGCAGGGCCGCGACACCGGGAAGGCGGAGATCGTGGCGCTGGCCGACGCTCTGCTTCAGACGGACGCGGCCCAGACGCTGCTCTCCCGCTTCGTGGAGCCCCTGCGGCAGGCGGCCGAGGACGCCCGGCGGACGCGCGCCGGGAAGGCCGCGGCGACGAAGGTCGATTTCTTCACACTGGTCCGGGGAGAGGACTGATGCAGGACGCCGCGCAGCTGATCGGCGGGTTCGACGCGCCCGCGACCGACAGCGCCCATGCCTTCCGCGAGATCATGGAGGCCATGGCGCGGCCCGGAACGATCCGACGGATTGCGGGCGGTAAGGGCCCGGCGCCCCTGTCGCCTGCCGCCGCCACGCTGGTCCTGACGCTCTGCGACGGCACGACGCCGATTTTCCTGGGCGCGCGCCACGATACCGAGACCGTCCGCGGCTGGATCGCATTCCACATCCGGCGCCCCCATCGCCGGGCGCGGGCAGGCGCGGTTCGCTCTCGGGACATGGAGCGATCTCGCGCCGCCCGCGGATTTCCCGATGGGCACGCCGGAATATCCCGATCGTGCCGTGACATTGATCGTGGAGGCGGAGGCGCTGGACAATTCCGGCACCACGCTGCGGGGCCCAGGCATCCGCGAAACCGCGCAGCTGAACCTGCCGGATCCGGAAGCACATCGCGCAAACCACGCGCGCTTCCCGCTCGGGTTCGACTGCGTCTTCACCACCGGCGACCGCATCGCCGGACTGCCCCGCTCGACGTCTGTGCACGCGCCCGAAGGCGCGACAGAGGTGACCTGATGTACGTGGCCGTGAAAGGTGGCGAGGCCGCGATCGACGCCGCCCATGACTGGCTGGCGGAGGAACGCCGCGGTTCGGTGGACATCGCCGAGCTGACCCTAGACCAGATCAAGGGTCAGATGGCGCTCGCCGTGGCGCGGGTGATGGCCGAAGGTTCGCTCTACGATGCCGACCTCGCCGCGCTGGCGATCAAGCAGGCCCGCGGCGACCTGATCGAGGCGGTTTTCCTGATCCGCGCCTATCGCACGACGCTGCCGCGCTTCGGCGCCTCGCACCCGGTGGAGACCGATGCGATGGCCTGCGACCGCCGTATCTCCGCCACCTTCAAGGACCTGCCGGGCGGGCAGGTGCTGGGTCCGACCTTCGACTACACCCATCGCCTGCTGGATTTCAAGCTGGCCGCCGACGGGGAGGCCGCGTCGCGCGATCTGCCGCCCGCTGACATGGACGAGATGCCGCGAGTCACTGAGTTCCTGAACGCCGAGGGGCTGATCCAGACCGAAGCCGACGCGGGCGCCGAACCGGACGACCTGACCCGTACACCGCTGGAACTGCCGGCCTCGCGTGCTCTGCGGCTGCAATCGCTGGCCCGCGCGGACGAAGGCTTCCTGCTGGGTCTCGCCTATTCGACGCAGCGCGGATACGCGCGTAACCACGCCTTCGTGGGCGAGCTCCGCATCGGCGCCGTGGCGGTGGAGATGGAGGTCCCGGAGCTGGGTTTCGCCATCGAGATCGGGGAGATCACGCTCACGGAATGCGAGACCGTGAACCAGTTCCGCGGGTCGGAGTCGACACCGCCGCAATTCACCCGCGGCTACGGTCTCGTCTTCGGCCAGTCAGAGCGCAAGGCGATCTCCATGGCGCTGGTCGACCGCGCGCTGCGTTGGAAGGAGTTGGGGGAGGATAACCTCGGCGCGCCGGCGCAGGATGAGGAATTCGTGCTCTACCATGCCGACAACATCCAGGCGACCGGCTTCCTCGAGCATATCAAGCTGCCGCATTACGTGGATTTCCAGTCCGAGACGGAGCTTCTGCGCAAGCTCAGGCGCGAGTTCGAGGCGGCGAATGCTTCGCGGGAGGCTGCCGAATGACCGAATACAACTTCGCATATCTCGACGAGCAGACCAAACGCATGATCCGGCGGGCGATCCTGAAGGGGCTCGCGATCCCCGGATACCAGGTGCCTTTCGCCAGCCGCGAGATGCCGATGCCCTATGGCTGGGGCACCGGCGGGGTGCAGGTGACGGCCTCGGTGCTGACGCCCGACGATACGCTGAAGGTGATCGACCAGGGCGCGGACGACACCACCAACGCCGTCTCCATCCGCCGGTTCTTCCAGCGCACGGCGGATGTGGCGACGACCGAACACACCTCCGAGGCGACCGTGATCCAGACCCGCCATCGGATCCCCGAGGCGCCACTGACCGAAGGCCAGATCCTCGTCTACCAGGTGCCGATCCCGGAGCCGTTGCGGTTCCTCGAGCCGTCCGAAGTCGAGACGCGGCGGATGCACGCGCTGGAGGATTACGGGCTGATGCACGTGAAGCTCTACGAGGACATCTCGCAGCACGGGGCGATCGCCACGGCCTACGCCTACCCGGTGAAGATCGAGGGGCGGTACGTCATGGACCCCTCGCCGATCCCGAAATTCGACAACCCCAAGATGGAGATGGGCGCGATCCAGCTCTTCGGTGCGGGACGGGAGCAGCGGATCTACGCGCTGCCGCCCTGGACCCGCGTCGTGAGCCTCGATTTCGAGGATCATCCCTTCGATCCCAGCAAGGCCGACCATCCCTGCGCCCTCTGCGGGGCGAGAGACAGCTACCTTGACGAGATCATCACCGACGATGCGGGTGCGCGCATGTTCGTCTGTTCGGACACCGACTACTGCGCATCCCGCCGGGAGGACGCGGCATGACCCCGATCCTCGATGTCCGCAGCCTCACCAAGCAC
Source organism: uncultured Alphaproteobacteria bacterium (assembly GCA_963721175.1). GTDB lineage: Bacteria > Pseudomonadota > Alphaproteobacteria > Rhodobacterales > Rhodobacteraceae > Aliishimia. The sequence goes on along the minus strand of CAVRIG010000018.1, from coordinate 118,405 downwards.
TACGGCCGCCATGTCGGCTGCGAGGACGTGTCCTTCGAACTCTGGCCCGGCGAAGTGATCGGGATCGTGGGCGAGAGCGGATCGGGAAAGTCGACGCTCTTGAGTTGCATGGCCGGTCATCTGGCGCCCACGGGCGGCGAGGTGTTCTTCGACACGCGGACGGACGGGCCCCGCGACGTGCTGACGATGTCGGAGCCCGAACGCCGGATGCTGTCGCGCACCGACTGGGCCTTCGTCCACCAGAACCCGCGCGACGGGCTGCGCATGACGGTCAGCGCGGGCGGCAACGTGGGCGAGCGGCTGATGGCGGTGGGCGCGCGGCACTACGGACAGATCCGCGAGCAGGCAACTGACTGGCTGGGCCGGGTGGAGATCGACGGCGGCCGGATCGACGACCGCCCGGCGACGTTTTCGGGAGGCATGCAGCAGCGGCTTCAGATCGCGCGCAACCTCGTCACCGGTCCGCGGCTGGTGTTCATGGATGAACCGACGGGCGGGCTCGACGTGTCGGTGCAGGCGCGGCTTCTGGATCTGCTTGCGTGCCCTGGTCCGCGACATGGGGCTGAGCGCGGTGATCGTGACCCATGACCTCGCAGTGGTGCGGCTGCTCGCCGACCGGCTCATGGTGATGAAATCGGGGCGCGTGGTGGAGACGGGCCTCACCGACCAGGTGCTCGACGATCCGCAGCACGCCTATACCCAGCTCCTCGTCTCCTCCGTCTTGCAGGTGTGACATGATCGCGGTCGACAACGTCTCCAAATCCTTCACCCTGCACAATCAGGGCAGCGCGGTGATCCCGGTCCTGTCGGGCGCGCAGCTTGAGCGTCGAACCCGGGCGAATGCGTGGCGCTGACGGGCGAGAGCGGGGCGGGGAAATCGACGCTGATGCGCATGCTCTACGGCAATTACCTCTGCCAGGGCGGGTCGATCCGGATCGGCGGGCACGGAACTCGTCGGCGCCGCGCCGCGGACGGTGCTGGCGCTGCGCCGGGAGACGCTGGGCTACGTGTCGCAATTCCTGCGGGTGGTGCCGCGGGTGCCGACGCTGGACGTGGTGGCGGACCCGCTGCTGGCGCTGGGCGTCGATGCGGAGGCTGCGCGGGAGCGCGCGCGGGAGATGCTGACGCGGCTGCGGATCCAGGAGACGCTCTGGACGCTGAGCCCGACGACATTTTCCGGCGGCGAGCAGCAGCGGGTGAACATCGCGCGCGGGTTCATCCGCGCCTATCCGGCGCTGCTGCTCGATGAGCCAACCGCCTCACTCGATCCCGCGAACCGGGAGACGGTGCTGGGCCTGATCGAGGAGGCCAAGGCGCGCGGTGCGGCCATCGTCGGGATCTTTCACGACGGCGCGGCGCGGGCGCGGGTTGCCGACCGGGAGATCGACGTCTCCGGCTTCGCGCCGGAGGTGGCAGCATGACCGGACGGCTGATCGCTGTCGTCGGCCCGTCGGGCGTCGGCAAGGACACCGTCATGCAGGCGCTGGCGGAGGCGGTTCCGGGGCTCGGCCGCGTCCGCCGGGTGATCACGCGCCCGCCCGAGCCGGAGGGCGAGGACCATATCTGCGTTCGCGAGGCCGAGTTCCGCAAGATGGCGAAGCTTGGGGCCTTCCTGCTGCAGTGGCAGGCGCACGGGCTGCAGTATGGCATCCCCACGGAGGTTGCGGGGGAGTTGGACAGTGGACGCGACATGATCGTGAATCTCTCTAGGTCCGTGCTCCGCGTCGCAGCGGAGAAGGTGGCTCGGTTCGAGGTCCTCGCGCTCGATGCCAACCGCGACGTGCTGGCCGCGCGTCTTGCCGCGCGCGGACGTGAGACTGCGGACCAGATCAGAAAACGCTTATCCCGCGTTCCGAATCCTTTACCTGACGGGCTTACGGTAACATCTGTCGATAACTCCGGCGCGCTGTCGGCTACCGTGGCCGATATCCGCGCCCGCCTGTTTCAGGAGCCCGTGACGCAATGAATGCCAAGGACCTGAACCGCGACGGCGCAACGCTGCATCTTGCCAATGCGCGGCTGGTTCTGGCGGACGAGGTCGTGCACGGCGCGGTGACCATCGCGGATGGCCATATCGCCGGCATCGATACGGGTGCGCACGTGCCCACGGGCGCGGTCGATCTGGACGGCGACTTCCTGAGCCCGGGGCTGATCGAGCTTCATACCGACAACCTCGAGCGTCACATCAAGCCGCGCCCGCAGGCGAATTGGCCGCACGGACCTGCGATTCTCGCGCATGATGCGGAACTGGCGGGCTGCGGGATCACCACCGTCTTCGATGCGCTGCGGGTGGGGTCGATCCTGCGCGGGCATCGCAACGACTATGCCAAGTACGCGCGCAATCTCGCCACCGAAATCCTGGAGATGCATGACGCGGGCGTGCTGAAGATCTCGCACCGTCTGCACCTGCGCGCGGAGACCTGCTCGGAGACGCTCGATCGAGGAGTTGGACGAGTTTGGCCCCGAAGACCGCATCGGGATCGTGTCGCTGATGGATCACACGCCGGGGCAGCGACAATTCACGGACATCTCAAAGTTCGAGGAGTACGTATGCGGCAAGCACGGCATGTCCCGCGCGGATTTCCAGGAGTACAGCGAATTCCTCTTCGATTTGCAGAAGCGGGTGGGCGCGCGTCACGAAGCGGCTTCCGTCGCGGCGGCGGAGCGGTTCGGCGCGGTGCTGGCCAGCCATGACGACACCACCGGGGCGCAGGTCGCGACGAGCCAGAAGTACGGCGTTCACATGGCCGAATTCCCGACCACCGAGGAAGCGGCAGCCGCGTGCCGCAACGCGGGGATCGCCACGATCATGGGCGCGCCCAACCTGGTGCGCGGCGGATCCCATTCCGGCAACGTGGCCGCAAGCGACCTGGCAGAGGCTGGGCTGCTCGATATCCTCAGCTCGGATTACGTGCCGGCCGCACTTCTGATGGGCGGGATGATGCTCGCCGATCTCTGGGGCAACGTGGCGAAGGGGCTTGCCACGGTCACGGCGGCGCCGGCCCATGCGACCGGGCTCGATGACCGGGGCAGGATCGAGATCGGGAAGCGCGCTGACCTGATCCGGTTCCGCCGCGTCGCGGGTGTGTCGCAGGTGCGCGAGACCTACGTGCTGGGGCGCCGGGTCGCCTGATTTCCTAACTCGCCTGACCGGAGCAGCCTCCGGCTGCGTGCGATTTCGTTCGCGCTCGGGCCGCGTAGGCCCCGGGGCGCTGCCCCGGACCCCGAGGTACTTGTCGACCCAAAGAAGGAGCGGGTTCAGCTTTCTGCCAGCTTGCGCGCTTCCTTGGCCATGAAGGCGATCACCATGCGTGTGCGGTCGAGGTTGCGCGGATTCGAAGCGTTGCCGTCGAGCCCGCGTTTCAGCACGCCCTGCAGGATCGCGAGCAGCCGGAAGAAGGAGAAGACGACGTAGAAGCGCCAGTTTTCGGGCCGGTCGATCCCGCGGCGCTGGCAATAGCGGTCGACGTATTCATCCTCGGTTGGAAGTCCGTGTGCGGGTCGGTCGACGCCGCCAAGGCCGCGGAAATCGCCTTCGTGCGGCAGGCGCCAGTGCATGCATTGGTAGGCGAGGTCGGCGAAGGGGTGGCCCAGCGTCGAGAGCTCCCAATCCAGCAGGGCAGCGACGCGAGGTGCGTCGGGGGCGAAGATCATGTTGTCGATGCGGTAATCGCCATGCACGATGCTGGTCTGGCCGTCATCGGGCACCATGTGTGCCGTCAGCCACTCGATGAGCCAGTCCGCGTCTGCAAGCGCGTCGGTCTCCGACGCCTTGTACTGCTGCGCCCAGCGGGTGAGTTGCCGTTCGAAATAGTTGCCCGGTTTGCCGTAATCCTCGAGCCCGACCTTGGCCGGATCGACCGAGTGGAGCGCGGCCAGCACCGCGTTCATGGCGTCATAGACCGCCGTGCGGTCGGCCTTCTCCATCTCCGGCAGGGCCGGATCCCAGAACACGCGGCCGTCAACCATCTCCATCACGAAGAACTGCGGTCCCATCGGGCTTTCCTCGCCCGTGAGGTGCAGCACGCGCGGCACCGGCACATCGGTCGGCGCCAATGCCTGCATGACGCGGAACTCCCGGTCGACGGCATGCGCGGATTTCAGCAGCTTGCCGGGGGGCTTGGCCCGCAGCACGAAGCGTCTGTCGCCAGAAGTCAGCTTGTAGGTGGGGTTGGACTGGCCGTCGGAGAATTTCTCGACGCTGTCGAGCTGTTCGAACCCCTCCACGTTGGCGTGCAGGTAGCCTTCCAGCTCCGCGTGGTCGTATTCGTGCATGACGCTGCGTTCCCCCTCTCGACTTGATCTGTCGATTAAGCAAATGTCACCCTGCGGCGGCAAGACCGACATTGCGTCAGGGAGGATTTCGATCATGGACATGAGCTTTGCCATGCGGCCCGAGAACGAGAAGCTTCTGGACCGTGTCCGGACCATGATCCGCGACGAGATCATGCCGCTGGAGGAGGAGTACCAGGCCGAAATCGGCAAGGACGACCGCTGGACATACACCGAGCGCCAGGCGGAGATCCTCGAAGGTCTGAAGGCGAAGGCCAAAGCGGATGGGCTCTGGAACTTCTGGCTGACCGACAGCGACCGCGGTTTCGGGCTGTCCACGATCGAGTACGCCTACTTCGCCGAGGAGATGGGGCGCACGCCGCTCGGGGCGGAGGTCTTCAACTGCTCCGCGCCGGATACGGGCAACATGGAGGTCTTCGAACGCTACGGCTCCGCTCAGATGAAGGAGCAGTGGCTGACGCCGCTTCTGGAGGGCGAGATCCGCTCCGCCTACCTGATGACGGAGCCGGACGTGGCCTCGTCGGATGCAACCAACATCGCGATGGCCTGCGTGCGGGATGGCGACGATTACGTGCTGAACGGCGAGAAATACTGGGCCAGCGGGGCGGGTGATCCGCGCTGCAAGGTCTACATCGTCATGGTGAAGACAGGGGGCGACGACCTGCCCAAGCACAAGCGGCAATCGATGATCGTCGTGCCCGCCGGCGCGGAGGGCGTCGAGATCCTGCGGCCGATGATGGTCTATGGCCATGACGACGCGCCGCACGGGCACATGCATATCCGTTTCACCGACGTCCGCGTGCCGACCGAGAACATGCTGCTGGGCGAGGGGCGCGGGTTCGAGATCGCGCAAGGCCGCCTCGGGCCCGGGCGGATCCATCATTGCATGCGCGCCATCGGGCAGGCGGAGGCCGCGCTTGAGCTGATGTGTCGCCGGTCGCTGTCGAAGGAAGCCTTCGGCAAGCCGCTGGCGAAGCTCGGTGCCAATTACGACATCATCGCCGAATGCCGGATGGAGATAGAGATGGCGCGGCTGCTTTGCCTCAAGGCCGCGTGGATGATGGACCAGGGCGATGCACGCGCGGCGGCGCCGTGGATTTCCCAGATCAAGGTCGTGGCGCCGCGTGTTTCGCTCAAGGTGATCGACGAGGCGGTGCAGATGCATGGCGGGCAGGGGATCAGCCAGGACACGCCGCTCGCCATCGCCTGGACGCACCAGCGGACGCTGCGGCTCGCCGACGGTCCCGATGCGGTGCATCGGCGTCAGGTGGCGCGGGCCGAGTTGAGGAAGTACACGCAAGAGCCGGTCTGACCGGGCTGGGTCGTAGCGTCAGCGTTCCTTCACGCCCAAGGCGACAAGTTGCGAGCCGATTCGGTCGAGCACGGGCTTGGAGAACACCATCGCCTGCTTGAAGTTCTCCACGGTGAAATTTGGATAAGACTCCATCAGGATTTCGCAGGACGCGCACGCTTCGCTAGCGCGGCCAGCGCCATGCAGGGCTGCGGCCAGGTTGCGATGCACCCAATGGGCGTTCGGACGTTCCTGCAGGGCGCGCAGGAAGTAATCTGCGGCACCATCGTCATCTCCGGCGACCTGACGCGCACTGCCAAGACCCACGAGATTGTTGAAATTCATCGGGTCGAGCGGGCTCAGCCGCATGGCGCGGCGAAAATGCTGCTCGGCCTCCACAGGGCGGTCGACGTAATTTTCCAGCCATCCCAGCCGGCTCAGCGTCCAGGCCGCGTTGGGATCGAGTTGAATGGCACGTTCCAGCAAGACCCGCGCGGTCCCATAGTTGCGCGCAAAGGTGTGCACCGCGCCCAGAATGGCGAGAATGAGGGGATCGTCCGATGAAAGGGCCGCGGCGCGCTCCGCCCGCGCCAGCGCCTCCGCACGTGTGCCGATGATGTCTTCGGCCCAGTTGTAGACAGAATGCTGCGCCCAGCACCAGGCGGCGAGCGCCAGAGCCAGTGGATAGTCGGGGTCGATCTCGAGCGCCGCGTCGAGGAGTTCCAGCGCTCGGGCGGCCTCGTGCTTTTCCATCATCCAGACGTGCGGCAGCGCGCGCATTGTGTAGTCGTAGGCGCCGAGATCCTGCGGGCGTTTGCGGCGCGCGCGCTCCACCTCGGCCAGCCGGATCGAGGGTTCGAGTGCGCCCGCCACCTGTTCGGTTATCGCGTCCTGCAGATCGAAGATGTCATGCAGGGCGCCATCGTACTTCTCGGCCCAGAGATGGGCGCCGCCGTGCGTCTCGACCAGCTGGACGGTTATGCGCACCCGATTACCGGCCCGCTGCACCGACCCTTCGAGCACGTAGGCCACGCCCAACTCGCGGCCGATATCCCGCACGTTCACGGAACGTCCCTTGTAGGCGAAGGCGGAATTGCGCGCGATCACGAAGAAGCTCTTGATCCGGCTCAGCGCGGCGGTGATCGACTCCACGACTCCGTCGGCAAAATAGGCCTGATCCGGGTCGCCCGACATGTTGTCGAAGGGCAGCACCGCGATTGACGGCTTGTCCGGCAGGGCTGGCGATTCTCGCTCCGGAGCGACCTCCGCATCCGGTGGCCAGAGAAAGACCCTTACCGGTGACGCGATGTTTTTCAGTTCGTGCAGACCTGTATCGGTGAAGCCCTCGCCGATGCGGGAGCCCGTGTGTTCGAAAGCCGTACCGCTCAGAGCGACCTGGCCGGGGCGCGCGACGGATTCAAGGCGCGCCGCAACGTTGACCCCGTCGCCATAGATGTCCTTGCCCTCGATCATGATGTCGCCGAGGTTCACACCGATCCGCAGTTGGACGCGCTTGTCCTCGGGCAGCGGCTCGTTTCTTTGAGCCAGCGCCTTCTGGATTGCCACGGCGCAGGCCACGGCATCGACGACGCTGGTGAACTCGACCAGTGCGCCATCGCCCATCAGCTTGACTACCCGCCCGCCATGCGCGGCGACCGTGGGCGACAGAACCTCCTTGCGGAGCGATTTCAGCACCGCGAGTGTGCCGGACTCGTCCGCACCCATCATGCGCGAATACCCTGCAACATCCGCGCACATGATCGCCGCGAGCCGGCGCGCTATGCGTTTTTCATTCATGCGTGACCTTTATCGTAGCTTGGCACTCTATGTCGGACCCGTCGAGCGATGTCTGATTTCACGCAGAGATTTCGAAAGTACAGGTGGCGTGAGCCAGGCCCATTCTCGGTAAATCTGCGAAGTGGATCGGCGTTCTGAAACTTTCGCGGACTGCGACCCGTTTCCCTTGACAATAGTCACGTGCGCCCTGTCATCTGCCTCAGTCATGACCACGCCGCAGGATATCGAAGCTCTTCTGGCTCGCGTCGCGTTGCGTGATCGTGCGGCATTCGAGGATCTCTACGATGCCACCTCGGCACGGCTCATGGCCGTGGCGCTGGGCGTTCTGAGGACACGACCCGCCGCCGAGGATGCGATGCAAGACGCCTTCGTGAAAATCTGGACCCATGCGGACAGATACCAGGTCAACGGGTTGAGCCCGATGACGTGGCTGATCACGATCGCGCGCAACACGGCGATCGACAGGCTGCGCAAGCAGCGTGGCGACACTGCCGATATCGGTGACATGGAGACGACGCTCGCAAGTTCCGATCCGGGACCGGAACGGCATGCGATCGCCGCCTCCGACGCCGCGCGGCTGGCGAAGTGTTTCGACGAACTGCCCGAGGATCGTGCGGCCGCGATCCGGGGCGCCTATCTGAAGGGGCAGAGCTATGCCGAACTGGCCGAGGCGTTCGATACCCCGCTGAACACGATGCGCACCTGGCTGCGCCGTGGTCTTGTGGCCCTGAGGGAGTGCATGTCGGATGGTTGACGACACCGCCCCCCTTCCCGAGGACGACGTGGTCCTGGCTGCGGAATACGTCCTGCACCTGCTTGCGCCCGAGGAGAGGGCGGCGGCTGAGGCGCGGATGCGCCGCGATCCCGCATTCTCGGACGAGGTTCGGCGCTGGCAGGAAGACCTGGCGCCGCTGGCGCTCGGAGCGGGCGAGGTGCGTCCGAGCCCGGCGGCGAAGGATCGACTGATGGCGCGGCTCTTCGAAGAGAGGCATGGCAGGGCGTCGGCGTCCGGCCGCGGCTTCTTTGATCGATGGCGCTGGGGGCTGGCGACGGCGCTGGCCGCAGTGGTCCTCGTGGCGGCCCTGCTCTTCTATCCGGTCACCGAGCCGGGCCCCTCCTATGCGACCGAGTTGCAGCCGGAGGCGCGCGAGTTCGTACTGACCGCGGCACTGTCGCTTGGCGAAACGGCCCAGCTCGAACTGACGCGGGTAAACGGTCCCGCGGCTCCGGCCGGTCGCGCGACCGAATTGTGGGCGATCCCGCCCGATGGTGCGCCGATTTCCTTGGGCGTCCTGCCGGCGGCTGAAAACTGGACCGTGACGCTGCCACCGGAACTGGCGCAACTGGGCTCCCAACTCACGCTCGCGCTGTCCGACGAACCGGAGGGCGGCTCGACCACGGGCGCACCCACGGGCGACGTGCTCGCGGCATCATCTCTGAGCGAGCTCTGACGCGCCTCTCGTTCTTTTGATCCGGTTTTTGAAACTATCGGCGACCTTCCTGCGTAAGTGTCATCAGTATGGCAGCGGGGCAGGTGTTCCCTGCGAATGATGAGTGAACTCGGGAACGTCCATAGGATTGGGCAGGATCGGGATCGGTGGTTCGGTGAAGCGTTTCGCAGTGGATCGTCGCATCAAGACGATCGGTGTTGATGGAGCCGGTGAAGACCCTTCGTGGGGATTTGCCGGTGCAGCGGTCGGGAAGCTCGAACTGCGGGAGCTTTCCGGCCCGTTCCCGGCAGACGGCAACCAAGACGAGAAGAAGGAGAACGCACATGATCAGACGCAACCTCTTGATCGGACTTGCCGCGCTGACCGGATTTCCGGCGCAGGCGGCCAAGAAAAGCGGAATGGAGTTCGAGGTCACGCGGACGGAGGCCGAATGGAAGGCGATGCTGACCGACCTCGAGTACCGCGTGTTGCGCGAGGAGGATACGGAACGCCCCTACACGAGCCCGCTCCTCGAGGAGAAACGCGCCGGCATCTATGCCTGCAAGGGATGCGATCTGCCGCTCTACGGCTCGGAGGCCAAGTTCGAGAGCGGCACAGGCTGGCCCAGCTTCACCCAAAGCCTTCCCGGCGCGATCGGCACGATGGAAGACCGGACGCTGTTCTTCCTGGTCCGCACCGAATGCCATTGCAGCCGCTGCGGCAGCCATTTGGGTCATATTTTCGATGATGGCCCCGAACCGACGGGCAAGCGACATTGCCTGAACGGTGTCAGCCTGACCTTCGTTCCCGAAGGACAGGGTTGATCGCCATCATCATGTCGCCGGGTCCTGCCAGACCCTCCCCCGGAACGGCAGGACCCGGCGCGTTTTTCGTCGTGCATCGCCGCGCGCCGCTCAGTGGGTGGCGAAAGGATCCTGCGGATACCGCACCGCCGCGAGGTAGAGCCCCTGCGGCGGGCTGACGGGACCGCAGGCAGCGCGATCGCGAGCGGCCAAGGCCGCGGCCACGTCTTCCGGCATCCAGGCTCCCGCGCCGACCCGCTCCAGCGTGCCGACGAAACTGCGCACCTGGTTGTGCAGGAAGGACCGGGCCCGGACGTGGAACCGGATCTCGGGCCCCCAATCGTTTTCGGCCTCCTCTATGCGCAGTTCGTCCAGCGTCTTCACGGGGCTGTCGGCCTGGCAGATCGATGACCGGAACGTGGTGAAGTCGTGATGGCCCACCAGTTGATCAGCCGCTCTCTGCATAGCCGTCGCATCCAGCATTTGGTTCACCCGCCAGACCAGCCCCGCCAGATGCGTCGCCGGCGCGCGCCGCATCAGCAGACGAAAGAGATACCGCCGCTCCACCGCGGAAAATCGCGCGTGCCAGTCGTCGGCCACCGCCGCGCAATCCGTGATTGCAACTGGCTGCGGTTTCAGGTGGTAGTTCAAAGCCTCCGACAGGCGGAACGGGTCCCAGTCCTTGCGCAGATCGCAATGCGCGACCTGCCCGATCCCGTGAACGCCTGCATCCGTGCGCCCCGCGGCTCCGATCGCAGGCAGGTCGGGTTCCAATCGCGCCAGTGCGGCCTCGACGGTGCCCTGCACGGACGGTTGGTCCTTCTGCCGTTGCCAGCCGGCGAAGGGGCGACCGTGATACTCGACTTTGAGGGCATAGCGCGGCATGCGCTCGGACCTACAGCCAATGGGGGCGAATGTGGAGACGGCAAATCCGGCGCACCGACGCGGAAATTCCCCGCTGGCAGGCCGGGTTCGGGATGCCTATGTTCACCCGCAGGCAGGCAAGAGGGCAGCGCGTGGTCATTTCCACCATCGCAGACGGCATTTTCAACGTCGTGGACTCGGTCCGCGACGCAGGTGAGGGGCTGATCTCCGACCGGGTGATCCGCCTTGGCGTCACCGGTCTCGCGCGGGCCGGCAAGACCGTCTTCATCACCTCGCTGGTCGCCAACCTCATGGATCGGGGCCGGATGCCGGGGCTGCTGGCCGTCGGCGAAGGCCGGATCGAGACCGCGTTCCTGCAACCGCAGCCCGATGACACCATCCCCCGCTTCGACTACGAGACGCATCTGGGAGCGTTGACCGGGCGGATGCCACGCTGGCCCGAAAGCACCCGCGCGGTGTCGGAGTTGCGGCTGAGCCTGCGGGTGCGGCCCTCGGGGTTGCTGGCCGGGCTCCAAGGGCCGCGCACCGTGCATCTGGACATCGTGGATTATCCGGGCGAATGGCTGCTGGATCTGGCCTTGCTCGAGAAGAGCTATGTCGAGTGGTCTTCCGAAGTGCTGGACCGTCTGGCCACCCGCGAGATCGGGCGTGATTTCCTGGCGCACGCCAAGGAAGCCGACGGCGCCAGCGCCTTGGCCGAACCGGACGCCGCGGCGCTGGCGCGGTCTTTTACCGAATACCTGCGCACGGCGCGGGCGGCAGGGTTCTACGACTGCACGCCGGGCCGGTTCCTGCTGCCGGGGGACCTCGCGGGATCGCCCGTGCTCACCTTCGCGCCGATGCCGCCAGGCGACGCGCCCCGGCGCAGCTTGCGGCGCGAGATGGAACGGCGGTTCGAGGCTTACAAGGCGCAGGTCGTGAAGCCGTTCTTTCGCGATCATTTCGCGCGGATCGACCGGCAGGTCGTGCTGGTCGACGTGCTGGGCGCGATCCACAACGGACCGCAGGCGGTGGAGGACATGCGCCGCGCGATGGCCGATATCCTGAGCGCCTTCCGCCCGGGCCGGAACGCGTTCCTGACCCAGCTTCTGATCGGCCGCCGGGTGGAGAAGATCCTCTTTGCCGCGACCAAGGCCGATCATCTTCATCATTCCCAGCATGCGCAGCTGACCGGGATCATCGAAGCCCTGACCCGCGACGCGCGCGACCGGGCCCGCTTCGCCGGGGCCGAGACGGCGGCGATGTCGCTCGCGGCACTCCGCGCCACGACCGAGGAGGTGGTGACGCATGACGGCTCCGAACTCGGCGTGGTGCGCGGCCGGCTGCTCGACACCGGCAAGCAGGCGGCGTTCTATCCCGGCGCGCTGCCCCAGAACCCCGCGCATCTTCTGGCCCCGGCGCAGCAGGGGGCGGAGAGCTGGCTGGACGAGGACTACAAGGTGATGAATTTCGCGCCCGCACCGCTCGACCTGCGGCCCGGCGACGGTCCTCCGCATCTGCGGCTCGACCGGGCGGCGCAGTTCCTGCTGGGGGACCGGCTGTGAGTTTCGTGCTCCGCCCCGCGCTCACCACTGATGCCGGCCAGGTGGCGGGAATCCTGTCGGCCTTCATCGACGAGACGCCGTGGATGCCGCGAATCCACACCCGCGCCGAAGACCTGAGCTTTGCCGGCGACATGATCGACCGCGGCTGGGTCACCGTCGCGGAAGCTGCGGAGGGCGTGCAGGGATTCATCGCACGCGAGGGAGATTTGATCCACGCGCTTTACGTGGAAGCTGAGGTGCGCGGCGCGGGCTGCGGGTCCGCCCTTCTGCGGCGCATGAAGGCGGAGGCGAAGGCCCTGTCGCTCTGGACGTTCCAGGCCAATGCGCGGGCGCAGGCCTTCTACCGCGCGCATGGATTTGCGGAAGTGGACCGAACGCGCGGCGAGAACGACGAGGGTCTGCCGGACGTGCGGTTCAAGTGGCGAAGGAGTGCGCGATGACCAAGGGCCCGGTCCTGATCGACCTCGACGACAAGAAGCCGACACCGTCTGTCGCCGATGCGCCGCCCGTACCGGATATCGACCGGCCCGGTGCGCCGCCGCGGGGCGAGGCCATGCAACTGGCCGCACGGCTCGCGGCGCGCCGCCCCTCGCGTCTGGCGCGCTGGTTCTGGGGGCTGCTGACCGGGCTGGTGGGGGCCGTGGTCTCGGTCGCGGCGTGGGATTTCGTGACCGGCCTGATCGACCGCAGTCCGGTTCTGGGGCTGGCGGTGACGGCTCTGTTCGCGGCGTTCATCCTGGTCCTCCTGGCGATCGCGCTGCGGGAACTGGCGGCACTCGCGCGGCTTGTCGCGGATCGACGATCTGCGCCACGCGGCGAGCGCGGCGCGGGCTGGTGCCGACCTCGCCGGCGCGCGCAAGGTGACCGACAGGCTGGTGGCGCTGTATTCCCACCGCGAGGACACGCGTTGGGGCCGGGACCGGCTGGCGGAGCTGCGGGGCGACCAGCTCGACGCCGATCACCTGCTGGATCTGGCCGAACGGGAGCTGCTGGGACGTCTCGACACCGCCGCCGCGCGCGAGGTCGAGGCGGCGGCGCGGCAGGTGGCGACGGTGACCGCGCTGGTGCCGCTGGCGCTGGCCGACGTGGTCGCGGCGTTCACGGCCAACCTGCGCATGATCCGGCGCATCGCGGAGGTCTATGGCGGGCGGTCCGGCGTCGTCGGCGGCTGGCGGCTGACCCGGGCGGTGCTGTCGCATCTGGTGGCGACCGGAGCGGTGGCGGTCGGCGACGACATGCTGGAGCCGGTCCTGGGCGGGTCCGTGCTGGCGAAGCTCTCGCGGCGCTTCGGCGAGGGGCTGGTGAACGGGGCGCTGACCGCGCGGGTCGGAGTGGCCGCGATGGAGGTCTGCCGGCCGCTGCCCTTCGTCGGCGCGCGGCGCCCACGGTCGCGCGAGGTCGTGCGCCGCGCGCTGACCGGGCTTTTCGACCAGCGGCGCGGGTGATCCGGCGGAGCGGTCTGGCGACCGCACGCGATGCATGAGGGGGGCTGTCTGCCCCCCGTCCGCGTGCCGCGAACGCCCCCCGAAGGTATTTCTGGACCCAAAGAAGCGAGGCCGGCGGGGCTTGAAGGGGTGGGGCGGCGCGGGTATAAGGGGGGACATGGACCGGCTGGTGCACATCCTGCGAATTACGTCCCCGGCGATCTGACGCTGTCAGGCGCCGGGCAAAGGTGTTGAACCGCCGCACCGCAGACCGTATTCCCCCATGACTATCACCGTGACTACCACCGTGATCCGAATTCCCGAAGGACGCTTTTCCGATGTGCGCCGAAACGATCGATTACAAAGACAGCCTGAACCTGCCCCGAACCGATTTCCCGATGCGCGCCGGCCTGCCCAAGCGCGAGCCCGAATGGCTGGAGCGGTGGGAGCGGATCGGCGTCTATGACCGGCTGCGCGAGACCGCGGGCAACCGGGAGGTGTTCACCCTGCATGACGGCCCGCCCTATGCCAACGGCAACCTGCATATCGGGCACGCGCTCAACAAGACGATCAAGGACATGATCGTGCGGTCACATCAGATGATGGGGCATGACGCCGCTATATCCCCGGCTGGGACTGCCACGGGCTGCCGATCGAATGGAAGATCGAGGAACAGTATCGCGCCAAGGGCAAGCGACAAGGACGAGGTGCCGCTGGTCGAGCTGCGCCAGGAATGCCGCAAGTTCGCCGAGGACTGGATCGACGTCCAGCGCGAGGAATTCAAGCGGCTGGGCATCACCGGCAATTGGGACCGGCCGTACCTGACGATGGATTTCCACGCCGAGCGGGTGATCGCCGAGGAATTCATGAAGTTCCTGATGAACGGCACGCTCTATCAGGGCTCCAAGCCGGTGATGTGGTCGCCGGTGGAGAAGACCGCGCTGGCCGAGGCGGAGGTGGAGTACCACGACAAGGAGAGCTTTACGATCTGGGTGAAGTTCCGGGTCGTCGAGCACGGGTGACGCCACGCTGGACGGGGCGCAATGTCGTGATCTGGACCACGACGCCCTGGACGATTCCGTCGAACAAGGCGGTCGTGTTTCGGGCAGACATGTCCTACGGGCTTTACGAGGTCACAGGGACGCCGGAGGAATGCTGGGCCAAGAGTCGGCGAACAGTACATCTCTGGCCGACAAGCATGGCGGCCGATGTTCTGAGCCGCGCGCGGCTGGACGAAGGCATGTGGCGCCGACTGCGCGACGTTGACGCAGGATGAATCTGGCGAAGATCAGCTTTCCGCATCCGCTTGCATGGCGCCGAGGGCTCGAACGGCGAGTGGGACGACATCCGCGACTTCCGCGCCGCGGATTTCGTCACCGACGAGGAAGGCACCGGGTTTGTGCATTGCGCGCCCAGCCACGGGATGGAGGAGTTCGAGCTCTATCGCGGTCTGGGGATGCTGGAGGAGGTCATCACCTACAACGTGATGGAGGACGGCACTTTCCGGAACGACCTGCCGTTCTTCGGCGGGAACGCGATCCTGAAGCCCAACGGCAAGGAGGGCGACGCCAACAAGGCCGTCATCGACAAGCTGGCCGAGGTCGGCGGGCTGCTGGCGCGCGGCAAGATCAAGCACTCCTATCCGCATTGCTGGCGGTCGAAGGCGCCGGTGATCTATCGCAACACGCCGCAATGGTTTGCCGCCATCGATCGCGAAGTGGGCGACGGGCAGGACGAACATGGCAAGACGATCCGGCAGAGGGCGCTGACCGAGATCGACCACGTGAACTGGACGCCGCGCACCGGGCGCAACCGGCTGCATTCGATGATGGAGGCGCGCCCAGACTGGGTGCTGTCGCGGCAGCGGGCCTGGGGCGTGCCGCTGACCTGCTTCACGAAGAAGGGCGCGATGCCCACCGATCCGGACTTCCTGCTGCGGAACGAGGAGGTGAACGCGCGCATCGTGGAGGCGTTCGAGGCCGAGGGCGCGGATGCCTGGTACATGGACGGCGCCAAGGAACGGTTCCTGGGCGGGATCGTGGACCCGGAGGAAGTACGAGCAGGTCACCGACATTCTCGATGTATGGTTCGATTCCGGCTCCACCCACGCCTTCGTGCTGCGCGACCGCGAGGACGGGACGCCGGACGGGATCGCGGATGTCTACATGGAGGGCACGGACCAGCACCGCGGGTGGTTCCATTCGTCGCTGCTGCAAGCGTGCGGGACGATCGGGCGGGCGCCCTATCGCAATGTGGTGACGCACGGCTTCACGCTCGACGAGAAGGGCATGAAGATGTCCAAGATCCTGGGCAACATCATCGCGCCGCAGGAGGTGATCACGCAGTACGGCGCGGATATCCTGCGGCTTTGGGTGGCGCAGACGGACTACACCGCCGACCAGCGGATCGGGCCGGAGATCCTGAAGGGCGTGGCCGACAGCTACCGCCGGCTGCGCAACACGATGCGGTTCATGCTGGGATCGATGAGCGATTCTCGGAAGCCGACCGCACCGTGCCCGCCGAGATGCCGGAGCTGGAACGCTGGGTGCTGCACCGGCTGGCGGAGCTGGACGCGGAGGTGAGGAAGAGCTACCGCGCCTTCGATTTCCAGAACGTGTTCCAGGTGATCTTCCAGTTCGCGACGGTGGACCTTTCGGCGTTCTACTTCGATGTCCGCAAGGACGCGCTCTATTGCGACGGCGACACGTTGCGACGGCGGTCTGCGCGAACCGTGCTGCAACTGCTCTTCGAGCGCCTGACGACCTGGCTCGCGCCGATCCTGCCCTTCACGATGGAGGATGTGTGGCTGGACCAGCGGCCGGGCGAGGACAGCTCCGTGCATCTGCAGGACTTTCCCGAAACGCCGGGCGACTGGCGGGATGAGGCGCTGGCCGCGAAATGGGCCGGGGTGCGCCGCGCCCGGCGTGTCGTGACCGCAGCCCTCGAGGTGCAGCGTGCGGAGAAGGTGATCGGGGCGTCGCTGGAAGCGGCTCCGGTCGTGCACGTCGAGGATGCGGCGTTGCTGAAAGCGCTGAAGAGCGTCGATTTCACGGATCTCTGCATCACGTCGGACCTGTCGCTGACGGCCGATCCGGTCCCGGCGGAAGCGTTTCGTTTGCCGGAGGCCGCGGGTATCGGTGTCGTGTTCGAGAAAGCCGCGGGCACGAAATGCCAACGCTGCTGGAAGGTGCTGCCGGATGTGGGCCAGCATGCGCATCCAGGCGTCTGCGGTCGCTGCGACGCCGCGCTAGCGTGAGGAAGGCCGGAGTGCCCGACGACAATGCATTGGAGGGCGCCATATCTGCGGCGTTGCAGCGGCGTGGGGCGGGCAAGAGCATCTGCCCCTCGGATGTGGCGCGAGCGGTGGCCGCGGACTGGCGGCCGCTGATGCCCGCGATTCGGCGCGTGGCTCAGGCGATGGCGGAGCGAGGCGATCTCGCGGTGACGCAGCGGGGCAGACCGGTGCGGGCCGACATCGCCAGAGGGCCCATCAGGCTTTCATTGCCGGAACCGCAGGATCCGGATTGAGCGGCAGGCCCGCGCGCGACTATGTTCGCGATCATGGCACAGCTTTCCCTCTATACCCGCTTTGGCCCGCTATGCCTCATGGAGGCCGACGGCGCGATATGTTCGGTGACGTGGGGACATGCCGCCCACCCCGACGAGACGGATCTTCTGCGGCGGGCACATGACCAGATGCAGGCGTACGAGGCCGGTGACCTCACCGAGTTCGACCTGCCGCTGCGCGTGACGGGCGCGAAACTGGTCCGGGCGGTCTGTGAGGAGATGTCCAGAATCCCGTTCGGTTCAACCCGCACCTACGGCGAGATCGCCGAGCAGGTGAACGCGTCCGCCCAGGCTGTCGGTCAGGCCTGTGGACGGAACCCGATCCCGGTTATCATTCCGTGCCACCGTGTGATGGGTGCGCATGGCAAGCTGATCGGCTTTTCTGGTGGCGCGGGCGTGGAGACGAAGGTCGCCCTGCTGCGCCATGAGCGGGCCGCGGGCCTGCTGATCTGAGACCACGGCTCGGCGCCGCGGCGTGGGGGCCGCGCAGCGCGGATCGGCATACGCCCTCTGTGGAAAAGCCTGTGGATCAGCCGTCGGGGCCGTGGATGAGTTGCTGCACCCCGCCCGCCGCGACCAGATAAAGCGATGTCAGCGTCAGGCCCCACCCGGCCCAGCTTTCGGGGTGGAAATCGACCCACGCGGCCCATCCGGCGAAGAACGTCCAGGCCAGAGTCATCGGGAGATTTACCATCCGCCAGCGCTCCGTGCGCACCGGGTGGATGAACTTGATCGGCAGGAACATGGCGACGGCCAGAACGGTGACCAGCGCGAGGCAGGTGGCCCAGCCAGGCTCCAGCGCGAAGAAGACGACCACGACCATGTTCCAGCAGCCGGGAAAGCCGGCAAAGGAATTGTCCTTCGTCTTCATGCGGGTGTCGGCGAAGTACATGGCGCTGCCGAAGGTGATCAGGATGATCATGACCCAACCCGACCAGCCGTCCATCAGCCCCGAGGAGAAGAGGGCGAAGGCCGGGATGAAGACGTAGGTCAGGTAGTCGATGATGAGATCGAGCAGGACGCCGTCGAATTCCGGCGCATTGGTCTTGATGTCGGTCTTGCGGGCCAGCGGCCCGTCGATGCCGTCGACCGCGAAGGCCACGACCAGCCAGACATACATCATGGCCCAGTCCTGCTGGACCGCTTCGAGCATGGCCAACATCGCAAAGACGGCGCCGGTCGCAGTCAGGAGGTGGACCAGGAGGGCAGCGAAACGTGGTGTCATGGCGTGGTCATCGTATATGCGGGCGCCGGGTGCAATCGTCAATTGAGTCCGGTCGGGTCAGCCGCGATTCAGCGGACAGGCCTGCGGCCTGACGCCATGCGTGATAGGTTCTATGTGTTTGGCACAGCGAGGATCATGCAGCCGATGCGACTGTTTCAGCTGCGGCGTGCCCTGGGGTGAGCCGCCGCGTATACATCCATCAGCCGTGCTGCGTCCACGGAGGTGTAGGCCTGCGTGGTCGACAGGCTGGCGTGGCCCAGAAGCTCCTGGATCGTACGCAGGTCGCCGCCGGCCCCGAGCAGATGCGTGGCGAAGGAGTGGCGCATCGCGTGCGGCGTGGCCGAGGCCGGGAGGCCCAGCTGCATCCGGGCCTTCTGCATCACGGCCTGGATCGTGCGAGGGCTGAGCGCGCCGCCCCGGATCGCGCGAAAGAGCGGTGCCGTGGGTTCGATCGGATAGGGGCAGATGGCAAGATAATCGTCCACCGCACGGCGCGCGACCGGCAGGACCGGCACCAGCCGCTCCTTGCTGCCCTTGCCCACGATCCGGAGGGTTTCGCTCAGTGGCGCATCACGTCCGCAGAGCCCCAACGCTTCGGAGATGCGCAATCCGCACCCCCAGAGCAGCGTCAGCACCGCCGCGTCGCGCGCGCCAACCCAGGCTTGCGCGGATTGCAGCGTGACCGTGTCGATCATGTTCCGCGCGGCGTCCTCGGCCAGCGGGCGCGGCAGTTTCTTCTGGAATTTCGGCGCCCGCGCCGACAGGACCGCGGTCGGCTCGAACCCTTCGCGTTCGGCCAGCCAGCGGTAGAAGGACTTGACCGCGGAAAGTTTGCGCGCGAGCGACCGCGCGCCGACGCCGCTGCCCCGCGTCCGGGCCATCCAGGCGCGCATGTCCGACACTCCGATCCTCGCGAGTGCGCCCAGACCCTGACGCTCGCCGCTGTGTTCGGTCATGAACGCGAGGAAATCCGCGAGATCGCCGGAATAGGCCGTGATCGTGTTCCGGGACGCGCCGTTCAGCGCGCGCTGGTGATCGAGCCAGGTCTGCAGCGCGTCGCGCGCGGCGGGGGAGATCAGGAGTTCCGCGCCACTCACGACAGCCAGCGGCGCATCGCACGCTCGAACACGCCGGCGAAGAACGCGAGCAGGTCGGTGCCGTGCTGCGGCGCGAACATGTTCGGATCCTCCGACCCCAGAACCAGGAGCCCGGGCAGACACCCCTCGCCCAGGTCCAGCTTCAGGCAGGCTTCGGAGCGGATCTTGTCGGCCCGTTCGCAGTAGATCACCGGCGACCCCTGCGGCACCTGGCGGAGGGTCACCTGCTGCGGCGCGATATCGCGCCCCTGGGTGATGTAGGTATCGGCATAGCCGGGAGGCGCCACGGCCAGCACATCGTCGAATTCGTCGATGGCGGAATCGGGCGTCGTCTGCATCGTTTCCAGGACCAGCCGGACACAATCGACGCGCAGGATCTGGGCGACTTCGCCGCCAAGATTGTGCAGGAAGGGTTCGAAGGAGACAGGATCCAGCATGCGCAGCACGGCGCGATGCACCTGGTTGGTCCCGGCGAGATTGTCATAGGCCGCCGCGATGACCGATCGGTGGGTGTCCTCCAAGCGGTCGAGCCTGTGTTCCAGCCGTTCCATCGCGATCCCGCGCAGGTCGACGATATTGGTGCCCATGTTGCGTTCATTGGCCAGAATCAACGCCTGCATCAGGTCGTGATCGTCCAGAATCACATCGGGTCGCTGTATGATCGCCTCGCGCAGGGCGTCATTGAATTGCGGGCTGCTGCTCATCTCTGCCTCGATCTGTTTTTCGGCGAACCTAGCACGAGACAACACCCGATGCGCGCCCTTTTTATGGCCGGCGGCACGGAAAAATGCGCGCGATGTTGCGCAAAGACGTCACGCGTCGAACGACAGAGGGGCGTAGGCGCGTCACCGACGCATATGGGTTCAGACGATCTTGATTCCGGCCGATTTCGCATCCTTCAGGAAGGCGTCCAGCCCCTTGTCGGTCAGCGGATGGGAGGCCAGCTTGTGGATCACCTCCGGCGGGGCGGTCATGACGTCTGCACCGATGCGCGCTGCTTCGGCGACGTGGTTGGCCGATCGGATCGACGCCGCGAGGATCTGCGTCTCGAAGCCGTAATTGTCGTAGATCGTGCGGATATCCGAGATCAATTCCATCCCGTCGAGGTTGATGTCGTCGAGCCGCCCGATGAACGGAGAGATGAAGGTGGCACCCGCCTTGGCCGCCAGCAGCGCCTGATTGGGCGAAAAGCAGAGCGTCACGTTGACCATGTTGCCTTCGTCCGTCAGCACCTTGCAGGCCTTGAGCCCGTCCCAGGTGAGCGGGACCTTCACCGCGATGTTGTCGGCGATCTTGGCGAGCTTGCGCCCTTCGGCGATCATGTCGTCGGACTTGATCGCGATGACCTCGGCGCTGACCGGACCCGCGACCATGTCGCAGATCTCCTTTGTGACCTCGAGGATGTCGCGCCCCGATTTCATGATCAGCGAGGGATTGGTGGTCACCCCGTCGACCATGCCAAGTTCGTTGAGTTCGGCGATAGCGTCGATATCGGCGGTGTCGACGAAGAATTTCATGGGGTGCGCTCCGTTGATGGCTTGGCGTGACTTCGATCTGCCTTTACCTCAAGCGGAGGATGACCGAAACCCTATCTGACAGTGCGGCCGGCGATGTGCCCGACGCGTTCGAAGCCGGTGAACTGGTGGCCGTGCTGACGACGCAACCGCTGGACCGGAAGCTGGATTATCGCGCGCCGGAGGGCGGCTGCTGGCTCGGCGCGTTCGTGGAGGTGCCGCTGGGTCCGCGCAAGGTGCTGGGCGTGGTCTGGGGGTCGGGACGCGGCGATTGGGACCCGGCGAAGGTCCGGGCCGTGAACCGGGTTCTCGATGCAGCACCCATGCGGGCGGAGATGCGGGACTTCCTCGAGAAGGCCGCCGCCTACACGCTGACCCCGATGCCGGCGATGCTGCGGCTGGCCACCCGTGCGCCGGGGCTGGGCGATCCGCCCTCGATGCGCAAGGTCTATCGGCGTGGCGCTGGGGAGCCCGACCGGATGACCGACGCGCGGAGGCGCGTGCTGGCGCTGCTGGCCGAATACGGCGATCTGAGCTTCACGTTGAAGGAGTTGGCGGAGCTGGCCGGCGTGACGAGTTCGGTCATCAAGGGCTTGGTGAAACAGGGCGCCGTGAGCGAGGAGGAGGCACCGCGCGACACGCCCTTCCTGCCGCTCGACCCGGCCCGGCCTGGCAAGGAACTGACGGAGGATCAGGCGGCCGCGGCAGAAGTGTTGCGCACAGGGCTGCGCGACGGGAAGTATGGCACGACCCTGCTGCGCGGCGTCACCGGCTCCGGCAAGACGGAAGTCTACCTGGAGGCCGTCGCGAGTTGCCTCGCGCAAGGCAGGCAGGCGCTGGTGCTGCTGCCGGAGATCGCGCTGACGGCGGAATTTCTGGCACGGGTGGAGGAGCGTTTCGGCGCGCGGCCCGCCGAATGGCATTCGGGCGCCACGATGACTGAGCGCCGCCGCATTTGGCGGATGGTCGGCACCGGCGGCGCACAGTTCGTTGTGGGAGCGCGGTCGGCGCTCTTCCTGCCGTTCCGCGACCTCGGGCTGATCGTCGTCGACGAGGAACACGACAGCTCCTAC
This sequence comes from uncultured Alphaproteobacteria bacterium, assembly GCA_963721175.1. Taxonomy (GTDB): domain Bacteria; phylum Pseudomonadota; class Alphaproteobacteria; order Rhodobacterales; family Rhodobacteraceae; genus Aliishimia. The sequence continues at coordinate 96,462 of CAVRIG010000018.1, read as the reverse complement.
AAGCAGGAGGACGGCGTGCTCTACAATGCCCGCGACATGGCCGTGCTTCGGGCCTCGATCTGCGGGGCACAGGTGGTGCTCGCCTCCGCCACGCCGAGCCTCGAGAGTTGGGCCAATGCGCAGGCGGGCAAGTACCGGCGCATCGATCTGGAGGCGCGGTTCGGCGCCGCTGTCATGCCGAAGATGTCCACCATCGACATGCGCGAGGAACGTCTGCCGTCGAGCCGCTGGATCTCGCCTACGCTGGAGCGCGCGGTGAAGGATCGCATGGAACGGGGCGAGCAGGCGCTCTTGTTCCTCAACCGCCGGGGCTATGCGCCGGTGACGCTCTGCCGGGCCTGCGGGCATCAGGTGGGCTGCGCGCACTGCGACGCGCGGATGGTCGAGCATCGGTTCCTGAAGCGGCTGATGTGCCACCAATGCGGCGAGAGCGTGCCGATGCCCGATGCCTGCCCGTCCTGCGGCGTCGAAGGACGGCTGGCTGCGGTCGGTCCCGGGGTGGAGCGTCTGCAGGAGGAGGCGGCCAGCGTTTTCCCCGATGCGCATATCGCCGTGCTGTCGTCGGACCTCTTCGGCTCCGCCCGCGCGCTGAAGGCGGAGATCGAGAGCATCGCGGAGGGCGGCGCGGACATCATCATCGGCACGCAACTCGTGGCGAAGGGGCACAATTTTCCGAAGCTGACACTGGTCGGTGTGATCGATGCCGACCTCGGGCTGCAGGGATCGGACCTGCGCGCGGCCGAACGGACGTTCCAGCTCATGCGCCAGGTCGCGGGACGCGCGGGCCGGGTGGAGGCGCAGGGCGTGGCGCTGCTCCAGACCTTCCAGCCCGAACATCCGGTGATCCGCGCGATTCTCTCCGGCGACGAGGAAGGGTTCTGGCGGGCGGAGGCGGCCGAGCGCGAGGCGGCGGGCGTGCCGCCCTATGGCAGGATGGCCGGCATCATCCTCAGCGGGCCGGACGTGGCGCAGGTCTTCGACGCGGGCAACCTGCTGGCGCGCAACGACGCGCCGCTCCGCCAGGTCGGCGCGCAGGTCTTCGGCCCCGCGCCGGCGCCCATCGCCCGCATCCGCGGCCGCCACCGAGTGCGGCTGCTGGTCAAGGCGCCGAAGGGTGTCGCCTTGCAGCAGGCGCTTGCGAAGTGGGTCGCGCAAGTCCGGATCAAGGGCGATCTGCGTCTCGCCGTGGACATCGATCCGCAGAGCTTCTTCTGAATGATCACGTTCTGTGATGTATTTGATATCATTCTTTCGTTTTACTGATTAATTGGGAAGGCGTAAATTCCGTTTCATGACTTTTTAGGAACAGGAAACGACCATGACCACGCTCACTCTCAAACATAATCTGCTGGCCCCTTCCATCCACCGCGGCACCGTCGCCGTTGCGGCGGGGGTCTTGACTGCGGCGCTTCTGGTAGCCCTCAGCTGGGGCGCTCCGCACGACCCTGATGCGCCCCAATGGCACGGCAACGCGGGCCACGTCAGCCTCGCGAAGTGACCTGGCCCTTCGCGCTCAATGCATCTGTCCATCCGGATGCATTGAGCGGAATGCGGAGACCGTGTGCGGTTTTGCATCTCGCCAACTCCGGCAAACCGGCGTAATGGCGAGATCATGTCGCCGCTGAAGAACATCATGCCCCTGGCGGACGCGCGGGATCTGCCCTTCTGGCGGCAGCCGGTGTTTCTGCTGTTCCTGATGGCGGTGGCGATGCCCATTGCCTTCTCGACCTGGAACGCGCTGCTCAACAACTTTGTCAAGGAGGCAGCGGCCTTCGACGGGTCCGACATCGGCCTGCTGCACACCATCCGCGAGATCCCCGGGTTCCTGGCCATCGGCGTGATCGTGCTCCTGCTTTTCATCCGCGAGCAGGTGCTGGGGCTTGTGTCGCTGATCCTGCTCGGCGTGGCGACCGCGGTGACCGCGCAGTTCCCGCAGCTGACGGGAATACTCGTGCTGACCTTCCTCAGTTCGGTCGGATTTCACTATTACGAGACGGTCAACCAGTCGCTGCAGCTGCAATGGCTGCCCAAGGACCGCGCCCCGCAGATGCTGGGCTGGCTGCTGGCCGCCGGGTCGGCAGCGACCTTCTGCATCTATTTCGTCATCATGATCCTGTGGGAGCCGCTGGGGCTCAGCTACAACACCGTCTACATGGCGGGCGGCGGCATCACCGTGGCAATCGCGGTCTTCGCCCTGCTGGCCTATCCGCAGTTCGAGGCGCCGCATCCGCAGCTGAAGACGATGGTGCTGCGCCGCCGCTACTGGCTCTACTACGCGCTGCAGTTCATGGCCGGGGCCCGGCGGCAGATCTTCATGGTTTTCGCCGGCTTCATGATGGTCGAGAAGTTCGGCTTCCAGGTGCACGAGATCGTGGCGCTCTTTCTCGTCAATCTCGTCATCAACATCGTCGTGGCCCCGTTCCTGGGCAGGATCGTCGCGCGGTACGGTGAACGCAACGCGCTGATGTTCGAATATTTCGGACTGGTCTGCGTCTTCCTCGCCTATGGCGGGGTCTATTTCATCGGACTGGGGCTTCTGGGTCGCGGCGACGCTCTACGTGATCGACCATGTGTTCTTCGGGCTGGCACTGGCGCTCAAGACCTACTTCCAGAAGATCGGTGATCCGGGCGACATGGCCCCGACCGCGGCGGTCGCCTTCACCATCAACCACATCGCCGCGGTGTTCCTGCCGGTTCTGCTCGGTCTGCTGTGGCTGGTTTCGCCGGCGGCGGTGTTCTTCATGGCCGCGGGCATGGCGGCGACCTCGCTGGCGCTGGCCATGCTGATCCCGCGCCATCCGATGCCGGGACATGAAACCGTGCTGGGCGAACGGCTGGCGACACCCGCGGAATGACCGAGGCAGTGCCGCAGGGCCGCTTCCTCACGGGCTCCACCATGGGTCACGTCGTGCGGATGACGGCGACCGGCGCGTTCGGGATCACCTTCGTCTTTCTGGTCGATGCGGCGAACCTCTTCTGGCTCAGTCAGCTGGGCGACCCGCAACTGGTCGCGGCGATCGGCTTTGCCTATGCGATCCAGTTCTTTTCCGTCTCCTCCGGCATCGGGCTTATGATCGCGGGCACCGCGATCGTGTCCCGCGCCATCGGACGTGGCGCACGGGAGGAGGCCCGGTCGCGTGCAGGCGCCGCGGTGGCGATCTCCGCCGCGATCCAGTTCGGCGTGGCGAGCCTGGTCTTCGCCTTCCGCCACGATCTCGTGGGCCTTGCGGGCGCGGAGGGTGAGACCGCGCGGCTCGCGGCGCGGTATCTGGCGATGACCGTCTTTTCGCTGGTGCCCATGGCCATCGCGATGGTCAGTTCCGGAGCGCTCAGGGCGGACGGGTTCGGGGCGAAGGCGATGTACGTCACCTTCTTCTCCGGCATCATCCTGATGGTGATCGACCCGATCCTGATCATCTGGATGGACCTCGGGCTCGACGGGGCGGCGATCGGGCTGTCGGTGTTCCGCTTTTTCCTCATGGGTTTCGGCCTCTGGTTCGCGGCGGTGCAGGAGCGGCTTCTGGCGATGCCCGATGCGGCGTCGATTCGAGCCGCGTTCCGGCCCTTCATCCTGGTGGCCATCCCCACCATCGCGACGCAGATGGCGACGCCGGCGGGCAACTACCTGCTGACCATGATCATGGCGCAGTTCGGCGACAACGCGGTCGCCGCCTGGGCCGTAGTGAGCCGCCTGACGGTGCTGGTCTTCGGCGGCATCTTCGCGCTGTCGGGCGCCATCGGCGGGATCTTCGGCCAGAATTTCGGGGCCGGGCATATGAGCCGTTTGCGCTCCACCTACCGCGACGCGATCGTGTTCTGCGCCATCTACACGCTCGCCGCCTGGGCGCTGCTGGCCAGCGCGGGACCATCGATCGCCCGGCTCTTCGAGCTCGACGGACAGGGCGTGCAGGTGTTGCGCGCCTTCACGATGGTCGGCGTGGGCGGCTTCGTCTTCGTCGGCGCGCTCTTCGTCTCCAACGCCGCGTTCAACAATCTCGGCAAGCCGGGGCGATCCACGCTCGTCAACTGGGTGAACCACGGCGTGCTGAGTTGGCCCATCGCCGCCCTGCTGGCAACACCCTTCGGCGCACCGGGTGTGATCTATGGACAGGCCATCGCGGGCGCTCTCGCCGGCACGCTCGCGGCCTGGTGGGGCTGGACCTATGTCCGCGCACTGACGCCGGACACCGAGGTCGAAGCCGCGCCGCCACGCCCTTATCCCAACCCAGACCGCTACAGGATCCGCTGACCCATGCCCACCTTCACCGCGCTCACCACGCTTGGCGAACCGCGACAAGGCCGAGGCGCTGGGCACAGCGACTGGAAGAGCTGGACCCGCGCCCGACGGCGTCGGCGTGTTCGAGATGGAGGACGGATCGGGTCGCTGGGAGGTCGGCGGCTATTTCTCCGATCGGCCCGACGGCGTGGCGCTCGACCTGCTGGCGGCGGCGATGGGCGCTCGGCCCTTTGCCGTCTCGGAGTTGCCGGACACGGATTGGGTCGCGCATGTGCGCCGCGAGTTGCATCCTGTGGAGGCTGGGAGGTTCTTCGTCTACGGCTCGCACGACGCCGACAAGGTGCCGGAGGACCGCGTCGCGCTTCTGATCGATGCGGCGATGGCGTTCGGCACCGGGCACCACGGCACGACGATCGGGTGTCTGCAGGCGCTCGACCGGCTCCTGAAGCAGGGGGAGCACTGCCGAAACGTCGCGGATATCGGCTGCGGTACGGCGGTTCTGGCCATGGCGGCGGCGCGGGTCTGGCCGGAGCGTGTCATCGCCTCCGACATCGATGCGGTTGCCGTGGAGGTCGCGCAGGCGAATGTCACCGTCAACGGATTGGCGGACCGCGTGCGGTGCGTGGAGGCTGCGGGCTTCGACCACCCGGACCTGAATGCTGCCGCGCCCTTCGATCTCGTCTTCGCCAACATCCTGAAGGGCCCATTGATGGCGCTTGCGCCGGACATGGCGGCGCATGTGGCGCCCCACGGATTCACGATCCTGTCGGGCATCCTGATCCCCCAGGCAGGCGACGTGATCGAGTGCTACCGGAGCGCGGGATTCGACCTGACGCATCGCGACGACATCGGCGACTGGACGACATTGACGATGCGTCGCATTTGAGGCGCGGGCTGGCCGGTGCAGGGCCGCAATCCGCCACAAAGCGGCCGGTCTGCCAAGTCCTGCCACAATTCCGCGCTAGGGTTCCCGCATTCTGGCGGGGCAGGTCGACAAGGAGGCATCCATGTCAGACGGACGGGTCGAATTCGAGAACAGGTTGAACCGGCTGCTGCGCCGGCACCATTCCCTGGCGCGCGGATACAAGGCCAGGCTACGCGCGGACGAATTGATTGTCAGGACGCCACGCCGGGTGGCGTTCAGGTTGCCCTTGCGCGGGTTCGTGCTGCTGATGGGCATGCTGATGATGTTCAAGGGCTTCGTGCTGGCGACGTCGGGCGAAGCGGTCTACCGCGAGCGGCTGACGATCCTGGAGAACGGAACGCTTCCCGAACGTGCAGGGGCTGTCGTCATGGCGATCGACCCGGTGTCGCAGGTCATCGCGGATATCCTTTCGCCGTATGTCTGAGGACACTCCGTCTCTGCGCGCTACGAAAAATGGCCACGCAGATAGTTCACCCTGCGCGGCCATCCATTTCGAGCCATTCTGGCATATGTGCGCCGTTCTGGCGCTTCGTCACCGGCGGTATTCGCCGGTTGTCCGCCATGCCGATCAACGGCGTCTTGCGGCCACGGCATCGATTTCGCTGCGGTGCAGCCCGATGTCGTCGAGTTCGCGGTCGGTCAGTGAATGCAAAGCATTTCGCGTCTGGCGTGCGTCGTTCCAAGTCCTCAGGGAGCCCATGAGCGTCGAGAGAAACGAACCACGCGGCTTGTGAACGGCGGACGATGCGAATGCGCCGTGTGTAGTGTAAGCGGCCATTTCGGAAGTCCTTCGGTTGAGTTTGATGTTGCGCCGGCTTCGACGCTTCAATGCAACTATGCGGGCCGTCACGGCGCCACAAGCTCGGAATGTGCATAAGGGCCTTGCAAGAAACGCATGGGTCAGAACGATGGTTAACCATCCGTAAATAAACGAAAAATTAACCTTGCCGTATGCTCGGAAACCGACCTTTCCCGCCGGTTTTCAGGCTCTTTTCGGCGGCTTTGGTCGCAAACCGACATCGGTTCCCTAATGGGAGCATCGCGCTTGTCCCTTGGCCAATGTTCTCCTTTCGTGCTAAGCACTTCGGCAAGGCGGCAGAAAAGCAACAATTCGCGAAAATTTTCGAGGCTACATGCGGGTGATTGGGATCGATCCGGGGCTCAGAAACCTCGGCTGGGGGGTGATCGAAGTCCATGGCGGGCGACTCGGCTCACGTCGCGAACGGCGTGTGCCGATCCGAAGGGGATGATCTGCCGGCGCGGCTCTGCTCTCTCTATATTCAATTGCAGACGGTCCTGACGCTTCATCGCCCGGACGCGGCCGCGGTGGAGCAGACCTTCGTGAACAAGGACGGAGCGGCGACGCTGAAGCTGGGGCAGGCGCGCGGTATCGCGCTGCTCGTGCCGGCGCAGGCGGGGCTGCAGGTGGGCGAATACGCGCCCAACACGGTGAAGAAGACTGTGGTGGGTGTCGGTCACGCGGACAAGGTGCAGGTCGCCCACATGGTGCGGATCCAGCTCCCGGGGATCGAGATCGCCGGGCCGGATGCCGCCGATGCGCTGGCCGTGGCGATCTGCCATGCGCATCATTCGGGGTCTGCCGGCGGCCTCGCCGCGGCGGTGGCGAGGGCCGGCGGGTGATCGGCAAGCTCACCGGCCGCATCGGCTACCGCACCGCCGATCACGTGCTGATCGAGGTGCAGGGGATCGGGTATGTCGTCTATTGCTCGGACCGGACGCTGGCCGCGCTGCCGGGGCCGGGCCAGGTGGCAGCACTTTATACCGATCTGCTGGTGCGCGAGGATCTGCTGCAGCTTTACGGCTTCCTGACATTGGCGGAGAAGGAATGGCACCGGCTGCTGATGACGGTCCAGGGCGTCGGCGCACGCGCGTCGCTGGCGATTTTGGGTGCCTTGGGTCCGGATGGTGTATCGCGTGCGATTGCACTCGGCGACTGGAACTCCGTGAAGGCGGCCAAGGGTGTCGGCCCCAAGATCGCGCAGCGCGTGGTGCTCGACCTCAAGGACAAGGCCCCGCAGGTCATGGCGATGGGGCAGGGCGCCGCTGCGGCCTTGGGCAGCGTCGCGGCGGATGTGGTGGACATCGGCGATGCTGTCCCCGCGGCCGTGAGTGAGCCGCCACGAACCCGATGGAAACGCGCAGTCGGATGCGCTATCGGCGCTTGGAAATCTGGGCTACGCGCCCTCCGAGGCGGCCTCGGCGGTCGTGCAGGCGGCGGGTGCCGACCCGTCGGCAGACACCTCCGCATTGATCCGCGCGGCATTGAAGCTGCTGGCGCCCAAGGGGTAGGGTAAAGGCGATGCGGCGGAACGGCAGGACCGAATGAGCACCGAATGAGCGATGTGGATCCCACTCTGAGACCGGAGCCGTTGCCCGAGGACGCGGCGGCGGCAGACCGGGCTCTGCGGCCGCAGACGCTCGACGAGTTCATCGGCCAGGCGGAGGCGCGCGCCAACCTGCGGATCTTCATCCAGTCCGCTCGGCAACGCGGCGAGGCGATGGACCACACGCTGTTCCACGGGCCGCCGGGTTTGGGCAAGACCACCCTCGCGCAGATCATGGCGCGCGAACTAGGCGTCAATTTCCGCATGACCTCCGGCCCGGTGCTGGCCAAGGCGGGCGATCTCGCGGCGATCCTGACCAACCTGGAATCGCGCGACGTTCTCTTCATCGACGAGATCCACCGATTGAACCCCGCGGTCGAAGAGGTGCTTTATCCCGCGCTCGAGGATTTCGAACTGGATCTGGTGATCGGCGAGGGCCCGGCGGCGCGGACGGTGCGGATCGAGCTGCAGCCCTTCACGCTGGTGGGCGCCACGACTCGCATGGGTCTGCTGACCACGCCCCTGCGCGATCGCTTCGGGATTCCCACGCGGCTGAATTTCTACACCGAAGACGAGCTTTACACGATCGTGTCGCGCAACGCGGTCAAGCTCGGCGCGCCGGCGGATGAAGGCGGGGCCCGCGAAATTGCCCGCCGGGCCCGCGGAACACCGAGGATCGCGGGGCGGCTGCTGAGGCGGGTGGTGGATTTCGCCGTCGTCGAAGGTGACGGCCGGGTGACGCGGGATCTCGCGGACAACGCGTTGACCCGGCTGGGCGTGGACGCGCGCGGGCTGGATTCCGCCGACCGCCGCTACCTGCGGCTCATTGCGGAGCATTACGGCGGCGGGCCGGTGGGGATCGAAACCCTGTGTGCCGCGCTCAGCGAAAGCCGCGATTCCCTGGAGGAGGTGATCGAGCCCTTCCTGTTGCAACAGGGTCTGATCCAGCGAACGCCGCGCGGCCGGATGCTGACCCAAGGCGCGTGGCGGCATCTTGGCCTCGCTGTGCCGCAGCCGAAGCAGGACGGGCAGAGCGATCTCTTCGAGTGACGCAAGGCCGGCCATTTGCCGCAGTGTCCGGGGCCGGGGTTGTGTGGAAACCTCCGTCTTGGCTATTCCGTGCGTGCAACAAATGAGGCGCGCATGACACCCGAGGAGATCGAAGCCCTGTTCATCCGCGAAAGCGGTCAATATGCCTTCGCGCGCTGGGGCCGGCCGCTGGCACCGGTGGTCTTCGGGGTCAACGATGCATCGCTCAAGACGATCAAGGGCGCGGTCGAGGCGGTCTGCGTGCTGGCGGACCACGCGATGACCGACACCGATCCCGAACTCGGCGCGAACTTCATGTGGTTCTTCATGCGCGACTGGGGCGAGCTGCTGGACGTGCCCGACATGGACCGGCTGGTTCCCGGGCTCGAGCCTCTGGTGCGGCGGCTGGAGGCGACGCAGGCCAACCAGTACCGCATGTTCCGCTTCGACGAGGCGGGCGCGATCCAGGCCTGCTTCGTGTTCCTCAAGCTGGACGACGAGCTGGGTGCGGTGTCTGCAGACACGCTGGCGCTGAGCCAGACGGTGCAGTCGATCCTGCTCTGGTCGGATCTGGCGTTTCGCGACCGCTCGCCGCTGGCCATCGCGAAGGAGACGACCGTGTTGCGGCCCGAGATCGGCGCGCTGATCCGCGCGGCCTACGATCCGGTGATGCCGCCGGCGGCGGACGACCCGGCGCATGCGCTGCGGCTTGCGGCACGGATCGGACAGCAGACCAGCTGAGCCGCGTTGCAGTCCCGCACCGGCCTGCTTAGGCTCCGCGTCGGGGAAAATGGCGACGGAGCATGGCGCAATGACACATCGGTTTCCGGTCACGGTCTACTACGAAGACACCGACATGGCCGGGATCGTCTACTATGCGAATTACCTCCGGTACATCGAACGGGCGCGGTCGGAGATCGTGGAGCAGTTGGGCCTCGACCAGAACGCGATGCGGGCGGAGGGCATCGTCTTTGCCGTCACGCGGGTCGAGGCGGATTACCTCTCGTCGGCGCGGCTGGGCGACCGGCTGACGGTTCTGACGGCCCACGAACCCAAGGGTGCCGTTCGCTGGCATTTCGATCAGCGGGTGCAGCGGGGCGATGTGCCGATCTTCCGCGCGGCCGTCACGGCGGTCTGCATGAACACCAATGGGCGCCCCGTACGGCTTCCGGCGGAACTACGCCAAAAATTCGGCGCATGAGCTGGCGATATGATGCCGAAGTGATGGCGTTCTCCTGCAAAGGTCGCTATTATTGACGTAAGACCCAACCGAAACGGGCTGACAAGGCAAAGAGCAGGCAGAATGGAAGCAGAAACCCTGGCGCTGGCGCAGGAGTTCGATTTCTCCGTGTGGAGCCTCTTTTGGCGCGCGACCTTCACCGTAAAACTCGTGATGTTGATCCTGATCGTCGCCTCGATCTGGGCGTGGGGGATCATCATCCAGAAGTTGATGAACTACCGCCGCGCGCGGGCGGAGGCGCGGGCCTTCGACGAACGCTTCTGGTCGGGAGAACCGCTCGATGGCCTCTTCGACGAGATCGGGGCCAGCCCGCCCGGGCGCGCGGAACGCGTCTTTGCCAGCGGGATGATGGAATGGCGCAGGTCCCACCGGGAGGACGGCGCGATGATCGCCGGGGCGACCTCGCGCATCGATCGCTCGATGGATGTCGCAATCCAGAAGGAGGCCGAAGAACTGCAGAAGGGTCTGACCGTTCTGGCCACGGTCGGATCGTCGGCCCCCTTCATCGGACTCTTCGGAACCGTCGCGGGGATCATGAATGCGTTCATCGAAATCGCGGCGCAGCAGAACACCAACCTCGCCGTGGTGGCGCCAGGCATCGCGGAGGCGCTTCTGGCCACCGGGCTCGGGCTTCTGGCGGCCATTCCGGCGGTGATATTCTACAACAAGCTCAGCGCAGACAGCGACCAGATCATCGCGGGGTATGAAGCGTTCTCGGACGAGTTCGCGACCATCCTGTCGCGGCAATTGGACAGCTGAGCGATGAACCCGGGGCCATAGCAGGGTCGGAGGCCGCGAAATGGGAGCAGGCGTCATCAAATCGGAACGGGCCGGCGCGCGGCGTCGGCGCAGACGTGCGACGCCGATGTCCGAGATCAACGTCACGCCCTTCGTGGACGTGATGCTGGTGCTGCTGATCATCTTCATGGTGGCGGCACCGCTATTGACCGTCGGGGTTCCGGTCGAATTGCCGAAGTCCGCCGCAAGCGCGCTACCGGTCGACCAGGAGGAGCCGCTGACCGTGACGATCACCGCAGATGGTGGCGTGCAGATCCAGACGACCGAGACGGCGCGAGACGAACTGATCCCGAAACTCCGCGCGATCGCAGCGGAACGGGCGTCCGATCGTGTCTATCTGCGTGCGGACGGGGCGGTGACCTATCGGCAGGTGATGGAGGTCATGGGCGCGCTCAACGCTGGCGGATTCGCCAATATCGGGCTGGTGACGGATATCGGCGGACCGACGCTTGATGGCCGGGATGGGTGAGGCGGTTTGGAGACCGGGACAAAAATCTCCGCCGCAGGACATGCGCTGCTGTTGGGCTGGCTGCTGGTCGGACCGGTCTTCAGGTCGGAGCCGCTGCCGATGAACGTGCAGGATGTCTCCGTCATCAGTTCGGAGGAATTCGCCGCACTGCAATCAGCGCAACAGGCACCGCAGGCGGCTACGGACATCGTGCAGCCGCAGTCGGACGCGCCCGAACCGGCCGCACCGGAAGCGCCCGCGCCCGACGCGGCACCTGAAGTGTCGCTCCCGCCACCGGCACGGCAGTCGCCTTCGGCAGAGAGCTTGCCCGAGGTCCCAGCGGCGGACGCGCAACCCCAGGCTGAGGTGACCGACGCGGCGCCGTCCGTGGAGCCGCCGTCGGACGACGTCGCTGTCCTCGCGCCGGAACCGTCGTCGGAGGCCGTGCCGCGGCAGGCGGACCGCGTCGCGCCAGAACCGGTCGCGCGGCCTGATCCCGAAGCCACTCCCGACGAGGTCGAGCAGGAGTTGGTCGCCGAAGACGGGATAGGCGAGGTCGAGCAGGAGGCGCAGGAGGCGACGGCGCCACCGGAAACGACGACCGAGATCGTCACCGAGGCAGATGAGCCCGCCGCGCCCGAAAGCAGCAAGCGACCTCCCTCCGCACGGCCGCAACGTCCCCTCCAGAGCGCCGAGACCACGCCCGAGGAGCCGCGACCCGCCGAGCCACCGGTCGAGGAGACCGAAGAACCACCTGTGGCGGCGGCGGAAGCTCCGCAAGAAGAGCCAGCGCCCGACGATCTGGCCGCGGCGATCGCCGATGCGGTTGCCGGCGCTCAGAACGAGACGCCGGAACCCGCGGCTGAACCCGCCCGGCCCGCAGCACCCTCCGGTCCGCCGCTCACCGGCAGCGAACTCGAAGGTCTGCGTGTCGCCGTCGGATCCTGCTGGAACGTCGGCACGCTCAGCACGGAGGCGCAGGGCACCACCGTGACCGTGTACGTGGCGATGAACGAGAATGGCACGCCGCGCAGCGAATCCATCCGCATGATATCTTCATCCGGTGGGGGCGAATCGGCTGCGCGCAAGGTATTCGAGACCGCGCGGCGGGCGATCATCCGCTGCGGTTCGGACGGGTTTCCCCTCCCGGCGGAAAAGTACGGCCAATGGCGTGAGATCGAGATGACTTTCAATCCGGAAGGAATGTTCTGGCGATGATGACACGGATACTGGTTCTGGTCCTGGTGATGATCTGTGGCGCCGCGGGGGCGACCCAGGCGCAGCAGGGGCCGCTGCGGATCGACATCACGCAAGGTGTGATCGAGCCGATGCCCATCGCGGTGCCCAACTTCGTGGCGGAGACGCCGGCGGCCGAGAGCCTGTCGGCGCAACTCTCGCGCGTGGTCGCAGCCGACCTGACCGGCACCGGCCTCTTCCGGGAGGTGCCTGCCGAGGCCTATATCGGCCGCTTCACCGATTTCGCCGCCCCGGTGGCCTTCACTGACTGGAGTGCCATCAACGTGCAGGCGCTGGTCGCCGGGGCGGTTTCGGTCAACGGAAACCAGGTGTCGGTGAAATTCCGCCTCTACGACGTGGCCTCCGGCGCGGAACTGGGGCAGGGACTGCAATTCGCCGGAACGACCGATGGCTGGCGGCGCATGGCGCACAAGGTGGCCGACGCGGTCTATACAAGGATCACCGGCGAGGGCGCCTATTTCGACACCCGCGTGGTCTTCGTTTCCGAGAGCGGGCCCAAGGGCGACCGGCAGAAGCGGCTGGCGATCATGGACCAGGACGGCGCCAACGTGCAGTACCTGACCGATTCCAGCGCGCTGGTCCTGGCGCCGCGGTTCTCGCCCTCCGGCGATCGGGTGCTCTACACCAGTTACGAGACCGGCTTTCCGCGGATCTACGTCCTAGACGTCGGCAGCGTCCAGCGCCGGGTTCTGGAAAGTGCGGAGGGCACGATGTCCTTTGCGCCCCGGTTTGCACCGGACGGTCAACGTCTCGTCTATTCGCTGACGCAGAACGGGAACACGGATCTCTACACGATGGACATTGCCACCGGCGTCTCGACGCGGCTGACCAGCGCGCCGTCGATCGAGACGGCGCCCAGCTTCTCGCCGGACGGCTCGCGTATCGTCTTCGAGAGCGACCGGTCCGGCAATCAGCAGATCTACATCATGTCGGCCAGTGGGGGCGAGGCGCAGCGGATCAGTTTCGGAGAGGGCCGCTATGGCACGCCGGTCTGGTCGCCGCGGGGCGACATGATCGCCTTCACAAAGCAGAACAAGGGGCGGTTCCATATCGGCGTCATGAATGTGGATGGCTCCCGGGAGCGGCTGGTGACGGCCTCCTTCCTCGACGAGGGGCCGACCTGGGCGCCCAATGGCCGGGTCCTGATGTTCCACCGCGAGACCCAGGGTGCGACGGGGCGCAACTCGCTCTATTCGGTCGATGTCACGGGTCGTGCATTGCGGCAGGTGCCGACGCCGGACGGGGCGTCGGATCCGAGTTGGGGACCGATACAGTAACGTTCCCACCGCGCAGCGGATTTGCTAACATCGCGCAGGCAGCAAGAGGCAACAGCAATGACATTCACCACCAAGATCTTTTTCCTCGCGGCAGCGTTGGCGTTGTCGGCGTGTCAGGATCCGTCGCGGCTGGGCGGCAGCGGTCCCGGTGCGGACGCGGCCGGCTCCCTGGCCGGAAGCGCGAGCGATCCGACCTCGGTGGCCTATTTCCAGCAGGCCGTGGGCGACCGGGTGCTCTTCCAGGTGGATCAGTCGACGCTGACGCCGGAAGGGCAGGCGACGCTTGACGGACAGTCGCGGTGGCTGCTGGACAACACGGACTACAACGCCGTGATCGAAGGGCATGCAGACGAGCAGGGCACGCGGGAATACAACCTCGCTCTGGGCGCGCGCAGAGCCGACACCGTCCGCAACTACCTTATTTCGCGAGGGGTTGCGGGCAACCGTTTGCGCGTCGTCTCCTATGGCAAGGAACGCCCGGTGCAGCTCTGTTCGGATGAAGGCTGCTACAACCAGAACCGCCGCGCCGTGACGGTGCTGGCCTCCGGTCTGACGAGCTGACGCGATGCGTGCGCTCCCGGCAATCATCGTCTGCCTCTCGCTGGCGCTGCCGGCACCGTCGACTGCCCAACAGTCGGAGACGCTGGCCGATATCCGCCAGCAGCTGACGATCCTCTACGTCGAACTGCGCAAGCTCAAGCAGGAGCTCAACACGACCGGCGCGGTCGGTGGATCGGTGTCGGGGACGACGGCGCTCGACCGCGTCGCGGCGATCGAGAGCGAATTGCAGCGGCTGACCGCGAAGACCGAGGAGCTGGAATTCCGTGTGGACCGGATCGTGCGGGAGGGTACGAACCAGGTCGGCGATCTCGAATTCCGCCTGTGCGAGCTCGAACCGAATTGCGACGTCGCAAAGCTGGGTGACACTCCCACGCTGGGCGGCGGAGAACTACCTCAGGCGCCGGCGACCGGGTCACAGCAGCCCGGTGCGCAGGGGCCGGAACTCGCGGTGGGGGAACAGGCGGATTTCGACAAGGCGCAGGCGGCATTGGATGCAGGGGAGTTCCAGTCAGCCGCAAACCAGTTCGCAGCTTTCAACGCGACCTATCCCGGCGGTCCGCTCGCCGCAGCGGCCGATCTGGGACGCGGCACGGCGCTTGAGGGTCTGGGTGACACACGGGAAGCCGCGCGCGCCTATCTCTCGGCCTTTTCCAGCAACCAGACCGGACCCGACGCACCCGACGCGCTGGTGCGTCTGGGTGCGGCGCTCGGCAAGCTTGGACAGAAGGCGGAGGCTTGCGTGACCCTGAGCGAGGTCGCGACACGATATCCGCAGGCGGTCGAAGCGCAGCAGTCCGCCGCCCGGGAGATGCAGTCGCTCGGGTGCTCGTGAGCGAACCGCCGCTCGAGTCGCGGTTTGCCGAAGCGATGGGGCAGCTTCTGGGTCCCGATTTTCCTGAAAATCTTGCGCTGGCGGTCTCCGGCGGTGGCGACAGCATGGCGATGCTTGCCTTGGCCCACAACTGGGCGCGGGTCTGGGGGCCGACGCTCTGGGTCGTGACGGTGGATCACGGGCTCCGGCCGGAGAGCAGTGAAGAGGCGGCAATGGTCGCCGAGTTCTGCGCAACGCTCGATCGTCCGCACGCGACGTTGCGCTGGCGGTGGGACGGAGCCGGCAACCTGCAGGCTGCGGCCCGTCGTGCGCGCCTGTCCCTGCTCGACCGCTGGCGCGGTGGAATCGGGTACGTGCTGATGGCGCATACGGCCGACGACGTGGCGGAAACCTTCCTGATCCGGCTGGCCCGCGGGTCGGGGGTGGAGGGTCTGTCGGCGATGCAGGACGTGCGCCGGGTGACGACCGATTTCGGCGGAAATGAGCGGCCCTTGTTAGCGGACGAGGTGAGCCAAACCCCGGAGCCGCCGCCGCCCGACCGCGCTGAGGAAGGTCTCGGGCCTCCGACCGAGTTCCGGATCGTGCGTCCCTGCCTCGGCATGACTCGGGCCGAGTTGCGGCATTATGCGCGGACGCTCAACGTGCCGTGGGTCGAGGATCCCAGCAACGAGGACCCGAAGTACGACCGGGCCCGGGCACGCAAGCTGCTGGCGGCTCTTGAGCCGCTGGGAATGTCCAGGCGCGACCTTGTCTCAACGGCGCACCGGATGCGCCGGGCGTCGGAGGCCCTGCGCGCGCGGGTGGTCTCGGTGGCGGATGCGATCGCGCGGGAAACCGGCGGTGCCGTGACCTTGGAGCGGGCCGGCTTCGAAGCGGTGGAACGGGACACGCAGTTGCGCTTGCTCGCCGCGGCCTGCATGTGGGTGAGCGGAGCCGAGTACCGCCCGCGTGCAGCCGCGCTCGAGGATCTGCTGGACCGTCTTCTGGGGGGTGGCGCCGGCACTCTGATCGGGGCCAAGGCCGAGACGACAGCCGATACCTGTTGCGTATTCCGCGAGTTCGCTGCGGTGTCACAGCTTCGGTCGCCGGTCTCGGAACTGTGGGACGGACGTTGGCGGGTGACGGGTCCGACGGGCGAGGGCATGGAAATCGGCGCGCTGGGCGAGGCGATCCAGCTGTGTCCGGACTGGCGCGTCTGCGGTCTGCCCCGCGCGGCCCTGATGGCGACCCCGGCGGTCTGGCACGGTGAGGATCTGGTGGCCGCACCGGCCGCGGGCTTCGAGCAGAACTGGACCGGACGGATTGTCACCCCGTTCACGAACTACCTGCTTTCTCATTGAACATGGGCTGGTGATGTCTATTTTAAGGTACAAGCGCTGAGGCGGGAGATCCGCGCAGCAGACCCCATCGCAGGAGGAATTTCTTGGGCAACGCACGAAACATCGCCTTTTGGGTCGTCTTATTTCTGCTGATCCTCGCACTCTTCAACCTCTTCTCCGGCTCCGGCAACACGTTGCAAAGCCGGGAGTTGAGCTACTCGGAGTTCGTCGAGTCTGTGGAATCCGGTCGTGTGACCTCCGTGACGCTGGACGGTGAGCAGGTGCGCTTCCGGCGCGGCGACACCGACTACGTCACGATCAAGCCGGAGGGCACCGAGGTCACGCAGCTTCTGCTCGACAACGACATCCCCGTCCGCGCCGAACAGCAGCAGCAATCCGGCTTTCAGGCGTTTCTGCTGAGCCTCCTGCCATTCCTGCTCCTGATTGGCGTCTGGATCTATTTCATGAACCGGATGCAAGGCGGTCGCGGCGGCGGCGCCATGGGTTTTGGCAAGTCCAAGGCCAAGATGCTGACCGAAAAGCACGGGCGCGTCACGTTCGACGACGTGGCGGGTATCGACGAGGCCAAGGAGGAGCTCGAGGAGATCGTCGAGTTCCTGCGCAACCCGCAAAAATTCTCCCGCCTTGGTGGCAAGATTCCGAAGGGCGCGTTGCTGGTGGGGCCTCCAGGTACCGGTAAGACGCTGCTCGCTCGCGCCATCGCGGGCGAGGCAGGCGTGCCGTTCTTCACCATTTCGGGTTCGGACTTCGTGGAGATGTTCGTGGGGGTTGGTGCCAGCCGCGTCCGCGACATGTTCGAACAGGCCAAGAAGAACGCACCCTGCATCGTCTTCATCGACGAGATCGACGCCGTGGGCCGGCATCGTGGCGCAGGTTACGGCGGCGGTAACGACGAGCGCGAACAGACGCTGAACCAGCTCCTTGTCGAGATGGACGGGTTCGAGGCCAACGAGGGCGTGATCATCATCGCCGCCACGAACCGGAAGGACGTTCTGGACCCGGCACTGCTGCGCCCGGGCCGGTTCGACCGCCAGGTCACGGTGCCGAACCCCGACATCAAGGGCCGCGAGAAGATCATCGGCGTTCATGCCCGCAAGGTGCCGCTGGGTCCGGATGTGGACCTGCGCATCATCGCGCGGGGCACACCCGGATTTTCCGGGGCGGATCTGGCCAACCTCGTGAACGAGGCCGCATTGATGGCGGCGCGTGTGGGGCGGCTCTTCGTTACCATGATCGATTTCGAGAATGCCAAGGACAAGGTGATGATGGGCGCCGAACGTCGCTCCATGGTCCTGACCGATGACCAGAAGGAGAAGACGGCGTTCCATGAGGCCGGGCATGCCGTCGTCGGCCTCAACCTTCCGCAATGCGATCCGGTCTACAAGGCCACGATCATTCCGCGGGGTGGCGCGCTCGGCATGGTTGTCAGCCTGCCCGAGATTGACCGCCTGAACTGGCACAAGTCGGAATGCGAGGAAAAGCTCGCCATGACCATGGCCGGCAAGGCTGCCGAGATCATCAAGTACGGTCCCGACAACGTTTCGAACGGGCCCGCAGGCGACATCCAGCAGGCCAGCGCGCTGGCGCGTGCCATGGTGCTGCGCTGGGGCATGTCCGACAAGGTGGGCAATATCGACTACACCGAGGCGCACGAAAGCTACCAGGGTGCGACGGCGGGCTTTTCCGTCAGCGCGCACACCAAGGAGCTTATCGAGGACGAGGTGAAACGGATCATCGGGGAAGCCTATGAGCGTGCCTACGCCATCCTCCAGGACAAGAAGGAGGAGTGGGAACGTCTCGCGGAGGGCCTTCTGGAGTACGAAACGTTGACCGGCGAGGAGATCCGGCGCGTGATCAAGGGAGAGCCGCCGCAATCTCCCGACGATGACGAACCCGAAGACACGGGCAGCAAACCGGCATCGGTCACGGCTATCCCGAAGACGCGCAAGAAGCGCCCGGACGGATCGAGCGATCCGGAGCCGGAGCCGGTATAGGACGCTCCAGTTCCCGAAAGTGACTTGGATCCCGGAGCCAGATACTGGCTCCGGGATTTTCTTTTGTCGGCCGGGTCGGCTGATACCGGCGGACCGATCCGCACTTTTTCCGCTTTTCGCGCGGCGTTTTTCATGCTGCAACGTCGAGGACGTTTGAGCAGGGAAGCAGATGCAGGCACTTAGAAAAACCAGCTTTGACGGAACCTTGATCTACCTGGGACGGGTTTTGGACGGCGGACGCGGCCTCCGCGCGGAGACGCTTGATCTGGCCGAGTTGTCTTTCGACGGCATCGAAGGCGAAAGCCATGGTGGCGCGACCCGCCCCTCCTGCAGCCGGGTGACGGATCAGTATCCGCGGGGCACAGAGATCCGCAATGTCCGCCAGCTGTCGGTCCTGTCGGCCGAAGAACTGACGCAGATCGCCGCTGTGATCGGACTGCCGAAGCTGGATCCGCAACTTCTGGGTGCGTCCATGGTCATCGAAGGGATCCCAAACTTCACGCGCATTCCGCCGTCCTCGCGGCTGCAGTTTTCCAGCGGCGCGACGATCACGGTCGACATGGAGAACCGACCCTGCGTCCTGCCGGGACGGGAGATCGAAACCGATCACCCCGGTCATGGAAAGGCGTTCAAGGCGGCGGCCGCCGGGCGGCGCGGGGTCACGGCCTGGGTCGAACGTCCGGGGCCGGTTGCAGTGGGAGATAGCGTGACATTGCATGTGCCGGATCAACCCGCCTGGCCGCATCTTGCCGCCGCCTTGGGTCGGCGCGTGGCCTGATCGCGCGCTCGAACGCGGCGAGGAGCGCGATGGCGCGGTTGCGGAGCCGTGAAATTTCCAAAACGAAACCCGTTCCGACGCCTTCGCCGTATTGGTTGCGCAGAATGTCGGTATTGCGTGCCCAAGCCAAATGGTCTCGTTTGTATCCAGAGCCGGACAGAATCCGACCGGGAGGGACACCCCATGGCCTACAAGACCGACATCGAAATCGCCCGCGAGGCGAAAAAGCGCCCGATCCAGGAGATCGGCGCGAAGCTGGGCATCGGCAGCGACGACCTGCTGCCCTATGGTCACGACAAGGCCAAGGTCAGCCAGAGCTTCATCGACAGCGTGCAGGATCGCCCGAACGGCAAGCTGATCCTCGTGACCGCGATCAACCCGACCCCGGCGGGCGAAGGCAAGACGACGACGACCGTGGGCCTGGGCGACGGGCTGAACCGGATCGGCAAGAAGGCCGCGTCTGCATCCGCGAGGCTTCGCTCGGCCCGAACTTCGGGATGAAGGGCGGCGCCGCGGGCGGCGGATATGCGCAGGTCGTGCCGATGGAGGACATGAACCTCCACTTCACCGGCGATTTCCACGCGATCACCTCGGCCCACACCCTGCTGTCGGCGATGATCGACAACCACATCTACTGGGGCAACGAGCTGGACATCGACGTGCGCCGCGTGGTCTGGCGCCGGGTGGTCGACATGAACGACCGCGCGCTGCGCGCAGATCACCTCGCTCTGGGCGGCGTGGCCAACGGCTTCCCGCGCGAGACGGGTTCGACATCACGGTCGCCTCCGAGGTCATGGCGATCCTGTGCCTGGCGAAGGATCTGAAGGATCTGCAACAGCGGCTGGGCGACATGATCGTGGCCTATAGCCGCGACCGGACGCCGGTCTTCTGCCGCGACATCAAGGCCGACGGCGCGATGACCGTGCTGCTGAAGGACGCGATGCAGCCGAACCTGGTGCAGACGCTGGAGAACAACCCGGCCTTCGTGCATGGCGGCCCGTTCGCCAACATCGCGCATGGCTGCAATTCGGTGATCGCGACGACGACGGCGCTGAAGACTGGCGGATTACGTGGTGACCGAGGCCGGCTTCGGCGCCGACCTGGGCGCCGAGAAGTTCATGAACATCAAGTGCCGCAAGGCCGGGCTCGCGCCCGATCTGCGTGGTGCTGGTCGCCACGGTGCGCGCGATGAAGATGAATGGCGGCGTGGCCAAGGCCGATCTGGGCGCCGAGAATGTCGAGGCGGTGAAGAGCGGGCTGCGCCAACCTCGGCCGCCATATCGAGAACGTGCAAGGGCTTCGGCGTGCCGGTGGTGGTCGCGATCAACCACTTCGTCGACCGATACCGACGCCGAGATCCAGGCGGTGAAGGACTTACGTCGCCGACCCAGGGCTCCGAGGCGATCCTGTCGCGGCACTGGGAGCTGGGCTCCGAAGGCTCCGCGGAGCTGGCCAGAACGCGTGGCCGAGATCGCCGATAGCGGGCGTGTCGAATTTCGCGCCGCTCTATCCCGACGACATGCCGCTGTTCGAGAAGATCGAGACCATTGCCAAGCGCATCTACCGCGCCGACGAGGTCGCTGGCCGATCAGAAGATCCGCGACCAGCTGAAGCAGTGGGAAGAGCAGGGCTACGGCAATCTGCCGGTCTGCATGGCCAAGACGCAGTATTCCTTCACCACCGATCCGAACCGGCGCGGCGCGCCGACCGGCTCATTCCGTGCCGGTGCGCGAAGTGCGGCTGTCGGCCGGTGCGGGGTTCGTCGTGGTCGATCTGCGGCGAGATCATGACCATGCCGGGCCTGCCGCGGTGCCGGCGGCCGAAACCATCCGGCTGAACGACGAGGGCCAGATCGAAGGTCTGTTCTGATGCACGATATGAGGCGAGCGGCCCGGCCGCGGCATCGAGCCGCGGCCGGGCCGGTCACGGCGCCGTCGGCGCCGCTCCTGCCTCCGGCGGGAGTATTTCGAGGCCAAGTGAAGCGAGGAGGCACAGGAACCATGACAGCCGAGGTCATCGACGGCAAGGCCTTTGCGGCCGAGGTGCGGGCGCAGGTGGCAGAGCATGTGGCGCAGCTGAAGGCCGAGCACGGGATCACGCCGGGCCTGGCGGTGGTGCTGGTGGGCGAGGATCCGGCGAGCCAGGTCTATGTCCGCTCGAAGGGCAAGCAGACCGTCGAGGTCGGGCATGCAAGTCGTTCGAGCACAAGCTGGATGCGGACACGTCCGAGGCCGATCTGCTGGCGCTGGTCGACCAGCTCAACACGCGATCCGGCGGTGCATGGCATCCTCGTGCAGCTGCCGCTGCCGAAGCATCATGAACTCGGATCTCGTGATCAATTCGATCGATCCGGCCAAGGATGTGGACGGGTTCCATATCTCCAACGTCGGGCTGCTGGGGACCGGGCAGAAGTCGATGGTGCCCTGCACGCCGCTGGGCTGCCTGATGATGCTGCGCGAGCATCACGGCAGCCTGTCGGGCATGGATGCCGTGGTGGTCGGGCGCTCGAACATCGTCGGCAAGCCGATGGCGCAGCTGCTGCTGGGCGACAGCTGCACCGTGACGATCGCGCATTCCCGGACCAAGGATCTGGCCGAGCGTGGTGCGCCGCGCCGATATCGTCGTGGCGGCCGTGGGCCGGCCGGAGATGGTGCCGGGCGACTGGATCAAGCCGGGCGCCACGGTGATCGACGTGGGCATCAACCGGATCGACGCGCCCGAAAGGGCGAGGCAAGACGCGGCTGGTCGGGCGATGTGCGATTTCGACAGCTGCGCCGCGGTGGCCGGGGCGATCACGCCGGTGCCGGGCGGCGTCGGGCCGATGACCATCGCCTGCCTGCTGGCCAATACCGTCACCGCCTGCTGCCGCGCCAATGGCCTGCCGGAGCCGGAGGGGCTGACAGCCTGAACCGTTCGCCTGGCGACATGAGGTCGTTCATGACGTATGCCGAACGATGCCGGCACTGGTTCAAAAGGCGTCGGAACTGCTCACCGCGCGGACCGGGACCATCGTGCCTTGGAGCGCGGCGATGTGGGTTTCCGTTCCGTCGGCCGCCACCGCATAGACGTCGGAGGCCACCACGATCAGCCGCCGCCCGGGTTTCAGGACGCGGCCCCGGGCGAGCAGGAAATCGCCGGCACCGGGTGCGAGCAGGTTGATCTTGATCTCCGCCGTCAGCACCTCCTGATCCTCCGGCAGCAGGGTCAGCGCAGCGTAGCCGGCAGCGGTGTCGCCGAGAGCGAAGGTCAGGCCCGCATGCGCGAATCCCTGTTGCTGGCGCGCGCCGTCGCTGATGGGCGCCCGGATGGAGACCGAGCCTTCCGACACCGATGCGATGCTGGCGCCGAAGGTGCGCATCAGGCTTTGCCGGTCAAAGCTTGCCTGGATTCGGTCGTCGATCGGGCGTGTCACGGGAGTGGGCCTTGGTTTGCTCGGTCAACTCTTAGGGAGGCGCGCGCGGGTGAGCAAGGTCAACGTGGCATCGGAACGGCCAGCGCCTGCCTGCCCGTCAGGATCGCCCGCGCGTCCGGACCCATGAGCCCAGACAGGATCGGTGCGTGGCTGCCCAGCCCGCCGGTATACGTGCCGTAGGCGGGCAGGATAACCCGCGTCGCGTCAGCCAGGAAGGCGGGCCGCGTGATCGTGCGGGCGCGTGTTCGGACATGGGCCTTGGGGTGGAAGTGCCCCGAGACCTCGCCTCGCGCGCCTGGTTCGGCGATGTGGCGGAAGGTCAGCGGACCGATCGCCAGGCGCTGAACGTGGGTGCCGCCGAAACCCACCGGCCCGGGATCGTGGTTGCCTTCGATCCAGTACCAGCGTCGACCGGCCTGCAGGCGTGCGATCTGGAGGTTGGCATCTTCGTCGAGACCGAGTGCCGCGTCGAGGTCGTCGAAGCTGTCCCCGAGGCAGAGGACGGTGCGCGCCTTGGTGCCGTCGAGATCCGCGCTCAGCCGGTCCAGCGTGTCGCGGGTCTCGTAGGGGGGCAGGCTGGAGCCGCCGCGCCGGGCGAGCCGTTCGGATTTGCCCAGGTGCAGGTCGGAGACGCAGAGCAGCGACTCCTCCGGCCACCAGAGCGCGCCGGAGGGCAGGGCGACCAGGCGTGCGCCAATGAGGACAATGTCGTGACCGTTCATGCTTTGTTCATCGCGCAGAAACAGTCCGGGTTCAATAGGGAACACGCCATGTTCGGGTCACCGTTTGGGGCGTCACCCCGGCATCGGCCAGCAGCTTTTCGGCCTCCTCTTCCAGCAGGCGTTCCTCGGCCAGCCCCTTGATCGGAACCCGACCCGGTTCGAGGAACAGCGGCGCGGCGAGCGGCGTGACGCGGCCGGGCCGGACGTGGTCGATGCGGCCGCGGGTCATTGCGACCATCTCCTCGATCCGGCCGAAATCGACGAGGCCGCGCATCGCCTCCTCGCGGGTGATCTGCAGCATCAGGTGGTCGGGATCGTATTTCTGCAGCGTGTCGTAGAGGATGTCGGAGCTGAAAACGTCGCCTGCCGCCCGGTCTTGCGTGCCTGCAGGCAGTGTTGCGCTCGATCAGGCCGGCGATGGTGGCGGAGGCGCGGAAGGTCCGTTTCATCACCGCATTGCCCGCCAGCCACCGGTCGAGCCCCTCGCCGCAGCGCCTCGAGATCGAACAAGGGCGCGGATCGGGCACGTCGGCTCCAGCCCCCAGATCAGCGTGGCGTAATCGGTGGAGACGAAGCCCAGCGGGTTCGAGCCCTACCTCCTCCATCCGCTTCGTCACCAGCAAGCCCAAGCGTCTGCTGCGCGTTGCGCCCCGCGAAACCATAGATGACAGGTGTGCTCGCGCCCATCGTGGGGAAAGCTCTCGACCAGCAGCCGCCCCGTCTCCGGCAGGCGCGACATGCGGCGCTGCAGGTGCAGCCAGTCGGCGGTGTGGGCGGGCAGGTCCGGCCAGCTTGTCCTGTTCGAACATCGCCAGGATGCGCTGGCTGAGCTGGGTCGAGGTCGCGAACTTCGTGCCCATGAAGGTCGCGATCTTGGGCTTGCGGTCGGCGCGCCGCGTGACCTCGACGGTCATTTCGCGCAGCCCCTCGTAGCGCACGATCTGCCCGCCGATCAGGAACGTGTCGCCGGGGGTGAGCGAGGCGGCGAAGCCCTTCCTCGATCTCGCCCAGGGGCTTGCCGCCGCGGCTCCGTTTCAGCCGCACCTTGAGCGTGTCGGTGTCCTGGATCGTGCCGATGTTCATGCGGATGCGCTGCGCCGCGCGGGGATCGCGCAGTTGCCAGAGCCCGTCGGGGCGCTGCTGCAGCCGCTGCCACTTGTCGTAGGCGCGCAGCGCGTAGCCGCCGGTGGCGCAGAAATCGAGGCAGGCGTCGAACTCCGCGCGGCGTCAGAGCGGCGTAAGGCACCGGCGCTCGTGACCTCGGCATAAAGCGCGTCGGCGTCGAACGGGCCCGAAGCAGGCGGTGATCAGGATATGCTGGCAGAGCACGTCGCGCGGGCCGCGCCCGCGCGGGTCGCCGTCGAGATCGCGCCCGCCCGCACGGCCTCCAGCGCGGCCACGCATTCGACCACCTCGAACCGGTTCGCGGGCACCAGCAGCGCCTTGGACGGCGCGTTGTAGCGGTGGTTGGCGCGCCCGATCCGCTGCACCAGCCGTTTGACGTTCTTGGGCGCGCCGATCTGGATCACGAGATCCACGTCGCCCCAGTCGATGCCGAGATCGAGGCTAGCCGGTGCAGACGATGGCGCGCAGATCGCCGCGCGACCATCGCCGCCTCCGACCCGCTCGCGCTGTGCTGCGGTCGAGCGAGCCGTGATGGATGCCGATCGGCAGGCCCTCGTCATTGGCGAGCCAGAGGTTGTGAAAGAAGATCTCGGCCTGCGCGCGGGTGTTGTGGAAGATCAGCGTGGTCTTGTGGCGCCGTGATCTGCTCCAGCACGGCCGGGATCGCGTAGGTCGCGCCGCCGCCGGACCAGGGCGGCGCCTCGTCGGTTTCCAGCATGTCGATGTCGGGCGTCGGGGCCGGGATCGGCGATGAGGATCTCGCAGGGATCGGGATGGCGGGCGAGGAACCGCGCGATGGCGGCGGGATCTTCGACCGTGGCCGACAGCCCGACGCGCCGCAGGCCGGGGCACAGCGCTCTGCAGCCGCGCAAGCGCCAGCATCAGCTGATCGCCGCGCTTGCGATTCGGCCAGCGCGTGGATCTCGTCGACCACCACGCGCTGCAGCCCCGCGAACATGCGCGGCGCGTCCTCGTAGGATGTCAGCAGCGCCAGGCTTTCGGGGGTGGTCAGCAGGATATGGGGCGGATCGGCGCGCTGGCGCTTCTTCTGCGTGGCGGAGGTGTCGCCGGTCCGGTCCTCGATCCGGATGGGCAGCCCCATTTCGTCGACGGGCGGCGCAGGTTGCGCTTGATGTCCGCGGCCAGCGCCTTGAGCGGCGAGACGTAGAGCGTGTGCAGGCCTTGATGCCTGCCGTCGGCCAGTTCCGCCAACGTCGGCAGAAACCCCGCCAGCGTCTTGCCGCCGCCTGTGGGCGCGATCAGCAGCAGGGCGGGTGCGGCGGCGCGGTCCACCATCTGCCATCTGGTGCGGGTGAAGCGACCAGCCGCTGCGCGGCGAACCAGTCGGTGATCGCGGCCGGTATCTGCATGCCGCGGACTTAGCGTGGCGCCCCGGAAGGTCACCCCCCAACCCGCTTCTTTGGGTCCGGAAGTACCTTGGGGGGAGGCGCTCAGCGCCCGGGGCAAAGCCTCGCACACTCATGTCGTGCGGGCCGAAGGCCCGCTCCGCCGGATCAGCGCACGATTTCCTCGTCGCTGCACGAACATGTTGGCCCAGGCGCGGTCGATCAGGTCGGGCGTCATCTGGTAGGGGATGCCCTCGAACTCGCAGATCGCGATCATCTGGTCGATCAGGAAGACCGGCTGGTAGTTGGCATAGACGTTGTCGATCGTCGGGTACTTGTCCTTCAGCAGGTGCACCAGCGCTGGCTCGTCCAGCGGCATCTCTTCTTCTTGGCGACCATCGCGAAGATCTTGAGGAAATTCTCCTGGCTCGGCCCGTCGATCTTGATCTTGAAGAAGATCCGGCGCAGCGCGGCCTGGTCGAAGATCTCGTTCGGGTGGAAGTTGGTCGAGAAGATCACCAGCGTGTCGAAGGGCACCTCGAACTTCTCGCCCGATTGCAGGGCGAGGATGTCCTTGCCTTCCTCCAGCGGCACGATCCAGCGGTTGACCAGCGTTCTGCGGCGGCTCCGCCTGGCGGCCAAGGTCGTCGACGATGAAGATGCCGCCGGTGGACTTGAGCTGCAGCGGCGCCTGGTAGGTGCGCGCGGTCGGGTTGTAGACCAGATCGAGCATGTCGAGCGACAATTCGCCGCCCGGTGATGACCGTCGGCCGCTCGCAGCTGGACGTAGCGGGTGTCGTAACGGTGCGGTCGGCGGCGCAGGGAGTTCGGGTCGTCCACCTGCTCCTCGGCCTTGGAATGCACGATCGGGTCGTAGACGGTGATGACCTGGCCGGCGTATTCGATGGCGCGGGGGACGTAGATCTTGTCGCCCATCGCGTCGCGGATGCCGTTCGAGATCGAGGATTTACCGTTGCCCGGCGGGCCGTACATCAGGATCGAGCGGCCGGCGCTGACGGCGGGGCCGAGGTGGTCGAGCAGACTCGTCCGGCAGGATCAGGTGGCCCATCGCGCCGGTCGAGCTGAGTCGCGGCGTGATCTGGATGTTGCGGATCGACTGGCGCTTGACCTGCTCGGCATAGACGTCCAGCGGCACGGGCATGGCGCCGAAATACTCCGACTGCGCCAGCGCGTCGAGCGCGCGCGCCTTGCCGGCGTCGGTCAGCTGGTAGCCCATCTCGCTGCCGGAGTTCGCGTTCAGCGTGCCGGTCGCCTCGATCAGCTCTGTTCGCGGCGCGAGGTCGACCAGCTCCTGCGTGACGGCGACGCGGCAGGCAGATGGCGCGGCGACAGCTCGCTGACCATGTCCAGGTTCTTGCGGAACATGGTCTTGAGCAGGATGTCGCGCATCATCACGACGGGCAGTCGCATCTCCTCGAGGCGTTTGGGGGCCGGGGGTGCCATGACGGGCGTGTTTTGCATGTTCATCGGGTCTGGCCTGCTCTGCCTTGTCGTCTGCCGTTCACGCGCGGGGCACGAATCACGCGGCCCCGACGGGTGCGACATGGCACAGGATTATGCCCCGAATAGGGCGCCCAAAATCAGATATATCGCCAGCGTGCCGCCGAGCGACAGACCCATGGGAAACTTCCAGCCCTTGTCCCAGCTGACCCAATGCGGGGCGAGGCGGCGGAGGGGCGGTGTACTTGGCCAGCGCGGTGGGTGGCCAGCCGCGGCCATCAGGTTCGCCGTCGAGGATCACCAGCAACAGTGCGCAGATCGCCCAGGGCGACGATAGGGCGCGGCGGCGGCGGCGAATTTCGCGTCTCCCGCCCCGATCGCGCCGGCCGCGTTCAGCACGATGCCGACGACCAGCACGACCACCAGCTGCACCAGGCGCCACAGGTAGATGTCGAGCGGCAGCGCGAAGAGGCCGAGCACGAGGAACATCGCGGCCAGCACGATCACCGCCTGGTTGGTGATGCGCATCTGCGCCAGGTCGGTGAACGCCACGTAGAAGCAGATGGGCAGGACGAAGGGCAGGAACCACGATCGCATGCTTCGACCTGTCCGATCGCCATGCACCCGCTCGACACGGTGCTTTCCAGCGCGCGCAGCGCCTGCACCGCGGACTCGAAATGCTGGGGATGCGTCTCGATCGCGTCGCGCAGCAGGCCCTTGCCGGTTTCGACGTCGCCCTGCTTGATCGCCGACAGGGCCATGGTGTGCAGCAGCTGCGCGCGCTCGGTCTGGCTCATGTCGATCACGGGCAGGCAGTAGTTGCGCTGCGCGCCGCGCGCCAGCACCAGGTTGTTCTTGGCGGTGAAGAGCTTCGGATCCTGCGGATCGCATCGCCGAACAGCCGCTCTGCCCCCGCAGGTCGCCGCGGGTCAGCTTGGAATAGCCCCAGTTGTTCATGACGCCGGCGGGTTGTGTGGTCAGGCCGATCGCGGTTTCATAGAAGCTGTCCGCCTTGGTCCACTCCTCCTTGCTGTCGGCAACCATCGCCTCCAGCCTGTAGCGTTTGAAGGTTTCGTATGTCGGCGGGACGGAATCGAGCGTCGTTTCCGCCCCGGACCAGTCGCCGGTCCGGACCTGCGCGTCGGCGTATTCGACGCTGTCCTCGTTCGTGGCGTCCTGGCATCTCGACCACGCGTTTCCACGCCGCGACGCCTTCGGTGTTGCGCTTGGCCCGGATGAGCGAGCTCGCGAGACCGCGCTGCCCGTCAATCCTCTTGGGATCCTGCTTGGTCACGCGTCCGAAATGCAGGACCGCCTCGTTGGGGTCGGCCACGGTCAGCATCACGTCGTTGAGGTTGGTCTCGTCGATGACGTTGACGTCCTGAAAGGCGCGGTCGACGGCCTGGTCACCGTTGTCGGCGCAGGCGCCGAGCATGAGCGCGCTGCCCATGCAGAGGGGAATGAGAATGGTGCGGCGCATGTTTTGCGTCCTTTTATTGCTGCTCTTGCCTCGATCATGGTGTCCGGCGGATCAGGTAGTCGCTGGTTCCGCGCCGCACCAATTTGTAATCGTTGTCGTCGTCGCTCGGGTTGACCTCTGGTGTCTCGATCTTCGAAATCGCCAGCCGGAGGTTGTCCCGAATCGCATCGCTGTCGCCATTGTCGAGCGCGTAGGCCTTGTGAAAGATGCGCTTGGCCTCGCGCACATCGCCCTTCTCCATCAGCACGACGCCGAGGTTGTTGTGAAGCTCGGGCCAGTCCGCCTCCTTCTCCACCGCGATGCGCAGGAGACGTTCGCCCTGGTTCAGCCGTCCCAGCCCCAGGTTGGCCGTGCCCATGCCCAGAAGGATCTCCGCATCGGTCGAACCGCGGTCGAGCGCCGCCCGGGAAAACGATTTCAGGGCCAGTTCATACTCGCCCGCTTCGATCAGGCGGTGACCGACCTCGACCCCGTCTTCGGGTGTCGCCATCCGGTTGACGCCGGGCGCGTAGACACCGTCACCGCGCTCTCCGAACTCCTTGCGCGCAGGCACTCAGCGTCAGCAACCCCGCAAGGGCTACGGACCGCACGAAATCGTACGCTGAATTGGACGCTGTCATTCGCTGCCTGCTCGAGTTTTTTTCTCTTATAACGAGAATGAAGCAGGCGACCCGTTGATTGTCCAAGAAAAAACCGCCCGTTCCGGGCGGTTTTCAATGACCTGTGGCCTTTGAGTTCCGTCGCGAAGACGCCTCATTTACCCATGTTGCCGAGTTGCGTGATGCCGTGCACCGACGGGCCGACGAGGATCACGAGCAATGGCGGGACGGTCAGCATCATCGTGGCGAGCGTCATCTTGGTCGGAAGCTTGTTGGCGGCCTCTTCCGCCCGCATCACCCGCTTGTCCCGCATTTCGGACGCGTACACGCGCAACGCGTCCGAGATTGACGTGCCGAACGAGGCGGACTGGACCAGCACGGTGACGAAGGACGACACGTCCTGCACGCCGCAGCGTTCACCCATATCCTGCAGAACCGTGGCCCGGTCCTTGCCCGCCTTCATCTCGTAGCTGACGATCTCGTACTCGTCGGCCAGCGGGGCGCAGGACGAACGCAGTTCCCTGGCCACGCGCGTAATCGATTGGTCCATCGACTGACCCGCCTCCACGCAGACCAGCATCATGTCGAGGCTGTCCGGAAAGCCCTGGGTAATCTTTTCCTTGCGCTGTCCGACGCGCTTCGTGACCCAGTATTTCGGCAGGTAGTAGCCCAAGAAACCGGGCCCCAAAGCGTAAAGCACGGTCTTCTGCGTGCCCACCTCTGCCGGGTCGCCGAGGAAGAAGATGACATACACGACCCCCGCGATCAGACCCAGTATGCCCAGGACGAATTGCGCGGCGTGGTAGACCAGCACGGAGTCCTTCGACTGGTAACCGGCTTGGCGCATGGTCAGTTGCAGCTTCGACAACTGCGCGACGTCTTCCGGTTCCAGGAACTTGGAAAAGCGCTCGAGCTGTTCGTTGCGGCCGCCCTGGCGCAGACGTTCCTTCTGGTTGCCCGCCGCGGCAGTCTTCTGCGCGTTGGTCTTCTTGAGCTTGTCGAGCGGATCCTCGGGCTGGCTCAGCATCAGGGAGACGGTGACCGCCACCATGACGAGGCCGAGCACACCGGCGATGATGATCGGCCCGAGCGGGCCCATGACCGCCACGATCGAGTCGTTGAGAGATGTCAGAAATTCCACGGGCAGCACCCCTTACACTTTGATGTTGGTCAACACGCGCATGACGTAGAGGTTTATCGCCAACATGATCCCGACGAAGAAACACGCCGGAATGAAGAGCGCGTGATCGCGGACCTCGTCGTAATAGTTCGGATCCCCGACATTGATGACGATCAGCGCGACGATCGGGAAGGCCGACAAGAACTTGCCGGACCACTGCGCTTCCGCGGTGATCGCCTTCACCCGCCGGAACAGCCGGAAGCGGGCGCGGATCACCTTGGACAAGCCGGCCAGGATTTCCGCGAGGTTGCCGCCCGACTGCTGCTGGATCGACACCGCGACGGCCAGGAACCGCATGTCCTGCATGTCGAGCCGTTCGGCCATGTCCTTGAGCGCTTCGCCGATGTCGCGGCCATACGCGTTCTCGTCGGAGATGACGCCGAATTCGGAGGCGAGCGGGTCAGGCACCTCCTTGGCCACGATGGCGATGGCGGAGGAGAAGGGATGGCCGACGCGCAGGCTGCGCACCATCAGCTCGATCGCGTCGGGCAATTGCTCCTCGATCATCGACAGACGCTTCTTGGCCTTGTGGGAGACCCAGAAATAGACGCCGCCGACGCCGATCGCGACGGCCATCAGGATCCGGACGGGCGGTTCGGTGGCGGTGCCGATCGTCAGGCCGATGAAGGCCACGACCGACACGCCGACCATGATCATGATCAGCTGCTTGGGCGTGAATGCGATCGCCGCCTTCTGCGCCTTGTCGGCCAGGAGGGAGTAGAGCGGGATCGACCGCGCCTTCATGTGCTGCTGCATCTCCTTGCGCAGCTTCTCCAGCACCTCGTCGCGGGTGCCGCCCTTGTTGAGCATTTCCAGCCGGCGGTTCACGCGGCTGTTGAGGCTGATCGACTTGCCGAACGCGACAAGGTAGATCCCCTCGACGAGTGCGAGCACCGCGACGAAGATCAACCCGTAGATGATTGGTTCTGCACTCATTACTCGAAAATCCTGTTACTTGGCCGTCACCGGGTCATAGATGGAGGCCGGGAGGTCGTAACCCCAAAGCCGGAAACGTTCGGAGTAGTGGCTGCGCACGCCGGTTGCGGTGAAATGGCCGATGATCTTGTTGTCCGGGGTCAGTCCCACGCGCTGGAACCGGAAGATTTCCTGCATGGAGATCACGTCGCCTTCCATGCCGGTGATTTCGGTGATCGAGGTCATCCGCCGGGAGCCGTCCTGCAGGCGGCTGGCCTGCACGAGCAGGTTCACGGCCGAGGCGATCTGCGACCGCACGGCCTTGATCGGCATCTCCAGGCCCGCCATCGCGATCATGTTCTCCAGACGGCTGATCCCGTCGCGGGCGGAGTTGGCGTGGATCGTCGTCATCGAGCCGTCATGGCCGGTGTTCATGGCCTGCAGCATGTCGATGACTTCCTCGCCCCGCGTCTCGCCGACGATGATGCGGTCGGGACGCATCCGCAGCGCGTTCTTGAGACAGTCGCGCGGGGAAACCTCGCCCTTTCCCTCGACGTTGGGCGGGCGGCTTTCCATCCGGCCGACATGGGTCTGCTGGAGCTGGAGTTCGGCGGTATCCTCGATCGTCAGGATCCGCTCGGAGTTGTCGATGAACGAAGACAGCGCATTGAGCGTGGTCGTCTTGCCCGATCCCGTACCGCCGGAGACGATCACGTTCAGCCGCGTGGCCACGGCGGCCTGAAGATACGCGGCCATCTCCTCGGAAAAGGCGCCGAAGCTCACGAGGTCGTCGATCCCCAGCTTGTCCTTCTTGAACTTCCGGATCGAGACGAGCGATCCGTCCACGGCGATCGGCGGCACCATCGCGTTGAAGCGCGAGCCATCCCTCAGGCGCGCGTCGACGTAAGGATTCGATTCGTCCACGCGCCGGCCCACCGCAGACACGATCTTGTCGATGATCCGCAACAGGTGGCGTTCGTCCTTGAACGCGATGTCGGTGAGCGTGAGCTTGCCCGAACGTTCGACGAAGATCTGGTGCGGGCCGTTGACGAGAATGTCGTTGACCGAATCATCCTTCAACAGCGTTTCCAGCGGACCGAGGCCGGTGACTTCGTCGAAGAGCTCCTGGTTGAGCTGCTGGCGGTCTTCCCGATTGAGGACGATCGCCTTTTCTTCCAGAACCTCGCCGGTGATCGAGTTGATCTCGGCGCGCAGATCCTGCTCGGTGGCGCTTTCCAGTGCGGCCAGGTTCAGGTTGTCGAGCAGCGCGCGGTGCAGATCGAGCTTGATCTCCGACATGCGCTCCCGGCGCTTGCGTTCCTTGTCAGCCGGAGCAACCTGTGCCGCGCCCGGTTGTGCCGGCCGACGCAGGCTGGGGTTTTTTGCATCCGTCACCTCGGCCTTGACCGCGTTGGCTGCAGCCTGAGCGACAGGCGCGGGAGTATTGCCGGCAGGTCCCGAAGCGTTTTTCTTGTACTTTGAAAACATGCACTATCCTTTCGACGCTCAGGCCGCCTTGGCTTCGGAGGTTCGAAGCTCGTGGATCTGCTGAGCCAGCTTGGCGATTTCCCGGCGCAGCGGGTTCTTGCTCGCCGCTTCGGCCAGCGGAAGGCCATGATCGGCGGCTTGCGTGACCTGCTTGCCGCCATCCGGCAACAGGATTTCGATCGAGATATCGAGGCTTTCCGCCATGCGCTTGACGCGCGCCTTCGCCGAGAGGTCGGTGAATTTCGGAGCGCGATTCATCACATATCGAATTTTTTCGACCGGCAGTTCCTCGGACTGCAACGCGCGCTTGAACCGCAGCGCGTTCTGGGCCGAGCGCATGTCGAGTTCGAGCGGGCAGAAATAGATATGCGCCTGGGTCAGGACCGTTTCGCTCCACTGGACCAAGGTCGACGGCATGTCCACGATGACGTAGTCGAAATGCGTCCGGGCGATCGCGATGATCCGCGAGATGTCCTCGGGCGTGATCATGTCCAGCGGCAGCATGTCGGTCGGAGCCGTCAGCACGCTGATCTTTTCGTTGAAGGTCAGAAGCGCCTGGCCAAAGATATCGTCGTCCATGGTTTCGGTTTCCGCCAGCATCTCGTAAACCGTCTCGCGCCGCGTGAGATCGAGGAACGTGGACACCGATCCGAATTGCATGTCGAAATCGAGGATGCAGACCGAGGGCGCGTCGCCCTTGGTGATCGTGGCAAGCTCCCATGCGAGATTTACCGCCAGCGTGGTCGCGCCGACGCCACCGGCCAACCCATGCACGGCAAAGACCGCGCCCTGCTTGTCGGACTTGCTGTCGAGTCGCGGGCCCTTGTGCGCTTCGGGTTCGGGCGGGGGATTGCGTCTCAGACGCACCCGGTTAATCGCCTCGTTGAGCTCGTTTTCCGGAAGGGGATAGGGCACGAACTCGCCATTGGACTGACGCATCAGCGCGTGCAGCGTCGGCGGTGTCACGTCTTCGGCGATCAGGATGACGGAAATGTCGCGGGCCAGTGCCTGGTTGATGATTTCGGTCAGAAGAACGAGGTTTTCTTCGTCTTCCTTGTCGATGGCGAGTGCAATGAACTCCATCGACGCCGCCTCGGGCTGGCTGAAGAAGGTCAGAGCTTCGGCGAATCCCAGATCGCCCCAGGCTTCGCCGAGGGCCGCTTCCATGTCCTCGATCAGAAGATCGAAGTTCTGAACGTCCCGGCTGACCGTACAGGCGACGATTGGAGCCAGTTCTGGTTGTGGCATCGTGCCGCTCATTCCCAAATTGCCCTTTTTGCTCAGGATGCTTGGCACAACAGTCTTGAGGACGGGTTAAAGGCGCCCGTTACCGTTCTGCGTCCACCCCAACCCGGTCGTTTCCAACCGCGCGCAGATGTCCTGTGCTTTGGGATATGTCGCAGTCAAACTGGGCGAGATTGGGGCCAAAAAACCCCAAATGTTGGATAATCCGCGACAATGGCGCATCCAGCGTGAAACTGGTTCACGCTGGAGCGGTGTTCCGGAAACAATGCTGCTATCAGGCGGACGACGTCGCTTGAGCGGAACCCGGCCCTGCGGTCCGAGTCCTTATTCCCCGACCGTTTCGAGTTGGCCGCTGTCGATCGTGCGCAGTTCCGAGGGCGCCTTGGCGCTTTCCACGTAATCGCGATATACGATCTGAGCGTATTTCCCATCCAGAACAAGAGGATGCGACGTCACGAAGCCGGTGACCTCGGTCACCGTCCGGCGGTTGCGCGGCTCGCGACCTTCCGTGACGACGAGGGGCTGTGTCTCCCCGAAGGATACGACAGCCTCCAATCGGGAGCGGCTGATTCCATGGCTGACGAGGTAGTTGACGACAGCATTCGCGCGCCGTTGCCCCAGGTTCTTGTTGTACCCGGCGGAGCCGACGAGGTCGGTATGGCCATAGACGCGAAACCGTACTTCGGGAAATTGGCGGATCCAGCCGGCCTGCTCCCGCAGCGTGGCCTGTGCCGCGGCGTCGAGAACGGCGCTGTTGAAAGCGAAATTCACCACCGGAGATACCTCGGACGAGAATCGCTGCTGCAGGCTGTAGGTGTAGCTGCGCTGGCCCGTTTGAACCAGAAGGTTGTTCTCGTTCGCGCCTTCGATATCGGCGTCACCCAGAATCGCGCCCGCCGGGCGGAAGAACTGGGTCAGCACCGGATCGTTGCTGGGGGCGCAGGCCGCGAGCATGCCGAACCCGGCCACCAGACCTGTCACAGTGATGTAGTTCACGGCGTGTGCCCTCCTTGGATCGTCTCAGTCCAGAACATAGCCATAGGATCCGCTGAAATCCTGCTTGGCGACCTCGGCGGCGGCACCCGTGGTCGGACGCTTCGAGTTGCCCGTGACGCGCCCGTTCAGGAACAGCTCCCGTTCCGTCGGCAATGCCACCCGATCCGTCGGCAGTGCCAGCGCCTCGCCCTTGGTGGGCGTCACCAGATGCGCGGTGATGATGATGACGAGTTCTGTCTGGCTCCGCTGGTAGCTCGAGCTGCGGAACAATGCGCCGAGAATGGGCACGTCGCCGATCCAGGGAAGCTGCGAGTTGTTGTCGACGAAGTCGTCCTGAAGCAGCCCGGCGATGGCGAAACTGTCGCCGTCGCGCAACTCGACCGTCGATGTCGTTTCCCGTTTGGTGAAGGCGTCGATCTCGAAGCCGTTGAGTTCGATCCTGTTCGAAGGATCCAAGGCCGACACGGCCGCCTTGACCTCGAGATTGATGATGTTCTGATCGACGACCCGCGGGATGAAGTTGAGTTCGACCCCGAACGGTTTGTAGTCGATCGTCAGCAACGTCCCGTTGTCGGATTGACGCGGGGTCGGTACCGGGTATTCGCCGCCCGCCAGGAACGTCGCCTCCTGGCCGCTCAGCGCCACCAGGTTGGGTTCGGCAAGGGTTCGAACCATACCTTTCTGTTCCAGCGCTTCCAGAAGAATGCCGATCTGCATTGCCCCCGCGTTGAAGCCGAAGACGACGGCGCCCGTGTTGTCGTTCGAGCCCGGAACCCGGCCGCCGAGCGATCCCGCGATGCCGCCGGCCCCTACGGTCGTACCGGTGCCGCCATTGACACCCACATCGCCGTCAAAGATCGTCCCATCCAGCGCAAGCGACGAGCTGAGCGACTTCGACACCGTGCGTTGCATCTCGGCAAAGCGGACCTTGAGCATCACCTGCTGGATCCCGCCGACGACCATCAGGTTCGACACCCGCTCCGGCGCATAGCGTTCAGCCAGGTCGAGCGCGCGTTGCAGGCGGGCGGAAGAGGATACGACCCCAGACAGCACGATGCCGTCATTCGCGGTGCGGACGTCGATCCGTTCACCCGGCAGGATCTGGCGCAGGCGCTCCTTGAATTCGGTGACGTCCGCGGCGACGCGGACGTCGACATTGGTGATGAGTTGGCCGGCCGCATCGAGGAGCGTGAGGGTCGTCAGTCCCGGCGACTTGCCGAGAACGTAGATCGTGCGATCCGAGAGCGAAGAGATATCGGCAATTCCGGGGTTGGCGATCGAGAGTTCGGCAAACGGCGTGTCGCTTTCAACGACCACCGCGCGGTTCATCGGCACGTTCAGCGTCGACGCGGTCCCGCGTTTCACCACGCGCAGATCCTGGGCACCGGCCGTTATGTCAGTCAAGAGCGCAAGTGGTGTTGCGCAAATGGAAAGCCCCAACAGGGCCGTCCTGAAAAATCTGTCAATTTTCATGTGACCTGCCTCTATGTCACGCTCGAATTCCGGTTTTTCCCGGTTGTTGCCATGGACTGTGCGGCAGTTTCATTTTTTTTTCAAGAATCAACAACTTCTAGTTTTGCGTGCATGTGGATTACTGGCAACATGCCCCGAATCAAACGGGCGCCGCCCGATGGCAGCGCCCACGTAACATCCTGAATTCACGTCGCTTTAATCCGAGCAGGGGATCGGGATGTCCACGACCTCTGCGCCACGGCGCGTGCGGATGCTGCAGGTTTTCGCCTCTTTCTTTTCGACTTGGACGGGTGCGGCTGCGCGCTCCATACCCAGGAGACTGTACTGATCGACCTCGATCGCTTCCGCCACGACATCGTCCCCGTTACCCACGAGGCTGAGCGACAGGCTGCCTGTCGTCTGAGCCTGGGCGAGGGACGCCACCTGCTGCGGGCTGGCGATGACGGTGACGGTCCGCGCGACCAGCGCGCCGTCCAGATCGCCGCTGGCGGTCTGGTCCACCGCGATCAGCTGCACGCCGGTCTCGATGAGCTTGGTCACGCTGCTGCGCTCCACGCCGTCCGACCCGGACTCGACCTTGCCGGTCCAGTAGATGTCGACGCGGTCGCCCGGCCGCAGAAAGCCCGACACGCCGGACGCCACATCGACGCGGAGCGCGAAGGCACGCATTCCCCGCGCGAGGCGGGACGTGATGCCTGCATCCTCACCCGGCTCCGTGACCTTGATCGCCATGATGGCTTCGTTCTTTTCCATGGCGCGCAGAACGACGCGGTTCACCTTCTCGCCCTCGGAAAAGAGGGTTTCGCGCGACTGGAAGACACCTTCGGGGATCGCGTTCTCGGGCCACTGGACCTCGCGCACGGCGTCAGGCGTGAGCGGTTCGCCGTATTTCAGTGCCCGTTCCGCGACAAGCACCGGAACCGTCTTGACCATCTGATCCCGGGCCGCGCGTTCCTGCGCCAGGGCCTGCTGATAGCCGGCAATGTAATTCTTGGCCATGTACACGGCCCCACCGGCCAGCGCGAGGCCCGCCAACAAAACCAGTCCGAATACGATACGCATTTCGTTACCTCACTTCTTGCCCTGCCGGGCGGATCACCGGGCGGGGACTGCTCTGTCTCATCGGGTAGCGCGGGATTGTGGCGCTTTGTGGGCCGCTGTGGGGACTCAGTTGGGCGCAATAGGCGCGCCACAAAAAGAAATCGCGCCCGGAAACCGGGCGCGTTCTCTTTCGCCAGAAGGCGCAAGGCCTATTATTCGTTCGGGTTTTGCGTGCCCAGGAACGTTTCGGTCTGTGCCGTCAGGTTCTCGGAGCCACGCTCGATCGAGGTGTAGGCGGCAACTGCGAGGCCGACGACTGCTGCAGTCAGCACGACCCAGTCAACCGTAACGGCGCCGTCTTCGTCTTTGCGGAAGTTCTTGAAAAACTTAATCATGGTATGTCCCTCCAAAAGGATCACTCAGGTTGCGTTACTACCGTGCCGCGCCGTCTAGGGCCGCCTCTCTCGCTTGGCCCGTGCCCGACTTGGTATGACGTTATATAGCCGGCGGATTGGGGCAGCATTTTGGCGTGAAATAGAGGATTTCCGGACGGGGATGCTTTATGTTCGATAAAAATTTCAAAGCTCTGATTTGAATGAGAAAAAAGTGCATCCGGTGCCGAGTCTGGGGTTTTCGGGGTGTGACATTGCGGCCAATTCTAGGAATTACAGCCGCCGAAACACGCAGAGTCCTCGCATTAATCCGCGAATTCTGGGAGATTGGCGCCGAGCAGTTGAAACCCAGAAAAACTGGGATCGGACATGAAAATACAGGCAGCAGCATTCATTCTGGCCGTAGGCTCCTTTTGGGTCCTTCCCGCCTCGGCGGAAATACCCAAAGAGTACCCGGACTTCGCGGCGAAGCGGATCAAGCCGCCGAAACCCGGATCCTCGGCCCCCCGCATCACCGTGCAGATCGATCCGGCAGAGGTGGAGCGAAGACGCCCCGCCCCACCGGAGCCCGAGGTGTCGACCGAGGAGCGGGAGAGGACCAGCGCGCGGTTCGAGTGGTTCTGGGACAAGGTGTCGCCCGATCTTGAGGTCGCGAATGCCGGCCGGTTGGAGCCTGCGCTGAACGCGCTGGCCGGTGCGGATGCCATCGTGCCGGCCCCGCGCCTGCAGGCGCTCCAGGAGATCGCGCGGGCCCGCGGCGTCGACATCCTGTCCTCCACAGTCGGGACGAAGGTGTCGCCGGCATTGGTCCTCGCCGTCATCGCCGTCGAATCGGCCGGCAAGGAGAAAGCGGTCAGCGGTGCCGGTGCGCGCGGCCTGATGCAGCTGATGCCGGCCACCGCGACGCGCTTTGGTGTCACCGACAGCTTTTCGGCGCGCGACAACATCGCGGGCGGCGTCAAGTACCTCGATTGGCTGATGGGCGAGTTCAATTCCGACCCGCTTCTGGCGCTGGCGGGATACAATGCGGGGGAGGGTGCCGTGCGCAACCACGCGGGCGTGCCGCCCTATGCCGAAACCCGCGACTATGTTCCGAAGGTGCTGGCGGCGTTCCAGGTCGCCAAGGGGCTCTGCCTCACTCCGCCCGTGCTGGCGAGCGATGGCTGCGTCTTTGCTGCGTTGAACTGAGCCGGTCGTCAGTTCGTCAGACGATGGTCGCCTCGGTCGCGGCGCGGATCTCGTCTTCGGTCACGCCGTCCGCCGTTTCCACGATCTTCGAGCCCGCCCTCGACCACGTCGAGCACGCCCAGGTTGGTGATGATCCGGTTCGACCACGCCGGTCCCGGTCAGCGGCAGCGTGCATTCCTTGAGCAACTTGCTCTCGCCCGCCTTGTTGGTGTGATCCATGACCACGATGACGCGCCGGACGCCGGCGACGAGGTCCATCGCACCGCCCATGCCCTTGACCAGCTTGCCCGGGATCATCCAGTTGGCGAGATCGCCGTTCTCCGCCACTTCCATCGCGCCGAGGATCGCCATCGCGATCTTGCCGCCGCGGATCATGCCGAAGCTCATGGCGCTGTCGAAATAGGCGGTGTGCGGCAGTTCGGTGATCGTCTGCTTGCCGGCGTTGATCAGGTCGGGGTCGATCTGCTCCTCGGTCGGGAAGGGGCCCATGCCCAGCATCCCGTTTTCGGACTGCAGCGTGACCTCGACGCCCTCGGGGATGTAGTTCGACACCAGCGTCGGGATGCCGATGCCCGAGGTTGACGTACATCCCGTCTTCGAGTTCCTGCGCGGCGCGCGCCGCCATCTGGTTGCGGTCCCAAGCCATCTTCGATCGTGTTCCTTGTTATTCGAGAACGGTTGCGCTGGCCGGGACGTCGATGGTGACCACGCTCCCGGCCGCACCGCGGCCGAGCTGCAGCGTCCCTTCGAGGCCCTCGATCAGCCCGTTGATGATGCGCCCGCCGACCGTGGTCGTGTCGGGCCAGCTGGCATTCCCGCGGGATGCCCACGCCGTCATCGGTGACCAGCAGGCGCAGGCCGCCGGCCGACAGCTGTGACAGCGCACCTCCACCGAGCCCCATGTCCAGCCGTCGAACGCGTGCTGGAAGGCGTTGGTCGACGAGTTCGGAGACCACGAGCCCGCACGCGCGTCGCGGTTTCGATGGGAACCTCCAGCGGTTCGACCTGCAACGAGAACCGGATGCCGGAGCGTCCCTCGACATGCGCGATCGCCGCCGAGAGCCGCGAGATGAAGCTGCCCATCTGGATCCAATCCCGGTTCGATTGCATGTCGGAAGTTTCATCTCTTCATAGAGCAGTTGCACCGTTCGATCCGGCGGGAGAGGGCTGCGAAGTCCTCGGCACCGACGTCGCATGGCTTTGCTGGCGGATCATGCCGATGATCATCGACAGGTCCGATCTGAACCCGGTCCTGCAATTCATGAGCTGCCGGTTGATCAGTTCGGCCCGCGCGCTGGTGTCGCCGTCGCGCAGTTCCTTCTGGATGCCGAGGAAATATATGCAGGTTGCCGTGCGAATCCATGATCGGCGCCACGACCAGGCGATTGCGGAACGGCTCCCCGTTGGCGCGGTAATTCACCAGGTCCACCGTCACGCTCCCTTCGGTCGCGACGGACATCCGCAGCTTGTCCACGTCCGCCTTGGAGGTCTCCTCGCCCTGCAGGAACCTGCAGTTCCGCCCGATGAGGCCGACCGGGCGTACCCCGTCATCCGCGTGAAGGCCTGGTTCACATAGACGATCGGGTTGTCTTCCAGCATCGGGTTCGTGACCACCATGCTGACATCCGTCCTCGAATACCCTTCGAAAGACTTGTCGTCTTGCAGAAGTTGCTCGATTGTATCTGGCATCGCCCAATCCTCAGGCTGCGCGGACCGTCCGCTTTTCGATGCGTTTCTCGTGCTCGCCCTGGATCAGGCGATGCACGTAGATGCCGGGAAGATGGATGTTGTCGGGGTCGAGCGAGCCGGTCGGGACGATCTCCTCGACCTCGACCACGCAGACCTTGCCGCACATGGCGGCCGGTGGATTGAAGTTTCGCGCGGTCTTGCGGAACACCAGGTTGCCGGTCGCGTCCGCTTTCCACGCCTTGACGATGGCGAGGTCGGCGAAGATGCCGCGCTCCAGGATGTAGGTCTCGCCGTCGAACTCCTTGTGTTCCTTGCCCTCGGCGATCATCGTGCCGACGCCGGTCTTGGTGTAGAAGCCCGGGATGCCGGCGCCGCCGGCGCGCATGCGCTCGGCCAGGGTGCCTTGCGGATTGAATTCGAGCTCCAGCTCG
This sequence comes from uncultured Alphaproteobacteria bacterium, assembly GCA_963721175.1. Taxonomy (GTDB): domain Bacteria; phylum Pseudomonadota; class Alphaproteobacteria; order Rhodobacterales; family Rhodobacteraceae; genus Aliishimia. The sequence goes on along the minus strand of CAVRIG010000018.1, from coordinate 55,218 downwards.
CCGGACGAGGTATTGGCGCATGAATTCCGCGTTCTCGCCCACATAGGACGAGATCATCTTCTTGACCTGCCGTGTCTGAAGCAGAATGCCGATGCCGAAATCGTCGACGCCGGCATTGTTCGAGGCGAAGGTGAGATCCTTGGTGCCGGCGTCCTTGATCGCCTGCGAGCAGCAGTTCGGGAATGCCGCAAAGGCCGAACCCGCCGGCCGCGATGAACATCCCATCGAACAGCAGCCCATCCAAAGCCTCGGCGGCTGATCCATAGATCTTCTTCATCTCACTGCCCCTGGCAACGCACAGAACAGTTGTGCCGAGACCGTTTTCAAGAGTCAATGAGGTACCGCGGTATACACCGGCCAAACTTCGCGGATGAGTAGTGCCCGGCAGGACCAGGACACGTGCGATCATCAGGTTGAGGCGTTAGCGCCGACTTCTTGCGGGTGGTCTTCTTGCCCTTCTTGCCGCCTTTCGCGGCCCGTTCCGCGATCAACTCGACCGCAAGATCCATCGTCACGTCCTGCGGCTCGGTCTCCTTGGGAAGGGTCGCGTTGACCTTTTCCCATTTGACGTAAGGACCGTACGCCCGTCCATCACGTTGACGGCGCCGCCTTCGGTCGGATGCTCGCCCAGCTCCTTGAGCGGCTTTGCGGCCGCCCCGCGCCCGCCGCGGCGAGCGGCCTTCTTGGCCAACTCTCGACGGCACGGTTCATGCCGATGGTCGAAGACCTCGTCGACGTCCTTGAGGTTGGCGTAGAGCTTGCCGTGCTTGACGTAGGGGCCGTAGCGCCCGATCCCGGCCTCGACCATCTCGCCGTCTTCGGGGTGCGGGCCGACCTCGCGCGGCAGCGACAGAAGCAGGAGCGCGCGGTCCAGGTCGAGCTTTCGAGCGCCCACCCCTTGGGCACCGACTGCGCGGCGGTTTCGGTACCTCTTCGGTGACCTGGCCACGCTGCACGTAAGGGCCGAAGCGGCCCTTGAACGAGCCGGATCTCGTCGCCCGCGTCATCGCCCAGCAGCTTGCCGTCCGGCCCGATGTCCCCGTCCTCGCATGCCCGGCGGGCCGAAGGGGCGGGTGTAGCGGCATTCGGGATAGTTCGAGCAGCCGATGAACGCGCCGCCCGACCGCGCGGTGCGCATCGACAGCCGCCCCTGCCGCAATTGGGGCAGAGGCGCGGATCGCTGCCGTCCTCGGTCGGCGGGAAGAGATGCGGCTCCAGCACCTCGTTGATCTTTTCCAGCACTTCGGTGATGCGCAGATCCGACGGTTTCGGCGATGGCGGCCGAGAAATCGCGCCAGAAGCGGCCCAGCACGTCCTTCTAGTCGCGCGTCGCCGGCGCTGACGTCGTCGAGCTCCTCCTCCAGGATCGGCGGTGAAATCGTAGCCCACGTAGCGGCGGAAATAGTTCTCGAGGAAGGCCGTCACCAGCCGCCCCTTGTCCTCGGGGATCAGGCGGTTCCTGTCCTTGCGGACATATCCGCGGTCCTGGATCGTCGTCACGATCGAGGCATAGGTCGAGGGCCGGCCGATGCCGAGCTCCTCCATCCGCTTGACCAGCGTCGCCTCGGTGTAGCGGGGCGGCGGCTGGGTGAAATGCTGCTCGGGCGTGACGCCGCGCTTCTCCGCCGTCTCGCCTTCGCGCGATCTGCGGCAGGCGCTTGTCGTCCTCGTCGACCACGTCGTCGTCGCGGCCTTCCTCGTAGACCCGCAGGAACCCGTCGAACAGCACGACCTGCCCGTGGCGCGCAGACCGACCTGGCCGTCCGCGCTGCCGATCTCGACCGTCGTCCGCTCCAGCCGCGCGGCTTCCATCTGGCAGGCCAGCGTGCGTTTCCAGATCAGGTCGTAGAGCTTGCGCTGATCGGCCTCGGTCAGCTTCAGCGCTTGCGCATCCTTGGTCATGTCGGTGGGCCGGATGCATTCGTGCGCTTCCTGCGCGTTCTTGGCCTTGTTCTTGTACATGCGCGGGCTGCCGGGCACGTATTCGGCGCCGTAGCGGTCCTTGATCGCGTCGCGCGCGGCGTGCACCGCCTCGGGCGCCATGTCGATGCCGTCGGTCCGCATGTAGGTGATGTAGCCCGGCCTCGTAGAGCCGCTGCGCCGCGCTCATCGTCTGGCGCGCGCCCATGCCGAACTTGCGGCTGGCCTCCTGCTGCAGGGTCGAGGTCATGAAGGGCGCCGACGGGTTGCGGGTGGCCGGCTTCGCCTCGACCTGACTGCACCGTCAGATCGCGGGAGGTGATCGCCTGCACCGCCATCTCGGCCTGCGTCTCGTTCTCGAGATCGAACCGGTCGAGCTTCTTGCCGGCAAGCACCGTCAGCCGCGCCTCGTAGTCTGCCCGCGCGGCGTGGCGAGCAGCGCCTTGACGGACCAGTATTCGCGGGCGCGGAACGCCTCGATCTCCATCTCGCGCTCGACGATCAGGCGCAGGCAGACCGATTGCACCCGTCCCGCCGATTTCGCGCCGGGCAGCTTGCGCCACAGCACGGGCGACAGGTTGAAGCCGACGAGATAGTCCAGCGCGCGGCGCGCGAGATAGGCCTCGACCAGCGGCATGTCGACCTGGCGCGGGTTCTTCATCGCCTCGGTCACGGCGGCCTTGGTGATCGCGTTGAAGACCACGCGGCTGACCGGCGTGTCCTTCTTGATCGACTTGCGCTTGGTCAGCGCCTCCTGCAGGTGCCAGCTGATCGCTTCGCCTTCGCGGTCGGGGTCGGTGGCGAGGATCAGTTCGCCGTCGTCCTTGAGCGCGTCGGCGATCGCCTTGACGTGCTTCTTGCTGTCGGACGCCGACCTCCCACATCATGTCGAATTCGTTTTCGGGATCGACCGAGCCATCCTTGGGCGGCAGGTCGCGAACATGGCCGTAAGAGGCCAGAACGGTGTAATTGTCGCCCAGATACTTGTTGATCGTCTTGGCTTTGGCAGGAGATTCGACAACAACTACTGGCATTTGCAGGACGACCTCTCGGGAAAATTGAACGCGACTCCATGGCCGCGCAAGATGTGGGCCCCTTCTGAGGAATGTCAATGCACCGCTTCGCGCGTGGTTTCGTGCCGGAATGAAGGGGTGGAGTCAGACCGCGCGGCTGAGCAGGCCGCCGGAATGGCGGCGGATCTCGCCCGCCAGTTCCAGGTCCGTCAACGCCGGGGCGAGGGCGGCCGCATCGGCCGACAGGTCGCGGATCAGTTGATCTTCGGGCACCGGTGTCGGGCCGAGGCGATCTAGTATATCGCGGTGAAGTTGGGACACGTCGCGCCGTTCGCCCCGGTCCTGTCGCGCGGCGGCAGCTCCGTCGACGGCAGTCCTCTCCGCTGGCGCGGCTGTTGCGCGCGGTCGCTGCGTCCCTGCGATTCGGGTCCGTGCCTCGGCACCCATCGCCTCGAACACGTCCTCCGCCCGCCGGACCAGTGTCGCGCCGTCGCGGATCAGCATGTTGCAGCCCGACGCCCGCGCGTCGAACGGATGCCCCGGCACGGCCATCACGTCGCGGCCCAGGTCGAGCGCATCGCGCGCCGTGATCAGGCTGCCGGATTTCGCCGCGGCCTCGACCACGATGCAGGCGCTTCCGAGGCCGGCGATGATCCGGTTGCGCGCCGGGAAGTGCCGCGCCATCGGCTGCAGTCCCATGGGCTGCTCGGACAGGCGCAGTCCCTCTTCGGCCATCTTCTCGGCAAGTTCCGTGTTCTCGGTGGGATAGATCACGTCGACGCCGCCGGCCTGCACGGCGATCGTTCCGGTGGGAAGTGCCGCCCAATGCGCGGCCGCGTCGATGCCCCGGGCAAGCCCCGAGACCACGACGAAACCCTGTGCCCCGAGGTCCTGGGCGAGTGCTTTCGCCATGCGGGTTCCGAGCGACGATGCGTTTCGCGCGCCGACCATCGACACGAGGGGCACGTCCAGCAGGTCGCACCGCCCCAATGCCCAAAGTACGGGTGGCGCGTCCGACAATTCCATCAATGATGCGGGATAACCTTCGTGTCCGTACACCAGAAGTCGCGCACCCGCACGCGCTCCGCACTCCAGTTCGGCTGCGACGACGCCTTCGGGGCAAGTCCGGTAATCCTCGACCCCGGCCGACCGCGCGACCTCGGGCAGCGACTCGAGGGCCGCCTGCGCGGACCCGTGTTCCGCAATCAATCTGTGATAGGTGGAGGCGCCGACACGGCGAGAGCGCAACAGGCGAAGGTGAGAAAACCGGATATCTTCCGTGGTGGGTGGGAGTGGGGGGTGAGTGGAAGAAGGATGTAATTCCCCGGCCATCCGCACGCTCCGACCTGTTGCACCCTCAACTTAAGCGAGACGAGGTTAAGAACATCTAAACAGCGTATATCCCTATTTATGGGGAGGATGTAGCGAACTAACCATTTGATTTTTAAAGTATCTTCCTCCGGGCCGTCAATTCGGGCCTCAAAAAGGTCCATCAATTTTCATAAATTCAACGCGCGGCACGCCGCGCGCGCCCTGATCATGCACCGAAAGGTGTTGGTGAGTCGCTACGCGGCCGAACCGCCGACCGTCAGACCGCCGATCATGAGGGTGGGCTGGCCGACGCCGACGGGCACCCATTGACCCTGCTTGCCGCAATTCCCCATACCGGGATCGAGCGACATGTCGTTGCCGACCGCCCGGATCTTCTGCAACGCCGTGGCGCCGTCGCCGATCAGGGTCGCCCCGCGGACCGGGGCGCCGACCACGCCATTCTTCACCCGGTAGGCTTCGGTGCAGGAGAACACGAACTTGCCGTTCGTGATGTCGACCTGCCCGCCGCCGAACCCGACGGCATAGATCCCGTCCTTCAGGTCGGCCACGATCGCGTCGGGCGCGGCATCGCCGCCCAGCATGTAGGTGTTCGTCATCCGCGGCATGGGCGCATGGGCATAGCTCTCGCGCCGGCCGTTGCCGGTCGCATCGACGCCCATCAGCCGCGCGTTCTGGCGGTCCTGCATGTAGCCCACCAGCACCCCGTCCTCGATCAGGACGTTGCGGTGCGAGGGTGTGCCCTCGTCGTCGACGCTGATCGACCCGCGCCGGTCGGGGATTGTGCCGTCATCGAGCACCGTCACGCCCGGAGCGGCGATCCGTTGGCCCATCAGTCCGGCGAAGGCCGAAGACCGCTTGCGGTTGAAATCGCCTTCGAGCCCATGTCCGATGGCTTCGTGCAGCAGGATGCCGGGCCACCCCGGGCCCAGTACGACATCCATGACCCCCGCCGGAGCGGGCTCGGCGCTCAGGTTCACAAGCGCGATGCGCAGCGCCTCGCGGGTCTTCAATTCCCAATCCGCGCGCTCCATCACGCCGCCCGCCAGCAGGTAGCGGCCGCCGCCGCCCGCACTGCCGCTTTCGCGCCGGCCGTTCTCCTCGACGATCACCGACACGTTCAGCCGGGTCATCGGCCGCGCATCCGCGACGGAATGGCCATCGGGGCGCAGAATCACCACTTCCTGATGGCTGGCCGCGATCGTCGCTGTCACCTGAACGACGCGCGGGTCGAGGTCGCGCGCGAAGGCGTCTATCTCGCGCAAGGTTTCGACCTTCACGCCGAATTCAGTTCCGGCGATCGGGTCCGCATCGGTGTAGAGCTTCGTATTCGTCGCTTGCGGTGCGTCCGCGAGCACCCCGCCACCCTCGGCCACGGCCAGCCGGACCGTTTCACAGGCGCGGCGCATCGCCGCCTCCGACATGTCGGTGGAATGCGCGTATCCCACGGCTTCGCCGCCGACCGCGCGCAAGCCGAAACCCTGTACCGCGTCGTAACTCGCCGTCTTCAGACGCCCGTCATCGAAGACCAGCGCCTCGGACCGGCGACGCTCGAGGAACAATTCGCCGTCATCCGCGCCATGGGTCGCCACCTGCAGTTGCCGCAGTGCGGCGTCCTTGTCTACATGCGTCACAAAGGGGTCGAAGGGCGCATCCGCCATGTGTCCGGGCCTCGCTTGATCTGGATCAGAGCCCGCGGAAGCGTCCGTTTGACGCAACCGAAACCCTTTATCTCATGCGGAGAATATGATTGTTAGCTGTCAAGAAGACAACGGGCAGGGCGTCGCATCGCCCAGAACCCGCTTTGCCAACTGCGATCAGACAAGATCAGGACCACAGATGAAAAAGCTTCTCAACGTCATCGCTTCGTCGCTTGCCTTCTGCGCCGCTGCGCCGGCTTGGGCCCAGGACAACCTGGACGTCATAGGCGCACCGCGAAGCGGCCATATGGGGTTTCAGCCGGCGGCGACAGAACTGGCGCGCGACCTGCAATGGCTGGACGGCATGATCCTCGTCATCATCACCGCCATAACGCTATTCGTGGTCGCGCTGATCGTGTGGGTCATCGTGCGCTACAACAAGAGCCGCAACGCGAAACCGGCCGGGTTCACGCATTACACACCGATCGAGATCGCCTGGACGGTCGTGCCGATCGTCATTCTGGTCTTCATCGGAGCCTTCTCGCTGCCGGTCCTCTTCAAGCAGCAGGAGATTCCCGAGGCGGACATCACGATCAAGGTGACCGGATACCAATGGTTCTGGGGCTACGAATATGTCGATCACGAATTCGGCTTCGAGAGCTTCATGCTGGCACGGGAAGATCTGGAAGAGTATGGCTACGGTCCGGACGCGTATCTCCTCGCGACCGACTCCGCCGTCGTCGTGCCGGTCGGCAAGACCGTCGTGATGCAGGTCACCGGCGCCGACGTGATCCACTCCTGGACGATCCCCGCCTTCGGCGTGAAGCAGGACGCGGTGCCGGGCCGGTCTGGCGGAACTCTGGTTCAACGCCGAACGCGAAGGGATCTATTTCGGGCAATGCTCGGAACTTTGCGGCAAGGACCATGCTTATATGCCCATCACCGTCAAGGTGGTCAGCGAGGAAGCCTACGAGCAATGGCTCGATGGCGCCATCGAGGAATACGCGGGCACGCCGCGCAGCGTTCAGGTCGCGGCGAACTGAAGCCGTTGCCGATGCCATCCGATGACGTGATCGGCACCTGGGCGCGCCTCGGTGCGCCCTGTTTGCAGGAAAGAAAATGACCGACGTCACGAACATGACCAAGGACTACGAGCCGACTCTGGGCGATTACTTCGCCCTGATGAAGCCGCGCGTGATGTCCCTGGTCGTCTTCACTGCGCTCGTGGGCCTGCTGGCAGCACCTGTCGCCCTACATCCGGTCGAGGCGTTTTCCGCCATCCTCTTCATCGCCATCGGGGCCGGTGCGTCCGGCGCGCTCAACATGTGGTGGGACGCCGACATCGACGCGGTGATGCGTCGCACGTCGCGTCGACCGATCCCGTCGGGACGGGTCGAGCCGGGCGAGGCCCTGGCCATCGGCGTCGCGCTGTCGGGACTTTCCGTCGTGATGCTGGGCCTTGCGACCAACCTGCTGGCGGCCGGACTGCTGCGCCTTCACCATATTCTTCTACGCCGTGATCTATTCGATGTGGCTGAAGCGTTCGACGCCGCAGAACATCGTGATCGGCGGCGCGGCGGGCGCGTTCCCCCCCATGATCGGGTGGGTTTGCGCCACCGGGTCGATCAGCGTCGAGGCGTGGCTCATGTTTGCCTTGATCTTCATGTGGACTCCGCCGCACTTCTGGGCGCTGGCGCTCTTCATGCGGTCGGACTACGACGATGCCGGCGTGCCGATGCTGACCGTCACGCATGGGCGGCGCGCCACACGGGTCCATGTCCTGATCTACACGGGCTTGCTTGCCACGCTCGCTCTTGCCACCGGGGCAAGCTCCATCGGCGGTCCGGTCTACCTTGCGGTGGCCCTTGTCATGAACGCCATGTTCCTGAAGGGGGCATACGATATCTGGCGGCGTGACGAAGCCGCGGCGCAACTGGACGGCTACGCCGTGGAAAAGCGGTTCTTCCGCCTGTCGCTGACGTACCTCTTTCTGCATTTCGGCGCCATTCTCATCGAGGCAGCGTTGAAGATACCGGGATATGGAGGCTGGGCATGGCTCTGAGGCAGGAGCACGAGATGCATGTGCGCCGACGCGGGCGCAACGTGGGCGTCGGCATCCTTCTGGCCGGCTTCATGGTGCTCGTCTTCGCGTTGACCTTCGTCAAGGTGACGCGCGGCGACTTCGAAATGCCGCGTGCCGGTGCGGAGGCGTCTGAATGAAACTCGCAGGTCCGCAGAAGACGGCTGTGCAGCTTTGCGCCGTGGTGATCGTCATGGGCGGCCTCGCCTGGGCGTCCGTGCCGCTTTACAACTGGTTCTGCCGTGTGACGGGGTTCGGCGGCACTCCGCTGGTGTCGGAGGCGGGCGCCGATACCGTGCTGGACCAGACGATCAAGATCCGCTTCGACGCCTCTCTGGAACGCGGTATGCCGTGGGACTTCAAGCCGGTCGTGCGCGAAACGGAAATCCGGATCGGTGAGACCGGCCTCGCCTTCTACGAGGCCTACAATCCGACAGACCGACCCATCGCCGGGTCGGCGAGCTACAACATCGCGCCTTACGAGGCGAGCGGCTTCTTCACGAAGATCGACTGCTTCTGCTTCGAGGAGCAAGTCCTGCAGCCGGGCGAACGCGTGGAAATGCCCGTCAGCTATTTCATCGACCCGGAGATCGTGGATGACCGCGAAGGACAATATGTCCACTCGATCACGCTCAGCTACACGTTCCACGAAATCGACTTGCCGGAAGGTTACGCCGCGGTCGACCGGGACGACCCGAACAAGACGAACTGACGCCAAGCCAAGAGGGACCCGACATGGCGCATGCAAAAGATCATGATTATCATATTCTGAACCCCTCCGTGTGGCCGCTCATCGGGGCGGTCGCCGCCTTCGTCATGCTGTTCGGGGCAGTTCTCTGGATGCACGACGTCACACCGTGGCTCTTCTGGGCCGGGCTGGCGGGCGTGCTTTACACCATGTTCGCCTGGTGGTCGGACGTCGTCGCGGAAAGCCATGTTGGCGATCACACGCCGGTCGTGCGGATCGGCCTGCGCTACGGCTTCATCCTCTTCATCATGTCGGAGGTGATGTTCTTCTCCGCCTGGTTCTGGTCGTTCTTCAAGCACGCCCTCTATCCGATGGAAAACTACACGGGCACCGAGTATGTCCCGCCGGACATCTATCCGGTTGATGCCTTCCACCTGCCGCTGATCAACACGCTGGTCCTGCTCCTGTCGGGCTGCGCCGTGACATGGGCGCACCACGTGCTGGTGCATGGCGGACCGCGCAAGGACATCGTCAACGGGCTTGCGATCGGCATCGTGCTGGGCATCGCGTTTACTGCGTTGCAGGCCTACGAGTATGGCGAACTGCTTCTGCACCACGACTGGACCTTTGGCGGTGATGAATTCTACTCGAACTTCTTCATGGCGACGGGCTTCCATGGCGCGCACGTTGTCATCGGTACGATCTTTCTGACCGTGTGTCTCTTCCGCGTGATGGCCGGGCATTTCACGGCCGAGCGTCACGTCGGCTTCGAGGCCGCCGCGTGGTACTGGCACTTCGTCGACGTGGTCTGGCTGTTCCTGTTCTTCGCCGTCTACGTCTGGGGCATCTGACCTCGGGGAGAGCTGCCAGAGTGCAGCACTTGACTTGCCGCAAGGCGCGCGATTGAAGGTTCGCGCGCCTTTTGCTTGAAACGGAACGACTGATGAAACGGTTCGGGTTCGCGATGCTGATCGGCCTGGGGGGGATCGCCATTCTGGTGAGCCTCGGAGTCTGGCAGGTGCAGCGACTGGCCTGGAAGCAGGCGCTTTTAACGAATATCGAAGACCGGATCGCAGCCGAGCCCGTCGCTCTGCCCGAGGCGCCCGACCCCGACCAGGACCGTTATCTGCCGGTCACCGTGACGGGCTCGATCGCCGAGGGATCGGGCGTCCGCCTGCTCGCTTCGCGACGTCAGATCGGGGCGGTTTACAGGCACGTCGTCCCGTTCGAAACTTCGGACCGCCGGCGCATCCTTCTCGATATCGGCTGGACGCGGCCGGAGAATGAGTTCCCGGACCTGCCCGACGATCAGGTGACGCTGACGGGCAACCTCGACTGGCCGCGCGAGACCGACGGCTTCACCCCGGCGCCCGATCGCGAGGCGCGGCTCTGGTATGCGCGCGATGTGCCGGCGATGGCGGCGTCCCTGGGGACGGAACCCATCCTGCTGGTCTTGCGCGAGATGCCGCACACCGACCTTGGCGTGACGCCCTGGCCGGTGGACACGGCGGGCATTCCGAACGATCACATGCAATATGCCGTCACATGGTTCTCGCTGGCAGCGATCTGGGGCGGAATGACCGTGCTGTTCGTGCAGCGTTCCCGCCGCAAAGACAAGGAAAGTTGACGTCATGAACTACGTCTCGACGCGCGGCGCAGCGCCAGTTCTGAATTTCGCCGATACCATGCTGTCGGGACTGGCGCGGGATGGCGGGCTCTATGTGCCGGAGTTGGTTCCGCAGCTATCGCACGCTGAGATCGCTGCTCTGGCCGGCCAGTCCTACGAGGACGCAGCCTTTGCCGTCATGCGCCCCTTCGTCAGCGACGGTTTCGGCGATGACGAATTTCGCGAGTTGATCGACGCTGCCTATGCCGGCTTCGACCATGCCGCGCGCGCACCACTGGTGCAGCTGGGGCATGGGCATTTCCTGCTGGAGCTGTTCCACGGTCCGACGCTCGCGTTCAAGGATTTCGCGATGCAGCTCATCGGGCAGCTCTTCCAGGCCGAGCTGAAGAAGCGCGGGGAGCGCGTGACGATCGTGGGCGCGACCTCCGGCGACACCGGCAGCGCGGCCATCGAGGCCTTTGCCGGGCTCGACAACGTGGATGTCTTCATCCTCTATCCCCACGGCCGCGTCAGCGACGTGCAGCGCCGGCAGATGACGACCCCGGATGCGTCCAACGTGCACGCGCTGGCGCTGGAAGGGGATTTCGATGACTGCCAGGCGCGGCTCAAGGACATGTTCAACGATTTCGACTTCCGCGACGGCGTCGGCTCGCCGGGGTCAATTCGATCAACTGGGCGCGGGTGCTGGCGCAGGTCGTCTACTACTTCACCTCCGCCGTCGCCATCGGCGCGCCGCATCGGCCGGTCAGCTTCACCGTACCCACGGGCAACTTCGGCGACATCTTCGCCGGCTCCATCGCAAAGCGGATGGGCCTGCCCGTGGCGGAGCTGGTCGTCGCCACCAACCAGAACGACATCCTGCACCGGGCGCTTTCGGGACAAGGCTATCACAAGGGCGCCACGATCCCGTCGATCAGCCCGTCCATGGACATCCAGGTGTCGTCGAATTTCGAACGCGCGCTCTTCGATGCCTACGGGCGGGACGGCAACGCAGTCGCGCAGTTGATGGACGAACTCAAGGCCGGCGGGTTCGACATCAGCCAGGGCGCGATGCAGGCGCTGCGCGAGACCTTCGCCTCCGGCCGGGTGTCCGAAGAAGAAACCTCCGCGCAGATTGCCGCGACGCTGCAGGCGACCGGGGAGCTCATCTGTCCGCACACTGCCGTTGGCGTGAAGGTGGCCGAAGCGCATCTGGGCACGACCACGCCGATGATCACGCTCGCGACGGCGCATCCGGCGAAGTTTCCGGACGCCGTGGAGGCCGCCACGGGGATCCGCCCCCCTCTTCCCCCGCGGATGGCGGACCTGTATGACAGGCCGGAACGACTGACGCGCGTGCCCAACGATCTCGACGCGCTCATGGAACATATCAGAGGGGCGATCGCCGCGTGACGGTTCAAACGCATACACTTTCCAATGGCTTCCGGGTCGTGACCGAACACATGCCGGGCCTCGCCTCGGCCAGTGTCGGGATCTGGGTCACCGCCGGGGCCCGCCATGAACGCGCCGAACAGAACGGCATCGCGCATTTCCTCGAACACATGGCCTTCAAGGGCACCGAACGGCGCAGCGCTTTGCAGATCGCGGAGGCGATCGAGGACGTGGGCGGCTACGTCAACGCATATACATCGCGCGAGGTCACGGCCTATTACGCCCGCGTGCTTGAGGCCGATGTGCCGCTCGCCGTGGACGTGATCGCCGACATCCTGCGCAACCCGGTCTTCGACCTGAGCGAGATCGAGGTGGAACGCGGCGTGATCCTGCAGGAGATCGGTCAGGCGCTCGACACGCCCGACGACGTGATCTTCGACTGGCTGCAGGAACAGGCCTACCCCGAGCAGCCCCTGGGCCGCACGATCCTCGGGCCGACCGAGCGTGTGAGCGCGTTCTCCCGTGACGATCTGGCCTCTTTCGTGGGCGAACATTACGGACCCGACCAGTTGATCCTGTCGGCAGCCGGAGCCGTGGATCACGAGACACTCTGCAAACTGGCGGAGCAACTTTTTGGCGATCTGCAGCCGCGCAGTCACCTGAAGGCCGACCCCGCGAAATTCTCCGGCGGAGAGGTGCGCCACGTCAAGACGCTGGAGCAGGCGCATTTCGCGCTGGCTTTCGAGGGGCCGGGATATTGCGACGATGCCATCTACATCGCGCAGGTCTATGCCGGCATCCTGGGCGGTGGCATGTCCTCGCGCCTCTTCCAGGAGATCCGCGAGAACCGCGGGCTCTGCTACACGATCTTCGCGCAGGCCGGCGCCTATTCCGATACCGGGATGGTGACGATCTACTCCGGAACCGCCGGCGCGCAATTGCCGGACCTCGCGCGGCTGACCATCGACGAGATGAAGCGTGCGGTCTCCGACATGTCCCCCGCGGAGGTCGCCCGCGCGCGCGCGCAGATGAAGGCCGGGCTGCTGATGGGGCTCGAGAGCCCGTCGAACCGGGCGGAACGGCTGGCGCGCATGATCCAGATCTGGGGCCGCGTCCCGGCATTGGAGGAGACGATCGCCCGCATCGATGCGGTGACGACCGGCGATGTGCGTGATTTCGCCGAAAACATTGCCGTGTCGGCACCGGCCGCGCTCGCACTTTACGGCCCGGTCGAGACGCGCCCCCACCCTGGCCCAATTGCAGGAGCGGCGTGCTGCCTGATGCTGCTCGCGCGCCGCAAAGTTCGGATCGAAACCGAACGGGTGACGCTGCGCCCGCCCCAGCATTTCGATTTCCGCCCCTGGGTGGCATTGCGCGTCGCCAGCGAGGAGCATCTTGTCCCCTGGGAGCCGCGCTGGGCCAACGACCATCTGAGCCGCAAGGCCTTCACCAATCGGGTCTACTGGGCGCAGCGGTCGATCAACTCCGGGTCGGCGGTGCCGCTGTTCCTGATCCGGCGCGAGGATGACGCGCTGATGGGCGCGATCACGCTCGACAACGTCCGCCGCGGTCCGTCGCAATCGGGCACGCTCGGATATTGGACCGGTGCGGCCTTCGCTCGGCAGGGGTACATGCGGGAGGCCATCACGGCGATGCTCCATCACGCGTTCACGCGGCTGGATCTGAGCCGGATCGAGGCCGCCTGCCTGCCGGAAAACGCAGCCTCTCGCGGGCTTCTGGAGAAATGCGGGTTCAAGTATGAAGGCGTGGCGCAAAGCTATCTTCAGATCGACGGGCGCTGGCGCAGTCACGTGCTGTATGCCGCGCTACGCGGCGACCGGCGCGGAAAGTCCGACGCGGCCTGAGTGAGGCCTGTGCCACGGAGAACGTGCGCCGTACGAACCCGACTCCGATCGGCGGACTGGATTTCTCGACAACGTCGTGCGGCGAGATACCTCTCCAAGGGCAAGGAGACACGCGCATGACAATTCGACCAGTCTTTTCGGGACTTTTCCTGGCTCTTGTCCTCGCCGCCGGCATCGGTGTCCCGCCCGACGACGCAGCGGCGCAGGATCCGACCCGGACGCCAAGCCATTGCATCGCGCTCGCCGACGCCACGCCGGGCATCGAGTATCTCCACAAGGCGAGCTGGTCGGAACCCCTGGCGGACGAGACGGTTCGCATCCATTACATCGCGCACGCGTCCTTTCTGATCCGCAGCGCCGGCGGGCTCAACATGGTGACGGATTTCACCGGGTTCGTCGGCAATGTCGACATGATCCCGGACGTGGTCACCATGAACCACGCCCATTCCACGCACTGGACCGCGAACCCCGATCCGGCGATCCCGCATGTTCTTCCGGGCTGGGGCGAGGAATTCGGCGCGGGAGTCGAGCACCATCTGGAGTTGGGCGAGGTCCTGATCCGCAATGTGCCCACGGACATCCGCAGCGCCTTCGGGACCGGGGTGGAGACCAGGGGCAATTCCATCTTCATCTTCGAGATGGCGGGCCTCTGCATCGGTCATCTCGGCCATTTGCATCACGAGCCGTCGTCCGAGCAATATGCGGCAATCGGGCGGCTTGATGTCGTCATGGCGGCGGTGGATGGGGGTATGACGGTGGATCTGCCGACGATGGTTCGCCTGCTGAAGCGATTGAAATCCTCGATCGTGATCCCGATGCACTGGTTCGGCGACGGCACGCTCGAGATGTTCCTGACCGGCATGCGCGACGAATTCCAGGTCGTGCAAGTCCCGGGCCCGTCGATCGAGGTGTCGCTCGACCGGCTGCCGTCCCGGCCGACGATCATGGTGTTGTATCCGCAATGGCTGAGCGATCCGGAGTGATCGCTTGCATGCCGGAGCTTGAATGCCGGAGCGAAATGCCGGATTGAAGGCGGCATGACGCTCAACCCCGCTGACGACACTTTCCGCACGGCACTGCTGGCCGAGCTGCCCGAAGACGTGCTGCGCCCGCCCGAACCTCGCTATTTCGAGGAACCGCGCGGCCGCTGGAAGGGGCAGGCTGGCCTGCTGGCCCTTCCGCGCAATGTAGAGGAGGTCGCGACGCTGGTCCGCCTGGCCGCCAGGCATCGCGTTGGCGTGGTGCCCTATGGCGGCGGTACGGGCCTCGTCGGCGGTCAGGTACTACAGGATGGTTCTCCACCGTTGGTGATCTCGTCCGAGCGGATGACGCAGATCCGTGCGATCTATCCGGAGGAATACGTATTGATCGCGGAGGCGGGTACGATCCTCGCCGATGTGCAGGCGGCGGCGGAGTCGGAGAACAGACTCTTCCCGCTCTCGCTCGCGGCCGAAGGGACGGCGCGGATCGGCGGCAACCTCGCGACCAATGCCGGTGGTACGGGCGTGCTGCGCTATGGCAATGCGCGCGACCTCTGCCTCGGGCTGGAGGCGGTGCTGCCCGACGGCACGATCTGGCACGGGCTGTCGCGGCTGCGCAAGAACAACACGGGTTACGATCTGCGTCACCTGCTGATCGGCGCCGAGGGGACGCTTGGTATCATCACCGCGGCCTCACTGAAGCTATCGCAGCGGCCAGGCGTCGCGGGAACCGCGCTGATGGTCGTGCCGGACCCGGGCGCCGCGTTGCAGCTTCTGGGCCTTGCGCGGGACCTGCTGGGCGACGGGATCAGCGCGTTCGAGCTGATGCACCGGCAGGGCTTCGAGTTCCTCGCCGAAACGCTGCCCGACATCCGCCGCCCGTTCGATCCCGCGCCGGACTGGTGCGTGCTGATCGAACTGGGCCTGCCGCGCGGTCAGGACGCCGCAGCGGCACTGGAGGATCTGTTTGCGACGGCGCGGGAGCAGCGCATCGCCAGCGACGGCCTCATCGCGCAGTCAAAGGCGCAAGCGCAGGAGTTCTGGTCGGTGCGAGAACACCTGCCCGAGGCCAATCGCCGCATCGGGTCGGTCAGCAGCCACGACATCTCCGTTCCGCTGGGTGCGTTGCCGGAGTTCATCGAACGTGCGGATGCGCTGATCGCCGGAATGGGTGGGCTGCGGGCCAACTGCTTCGGCCATGTCGGCGACGGCAACCTGCACTACAATGTCTTTCCCGCGCCGGGCAAAGGCCGCGACGATTACCTGCCCGAGCGGGACCGGATCAAGCGGGAGCTGCACGACCTGGTCCACGACCTCGGCGGCTCGGTGAGCGCCGAACACGGGATCGGCCGGCTGAAAGTGGACGACCTGGAGCGCTACGGCGATCCGGCCAAGCTCGCCGCGATGCGCGCGATCAAGGCCGCACTCGACCCGCTGGGCATCATGAACCCTGGCGCCGTCCTGCGCGCCTGACGGACGCCGGCGCGACGGCTCTGTTCGGCCCTTGTGGGGCCGAAGACGCCCGCCCGCCGACCCGTGCACAACCAACTTCTTTGGGTCCTCAAATACCTTCGGGGGAGACCGCGGCACGCGGGCGGGGGCGGACAGCCCCCTCAAACATGTCGTGCGCCGTCAGGCGCTCCGCTGGCTCAGTCGCCCGCGAATTCGCAAAGCCAGTGCACATCCATCCCCAGGGCCTCCAGACGCTTTCGGCCGCCAAGGTCCGGCAGGTCGATGACGAAGGCGCACCCGACGATCTCGCCGCCCAGCCGCTCCACCAGCCTGATGCCCGCTTCGGCCGTGCCGCCGGTCGCCAGAAGATCGTCCACCACGAGCACCTTCTCGCCCGCGTCGATCGCGTCGTCGTGGATTTCCACCACCGCCTCGCCGTACTCCAGCGTATAGCTTTCGGAGATCGTGGCGCCGGGCAGCTTGCCCTTCTTGCGGATCGGCACGAAACCCACCGAGAGCTGATGTGCGATCGCGCCGCCGAGGATGAAGCCGCGCGCCTCCAGCCCCACGACCTTGTCGATCCGGATCCCGGCGAAGGGGTGCAGCATCTGGTCCACCGCCATCCGAAACCCGCGCGGGTCGGCAAAGAGCGTGGTCACGTCGCGGAACTTGATGCCTTCGTGGGGGAAGTCGACGATCGTGCGGATATAGTCTTCGACGCGGGACGTACGGGGCATGTGGGGCCTTCTGGATCCGTCTGAGGGTGAGTGCGGCTGATGCATCCGACGCGCCGGGTCGGCATTGGCGCGCCGCTGGGCAATGCGCTAGATGTGCAGGAAAGCGCAGGGCAAAGGCAAGAGGCATGAGAAGCGAGATGCGGCGCAGGGTTCTGCTGGTTGCCGGTGTCGCGGCACTGCTGGCCGGATGGCAACGGTTCGGCGTGCGCCCCGACTCGCTTGCCTTCGAACCGATCCCAGACGCTCCGGGCTGGCAATTCGCGACGGCTGGAGCGGTCAGCGGCGTTTCAGGATCTGATCTCATGACGATCGGTCTGGAGCGCGGTCCGGAACCGCTGGCGCCCGAACGGCTGGACGCGGTCGTGCATCGCGACGGCAGGGAAGGCGCTGAGGTGGCAGTGTTCTCCGACTTCTTCTGTCCCTACTGCCGCGATTTGATCGGCCGGGTGCGCAGCCTGGCGGCGGACGCCCCGCGCATCTCCGTCACCTGGCACGAGTTGCCTTTGCTGGGTCCGAATTCGGAACTGGCGGCGCGGGCGGCCGAAGCGGCGTCACTGCAGGGCGGGTATGCCGCGTTCTACTCGGAGCTTATCGCCGCAGGCTTTCGCCCCTTGGCGTCCTGGATGGGGCAGGTGGCCGAGCGTGCGGGCCTAGATGGTGCGCGACTGGTGCGGGACATGGACGCAGCACAGGTTGTCGAACGGCTGAACCAGAGCGCCGCGGCGGCGGCCAGGCTGGGCTTCTTCGCCACGCCCGGGCTGGTCGTGGGGCGCAAGGCGATCCTCGGCGCCCTCGATCGCGACCGGCTGGCGGATCTTGCTGGCTGAAGAGGTGTCCTGACCCCGCCGCTGCGGTGGTCACGCGTTCAGAACCCGCCCCGCGACAGCGTCGAGCTTTGCCATCAGATCCGGATCCCGCTTCTCCGGGGCGGTCAGCATCGCGAACTCGAGCGCGCGATCGCAGCCGTGCGGGCAGGGTTCCCGGTGCGGTCCCAGCAGGGACGGGCAGCCGCCCCACCAGGCGCGCGGCCCTTGTCGGCATTGCCGGTCAGCGTCGCCACGATGTCGGAGATGTCGACCTCGCCGTGGTCGGGGTGCCAGCTGTCGTAATCGGTGATCATGGCGACCGAGGCATAGCAGAGCTCCGCCTCGCGGGCGAGCTTGGCTTCGGGCATGTTGGTCATGCCGATCACGTCGCAGCCCCAGACGTCGCGGTAGAGCTTCGACTCCGCCAGCGTGGAGAATTGCGGCCCCTCCATCGCGAGGTAGGTGCCGCCGCGATGAACGGTGATCCCGGCCTCGCGCGCCGCCGTCTCGCAGGCATCCGAAAGCCGCGGGCAGGTCGGATGGGCGACGGAGACATGCGCGACGCAGCCGGTGCCGAAGAACGACTTCTCCCGCGCGACGGTGCGGTCGATGAACTGATCCACGATCAGGAAATCGCCCGGCGCCAGCTCTTCGCGGAACGACCCGCAGGCGGAGAGGGAGATCACGTCGGTCGCGCCCAGGCGTTTGAGCGCGTCGATATTGGCGCGGTAGGGGACGGTTGTCGGGGAGTGGACGTGCCCGCGGCCGTGGCGCGGCAGAAAGGCCATCTTCACACCGTCGAGCGTTCCGGTGAGGATCTGGTCGGACGGAGCGCCCCAGGGCGTTTCGACGGTCTGCCACTGCGCGTCACGGAGCCCGTCGATCTCGTAGATGCCGGAGCCGCCGATCACGGCGATCATGGTGTCGGTCATGTCATGTCCCTCGATCAGGTGTCACGGGAAGAGTGGCAATCCGGCATGGCCTTGGCAAGCGGGCGGCGTCCGGTCAGCTATCGTCCGGGCGCGCCAGTTCGAAGAGGTCGCGAATGACGGTGTAGTCGCGGTAGCCCAGGCGCGACAGCGGACGATAGGTGGTGATGTCGAACCGACCGTCGCGAAGGCAATCATCCCGCAGATGCACGCCGGTGACCTCGCCGAAGACGACGTAGTTGGTCTCGCCTTCGAGTTGCACGATCTGCGTCATGCGGCATTCGAGGTTGGCCGGAGCCTCCGCGACACGGCAGCATCCGATGGTCTCGCACGGGACCGGGGTCAGGCCGGCGGCGGCGAATTCGTCAGTCCCTGCGGGCAGCGTTGCCGAGGTCGTGTTCATCACGTCCTTCAGCGCCTCCGACACGATGTTGACGCAGAACTCGCCCGTGGCGCGGATGTTGGCCACGCTGTCCTTGGTGCCGTCCTGATCAGGTTTCGCGCCGGTCGAGGCGAACATGACTTGCGGCGGGACATAGGCCACGGCGTTGAAAAACGAATAGGGCGCGAGGTTGTTCACCCCGTTCACGTCCTTCGAGGAAATCCAGCCGATCGGCCGTGGCGTGACGATCGCGTTGAAGGGATTGTGCGGCAGGCCGTGGCCGTCCTGGGGTCGGTAGAACATGAAGGCGGATCCGTCCATTTGGTTCGATTTGGCAAAGACCTACCCGCATGCTAGGGCGATGGCCAGCGATTGACAGCAGAGCGTCGGCACAGGCGCAGAGGTAGCGGGGCAGGTGTATCGACTGGCGCAGGAACAGCCCGCGGACCTCTGGGAGGTCGAGGCGCTCTACGACCTCTGCTTCGCGCCTGGCCGCGAGGCGCTGAGCTCCTATCGGTTGCGGGACGACATCGACCCGGTGCGCGAGCTCTGCCTCGTCGCGCGTGATGACCTCGGGATCCTGGCCGGCGCGATCCGCTACTGGCCAGTGCGCGTGGGGGAGGCGCCGGCGCTGCTTCTGGGGCCGGTCGCTGTGCACCCGACGCGGCAAGGCGAGGGGCTGGGCCGGCAATTGATCGAGGGCAGTCTCGACCGTGCGGCGGGTGACTGGACCCGGGCCATGCTGGTCGGGGACGCGCCATACTACGGCCGGTTCGGGTTTGCGCGCCTCGCCGGTGTGGAGATGCCGCCGCCGACCAACCCCGACCGCGTCCTGGGCCGGGCGTTGCAGGAAGGCGCGTGGGGCGGCGTTTCCGGACACGTCATGCGCTGGGACGCTTGAAAGCGGAGGCGTCAACGACGATCTATTCGGTATGGACGGTTCCGAACAAAAACTCACGGCCGAGGTCGAGGCGCAGATCCGCGCGCTCGCGCTGAGACATCGTAAGGCGTCGGGCGGCGCGATCGAATTGGTCAACGCGCTGGGCGGACATGCGGAGAATTGGCTGAACCGTTTGCCTGTGTCCGTTCGCAGCGGTTTGAACGGCGGCACGCGCCGCGCATTGGAACAGGCGGCGCGCCTTGCGCAGTCCAGCCGCACGACGGTGCCGGATCAGCCCGGGTGGGTCAATACCGTGGTCGGTGCCGCGATGGGTGCGGCCGGCGGTTTTGGCGGCGCGCCCACCGCGCTGGCCGAATTGCCGGTGACCGTGACGCTTCTGATGCGCGTGATCCAGGGCGCCGCGGCCGAGCAGGGGTTCGACCCCTCAGATGAAAGCGTCCAGTTCGACTGCCTGACGGTCTTTGGCTCTGCCGGTCCGATGGAAGCCGATGACGGGGCGGAAACGGCCTTCTTGTCGGCGCGGCTGGCGCTGAACGGTGCGGCGTTGCACCGGATCATTGCGACCGTGGCACCCCGCCTGGCCGCGGCCATGGGGCAGAAACTCGCGGCACAATCGGTGCCGATTCTGGGTGCGGCGGCCGGAGCGGCGATCAACTACACCTATTTCGGCTATTACCGCGAGATGGCGCATATCCATTTCGCCCTTCGGCGGCTCGCGATCGAGGCGGACGTGCCGGAACGCGCGCTCGTGACCGCCTTGCGCAGGGAACTGGCGCAGAAGGCCGTGCACGGCTGACCGCGTGGCTCAGGTCGTGATCCCGCTGCGGGCGACGGCTGTGGCCTTCAGGATGGCAAAGACCTGCTGCCCGGAAGCCAGCCCCATTTCCTCGGAAGATCGGCTTGTCACGCGGGCCAGCAGCCGCTGATCCCCCAGCAGCAGGACGACGGCGATGCCGGGCCCTCGGCCCGATTGCAGCCCGGCGATGGTCACGGGCAGGATGTTCCGGGCGGAGAGACCCTCGGGCCGGTGGGTCGAGAGCATCACATCCGTGGCAAGGATCCGCAGGCGCAGCGTGTCGCCGGCGGGCGCGGTGACGCCCGGCAGTTCCAGGTGTCCCGGACCGGCCGAGAGCCGGGTGAGGCCGTCCTCCAGATGCGCCTCCACCCGAGCCTTGATGATCGCGCCGGCCTCCCGCACCCCCAGCAGCGGCATCGCGTCCGGATCGGAGAGCACGTCGAAGACCGGCCCCTGGCGGGTGATCCGGCCGGCCTCCAGGATCGCCACGTGATCGGCCAACCGCGCGATTTCGTCCACGGCGTGCGTGATGTAGAGGATCGGCATCTGCATCTCGGTCTTGAGCCGGTCGAGATAAGGCAGGATTTCCTCCTTGCGCGGCGCGTCGAGCGCGGCGAGAGGCTCGTCCATCAGCAGCATCTCGGGACCGGACAGCAGGGCGCGGGTCAGCGCCACACGCTGGATTTCGCCGCCCGACAGCGTCGCCGGTTTGCGCGAGAGCAGCGCGCCGATGCCCATGAGATCCACCAGCAGATCCTCCGGCAGGGCGGAGGGGCGTGGACTGTATCGCCTGCCGAAGCGGATGTTATCCAGAACCGTGAGATGCGGGAACAGCCGGCCATCCTGAAAGACATATCCCAGCCGTCGCTTGTGCGGCGGCAGCGAGATCCCGGCATCGCTGTCGAATAGCGTCCTTCCGTCCAGCTTCACCACGCCGTGGTCGGGGCGCAGCAGTCCGGCCATGACCTTGATCGCGGTGGTCTTGCCCGCCCCCGACGGTCCGAACAGCGCGGTGACGCCCGGCCCTCCGGTCACAGAGAGGTCGAGAGCGCGGTCGGCGAACCTGTGGCGGAAGGCCAGCTCAAACCGCATGGGCCGCTCCGATCCGGGCGGCGAGCCGGCGGGCCAGCCATTCCGACAGGATCACCGCCAGTACCGACACGGCGACCGCCCAGAGGACGAGCTGCGCGGCCGCGGTTTCCTGCCCGGGGATCTGCAACAGAGCATAGATGGCGGAGGGCAGGGTGCGGGTTTCGCCGGGAATGCTGGCGACGAAGGTGATCGTCGCCCCGAATTCGCCCATCGCCTTCGCAAACCCCATGACCGCACCCACGAGCAGCCCGGGCAGGGCCAGCGGCAGCGTGACCCGCGCGAAGACGGAAAAACCGGGCGCGCCCAGCGTCGAGGCCGCCTGTTCCAGCCGCGGGTCGACCGCCTCGATCGCCAGCCGGATCGCGCGGACCATCAGCGGAAAGCCCATGATCGCCGCGGCGAGCGCGGCGCCGGTCCAGCGGAACGCGAAGGTGATCCCGAAAACTTGTTCGAGAAACTGGCCCGCCGGTCCGTTCCGCCCGAAGGCCATGAGCAGCAGGTAGCCGGTGACGACCGGCGGCAGGACCAGCGGCAGGTGCACCAGGGCCGACAGGAGCGCCTTGCCCGGAAAATCGCGCCGCGCCAGCAGCCAGGCGACCCACAGCGCGACAGGAAGGCTGGCGAGCGTGGCGACGAACGCAACCCGCAGCGACAGCGCGAGTGCGGTCCAGCCTGCCTCGTCCAGCATCAATCGCCGGCCTTGGAAAAGCCGAAACGCTCGAATTCTGCCAAGGCGTCGGCGCTTGCGAGCCACTCCACCAGCGCGACGCCCTCCGGCGTCAGCGCGGCCATCGAATAGAGAATTTCGGGCTGTTCTGTCGGTGGAATAGTCCAGACGGCGGTCGCGCTGTCGGGAGAAGCCACGACGTCCGAGGTGTAGACGATCGCCAGCGCGACTTCTGCGCGGGACACCAGCGCCAGGGCGGCACGCACGTTCTCGACCTCCGCCAGGTACGGTCGCAGCGGCTCCCAAAGCCCTTGCTGCTCCATCCAGGCGCGTGCGTACTGCCCGGCCGGCACCGACCGATGCTCTCCGATCGCGATCCGCCCCCTCGGGCCGAGTCGCTGGACCACACTATCGGGGGTCAGCGACGCAAGCGGCGAAGCACCGGGCGGACCCACGAGCACGATCTCGTTTCCCAATGGCGATCGCCGGCTACCAGCCACAAGCCTCCCGCGGTCCTCCAGCCAGCCCATCCAGTCCACGTTCGCGAGTAACACGACATCGGCCGGGGCACCCTGATCGACCTGCCGCGCGATGGCGCCACTGCCGCCCAGAGACAGGCTCACCTCCCCCGGCCAGTCGGCGACAACGGACGCCAAAGCCTCGCCGAGGCTCGCTGCGGCGAACACGGTCAGTGGCGGCCGCGTGTCGTCCGCCCGCAGCGGCAGGACCATTGCGACCCAAAGAATGAGGGCGATGACAGGGCGTATGACCATGACATGCGGACTATTGTCGAGGTGATGTTCACGGGCAAGCCGGAAACGGTCCATCGGATGCCATCGATTGGAACCGCGCGAGTGTCGAAACGCTTTGTCAATGATTCCATCGTTGTGTTAGCCTTGCGCAAAACCGATGCGAACAGTCGCTGAGCAGGGCAGATGTCGGTACAAATGATCAAGCAGCTTCCTTTGACCGTGCAATGCGCGCAGAAGTGGGATGTCCGCAGTCAGTTTGCGGCGCTGTGTTACCGATACCAGAAGGACAAGCTGCGCGTGATGTTGATCACGTCACGCAAGACCGGCCGCTGGATCGTCCCGAAGGGATGGCCGATCGACGGCAAGACGCCCGCCGAGTGCGCGTTGCAGGAAGCCTGGGAGGAAGCCGGCGTGGTGGGCAAGTGCGCAGATGTCTGCCTGGGCCTCTTTTCCTATCTCAAGTATCTGGAA
The DNA here is from genome assembly GCA_963721175.1 of uncultured Alphaproteobacteria bacterium. GTDB lineage: Bacteria > Pseudomonadota > Alphaproteobacteria > Rhodobacterales > Rhodobacteraceae > Aliishimia. The sequence continues at coordinate 31,720 of CAVRIG010000018.1, read as the reverse complement.
GAGGCCGACGGTCTGCCCTGCGTGGCGATGGTCTACCCTGTGAAGGTCAAGGATACGCTCGACCAGTATCCCGAAGCCGGGCAGCGCAAGCGCAAGTGGGTGTCGCGCAACCGAGCGGCCAAGATGGTGTCCGAACCCGAACTGGCTCAGATTCTGCGTGATTTCGATCCTAAGTTGTTGGGTTGAAAGGGCTCCCTGCTTGATTGCGCGGCCGCGTTGACTAATTGTTCACCAAAGGGGAACAGACTGCGCGACATGATTCAGTACACTCTCAGATGCGATCAGGGACACGGCTTTGATAGCTGGTTCAAATCGTCCGATGCCTTCGACAAGCTGGCGTCGGCGGGGCACGTAACCTGTGCTGTGTGCGGGTCGGCGGAGGTCGCAAAGGCGATGATGTCCCCGCGGGTCACCACGTCCCGGCGGGCCGGGTCGCGGCAGACCGCGGTACAGGCGGATGGATCGCAGTCGCCCGTGGCGGCGAAACCCGCACAGAAACCTGTCGCGATGGGCGCAAACACGGACGTGCAGCGTGCGCTGATTGAGTTCCGCAAGAAGGTCGAAGCGCAGTCCGACTATGTCGGCGAACATTTTGCGCGAGAGGCGCGGGCCATGCATCTGGGCGATGCACCGGAGCGTTCGATCTATGGCCAGGCCACGGCGGCCGAGGCGAAAAGCCTGATCGACGATGGTGTTCCCGTGATGCCGCTTCCGTTCACGCCGTCCCGCAACACGAACTGAGCCCATGCAGGTCGTCATCACCGGGGCAAGCCGCGGGATCGGTGCGGGACTCGCCAAGTCATTTCGGGCGGATGGGCATCAGGTCATCGGCACGGCGCGCGGTACGGATGCGGACGTGGCGCTGGATGTGACGCGGCCCGACGCCTTTGCGGGACTGGAGCAGGCGCTGGAGGGCGCGGCGGTGGACCTTCTGATCTGCAATGCCGGCATTTATCCCGACAAGGGCCAGACGCTTGACCACGGCTACCCGCCGGAAATGTGGGCCGATGCATTCGCCGCCAACGTCACCGGCGTGTTCCTGACGGTGCAGACCCTGCTGCCGAACCTCCGGGCGTCGGCAGCGGGCAAGATCGCGATCATTTCGAGCCAGATGGCGTCGCACACTCGCGCTCCCGGCGGCAGCTACATCTACCGTTCTTCGAAGGCGGCCGCGCTGAACCTCGGTCGGAACCTGGCCGCGGACCTGGCGCCGGACGGCATCGCCGTCGGCATCTACCATCCGGGTTGGGTGCAGACGGACATGGGCGGCGCCCGTGCGGATATCACCGTCGAACAATCGGTCGCCGGTCTGCGAGGCCGTTTCGACGAACTGGGCCTGGACAGCACCGGGTGCTTTCGGACCTGGGACGGGCGCGACCACGCCTACTGATCCGACCCCAACGGTTCTCTGCAAATCCTGAGACTCGCCGGATGCGTGCCATCGCGTGCCGCCTCCGGCGCGATGCGGTCGAGGCGAATGCGGCAGACTTGCGCGTCGTGAGCGGCGCGCGTAAACGGCGGCGAAGTTCCTTGGGGGCCGGGAGGCGCCATGCCAATTCTGGTGATGAAGTTCGGCGGCACCTCCGTCGCGACGCTGGACCGGATCGCCCGCGTGGCAAAGCGTGTGGGGGTGGAGGTCGCCAACGGGTATGACGTCATCGTCATCGTGTCGGCCATGTCGGGCAAGACCAACGAACTGGTCGGATGGGTGAACGAGACCTCCCGGTTCTACGATGCGCGCGAATACGATGCGGTCGTCTCCTCGGGTGAGAACGTCACCGCCGGGCTGATGGCGCTGCGGCTACAGGAAATGGATATCCCGGCGCGGTCCTGGCAGGGCTGGCAGGTCCCGCTGCGGACCACATCGGCGCATGGGTCGGCGCGGATCGAGGAGATCTTGCCCGACAGGATCCTGGCGAAGTTCGGCGAAGGCATGCGCGTGGCCGTGGTGGCCGGTTTCCAGGGGATCAGTCCCGAAGGACGGATCACCACGTTGGGGCGCGGCGGGTCGGATACGACGGCGGTCGCCTTCGCGGCGGCCTTCGGGGCGGAGCGCTGCGATATCTACACCGATGTCGACGGCGTCTACACCACCGACCCGCGGATCGAATCCAAGGCGCGCAAGCTGGATCGCATCTCCTTCGAGGAGATGCTGGAACTGGCCTCGCTCGGCGCCAAGGTGCTGCAAACCCGCTCGGTCGAATTGGCGATGCGTTACAATGTGAAGCTGCGGGTGCTGTCGAGCTTCGAGGACGAGATGAACGACCAGGCGGGCACGCTGGTCTGTGCGGAGGACGAGATCGTGGAAAGCAATGTTGTGGCAGGGATCGCCTACAGCCGGGATGAAGCCAAGATGACCTTGATCAGCGTGGCGGACCGTCCGGGAATCGCGGCGGCGATCTTCGGCGCCCTGAGCCAGGCGGGTGTGCTGGTCGACATGATCGTGCAGAACATCTCGGAAGAGGGGCGGACGGACATGACCTTTTCCTGCCCGACCGACCAGGTCGCGCGCGCGGAAAAGGCGATGGCGGAGGCCAAGTCGAAGAGCGGCCTGAACTTTTCAGAGTTGATTGCGGACACGGATGTGGCCAAGGTCAGCGTGGTCGGCATCGGAATGCGCTCTCATACCGGGGTGGCGGCCAAAATGTTCGACTGCCTTTCGCGTGAGGGGATCAACATCAAGGTCATCACCACTTCGGAGATCAAGATCAGCGTTCTCATCGACCGGAAGTACATGGAACTGGCCGTGCAGGCGCTGCACGCTGCGTTCGAGTTGGAAAAGGCCACGTGAGGCATTGGCGCGATGACCGGCGATACGCCCGGACAGGCAAGCACGCGGCGGAGGGTCGCTTGACGTTCATGTGATGCATGCGCGCTGGTCCTGCCTGCAGGTCGGGAGCTCCCTTTTGACCGGTTTGCAAGGTTCGGTGAAAGAAATCGCCTTGCAGCTTCGGTCACTTGATACACGTCAAGATTGAAATTCTACCGCGTCCGGCACGAATCCCGTTTCGTTTCCTGGGCCGCTATGGTCTATGCTCGCCCGGACTGACCAGCGGGGATGGGTCTGCATGGCCGATGGGCTAGAAACCGAAAGCCGCAAGCTGCTTGGACGGCTTCGCGACCTGATGGCGGGTGACGATCCAGGCCAGGCACGGCTCGACAAGATCACGCGACTGATCTCGGAGTCCATGGGATGCGAGGTCTGCTCCATCTACCTCTTTCGGGACGAGGAAACTCTGGAACTCTGTGCGACTGAAGGTCTGAAAGCCGAGGCTGTGCACCAGACGCGCATGAAGCTGGGCGAAGGTCTGGTGGGGCGTGTGGCCCAGCGGCGGCAGGTGGTGAACTCGGCGAATGCGCCCTCCGTTCGCGGATTCCGCTACATGCCGGAGACGGGCGAAGAAATTTTTCCCAGCTTTCTCGGCGTGCCGGTCCAACGGTTGGGCGAGGCGCTGGGCGTTCTTGTCGTGCAGTCGAGGGAGGCGCGCGAGTTCGTCGCCGACGAGATCTACGCGCTCGAAGTGGTAGCGATGGTCCTCGCGGAAATGGCCGAACTCGGCAAGTTCGTCGGCGAAGGTGCCGCCATGTCCGCGCGCCATTCGCAGCCCGTGACGTTTCGCGGCCTGACCGGCCAGGAAGGCACCGCCGAAGGCCAGGTCTGGCTGCACGATCCGCGGGTCGTCGTGGTCAACCCGGTCGCCGACGATCCCGAGCGCGAGATGAAGCGTCTGCTCGAGGCCGTGGAAACCCTGCGTGTGGGCGTGGACAAGATGCTGGCCATGGCCCAGCACGACAAGGATCAGGCGGAGGTGTTCGAGACCTACCGCATGTTCGCCAATTCCAAGGGCTGGATGCGGCGGATGGAGGAAGACATCGCGCGCGGACTGTCGGCAGAGGCAGCGGTGGAAAAGGAACAATCGTTGGCGCGCGCGCGGATGAGCCAGGCCACCGATGCCTATCTGCGCGAACGGCTGGCCGACCTCGACGATCTTTCGAACCGCCTGTTACGCATTCTGACCGGGCAGGGCCGCGAGACCGGTGCCGAAATGCCGGAAAACCCGATCCTCGTTGCGCGCAACATCGGTCCGGGCGAATTGCTCGAATACGACCGGGCGCTGAAGGGCGTGGTCCTCGAAGAGGGCTCGGTCGGATCCCACGCCGCGATCGTGGCGCGGGCCCTCGCCATTCCGCTGGTGATCAACGCCAAGCGGATCACCACCGAAGCGTTGAACGGCGACCCCATCATGGTCGATGGCGATCAGGGTCTCGTTCACCTGCGCCCGGACGACACCGTGCTGACGGCCTTTCGCGACAAGATGGCCATGCAGGCCGAGGCCCAGACGCGCTATGCCTCCATCCGCGACAAGCCGGCCGAGACGCTCTGCGGCAAGAGGATCGCTCTCACCATGAATGCCGGGCTGCTGGCCGACCTGCCGTCCCTGGTCGGATCCGGTGCGGAGGGGGTCGGGCTGTTTCGGACCGAGCTGCAATTCCTGGTTCGCAACACGATGCCGCGTCGGTCCGAGCTGAGTGCGATCTATGCGCGTGTCCTCGACGCGGCCAAGGGCAAGACGGTGGTCTTTCGGACGCTCGACATCGGCTCGGACAAGGTCCTCCCCTACATGCGGCCAACGGATGAGCCGAACCCCGCGCTGGGGTGGCGGGCGATCCGCGTCGGCCTCGACAAACCGGGCGTCTTGCGAATGCAGTTGCAGGCGCTGATGCGCGCATCCAACGGTCGGCCGCTGACGGTCATGTTCCCGTTCGTCGCGCAGTATGAGGAATACACACGCGCGCGCGCCGAAGTGGACAAGGCGCTCGAGCGCGAGCGCATTCTGGGCCACCCGCTGCCCGAAACGTTGCATGTCGGCGCGATGCTCGAGACACCGAGCCTTGCATTCGCACCGCGCAAGTTCTTCGAGGAGGTCGGTTTCATCTCCATCGGCGGTAACGACCTCAAGCAGTTCTTCTTTGCCGCCGACCGTGAAAACGAGTTGGTGCGCCGGCGATACGACACGTTGAACGTGAGCTTCCTCAGCCTGCTGGAACAGATCGTCGCACGTTGCGCCGAAACCGACACACCGCTCAGCTTCTGCGGCGAGGATGCCGGGCGGCCCGTCGAAGCTCTGGCGATCGCTGCCATCGGAATTCGCAGCCTGTCGATGCGACCCGCGTCAATCGGCCCCGTCAAAAGCCTCTTGCGCCGGTGCAACCTCGACGAGGTCCGCCGAGTCATCTGCGACGCGCGGGCTCGTGGCGACATGACCGTCCGCCCGGCGCTGATGGAATACTTGAAGGGCCAAGGCTGAAAACACACGCACCCATGGCTGGCCGCAGGCCAGATGTCGAAGTCCAGCCGTCTCTGGCACCGGCGATCCAAGCTGGGGTTGAAGTGTGTCACAACAGGCTTGCCGGGGCCGTCGGCCCGCGGATAGTCTTGGCTTAGCGGCAATCGAAAAAATGCCGCAAGCCAGGGAGAATCAAAACCAAATGAGATCAAGATGGATCGGGGCGTTTTCAGCCCTTGTTGCGCTCACCGCGCTGGCAGCGGAAGCGCGGCCGTTGAAACTGGAGCCGGCCGACCCGCAACCGACGGGCCTGACCGAGGGCCTCGCCGTGCAATACGCCTTTCCGGGCGACGTCAAGACCCTGCGCGACGCCTATATCGCTCTCGGGATCGGGGCAGAACCGGGCCAACCACTCTCCGGCCTGAACTATTCGAGCGGGCCCGGGACGCCGAACGCGTTGACCTCGGGACAGGAAATGCGCGTCGCTGCGCGGATCAAGGGCTTCGTCCGTTTCGATGCAGCGGGCGTCTATGTGCTTGAACTCCTGACAAATGACGGGTTGGAGTTGACAATAGGCGGCGAGGAGATCGTGAAGGTTGATGCGCGGACCCCCTGTGACCCAACCGGCAAAGTCGAGGTCAGCGTGCCCGAAGCCGGTTGGTACGACCTGGAAGCGCTCTGGTTTCAGCGGCAGGGGACGAGCTGCCTGGTCATGCAATGGGCCCCCGAAGGTGGCAGCCTCGGAGCGACGCCCAACGCAGCATTCGGGTACAAGTAGCGTCGTAGATGCGACGGGAGTCAGAGTGTGCGATCTCCTCGACGGGTTCTGCAATGCGGCCTCCACGATGGGTTCGGCGAGCGCGACGATCTTGGAGGAGCACGAGGACGCGGACCTGAACTTCTGTGACCTTCCATATGGCTTCGGGCAAATTGCCGCGGCCCCTTATCATCCATCCCGCACGTGAAGCGGTGGCACCCGGAGAAGAGCAAGCCTAAGGTGATGTGTTCGAGCGGCTGTCTTCCCGCAAAAGTTGCAATTCGCCTGCCGTTGCAACCGTCACTTGGGCAGGTGCCGCAAGAAAGCCGGAACTTGATATTGCATGGCTGGCATAGTCGTCGCCGTTCGTGTCGTTCGGTGGCGTCTGACTGAGAATGCCGGACGACCATCATGCAGGTTTGCGACATTCCTATGAAAATCCATTGGTGCCGTTACCTGCCTCGCGCGCGCAACAGGTGCCGTTTAAAGCGTTTCGACGTTAACCCGAGACATATCCGGCTGCCGTGAAGTAGTTCCAGCACTCCTGCGTGTCGTAGAGATCACAAATCGCACCGATGGCGTCGAACACCTGTGTGAATGTTCGTGCGCCGATCTTTCGGAGATGAGCCTTGAGCTTGGAGAAGGCCTGTTCGATTGGGTTCAGGTCGGGCGAGTAGGGTGGCAGGTAGAGAAACCAGCATCCGTGGTCTCGGAGTGCGCAGGCGGCCTCGACGTTTCGGTGAGTGGCCAAGTTGTCGAGAACGACGACGGTGCCGGGCTCGATCTCGGGCACCAGCACCTTGCGGACGTAGGTGGCAAAGGCCGGGCCGTCCATCGCGCCCTTGATCACCCAGGGCGCGATCAGCGCGTCCGCCGTGAGCCCCGCGATCAGGGTCTGCGTGCCCCAGCTGCCGAACGGGGCATCCATGGTCAGGCGCTTACCGCGCGGGGCTCGCCCGCGGAGGCGCGTGAGGTTCGTCTTCACGGCGGTTTCGTCGAGAAACACCACCCGCTCGGGCCGAGCGGCGATGGCGGGGAGACGATGCCTCATCCAGTCGGCACGCTGTCGCCTTACCCTTGCGCGGCGGCGTTCGGTGGCGACCAGCGACTTTTTTTGTACGTGAAGCCGAGCCGGGTCAGCAGCTTGGCGATGGACGAGTGGTGGACCTGGACCCCCTCCGCCTCGGCAAGCGCGTCGCGCAACTCGAAGAGCGTGATGTCGGGGTCCTGCGCGACCAGTTCTTCGATGAAGGCCCGGTGCGGCGCCAACTTGCCCGACCCGGGCGGGCGACCCTGAACCGCCGGATCGGCATGTCCCCTCGTCCTGATCTGCCGCGCCCATCGGGCGCCGGTAGCGGGCGAAACCTTCAGTCGCGCCGCAGCGGCACGCCCGCTCAATCCTTCCTCAATGTACGTCCGAAACCGCGATCGAAGCGCTGACGGCAAAGGTGCTGACATGATCCATCCTCCTGAACAGGATGAATCACACCGCGTCCCTCATGGGAATCCCCACGATTCAAGTTTCGGCCGAAAGGCTTTAGTTCCATCTAACGGTCTTAATCGCTGATTGTGCGCTGAACGACGATGGGCGGTTTCGCCTTGTCTTCCGTAGACTTGGGCGGTTATACCCGTCGGTGGAGACGTGGCCGAGTGGTCGAAGGCGCTCCCCTGCTAAGGGAGTAAACGGGAGACCGTCTCGAGGGTTCGAATCCCTTCGTCTCCGCCACCATCACCCTTTGCGAACCCGTTCAGGCCGCCCGCCAGGGGCGGAATTTCCCCTGTTTTCAAAGGGGTTTGCCGGATGGGTGCGAACCGCTGAGACGCGCGGCGCCGGCGATTTCCGTCTCTGAATGGCCTCTCGTCTCTGGTCGGGCGAACCGCGCCGATTTCGGTTCGGTCGAAATTTTCCTCGCCTTTCCAATGGCCTGACTTCGCAACCCCGCCAAAACTGCGCGCCCTGTTTCCATCGCTATCGACCGAAACGGAGACCGAACATGCAGGAGGCGTAGCCGATAGGTGCGCTGGCACGAACGGCGCGTAGCGGTGGCGGATCAATCGGCGACGGGCTCAGCGAAGCCATTGATGACAAACGCACATCGCGCCTCTAGCCTGGCGGCATGGCGAGTGGCCCCTGGACCGATGAAGAAAACGACCTGATCGTCGCGGATTACTTCGCGATGCTGGCCGACGACATCGCCGGGCGCCGCTACAGCAAGGCCGAGCATCGCCGGGCGCTCCTGCCGCTGCTGAACGATCGGTCGGAGGGATCGGTCGAGTTCAAGCACCAGAACATCAGCGCGGTGCTGAAGGGGCTCGGCGAGGACTGGATCCCCGGCTACAAGCCCGCCTTCAATTTCCAGATGACGCTGGTCGATGCGGTGGCGCGGTGGCTGGAGCTGCATCCGGACTGGCTCGGCCGGTTGCCAGGCATGCGGCCCGCGAACGGCATGCGCGAGGCGGCGCAGATCTGGATCGGTCCTCCGCCCACGCTGTCCAACCAGCCTCCGCCGCAGGAGCTGGACCAGATGCTGCACATCGCCAGGAAGTTCGACGTGGCGGGCCGGGACGAGCGCAATCGCGCCCTCGGCCGCGCGGGCGAAGAGCGCGTCCTGGCGCATGAGCATGCCGACGCTGAAGGCCGCGGGGCGCGATGACCTTGCGCGCAAGGTCCGCTGGGTCTCGGAGGAGGACGGCGATGGCGCGGGCTATGACATCGCCAGCTATGCGCCCGATGGCCGGCCGCGGCTGATCGAGGTGAAGACGACGAACGGCTGGGAGCGCACGCCTTTCCACATCACGCGCAACGAGCTGGCCGTTGCCGACGAACGGCGGGCGGAGTGGTGCCTGTTCCGGATGTGGAACTTCTCGCGCGAGCCGAAGGCGTTCGAGCTGTACCCGCCGCTCGATGCGCATGTCTCGCTGACCGCGACGTCGTTTCAGGCCAGCTTTCACTGACCGCTCAGTCGAACACCCGCGCCGGCTGCTCGTCCCACGGCAGCGACGCCACGAAGCAGAGGTCGAAGATGGACTGATCGCGCAGGGCTCGCGGCGCACGACCAGCCGCTCGAGCACCGTCGGCGCCAGCCATGCCAGGCGGATCAGGCGGCTGACATAGCGGTCGGAGAGGCCCTCCTCTGCGGCGAGATCGGCGATGGTGGTGACGTCGCCGCGCTCCATGCGCTGTCCGCCAGTCCCATGCGCGGCCGATGGCGCGCAGCAGGCGGGGATCCTGGCCGGCGGTCCATGGCGACCTCGATGTCCTTCGGCGGCAGGATGCGCGGGCGGCCGCCGCGATTGCGCAGGGTGAGCGGGATGTGGACGCGGAGGGTTTCGGGCTCGGCCATCAGGCCACCTCCGGCTTGGCCGGGGCCATCAGCGCGGCAATCGCGCCGAGCCCTCATGGCGCAGGTCGACCGCCAGCCCGGCCTCGCTGGCGGTGACGCGCGCCACCAGAAGCCTGGACGACGCGCGCCTGCTCGGCCGGGATCAGCGCCTTCCACATGTCGTCGAACTGGGTGAGCGCGGCGCTGACGTCCGCCTCGCCGAGGTCTGGCCGATCCTTCCGCAGCGCCCGCGACACCCGCGCGGCGACCTCGGGCGTGCGCAGCAGGCGGCGGATTTCGCCGATCACGGCATCCTCGACCATGGCCGCCGGGCAGCCGCTGCGGGCCCGCGCAGCTCGGCCTTGGGCCGTTTCTGGATCACGTCCATCGAGACGTAGTAGCGATAGCGCCGCGTTGCCCTTCTTGGTGTGGTGCGGGGTCATCGCCACGCCGGTCTCGGTGAAGATCAGCCCGCGCAGCAGCGCCGGTGAGGGTTCCTTGGCCACGGCAACCCGCTTGACGCGGTTGTTCGCGATCACATGCATGGACCTCGTCCCACAGCGTCTGCGTCGATGATCGCGCTCGTGCTCGCCGGGATAGGCCGTCGCCCTTGTGCACAGCGAGGCCGCGATAGACCTTGTTGTGCAGGGTCTTGAGCAGCGAGCCCTTGGTCGATAGGGCCTGCCGCGTCTTGGTCAGGATCGCGCGGGCGTCCAACTCGCGGATCACCTGCGCCGTGGAACTGGACCGGGCGTAGAGCGTGAAGATCGTCCGGACCTGTCTCGGCCTCGGCCGGGTCCACGATCAGCTTGCGGTCCTTCACGTCGTAGCCGAGCGGCACCGGCCCGCCCATCCACATGCCCTTCTTGCGCGAGGCGGCGACCTTGTCGCGGATCCGCTCGCCGATCACCTCGCGCTCGAACTGGGCGAAGCTGAGCAGGATGTTCAGCGTCAGCCGCCCCATGGACGTGGTGGTGTTGAAGGACTGCGTGACGGAGACGAAGGTGACGCCGTGGCGTGTCGAAGATCTCGACCAGCTTCGAGAAATCCATCAGCGCGCGGCTGAGGCGGTCGATCTTGTAGACCACGACGACGTCGATCAGCCCGTCCTCGATGTCGGCGATCAGCTGCTTCAGCGCGGGGCGGTCCAGCGTGCCGCCGGAGAAGCCGCCGTCGTCGTAGCGGTCGCGCAGGCAGACCCAGCCCTCGGCCTTCTGGCTGGCGATGTAGGCCTCGCAGGCCTCCCGCTGGGCGTCGAGGCTGTTGAACTCCATGTCGAGCCCTTCCTCGCTCGACTTGCGGGTGTAGATGGCGCAGCGCAGGCGGCGGGGCGGTTCGGTCTGGGTCTTGGCGCGGTCATCGGCCGTCCTCCGGTCGTGGGTCGAGCCCGAAGAACTTCCAGCCGTTCCAGTGCGCGCCGGTGATCGCGCGGACCGCGGCCGAGAGCGACTTGAAGCGCCGGCCCTGCCATTCGAAGCCATCCGCCAGGACGGTGACGATGTGCTCCACGCCGTTCCACTCGCGGACCAGCTTGGTGCCGGGCATCGGGCGTGCGCGGGTCCGCCACCATGCCGCCCGGGCTTGCCGCTGATGCCACCTCGGCCGCCAGCGCATCCAGCGTCCGCCGCGTCTCGCGGCCGATGCCCGCCATGGGCCAGTTCCTGGATGCGGTAGCCGAGCCGCAGCTCGAGGTTCCCGCGGCTGGTGTTCGGCGCGGGCTCGCCGAAGATGGCCTGCCACTTCTCCTGCAGCTCGGGCACCGTCATCGCCTTCAGCGCGGCCAGTTCGGCCAGGACGTCGATCCCCTCCGCCTGGCGCGCGAGGCGCGGCCTTTGCGCCTGATTTCCTTGTGTTTTTCCTCATGCGTCCTCTCCAACTCGGTTTCGCAACCTGTCTCCGACGACGGCGTCTGAGGGCGAGGATGTCCAGCGAACTGTCTCCGTCGAGCGGAGAATTCTCGTTCATTTCCGGTGGGTTGGTGCGCGCGATGGCGCTGGCGAGGATGGCGGCCAGTTCCGCCAGCCGCTCATCGGTGGTGAGCGTCTCGGCGGGCGGCGCGAAGGTGATGTCGTCGGGCATGGGGAGCGAACCTCCTGAGGCGGTTTGCTCCGTGTTCGCCGCTCGCGGCGAGGGTTTCAAGTTAAAACAATGGGTTGTCGTGCTGGCGCGAATTCCAAAGTGACCATGCGTAGTCGCCACCTTTGGTCACGTCAGCAGCTACAGCCAACGGAATGCACTGGGCTTTACATACAGCAGCGCCACATTGAAAATGGCAGGCATCGTGAGCCCAAAGAGGCGTTGCTTCGTGATGTGTCTCGCCGGGCGCGGGTGGCGATCAGGATAGAGCCTGCTGGGAAGACTGCTCTCGAGGAAACAATAACGTCAAGGAGTTGCGGATTTGAGATTTAGGGAATTGAGAAACGAGTAAGGACTTCAGGACCCCATGAGCAACATTTTTTGGTACCGACTACTTTTTCGACTTCGCCTGCACGAGGCGGATAGCATGGCTTTTCAGAACCTCATCAACTCTGTCTTTCAGGGTGAGGCGACAGATTTTCAGGCCATTGCACCATGGGGTAACAAAGGCGATGGGGGAAACGACGGGTACTTCCAGTCGATCGGACACTATCTGCAGGTCTATGGTCCCAAGGCGGGCTCCGCTTGGTCACCCGCAGCGGCCGCGAAGAAGGCTGAAAAGGATTTCCAAAAGCTAAAGAACGGATGGAAAGGTCTGCGGCGATACAGCTTCGTCCTAAATGACCGTTTTCAAGGAGTTCCGGCGCCAGTAGAGCAATCGCTTCAAAACATACAAGAAAATCATGGCGTTGTTGCCGACGCAATTGCATGCGCCCAGTTGACTGATCGCTTCACGAAGCTGGACGAATACAAGATGATGGAAATAGTTGGCGGCATACCAAATGATCAACCCGCCTTTGTTGATAAGCGTAAGGTTGGCGAGCTCTTGGAGCATCTGGCCGACAAGATGCTTCCAAAAGGACTAGCATCAAAAGAACTCGCGCCTGATTTTGAGGAGAAAATTGAATTCAATGGGCTCTCCGATGCAATCGGCGCGCGCTTACGCGCTTACAGTTATCAAGGTTCGGATGTCCAAGACTTCCTTGACACCCGCGATCAATGGCTCGGAGAGGGCATTGCGCAAGAGCTTCGCCTTCTCTACACTGTGAGCACATCGGTGATAACTGATCTAGAAGACGCCGCTGACCTTCGCTATGTGTGGCTCATCGAGAAGGTCATACCGGACGCTGCGCATGCCCACCCACACACGCTTAAGGCTTACCACGGTGCCGCCGAGGTGATCCTGGCACACTTCTTTGAGGCTTGTGATGTCTACGAAAAACCTACGACTGGCCGTGGCGCCGCATGACCATGTGAGATTTTCAGACAGTGTTGTTGGCCTTGCAGGCAAGATCCGTGGCATGATTTTGGAGCCCAAGAGTCTCGACGAGCTGAAATATCTGCTTGATCGAAGTGATAGTGGCTGGCCAGGGCAAGTGGATTTTGAGAAGATCACTCTTGCCGTATTTTGTTATATGCAATTGGCGCCGCAAAGCTCTTCGGAAAATGATCGCGTCGCCGGCATACGATGATCCTTGTTTCCCTCACTTGCGACAAACCTTCCTTTAAGCCCCTCTATTTTCAGCGGGAGGGGCTATCCCTCATCGTGGGTGACGCTTCGAAGAAGAACTCGAGCTCTAATGGGGTGGGTAAGACGCTTGCCTTGAAGCTTGTCGGCCATTGCTTGGGAGCAAGCAAAGACAAAATGCTGGAAAAAAGTGTTCCCGATTGGGTTTTTACCTTAAAGTTTGAAATTAACGGAGCTGCTCACACCATCTCACGGCGTGGTGACGGAAATGAGATTAGGCTTGATGGGGCGAAGATTGCTCTTTCCAAACTGAGGGGCTGGCTAGATGATTGCGGACCTTTCGCTTCGGCTGATGGCTTAAAAGGGATAACATTCCGCTCACTTTACGTTCGTTTTGCGCGATCTAAGCGTGGGGATAGAAAATGATCCCGTGGCGCTAACTGGTCAACAAGACTATGAAGCACTAATACGCAACCTATTTCTACTGGGAGCAGATGTAAGTCTTGCGTTGGGGAAAGCTGAGCTAAGGTCACGACAGCTTGAAATCCAAGAGACCCGCAAGCTTCTGAAAGCGAGAGACAAGCGGCTGCAACAACTTCTTCTGGGTGGTGTGCGCCCGGAGACACACTGAAGCGACTGCAAAGCGAAGTGTCAGAGCTTAGCTCTAGCCTCGACTCCATGACAATTGCTGATGATTACGAGCAAATCAAGCAAGAGGCAGACAATCTTACTGTAAATCTTAGAGAAATAGAATCTGAAGTCGCCAGATTTTGGAATATCAACTGAAGGTGGTGTCAGCAAAGCGTGTTGGTTCGCCCTTTGTTCTTGTGCGTCAGCGGGGTAGGATCAGGGGCCTTCAAGCTTCCGGAGACCTGTCATGCCTCGCTTCGATCCGACCGAGTTCGGCCGTCTGCTCGCCCGTCTGACACCGCAGGAGCTTCGGCAGGTCGAGGAGATGGTTGCAGAGGCGCGAGAGCGGGCCGAAGCAGTACTCGAGATCGATGCCCGCGCCGAGGCGGGCGGAGCGTCAGGCGCTTGCCCGCGTTGCGGCGGCGGCGAGCGTATCCGGTGGGGCCGGACCCGGACGGGCACGCAGCGGTGGAACTGCTCGGGGTGCGGGGCGACATGGTCGGGCCGGAGCGGCACGCCTCTCGCCCTGGTGCAGCGCCCCGATCTCGTGGTCGCGCTGGCGCGCGACATGATCGAGGCGCCGCAGCCGATGTCCTGCCGCCGCGCGGCCGAGGTCCTGGGGGCCTCGCGTCACAGCGTCTGGCGCTGGCGGATGGCGATCCTCGGGGCGCTGACACCCGAGCCGCACGGCACCCTCGCCGGCATCGTCGAGGCTGACGAAGCCCACCAGCGCGAAAGCCGCAAAGGGTCGCGAGAGTGGGTCCGGCACCGGCGCGACCCGGCGAACCACCCTGCACCGCCGCGTCTGCGGTGGCAGGACTATCTGCGCCGGGGCGCTGCGTCGAGGACGCCTCCGGGCGGGTGGCGAGCCTGGGAAGAGAAGCTTCTCGCGGCCACCGACCGCGCCGGCCACCGGGCCTTCGAAGCCATCGCCGATGCGGGCCAGGTGGCGATCTCCGGTGCCCTGCTGCCCGTGATGGCGCTGGACGCGGTGCTCTGCACCGACGGCCATGCCACCTACGAGCGGATCGCCAAGGACGAGCGGATCCCCCACTTCGTGCTCGTCGCGGGGCGTCGGTCGAAGCGCACGCCGCGCAGCCATCACATCAACACCGTGAACGCCCTGATCGGCCGCTTCCGCACCTTCATGCAGCCCTTCTGCGGCCCGTCCTCCAAGAACCTCACCGCCTATGGCCGTTGGCACGCCGCCCGTGAAAACGCCGACCGGAGCTACCTCGACGTGCTCAGGATGCTGCTCGTGTCAGCCCCCTGTGCCAACACGGTTTGCTGACATGGCCACCTGAAGGGAATTGAAAATTCGCTTCGGCAGCGACCAGACATTGACCACGAGTCCTTAACATCTTTCTACGAGGGGCTGAAGGAGGCAGTTGTTCGGCCGAAGCATTCAGCACTACCGACGTTGAAAGCTTTCATCAGTCCCTTTCACGAAGGAGACTGGAGCGACTAAGTCGTGATCGCGCGACACTAATTTCGAAGCGAGAAGCTGCCGAGAGCCAGAGGAGCCGAGTGTTGCTCGCGAACGCGATGAATGCCTCAGGTACCTCTCCGGTAAGAAGGCGTTGGACGACTATGAAGCGGTAGTGCGTCGCCTTGCATCGAAGGAGCAGGACGTTAAGAGCCTGAGCAAGTTGACGGCCTCGGATCGGGAGCTTCAGCATGAAACGATCGAAGTACGCAGAGAGTTGGCTGAGCAGGACGCCGAGCTGAGGAGTACGTCGAAAGTCAGCCTCTAGAATGGGCAGATGAGAAATTTCGTTACCTTGTCGGGGAGCTATATCCGCAGGAGGCAGCTGGTATTGGGCTGGACAACAATACAAAGGAAAACAAACTTCGATATGAGCTTTCCGTTGACGTGCAGGGCCAGGACTCGGACGGGATCAATGCTGCGCGCATTGTATGTTTTGATTGGTTAGTTTTTATGTATGGATCAAATCACAACATGGGTCATTTGTGGCACGATAATGGTCTCTTTGACCATATTGACCCTCGGCAGCGCGCGAAATGGTTGGAAATAGCGATTGAAGAGTTGCACGGCACCGGAAAGCAATACATTATTTCTCTGAATACAGAAAACTATGCCTCTACAGTTGATCTTTGCCGGAGACAGAACGAAAGACGGTTGAGAGCGCAGTTATCGTCAGGCTTCTAGGAGATTCTTCCAAGCATAAGCTCCTTGGTATTCAAGTGGGGAACAGAAGTAGCTCTTGGGATCATGCTCTTCAATTAGTGCCGCGTTGCATCTCACCAACCATCCCATCCGTCTCCAGCCGCAGCGCCGCCCGCCACAGCGGCGTCTTCATGAACACCGCCTCCTCGAACCGATAGCTGGCCGTTCCGCGCTCCTGCTGCAGCAGCCCCGCCCAGCAGAGCGGGCGCAGCACCTGGATGTAGAGCTGGCCCATCACCTCGTCGTAGCGCGGAACGGGCCCGTCTCGGGCTCGCCGAAGAGCACGCGGCGGAGGTGGGCGCCGGTGGCGCCGTCCTCGGTCTCGACGTTCAGCACGTTCAGGAACACGTCCCAGTTGCCCAGGATCGGCGCGTCGTCGAAGCGCGACATGCTGGCGTGGTTGATCCGGAACAGGTAAGAACGGGACGACCGTGCCGAAGATCCGACCGGGATGGCCGACCAGCGCCTGGCCCGCCTTGGTCAGCCGGAACTCGCCCTTGTAGTGCCGGCCGAGCTTCATCGCGATCATCAGGTCGTGCAGAACCATGAGCGGGGCGAAGTCGGGCTCGTTCAGCACCTTGTTGACGGCGAAGAGGTCCGCCTCGGTGTGGCCGGGCCAGTCGAACTCGGCCGCGGCCCAGTGCACGAACACCCGCTTGAACGCCTTGGACGGCGTCAGGGGGATGCCGCCATGCTCGCCGATCCAGGCGAAGGTCTTCTCGATCCCGCGCACCAGCGGCGAGAACGCCAGCGCCGGATCGGCATCGTCGACCTCCCTGAACGCGATCACCTCAGATCTCCCGCGCGAACCAACGGATGCGGCCGACGATGTGGATCTCGTCGGCCGTTCGCTCGTAGGGGCTGTAGAAGCCGTTGTCCGAGATGACGCGCACCGCGGGCGGGTCGCTGTTCGGGATGTGCTCGAGCCGCTTGGCCACCAGCCCCATGCCGTCGTCCAGCACGAAGATGCCGGGCGGGTTCGGCGCGCGGCGGGCCATGTCGACCAGCACCGTGTCGCCGTCGAGCAGCGTCGGCGCCATGCTGTCGCCCTCGACATGCATGATCCGCAGCTGCGAGGGGCTGGCCTTCAGGCTGTGGCGGATCCAGGACCGGCGGAAGTGGTAGGCGCGGCCGGCGGGATCGTCGTGCTCCTCGACCACGGCGCCGCCGCCCATCGACGGGCGCGGGCTCGCATGCGCGATCGACACGAAGGCCTCGTCGGGGTTCTCGATGAAGGGGGGCGTGCCCTCGACCTCGCCGATCCCGTGGATCAGCCAGTCGCGGTCCACCTTCAGCACGCGGGCGACCTCGGCCAGCCGGTCGATGCCGGGGCGGGTCGAACGCCCGCGCAGGATGTCGTAGACGAAGGAGCGGTTCACGCCGGCCATCTCGGCGACGTGGGCGGGGCTGAGGCCGAGCTGGTTGGGCCCGGGCCCGGAGGCGGTCGGCAAGCGTGTGGTGCTCGTGTCATGTTTTCCCCAAGCGATCTGTGGATGAAATAGGATAAAACAGGATTGATCGGAGCTCGTCAAGCGAATAGGAACAGAAGGTAAACATCGTAGGCGGGGAATCGGAGGGGCGCGTGCATATCGAGAAGCTGTATTTCACGCTCCCCGAGGTGCTCGAGCGCTGGCGGATCTCCGAGACGGACCTCGTCTACCTCGCCGAGAACGACAAGCTGCGGCTGTCGGTGCGGGTTTCAACGCAGCCGTCGAGTTCGGCGACTACGAGGAAGGCGCCGGACGGCGAGCGCTTCCGCGTGCCCTGGGAGCGGAAGCCCTTCAGCGGGCTGCTCGATCTGCATGCCTGCGACGTCTTCCAGCTGTTCCGCTGCGGCGAGCTGCATGTCAGCGAGTTCCGCACGCCGCGGGCGGACTATGCCGTCGCTCTATGGCGAGGCCGAGCCGATCTTCGTGCTGATCGGCGATCTGCTGCTAAGGCGCGAGGAACGCGACCGTTTCGAGCTCCAGTCCGGCTTCTCCTCCGGCGGCTCGGCGATGGAGGAGAGCACCTTCATCGCCTCGGCCGACTACCAGGAGGTGCGCTGCAACGGCTACCGCTTCCGGCTCGGCCCGATCCAGGCGCAGGTCGTCCGCGCGCTGCACGAGGCCGCGCAGCGCGGCGAGCCGTGGCAGAGCGGCAAGGCCATCCTGTCCTCGGCGGGCTCGAAGAGCCTGCGCATGGCCGACGTCTTCAAGTCGCAGAAGAACTGGCGCGCAGCTGATCCGCTCCGACCGGCCGCGGCGGCTACCGCCTGAACTCGACTCGACTCGCGTCCGATCCCCCATGCGCGGTCTCCGGATCGCGCTGCGGTGTGGGATCGGCTGGGGGATGGAGGGGGATGACGATCCCCCACCGCGCCGTCCAACCCGCTCCTGCAAGGCCGTAACCATCCCCCTCCGCATCCCCCTGCGATCCTGACGACATCCCATAGCGGGATTTCGCATTCTCTCTCCGAAGCACACGCAAACGGAGAGAGCCGATGCAGCAGAAGCACTGCCTGAACCAGAAGGAACTCGCGCGGCGCTGGACGATCTCGCACCGCACGCTGGAGCGCTGGCGGTGGGCCGGTGAAGGCCCCGCCTACATGAAGATCGGCGGCCGGGTGGTCTACCGGCTCGAGGACATCGTCGCCTTCGAGCGCGACCAGCTTCAGCACACCGTGGACACCCAGCCGCGCGCCGGGGCGGCCTGATGGGACGCCTGTCGCCCATCACCGAGGCCGAGGTCGTGCCGCTGCACGGCGCGGCCGGGCCGGGGCTCGACGAGGTCGGGCTTTCCGCCTGGATCGCGCAGGCCGAGCCCGGCGAGGCGCTGGTCTATCACCGCGGCTTCCTCGCCGTCGATGCCACGTCGGTCATCTCGAAGCTGCCGCCGGACCGGCAACGCACGCTGCAGCTGGTGGCGGCCGCCGCCCGGCGCGCGGCCGAGCAGAACCTCGTCCACCTCGTGCAGTCCCGGCTCGGCCCCGACGCCTTCGCCTACATCGCCGTCGCCCGCCCGAAGCCCGGCCCGCCCGGCGCCGCGCTCTCGATGCGCCTGCTCGAGGCCGCCTGATCCCCATCCCCCATCCCGGAGACCCCAATGCCCTTTCCCGAGAACACGCCCACGCCCGACGATCTGCCGGGCCTCGCCCCGCAGGAGATCGCCGAGCTGCCGGTCGAACTGCTGGCCATCCTCCAGCGCGAGATCGACGCGCGCCTGAAGCGCGACAAGGCCGCAAAGGCCCGGCTCGATGCCGCGCTGACGCGTCCGCTACGCCACCCGCGCCGCCGAGGAGCGGCAGGCCGCGGTCGAAGGACACCGGCACGGTCCGCTTCGACGACGGCGATTTCACCGTGGTCGCCGATCTGCCCAAGCGCGTCGAGTGGGACCAGGCCCAGCTCGCCGCCATGGTCGAGCGCATCCGCGCCGCGGGGGACGACCCGGCCGAGTATGTCGACATCGCCTTCAAGGTGCCCGAGCGCAAATACGCCGCCTGGCCCGAGGCGATCCGCCAGGGCTTCGAGCCCGCGCGGACCGTGAAGACCGGCGCGCTGAAGGTCGAGATCCAGCCGCAGGGAGGCGACGCATGAGCCTCCCCATCATCACGCGCCGACGAGCGGCTGGCCGAGATGCGCGGCGTCAAGGCCGCCATCTTCGGCGCGAGCGGGCGTCGGCAAGACCACGCTGCTGCGGACCCTCGAAGCAGCACGACCACGCTGTTCTTCGACCTCGAGGCCGGCGATCTCGCCATCGAGGGGCTGGCCGTCGACACGATCCGCCCGCGGACCTGGAAGGAATGCCGCGACTTCGCGGTGTTCATCGGCGGCCCGAACCCGGCGCTGCGCAAGGACCAGCCCTACAGCGAGGACCACTACGAGGCGGTCTGCGCGAAGTACGGCGATCCCGCGGTGCTCGAGAAATACGACACGGTCTTCATCGACTCGATCACCGTGGCGGGGCGGCTCTGCTTCCAGTGGTGCAAGGGCCAGCCCGAGGCGCATTCGGAGAAGACCGGCAAGCCGGACGTGCGCGGCGCCTACGGGCTGCACGGCCGCGAGATGATCGCCTGGCTCACGCACCTGCAGCACACGCGGGCGAAGAACGTCATCTTCGTCGGGATCCTCGACGAGAAGCTCGACGACTTCAATCGCAAGGTCTTCGTCCCGCAGATCGACGGCTCGAAGACCGGGCTCGAGCTGCCGGGCATCGTCGACGAGGTGCTGACGCTCGCCTCGCTGCCCGACGACAAGGGCGTGCCGCAGCGCGTCTTCGTCTGCCACACGCAGAACCAGTGGGGCTACCCGGCCAAGGACCGCTCCGGCCGGCTCGACCTGCTCGAGCCGCCGCATCTCGGCCGGCTCATCGAGAAGATCCGCCAGCCGCTGCCGATCGATGCGCGCCCGCTCGTGACCGACGCGCCGCGCATGCCGGCGCCGGCCGCCGACCCCTCAATCCGATCCCACCAACTGAAAGGACCCATGCCATGTCCGGTCTCTGGAACGACTTCAACGACGCGCAGTCCAACGCCAACCTCATCCCCAAGGGCACGCTCGCCAAGGTGCGGCTGACCATCCGCCCCGGCGGCTTCGACGACCCGTCGCAGGGCTGGACCGGCGGCTATGCCACCCGCGGCTCCACCGGCGCGGTCTATCTCAACGGCGAGTTCACGGTGCTCGAGGGCCCCTATGCCCGGCGCAAGATCTTCACGCTGATCGGGCTCTACAGCCCCAAGGGTCCGGACTGGGCCAACATGGGCCGCAGCCTCGTCCGCGGCATGCTGAACTCGGCGCGCGGGATTTCCGACAAGGACAACTCGCCGCGAGGCGCAGGCGGCGCGGCGGATCAACGGCTTCGCCGATCTCGACGGGCTCGAGTTCGTCGCCCGCATCGACATCGGCACCGACGCCGATGGGCGAGGACAAGAACGAGATCCGCGCGGCGGTGACGCCCGACCATCGCGACTACGCGCAGGTCATGGGCGCAGCGCCAGCCACGGGCTACCAGCCGCCCGCGCAGCCCGCGCCGCAGCAGGCGCCGGCCCAGCAGCCCGCCGCGCCGGCGGCGCCCGGCCGTCCCGCCTGGGCGCAGTGAGGGGCGCGCGATGCGCCTCCGTCCCCGCCAGAAACTCTTCGTGGAGCGCAGCCTCGCTGCGCTCTCGACGCACGGCAACACGCTCGGCGTCGCGCCCACGGGCGCGGGCAAGACGATCATGCTCTCCGCCGTCACCGGCAAGCTGGTCGGGGACGGCGGCCAAGGCCTGCGTGCTCGCCCATCGCGACGAGCTGACCAGCCAGAACCGGGCGAAGTTCGCCCGGGTCAATCCGGAAGTGACCACCTCCGTCGTCGATGCCGGATCGAAGTCCTGGGACGGCCAGGTCACCTTCGCCATGGCGCCGACGCTGTCGCGGGCCGCCAATCCTGCAGGCGATGCCGAAGCTCGATCTGCTGGTGATCGACGAGGCGCATCACGCGGTGGCCGACAGCTACCGCCGCATCATCGACCGGGTGCGCGACGCCAATCCGGACGCCCGCGTCTTCGGCGTCACGGCGACGCCGAACCGGGGCGACCGGAAGGGCCTGCGCGAGGTCTTCGACAATGTCGCCGACCAGGTCACGCTGGGCGAGCTGATCGCCTCGGGCCACCTCGTGCCGCCGCGCACCTTCGTCATCGATGTGGGCGTGCAGGAGCAAGCTGCGCGCCGTCCGCAAGACCGCCGTCCGACTACGACATGGGCGCGGTGGCGGAGATCATGGACCGCGCGCCGGTCACCGACGAGGTGATCCGCCACTGGAAGGAAAAGGCGGGCGACCGGCAGACCGTCGTCTTCTGCTCGACCGTCGCCCATGCCGAAAATGTCGCGGAGGCCTTCAACGAGGCCGGCATCCCGGCCGGCGTCATCCACTGGCGATCTCGGCTCCGAGACGCGCCGCCGGATCCTCGACGGCCTATGCCGCCGGCGACATCCGGGTCGTCGTCAACGTCGCGGTGCTGACCGAAGGCTGGGACCACCCGCCCACCTCCTGCGTCGTGCTGCTGCGGCCGAGCTCCTGCAAGTCCACCATGATCCAGATGGTCGGGCGCGGCCTGCGCACCGTCGATCCGGCCGAGCATCCCGGCATCGTCAAGACCGACTGCATCGTGCTGGATTTCGGGATCTCGAGCCTGACCCACGGCACGCTGGAGCAGGACGTCGATCTCGACGGCCGCGATCCGACGCCGGGCGAGGCGCCGACGAAGACCTGCCCGGAATGCGAGGCCGACGATCCCGCTCGCGCTCGCGCCAATGCCCGATCTGCGGCATACGAGTTCCTGAGCGACGGGCGCGCCGAGCCGCTCGACAGCCGTCGTCCATGTCCGAGATCGACCTGCTGAAGCGCTCGAGTTTCGCCTGGGAGGACCTCTTCGGCGACGACGCCGCGCTCATGGCGAGCGGGTTCAACGCCTGGGGCGGCGTGTTCTTCCTCGAGGGCCGCTGGCATGCCGTGGGCGGCGCCAAGGGCGAGCCGACCCGCCTTCTCGGCGTGGGCGAGCGCACCGTCTGCCTCGCGCAGGCCGACGACTGGCTGAACGAGCACGAGACCGACGAGAGCGCCTTCAAGTCGAAGCGCTGGCTGAACCAGGCGCCGACCGAGAAGCAGCTGCAATACCTCTCGCCCGCGCAGCGGCAGGATTACGGGCTCACCCGCTACCGCGCCTCGGCGCTGATCACCTTCCAGTTCAACCGGCGCGACATCCGGCGGCTCGTGATGTCGGCCGCGCCCGAGCGGAGGGCGGCGTGAACCATGTCGCGCAAATCCCATCCCCGCCCGCAGAGGCTCCGGATCGACCGGGCTGTGATCGCCTCTGGCATCCGCGCCCGGTGCTCTGCGCCGTCTGCACTCGCGCGCACCCGCGGCTTCGGCTGGTTCGATCCCCACCGGCCGCGCCCAACACCGCACCCGCCGCTGGTTCTGCTCCATGGGCTGCCAGGCGGCCTTCACCCGCAAAGCGAAGAGAGGACTGAGCATGGTCGATTTCACCGAAGAGGAAACCCAGGCGCTGCCCGCCGTCATGCGCGCGCTCGCCCCCGAGATGGAGCGGATCGGCTGGGACCGGCCGCTGGGCCAGCTGACCCAGAACGACATGCACCGGCTGATCGTCACCACCGTCGAGGCGTTCCGCGCCGAGATGGCCGAGATCGCCGCCGAGTCGGAGATCCCGTTCTGATGCTGGACTACAACCACCGCCCCGGCATCGCCGAGCGCATCAACGCGGCCGTGGACGCCGCGCTCGAGGCCGAACGCGCGGCCACGCCGCCGCGCGACTATCTCGGCGGCGTCCCGGCTGGGCCATGCCTGCGAACGCGCGCTGCAGTTCGAGTTCGCGGGCGCGCCGAAGGACGAGGGCCAGGACTTCTCCGGCCGGTCGCTGCGGATCTTCGCGATCGGGCATGCAGCTCGAGGATCTCGCCATCCGCTGGCTGCGGGCGGCGGGGCTCGATCTGGTACACCGCAAGGCAACCGGCGACGGCGGCGCAGTTCGGCTTCTCCGTCGCGGGCGGGCGCATCCGCGGCCATGTCGACGGGATCGTCGCCGAGGCCCCCGCGGCGCTGGGGCTGCGCACCCCCGCGCTCTGGGAATGCAAGACGATGAACGCGAAGAACTGGCGCGAGACGGTGGCCAAGGGCGTGACCGTCGCGAAGCCGGTCTATGCCGCGCAGATCGCGCTCTACCAGGCCTACATGGAAGCGACGGTGCCGGGCATCTCGGCCAACCCCGCGCTCTTCACCGCGATCAACAAGGACACGGCCGAGCTGCACCACGAGCTCGTGCCCTTCGATGCCGATCTCGCGCAGCGCATGTCCGACCGCGGCGTGCGGATCCTGCGGGCGACCGACGCGGGCGAGCTGCTGCCGCGCATCGCCGCCAATCGCGACTTCTTCGAATGCCGGTTCTGCCCGTGGGCCGAGCGCTGCTGGAGCCTGCCGGCATGAGCGACGACAACATCATCCACTTCAACCCCTGGCGGGATTTCAACGACGCGGCGCCGCTGGACGATCCCTTCGCCGTCGAACCGGACGCGGGCCAGATCGCGCGCTTCGTCGATGTCGTCTTCGGCTATTCCGAGGGCCTGATCCCGGTCCGCGGCTTCGTCGACAAGGGTCAGGGCAAGGACGGCCGGCCGCACAACATCTGGATCGACGCGGACGCCACGGCGCCCGAGAAGCTCGCCACCTTCGCGGGCTGGGCCGCGCGCGAGGGCGCGGCGGTCTACGTCATCCCCGGCACGGTCGCGGAGACGGGCCAGGCCCGCGCCGCGGATGTCCTGCAGATGCAGAGCCTCGTGGTCGATCTCGACTCCGGCGACATCCCGGCCAAGCTCGATCACCTCGTCCACCATCTCGGCCGACCGACCCTGATCGTCGAGAGCGGCGGGCGCACGCCCGAGGGCGCGACCAAGCTCCATGTCTGGTGGAAGCTGACCGAGCCCGCGGAGGGCGCCGATCTCGACCGGCTCTGCCAGCTGCGCGGCGAGATCGCGCTGAAGGTCGGCGGCGACACGCATTTCCGCTCGGCCCACCAGCCGATCCGCGTGCCCGGCACGCGTCTATCACAAGGGCGGGCTCACCCGGCTCGTGCAGATCCGCGAGGCGACCGAGCTCGAGGTCGATCTCGCCGAGATGGCCGAGCGCGTCGCCGACATGCCGCCCATGCCCGGCGTCGGCATGGCCACGGCCGAGCCCCGCGAGAAACCCGCCATCGACGACGTGCTGGTGACCCCGGTGCACGAGGGCGGCACGGACGACTGGTCCCGCTTCGAGGGCGCCTCGGCCGCCATCGGCTATTTCCTGCGGCTGGTCCACGAGGGCCGGATGTCGATGGACGAGGGCTGGACGGCGATCTGCGGCTACAACGCCGCGATGCTGCGCCCCTCCTGGCCGCTCGACCGGCTGAAGCGCGAGACGAACCGCCTGTGGGAGCTGCACATCAAGCGGCACGGGCCGCCGCTGATCCGCCTCGACAGCGCGGCGCCGGCGCAGACCGACCTGCCGACCTTCACGCTGGGCGCGCTGCTCGACGACACGAGCCCGATGCCCGACGACATCATCGGCCCGCGCGTGCTGACGCCGGGCGGGCTCCTGGTGCTGGGCGGCGCGCCCAAGGTGGGCAAGAGCGACCTGCTGATCGCGTTGCTCGTGCACATGGCGGCGGGCGTGCCCTTCCTCGGCTTCACCCCGCCACGGCCGCTGCGGATCTTCTACCTGCAGGCCGAGATCCAGTACCACTACCTGCGCGAGCGCATGCAGCAGATCGGCCTGCCGCCCGAGCTGATCGCCGCCGCGCGCGACAACCTGATCGTCACGCCGAAGCTGCGCATGCTGCTCGATGCCGAGGGCAGCGCGCGCGTGGCCGAGGCGATCAGGGCCGCGTTCCCCGACGAACCGCTCGACATCCTCTGCATCGACCCGATCCGCAACCTCTTCGACGGCGGGCCCGATGGCGGCGGCGAGAACGACAACGCCGCGATGATGTTCTTCCTGAAGGACCGGGTCGAGGTGCTGCGCGACCACGTCAACCCCGACTGCGGCGTGATCCTCGTCCACCACACCAAGAAGCTCTCGAAGCACCAGGTGAAGGAGGATCCGTTCCTCGCGCTCTCCGGCGCCAGCGCGCTCCGCGGCTTCTACACCACCGGCCTGATCCTGCACCGGCCCGAGGAGGACTCGACCCAGCGGCGGCTGGAGATCGAGCTGCGCAACGGCCCCGCGCTGCCCGCGAAGCTGGTCGACAAGGTCGATGGCAAATGGGTCGAGATCAACCCGATGAACGAGCGGCTGGTGCGCCCGGAGGTCGGCGCGAAGCATCGACGCCGAGCGGATCGCAAGCGCGACGTGATCCTCGGGCTCCTGCTCGACGAGGCGGCCGAGGGGCAGCTCTACACCATCGACCAGTTCGCCGAGGCCTTCGAGAACACAGCGCGGTCTGGGCGGCAAGGACACGATCCGCGACCGGATCGCGTGCTGGCCACCAAGGGCGCCATCAAGTTCGTCCGCGACGGCGCGCCCACGGCCTCGGCCTTGCCACGGATCGCAGCTTCGGCTACCTCTGCGTCGAGGGCATGATGCTCCGGACCGGCGGCGAGATCGTCGATCCCGCGACCGGCGAGGTCACGCCCGAGCGGCATCCCGGTCCTGCCCACCCACTACAAATGCCCGCAGACCGGCGCGCGTGCTCGAGGTCGAGAACCCCTCCGTCTGGGTCTATCCGGAGGAGGACGGGCATGATCGCCGGACATTCGCTCACTCCGCGGAATTGCGTCGGCCAGTTCGGCGATACTTGCACGTCCCAAATGTTCTCGCCATCGGCTTCAATGCAAATCGATGGGTTAGGCTGCGCTTGCGAAACTCCCTGTCCGGCATCGCTCATGTCCGACGCTGCTGATTCGTCCCGGAACTATGGAATCGTCGATTGCAGATCAATGCTCATGGAGCACGATTCCAGATTAAGCCCCCCCTACGGAGTGGGGAGGCCACAGGCAGGTTTGGCCTCCCCGCCCACCCGCGAGGGGTTTCGCGCGCGCGGCCTGCGCCGCGCCCGCACATCCCGATCCGACGACGGCGGCCCGTACCGCCAAGCACCAGGCCGCCGTCGTCTTCCACCCGAGCAGCCAACCAGAAAAGGAGACCACCCATGGCTGACCTGACTCTCGCCACCGCGATCGCAGGAGGCAATCCCCGATCTGCCGCCCGCCTTCCGCGCCGACCGCACGTTGCTGGCGCTCGATCTCGGCACCACCACGGGCTGGGCGCTGCACGGCGCCGACGGGCTGATCACCTGCGGCACCGTGTCCTTCCGCCCCGGCCGCTTCGACGGTGGCGGCATGCGCTACCTGCGGTTCACCAACTGGCTGGCCGAGCTCGACCGGCTGTCCGGGCCCATCGCCGCCATCTGGTTCGAGGAAGTCCGCCGCCATGCCGGCACCGACGCGGCCCATGTCTATGGCGGCCTCATGGCCACGCTCACCGCATGGGCCGAACTGCGCGGCGTGCCCTACGAGGGCGTCCCGGTCGGCACGATCAAGCGCTTCGCCACCGGCAAGGGCAACGCGCAACAAGGACGCCATGATCGCCGCGGCCCGGGCGCGCGGGTTCAGCCCGGCCGACGACAACGAGGCCGACGCCATCGCGATCCTGCTCTGGGCGCTGGAGACCAAGGGGGGCATGCAATGAGGTGGCATCCCAATGGCTATGGCGGCCAGCGCCGCGACCCCGAACAGGTCAAGCGCGACGGCTGGAAGGAGCAAGGCGTGCTCGCAGTTTCCCTTGACGACCAGCGACTTACTTGGCCTGAGCGGGAGCTGGTGCGGCAACTCGGCGAGCGTCTCTACGGCGCGCGCCCGGCGAACGGGAGGTGCGGCAATGACGCACTGGACACCCAGCCATGGTCGAGGAACGGCTCGCCGAGGCGGCCCTCGTCCTGAAGCGCCTGCCGGAGCCCGACGCCGCAAGGATACTTCAGCACATGGCCCGAGATCGTCCACAGTTTCGCCGACAAGGTCGGCCAGGAGCCGAAGCCCATGCGCGTGCTCGCCCTCGCCGCAGGACATCAGCCGGATGGAGGAGACCCTGACCTGGACGAGCTGCCTCGAGCCCATCGACGGCAAGATCGTCTGGATGAAGGCGCATGGCGACGCTGGAAGAAGATCTGCTGGCCCGTCGGTCTGCAGCGCTCCGCGGCGCATCAGCACTGGCAATACGGGCTTTCGTGATCGCGCTGACCCTCAACAGGCAGCGGTTCAATCGCAACCTGTCGAAGCGCAAGGTGATCGCAGCTGGCCGCTGGCGCGTAAGCCCATGGTGCAAATAGGAAAGTCTCCGCCGGACAGTTTTCGCTGAGACAAAAACGGCTCTCCCGGGTTAGAAACTGGATATACTCGGGAGAGGCGCGCGCGGGACGAGCCCGCGCACGCTGGCTTCCCGGGTCCAGCGCGGGGTCCAGCCGGGGTCCATCCGCCAACCCCTTGAATTCATGGTTCCTTCCTGGCGACTTTCGTATGCTGGCGGGCTAAGCGCGATATTTCGCCAGCGACAGGGCCGGATTTTTGGGAAGCCACCCGGAATCCGGAGTCCACCCGCGCCCCGCGCAAACCCCAATGAACGCTGGCCTTTGAGCCGGACACCCCGGGAGCCGCTGGACCCCGGGAGTCCAGCCGGCATCCGGAGTCCGGAATCCGGCCGGCATCCACCTCATCGACAGGAACCCGCCCACCATGACGCTGAGCTTCGCCCCCGAGCGGATCGAGACTGGCCGCTGGCCAAGCTCCAGCCCTACGCCAACAACGCGAAGCAGCACGGGGCCGACCAGGTCGCCAAGATCGCCGCCAGCATGGCCGAGTTCGGCTGGACCGTGCCGTGCCTCGTCGGCGAGGACGGCGAACTGATCGCGGGCCACGGCCGGGTGCTGGCCGCGACGCAGCTCGGGCTGACCGAGGCGCCGGTGATCGTGCTCGGGCATCTGACCGAGGCGCAGCGCCGGGCCTACCGGATCGCGGACAACAAGCTGACCGAACTCGGCACCTGGGACGAGGCGCTGCTGTCGGCCGAGCTGAACGACCTGCTGGCCGAGGATTTCGACCTGTCGCTGGTCGGCTTCTCCGATGGCGAGCTGGACAAGCTGCTGGCCTTCGATCCGGACGGGGGCGGTGAAGAAGGTGGCGCCGGGGGCTCCGTGCCGCCGGTGACCATCCCCGAGCCGCCGCGCAACCCGGCCTCGCGGACGGGCGATCTGTGGATCCTCGGCGACCACCGGCTGCTCTGCGGTGACAGCACCAGCCATGACGACGTGCGCCGCCTGATGAACGGCGAGCGCGCGATCCTGTTCGCGACCGACCCGCCGTATCTCGTCGACTACGACGGCTCGAACCACCCGACGCGCAACAAGGACTGGTCCGCGTCCTACGGCACGACCTGGGACGACAGCTCGCAGGGCGCCGAACTCTACGACGGTTTCATCGCCGCCGCCGTCGCCGAGGCGATCACCGAGGATGCGGCCTGGTACTGCTGGCACGCCTCGCGCCGCCAGGCGATGCTCGAGGCCTGCTGGGAAAAGGCCGGCGCCTTCGTGCATCAGCAGATCATCTGGGTGAAGGACCGCGGCGTCCTGACCCGGTCGCATTACCTCTGGAAGCACGAGCCCTGCTTCATGGGCTGGCGCCGCCCGAACCGCCCGCCGAAGGTGGCCGAGCAGACGCTGCCCTCGACCTGGGAGATGCCGTCCTTCGCAAAGGACGAGCGCCCCGACCATCCGACGCCGAAACCGCTTGACGCCTTCGGCATCCCGATGCGCCAGCATGTGGCGCGTGGCGGGCTTTGCTACGAGCCGTTCTCGCGGCTCCGGCTCGCAGATCATGGCGGGCGAGGCCAATGGCCGCCGCGTCTTCGCGATGGAGATCAGCCCGGCCTATGTCGATGTCGCCGTGGAGCGCTGGCAGGCCGAGACCGGCCGTGATGCGATCCTCGACGGCGATGGCCGGACCTTCGCCGAGGTGAAGGCCGAGCGGCTGGGCGACAAGGCCGATGCCGCTGCCTGATGGCCGTCTACTACAACGATGCCGATCCCGCGGTCTGCGCATGGCTGCGGGAGCTGATCGCGGCCGATCTGCTGCCTGCCGGCGAGGTAGACGAGCGGTCCATCCTGGACGTGGAGCCCGCCGACCTGCGCGGCTTCTCGCAATGTCATTTCTTCGCCGGGATCGGCGGCTGGCCCTATGCGCTGCGCCTCGCTGGCGTGGCCGAGAGACCTGCCGGTCTGGACCGGCTCGCCGCCCTGCCAGCCGTTCAGCCAGGCCGGGCAGCGCAAGGGACAAGACGATGACCGCCACCTCGCGCCAGCATTCCTGCGGCTCGTCGCAGCCTGCCGCCCGGAGCTCGTCTTCGGCGAGCAGGTCGCGAGTGCGGCAGTGCTCGGACGCGTTGGCGGCGCGGCTCGAACACCGGCTGAGGGTCCGGCTGGCTGGGCGTGGTTCGACGCTCTGGCGGCTGACCTGGAAGCGGCATCTTACGCCGTCGCGGCGGCCGATCTGCCGGCTGCGGGCATCGGCGCGCCGCACATCCGCCAGCGCCTGTTCTTCGGCGCCGTCACCCCGGAGCCGGGCGGGCTGGGCGACAGCCTCGGCGCGGGATCACAAGGACGGATCGGAATGCCGGGCCGTGCCGATCAATGCGCTGCTCGGCCGGCAGGTCTGGCTGGCGGGCTGGCCGACGGCAATGGCGGGCTCGCGCGCGACGGCAGCTTACAATGCGGCCGGCAACACCGATGCGAGCCGCAGGACGGTGAAGCTGGTGGATTGGTCGAAGGCGCCGACCCAGCCGGGACCGATGCGACGGACGGCGTCTGGCGAGATCTGGACTGGCTCCTCTGCCGCAATGGCTGCTGGAGGCCCGTTGAGCCCGGAACATTCCCGCTGGCTGATGGGATATCCGGCCGCATGGGGCTCTTGCGGGGCTATGGCAATGCGATCGTGCCGCCGCTCGCGGCGGAGTTCGTGACAGCGTTTCTGGAGAGCCTGCGATGAAACAGAGCCGGAACATGTCGATGGTCGAGGCCGCGGCAAACGTTGTCGTCGGCTACGTTTTGGCCATCGCCACGCAGATCGTCGTGTTCCCGTGGTTCGGGATCGAGACGGGTCTCGCGGAGCATCTGACCATCGGCCTCGCCTTCGTGGGCGTGTCGCTGGCGCGCGGCTACCTGCTGCGCAGGCTGTTCGAGGCGATCCGGATGCGGAGCTTGGAATGAGGGACCGCCGCCCCATGCGGGACGGCGGCATCGGGACCATCGTGGTGTGCGACGTCAGTTGTCGGCTATCATGTAGCGCTCTGCCGCGTCCCTCGATCTTCTCGGAGGTGATCGTCAGGCCCAGCTTCTTCCTGAGCGCGCCGGACATGGCACCTCTCACGGTGTGAGCTTGCCACCCCGTGGCGGCAACAATCTCGTCGACGGTCGCGCCGCCCTCGGCGCGGAGCATCTCGATCAGCTTCGCCTGCTTCGTGCCCGCGCGCGGCGTGCGCGCCTTGGGCGCGGGATCGGCCTCGGCGGGGGCGTCCTTCGGGTCCTCCGCGCTCGGCGCCTCGTTGGCGCCCGTGGGCGCGCTGTCGCCGCTCTCCGGCTCGACGCCGATGGCGGCGAGGCCCGCGTCCGTGATGTGCAGGAGGAGGGCGTTGCCGTCCTCATCGTTGCGCCAGAAGCGATTGAGCGCGGCGTCGGCCTTGGTCCGGCTGTCGGTCGTCGTCTCGGCGATGAGCCCGCGCTTCAGCAGCGCGCCGACCACCTTGGCGGCGGCGCCACCGCGGAGTGAGCCGGGGAGTGGCAGGATGTTGCGGTCCTCGCGCTGCGCGGCGGCGCTGAGGATCACGAGCTGGGTGTCAGAAAGCTTGGTCATCTGGGGTCTCCGTTTTCGGGGCCGCGACCGCGACCCTCCTACGACCCCGAGCCGCGCGTCGGCGCGGCAGGAGTTCCGGCGGTGCCAGAGATCAGCCGGCGTGTTTGCCGTCGCCGAAGGCGCTGTCGGTGATGCGCTTCAGGAGGCTGGCGTAGTGTTCGAGGGTGCCGACGTGGCCCCAGTTCACTTCGTCGGGGTGGGCGTTGAAGTGGTCGTCGCTGAGCGCCTGCAGGCGGGCGAGCATCTCGTCGATCTCCGCCTTCTTGCCGATGAAGGCGGCGAGCGCGGCTTCCTTGTTGCGCCGGGCCTTCTCGGCGCGGGCCTCAAAGCGCGGGGTGGTGATCGGGTTCAGGCGGGTGGTCATCGTGGTGGCTCTGAGTGAGTTACATCGTCCTTGTGATCGGACGTTCGCTCCACGCGCCTGGCTTATCAACCCGATAAGCACCTGACTTTGAATGATAATCGGGGCTGTCCATGCAGGGCATGAGCGAGCGCCAGTACGCGGCCCATGTCGGGCTGTCGCGCG
>CAVRIG010000017.1:0-233951 GCA_963721175.1 uncultured Alphaproteobacteria bacterium | reverse complement strand
GCCGCCTCAGGCAGGTCGAAGCGCAGTGTGGCGATGCCCGGCACGTCGATCTCCGCCCCCATCCTCCAGCGCAACGGGGGCGCCACTCACGATCTCCTCTCCATCGAGCAAAAGCCGCGTGTCTCCGACGTAATCCACATGCATTTGGACCAAATCCGGCCGCGACAAGCCTCCGCAGCCGCGCTGTTTCCACCGCTGCATTTTCGAGCTCTGCGAGTGCCTGTTCCGTGACAGGGTTCACCGCGACCCGCGCCCGGCACTCCGAGGCGGCTTCGCTGTGCCCCCGCCCTCTTTGAGCAATTCGCCGATCCGCTCGGCCTCTTCCCGGGCCCGTTCGACCCGCCCGGCCCGTTCCACCCGCTTCTGCTCCTCCCGCAAGGTACGGGTCGCCGTCTCGGCCTCTTCCAGCTCCGTGCGCAATGCGCCCTCGGCCGTCCGCGCGCGCCTTCAAAGACTTGAGCGCTCGGCGTGCAGCTGGTCCGCTTCAGCAAGGGCTTTGGAGGCGCTTTCGACCTCCGATATGGCATCAATGAAGGCGTTTCGTGCCCGCTCGGCCTCGGATTGGCGGCATCAGCGCGAGGTCCAGTTCCCCCTGCGCCGACGCGATCTTCTGCGCGTAGCTTTCGGCCGCGCGAGCTGCCTTGCGCGCCTCGCTCAAGGTCCGTGTCGCGTCGCGCTTTCGCCTCCGGATCGTCAAGCCGGCGAAGTTCTGCCTCTGCGGCGCGACGCTCGTTCAGCGCGTCGGACAGTTCGGCGCATTGCCGCTCCAGCAGATCCAGTTCGGCTTCAAGGGCCTTGGCCGCCTCCACCGCCTCCTTCCACGCGCCCTTCGGCGAGAGCCGGCTGCCGGTGGCCAGCGCATCCAGGTCCTCCTGACAGCGCCTGAGGATGCGGTCCATGGTCCGACCGCCGGTGACCTGCTCGATCTCGCCTGCGACCGAGCTCAGCAGGTCTCGCCGCGCCTCGGCCAGCCGGTCGCGTTCCGTCTTGTTTCCATCCGCAGGTTCCAGCCCCAGACACGCCCTGACGCACCCAGAGCAGCCCGGCGGGCCCCTGCTCGGAGGCTCCGACATGCCGGGCGATCCAATCCTCGGCCTCGCCGTCGCGGGCGATGACGGTGCCGCGGGCCGTGTCGGTGACACTCGCGCCCTTCTGCGCGAGGAACCGCTTCTCGATCGCGTAGCACGCGCCGTCGATCTCGACCTCCAGCGCCGATGCGGACGCCGCCGCCGGCATGGGCCGCAGCGATTGGACGCTCTTGCCGGTGGCGGTGTGCTTCTCGAAGACGACGGCATGGATCGCGTCGAAGAAAGTCGACTTGCCGAACTCGTTCGCCTCGCAGATCACCGTGATGCCGTCGCCGATGGCGCCGATCTCGACACGTTTGCCGCCGAATTTCCGGACGTTCTCGAGGGTCAGGGCGCGCAGTTTCATTTCACCTCCATGGCGTAGGAATAGAGCCGGGTGAGCGCTGCCGCCGCGACCGCATCGCCCGCGTCGGCCGCCGCGGCGAGCGCCTCGGCGGCGTCGCGCACAGCGCCGCGATCGTCGATCAGCGACAGGTCGTCCGCATCATGCGTGACGGAGAGCGCCGAAAGATCGCTGTCGAACCAGAGGAAATCGGGTGCGACATGCTCGATCGCCTGCGCGAGCGCCGCGTGGCCCGCGAGCCCGGTGCGGCCCGTGGCGCGGATGTCGATCAGGGTGCGGTCGCGCGTGGCGAGATCGGGCAGAGCATCCGTCAGGCGCTCTGACGCATCTTCGCTCTCCAGCAGGTCCAGCGATCAGCCGGGTCCAGGCGATCTGCCCCGTGGTCACCTCTGTCACCTCGGGAGCGGCGCCGCGCGCCGCGAGCGAGACCAGCAGCGCGCCGGCGGGCCGGTGCGGCTTGAAACTGTCCGGCTCGGGCGTGCCGGAATACCAGGTGTTCGGCGTCACTTCGATCCGGCCGTGCCAGTCGCCGAAGCCGAGGTAATCGAGCCCCGCCCGTGCTGCCCGGTCCGGCGCGATCACCGCGCCTCCTTCGCCGCCCATCTCGTCCACCGAGCGGAAATCGCGGATCGAGCCGTGGGCAAGGCCGATGCGGATCGCATCGCCGGTTTCGGCCCCGTCCATCCATTCCGTCAGGTCGCGGCCCGGATTGCGCGTGGTGCAGGGCGCGGGAAGCAGCATCGCGCCCCGCCCAGTTCCATCGGCTCGGGATCGAGCGCGAGCATGACGTTGCCCGGCCGTTCCCGCCGCAGCGTGCCCCCAGATTTCCGCCGCGCCGAGATGGTCGTGGTTGCCGGGCATCAGCACCCAGGTCAGGTCGTCATGTCCGGCCATCGCGTTCATCGCCTGCCGCAATGTCGAACGCGTCGGGGTTTCGGCGTCGAAGGTGTCGCCGGCCAGCAGGACATGGCTCGCGCCCCCGTCACGCGCGGCCGTGGCCAGCCGCCGATGGTGTCCTGCCGGGCCTGGCGCAGGCGATGGCGCACCTCCTCGGGGAAGGCGCCGAAAGGCTTGCCGAGATGCAGGTCGGAGGCGTGGAGGAAGCGGATCATGGCGTCGTGGTCCTTCCGCGGTAGAACTCTTCGGCGAGTGCGCGCGCCTCATCCACATGATGGAACATGTCGGCGTGCCGCCGGCCGAGAACGGTCAGACGGAAAACCTCCTTGCGGCTCGCGGTATGGGTCGCCGTGTATTCGATGCCAGCGACCTCCTTGTCGCCGTCGTAGCCGCGCATCAGCCACTGTCCCTCATGCGGCTCCCACGATAGCGCACCGATGGTGATACGTCGCTCGGCATAGAGCTCGCCCTCGAAACGGGAGATGTCCTCCAGAGCTTCGGCCCCTCGTTCGGCGTTCGCTCCGCCGTCTTCCACCCATTGGGATGCTCGACGCGCGATTTCCCACCGCTTGTTGGGCGGCATTGTCCTCAGCCGCTCGGCCAGCGATTTCACTTGCATGAAGATTGCTCCTCCATCTCGCTCGGGATTTCCGTCGTCCCCTGTTCCGCCAGCGCGCAGAGCATGTTCACCAGCGCCATCTGCTCGACGGTCGTGCACTTCGCCTCCAGCAGGCGCGGCGAGGCGAAGACCAGCGCCAGCCCCTTCGCCCGCGAGACCGCGACGTTGATCCGCTCGCGCGACAGCAGGAATTCCATGCCGCGCGGCATCTCCTCGCCGGAGGAGGCGGTCATCGAGACGAGGCAGACCGGCGCCTCCTGCCCCTGGAACTTGTCGACGGTTCCGACGCGGATCCCCGGCGGCAGGGCCCGGCGCAGCGCGTTGACCTGGAGGTTGTAGGGCGCGACGACGATGATGTCGGCCTCGGTCATCGGGCGCATGTCCCCTTCGCTGTCGGTCCAGGTGCCCGTCAGCAGCTCCGGCGCGGCGGCGCGGATCGCCTCCACCTCCTCGGGCGCGGATTGCGAGTTGCCCTCGTGCGCGACGGGCACCAGGTGCGCGCCGGTCGCGGGCCGCGCCGCGACCCCGTCGACACGTTGTCGCGCGGTGTCCGGGTGCTCTCGAGCCGCCCCTCGTAGACCTGATCCGAGATGAACCGGCAGACGTCCGGGTGCATCCGCCGCGTGACGGGCAGGAAGATGCCCCGGTCGGACCGGATCGCCGCGTCCCCGCCCTGCATCCAGTCGAGGCACGACAGGTCGGCAGGCGCCGGATGCGCGCCCTGCTGCACCTGCGGCAACTGGCGCGGGTCGCCGACCAGAACGACATTCTCGGCGCAGGTCGACATGGCCAGCATGTTGGCCAGCCCTACCTGCCCCGCCTCGTCCACGAAGATGTGGTCAAAATGCCCGCGCAGCCCCTCACGCGAAAAGAGCCAGGCGGTGCCGCCCACCACATCCGCCTCGCGGAACAGGTCCTCGTCGTTCCTGTCCGTCCGCTGGATCGCACAATCCTCCGGGTAGCTGTCCTCGCACAGCTTGTGGACGAGGGTGAAGTCCGGGATCGTCCCATTCATGCGCGGCGAGGATGCCCATCAGCACGTTCTTGACCGCCTCGTGGCTGGTCGAGGCCACGGCGACCTTCTTCCTCGCCCGGATCAGCGCAAGGATCGCGCGGGCGGTGACGTAGGTCTTGCCGGTGCCGGGCGGGCCCTGAATCGGCAGCACGGTCCCGTCCATGTCCAGCACTGCATCTATGGCGCCCTCCACCGGATCGCGACCGTTCAGGATGTCCACGCGCGGGCCGCTCCGGAACCGCGGCGCGGCGCGGGTCAGCAGCGCGTCGGCGGCACGCAGCGCCTTGGGCCCGCATTGATCGTCGATCACTGCGGTGATCGCGTCCTGGATTGGCGTCGTGTTCAGTGGCAGTTCCGGATGCAGCGCGGTCACGCTCGTCAAGAGGTCGGCTTTGGCCTTGCCGATCTTCAGCGTCAGGCTGCGTGCGGCGGCATCGAAGTCATGCAGAACCGCCGTTGCGATGAACCCTTCTTCGTCATAGCCGATCGCTGGCCGGGCACCCTCCTTCAGCCGCGTCTCCTGCTGCGGAAACGTGAAGCGCTGTCCGATAGATTGCTTGATCGGCGCAGCCGCGCCCGTCCGGATCAGCCCGCCCACGGCATCCACGCTCTCGACCAGCTCGTCCTCCTCCTTCGCGATGCTGTCATGGATCGACCAGTAGACGGGCTTGGCCTCGCGCCAGTGATATTGCGCCAGGTCGAACAGCAGGCGCTGCCGTTCCTCGGGCAGGTCCGACGCGGCCAGTTGCGCGCGCAGGGCAGCCGTCCGCTCGTCGGCCTCCGCCTCCTTCTCGCCCGCGCCCTCGTCGGCCAGCACCGGCCAAGGCCCCTCGGGCCGGATCGAGACCAACCAGTCGCGCAATTCCTCGGTCGAGACGCAATCGACCTCGTTATAGGCGCGGATCTCGTCGAGGATCGCGTCGTCGCCGGTCCGCGCGCCAGTCCTCGTAGGCCACGACCGAGCCGCCAGAGGTCGTCACATCGCCCTCGCGCTTGCCGCGATAGAAGGCCTCCATCGACTTGATCGAGTAGTTCCTCTCTGACGCCAGCAGCCCGCCGCGCACCACGGCGTAGAGATCCACGAACCGGTGCTCCCGAAGCAGCCGGTCGAGGAAGGCCTCGCCGATCCCGTATTTCGCGGTCAGCCGCTTGAGCGCGGTCACCTCGTAGGCGGCGTAGTGGTAGATGCGGGCCGCGGGAAGGCCGCCAGACGGGCGCGGAACCAGTCGAAGAGATCCGAGAGCGCTTGCGCCTCCTGCGCATGATCGTGGGCCCAGAAGGCGGTGAAGGCGCCGTCGGCCCAGATCCCGTGCAGGTATTCCAGTCCGCCCTCGTAGTAGGGGTCGCCCTCGATATCGTAGAAGACGTCGCCGGGTTGCGGCTCCGGCAGCAGGTCGAACCCCTTGCCGGGCGACGGCGCCCGCAGTTCGAAGGACGGCCCGCCGTCCTTGCGGGCGTGTTGAAGTCGCGCCTGAGCGACGAGCTTTTCCAGCGTCGCCGCCGCCATGCGCCGCACCGGCGTGTCGCGCGCGGCCAGCGCCTCCATCGTCGTCGACGCCCTCCGCTTCCAGCTTCGCGATCTGGCCCGTGCTGATGCCCGCGACGTTGTAAAGGCTGTCGGTCTCGTCCCAGACCGACTGGCAGTGGTCCTGCCACCGGCAGAGCGTGCAGGCGGCGCAGCGCTGCGGCCGCGTTTCCGGCCGGATGCGGACGAACTCCTCCAGCCGCTGCCGGGCGCGCCGGGCGTATGCGGCGTAGTCGGCCAGCCTGAAACTGGCCCGTTCACCGTTGCCAAGCTCGACATGCGCGGCCTCGGGAGCGACACCCTGGAGATCGGTCAGCAGATCCGAATAGAGCACGAGTTGGAGCAGGTGCTTCGGATCGGGCTTTCGCTTGAGCTTGGTGTCGGTGACCTCGTAGCTCCAGTCGCCCAAGTCCGAGGGCCGCTCGACCCGTTCGAGGAAGTCGGACCACCCGCCCCAGGCCCCGCCATGAAGCGCCGCCTGAAAGATGATATCGGCACCGGTGGCGAGCGCCTTCCTGGTCTCTGCCAGGCCGGCGTCGAGAGAAAGCCCCTCGCGCGGCACTTCCACGACGCGGCGTCCCGAGGCCTTCAGAGCGTCGAGATGCGCCGCCTCGTGCGCATCCCCCATCTCCTGGAGAAGCTTCGCCTCCTCGTCATCTGCCCGCGGCTCCGGACCATGCACCTCGATCCGGGCGAGATCGAGAGACGTCGCATGGGCACAGCCGGCGAACCGCATCAGGTCTGACGCGGAGAAGAGGAGCTTTTCATCGATCAATTGCACGGAATCCGGGCCTCCACTTCACACACGATTCGCTCGATTTGGCCCTCACGTTCAGCATAATGAGTTGGCACGTCAAAAACGGTCAGGGTCAAATATGTCGTTCACCAAAGCCCAGGATCTCATTGAACTCGCGAAGATGGCGCATGCACGACATGGAGGTGTCACGCTTGGGGAAATCCGCGAGCGGTTCGAGATAACGCATCCTCGGCCTCGGAAGGCTCCGACTACGCGGCCCATGTCGTGCGAACGACGAATTCCTCCTCGCCGCCACCGCCCAGAACCTCCGGAAACTGCCGAAGATCTTTCCCGCACCGCAGCAAACGCGAAAAGCCTGACAGGAAAGGCGCCTGCGCCAATCACGAGGGCCAAAATTCTGCGCTCGCGAGCAGGTGTTTTTCCACAGAATTCGGCCAACTGCTACTTCGCGCGTCGCGCAAGGCCGTTCCGGATGGTCTTGATTTCATCTTCAAGGTGCGGGCCACGGTAGACAAACGAAGTTTCATGACGTGCGTATTGCCCGTTCCTATCCGCGCTGAGCCAATTGAATGATCCAGCACAGAGAAGCGCGGTGTCGACGGTCACGATCTTGCTGTGGAGTTTCGGGACTCGGCAAACCGCGACACCGATCGCGGAAAGCCTGCGTTCCACGGTTTCCATCTGGCTCAGCCCACCTGCCGCCGGGCCGGTGTTCAGCAGAGGGTCGGCAAAGACTTGGATGTCTGCCCCACGCTGGCGAGCGGAGGCCATTGCGTCCAACAGACCGGTCCGCTCGATCGTTCCGGCAACGACCCAAGGGCTTACGATCATGTATCTCCGCCCCTCACCCTTTAATGCGCTCAATAGGAAGGCATCGTGCTCATCAGAGTGTTGAAGCATCTCG
Source organism: uncultured Alphaproteobacteria bacterium (assembly GCA_963721175.1). Taxonomy (GTDB): domain Bacteria; phylum Pseudomonadota; class Alphaproteobacteria; order Rhodobacterales; family Rhodobacteraceae; genus Aliishimia. The sequence goes on along the minus strand of CAVRIG010000017.1, from coordinate 226,803 downwards.
ATTTGAGAGTTGCCGCGGGTCAGGTCCTCGCGCGGTTCCATGGCAAAATCCAACGCTTTGCCCTTCGCCGCAAGGAACTCGGACAGCAATGCGCGAGGGGAACCGCTGCGGGCCGTGGCCAGGATGTCCATATCGCCGAAGACGAGGCAGCTATCCTTGGCCCGCGACACCGTCACGTTCAACATGCTGGGCGAGGCGTCGATGAAACCGCCATCCGCGTGTTTCGAATAGACCGGCGAGAAGATCACCACGGGCCGTTCGGCCCCTTGCAGCGCGTGCACGGTGCCGATGGTCATGCCTTCACTACCGGCCACGGTTATGCCGCGCGCGGTGCAGGCCTCGCGAATGGCGCGCACTTGCTGGCCAAAGGGCGTGACAACGCCGACAATCTGCTCAAGCGGGCCGATGTAGCGGCCTTCCAGAAGCGCACGGTTTTCCTCCAGCCATGCGGCGATGGTGCGGGCCTCGACCGGGTTGGCGCGGCTGCCGCCGTTGGAAAAAGCGCGGCCTTCGACATGCAGATACCCCAGCGCGGGAAGAGGCGCATCCGCCGGTGCGGGGCCGCGCATCGGGCGCAGTTTGCCCTTGTAGCATAGGGCATTGCTGAAGCCGATGATCTCGTCATGGCAACGACGATGTTCAAACAGGTAGAGCCCGCGATCCAGCTCGGGCCAGGGCGCGACCTTGCAGGCTTTCTGCGCAAGTCGCATGGCGCTGCCGTCGGTGGATCGGATGCCGCTCGCGGCCAACTGATCGGGCACCTCCTCGCCGTCGATCAACCCGCTGTCCTTGAGGTTGCCAACATCGACAGGGCCGGGCACGGCAGAGATCGGCTCGATTTGTTGCGTGTCGCCGATAACCAGCGCGCGTTTGGCCAGGGAGAAAGAGGCGCCAGCCACTTCGGGCAGGACCTGCCCAGCTTCGTCGACAATCAGCAGGTCGATGAAGTTGTAAAGGCTCTCGGTCGCGAACTTGCCGCTTTGGTAGCGGCTGCACGACAACTTCCCCGGCAGGCTGGCAAAAGTGGCCACGGCGCAGGGCGTCAGCATCATGCGACGTTGCCAGCGTGGTTCGACGGCCTTTCGCCCGGTCTTTTCATGCGACGTGGTGATGATGCCGAGATCGGCTTCCATCGCCATCAGCCACCGCCCTTCCCAGTAATGGGTCGCGAGCAGGAACAGGTCAAAACGGGTCCCGAGGTCAGCCTGCCGCTCCAGCGTGTCCGGGTCATCCGAGCCTCCGAAGGCCTCAGCTGCCTTGCGCAACGCCAAATCGCTGGCCGAGGCCTGTTTCCTCAGGTCCTCTGCACTGGCCAAGAGCTGTTTGGCAGAAGCAAGGCGCTGCTGCCCCTGTCTCAGGGCATCTGCGACCCGCTTTTCGATATCCTCGACACGGGTCATGTCCTGCAACCCGTCCAGTCGATCGCCTATGGCCAGTCGCGCCCGCAGCGCGCGCTTTCTCTGGACCGAAGACAGGAAACCGAAAAGGCCAGCAAGCCAGGAATTCCGAGGCAAGGTAATGATCCAATGCCGCGCGGGCGGCGGCCAGTCGATCCGCTTTTTCCTGGATTGCCCGGAGCGTATCCACACGCCGTGTCTCCTCTGCGCCCGGATCTTTGCCCAGCTCGGACAGGAGGGCGGCGGCGCAGGTTCTTCGTCGGTCCAATGCCATGTCGAGCTGTCGAAGCTTATTGGCCTCTGCGATCATCCGATCCCGAAGCTTCACGACAAACCTGGCGACGTCTTCACCCTTTGCATTTGGGAACGCCCTTCCCGCAGCTTCCAGCCAGGCGACCCGCGCGCGCTCGACATAGGCCACGGATTCACATTCCGCCTGGAAGGCCTCTGTCTGATAGCGCTGCGCGGCCTCCATGCGTCGGGTATGCGACGGCAGAAACATCCCGAAGCTCTTGATGTCCGGCAACCAGCGTCCGGCAAACACGCCGTCGCCCACTGCGAAATCCTTGCCAAAGGCGTCGATGATGTTGGTGACCGCCTGGTTGTTGGACGAGGCCGCGACGATCACAGGCGGCTCGTCCCCGTCGAGCGCAGCCTTTACCCAGAGCCCCGCTACAGCGGAGAGCAACATCGTCGTCTTGCCGGTCCCGGGCGGGCCGTTGACCGCGATCACCTCGCCGGGTTCCGAAGCGTCGAGCCAGGCCAGGACTTGCCGTTGTTGTTCGGCCAGGGGGAAGTGCGGGTTCGAATGCCCAAGGCGTCGAGAAAATTCCCTCTCGACGCCGTGATCCATCGCTATCTCAGTGCGGTGGGGCAACGCAATCTGGCGTAGAAGCGGCGTGTCCGGTTTATTGGCCAACAGGCTGTCGTAGAGATCCAGCATCCCGCGCACCGTTGCATCCGCGCCTTCCGATACCTCGATGAAGCCGCTTCCGGTCGGCAAATATTCCGTCTCGCCAGAGGGCCAGCCCGGCGCCAGGGCGTCGACCATCTGACGGCAATGCTGGCGGTAGTCCTGCCAGCCGTCGGCCGTCGTCATTTCGGGAAGGGGCGTCGTCGTGAGGAAATCGTCGAGCGCCTCCACCGATCCGAGGGCAAAGGCACCCCGGGGCAAGGGCATCAGCACGTCGCGCGCAATGGCGTTGCGCGTCGGCACAATCCGTCCCGCTCGATCCAAGAAGCCCTCGGTGACCACGGGTGCAACGATCTCTGGCATCCCATCGGCGCGCGACGCGGCATGTGAGGCCTTGCGTGCGGTCACCAAGGGCCAGAAGCGAACCGAGACCGTTCCATGACCGTCCTTCCCCCGGAACAGCGTGTGGACCAGCTGCTTGGGAAGACTACCCGTTTTGAGCGCGTCATTCGGGAGATCCAAGAATCTCTTTCGATCCGCAGCTCGGAACGTCCCTTCGCCAAGCGCGCCATCCGCCAGAGATGTCCGCCAATATCGCAGGACGTTGGATAGTGTTGCGGCCATGCGGGGATTACCGTGGGGCTATTGCGGGCAGAAAACTGAGCAAGCTCTGTGGCTTGGTCAGAGTTTTCCTGATTAGTGACCTTTTGAAGATGGAAGGGCAAGTGTTGGCCTTCCATTCTCCGGCCCGTCGGCGCGCGGCTCCGCTCTGTAACTTCGAAGGTCTTCTCCGTGCCGAAGTGCTGCCGCTCAACTGCTTCAAATGCTCACTGAACCGGCCATTGGTGCGTCGTGCTGTTAGGGACGCATCTGGTCGGGATCGAGAACAAGCGCAACGAAACCTTCCGGCCGAGGAAGACGGAACCCGGCTTCTCCGCTATCACCGACCCGTCAGCGAGCCGCCGCGGAGCTTGGAGACTGCGGCACGCGCTTTGTCGGTGGCTTCCGCGAAGGAGAACCCGAATTCCGACGGATCGAAAGAGGCCTTGGCAATCGCCTCGATGACATCGCAGATGTCTGTCGGGTTCATGGTCTCACTCAACTACTCGTCTTCAGAATGGAAATTTCCCGCGGCGCAGTTGGTCTCAGAATACGTCTCATGTTGCCGAGGTCTGGTCGAGGGCGGCCAGGTCGATCGCCCTGTCGTCATGCTCGGTATCGGCGAGGCCTCGGAGAAACCGGCGATCGGCTGTGATCAACTTGCGGTCCAACCGCTCCGCGAGGGCCAGATAGACGCAGTCGTAGACCGGATGCCGGAGCTCGAGCGCGAGTTCCAAGGCTCGGAGCTCCAGGACCTCGTTGGCATCGACGATCGTCACTGGCGCAGTCTGTAGGAAGAGAAAGAGCTCGAGCGCAGGATCTTATCCCGTCCGTCGATGTCCGCGCAAGTTGCTAGCGATACCATAGAGTGTTTCACTCGCTTGAGCATATGTGCCCACGTGTAAACTTCGGAAAACCGACCTCAACAGCCCGCTCAAAGCCATTGAAATCGCTCTCCGGATCAGCCAAGCAGACGCAGAACCAGCCACACTGGTAGGCCAATGACCGATCTTTTCACCCACCCCTCCTTCGACAATCACGAGACCGTCCTCTTCGTGCGGAACGCCGCGGCCGGGCTTTTCGGCATCATCGCGCTCCACGATACCACGCTCGGGCCGGCGGCGGGCGGCTGCCGGATGTACCCTTATGCCACCACCGACGATGCGTTGCGCGACGTCCTGCGCCTCTCGCGCGGCATGACGATGAAAAATGCGCTGGCGGGCCTGCCCCTCGGCGGCGGCAAATGCGTCATCATCGCCGACCCGTCCCGGCCCGACAAACCCGCGCTCCTGCGCGCGATGGCGGCGCAGGTCCAGCGGCTCCGCGGACTCTACTGGACGGCGATCGATGTCGGTGTCACGGCCGAGGATGCCGACATCATGGCGGAGGTCTGCGACTACATCTTCACCAACGCCTCGGCATTCGTGCACGACGACTCCACTGCGCATTACACCGCTGTCGGCGGGTTCGAGGGCGTTCGTGCCGTCGCGGCGCATCTCGGTCACGAACGCCTGACCGGAGTGACCGTGGCCGTGCAGGGCGCGGGCCAGACCGGCGCCGACCTCATCGGACAACTCGTGGCGGCCGGTGCGCAGGTCACCGCCACCGACGTGAACGCCGAAGCGCTGACGGCCGTCGCGGACGCACACGGAATCCGCACCGTGGCCCCCGACGAGATCTACGCGACCGAAGCGGAGATCTTCGCCCCTTGCGCGCTCGGCGGCATCCTGAACGACGACACCATCCCCCGCCTGTGCTGCCGCGGCATTGCCGGGCTCGCCAACAACCAGCTGGACCGGCCGGAGCATGGCCGGGCTCTCATGGACCGCGGCATCGCCTATGCCCCCGATTTCGTGGTCAATGCAGGCGGCGTGATCCGCGCGGGCCAACCGATCCACGCGAGCCACGACCCCGCCCGCGCTCGTGCCGACATCGCCCGTATCGGCGACACCGTGCGCGACATCCTGCGCCGGTCGGAGGCCGAGGGCATCCCGACCGAAGCCATCGCCGAGGCCATCGCGCTGGATCGGATCGCCGCAGCGAAGCGCTGAGCCCCGCTTGCCTCTCCCGCCGCTTTCGTCTTGACTGCGCCAGACCCCAGAACAGCCCACGAGTAGCCCCCGCATGCCCGAACCCCACCGCTCCCGCATCATGACGGTCGAGCCCGCCTGGATCGACTACAACGGCCACCTGAACATGGCCTATTACAACGTGCTCTTCGACCGGGGGGCGGACGACCTCTTCGAGATCTTCGGCTTCGGCCCCGACTACCGGGAACGGACGAACAACACGACCTTCACCGGCGAATTCCACGTCTGCTACCTGCGAGAACTGCACGAGGGAGCAAAGGTGTACGTCACCTCGCAACTGCTCGATTTCGACGAGAAGCGCTTCCACTTCTTCCAGGAACTCCGCCACGAGGACGGCTGGCTCTCGGCCACGGGCGAAGGGATGGGCCTCCATATCGACCTCTCCGGGCCCCGCGTCGCCCCCATGCCCGAGTCGCGCAGGAGGCGATGCGCAAGATGCACGCCGAGCATGCCAAGCTTCCCACACCGGAGCGCGCGGGACGGCGGATCGGCATCACCCGCGCGTAGCCAGCAGATGGGCGATAATGACAACTGCCAGACGCGGGGGAGCACGATTTACCGCGATGTTCGACCGGGCCTAGCCAGAGCCCGACCCCTGCGTTAGCCTGCATCGACAAGAGGATCGGAACGACCGCGCGACGGGGACGGCAGGCATGAACCACCTCTACTATGGCGACAACCTGAGCGTCCTGCGCGAGTTTGTCGCGGACGAAAGCGTGGACCTCATCTACCTCGACCCGCCCTTCAATTCGAACGCCTCCTACAACGTGCTCTTCAAGGGGCCGACCGGCTCCGACAACGCGGCGCATCGAGGCGTTCGACGACACCTGGCACTGGACCGACTCGGCGGAGGAGGCGTTCGGCGAGGTGCTGCGGTCGGGCAATGGCGCGGCGGCGCAGATGCTGCGGGCGATGCGGAGCTTTCTGGGCGAGAACGACATGATGGCCTACCTCGCCATGATGGCCGTCCGCCTGCTGGAACTGCACCGGGTGCTGAAGCCCACCGGCTCGCTCTATCTGCATTGCGACCTGACGGCGAGCCACTACCTGAAGATCCTGCTCGATGCGGTCTTCGGGGCGCGGAATTTTCGGAATGAAATTGTCTGGCATCGCAGACCTGGCATGAGCAGCGCAGTCCACGACTTAAACCGCTTCGGCGCAACTACTGATTCAGTATTCTTTTTTGCCAAATCGAACGGGACTGATTTCCATGTACAATACAACAAAGATGCGCCTGACTACCAAGAATATATTCGCACGCGCTTCACACTAAAGGACAAAGATGGCCGGCTCTATCAAGCAACAAGCCTTGTGAATCCGGCTTTCCGGCCGAACCTGCAGTACGACTACAAAGGATACAAATCACCGCCAAACGGCTGGATGATTTCTCGAGAAAAAATGGAGCAATGGGACGAAGAGGGACGCCTTCACTTTCCATCCGATAGTTCCAAGCGCATCCGCAGGAAAAGTTACGCGGATGAATTGAAGGGCATGCCGGTCCAAAGCCTCTGGACCGACATTCCACCCATTAACGCTCGTGCCCAAGAACGCCTCGGCTATCCCACCCAGAAACCCGTCGCTCTGCTGGAGCGCATCGTCGCCGCCTCCTCCAATCCCGGCGACGTGGTGCTCGACCCGTTCTGCGGCTGCGGCACCACCGTGCACGCCGCCGAGAAGCTGGGGCGCCGGTGGATCGGCATCGACGTCACCCACCTCGCCATCGGCCTGATCGAGAAGCGCCTGCGCGACGCCTTCCCCAAGGTGGAGTTCCAGACCCACGGCGTGCCGCAGGACCTCTCCGGCGCGCGCGACCTCGCCCGGCGCGGGCGCGAGGACAAGAACTACTATTTCGAATTCGAAAAATGGGCGCTGTCGCTCATCGCCGCGCAGCCCGGCAACCTCGGCAAGAAGGGCGCGGATCGCGGCATCGACGGCAACATCTATTTCGCCAAGACCGCGCGCGCCATCGTGTCGGTCAAGGCCGGCGACAACGTGGGCGTCGGCATGATCCGTGACCTGCGCGGCGTGATCGAACGCGAAAAGGCCGAAATCGGCGTGTTCCTCACCTGGACCGAACGTAAGAAGACCATGATCTCCGAGGCCGCTGCGGCCGGCCAATTCGAGATCGAGGGCTTCGCGCCCGTCCCCCGAATCCAAGTCGTGACCATTGCTGAGGCGCTCGAATTGCGCGACCGCGCGGTCCGTTTACCCCTGAGGCGCGACGATGCCTTCAGGAAGGCTGCGCGCGAGGAAGTTGTGGGCGCGCAGGGCAAATTCGATCTCTGAGGTGAGGCTGTCGCCTGTTCAGGCCCCATGCGCATACAAGAGCCGCACGGACTGTTGCAGCATGCGCTGCACTTCACACTGAGGACGCACTTTTCTGGCATTGCCCAGCCTGCTAGAACAAGACGGTCATGAGGCGAGGGATAGCGATGAGCGCGTACGAATACCGAGTAATCCCGGCCCCGGCGAAGGGGGCGAAGGCGAAGGGTGTGAAGACGCCCGAGGACCGGTTTGCCCATGCCTTGCAGGAACTCATGAACGAGATGGGCGCCGAGGGGTGGGAGTATCAGCGGGCCGAGACTCTGCCCTCGACGGAACGCGCGGGGCTGACCGGGTCGACCACCAACTGGCGGCATGTGCTGGTCTTTCGCCGGGTGTTGTCGGAACCGGCGCGGCAGACGGCAAGTGAAGGCGCGAGGATCGTCGGGCCGCTGATCTCGCCGCCCCGCGCACCCGCCAACGACCCGCGTCCCGCGAAGGACGTCCACGCGCATCGCGAGATCCCCGACCCCGCGGAGGATCGGACCAGCGACGATGGCAACCGGCAGGGCGACGGGGATTTGTCCCTCGAGCTCTCAGCGGGAAGAACGCGTCAAGTCGCTCAAGAAACCGGAAAGTTCAGACGTCTAGATCCAGGGCCAGCGCGTGGATGCTGGCGACGAGCTCCGGCCCCAAGGCGGTGTGCACGGCCCGGTGGCGGGCAATGCGCGACTGGCCCTTGAACGCGTCGGACCGCATTCGCACATTGAAGTGGCTGGCGCCGCCTTCGCGATAGCCAGCATGCCCACGGTGCCGCTCGCTGTCATCGACCACAGCCAGTTCCGACGGGTCGAACGCAGCCTGCAACCGTGCCTCGATCTCCTCACGCAAGGACATTTTTTCTACCTTTCCTCTTCAATCCCCGAACCAATCGCTTAAACTCCGGCGTCCGAGTTGAAAAGGTGTTCCTGATGTCAAAACCCGATCCCTTCGGTTTCGATATGTCCGTGTCTTCGGCCAAGAAGAAGAACCCGCGCGGGCGCCGCGGCATGTCCGGCGCGTCCGAAACGTCCGTCCGCGTGTGCGACCACGATGGCTGCGAGAATGCGGGCAAGTTCCGCGCGCCCAAGGCACCGGACGTGCTGGACGATTATTTCTGGTTCTGTCAACAGCACGTGCGGGAATACAATCTGAAGTGGAACTTCTTCGACGGCAAGACCGAGGCCGAACTCAACGCGCAGATGTCCAAGGACAAGGTCTGGGAGCGCGAGACGAAACGCGCCGAAGATCCCGAGCAGCGCGCCTGGGCCCGGCTCGGCATCGAGGATCCCCACCAGGTGCTGGGCGCGAACGGCACGCGCAATCCGGGGCGGTCCCGCGGCGGCGGCAAGCGTCTTCCCCCGACCGAACAACGCGCGATCGACATCCTGGAGGCCCGGGAGGACTGGACCAAGTCAGAAGTGCGCAAGGCCTACAAGGCGCTGATCAAGGTCCTGCACCCCGACATGAACGGCGGGGACCGCAGCCAGGAGGAACAGTTGCAGGAAGTCGTCTGGGCCTGGGACCAGATCAAGGTGAGCCGGTACTTCAAGGACTGAACGCCGTTCCTCCTCACCATAGGCAGCGCGCGCTGCGATAACCCGGATTTCACGCCGACCCTTCAGTTTCCGCACGCTTGGACGGAGCAGGCAGTTGGACCTCAATCACGTTTTGACGGGTGGAGGTGCCGGGAATGGAATGTCTTATCGTGGAAGACAATGCGGCGATACGCATGGAATACAGCGACGTCGTCAGATCAATGGGGCTGGAATGCCTCGAAGTGGATTCTTTGTCGGAGGCGATCTACTACCTCAAGACCCACGATTTCGGGATCATCCTGCTGGATCTGAACTTGCGTGACGGCAACAGCCTGCCGATTGCGGATTATCTTCACGTGATGGGATCCGATGCGACGGTCATCCTGATCACCGGGACCGGTGCATTTCCCCACGGCGAATGGATGAAGGTGTCCCCGCGAATCGATTACATCATGCGCAAACCGGTCAACCTTCGCGACCTGTCGGCCCTGATCGAGTTTTCGCTTCACAAGCCTTCCAACGCGGGCGCGCAGAACTGACGCACATGCCGGTTGCGGGGCCGCGGGAAACGGCTCCGGAACCTGCGGCTTCAGGCAAACCACACATCCTGACGATCGGCTCGCAAACGCGGGACGTGGGAACCTTGGCGTCTCGCGTCGCTTGATAGGGCATCCACCGCGTGACGGCGCGGAATTGCCGCGCTTACCCTTGCACGGCTTCGCGATATGATGCACGACGAAAGCCGCGCGCCCATGGGGCGCCATGAGTTGCGAGAAAAGGCAGACAGACATGGCGGACGGGTCCATCGACATCACGGCCAAACCCACCGAGGACGTTTCGGTCCGCGAAGTGTTCGGCATCGACACCGACATGAAGGTCAGGGGTTTTTCGGACAGGACGGATCGCGTTCCCGCCTACGACAGCACCTACAAGTTCGATCCGGACACGACGCTGGCGATTCTGGCCGGCTTTGCGCACAACCGCCGCGTGATGATCCAAGGCTATCACGGGACGGGCAAGTCCACACATATCGAACAGGTGGCGGCGCGGCTCAACTGGCCGACCGTTCGGGTGAACCTCGACAGCCACATCAGCCGGATCGACCTGATCGGCAAGGACGCGATCAAGCTGAAGGACGGCAAGCAGGTCACCGATTTCCAGGAGGGGATCCTGCCCTGGGCGCTGCGCAACCCGTGCGCGATCGTCTTCGACGAATATGATGCCGGCCGGGCCGACGTGATGTTCGTGATCCAGCGAGTGCTGGAAGTGGACGGCAAGCTGACGCTGCTCGACCAGAACCAGGTGCTGGAACCGCACCCCTACTTCCGGCTCTTCGCGACGGCGAACACCGTGGGGCTCGGCGACACGACAGGGCTCTACCACGGCACGCAGCAGATCAACCAGGGCCAGATGGACCGCTGGAGCCTGGTCGCGACGCTGAACTACCTCTCCATCGACGCGGAATGCGCGATCGTGCTGGCCAAGGCGCCGCATTACAACACCGAGAAGGGGCGCAAGATCGTCAAGCAGATGGTAACGGTCGCGGATCTGAGCCGGACGGCGTTCATGAATGGGGATCTGTCCACGGTGATGAGCCCGCGGACGGTCATCGCATGGGCACAGAATGCGGAGATCTTCCGGAACATCGGCTATGCCTTCCGGCTGAGCTTTCTCAACAAGTGCGACGAGCTGGAGCGGCAGACAGTGGCGGAATTCTACCAGCGGCTCTTTGACGAGGAACTGCCCGAAAGTGCCGCCAGCGTCAGCCTTGGCTAAAGCAGCACGCGCGCTGGTTGCCCTCCCTGCACTTGCGTGCGGCTCGGCAATCGGCGCCGACAATCCCATTGAGGCCGATGCCGATGCCCTCTACCCGGCGGCGCAGTGCGCTGCGCTCTGGTTCGGATACGACGATTACGCCCGGTGGAGCGCGTATCTCGATCGTGATCCTGGCGACCTGGCCCGAGCGAGGGCGTTCCGCGCGGTTGCCTACAGTTTGAATGGCGGGCGGACCGGACCCGTCGATGCGTATGTGGCCGAACAACGCCGCTTGATGGCAAGCATGATCGAGGCCATGATCTATGGCGGTGACCGACAAAGCCGGGATCTGTTCGACAGGCTGACGCAGACCTGCGCGGATTTGGCCGCGGACCATCCCGAAACCGAGGCGCTGAGATGAGCAAGTCCAACGACAACCCCGCCGATCCGTTCAAGAAGGCGCTGGCCGAAGCGTCGAAAGTCATGGCGCATGACCGCGAGCTGAACGTCAGCTATTCCGTCGATCCGCCGGGGCTCACGGGCGATTCCATGCGCCTGCCGCAGGTGTCGCGCCGGATGACCCGCGAGGAGGTGCTGCTGGCGCGCGGCACAGCCGACGCGTTCGCGCTGAATCGCCGCTATCACAACGATTCCGACCCACGCGCGCTATGCGCCGCCGGGCGACATGGCGCGCGAGCTCTACGAGGCGATGGAGACCGCGCGCTGCGAGGCGATGGGCGCGCGCGACATGCCCGGCACCGCCGGCAACATCGACGCCAAGATCAACCACGAGGCGCTGCGGCGCGGATACGACCAGGTCAAGGAGCCGTCGGAGGCGCCGCTGCCGGTCGCGGCCGGCTACCTGATCCGGCACCTCGCCACCGGCCGCGAGATGCCGGCGGCGGCGAAGAACGTGATGGAGCTCTGGCGCGCCTTCATCGAGGAGCAGGCCGGCGGCACGCTCGAGGACGTGAAGGAGATGCTGTCCGACCAGGCCAGCTTTGCCCGGTTTGCCCGCAAGGTGATCACCGATCTCGGCTATGGCGACCAGCTGGGCGACGATCCCGATCAGCTCGACGACGAGCAGGAGGACGAGGCCCAGGAGGACGCCGAGGACCAGGACGATCCCGACAGCCAGGGCCAGGACGAGGAAGGCGAGGAGGACGCCGAAGGCACGCCGGAGCAGAGCCAGGAAGACCAGCAGGACGCGGCCCAGGCGCAGGTCTCCATGGACGACATGGCCGACCAGGAAATGGGCGAGGAGGCCGAACTGCCCGAGGGCGAAGCGCCGCTGGAGCCGCCCACGCCGCAGCCCGTCTCCGATGCGGATCCCGATTACAGGGTCTATTCCGGCGACAATGACGAGGAGATCACGGCGGAGGACCTGGCCGAGCCGATCGAGCTGGAGCGTCTGCGCGCCTATCTCGACCAGCAGCTGGAGCCGCTGAAGGGCGCTGTCTCGCGGCTGGCCAACAAGTTGCAGCGGCGGCTGCAGGCGCAGCAGAACCGGTCCTGGGAGTTCGACCGCGAGGAAGGCATCCTCGATGCCGGGCGGCTGGCGCGGGTGGTGGCGAACCCGACGACGCCGCTGTCGTTCAAGGTCGAGAAGGACACCGAGTTCCGCGATACGGTGCGTGACGCTGCTGCTGGACAATTCCGGGTCGATGCGCGGCCGGCCGATTTCCATCGCCGCGATCTGCGCCGATGTTCTGGCGCGCACCCTGGAGCGGTGCAACGTCAAGGTGGAGATCCTCGGCTTCACCACGCGCGCGTGGAAAGGCGGGCTGGCGCGCGAGGCCTGGCTCAACGACGGACGTCCGCAGCAGCCCGGGCGGCTGAACGATCTGCGCCACATCATCTACAAGGGCGCGGATGCGCCGTGGCGGCGCGCGCGGACCAACCTCGGCCTGATGATGAAGGAAGGGCTGCTGAAGGAGAACATCGACGGCGAGGCGCTGGAATGGGCGCATCGGCGGATGGTGGGGCGGCCCGAGGCGCGCAAGATCCTGATGGTGATCTCCGACGGCGCGCCGGTCGACGATTCGACCCTGTCGGTCAACCCGGCGAACTACCTCGAGAAGCATCTGCGCGACGTGATCGCGATGGTGGAGCGGCGCAAGCAGGTCGAGCTGCTGGCGATCGGGATCGGCCATGACGTCACGCGCTACTACGACCGGGCGGTCACGATCACCGATGTGGAGCAGCTGGCCGGCGCCATGACGGAGCAGTTGGCCGCACTCTTCGACAAGGATCCGAGGGCGCGCGCGCGCATGATGGGGATCAGGCGGGCGAGTTGAGGCGCGCGCAGGGGGCTCTGCCCCCGTCCCTTCGGGACTCCCCGAGGTATTTCACGACCAAAGAAGGAGGGGTGATGTTCCAGTCATTCGAGGTCACCGCGCGGCCCGACCAGGGCCCGCCCCGGCTGGCGGCGCTGCGGGAGGTGATGGCGGCGGAGGGGCTCGACGGCTTCATCGTGCCGCGGGCGGATGCGCACCAGGGCGAATACGTGGCGCCCTGCGACGAGCGGCTGGCCTGGCTCACCGGCTTCACCGGCTCGGCCGGGTTCTGCATCGCGCTTGCCGGGCATCGCGGGCGTTTTCATCGACGGGCGCTACCGCACGCAGGTCAAGGCGCAGGTCGACACGGACCACTTCACCCCGGTGCCATGGCCGGACACGCGCCCCGGTCCGTGGCTGAAGGAGCATCTGCCGGAGGGGAGTCGGGTCGGCTTCGATCCGTGGCTCTACACGGCGGGGCAGTTCGAGGACCTGGAGAAGGCGCTGAAGGGCTCCGGCATCACGATGGAGCGAACCGAAAACCTCGTTGACCGGGTCTGGACCGACCGGCCGGCGGCGCCGATGGGAGCCGCGCGGGTGCATCCGATCGAGTTCGCGGGCGAAGCGCACGCGGAGAAACGCGCGCGGCTGGCGGAAGGGCTCGCGGAGCAAGGCTGCAAGGCGGCGGTGATCACCCTGCCGGATTCGATCTGCTGGCTGCTGAACCTGCGCGGCTCGGACATTCCGCGCATTCCGATCCTTCAAGCGTTCGCCGTGCTGCACGACAGTGGCGAGGTCGATCTCTTCGTCCCGGAGGCAAAGCTGTCGGAACTGGGCGATCATCTGGGGACTGAGGTCGCCGTTCACGATCCGGCGCGGTTTCTGGACCATGTGGCCGGTCTCGGCGGACCGGTGCTCGTCGACAAGCAGAGCGTGCCGGTGATCGTGGCCGATGCCCTCGGCGACCGGGCGCAGATGGGCGAGGATCCCTGCGCCCTGCCCAAGGCCCGCAAGAACGCCGCAGAAATCGAGGGCTCGGCGCAGGCGCATCTGCGCGACGGGGCGGCCGTGGTGGAATTGCTGGCCTGGCTCGATGCGCAGGAACCGGGAAGCCTGACGGAAACGCAGGTCGTGACGCGGCTGGAGAGTTGTCGACGCCAGGACAATGCCCTGCAGGACATCTCCTTCGAGACGATCAGCGGCACTGGGCCCAATGGCGCGATCATGCACTACCGTGTGACCGAGGAGACCGACAGCCGGCTGGAGGACGGGCATCTTCTGGTGCTCGACAGCGGCGGGCAGTATCTTGACGGCACCACGGACATCACCCGGACGATCGCCATCGGCACGCCGCCGGATGAGGCGCGCGCCTGCTTCACCCGCGTGCTGCAGGGCATGATCGGCATGTCACGCCTGCGCTGGCCTGCAGGCCTCGCCGGGCGGGATATCGAGATGATCGGGCGCCTGCCGCTGTGGATGGCGGGGCAGGATTTCGATCACGGTCTGGGGCACGGTGTCGGCGCCTATCTCTCGCGTCCACGAGGGGCCGCAGCGCCTGTCCCGGATCTCGGCGGTGCCTTTGGAGCCCGGCATGATCCTGTCGAACGAGCCCGGATACTACCGCGAAGGCGCCTTCGGCATCCGGATCGAGAACCTGGTCGTGGTCGAGGAGGCACCGGCCCTGCCCGGCGGCGACGACCACCGCGAGATGCTGCACTGGCGCACGCTGACCTTCGTTCCGATCGACCGCCGGCTGATCGTTCCGGACATGCTGAGCGCGGCGGAGCGGGATTGGCTGAACACCTATCATGCGGAGGTGCTGGAGAAGATCGGCCCGCGCGTCGGCGAGGCGACTGGCGCGTGGTTGCGCGCCGCCTGCGCTCCGGTATAGCGTATCATCTGGCTGTTACCATCGGCGGTCAGAACGAAACGAGGAAACACGGGAGAGGCGAGAGTGGCCAATCAGATACATATCACGCGGGCCGATGGCCGGTGGAGTGTGCGCGCCGGCGGCGCAGTGCTGGGCGAAAGCAACAATGCGCTCGAACTGACGGAGGGAGATTACCCGTCGGTAATCTACTTCCCGCGTGACGACATCGCCATGGCGTTCCTCGATCGCACCGACAAGACGACCCATTGCCCGCACAAGGGCGACGCGAACTACTACTCGGTCGTCACCAAGTCGACGACGCTCGAGAATGCCGTCTGGACCTACGAAGACCCGCTGGAGGACGTGGCGCGGATCAAGGATCACCTGGCTTTCTACACCGGAGACGCAATCACGGTCGAAAAGATCTGATTGCAGCGCGGCAGGTCACGACGGACCGGTGGCGAAACGTGATGGAGCGTGCGACCGAAGCGTGCGTGACAAGCGGGCCGGCCTTCTTGTTCCGTTACCGCGTCGACGAGGGCGGATGGGGCGGCGCCCCCTTCCCTCCTCACGCAAAGCGCACTACACCCCGCACCATGCTGAAAACCCGCATCATCCCCTGCCTCGACGTGGCCGACGGGCGCGTGGTGAAGGGCGTGAACTTCGTCGATCTCATAGACGCGGGTGATCCGGTGGAGGCCGCCAAGGCTTATGACGCGGCGGGCGCCGATGAGCTCTGCTTTCTCGACATCCATGCAACGCACGAAAACCGCGGCACGATGTTCGACCTGGTCCGGCGCACGGCCGAGCATTGCTTCATCCCGCTCACGGTCGGCGGCGGCGTCCGGACCGTGCAGGACGTGCGCAGCCTGCTTCTGGCCGGGGCCGACAAGGTCAGCTTCAATTCCGCCGCCGTGGCCGACCCGGACGTGCTGCGCGCCGCCGCCGACCAGTTCGGCAGCCAGTGCATCGTCTGCGCCATCGACGCCAAGACCGTTGGACCCGGCCGATGGGAGATCTTCACCCATGGGGGGCGGAAACCCACCGGCATCGACGCGGTCGAGTTCGCGCGCATTGCCGCTGACAAAGGCGCGGGCGAGATCCTGCTGACCTCGATGGACCGGGACGGAACCAAAGCGGGTTTCAACCTGCCACTTACACGAGCGATCTCGGATGCGGTCGACATCCCCGTGATCGCATCCGGTGGCGTGGGTACCCTGGAACACCTGGTCGAAGGGGTAAGGGACGGCGGCGCGTCGGCGGTTCTGGCCGCCTCCATCTTTCACTTCGGCACGCACAGCATCGGCGAGGCCAAGGCGCACATGGCCGCCGCCGGGATACCGATGAGGCTGACATGACCCTTGAGGAACTCTTCGCGACGATCGAGGCGCGCAAGACGGCTGATCCGGACTCGAGCTGGACCGCGAAGCTGCTTGCCAAGGGCCCGGAGAAATGCGCCGAGAAATTCGGCGAGGAGGCTGTCGAGGCGATCATCGAGGCCGTCAAGGGCGACCGCGCGCGGCTGACGGCGGAGGCGGCGGACGTGGTCTACCACTTGATGGTCATGCTCGCCTCGTGCGACGTGAGCCTCGCGGATGTCCTCGACGAACTCGACCGGCGCCAAGGCCGGTCCGGCCTCGAGGAAAAGGCCTCGCGGCAATGACGGGGCGGTGGGCGGGCGCAATGCGCGCGCAGCGCGGAACAGAGCCGTCCTCCGACGTCGCCGAGGACGTCAGAGCTTCGAAGAGATCACGCCCGTGGCGAACCCGCCCATCCGCAATTCTCCGAAGAGCCGCTGGTACTCGATCTTCGGACACCGGTTCTGGATGACGGTCAAGCCAGCCGCTTCGGCCCTTGTCGCGGCCTCGACATGTTCGACGCCGATCTGCATCCAGATCACCTTGAGCCCCTGCAGCACGGCCAGCGCGTCCTCCACGATCGCCGGCACATGTTCGGACCGACGAAATATGTCCACCATGTCCACCGGCCGGTCGATCTCCGACAGGCTGCCGAGCACCGTCCGGCCGAAGAGGGTCTGCCCTGCCGCGCCTGGATTGACCGGGATCACGTCGAACCCCTTCAGCCCGAGGTAGCGCCCCACAAAATAGCTTGGTCGCACGGGGTTCGTGGAGACGCCTACCATTGCCACGGTGCGCACCGACCGCAGAATGTCTTTCAACACCTGATCGGAGTAATATGCCATGCTGCCTTGCTCCCGGCTGTGACCCGCGCGGACGCTTGCAAAAAAAGCGCTCCCAGGGCAAGCCCAGGAGCGCAGTCACGGAACGAGGGACAGTGAAATGATCACGGGTGTTCCGGACCCGCGATCTGAAATTAAGGTAAGAGTTCACCTGAGGTTGTTTAAGAGAATGTCCCGAAACTGTGAACTGACCGTCAACAGGGCCTGCTGCGCGGCACGGCTCAATCTAAGATATCTTCGAGAATGTCGAAGGCTTCTCCGAGCAGCTTCTTCATGAATTTCCGTTTCTTGCGCCGTAGCTTCCCGGTAGTCACGGGGCGCTGCGGACGCGCGGGATGCGGCCTGCCCTGACCGAACACCTCGCGCGAGCCCATTCTCTGCGTCGGAAGCATCTTCAGATCATGAAGCGGCGCGCCGCAGCTCGAACAGCTCAGTTCGTGCCGCGTCTTTCCCCTCAAAACCAAGGCCGCGCGCGTTCCGCAATAGCAGCAAGTGACGATCTTTTGTGGATACCCCAAAGCGGCCTCATGTGTGCGTCATTGATGCATATAGGGCAATCGCCGCCGCGTTGGAGACGTTGAGCGACCCGAAATGCCCGGCCGCGTCGATCCGCACCAGCGCATCGCATGTCTCGCGCGTCCGCTCGCGAAGGCCGGGACCTTCCGCACCCAGGACGAGCGCCACCGGCCGCGCCTTGTCGCCAGCCAAGCAGGCCTCGATCGTTTGCGGCGCCGCGCCATCGAGCCCCAGAATGAGAAACCCCATGCCGCGGAGGTCCTGCATGCATCTGGCGAGGTTCGGCACCCGGACGTAAGGCTGCCGCTCGAGCGCGCCGGAGGCGGATTTCGCGAGCGCGCCCGTTTCCGGCGCGGCATGATGGCGCGGCGCGATCACGGCCTGGGCCCCCAGCACCTCGGCCGAGCGCAGGATGGCTCCCACATTGTGCGGATCCGTGACACGGTCGAGCAGGACCACACGCGGAACCGGCGCACCGATCACGAGGTCCACCAGCGGTCCCCAGTCCAGCGGCCGCACCTCGAGCGCAGCACCCTGGTGCACCGAACCCGGATCGAGGGGGGCTGCGAACTTTCTCGCGTCCGAGATTTCGGGGGCGAGTCCCGTCTGATCGGCCGCGCCACCCAGCCGGTCGAACGCGTTGCGCGTCACCACCAGCCGTAGCTTCTCGCGGGCCGGGTTCAACAGCGCGTCGCGCACGGCGTGCAACCCGAAAAGCCACACCGTTTCCCGCGTGACAGACTTCTTCGAACGCTCCTTTTCGACCACCCATTTCGGTTTTTGTACCACGTTCCGACCCGCCCGATTTTGAGGTTGACGCCCCTGAGGCGCGCTTGTAATCGTCCGGCCACGCCAAGGCCAGCGGCTTTGGCGCGTGGGCGACAGGCCGCAAGGTGTGGCAGGGGACTGTAACTCCCTCGCGGAGACGCACGCCTGGTTCGATTCCAGGGTCGCCCACCATTCCATTCAAAACCAGCGAGTTAGGCTGCAAAAACCGCTAGTGGGCCACAATGGTGGGACACATCATGCGCCTCGCAAGCTATCTAATACGGACTCCGGCTGATTGACTCGTTGCAGCAAGGATTCACAGAGGGACTCGAAAGCGCTAATCTCCTGCCCAGCAACAAGAGGGGGCAGGCATGGTGCAGGTTGCGGATCATCTCGGCGTCACCGAACTCCAGGCGGGCTGGCGGGAGAGCAAGGATGTGACGCTGGCACGGCACTACCAGGTGATCTGGCTGCTGGCGGAGGGGCGGAGTTGCGCCGAGGTGGCGCGCCTGACCGGCTTCGTGCGGCGCTGGGTCGAGGAACTTGTGGTGCGCTACAACCGCTTCGGGCCGTCGAGCCTCGGCGACCGGCGCCGGGGCAACGGTGCCAAGCCGAAGATCCTGACGCCGGAGATCCTTGCGATGCTGCGCGAGCGGGTGAAGACCCCGCCCGACGACGGCGGGGTGTGGACGGCGAAGAAAGTCGCGACGGTGATCGCAGCCGAGCTCGGGCTGGCCGCGGTCGCCGAGCAGCGCGGCTGGGAGGCGCTGCGCGCCATCGGCTGGACGATCCAGCGCCCGCGGCCGCAACATGCGCGGGCGGCGACGCCAGAGGAACAGGAGGCGTTTAAAAAAACCTCGCCGAAGCCGTCACCGAGGAGGCGGAGCGCCATCCCGGCGCGATAATCGAGGTCTTCGCCACCGACGAACACCGGATCGGGCTGAAGCCGATCCTGCGGCGGGTCTGGGCGCCGCGCGGCCAGCGGCCGGTCGCTCGCGGCCACCACCGCTTCGAATGGCTCTACGTCACCGCCTTCGTCTCGCCGATGACCGGCGAGAGCTTCTGGTATCTCGCGACCGGTGTCGAAAAGGCGCTGTTCGAGAACACCCTGGCCCTCTTCGCCCGCGAGGCCGGTGCAGGGCCCGACCGGATCATCATCCTCGTGCTCGATGGCGCCGGCTGGCACACCGCGCCGCTCGCCGTGCCCGAGGGCATCCGCCTCGTTCTCCTGCCACCCTACAGCCCCGAGCTTCAGCCGGCCGAGACGCTCTGGATCCATGTCGACGAGCCGATCGTCAACCGCCACTTCGACACCCTGGCCGAACTCGATGCCGTCGTCGCCGAACGCTGCATCGCGCTCGGCAATGACCGAGATCTCGTCCGCAGCCAAGCTGGCTTCCATTGGTGGCCCAATCTCGTCGCCGCGAACTGA
The DNA here is from genome assembly GCA_963721175.1 of uncultured Alphaproteobacteria bacterium. Classification (GTDB taxonomy): domain Bacteria; phylum Pseudomonadota; class Alphaproteobacteria; order Rhodobacterales; family Rhodobacteraceae; genus Aliishimia. The sequence goes on along the minus strand of CAVRIG010000017.1, from coordinate 207,147 downwards.
TCTAACGGAGTTCGTATGACGACCTCCACACATGGAATTTTCTACTTCCGCTATCCCCTTCCAGCAGCCTGTCATCAAGGCGCGGGTAAACGGCATCTCAAGGTTTCTCTTGGTACTCGCGAGCCCCGGATCGCCGCAAATCTCTCAAGGCTGCTCGCGGCGGTTGCACAGTCGATGTTCGCGCAACCGAGGGTTCTCAGAATGAGATATGACGAAATGCGCGCGCATGTCCGCGCTCACTTCAACCAGATGCTCGCGGCCTTCCGCGAAAAGAGAGCCGAAGACGGCCTGCCAGAAGGCATGGCCCTGTCGGCCCTGAGAACCGCTCAGTGGCTCGATGACGCCGACCCCGAGGACTTCGCAACGCTGTCCCGTGAAATCGACGATACAGGCCTCCTGAGGGCGTTCTGCGAGGCTCGTGGCATATCCCCAGTACCGGAAGGAAGGGAGCGTGAGTTGCTGCTTGCCGAGTTGCAAAAGGGGTACGCAGAATACGGCTCGCGTGCCCTCGCTCACGTCATGGAGTTCGACACACTCAAGCTGGACGAGGTAAACAGCGTTCCGACCAAGACCGCTAGGGTCAGGATTTATAACCAGTAGATGACGACTGCTGCGAGGGCGATGGCTGAGAGGAAGACCTTGGGACAGCGATCATATCGTGTTGCCACACGCCGCCAGTCCTTGAGCCTGCCGAACATGATCTCGATGCGGTTGCGCCGTTTGTATCGACGCTTGTCGTATTTGACTGTGGTCTTGCGTTGCTTTCTGCCGGGGATGCAGGCGCGTATCCCCTTGTCTTTCAACGCTTCTCTGAACCAGTCGGCGTCATAGCCACGATCCCCGAGCAACCAGTCGACATTAGGCAAACTGCTCAGCAATGCCCGGGCACCAATGTAGTCACTGACCTGTCCGGCGGTGACAAACAGATTGAGAGGGCGTCCCTGGCTGTCGCAGATGGCATGGAGTTTGGTGTTCATGCCGCCCTTGGTGCGACCGATCAGGCGGCCACGCCCCCCTTTTTTGCGGCCATGCTGGTCGCGGTGCGGTGTGCCTTCAAATATGTCGCGTCGATCATCACGGTCTTTTCCTCGCTGTGTTCGGCAGCCAGGCCGACCATCATCCGCGCGAAAATGCCTTTCTCGCTCCAACGCTTCCACCGGCTGTAGAGCGTCTTGTGCGGCCCGTAGGCTTCCGGGGCGTCTCGCCAGCGCAACCCATTGCGATTGATGAAGATAATCCCGCTCAACACACGCCTATCGTCAACGCGAGGTTTGCCGTGGGACTTCGGAAAGAAAGGGGAAAGCTTGGCCATCTGTTCGTCAGTCAGCCAGTAAAGGTCGCTCATGTCACCGCTCCGTTTTGCGAGCCGTGAATCACGCAGCGCGTTGAAAATCAATGCATCCTGACCCTAAAGGATCAATCTGGTTGGCAGCTGACCGGCGTCTGTCATCATTCGGAAAAGCACCAATCGACAGCGCCGTAAAATGCACCATCATTGAGGTGTCGGACGGCATTGCATTGCTCGGTTATGCGGGGCTCGGTGCTACGGCCCAAGGTAGCCAGCCATCGCAGTGGGTGAGCAATGTTCTACGTGGCAGACATCATCCACTGGAGCAGATGCTACAAGTCGTGTCCGAAGCCATGAAGCGAGAGTTTTTACCACATATGGAGAGCATCCGCGACGCTCGCGTTGCGTCAACACAGCTTCATCGTACCGGCATTCGTCAAGGGGATGCCCGCATCTACACTATCAATCTCGTTCATACGCCTGCTGGCTACAAGTACCGATACACACGACATATCTTAGGTGGCGCGCTGACACCCATGCAAGTGACGGTGCCTATTGGCTTGGCAGGTTCCGGTGCACCCTCCCTTTTCAAGAGACAAGACTGGAAGCGTCCCCCTATTGAGGATGGTGAAGGCGTACGACAGGAAGCGTATCAACGGCAATACTGTTGCTCATCATCTAGCCGGACTAATGTACAAAGCACATCAATCCACCTCCGATGGTAGTGTAGGCCCAGATTGCGTCGTGGTCTGGCGCAACTCGAAGACGAGCCTCTACAGGGGAGGCGGCGCTTATGCTTTTTTCACCCATGCTCGACGGGACCAAAAAACAAGCCGCCATTCCTTCCATATCGAACGGCAACGACGAAGTCGCGCTCGTGAAAGTCATTATGGACGTGATGCGACCGGAGTTCGAAGATTGGGCAGTTTCCGCAAAAACAGGGGAACAACCACCCGAGATCGATGGAAGGAAAGAGGAGATCAATCGGCAGCTTTCCAAGCAGGTTTCGAGGCTGCCCATGAAGCCGGATGAAAGGCTACGCTGACCAAGTTTAGTTGTGCGGTCGTTTGTCGAGATCTTGCGGGCAAACCAGATCAGCAACGATTGAATTCTCGATTGAGACATTCACTACAACCGGCGCTGGAACATACGCTGGACGTGCGATAAACGACAACCGCACGAAGACATATCCAAAGCCAAGGACCGAAGCGTTGAACTGGAACGCCATATTTTTTCGTCCAAACTCGAAGCCCAGGTCGCTGGTCCGAGTTGTCGTGTTCCGCCGCAACCGTATACCGAGAAAGTTTCTCAAGCGAGTTGTCTACAAGAAGAACGGAATGATAAGGCCGACCTTCAGGCCCTGGCTGGAGCCTGAAACCCCGTGTGCCGCTCCGTCACCGGACGAACCCATGGCCGTGCCAACTCATGTTGAAGTGGCGGATGAACCGGATGGGCTAAAAGCCAAATTGTCGGAGTCCGAACTGACGGATGAACCGGATGGGCTAGAAGCCAAGTTTTCGGAGTTCCGAACTGACCGATGAACGGGAAGCCAGGCATCCGCATCTTGAAGTGCTGGAACAGCTCTTGCCGCTGTCCGAGCAGACGGCAATCTGGAAGCGGGAGGGGCCTTCCGAGGAGCTTCTTGCCAGAGAGGAGGTTCTCAACCTTTTGGAACCTGTGCGCCGCGGATGGCTGCTCGTATCGGCAAGTCACGACAACTACACGAGGATCCCCGGCGGTATACAGGTTTGCGTGCTTCGTGAGGAGCGATTGACGCGGGATGCGGGAGGTCACTATCTCAACATTCATCCGGTGCAGCCGTTGCCGTGCCTCGCCGCCGAGAACGACGAAGACACGGCAGTGGTGCTGGTTCTGGATGGCAAAGTCGCCGCAGGGTGCCGTATGTCCGACCTGATCGCGGCCATTGAAGATCTGGTCGAAGCGGGCACGAGAGTATCACTAAGCATCCATCAGCTGTTGGGGCACAACCCGGAGCAGGTCGCGCAGTTGGGCACGCATATTGATTTCAAGAATATCGTGGTGTGGCTGCACGACTATTTCACAATTTGTCCTGGCGTTCGTTTGCAGCGCAACAATCTTGCATTCTGTGGCGCACCCGATGTGGCATCGAATGCCTGCAGGATCTGTGCGTATGGCAAGGAGCGGGTAAGTCATGTACGTCGCATGAAAAAACTGTTCGCGACGCTTGCTCCGACAATCCTGTCTCCATCGTCTTTCGCTCAGGACCTGTGGCTTACCAGTTCCGCCTTCCGGACGAAGAAGATCGTTACCGTTCCACACCTGACTCTTACTTGGGAGCCGCGCGCCCAACCATTGAAGCCCACGGCTTTCGGACGCATCCGGATCGGCTTTCTGGGAACACCTGTTCGGCACAAGGGTTGGCCGGTCTTCGAACACTTATCGCATGACCCTGCATTCCAGGCCAGGTTCGAATTCATCGTCTTCTATGCCTCCGATACTCGGACTGAGGGCAGAAAGGTCGAGGTCAGGATTACTGCGGACAATCCAGACGCCATGGCACGCGCCGTCGCCGCAGAAGAGATCGATCTGGTTCTCCACTGGCCCGAGTGGCCCGAAACATTCGCGCTCACAGCCTATGAGGCACTGGAGGGCGGTGCGTGGCTTGTTACCAATGCGGGCTCCGGGAATGTCGCATCGACGGTCGAGCAATTGGGGCGCGGCGTTGTTCTGCCGGATGAAGACGCTTTGACCGAGTTTCTTTCTGGTGATGACGTGGAAAAAATGGTCGCAAATCTCCGCGAAGAGCGCGCTGCATTTGCTGTCAACGCCGTCAAGAGCCGGCTCTCGTTGTCTGTTCTGGAAGGGGTTCGGTGAGATGCCGGTACATGTCTACACGAGCTTTTCCTACAGCTACCTCGATCGCGCGCGTGTCTTGGCGGCCTCTCTGAGGCTTCACCACCCGGATTGGGTCATCTGGGCGGTTCTGACCGACAAGGCGCCGGAGGGCTTCGAACTTGATTGGCAGGCCGAGGATTTCGATCACGTGATCACTGCCGAAGACCTCTACGGTGACATAACGGATGGCTGGCTATTCCGCCACGACGTTGTGGAGGCCTGCACCGCTGTCAAGGGACGGGCGCTGCAGCACATCATGGACCAGCCCGATGCCGAGAAGGTGTTCTACTTTGATCCGGACATCGCGCTCTTCAACCCGGTCACGCCGGTCGAGGAGGTCCTTGACACCGCGTCGATCGTCCTGACGCCGCATCAACTCGACCCGGATGCCAGGGCCGACACGCAGGCGATCATCGACAACGAGATCACGTTGCTTGACTACGGCATCTTCAACCTGGGCTTTCTGGCCGTGCGGAACTGTCCGGAGGCGCGTCGCTTTGCCGAGTGGTGGACCGATAGGCTGGACGACTGGTGCCATGACCGGCTCGACATCGGGATCTTCGTCGATCAGAAATGGTGCAACCTGGTGCCGTGTTTCTTCGACGGCGTGGTGATCTTGCGCGATCCCGGCTACAATGTCGCGAGTTGGAACCTCAATCGTCGGAAGCTCGCCATCGACGATCAGGGGCGGGCGATGATCAATGATGCACTCCTGCGCTTTTACCATTTCACTAAGCTTGGACCGATCGGCGACACGATGACTTCTTGGCGGTATGCTGGCGACAATACCGAAGTCTACGAATTGTGGTGGTGGTACCGGCACCGGGTCTCCTCAATGCCGAGCTGCGTCTCCTGACCGCTACTGGCACTACGGCAGTTTTGCCTATGGCACCCGGATCCCCAAGAACGTGCGGGAACTCTACCGAATGCGGATTGATCTCCAGAACGCATTTCCCAGGCCGTTTGATGTGGGACCTAATACTCTTCATGAGTGGCTGCATAGTGAAGGATACCTGACGTGAATGAGCGAAATCGCCGCAACGTCGCCTTTTCCTCGATCCACGCTGCGGAGCTCGAGGACTATCTGGTTCCGGACCAGTTCATCGCTTATTCAACAAAGGGAACAATTTGCCGTCCGAAAAGAACTGGTGAATAGCCAATGTCCATATTGCCCTGCAATACTTTTTTGGTGGCACCTACATAGGGAGCGTCAGAGACTTGGATGAAAACGCTCCGTCAAGTCAAAATAATAGGTGTGATAGTCTGGTGTGGTCAGAAACAATTTGTTTCCAACATATGCGAAAGGAACAATCTTAGGATTGTCCTGTCTGCTGACATAAAGCGGCAAAAGCCCTCCATCACGCCCGGCAAAGTGGATTGAACACGTCATCTGCAGCTATTATCGCACCGGGTGTCAGAACCGACGATATAATACCTAAATCGTGGGCAACTTCGTCCGCCTCGTGCCCGGCATCTACACTTGCAAAAGAAATCGAAGAACCGATTTCTTGGAGAGGTCTTGGGCTGTAAGCCTTAATGTGTTGGAACGGATAACTTTGAGACGACCGGCTGCATCTATCACGGTCGATACATTGCTGAGCATCATGTTACGAACGAACTCGATGTGCTCGACAGAAATCTCTTTACCATAGCTTTCAAAGAAACCATCATATCCAATTATCTTCTTGCGAGATTTAGCTGATGCCGCAGCGATGAGCGAAAGATATTTCGCTTTATAGATCCCGAATTCAATAATTACCGAAACTGGCAACTCCGCTTGGTGTTTGATCAAACTCCACGTGAAATGCGCAGCGGAATAATTGAGCCATCCCTCGACCTTGTCAACGGTTCCCCATATCGCGGCATCAAGAAAGTCAAACTCAGACATGACAAGCTTTCCGACCTTTTAGTTTACACATACTTCGGCAAAATCCAGAATTCCCCGAGTACGCTACGTTTGGAGGCAGGGTGCCGACCGGAGCGTCCTCTGGCAACCGTACTTTTGGGTTGCGGTGCCGGCAATGATCGCGTCTCAGCCGCGGCGAAGCTTTGGTATCGTCGAAAACGGCACCACAAGCCGCGCCATTTGATCAGGTCGTGTCTCTTAGGACGCAGGATGGCTCATGTCAATGGTACTATGGGGTCAAGAAACATCCGAGTTCCTCTTTCCGGGCCATCCTGCCCAACATCGCAATTAACTCCGGCGGCTGAGGCTAACCCAGTCTTCTTGCGCCCATCGCGGAGTTGTCCACATGGCCTTGCGCAGGTCCCATGGATCTTGCACAGGGACGGCGATGATCTCAGAGGGTCAATTGCAGCCACCAGCGCGTCCAGCCTGTCCGGCGAAGCGCCAACGAGCGCTGCCTCATAGGCCATGGGAAAAAACTTCTCCGAATTGCCGTTGAAATTGTCCGATCGAAATGCCGGAAATGCAACGTATATTGGTTCGTACCCGAGTGCGATCATTGCTTCCAGAACCTTCAAGCTTGTATGGCTCTCGTTGCATTCGACCCAGATGACGGGCTTGTGTTCCTTCAGATAGTCAAAATCGCTGCGGAGAGCATCGAACTCCATGCCCTCGACATCCAGCTTCAGGCAGTCGTAGTCGCCCAAGCTGCTCGCGCAGGCGAGACAACGGTCTGCCCTCCACGCCAGAGCCAACGTCTGGACTGATCCTGCGATTCAGCCGTTTCACCGATTCCTGACGCGTAGGACAGCGCGCCATGGTTTTCGCCGGAATCGTTGGCAGGATAGAGAATTTGTTCCTCCATGCTGATCGCATAAGGCGAGACATCCCAGGAGCAAGGACTGTTGCGTTGGAGGTTCAGACCGAGATGGGGCGCAATGGAGCGCCCGGGTTCGATCGCGAGAAGGAAGTCCGGCCGCCGACCCGCGCTTGCAGCGAACTGAACTGCCCCGAGCCCAAACGTTCCGAGGAAGGCTCCGCCGTCCCAGACCCGATCATGTTCGCGAATCAAGGATGAAAACAGGCGCTGCTCGACCGGCGCCCACTCCCCGAACGCCTCAAGCGCGCGAACGATGAGATCGGTTGGCCAATCGGGCACGGAAATGAGCCCGTAAAGAGTGTTGACTTCGACCATGCGTTTTTTTCCCGGAGTTTCGTCGCTGCACGTGACAGGAGACTGGTTGATGATTGCCTCGTTGTTCGAGACCATAGTGAACTTGCGCAAACGGGCAAAGACTGCAGGCATGAAATTGAACGTTGAGTCCGCTGGTAGTTGTCGCCGGTGCGAGTTGGTCAACGGGCATGGACTCATTGATCCTTGAGCCGCTAAGAATTCTGTGAAAAACGGCGTCGAACCCGCGCGGATCGACAGCCATGGCAGGCCCAGAGCAGGAAACCGACATGACGCGCACGCCCCACATCCCGACGAAGGAAGTTTTCGAATCCAAATACTTCATGGCGGCCGGCGTCGTTTCTGACTGGCTTGAAAGCCATGGCGGTCTCAAGGGCAAACGAGTTCTGGATTTCGGTTGCGGCGAGGGAGTGCAGGCTGCCGCTGTTTGCGCCCGTTTCGAAGCAGGGAGCGTGCTCGGTGTCGACATCAACGACGAGCATCTCGATTGCCCGGAGATCCTGAAGACTTACGCGCCGACCGCCAACATCGACGCGCTTTCTTTCCGGGAAATCAGACCGAACGAAGAACTGACGGGAGAGTTCGACGTGATCTTTTCGTGGTCAACGCTCGAACATGTCGACCAGAGGATCTTTGATGATGTCGTCCGGAACTTGAGATCTGTTCTGCGGCCTGGCGGGCACTTCTTCTTTCAGGTGGCGCCACTCTACTACAGCGAGGACGGTGGCCATCTCTGGGCTTTGGGTTGGACGAACTGGGAACATCTGACGTCGCAGATTAGCCACATCCAGCACGCACTCAGTCGCCTCGACGAGACGACCGAGAGCGCCCTGTGGGCCATGTACGCAACGCTGAACATGATGACGGCGGACCAAATGGTTTCGAGGATCGAGAACTGCGGCTTCAGAACCATTCGAACCTACAAGGAAAAATCAGATCGCAATCCGCCCGAGATGCTTCTGGACGTTTATCTCGAGGAGGTACTCCAGACGAAGCAGGTCGTGGCGCTTTTTCAGGCCATATGAAAAGCGCCCGTCAGCAAAAGTCTTTCGCATGCCACCGACAAGATCCGACCTTTGATCTGCATAATTTAACGACAACCGGGATCTCGTGTTCATGCTCTGCATTGGCTGGCAAAGAGCCCACTCAATAAAGCGTTTACGGAAGGCAGTAAATTATATGGATCCCCTTGAAGCTTGTTTTGTTATTCATCCCATTTCGGAGAAGATCACTTAATGCCTGCACCTCTGCCGGCCGAACTTCGTGCTCGTTTAGCGCGTTTGTTATCGAACAGATTGACGGGGAGAGAGAAGGCGCGGCGGTTGCAGATATCGGCTGCGACTGGCGCCCGTTGAAGCAGACAAATCCGGACCGCTGGGGTCGCCAAGCCGGCACCAACGAGGCGTCCAAGCAGGACGAGAAAGCTTGCCTGGCATGTCGGGCTCTTCGAAGAACTGGTCATGCAAGACCCGGACATCCCTCTTTTTGTGTTGCTCGACGCGCTTTCGGATTCGGCGGATGTGGTCGTGCATCATTCTGCGATCGCGCAGCTTTTGAGACGTCTTGGTTTCACGCAAAAAGTCGTTGGTTGCTGCCGAGCGGCGCCGCGCCGAGGTGAGGCGGCAGCGCAAAGGTTGATATGCACATCGCCTACCACCCATGTCCCGGATGCCAGATCGCGTGGTCTTCCCGGGTGAAACCGCTGTGGGGAGGAACCTGACACGGTTGCGTAGATGGGCCGCCAGGCGCGGCGAACAATTGCATATGGACGCACCGTTTCAGAGTTGGGACGTGCAGACCCTCATCGCAGGCCTGACAAAGGATGCCCTCATTGCGCTCTGGGTGTTCAAGAAAGCGATGGACGGTCCTGCCTTTGCCACCTATGTGCGCGAAGTCCTGATCCCGGAGGTCCCGCCCGGTACCGCAGCGCTACCGGACAACCTTGCCACCCACTTCAACAGGGAAGCGATGCCGCGCTCAAGGCGCACGGCCGCTGGTTCCTGCACCTGCCGCCCTGCTCCGCGGACCTGAACCCTATCGAACAGACCTTCTAGAAACTCAAGACGATCCTACACTGCCGTCTCCGAAGTAATCGGTGAACTCTGCGACATGTATTTCGACACGGGAATGCTGGAACCATTTTTGGGCTGCCGGATATGTCTCTAACTGGTCTCGAAACGCTTTAGGTAGCCTTTTCGCATCTTTGCTCTGCGTTTCCATTTACATGGACCTGCGGGGATGCTCGGGCGAATTGGTGCCACTGAACCATGTGGAGCGAAATCGAGATGGCTTCCCTGAAAGCTGGCCTCACGTCCAAACTGGCAAACTTCTTGAGTTTGTACACGATGAGGGGCAGAAAGGTGGGACAAACTGCAATCAGCCCGCCGAGCGGTTGCAGCCATTTCAATGGTTTATCGGTCTGGCAGGCGATCCAGGGTCGCCCACCATCTTCACGCCATACCCTCCCGTGTTGCCTGCACTGCCGATCTCGCGCGATTCCGGGATCTTTCGCGCCGTCCCCCCGGGCCGAGAGGGGCGGCGCTGCAGGCGGGTCACGTGGCCGTAGGGTACCGAGCCGACGCCCGAAAAGGCTCGTGAACAACTTCTGAGCAGGGCACCGTCAACCCGATCCTGTTTCCAAAGTATTAACCAAATGAATGCAATTTGCTGAAAATTTTTGGTCAATTTGCAAAGGATGCGGTTGGCCCTCACTAAAGGCGAACCAATGACAACCGAGACCGAGTCACCCGCTTCCATGCAAGCCATGTTCGAAAGCCTGCCCGAACGGCTGATCCGTGCCATGGGCGGGGAGCCGCAAGAGGGTATCCTGGTCGTGGACACGGACGAGCGCCCGGTTCCGGATCTGCCCGCGGGCACCGTGACCGACCTCGCGATCTCCCTTGGCGAGGATCTGATCCTGCTTCAGCCGGACGGCACTGCGGTGGTGCTGCTGAACGGCATGGAAAACGGTTTCGTGTTGACGGTCGATGGCACCAGGGTGCCGCTGCAGCCGGTGCAGACGCTGGCGCTCGAACGTCCGCTGGGGGAAAGCGGGGAACTGGAGATCGGAGACGACCTCCAGGCGCTCTTCGAGGATGTCGTGGGCTTTGCCCCGCCGGCGCCGCTCGAATCAATCGACATCGCGGCGCGAAACCTGATCGACCCGCTGATCGGCTTGGAGATCAGCCCGCTTTTGCTCTACACTGAATACGGGTTCGGAACCAATGTGGAAGAAGATGCCGGTTTCGACCTCGACGGTGCCACCCCGCCCCCGGCCATCGAGGTGTCGGCTCTCGGGACGGCCGCGCTGTTCGAGACGGATGCCGGGCTTTTCTTCCTGCCCGCGAGTTTTCTCCTGCCCGTGATCCCGGACGTCGGCACCGGCGAGACGGTGACGCAGGTCGGCCTTGTCTTGACCGGCCTGCCATTTGGAACACTCGCGTCTGCCGGGACACTGACCACGGCGGCGAACGGATCTTTGTCCTTGGCCTTCTCCGGACCGCTGGCGGCCTACGAAGCGCTCGTCGTCACCTTTCCGCCCGACTTTTCGACCGAGCAGCGGTCGGACCTCGTGGGTCTGGCGATCGAGGCGACGGTCACCGCCACCTCCAACTTCGGCGATGCCGCGCCGGTGACCGTCCCCGTCACTATCGCGGTGGAGGGCGATGTCGAGATCGCGGGGACCGGTCCCGCGCAGGCAGTTGAGACGGACGCGCCGGTCCTGGTGCGTCTCGCGGATACCTATGCGCCGCAAACGACCGATGCCGACGGTTCCGAAAGCGTCACCCGGATCGTCTTGAACCTGACCGGCCTGCCGGGCGGTGCACTGGTGTCGATCGATGGCGGCGCGACTTTCTCGCCGGTCACGTCGAGCGCGCTCGATCTTGTCCTGACGCCCACCGAATACGATGACCTGATCCTGTCCTTTCCGGCCGATTTCTCGACGGAGAATCCCGCGACCCGCATCACCGGCAGACTGTCGGCCGTGACGGACGAAGGAGGACAGGCGTCGGTGCCTGTCTCGATCGAGATCGCGGCGACGCCGGACCTCGCCGTCTCCGCGCCGGTCACCGTTTCGGCATTCGAGGATTCGCTCTCCGGCGACGGCAGCGGAGCGATCGCCGATCTCGAGATCGCCGTGGCGATCTCGGACCAGGACGGTTCCGAAGACGCGACGACCGTCTCCCTGACCTTCACCGATCTGCCGGCCGGCGCCTACGCGCGGGTGGACGGCACGGACACGCCGATCCTGAACGACACGTGGACCGGCACGATCGCGCAGGCGCAGGGACTTTCGCTCGGGCTTCCGGGTGACTTCTCGGGCAGCATAGGCGTCACGATCGTCGCAACCTCTCCCGAGGGCAGCGCCAGCACCTCGCAGACCGTGGCGGTCGCACCCGCGGCTGACGTCGATATCGCCATCGTCAATCCGGTGCTGACCGAAACCGACGGCCCGGTGTCGCTGGCGCCTGCAAGCGTGTGGACGGCGCAGCAATCCGACGGCGACGGCTCCGAGGTGATCACCCGATTTGCTCTGACGCTGGCCAATCTGCCGGCGGGCATGGTCTTTTCCGGCGTTCCGGCGGCCAGCGTCGCATATGACGCAACCAGCGGCGATTTCTCCTTCACAGGAAGCCCGTTGGAGTACGCGGCGCTGACCCTCACCTTCCCGGCGGATTTCTCGACCGAAAGCCGCAGCGACGGGCGCGGGCCGATATCGGGGACATTGACGGTCACGTCGAACGAAGGGGCCAGCATCGCCAATGTCGGCGTGACGATCGATGCGACGGAGGACCTCGAATTCGCCGGACCCGGCACGATCTCCGTGCTGGAAACGGACGCACCCATCGACCTTGTGCCCTCTGACGTGCTTGTGCCGCAGCAGACCGATGCGGATGGATCCGAGAGGGTGGACCTGGTCGAGTTCATCCTGCCCGACCTGCCCGCGGGAACCGAGATCTCTCTGGACGGTGGCGCTGTCTTCGCTCCACTTGCCGGCACCACGCTCCGCTTCGCGGGGACTCTTGCGGAATACGAGGACGTCGTGATCCGTCTGCCCGCGGATTACTCGACGACGAACCCCAATGTCCCGCTGAACGGAACCCTGCGCGCCACGACCGACGAGGGCGGCGACCAGACCCGCGGCGTCGAATTCATCGTGGAGTTCAGCGAGGACATCGACCTCACCGTGCCACCCGTCGTTCAGGTCCAGGAGGACGGCGGCACCCCGAATTCGGATCAGGGTGTTCTGGTCGATCTGGCGCTCGATGTCGCGATCACCGACCGTGACGGGTCCGAGGATGCGGCAACCGTCACGATCGACTTCACCGACCTTCCGACAGGCGCGATTGCGCAGGTCAACGGGACCGGCACGCCGATCACCGGCAATCGGTGGACCGGCACGGTCGCCGAAGCGAACGACCTGCAACTGGGGTTGCCCGGCAACTACTCGGGCACGGTGGGTCTGCTGATAACGGTCGAAACGCCGGAGGGGACGGAGACCGCGCAGCAGAATGTCGTGGTCAGCCCGGTCCCCGATATCGCGATCGACGGCAGTATCCTCGTGACCGAGAACGATCCGAGCCCCGCGACGGACGGACTCGAGGTGTTGCTCTCGGATTTCATCAGCGTCACCATCGCCGATCCGAGCGAAGCGTTGATCTCGGTCAGCTTCGATCTCGCCGGGTTGCCCGCAGGGACGCAACTGGTCGATGGCAGCGGCAACGCCTACAATCAGTTCCTCACGCCGAACGGCGGGACGCTGGATCTCTCATACCTCTACGTGGCGGGGACGAGCCCCGAGAACCCCGCCGATCTCCGGCTGATCCTGCCCGACGACTATTCCACCCAAAGCCCGGCCCAAAGCTTGATCGGGACGATCGAGGTGGTGAGCACCGACGGCACCAACACGGCCAGCATCCCCTTCGTGGTGAGCGCCGAGGGCGATGTCGAGTTCCAGGGGACTGGCGCGATTGCGCTGACCGAAACCGATGCGCCGATTACGTTCAAACCAGCCGACGCCATCTTCGGCGTGGCGACAGACACCGACGGCTCGGAATCGCTGGCAAGTTATGCCGTGTCGCTCGGGGGGCTTCCTGCCGGAACGCGCGTGTCCACCGATAATGGCGCGACGTTCACGACGGTGGCGACTCCACCCGGCCAGCCGACCGTGACCTACGCGGCCACGCTCACCCCGGCTCAGTACGATGCGCTCGTGATCGAGCTTCCCACCGATTTCTCGACCGATAACCCCGGACCTAGCCTCACCGGTAGCGTCACCGTCACCACGGACGAGGCCGCGGTCGTGAATGGCATCGCGACGGGCGTGGCCACGGAGACCTTCACGGTTACCGTCAGCGCCGAGGGCGACGTGGCCCTGATACGGGACATCGATTTCGTGCTGTCGGAAAACGACCGGCCATCGAATGCCGATGGCGACACCACGACCACGGCGCCAGTGACTTTCGCTCCGCGGGATGCATTGCTCGCGGCGCCGACCGATGCGGACGGTTCCGAACGCATCTCGGCGATCACGATCTCCGTCTCCGGCCTGCCCGCCGGCACTCTGGTTTCACAAGACGGCGGGAGCAGCTTCGCGCCCATCTCTGGATCCGCCTTCACCGCCACCGGACTAACGCTGGCGCAGTATCAAAGCCTTGTCTTCCGGCTGCCCGACGAATTCTCGACCCAAAGCCCGGGATCGGCGATCGTCGGCAACGCGACCTTCACGACCGACGAGGGCGGCAGCGTCAGCGGCAGTTTCGGCGTCACGGTCACGGCAGAGGCGGACATCGCGCTCACCGCCGCGACTGTCAACGCCACCGAGGACCAGGCAGCGCCTATAGCCTTGGGCCTCGATGCGGTCATCACGGACACCGACGGTTCCGAGGCCTTCGGCACGGTCACCGTCAGCTTCACGGGCTTGCCCAGCGCCGGCAATGTCACGCTGAGCGATGGCACCAGAACGTATGTGCTCAACCCTGGGAATCCATCGCTCACCATCGCGCCAGCGGACCTGCCGAACCTTGCGATCACCGGCCTGCCTGTCCATTACTCGGGCATCCTCTCCGGCACGCTCACCGCGACGACGAACGAAGGCGGCCCCGTCAGCGCGGCCTTCAACGTGCCGGTGGCGCCAGAGGCGGAGCCCGTGATCGCGCTCTCCGTCGACAGCACGCAGCCGCAGGTGACGGAGGTCGCCCCGGACCAGTTCAGCGTCAAGGAGGATACCAGTTTCCGGCTGAAGATTTCGGCCTCGACCCCCGACAATGTCGACGGCAGCGAGGCGCTGACAAAGATCGTCGTGGAGAACTTGCCCACCGGCTGGCTACCGCAGGGCACCGTCCTGACGCGGTTCGAGAACGGGCTCTCCGAGATCACCACCGCGATCCTGACCGGCAATACGCTGACGATCACGCTCAGATCCGGTGTCACGTCCGTGGATGCACTCCTACGCGTGACGCCGTCGCCCAACAGCGACCGTGACGTGGAGACGCTGCGCGGCGCCGATCTGCGCGCCACCGTCACGTCGGTCGACACTGCCACCGGGCTGCCGTCGAGCACCGTCACCGCAAGCGACACGACGAATGTGGACCTCGATGCGGTCGTCGACGGCATCAACCTCACCGTGCGGGACACTGCCGTCGATGAAAACACCAACGGGCGACGCGTCGGCCGGCTGCGGATCGACACGCTGTCCCTGAAGGACGCAGACGGATCGGAAACCTTCGACCGGCTCGATCTGACACTGTCGGTCACGACTGCGACGACCGGTTTCGACCTGACCGATGCGTCGCACTCCGGCGACGTGCGCCTTGAGATCGGCGGCGGGCTGTCCTCGAAAGTGACTCTGGTCGAAACGGCGCGCACGGCAGATACGCTCGAATACACGCTGACCCCTGCAGCCGGTGTCACGTCGAGCGATTTCGCCGCCGCCCTTCAGCAGCTGCGGGTCAACGTGGCGCAGCGCTTCAGCGGCATCATCGAAAACGAGGGCGAGGTATTCTGGTCCGAGACCCGGACCGGCGACAGCGAGGCGGACACATCCGACAACTTCGCCAGCCGAACCTTCGAGACGCAGATCACGGTCCGGCCCGTCGCGGAGGCGGACATGACGTTTGCCGCCTTCGTCCGCGATCCCGGCGCGGTCAAGAGCGCCAGCCCGAAGCGGATCGAGGGCACGGTCGCGGACGGCAGCTCCACCGTCGGCAACATCCTGACGCTGCTCGAAAGCACCGATGACGGCTCCGGGCCCGGGCAGGTCTCGCTGTTTCTCGAACTCGACCTCGAAACGCCCGACACGGACGGCTCCGAAGATCTCGAATCGCTCACGATCGACAACGTGCCGTCCCACTGGATCGCCGATGACGTCACCGGCAGCCTTGTCGCGCGGAACGCGTTCTTCACCGCCGACGGCTCCGCCGCGATCGGGGCTGCGGAATGGTCCAAGGTCAACGTCGCAATCTACGATATCTCGACCGGTACACTGACCGTGTTCTTCGTGCCCGGAACCACCGAATTCAATGCGTCCGTCCGGCTGCAGCCCGGGCTTTACGAGGATTACGACGTCAGCCCTGGCGGGGATTACGCCAATCCCGCCTCCGATCCGGGCCTGTCGACCGGCGGCCTATTCTTCGGCGGCGACCTGAAGGCGACACTGAACACGCGCGATACCAACACCGCCACGACGGACATCGAGAGCTCGGATGTCACGCTGAATGTGGATGTCGACCCGGTCAACAATTTCGTTACCATTCCGCCGATCGAGCCGGGGCGCGAGAACGTGGTGGATGCCGCCGGCGGAATATTCCAGACCGCCATCTTCCCCTTCATCCCGGATACCGACGGCTCCGAGACGATCACGGCGGTTCTGCTGCGCAACCTCGACCCGGGCTTCGTGCCCTATGCCAAGGATCCGGATGCACCGGGCGGGCCGAAGGTTCCAGTGGCCCTGCATGCGATCAATGCGAACGGGACCAACGACTGGAGCATCGGTGTCGGTCCGGACCCGGCAAACCCCCTCTGGACAAGCCTGGAGCTGCGCGGCATCGACCGCCATTTCGCGGGCGACATCCCGCTGGCCTTCGATGTCGTCACCACCGAGCGGGACGGCGGGACCCGCGTCACGAAACAGATCGTCGTCGCGCGCATCGACCCGGTACCGGATGGCGGTGACCCGTCGGAAACCTTCAGCACGGCCGAAGATGTCGCCGTCGCCGTGACCATCGACGGCAACATCATCGACAATACGGGCAATTCACCCGGCTCGCCCGAGAGCCTGATCGACAGCCTGAGGATTTTCGGCATCGGACCAGACGCGGACGGTCGCACGCCACGGTTCTTCGAGGGTGCGCCGGTCGCGGATCCGAACACGCCCGGTGCATACCTGAACGAGCTTTTCCCGGATGCCTCCGGCACGCTGATCGTGGCACCCCTGTCGGCCGCGAACCTTCATGTGTTGCCGCCCGAGGACAGCAACCGCGATCTGCGACTGCCGATCCAAGTCACGTACCAGGAGGACATCGACCCGAGCCAGACGCTGTCCGGTACCGGCACGCTGACCATCCGGGTCACCGGTGTCGCCGACCGGCCCACGGCGTCCGTGCAGGTTCGGGATCCGGCGGACGTGGCGGGCGGAATCGACGCTGCCGCGATCCATCCCGACTTCCGACCGGGCGGCGATCTGCAGCCGGGCGCCGGCGATGATACCGGAACGCTCAACAGCGCCCGAGTCTATGCCTATGCGGGGTACGAGGGCACGAGTTTCACGCTCGACCAGCGCGTGTCCGATGCGTTCCTCAAATCCGGTTTGCCGCCCGGACGCGGCAACAACATATTCACTGCCGCCGACCCGCTCGGTGGCGAGCGCACGGAAGCCAACGCACCCACGCCCGGTCAGCAGGACGGTTCGGAAACCATCTACTTCCTGATTTCCGGCTTCGATCCGTCGGTGCAGGTGATTGGTGCCAGCCCGGCGGACACCACCGGCCACTCCTACCTCGTGACGGCCAGCCAACTCGGCTCGCTGCGGATCAGCGCAGCCGACGCGAGCGGCCAGAAGGTCGCCTACCACGATCTCTCCATCGCCGTGATCGTTCAGGAGGACGATGCGCGCATCCCCAGCCTGCGCGGTCTCTCGCCGGAGCAGCGGCTTGCCGTGCTCGACGCGCTCGATGGCGTCGCGGTGACCGAGCGGGATCTGTCCCTGATGATCCTCGACGCGCCCGGCGGTAGCGGTGGTGGCGGCGGCTCTCCCCCGGGGTCTGCGCGCGATATCGGTCTGCCCGTCCTGGCGCTTACCGGCAGCGGCAACGAGGATGAAGCCATTGACCTCACGCTCGAACTGACGCGGAGCGGTGCCTACAACAGCCTTCAGGATCTTCTGAACCTGCCGCGGGGTGTCCAGGGCAGCCTCAGCGTCTCAATCGACCTGCCCGCCGGCGCGTCGCTGTCGAGCACGACACCGGGCACGGTGCTCTACAATCCGATCACCGGGCAGTATCTTCTCGATCTGGCCAAGCTGATCCGGCCCGGCGACACCGCGTCGTCGAGTGGAGAGCTGCAGTACACGCCGCCCGAGCATCAGTCGAGCCCTGCCAATCCCTTCGACCCGAACCAGACCTTCGGAGCGGCGGATCCCTATGACAACCTGCCGGAACTCGACTTCGTGGTCACGCTGCAGAACGCGACCACCCGGACGTTCGACACGACGACCGTCAACAGCAGCATCACGGTCAATCCCGTCGCGGACGGGCCGACGATCACGCTCGCCGATCCCGGAACCGTTCTCGAAGACACGTCTTTCGAGCTTGGCGCCAGCATCGGGGGCGTGGACGGGGGCGAACGGCTTGCCCCGGGCACACCGATCATCGTCGAAGTCGACGCGAGAAACGGCGGCCGCCTGCTCGACGCGAGCGGCGCGGCGCTGACCCCGGTCGCGACAGGCGCCGATGGTTTCGCCGTCTACGAGGTTGCGCAGGCCGACTTGTCCAGTGTGCGGGTCGCACCGGGTTTCTACTACAGTGGTCCGCTGACTTATCGTGTGACGGCGACCAGCCAGGATATCGACGGCAGCACGGCGCCGGCGACACAGTCCCGGACGGTTCAGATCGAAGCCGTCGCGAACACTCCGGACTTCTCGTCGGTCGTGCCCGGTCCGACGCCGGTCTACACGGCCCTGGAGGACCAACCCTTCAATCTGTTCTCGGTTCTACAGGCGGCTTCGCCGGATGCCGACGGGTCGGAAGTGACGACGTTCGTGCAACTGGGCGTGCCATCCTACCTCGAGGTGGTTGCCGGACCCGGCATCACGAACAATGCCGACGGCACCTACACGATCCTGCCCACGGCCTTTCCGACCTTGCGGCTGCAGTTGAAGGACGAACACGCGCGGACGCCGGACGGCCTCGATCCCGCGATCCCCACGCAAATCCCGCTCGCGCTCGGCGTGAACGTGCTGGAGGTGTCCAACGGCAACACGGCGACCCGGCAATTCGACTTCCTGCTGCGCGTGGTCCCCGATGCGGATACGCCGACGCTCACGACGGCCTCTGCGCAGACGCTCTCGGTGGCGGAGGACGGTGCGACTCCGGTGATCCTGACGCTCGGGGCGACGACCCCCGATCCGCACGAAACGCTCGATTTCGTCCTCGCCAACCTTCCATCCGGCACCATCGTCACCGTGGCTGGCGCGACGACGATCGTGACCACCGGAACCTTCACGATCGCGGGCACCGCCACCTCCGGCACCGGCGTGACCCCTGTTGTCTTCGCGCCCGCGGGACAGGTCACCGTAAGCCCGCCGCCGGATTACGCGGGCCCGATCGATATCGAGATCCTGGCGCGGACAACGGACGCGGGCTCCGGCTTCGTCGATACCGAGGACAGCGCGACGGTCACGCTGAACGTCACCGTGACGGCAACGCCCGACCTGACGGTCACGATCCTCGATCCGGCCGACACCATCGACGAAACCGACGCCGCCGTGACCTACATGCCATCGTCGAACGTCACGCTGGACGTGACCGATGCCGACGGGTCCGAGGTCATAACGACCGTCGGTTACACCCTCTCGGGCCTGCCCGGGACCGCAACGCTCGGCAGCGGGGAGCACGGGCGCGACGCTCTCCGGCGGCGTGCTGAGGTTCAGCGGCTCCGAGGCGCAATTCAACGCGCTGTCGATCGTCTTCCCGGCGGATTACTCCACGGATGGGCGGCCGGACATGGCGGGCGCGATCACCGTGGCCACGAACGAAGGGGGCCTGCAGACCGAAACCTTCACGCTGGCCATCAACGGCGAACTCGACTTCCAACTGACCGCGTCGCCCGCGGATCAGGTGCATACTGGAAGTCCGTTCAGCATTCCGATGGGGATCGTCGGCACGATCACCGACACGCAGGCCGTCCCGACCGAGACGCTGGAAGAAGTCGTCATCACCTTCGACAACCCGCTCGATCCGGGCCTGATGCCCGATGCGCCGGAACCTTTCGTCCTGTCACCGGATCGGCAGGTGCTGACGATGACCCGGCAGGCCGGCACAAGCTCCGCCGAGTTCGGCTCCGCAGTCGGCCTTCTCGCGCTGCTCTCGACCGGGTCATTCGTCGGGACCGTCAGCGGGTCGATCGCAGCGACCACCAGTGATGGCGTATTACCGGCCGCAATCCCGTTTGCCGTCTCGGCGAACGACCAGCCTGCGGTGAGCGGGCCGGTGGACCTGGGCCAGCAGGAAACGGCGAGCTTCGTGATCCCGACATCGCAGCTTTTGGCCAACACCACCGACAGCGACATGTCTGGGGTCACCGTGGCGAACGTCACGACCAACGATCCCGCAGTCACCGCACTTCTGGGACCGACGGACGTGACGATCACGGCCTCCGGCGGCTTCAAGGGACAGGTGGACCTGACCTTCGACGTGATCGATGGCGGCGTTCCGGCCGCGACCGCTCAGGGCGCCGCCACCGTGGACATTGTGAATGTCGTCACCCTGGCGGCGGAGGGTGGAACGGTCACGGCACCCGATGGCAGCGGGTCCTATGCATTACTCGACGATGCGGCAGGTGCCGCGGGTCAGACGGATTTTGCTGTCGCGACCGGCGCGAACGAGGCGGTGGTCTTCCAGGAGATCGTCAGTAACGGCGTCGCCACCCCGTATGCAGGTATCGAGGCCTTCCGGCTCGAAGGTGGCGACGATCTGATCGACCTGTCGGGCGCAATCGGAGGATATCAGCTCGACGGCGGACCCGGCAACGACTGGCTCCGCGGGGGCGACGGCGCGGATACTCTCACGGGCGGACCCGGCAACGATCGGTTCGACGCCGGCAGCATTCTGCCCGCCCTGCCCGACGTGATCACCGACTACGAAGCCGGAGAGGTCATTGATCTGACCGCCATTCTCAGGCTGCAGGGCGGAGAGTCGGTCGGCGACCGTGTGGAGCTTGACGGCGGGACTCTCAGGATGACCGACACCGCGGGGAGCCTGCACGACCTCTTCGGGATCACCGACAGCGGTGGCGGCATTCCGGACAGTGTCACGGTCGCCTTCGAGGATGCGGCGAGCGTTCAACAGACCGCCCTGGTCTAACGCTCGCGCAGCGCCTCGTAGCGCGCCTTGACGAAGGGTTTGGCGAGGTAATCCAGAACGGTGTGTTGGCCCGAGACGATGTCGACCTCGGCGACCATGCCGGGCAGAACTTCCAGCACCTCGCCGTCCCGCCCGATCTGGTCGGCTTCCGTCTCGATGATGACGGGATAGTGGACTTCGCCGGTGCGGGGGTCTTCGCGCGTGTCGGGGCTGACCCGAACCACCCTGCCGTCGAGCGCGCCGTGGATCGTGAAATCATAGGCCGTGAGCTTGACCCGCGCCTGCATGCCGGGCGTGACGAAGGCGATGTCCTTGGGCGACACCTTCGCCCGCACCTCGAGGCCTTGCCGGCCGGGCACGATGCGCAGAATCTCCTCGCCTGGTCCGATCACCGCGCCGACCGTGTTCACGTTCAGCTCCGACACGGTGCCATCGACCGGCGCGCGCAGATCCGCGCGCGTAACGACATCGCGGGCGCGGCGCAGCGCCTCCTCGATGACGGCAAGCTCGTTGACGACATCGGCGCGGGCGGTGCTGATATCCGCACGTCGGCTGAGTTCCAGATCCTCCCGACGCGCCCTGGCTTCGGCCAATGCAGCCTCGGCCCGCGCGATCTGGGCCTTTAGCACGTCGAGGTCCTGGCGCATGGAGATCCGATCCCGCTCCAGCGGCAGAAGCTGCGCCCGCGGCACCACGCCGGATGCGGTGCGCAGCTCGATCTCCTCTTCGATCAGGCCCAGCCGCTCGCGGGTCCTCTCGACGGTGGCATCCAGCTCGTCCAACTCGCGCTCGCGCTGCCAGATCTGTGCATCGAGAAGCGTGCGCTGTCCCTCATGCGCCGCACGCCGGCTGTCGAACAGCGCCAGTTCCTGCAGCACCCGCGGATCATCCTCGGCCAAGTCAGTGAACGAGAAATCCGGTCTCTCGGCATCGTTTTCCTCCGCTTCCAGCCGGGCGAGCCGCACCGCCTGGGCCGCCTTGCGGGCAGTGAGTTCTCCCACGTTCGACGCCGCGGCCGTATCGTCAATGCGGATCAGCGGCTGGCCCTTGGTCACCGCATCGCCGACCTCGACGAAGATCTCCGCGACCAACCCGCCTTCGAGGCTTTGCACCACCTGGGTGTCGCCCGATGGGATCACCTCGCCGGGCGCACGGGTCACTTCCTCGATCACGGCCCAGCTGGCCCAGGCCAGCCCCGCCAGGACAGCCGCCAGCATCAGCGCCATGAGCAGGAGCCCCGACCAGCGCCCCGCCCGGTCGATATTCGCGGCCGACGCACCGGCGGCGAAATCCCGAAGGTCGGCTTCGCGGCTCACGACAACCGCTCGCCCGAAAGCTCGCGGATCACCACGTCCCGCGGCCCGTCGCGCCGTACGGCACCGCGGTCGAGCAGCACGACCCGGTCGACAAGTTCAAGGAGGCTGCTGCGATGCGTGGCGACGACCAGGGTCATGCGGCGCGTCTTCACCAGGCCAGTCAGCCGGGCGATGAATTGCCGCTCCGTCTCCTGGTCCATCGCGGCGGTCGGCTCGTCCAGCAGCAGAATCTGCGGGCGGGACAGGAGCGCACGGGCGATGGCGACCATCTGCCGCTGACCGCCCGAAAGGTTGGCACCGCGTTCGGCGATGGCCATGCCGAACCCGTCGGGATGGTTCGCCGCGATCGTGTCCACGCCGGCGGCGCGGGCGGCCTCCGCAATCTCGGCGTCGCGGGCCCAAGGCTGACCGAAGGCGATGTTTTCGGAGAGGCTGCCGGAAAACAGGACCGGTTCCTGCGGCACCAGTTGCACGGCCTGGCGCAGCAGATCGGGCGCGATCTGGTCGGCATTGACCCCGTCGAGGAGCAGCGCGCCGGAGGTCGGATGCCAGAGACCGGCCATGATCCGCAAGAGCGACGTCTTGCCAGCGCCAACGGTGCCGATCAGCGCGACCCGCTCCCCAGGTTCGACCGTGACCGACACCGGACCCAGCACCCTTGGCGCGTCCGGACCGTATGCGAGCGTCACGTCGTCCAGCGTCACGGCGCCCGACCGAACGGGTGCGTTCAGCCCGCCCGACGCCGCGCGTGCGGGCAGGCTCATCATGCCGTTGAGCGCGCCCAGCGCATCGACGGCGAAGCTCATCCGCACCATCAACCCGGCAAGCACCGCCATCGGCGCCAGGGCGCGCCCCGAGAGGATCATCGCGGCGATCACCGTGCCCATGGTCAGCTGCCCCTCGAGCGCGAGGTAGACGCCCATGACGACGATGCCGATGGAGGACATCTGCGACGCCGTGGCCGTCAGCGTGGCGGCGGTGTTGGCCAGACGGCGGCTGCGCTCGTTCGACACGGCGGCTCCGGTGACGGCATCTTCCCAGCGGCGGAGCATGCGTGCCGCGCCATTCGTCGCACGCAGCGTCTCGAGCGCGCCGACCGTTTCGACGGCGACGGCGGTTTTCGATGCGCTGCGGTTCCTGCTTTCCGCGGCACGACGGCGCAGAGGCACGATGAGCAGGAGCACGAGAACCACCACGGTGCCCATCGCGATGATCGGCGGCCAGACCAGAGGGCCACCAAGATAGGCGATCACCGCGAGGAAGAGCGCCGCGAAGACCAGGTCGGTCAGCGTCGCCACGGTTTGAGAGGAGAACACCTCGCGGACCTGCTCGAAATCCTTCAACGTGTTGACGAGGCTTCCGCCGCGCGCCGGACCCGCTTCGAGGTCGAGGGCGAGGATGTGGCGGAAGAGCCGCGACGACGCGCGCAGATCGACCCGCCGGCCGACGGCATCGACCACGCCGCCGCGCAGGAGTTTCAGCGCCGCGTCGAAGAGCAGCGCCAGCGCCACGCCGGCCACCAGCGACCAAAGCGTGATCAATGCGGCGTTCGGGAAGACCCGGTCATAGACATTCAGCGTGAAGACCGGCACCGCCAGCGCGAAGATGTTGACCAGCGCCGAGGCCAGGATGACCTGCAGGTAATCGGGCCAGAACCGCGCGATCGTCCCCCAGAACCAGTGTTCCCTTGATGCCTCGCCCTCGGCGCGCGACCGCGGTTCGGACGGTCGCAGCAGCAGTGCCCTGCCGAGGTAGATATCGTCGACGCGCGCCGGTCCGTCGCCTTCGGGCCACCACAGGACCAATGTCCCGTCCGTATCGCGCTCCTGCACCACGCACACCCGATTGCCGCTGACGAAGAGCAGCGCCGGTAAAACCGCGTCGGAGAGGTCGCCCAGCCGAAGCTTCGTCAAGCGCGCCACGCCGTCCTGGCGGCGCACGGCCTCGACCGCCAGAGCCGGGGTCAGACGGCCGTCCGCCGGAAGGGCCACGGAGCGCGCAAAGGTTTCGGCGGGCGTGTCGGAGCCGTTCAGGTGAAACGCGTGCGAGAGGGCCAGCGCGAGCGGATCCGCAGAGGTCGCGGTTTCAGGAAAGCGCCAATCCGGCGGAACCGCGTTCTTGGGCTCCAGCCGAAGCAGCTTGCGCGAACGCTTGTTCGGCTCCTCCTCCGGTGCGGTCATTCCCTGTTCATCTGCCGACGCCGGCGCGCCAGTCGCGATAGGCGCGCGCGTCGAATTGCTCCTGTGTATCGGCGGCACCGACCGGCGGGGCGTTCTGAGCGGCCGTGGCATAGACGATCGCGTCCTCCGGCGGCACGATGCCCAGTGTTGCAAGCAGGCGGCCAGAAGCTGCAAGCAGGCGGTATTCGGAATAGACTTCCAGCGATCTGGCAGATACGAGGTCGGCCTGCGCCTCGAACAGGCTCGCTTGCGTGTTCAGAACGTCGAGCAGCGTCCGGTTGCCGATCTCGAACTCGGTCTCGTAGCTGCTGCGCAGATCTGCCGCCAGCTGCACCTGTTGCTGAATCAATTGTACCCGGCGCCTAGCATTCTGCAGGGTGGACCAGCTCTGGCGGACTTCCCTGTCGACGATGCGCGCCTGTGCCAGAAGCTGCGACCGCGCCTCGGACACGCGGCGCACATGCTCCTGCCGGTTCGCGCGATTCTGGCTGCCCTGGAAGACGTACCGCGCGACGACGCCGACCCGCGCCTCATTGACGTCACCCTCGAAACTGTTGATGTCCTCTCCCAGGCGCGCTTCGGCCTCCAGTGCAATGTCCGGATACCGGTTGGACGCGACGCTGCGCTGGAGTGCCTCCGCGGCACCCACGTCCATCTGCAGAAAGCGAACCGTAGGATTGTTGCGCCGGGCTTCCGCCATCGCCGTGTCGATACCTGACGGAAGGCGCGACCGGACCGCAGGCAAAGGCTCCAGGTTTTCCGGAGGCATGCCGACGATCTCGATGAAGAAGGTTCGCGAATCTTCCAGGTCCAGTTCGAGATCCACCAGGATATCGCGCGCAAGGAACACGCGCTCGCGCGCCTGCTGCAGATCGGCGATGCCGACGACCTCCTCGGCATAGGCCTGCTCGACCCGCCCGACAACTTCCTGGTGGTACGCGAGGTTCTGACGGCCCAAATCCAACACGGTCTGGGCACGCCGCATGTCCGAGATCACACGGGCCGCCTCGAGCCCCAGGAACTCCGACCGTTCCAGCACCCTGAGTGCCGCGGCATCGACACGATAGGCCTGCCGCTCGATCTCGGAGCGTGTCTCGAAACCGTCAAAGAGCGTTTGGCTCAGCCGTGCCGTGAACTCGTAGCCTTCCAGCGCATCGTCGGCGGCGGACAGATCTATCGAGGTCGTGCCCTCGTTGATGCTGCTCATGACGCTGGCCGACAAATCGATACGGGGGGCGCGCAGACTGCGGGCCTGATCCAGTTCGAACTCGATGGCCTGCTTGTTGAATTCGGCGGCCGAAATCTCCGGATGGCTCTCCAGCACGAAGATGATCGCCTCCTTCAACCCAAGCGCCTGGGCCGCGGATGCGGATGTCAGCATCACAAGGACGGCGGGAACCAACCTTCCTAATAATTCTTCGGACCTTTCCTTGCGTCGCAGGACCTTTTGTGACTGAGTTTCCCGCATCGGTCGAAATTCGCATCCGAAACATGGCCCTTTTTGGAGATACGCAGATGAAGTCGCTTGTTCGAATTCTTGTCATGGTAGTGTTTTTTGCAGGATTTCACGCCGAAGCCAATGCGGAAGTCATCGGCACCGTGAATTTCGATTTCGACTCTGTGGCTTTGACGCCAGAGGCCCGCACCGAACTCAGGTCGATTGCGCAGCGAATTTCCGCGCAGGACAGTTTTGGCCAGGTTTCGGTGACCGGGCACACCGACGCGGTCGGCAGCAATGCCTACAACGATGCGTTGGGCCTGCGTCGCGCGCAGACCGTCGCCGCAGCGCTGACCGCCGAGGGCATCGCGGTCACGCGCATCGGGACCGTGGCCAGCCGCGGCGAGCGCGATCTGATCGTGCAGGTCTCCACGCCGGAGCGGCTGAACCGGCGGGTCACCGTCACGCATGCGCTGATGCTCGCGGTCTGCCGCACCTACCGCGACGTCATGCTTCCGCCGATCGAGGACCAGTTTCGTGCGGGACTTCGACAACGGTTGAACGACGCGGTCGCGACACGCAGCAGGCTTGCGCAAACGGGTGGAAACACACCCGTCTATCAGGTCGCAGGTGCTGCGATTTAGGATTGCGGCAACGCTGTGGGCTATCGCCCGACGGATGGCCGTTTCATCGAGTATGCCAAGCGGTGCGTCTGCAATCACGCAAGGATCTCGATGCTGAATTAACAGAGAACTATGGCGTCATTAAGGCGTCGCAATAAAAATTATACAGTAAAAACAATATGTTAAAATCCAAAGCTCAACGCCTCGTTAGGGTTTGGGCGGTGTACTGCTCTCGTGTTCGCCGACATGTGTCCGGCGTTTTCACACACCGCGAACAAGAGAGCAGGAAGCATGTCCGGTCATATCCAGTGCCCGCCCCGCGGTTTTGGGGAATTCTGCCAGGCTCGGCAGAAATTTGCGCGGGCGGCTATCGTCACGGTGTTGGCGTGCAGTCTTGCGTTCCCCTTCGCGGGCGCGGCGAAGGCACCCAGCACAGCCGGCCCCCTGATCGTGCGGAACGATCCGGGTGGCTATCTGAACGCCCGTCTCCAGCAGATCCGCGATCTGCGCCAATCCGATCGGCCGGTCGAGATCCGCGGGGGTCATTGCAACTCGACCTGCACGATGCTGATCGGGTTGCCGCAAACCTGCGTCTCGCGCGACGCGACCTTCGGGTTCCACGGTCCTTCGGCGCGCGGCCGTCCGCTCGAACCGTGGCGTTTCGAACTCGCCTCACGCGTCATGGCGCAATACTACCCGCCGGACCTCCGAGCCTGGTTCATGGAAACGGGCAGATACCGCACGGACGGTATCTACAGGCTCGACGGGGCCGAGATCATCCAGTTCGGCGTCCTTGAATGCACGTGACCTGACTTTCCTCGACGAGCCATGCGCCAGGTCGTGACTGATGCGACAATCCCCTCCGTCAGTTTGGCCGAGATCCTGTTCCGTCAGCCGGCGACGACGCGCGCCATTGCGAGTGTGTGTGTTTACCTGTCGACGAATACTCCGGGCCGGAAGAACACGCGACCGTGACTTCAAATCATCGCGGATTCTTCAGTCGGATGATCGGAATCACGCCCGACCGTGCTAAATACCGGAGCAAGTTTTCTTGACGGATAGGAGAGACTTGCATGACCGATGTTCTGCTGACCCGCCGCAGCCTGCTGACCGTCGCCGGCGCCGTCGTGGCGACAGGCACCTCCAGCCTCATGGTGCCCGCACGCGCCGCAGGTGTGGCACCGACGGCCTCGATGCGGGGCGGATCGAACAACTACCGCCCCGACGCGCCGATCGTGGACCGGATCGGTGGCGGCGGCTTCTGGATGACCGGCACCGTCCGCCGCGCGGGCGACGGGTCGCCCTTGCCCGGACAGCGCATCCAGATCTGGGCGCATACGACCGAAGGCTACGAGCGCGACCCGCAAAGCCATGGCGCCACACTGACCGACGCGAACGGAGAGTTCAGGCTGGAAATGCCGCAGATCGTCCCGGCCTTCGGCCAGCCGCACGGCCACCTCGCCTATGACAGCGGCGCGTTCGCGACCGTGTTCCTGCGTCCCGTCATGTCGAGCGCGAAGGACACCAGCCTGAGCGCGCATTTCGTCCTCCAGCCTGCCTGACCGAATTGACGTCGAAGGCGACGACCCCTGTCCGCCGGGCCGTGATCTGGGCCGGCGTCGCGATCGCCATAGCCGGCCCGATTGCAGCGGCAGTCGCGAGCCCGCTGCTGGAATATCGCAGTGCCATCTACATCGCGGGCGGCCTGGCGGGGGTGGTGGGCCTGGCGCTGATGTTTCTCCAGCCCCTGCTGGCGGGTGGATACCTGCCCGGTTTCTCCGGGCTGCGTGGGCGGCGATTGCATCGCTGGGTCGGCGGATCGCTCGTCGCGGCGGTGGTGCTCCATGTCGCGGCGCTGTGGATCTCCAGCCCGCCTGACATGATCGACGCACTTCTCTTCACATCCCCCACGCCGTTCTCCGCCTGGGGTGTCATCGCGATGTGGGCGATCTTTGCCACCGCGCTCCTGGCCGCGGTGCGGCGGCGGTTGCCGCTGCGGTTTCGCACCTGGCGGTTGAGCCACCTGACGCTCGCCGGGGTTATCGTCACGGGCACCGTCGTGCACGCGCTACTCATCGAGGGGACGATGGAGACGCTGTCAAAGGCGGCGCTCTGTGCCCTGCTGGTCGCGTCGACCGTCAAGGTCATCGCCCGTCGCAGGCTGTAGGCGGCCGGCTCGGCGGCCAAAGAAGTCTGGCTTCGGCGCAAGCACATGGGCTAGTCTTTGGCCCATGAGCGAAGCGAATGATGCCGCGGAAGACGAGACAGGCGAAGTGGGCGGCGCGTCAGGCCATCGAAACCCGATCGCCCTGCCCGACCACGTCGCGGGCTCGGGAACGCTCGACCGCCTCGTCGGCAACGCCCGCGATTATGCCCGCGATGCCGCGGCCGACAACACCCGCAAGGCCTACTCTCAGGATTGGGCGCATTTCACCCGCTGGTGCCGGCTCAAGGGCGCCGATCCCCTGCCGCCATCGCCCGAGTTGATCGGGCTCTACCTGGCCGACCTGGCCGGAGAGCTTACGGTTTCGACCATTGAGCGCCGCCTGTCCGGCCTGGTCTGGAACTACGCCCAGCGCGGCCAGAAGTTCGACCGCAAGGACCGGCACGTCGCGACCGTGCTGGCCGGGATCCGCCGCAGGCATGCGCGGCCTCCGGTCCAGAAGGAAGCGATCCTGGCCGACGACATCCTCGCCATGGCGGCCACGCTCTCTCACGATCTGCGGGGGCTGCGGGACCGGGCGATCCTGCTCGTCGGCTACGCCGGCGGTCTGCGGCGATCCGAAATCGTCGCCCTCGACGTCGGCAAGGACGACACCCCGGACTCGGGCGGCTGGATCGCGGTCCTGGACGAAGGCGCGCTGGTCACGCTGCGCGGCAAGACCGGGTGGCGCGAGGTGGAGATCGGCCGCGGATCGTCGGACCGCAGCTGCCCCGTGCACGCGCTGGAGCAGTGGCTGCATTTTGCCAGGATCGACTTCGGCCCGGTCTTCGTGCGCACGTCGCGCGACGGCATGCGGGCACTGGAGGCGCGGCTGAACGACCGCCACGTCGCCCGGCTGATCAAGCGCACCATACTCGACGCCGGCATCCGCGCGGACCTGCCGGAGGCGGAGCGCCTGGCGCTCTTCTCCGGCCATTCGCTGCGCGCCGGCCTCGCCAGCAGTGCCGAGATAGACGAGCGCTACGTCCAGAAGCATCTGGGCCACGCGTCGGCGGAGATGACCCGCCGATACCAGCGCCGGCGCGATCGGTTTCGCGTCAACCTCACCAAGGCCGCGGGTTTGTAGCGGCAGCGCGCGGACCGACGCATCCGCGTTGTTTCATCGAGGTGGGGCGAGCCTCGAGGCTCACCAGACAGGAGACCAGCAACAGGGTGATTCGCCAGCACCGCGTCCCGCGCACTTGTTGATCTAGGGTCTGTTGACGTTCATCTCAAGCGAATGACGGTTGCGGCGATGGCGATGAACGCGCCGAAGCTTGTCGTCGGTCTTGCAGCAGCGCATTGCGATCCCCCTGTATTCCTTGAGCTTTCCGAAGAAGTTCTCGATCAGGTGACGCCATTTGTAGGTGTCCCGGTCGAACTCTGCTGGGAAGCGGCGGTTGGATTTGGGCGGAATGACCGCCCGATCTGTGCCGCGGCCAACGCTTCGCGCACCCAGTTCGCATCGAAAGCCCGGTCAGCGAGGAATTGGCCGCAAGACAGCCCCTCGATCAGCAGCCGCTGTGCCGCGCAGATCATGGGACTGTCCGGGCAGCAGGCGGAAGTCGACCAAGTTGCCGAGCGCATCGGCCAAAGCCATGATCTTGGTCGTTATGCCGCCGCGAGAGCGTCCGATGGCCTGGCTTTGAGTCCCCCTTTTGCGCCCTGACCATGACGGTGGACCTTGACGATACTGCCGTCGATCATCGCGTATTCGAAGTCGGCGTCTTCAGCTAACGCTCTGAACATTCGATAGAATGCGTCGGCCTTCACCCATCTTCGGAACCGCTTGAAGACCGAATTCCAATTTCCGAACTCCTCCGGCAGATCACGCCATGGACACCCAGTGCGGGCAATCCAGAGCACCGCCTCAACGAATAGCCGAGGATCAGAACCCGTGCGCCCGGGATCACATTCCCGGCCAAGGCAGTGTGGCGCAATGATGCCCCATTGTGTGTCGGTCAAATTCATACGGATCAAGGCTACCTCCGATTTGGTAACCTTGAATCACTTCGCCGCCCGATTTGGGAATCCTCAAACGTCAACAGACCCTAGTAGATTGCCGTATCCGATCCGTCGCCTTCGACGCTCCAGCCGCGATACATGCCTTCGCAATTGAACGGCAGCGCGACGGATCCGTCGGCGGAGACCGCGATCAACCCGCCAGAGCCCCCGATGGCCGCAAGGTCGGTCATGACGACATCCCGGGCGGCGTCCGCGAACGGAACACCAGCCAGCCGCATCCGCGCGTCGATCTCATGCGCGACCGAGAGGCGAATGAAGGCTTCGCCATCGCCCGTCGCGGAAATCGCGCAGGTCGTGTTTTCGGCGAAGGTACCCGCACCGATGATCGGACTGTCGCCGACACGGCCGGGGCGTTTGCCGGTCATGCCCCCTGTCGATGTCGCCGCGGCGAGGTTTCCGCTGCGGTCGCGGGCGACGGCTCCGACCGTTCCGTGCCGCCGCGACGGATCGTCGTCCATCGACCCTTCGGCCTCCATGCGCAGCGTCTCCTGAAGGCTGTCCCAGCGCGACTGGGTGAAGAAGTATTCGTCATCGGCGAACTCGAGCCCGACCCCGCGCGCGACGGCCAGAGCCCCCTCGCCCACCATCATCACGTGATCCGTCTGCTCCATCACGGCGCGGGCCAGCAGCACCGGGTTCCGGGGCCCGGATATTCCGGCCACCGCCCCCGCCGCGCGGTTGCGGCCGTCCATGATCGCCGCATCCATCTCATGCGTCGCGTTGCGGGTGAAGACCGCGCCGCGGCCGGCATTGAAGAGCGGTTCGTCCTCCAGCGCCGCCACCGCCGCGGTCACGGCGTCCAGTGCCGTGCCGTCTTCCGCCAGGATCGCCTCGCCCACAGCGAGGACTCGCGCCAGGGCTGCATGACATTCCGCCTCTCTTTTGGGCGTCATCGCCTTGCGCGCGATAACTCCGGCGCCGCCGTGGATTGCAAGTACGAACCCGTTTTTCATTCCGCATCCTTTTTGTTACAAACATCTCAGCGCCATAAATCGGGTGGTAACCGGTCGCGTGTCAGAATGCCGTGAGCGTGTGACATTGGGTCATCACTGCCGAAGGAGGTTCCGGGATGGATGGCAATCTTGTTTGTCTCCCGATGCTTTCCACAATATGTTGTTTATGTCTACCGATGAACGGAGCCTTTTGATGGACATGTCCGTACCTGAAGTCCCCAACAACAAGACCAGGGGCAAGTTGGTCGCAATCGGTGGCGCCGAAGACAAGACGGCCGAAGCGATGATTCTCCGCCAGGTGCTGAGCTTCACCGGCGAAAGCGAACCCCGTGTCGGTGTCATCACCACGGCAAGCGGGTATCCCGACGACGTCTTCGGTGAATACAACAAGGTCTTTTCGCGACTTGGCGCATCCGAAGTGCTCGACATCCGCATCCGGGAACGCCGGGACGCGGCCGACAAGACCTTCGTCGACATGATCGCCGGCAGCGACGTCATCTTCATCTCCGGCGGCGACCAGATGCGGCTCACGAGCATCTTCGGCGGCTCGCCCGCGCTCGAGGCGATCCGCAAACGCTACAAGCAGGGTGCGGTGATCGCCGGGACCAGTGCCGGGGCCGCGTGCCAGTCGACGACGATGGTCTATGGCGGACACGCGACGGATTCGCTCCGGAAGGGCGCCGTGAAGATGACGGCCGGCTTCGGCCTGATCGAGGGCGTGATCATCGACACCCACTTCCTCGAACGCGGTCGGTTCTCGCGGCTGATGGAAGTCGGCGCCACGAACCCCGAATATCTCGGCGTCGGCCTCGGTGAGGATGCTGCGGTTCTCTTCGAGGACAACACGATTTACGCCTTCGGACCCGGTCACGTCATCCTCGTTGACAGTTCCGGCATAACCGGTTCCAATGTCTTCGATCTCGCCGACGGTGAGGCGGTAAGCGCCCACAATGTCGTAATGCATGCGCTGGTCGATGGAAACGGATACAGTCTATCGGACCGGCGGGTCCTGGCAGCAGACACGCTCAGGACCGAAAGCCTGGAGCAAAGGAATGCGAATAATTGAGCACCGTGCACTGCGCGGGCCAAATTACTACAGCCGCTATCAATCGATCTACATGCGGCTCGACATCGAGGAACTCGAAAAGCGGCCAAGCGACAAGGTCCCCCATATCGCGGAAAAGCTCCAAGCGCTGATTCCGACCATCCACGAACACCGCTGTTCGGTCGGGGAAGTGGGCGGTTTCCTCTCCCGCGTGCGCGACGGCACCTGGGCAGGGCATATGGTCGAACACGTGGCGATCGAGCTTCAGAACCTGATCGGGTTCTCGGTCGGCTACGGCAAGACGGTCGATACCTACGAGAAGGGCGTCTATCATGTCGTCTATCGCTACCGCGACGAGGCGACGGGTCTGGCCGCGGGTGAGGCGGCCGTCGAGATCGTGCGAAGCCTTTACGACGGCAAGGATGTCGATCTGGCGCCGTACATCGACAGCCTCAAGGCCGTGCGAGACGCGAATGCGCTCGGGCCGTCGACGGGCTCCATCGTCAATGCCGCCAAGGCGCGAAACATCCCGTGGTACAACCTGACCGAGGGCACGAGCTACACGCAGCTTGGCCATGGCATCAAGCAGCGCAAGTTCCAGGCCACGGTCACGGATGCATCGGGCATCATCGGGCACGGCATCGCCGACGACAAGGACTGGACCAAGCAGATCCTGGGCGATGCCGGGATCGCCGTGCCGAAGGGCTACACCTGCTATTCCTGGGAAGAGGTGAAGAGCACCGCCGAATGGCTTGGCTGGCCGGTCGTGACCAAACCGCTCGCCGGCAATCACGGGCGCGGTGTGACCACCGACATCAATACGCTCGAGGATCTGAAATCGGGCTACGAGGCCGCGCTGGCGCGGGTGCGGGACGATTCGGGTGCCGTCATCGTGGAGACCTACATCAAGGGTGAGGATCACCGGATGCTGGTGATCGGCGGCAAGCTGGTCGCGGCGGCGCGCCGCAGGCCTGCCCATGTCATCGGCAACGGAAAGTCGACCATCCAGCAGCTCATCGACAAGGAGAACGAGGATCCCCGGCGCGGCGTCGGTCACGAGAACCTGCTGACCCAGATCCATGTGGACGACCAGACCCACCGCATGCTGGAACAGGCGGGGCTCGAGCTCGACACCGTTCCGCCCGAGGGCGAGATCGTTTTCCTGAAATCGACGGCGAACATCTCGACCGGCGGCACGGCGGCCGACCTCACCGACGAGGTGCATCCCGAGATCAAGTTCCCGATGGAGCGGATCGGGCGGCTCGTCGGGCTCGACGTCATCGGCATCGACCTGCTCGCCGAAGACCTGACCAAGCCGCTGGACCAGCAGTCGGCCGGCGTGGTCGAGGTGAATGCGGGCCCCGGCTTCCGGATGCACATGTCGCCGACCCATGGCACGCCGCGCCCGGTGGGCGAGTATGTGGTCGACATGCTGTTCCCCGACCCGACCGATGACGGGCGCATCCCGATCACCGCGATCACCGGCACCAATGGCAAGACCACGACGACGCGCCTGACCACGCATATCCTGCGGCAGGCGGGCAATTCGGTCGGCATGGGCTGCACCGGCACGGTCGAGATCGACAACCACGTGATCCTGCGCGGCGATTACTCCGGCCCCGCGGCGGCACAGGCCGTGCTGCGCGAGCCGACCGTCGAGCATGCGGTGCTGGAAGTCGCGCGCGGCGGCATCATGCGCCGCGGGCTCGGCTTCGACGAATGCGACGTGGGCGTTTTGCTCAACATCGCCTCCGACCATCTGGGCGAACGCGACATCCACACGCTGGAAGAGCTCGCGCGCTGCAAGACCGTCGTCGTCGATGCGGTGAAGCGCGAAGGCGGCTACTGCGTGCTCAACGCCGACGATCCGCTGGTGATGGAGCATGGCACCTACTGGGCGCGCGGCGAGATCATCTATTTCACGATGGACCCGGAGAACCCGGCGCTGCGAGAGCACCTCGACGCGAGCAAGACAGGTGGTGACCGTGAAGAACGGAAGCATCGTCGTCCTGCGCGGCAAGGTGACGGTCGAGGTGGTGGAGGTGAACGACGTCCCCATCGCCTTCGAGGGGCACGCGCCCTTCAACGTGCAGAACGCGATGGCCGCCGCCGCCGTGGCGCTGGCCCATGGGGTGGAGATCGACGACATCCGCGCGGGGCTGCTGACCTTCCACCCGACGCCGGCGCAGATGCCCGGCCGCACCAACTATTTCGAGGCCGACGGCGTGCAAGTGCCTGATCGACTACGGCCACAACGTGCCCGCGCTGCAGGCGCTGGAGCCGCTGGTGAACGGGCTTGCGACGCAAGCGCAAGATCGGCGTGGCGACCGCGCCGGGCAACCGGCGCGACGAGGATCTGATGGCCCTTGGCGCGCAACTCGCCAAGATGTGCGACGCGCTCTACGTCTACGAGATCGGATGCGCGCGGACGCGAGACCGGGCGAGACGGCGAAGCTGATCCACGACGGGGCCGCGAAATGCCGGCGCCGACTGCGATGTCGAGACCATCATGCAGGAAGCACGACGCCGTGGCCCGCGCCATGGACGGAGCGGAGCCGGGCGACTTCCTGCTGCTTCTGGTCGACGACATCGAGGGCACGACGGAACGGCTCAAGGGTCGCAGCTTCCCGCATCAGGCCGAACTGGCACAGGTGTGACCGATCCGGGCGCGGGGTGAGTGGCCGCGCCTGGAACGTGTCGGTTGCAGCGAACTGAAATCACGGGGGTACCATGACCAGAAACGTCTTCGTCGTCGGAATGAACGATTTCAACGCACGAGCGGCTGAAGCGGCTGCGCGGGGTGGAGGATGTGGAGTTCCATCCCCTGCTGACACCTGCGCAGGTGTCGGACACGCAGGAATTCGACATCCCCGCGATGCTGGCCGAGGCCGAGGCGACGCTTGACGCCTTCGATGGGTCGATCGACGCGATCGTGGGCTACATCGACTTTCCCGTCTCCACGATGCTGCCGCTGCTCTGCAAGAAATACGGCACGCGCAACGCGTCGCTCGAAAGCCTGCTGAAATGCGAGCACAAGTACTGGTCGCGCAAGGTGATGGCGGAGGTCATCCCGGACCATGTGCCGACCTTCACCGCCTTCGACCCGTTCGACGACAACGCGCTGTCGAAGATCGGCGAGGCGGGCCTGCGGTTTCCGTTCTTCGTCAAGCCGATCAAGTCCTCGGGCTCGCGGCTGGGCTTCCGGATCGACAGCCCGGAGGATTTCGACTACGCGACCGCCGCATTCCGGGCCGAGATCGACCAGATCTCGGAGCCCTTCAACTATGTGCTCGACCAGGCCGACCTGCCCGACGACATCAAGGCCATCGAAGGCCATTACTGCATGGCGGAACGCGTCATCGGCGGCCGTCAGTGCACGGTCGAGGGCTACGTCTACGACGGCGAGGTCGTGCCCTACGGCACCGTCGATTCGATCCGCTACCCGCAGGTGCTGAGCTTCTTCTATTACCTCTACCCCTCGACCCTGCCGCCGCGGGTGCAGGAGACAATGGCCGATCTCACGAAGAAGGTGATGAGCCATATCGGCTACGACAACGCCGGCTTCAACATCGAGTATTACTGGGACGAGGTGCAGAACCAGATCTGGCTCCTGGAGATCAACACGCGGATCGCGCAATCCCACTGCGACCTCTTCGAGATGGTCGATGGCGTGAGCCACCAGCAGGTGACGGTGGACCTCGGGCTCGGGCGCAAGCCGGACATGCCCCGCGGAGAAGGGTCCGGACAAGGTCGCGGCCGAATTCTTCTACCGCGTGTTCTTCAACGACGCGACGGTCGCACGGGCGCCGTCCCGCGCCGAAGTCGAAGTTGCCGCCGAACAGATTGACGGCACACGCATCGCCTCCAACGTGAAGAAGGGCATGCGTCTGTCGGAACTGCCGGAGCAGGATGCCTACAGCTATGCCGTCGCCTCGCTCTGGATGGGGGCGAACAAGCAGTCGAAGCTGCTCTGGAACTACGAGCAGGTGATGAAGCGGCTGAGCTACGAATTCACCGATATCGAGGAATAACCTTCGGGAGGCACTGGAATTCTGACCGTCGCGGTGCGATAGGCGCAGCTGTCGCAGAGGTCAGAGGTCCGGATAACCTATGAAGATCGAACACCCGTTGCCCGTCACCGTTCGGGAAATCGAGCATCTCGAGATCACGATGCCGGACGGAACCCGTCTGGCCGCGCGAATCTGGATGCCCGAGAACGCGGAGGCTGCGCCCGTACCCGCGATCCTCGAATACATCCCCTACCGCAAGAACGACAAGACGCTGGCGCGGGACCACGCGCGGGCACCGTGGCTCGCTGCGCAAGGCTACGCTTATGTTCGCGTCGACCTGCGCGGAACCGGCGAGTCCGAGGGGGTGATGACCGACGAATACACCGAGGTCGAACTGCAGGACGGCTGCGACGTCATTGCGTGGATCGCCGATCAGGCCTGGTGCGATGGCGGGGTCGGGATCGTCGGCATCTCATGGGGCGGGTTCAACGGGTTGCAGCTCGCGGCCCTGCGTCCGCCGGCACTGAAGGCCGTCGTGACGATCTGTTCCACCGACGACCGCTATGCCGACGATATCCACTACATGGGCGGCACGCTGCTCGGCGATCATCTGTCCTGGGCGTCCGTCATGTTCGGGATCAACACGCTGCCGCCCGATCCCGAGCATGTCGGCGACCGCTGGCGTCAGATGTGGGAGGAGCGTCTGGACGGTTCTGGCCTATGGCTGCAGAACTGGCTGGAACACCAGACCCGCGACGAATACTGGAAGCACGGTTCGGTCTGCGAGAATTTCGCGGATATCGAGGTGCCGGTCTATGCGGTCAGCGGATGGGCCGACGGCTATTGCCGCTCCGTCTTCCGGCTGGTGGAGAAGCTGCAGAGCCCGGCCAAGGGCCTCGTCGGTCCCTGGTCCCACCGCTACCCGCATTTGGGCGAACCCGGGCCGGCCATCGACTGGCTGGGCGAGGAAGCGCGCTGGTGGGATTGCTGGCTCAAGGGCGTGGACACCGGGATCATGGACGAACCGCCGCTGCGGGTCTTCCTGCAGGACCACGCCGAGCCCCGGACCCATTACGAGATGCGCGAGGGGCAGTGGATCACCGAACCGTCCTGGCCTTCGCCCAACGTGACGCAGACGACGTTTGCGCTGACGGCGGATGGCCGGCTCGGCACGTCAAAGGCGGGCGGCGAGGAATGGCTCGACATCTCCTCGCCGCTCTGGGTCGGAACGCAGGGCGGCAAGTGGTGTTCCTATGCGCATATCGGCGACCAGCCCGGGGATCAGCGGCGCGAGGATGCCGGCAGCCTGACCTTTGAGACGGAACCGCTGGACGCACCGCTCCACATGGTCGGCGACGCGAACCTGACCCTGACCTGTCGCTCCGACCGCCCGGTGGCGCAAGTCGCGGTGCGGCTGGTCGACGTCGCCCCCGACGGCGCCGGCACGCGGGTCAGTTACGGGCTGCTGAACCTCACGCATCGCGACAGCCACGAGCATCCCGAACCGCTGACGCCCGGCCGGACCTACACCGTCGAGGTGCCGATGAAGCATGTGGCGCAGACGTTCCGGGCCGGTCACCGGATCCGGCTGGGGCTTTCCACCTGCTACTTCCCGATTGCCTGGCCGACACCGGAGCCGGTGCGGCTGAGCATCTTGCCCGATCAATGCGCGCTCACCCTTCCGGTCAAGACGACGCCCCCCTCCGACGAGGCGCCCGCCATTCGGGTTGCCGCGGGCCGGACAACCGCTCGACCTGGCGTTCGAGGTTCCCCCGGAGTCCGAATGGTACGTGACGGAGGACGCGAGCACAGGGCGGATCACCATAGACGTGCGCGACCATGAGGGTGCCGCCCACATCGCCAACCACGGGTTTCTGCATTCCGGCGAAGCGGTCGAACGCTACTCCGTGTTGCCGAACGACCCAGTTTCTGCGGAAGGCGAGGTCACCTGGACCCACGAAATGCGGCGCGATGACTGGTCGGTGAAGACCATCACGACCACGAAGCTCACCTGCAGCGCGACGGAGTTTCACATCGCGGCGCGGCTGCAGGCCTTCGACGGCGAGGAGATGGTGCGCGACGACCAGCACGCCGTGTCGATCCGCCGCAACCTGGTCTGACGCAGCACGGCGGCGTCAGCTCGCGAGGACGTTCCGGAAGAGCCAGGGATCGCTTTCGTCGATATCCTCGGGAAACTGGACCCACCGATCCTGAAGCGGGGTCCAGTCGGTGTAATGCGCCTCGACCGGTCCCAGGTACGGCCGCTGGACCTCGAGGCAGCGAACATGGTCCATCTCGTCCGTCTCGACGATCCCGGCTCGCGGGTTCTCCAGCGCCCAGACCATGCCGGCCAGCACCGCCGACGTGACCTGCAGCCCGGTCGCGTTCTGATGCGGCGCCAGATCGCGGGCCTCCTCGTTCGACAGGCGCGAGCCGTACCAGAGCGCGTTCTTCTCGTGCCCGAACAGAAGCACGCCCAGTTCGTCGATGCCTTCGACGATCTCGTCCTCGGTCAGGATATGGTGCTTCGTCTGCTGCGTGCCCGACCCGAACATCTCGTGCAATGACAGGACCGCGTCGTCGGAGGGGTGGTAGGCATAGTGGCA
Organism: uncultured Alphaproteobacteria bacterium; assembly: GCA_963721175.1. Lineage (GTDB taxonomy): Bacteria > Pseudomonadota > Alphaproteobacteria > Rhodobacterales > Rhodobacteraceae > Aliishimia. The sequence continues at coordinate 167,905 of CAVRIG010000017.1, read as the reverse complement.
GGTCGGCCGGTACTCGGGCTCGGCGCCCTCCCCGACGGTGTAGTAGTCCGAGATCGAGATCGCCTCGTTATGCGTGACGAGAAAGCCGAATTGCGGCCCGGGCGTCGGGCACCATGTGTGGACGCGGGTGATGGCGCCGGGGCGTTCGAGCCAGATCCCCGCCTGGCAGCCATAATCCTGCGTGTGGCCGTTTTCGGGGAACCACGTCTCGTGCGTGCCCCAGCCGAGTTCGGCGGGCTGGAACCCTTCGGAGATGAAGCCCTCGACCGACCAGGTGTTCACGAAGACCCCGCGCGGGCGCGGCACGCGGCGCGCCTGGGTGTCGCGTTCGGCGATGTGCACGCCCTTCACGCCCAGCGATTGCATCAGACGGGCCCAGCCGTTGCGATCCGCGGGCATCTCCACCTCGCGGCCAGTATCGCGCGCGAGCGTGAGCAGCGCCTCCTTGACGAACCAGCTCACCATGCCCGGATTGGCGCCGCAGCAGCTGACCGCCGTCGTTCCGCCGGGATTGCGCGCCTTCTCGTCCCGCACCGCCTGACGCAGCGCGTAGTTCGTGCGCGCCGCATTGTCGTTGGTGCCGAAGTAATACCCCGCCCAGGGTTCCACCACGGTGTCGATGTAGAGCACGCCAAGCTCACGCAGATAGGTCATGATGTCGAGCGACGAGGTGTCGACCGACAGGTTGACGCAGAACCCTTTGCCGTCGGGAAAAAGATCGCCCAGGACCTCGCGGTAATTGTCCGGCGTCAGCGCGACGCTGAGATGGTTCAACTTGTGCTGGCGCAGGAAATTGGCCTGCGACGGATCGGGTTCGATCACCGTCAGCTTCGACGCATCGTAATCGAAATGCCGTTCGATCAGCGGCCAGGTGCCCTTTCCGATGGATCCGAAGCCGATGATGACGATGGGTCCGTCGATCCGGCCATAGACGGGGTAGTTCTGTGTCACGCGTGCCCTCCTTGCGGTTTCGCCCGCAATACATGTCATCGCCGGTCAGGGCAATTCGAGGTGTAACCTTCGATCGGCCCGGGGACTTCAATTCGGATGCGTACGCTGGTACTTTGGCGGTTGCGGGCGTTTCCCATTGCGCATAGGCCATGGCGCCATGACCCAGCGTCAAGAGCAATACGCCGCCCTTCCAATCCGTTACGATGGCGGCAAGCTGCGCGTCCTGCTGATCACCTCGCGCGAAACGCGCAGATGGATCATGCCCAAGGGCTGGCCCATCGACGGCAAGAAAAGCTGGGAAGCCGCCGAGATCGAGGCCCTGGAGGAAGCGGGCGTGACCGGCAAGGTGTCGCACAAGCCGGTGGGCACCTACAGGTACACCAAGATCATGGGGGACGGGTCCGGCCTGCCGGTGCTCGTGCATCTCTACCCGCTTTACGTGACCAAGCTGCGTCGCCGGTGGAAAGAGCGGCGCGAGCGCAAGCGCCACTGGTTCTCGGTCAAGGGTGCGGCTGAGGCCGTGGACGAGCCGGATCTCGTGGACCTGTTGTCGAGCCTCCAGAAGAACCCGCAGAAGCACCCGAGGATCCGGAAAATCCTGCCGTAGTCTCTGCACGTCGTGACCTTGCGGATCCCGACCCTTCGGCGACTATCTCGGCCATACTGCTTTCGTGGGCCGCGACGAGGCGCCCGGTCCGGCCGACGCTCTCCAGCACCGCTGCCTTGTCCCAGGGTAGAGGAAAGCAGCGAGACCATTCATATCGCAATGAGGTGGACACCTCTGTCTAGACAATCGCCGAAGCGCCCGGTAGCTTCCAGCGCGGACGGGATAGGACCGTTGCGACGGAGCACGCCATGGCGGAAAATGTCACCCGGACGCAAGACGTCGCAGCCGAAGACGCACCCCTGCCCGGCAACGTCAAGGTCACGCGCGACGACTGGCTCAAGGTTGCGATGGACCTGCTGGTGTCCGACGGCGTGTCGGAGGTCAAGGTCCTGACCATCGGCAACCGACTCGAGGTCTCGCGGTCCTCGTTCTACTGGTATTTCAAGAGCCGCGCCGACCTGCTCGAACAGCTCCTGTCAGAGTGGGAACGGACGAACACCGACACGCTGATACGGGCGTCCGAAGTGCCGGCCGCGACGATCACCGAAGCGGTCTGCAACTTCTTCCGCAGCATCGTCGATCCCGACGGGTTCAACCATCAGCTCGATTTCGCGGTGCGGGAATGGGCGCGCCGCGACGGTGCAGTGCGACGGGTGATCGACCGGTCGGACACCGCCCGGCACCAAGCACTGGCGACCATGTTCGAGCGTCATGGCTATCCCGCGGAGGAGGCCGACATCCGCGCGCGCGTGCTCTACTACCAGCAGATCGGCTATCATGCGCTGGAACTGAACGAGACGCTGGAGGAACGGCTGGCGCGGGTCGATGGATATCTTTACGCCTTCACCGGTGTGAAGCCCTCGGCCACAGAAACGCAAGCCTTTTGCGACTACGCGCGGGAGGCGGCCGGGCGGTGACGCGCTATTCCGCCTTTTCCCTTCTGCGCGAAGGGTTGCGCGGTCATCGCGGATGGCAAACTGCGTGGACCAAAGCGCGACCCAAGCCGGCCTATGACGCCGTGATCGTGGGCGGCGGCGGGCACGGCCTCGCGACAGCCTACTACCTGGCGAAGAACCACGGTGTGACGCGCATCGCGGTTCTGGAGAAGGGCTGGATCGGCGGCGGCAACACGGGTCGCAACACGACCGCCGTGCGGTCGAACTACTTCTATCCCGAAAGCGTCGCACTCTACGATCTGTCGCTCCGGCTCTACGAGGGCCTCAGCCGCGGAGTTGAACTACAACGTCATGCTGTCGCAGCGCGGCATGCTGATCGCGGCCCACACGCCGGCACAGATGGAGATCTGCACCCGGATCGTCAACGCGATGCAGCTCAACGGCGTCGACGGCGCGCTGATGGGACCGGAGGAGGCCGTGCGCCGCATACCGCTCCTGAATCAAACCGCCGACGCGCGGTTCCGGTGCCTCGGCGGCGTCTGGCAGGGGCGCGCCGGGGTCGCGCGGCACGACGCGGTGGCGTGGGGCTATGCCCGCGCGGCCTCCGCGCGCGGAGTGGACATCGTGGAGAACTGCACCGTGACCGACCTGCTGATCGAAGGCGGGCGGGTGACAGGCGTGGAGACGGACACAGGCACGATCCGCGCCGAGCGCGTGTTGCGCTGACGGCCGCAGGTGCCACGCCCGGCCTTGCGGCGATGGCGGGTGCGCGGCTGCCGATCCAGACCTATGCGCTGCAGGCCTTCGTGTCGGAGCCGGTGAAGCCGATGCTCGACACGGTGCTGCTCTATCTCGGCACCGGAACCTATGTCAGCCAGTCCGACAAGGGGGAGCTGGTCTTCGGCGGCGGGCTCGACCGCGTGCCGACGCATGGCCAGCGCGGCAATCTGCCGGCGCAGGAAACCGTGATCTCCGGGCTGCTGGAGATGTTCCCCGCCTTCGCGCAGCTGAAGCTGCTGCGGCAATGGGCGGGGGTTGTGGACGTGGTGCCCGACAGCTCGCCCGTGATCGGACCGGTCGGGCCCGAAGGCCTCTTCGTCAATTGTGGCTGGGGCACCGGCGGGTTCAAGGCGATCCCCGCCGGCGGCTGGCTGCTGGCGCATCTGCTGGCCGAGGGGACCCATCACGAGATCAGCCGCGCCCTTCGACCTCGACCGGTTCGCGCGCGGGCCGTCTCATTGACGAGGCCGCGGGCTCCGGCATCGCGCACTAGCAGAGGATCCCATGCAACGCTTCCCCTGCCCCTTCTGCGGCCCCCGCGACGAGACCGAATTTCACTTCGCCGCCGAAGCCGGCAAACACCGGCCGGAACCCGCGCCCGACGTCACAGATGCAAACTGGGCCCAATACCTCCACATGAACGATGCTCCGCGCGGCCCGGCACGCGAGGTCTGGGTCCACCTCACCTGCGGCGAGTTCTTCGTCATGACGCGCGACACCGTCACGCGCGCCGTGATCGAGGTCGCGGCTCTGCCGGGACGGGGCGCATGACCGGCTGGCGGCATCCGACGTTGGGCGACGTGGACCGATCGCGCCCGCTGACCTTCACATTCGACGGACAATGCGCTGAGCGGCTTTGCCGGCGACACGCTGGCCTCGGCGCTGCTGGCGGACGGGCCACGTATCCTCGGGCGCAGCTTCAAGTATCACCGACCGCGCGGGCTCTGGGGCATGGGCGGGGAGGAGCCGAACGCGATCTTCGACGTGACCGAGAATGGAGTCACCACGCCGAACGTTCGCGCCACCACGATGGCCCTGCGCGACGGCCTCGCGCTCCGCTCGGTCAACACCGCGCCAGATGCCGCGCGCGACCGGATGGGCCTGCTCGACCTCGCGCACCGTTTCCTGCCGGCGGGCTTCTACTACAAGACTTTCATGGCCCTGGGCTGGATGCGGTGGGAGCCGATGATCCGCCGCATGGCCGGGCTCGGCGTACTGGATCCGCAAAACCACCCGTCACCCGACATCCCGCAGATGAACGCGACTTGCGACTTGCTGGTGATCGGCGCGGGACCCGCGGGGCTGGCGGCAGCTCATGCGGCCGCACGCGCGGGCCGCGCCGTCTGTCTGGTCGAGGAGGCACCGGAGATCGGCGGCACCCTGCGCTGGCGCGGCGGCGAGATCGACGGTGGGCCGTGGCAGGATTTCGCCGCCTGCACCAAAGCGGCGGTTCTGGATGCGGGTGGCCGGTTGATGATCGACGCCACGCTCTGGGGCGCCTTCGACCACGGCACCTTCGCCGCCTGGGAACGACGATCGGGCAGGCCGGACCGGCACTGGCGTCTGCGCGCGAACGAGGTCGTGCTGGCGGCGGGGGCAATTGAACGCCCGCTCTGGTTCGCGAACAACGACCTGCCCGGGGTGATGTCGGCGGAGGCGGCGCTGCATTACCTGCGGCTCCATGGCGCCGTGGCAGGGCGGCGCATCGTCATCGCCACCGGCAACGATGCCACCTATGCGACCGCCGCGGCCCTCTCCGACGCAGGGGCGCATGTGACGCTGGCGGACATGCGGGATGCGACGCCGGACGCGCCCGAGGGCGTCCGCCTGATCCGCGGTGCGGAGATCACCCGCGCACATGGCCGGCGCGAGGTCGGCGCGGTGACGATTGAGGGTAAGCATCTCGAGTGCGACACGGTGCTCGTCTCCGGCGGCTTTACCCCGTCGGTCCATTTGCACTGCCAGGCGGGCGGCAAGCTCGATCTGGATCCGGGGTGCGACGCGCTGGTTCCGCGCGCAGGGACGTCGCCCCTGCGGACCGTGGGTGCGGCGAACGGCGCCTTTGGCTTGGCCGCAGCGCTGGAGCAGGGCCACGCGGCGGGCGGCGGCACCGACGCCGTTCCGCGCGCGACGGGCAACGTTTGGGGACTTGCGCCCGTTCGCCCGGACCCGACAACCGCCGGCCGGGTCTGGATCGACCCGCAGAACGACGTGACCCTCAAGGACGTGAAGCTCGCGGCGCAGGAAGGCTACCGCTCGGTCGAGCATCTCAAGCGCTATACGACGCTCGGGATGGCAACGGACCAGGGCCGTAGCGCGAACTTCGCAGGCCTCGCCGCAATGGCTGCTCTGACCGGCCGCAGCATCGAGGAGGCGGGGACGACCACCTACCGCCCGCCCTTCGTCCCCGTACCGCTGTCGGTCATCGGGGGCATGCGCCGGGGCGAAGCCTTCGACCCGCCCAAGCGCCTGCTGCTGGAGCCGCAGCACAGAGCCAAGTCGGCGCAGTTCCGCGAATATGGCGGCTGGCTGCGCCCGTCGCACTATGGCTCGAACGAGACGCAGTCGGTGCAGGACGAGGCACGCAGCGCACGCCAGACCGCCGGCCTCTATGACGCGACACCGCTGGGCCGGATAGAGGTGCTGGGGCCCGGCGCGTCGGCGCTTCTGGATTTCTGCGGCTACGTCCGCATGTCCACGCTCAAGCCCGGGCGTGCGCGCTACGGCTTCATGCTGTCGGAAACGGGCATCGTGCATGACGACGGCGTGATCCTGCGTCTGGCCGAAGATCGGTTCATCGTCTCCGCCTCTTCCGCACATGTGGGATCGGTCCGGATGATCCTCGAGGAAGCGCGGCAGGACCGGTTCGATCCGACGCAGGTCTTTGTTCATGATGTGACGGCGCATTGGGTGACGCTGACCGTGTCCGGCCCTTCCTCCCGCGGGCTGCTGCGCGCGGCCGGAATGCCGGACCTGACCGATGAGGCGTTGCCGCATATGGGCGTGCTGGAGACCATTTGGTCCGATGTCCCGCTGCGCGTCGCCCGAGTGAGCTTCACCGGGGACCGCTCTTACGAACTCTCCGTTCCCGCCCGTCATGGAGCCGCGCTGCACGCAGCGCTGGATGCTGCGCGGCAGGAGGTCGGCGGCATCTGGATCGGGCTCGAGGCGGTGATGATCCTGCGCGCCGAAAAGGGGTTCATCCTGGTAGGCAAGGACACGGACGGGATCACGATGCCCCATGACCTCGGCCGTGGCGGCCCGCGCGAGACGCGGCAGGACGAGTATTTCGGCCGCCGGTCGCTTTTCACGCCGGAGGCCGTGCGCGCGGATCGCCGCCAGCTCGTGGGGCTGATGGTGGAGGGCGATCCACTGCCCACCGGCGCGCACATCATTCCCGACACCGGCCCGCGCCGGTCGATGGGTTTCGTCACATCGAGCTATGTCAGCCCGACCCTCGGCCGCCCGATCGCGCTTGCCATGATCGAGGGCGGCCGCGGCCTGATCGGGCGGGACGTGACCGCATTCCACCTCGGCGCGACGCGGCGCGCGGCCGTCACGGCGCCTTGTGCGCTCGATCCCGCCGGGGAGCGGCTTCATGCCTGACCGCGATTGGACGACGCACACGCCGGAGCCGGGCGAGACGATCACGGCCGACGGGCTGGACATCGTCTGCCGACCGCCAGCAGGGGCCACGCTAATCTCGGGTGATCTGGGCGCGGCCATAGCGGCTCTGGTCCCCGATGCGCCGGTTCTGGGACTGCTGGCGCCTTTGCCTCACGGACCCTTCGCTCTGCGCATCGCCCGCGACAGCGCGCTGCTCTGCACCGCCGAACCGCTCGGCATCGGCGGTTGGCAGAACAGCTACGCTGCGTCGGCAGCCGACGACCTGTTCCTCGAACTGGCGATCACCGGTTCGCTCGCAGAGGCCATCCGATCGGCCTGCCTCAGTGCGCCGGCGGGCTCGCCCTCCGCATCGACCGTGTTCGCCGGGAAGGGCGCGCTTGTGGCGGCGCTTTCCGAAGGCCTCAGCGTGCGGATCCAGAGACCCGAAGCCGCGGCCGTCTGGGCGCATCTCGAGGCCCTGTCGCAGGCGCTCTGACGCGGACACGAAAAGCGTCCGTCACTCCAGCAGCGCGTCCTCGAACGGAAACCGCGACAGCACTTCGGTCCCGGTCTCCGTGATCAGCAATTGCTGCTCGAGCTTCACGCCCTCGCCGCCGGTCTCCTCGCCGATGAAGCTCTCGACGCAGATCGTCATGCCGGGTTTGATCTCTCCGTCGTAGCCTGCGTCCGGGAAATCTCCGCGGTGATAGAGATATGGATACTCGCCCGTCATCCCGCAGCCATGCGCCGAAAGGTAATAGCGGTGGGCATAGTAACACTCCGGAATGTCCCACGCCGCGTCGGCATAGTCGCGGAAGGACATGCCGGGCCGCAGGATGGCCATGTTGTGGTGCACCTGCTCATGCGCGACCTTGTATAGATCGCGCTGCTTCGCCGTCGGCTTGCCCGGCCCGGCGTGGAAGGTGCGCGAGAAATCCGAATAATACCCGTGACAGCCCACCACATCGGTATCGAGGGCGATCAGTTCGTTCGGGCCGATAATCTTCGCGCCGGTCTCCTGAAACCACGGATTGGTGCGTTCGCCGGAGTTCAGCAGCCGCGTTTCGACGTAGTCGCCGTTCTGCGCGATGATCGATCGGTGCAGGACCGACCAGAGCTCCGCCTCGGTCAGGCCGGGCCGGATCGCCGCGCGCAGTTCCGCCACGCCTTGTTCGGTGGCCCTGAGCGAGGCGTTGACGCATTTCATTTCCTCGGCCGACTTTATGGCGCGCGCCATCTCCACCGGTTCCTGCGCGTCGACGAGGTGAATGCCCGCCTCCGCCAGCGCCAGCGTCGTGCCACCGTTCATGCGTTCGATGCCGACCTTCGGGTTGGCGCCAACCAACTCGCGCAGCGTGGCCGCCATTTCGCGTGCCCAGGTCCGCTCGCGCGAAGCGATATCGGGCCCGGCCGCGACGAAGCTTGCAGTGGACGCGGGGCGTATCTCGTCGATGGTCTCGAGCCCCTTCGGCAGGTGCAGGGAGCCGGTGAATTCGTGGATGATCGCCCGGTCCGCAGTCATCACGAGATAGCGCGATGGGCCGTTGCGCATCGAGAACACCTGCATGTTCCGCGCGCCGGTGGCATAGCGGATGTTCACCGGATCCATCAGGATGATCGCATCAATGCCGCGCGCCGCCATTTCGGCGCGCACGCGCCCCTGTCGCCACGCCCGCACGGCGACGAGGTCGATGCCTTCGTCTTGCGGGGCACGGTCGAGAAGTGCGAGCCCATCGAGGTCGCTGCGTTCCGCGTGCCAATCAAGCTCGGCCATGGCGAGATCCCTTTCAAGTCGGATTTCGCGTCTGATAACGCGTCTCGACTTGTCAGAGAACAGAGAAAATTCTCGTGGCAGATGATAACCAGAGATTATGAGAAGTCATCGCCGACGCCTGCCTCCGCTCGACACCTTCATCTTCTTCGAATGTGCGCTGCGTCGCAGGTCGCTCACCGAGGCCACGTCGGAATGATAGTCAGCCACGCCGTGGTCAGCAAGCCTATCCGCCAGCTCGAGACGTGGTTGACCCCTGACATCGAAGCAGAGTCCCGCGTCGGCACTTCCGGAAACTGCGCCTCGTGAAGATCTTTCCGCCGAAAGCGGCCGTCGCGCCGTTCGCGATGGCCGCTCGCCGCCGACCTGGCGAACCGGGCCGGGCGCGCCTGCGAGAAGCGCTCTGCACATCCGGCTCTCGCGTCACGCCACCTGTTGTGCCCCAAGCCCCGAAATCGCCTGGATCAGGCTGTCTTCGGTGACTTCGGCCGCGTTGATTTCTCGCGTCACGCGGCCGGAAAACATCGCCACGATCCGGTCCGACACATGCAGCACCTCAGGCATTTCGGAGCCTATTACGATCACCGCGTGGCCCTGCGCCGCCAGGTCGCGGATCAGGTTGTGGATCTCCGATCTTTAGCCGACGTCGATCCCGCGCGTGAACAGCGTCTCGGCGATCTCCGTCCGACCCGCTCCGACCAGACCGTAGAAGCCGAGGACCTCGCCCTCGCGGACATTGAAGCTGACATTCCAGAAGAGCTTGCCGCAGCTGAGGTTGCGCACCTCGAGCGCGATCTCGCCCGTTTCGTGCTTGGCTTCATTGCGGCTGAGGTCGAGCTTGCGGCCGATCATCAGCTGGGTGACTTCTCCCTCGTTGGTCTCCGCGGTGTGCAACATGCCGTTGCATTCGCCGTCGCGCAACACGCTGATCCGGTCGGTGATCTTGAAGATCTCCTCCATCCGGTGGGAGATGCAAATCACGCCGACGCCGCGCGATTGCAGGTCGGCGATGACCTTGAAGAGCACGACCTTTTCCGCATCGGTCATCGAGGCTGTCGGCTCATCGAAGATCACCGCGCGGGGATCGACGGTCGGCGCGCGGGCGATCTCGACAATCTGCTGTTTGGCGATCGACAGGTCGCCGACCCGCATGCGCGCGTCGAAGCCGACGTTCAGGGTCTTCAGGATCCCGTTGGTCCGGTCGTAGAGATTCTTCCAGGCGACGCGGCGGGCTGATGGATCCCGCCCAACACCTTCATCAGCGTGGACTTGCCCGCGCCGTTCACACATCAACGCATGGACCTCGCCGGGAAAAACACTCAGGGAGACTCAATCGAGGTCGCGGACACCGGGGAAGGTCTTGACGATCCCCTCGAGCCGCAATGCGGGGTCTGGTCGGTCGTATCTTCAACTCATCCTTGCCCTTCCGGTTCAGCTGCCGGTCGAGGAACAGCACCGCGATCAGGATCAGGCCGATCAGGTCCTGAAGCCGGCGATGGAGCTTGGCGGCAACGCACCCGTCATCGGCTTCGAGGATGCAGATCTAGACACGGCCATCGAAGGCACGATGCTGGTCAAGATGCGCAATCTTGGCGAGGCCTGCACCGCCGCCAACCGCATCTAATCCACGAGGATATCGCTGACGCGTTCACGGCGCGGCTGGTCGAACGGATGTCGGCGCTCAAGGTCGGAGACGGCACCGCTCCTAGCGTCGATGTCGGCCCGCCGGTGAATGCCGAAACTCGCGACAAGGTGCAGGCGTTCGTGGCCGACGCCGTCGCCAAGGGGGCAAATGTCGAATGCTGCGGCAGGGCGCACGACGGAGTCGGATACTTCTACCCGCCCACGGTTCTCTCCAACGTGCCGGAGAACGTGGATTGCGTCCATGACGAGATCTTCGGCCAGGTGGCCGCAATCCAGACGTTCCGCGATCAGGAGGACGTTTTGCGGCACGCGAACGACACCGAGTACGGGCTGGTCGCGTATGTCTTCTCCGAAGACTTCAAGCGGGCGCTGCAGGTCTGCGAAGGGCTGGACTACGGCATGGTCGGCCTCAACCGCGGGCTGGTCAGCGATCCAGCCGCACCCTTCGGAGGGACCAAGCAATCGGGGCTCGGCCGCGAAGGCGGGCACGAAGGCATGCTTGAGTTCATGGAAACCCAATATATTTCGGCCAGTTGGCAGGCGACGCTCATGTCGGAGATCATCGCCACGCCGTCCACCCGCCGCCTTGCCCGCGAACAGGAGGGTGGATATCGACGCGCTCGCCAAGCGCCTCGGCCGCACCACGATCGCCACCGAGGATGATACCGGAACCGCCGCCCCGGCCCCGACCCCGGCGGCTGGGGGCGACAGGTCGTACTGGGATGTCTATTACAGCCAGTACGGTCCGGTCTCCGAAGAGCCGATGAGCCGCTTCGCGCAGGTGGCCTCGGGGGCTGTTGAAAAAGGCGCGATCTGCTGATTCTATCGTGCTGTCGACATCGTGTGGAGGGTGGCTTGATCGGCAGTCGGACCCGGGGCCAGTTGGAGTTCTTTGTCTGCGGATCGCTGCGTGATCTCGTTCCGGATGGCCATCACGCGCACCGAGACCGTCACCGTCCGGGACGGCGATACCCCGCGCCCCGTTCCGATGGTGCCGCTGGATCTCTCCTGCGATCACAGGGTGACCAACGGCGCCGACGCCGCGCGCTTCCTGGCGCATTACGCAGGGCTGATCGCCGATCCCCGCAACATGCTGGTGTGAGGATGACATGATCGACAATCCTGCGGTGATCCTGCAACGTTGCGCTGAAGCGCTGCACTCACGAACGTGCAGCCTGCAGGGAGATTGAACCGCCGATGACCGACCTGACCGGACAGACCGCACTTGTCACCGGCGCCAGCCGCGGCATCGGCGCAGCGATCGCCCGGGCGCTGCACGGTGCGGGGGCGCGAGTGATCGGCGTCGGGACACGCATTGCACAGGACCCGCCCGAAGGTGTGGAGCCGCGCGACTGCGACCTGTCCGATCGTGCCGCGATCTCCAGGTTGCTGGACGACCTCGAACAGGAGAGCATCGACATTCTCGTCAACAACGCCGGCATCATCCGCCGCGCGCCGGCGGCCGAACACCCGACGGAGGATTGGGACGCGGTCATCGCCGTGAACCTCGACGCGCCCTTCCTGCTGACCCGCGACCTGGGCGCCAAGATGGTCGCACGCGGGCATGGCAAGATCATCAACGTCGCGTCGGTCCTGAGTTTCGAGGGCGGCATCCTCGTGCCGGGATACGCCGCGACCAAGGCGGCGATCGCCAATCTCACCCGGTCTTTCGCCAATGAATGGGCCTCGCACGGGGTGAACGTGAACGCCGTCGCACCAGGTTACGTCGCCACCGATAACACCGCCGCGCTGCAGTCGGACCCGGAGCGGGAAGCGCAACTGATGGCCCGCATTCCGGTAGGGCGTTGGCTGACGCCGGAGGAAATCGCGGCGCCGGTCGTGTTTCTCGCAAGCGACGCCGCATCCGCCATCCATGGCGCGATTCTGGCGGTCGATGGCGGGTGGCTTGGCAGGTAGGCGAGGCCGTTCGTCTCGTTCGCGACCTGGACGCAATATTTCAGGCGGGTGAAAAGGCTGCCATCGCAAGCAATTGTTGTCTGCGCAACAATCCCGCTCGATGGCATGCCTGTCGTCGAAATGGCCCCATTGAACTTGCGGCTGATGCCCAAGCCTCCTCGGACATCAGCCTTTGTTGTCAGAGGGTTCCTTCACTGCCCACGAACGTGACGGAGGCATTGCTTCCGTCGTCCGAGACAAGGCACCGCCATGGGGCGCCGTTCGCGCCGACGCGCATGTAGACGGCACTGTTGGCCTGAGAAAACTCGGAGCCAACCACCTTGACGCCACCGGTCGTCTGGGAGGCAAGCAGGTCGCGGCATGCGTTGGTGGCCGCGTCGCTGGCGCCAAAGCTTCCTTCGATGAAGGGCGGTCCGCCTGGCGCCGGTGGCATGAGAGCGGAGTTGCCTGTGTCTTCGACACAGCCTGCAAGAGCGGCGAACGCCGCCAGACCGACAACTGTTTTCGCGATATGGGTCATGTGAACTCCTGTTCCCCGTTGGTTGTGCCTTGAGTGCTTTCTTCGTCTCATCCCGGGATGACGTTGACAACCCGGGCGCCTCAATCTTGGCCGACGATCTGGGTTTTTCGGTCAGCAGAAGCCTTCGCTCCGCCAACGGCCTGTTTGAAAGCATTTGGCAATCAATTTTTCAACAAAAGGTTGTACCCCTTCCTTCGTGACTTCAGGCTGAGGTTGAGGGCCTCTAGCCAGTTCCGCAGATGAGGTAAGATCGATGGCATTACGGATCGACTCCGGCCGATGGTATTTCTCGACACGGTTGCGTCGGGGGTCGCTCGGTTTGGTCGTTGCTGCCGCCTTGTGCGGGATCCTCATGCTTGCCAGTTGCGTGTCGCAGGAGGGCGCGACATTGCACGCATCGGCTGCCGATCCTGCCCCGTCGGGCATCGACTTTTCGGGCCGCGTGACTTCGACAGTCGATGGCGACACCTTCCGGATAAGTTCGCAAAACGTCAGCATCCGGGTCTGGGGGCTCGATGCGCCGGAAACGGACCAGCTTGGCGGACCCGGAGCCACATCGGCGCTCAAGCGGCTCATTTCGGGCAAGATCCTGAGGTGCCGTCAACGTGACGTGGACAGCTACGGGCGTATCGTCGGACAATGCTTCCTGCCTGACGGCCGCGACATCACTGCGGCCATGATCGACAGCGGAACGGCAATCGAATATTGCCGCTTTTCCGGCGACCATTACCGGACCTGCAGGACCTGAACGCGCCCGTCGTGCAGCGGGTTCGTTGAGAGAAATCGCACTGCCTCCTGACGCTCAGGACGGCATCGCAGACCGTGCAGATCGATCCCCGAGCATACTCTCAAGCTGATCAACGCACCAACCGAAGATTGCATTATTGTGCAATTTGCGGTAGAGTTAAGCCATTACGCTGAATTTTTGACCATTATTTAAAAGCATTTCTCAGAACCTTCAGCCAGGGTGGGCCCTAGACATGAACACGGTATCTCTCGTTCCCCGTCTCTCGAAATTCCTTTCCTTTTCAATCGCAACGCTCTGCATATCGGCAAGTTCGGCAGCAGCACAGGATCAGGTGCGCGTCACCGGCATCCTCGTGACGGAACTTACCACCCAGCAGCAACCCACCGTCGTCGAACTGGCGGATGTGGATGTATCGCTGCGGGTCGACGGCACCGACACGGCTTCGGGCAAGACATCGCTCGACGGCCGGTTCAGCCTGACCGCGGATGCCGGCGACCGCTACCAGCTCTGTTGGGAGTTCCAGGGCGTCTCCGGCTGTCGCCGCGTCGTGGCCTCCGACATGCTGGCGAGCAGTTCCGGCGCGCGGTCGTCCGGAAAGAGCGGCGCGCTGATCGCGATGGGTTACGTGCCGGTGCCGCTGAAGCCGCCGCTCGTCTACGGGTCGGTCCTCACCGGCGACGCGCGCCCCTGCTGGGTGCAGGACGCCTTTTTCGAGATGGACGTGAAGACCGAGATACGCGGTGCCGGGCAGGCGACCGTGGCCAACACGCAAGGCGAGTACGTCCTTCTGCCCAAGGCCGACACCTTCCTTCTGCGCGCGAAATGCGAGAACGCGTTGATCGACCAGATGGTGACGGTCGGCACAGCCCCCCTGCGCGTCGACCTCGGCCTGCCGAACCGGGCGCCGCGCATCACCTCCATCTTCGCGACCGATGGAACCGAATCCCGGGTGACCACCGTGCCCTCGGACCGGTTGAAGGTCGTCACGACCAACCGCGATCTCGATGGCCACACGGTCGAGTACAGGTGGAAACTGGCCAGCACGGACGATGGTGCGGTCTCCGGCTCGACCTCGGAGACCGAGGAATGGGAAGTCGGCGCGACGCCGGGCCGCAAGACCGTCTACGTGACCGCGCGTGACGGCTTCGGCGGCTTTGCCTTCCGCCGCTTCGACATGGAGGTGGGCGCGCAGGTGATCATGGCGAGCGGCCGCGTCATCGATGCCTCGTCCGGACTTCCCGTCGTGGGCGCGACGATCGGCTTCGGCGGATCCACCGACACCACCGATGGAAACGGATGGTTCAGCCTGACGCAGGCTCCGAACGCGGACAAGCGCTACGTGCTCAATATCGAGCATCCGAACTTCGCGATGATCTCGCGCATCCTCGACCGCTCCGCACGGGGTGAAACCTACAAGCTCCTGCGCGCCCAGGTCTTCACGTTTCCGAGCGATCAGGGCAGGACGCTGGAGGACACGCGCAGTGCCGGTATCTGTGGGGACGACGCCTTCGGGGAGAATTGCAAGCTCCGGCGTCTTGCGCCGCGGCGGTACCTCGGTGCCGCCATGCAGGACGCGGAGACCAAGGCGAAGGATGACACCGAAGAACCCCGCACGGATGTCGCACCCGGGCCCCGGACCACGGACCTGAAGGCCGGAACCCGGCGCTTGCCGGGGATGGTGACCGACGACATCATGGCGGAACTGCACCGGTTTTCGGATCCTTTCTCGACAGCCCGCAAGGATCCGAAGCTTTCGCGCGAAACCGGAACGCAATCGGCGGAGACGGCGATCCTGGAATACCTGCGAGAGCAGCAGGAGTGCGACCGTCGCGGCATCCAGATCCAACTCGAGGCGAATTCCTTCGCATACGAGGATGGCACGCCGTTCAACGGCGTCGTCCGGGCGTCCATCGCCACGCTGAACCCCGCCGTCCGGGCCATTCCCGGCGACTACCAGGCCATCACCGCCAACGGCGAGCGGGCCGAGTTGCTGAGCTTCGGCGCGCTCTATGCCGAGTTCACCGACATGGCCGGCCGCAAGTTGCAACTCCGGCCCGGTAGGCAGGCCCAGATCCTGACGCCCGTCTCGTCTTACCAGTCGAGTTCGGCGAAACCGCAGATCGCGCAATGGTCTTATGACACGAAGTCTGGGTTCTGGCGGGAAGAGGGCCAGGGCACCCTTCAGGCGACGGGGGACGGGCCGCGCTATGTGGGCACCACGTCACACTTCTCATCACTGAACATGGATGTCTCGGGCAATGATCCGGCCGTCTCGACCTGCGCCCGCTTCGAAGTCGGCTCGGACTTCGCCGCATGGTCGAACCTGACCATGCGCGCCTATGTCTCCTATGGCGGGGATTCGGTTCAGGTGAAGGAGACCCCGCTGGACAACGATCAGTATCACGCGATCTTCCGGATCCCCTACGGCGCCAGCTTTCCGCCGAACACGCTTCGGCTGGAGCTGCGCGGAACGTCTTCCGGCACCGAGGTCGTGCTGCTCGACGACATCATCAACACCGACGCGCGGCCGCAGATGACGGGCAACGACCTTTGGCCCGATTATCCCTACACCGAATGCGGCGACCCGATCCTGCTCACGGCCGCGCCGGGTGTGGTCCCGCCCTATGGCGACATCGACGGGTTCGGCCGTCCCGCCTTTCTGACGGGGCCCTACGGCTCCTTCAATCCCGCGGACGGAGGCCAGCAGGCGACCGACTACTACAATTCGATCGACCCCGCCGGTGACAAGGACGAGCTTGGCAAGTGGTGGGTCGAGAACGGCTTCGGGGCGGATGGGCTCGGACAGGGCGATCCGAGCTACGTGAACCAGGCCTACCTCAACCACAATGACCTCGGCTTCGGGCGGGACATGCACTGCCGCGACGATTTTCCGAATGCCGGCGATCTCTCCTGCTACGTCACGAATTACGGCCTGCCCGACCAGGATGCGGGCAACGCCGATGCAGCCGAAGGCAAGGATGCGAACCTGCGCGGCGCCACGGTCACGATGGAATTCGACGCGCAGGCCGCCAATCCGGATGAGGCCGTGCAGTTCTACGTCTTCGGCGGAGGCGAAAGCCCAGCCCCGCGGATCAATTTTGCCGATCTCGACGGGCTCGGGCCCAAGCCGGTGCCGTTCCTCTGCATGGTCTGTCACGGCGGCGGGCCGAGCCTCAACGGCAACGACAAGGTGGAGCATGCCCGATTTCGCGAGTTCGATCTGCCGAGCTTCCGCTATTCCGGCGGACGCAGCTGGGATTTCGGCGACACCTCCCTCACCGGCACCGAACTCGACAACTTCGCGGCGTTGAACCAGATGGTGCATGCCGCCCACACCGGCACGCCGGTCGGGAACCTGATCGACAACTGGTACACCGGACCGTTCTCTGGCGCGCCCCAGCTACCGGCGGTTCCCGCAGGCTGGTCGACGCAGGCGAACGTCTACCACGAAGTCTACGCCAAGGCCTGCAGGACCTGCCACATCGCGCGCGATGGCGGGTTCGCCCTGGTCTTCGACAGCTCGGCGTCACTCAGCGGGACGGCATACGTGGTCTGCGATACGGGTGGCATCGGCGTGCGCCGTATGCCCAATGCGTCGGTGACCTACCGCAATTTCTGGGCCAACTCGAACAGCGTGCTGCTGTACGAAACGCTCACGGGTCAGCCTGCGGGCTCCTGCGACGACTGACCTGTCGGTCACAACCCGGCGACGGCCGGTTCGGGCGGAACGTATTCCATCCGGACCGGCCAAACCGGTATCGACAGCGCTTCGCGCTACGTTTCGTCCAGCGTCACGACCCGGCCGAACGGTGGCGCCGGTGATTGGCAAGGCGTCACCCACAGAAGCGGGAATTTGGGTGCCGGTCCGGTCGGGCCTTCCAGATCCGTCAAAACCACCGCGATCGAAGGATCGTACCGTGCCGCGCGCGCAATCGCCTGCGCAAAATCGGTCCCGCCGCCGGTTCGGAGAGGCTGCTGCGCAAGCTGGTCCTGCCATCTGTCCGGCGATAGCGCGAGATCCAGGTGGATTTCGGTGTCGAAGGTGATCAGGCGCGCCTCCGCGCCGCTGCGTCGAAGCAGACCTCCAATCTCGCCTGCAAACAGGCGGAGCGTTCGGCTGTCTATGGAACCGGACACATCCAGCGCCACGACGATGCGGGGCCGTTCGCGCAACAATCGGCGGTGCGGTTCGAAAACGGGCGTGGGTCGGCCGACGGCGCGCGCCTGCGCCTCCATCGCGAGCCATCGCCCCGAAGGTCGCCGCCACACCAGTTGCGGATCGACAGACAGCGCGTTCGCCACGAGCCCGCGCAGTTGCCGTTCCCACGCGACACGGGGCGGTGCGAAATCCGCGAGCGGCGCGCCGATCCGTCCAATACCGATCCCGGCCCGGCGCCCGGCCTGCAACGCGCGGGCCAGCCGTCCGTGCCACTCCGCCGCGTCGTTGGCGGCTGTGTCATCCGACCTGCCGCCGGGCTCCGATTGACCCAGATCGGGCCGCCAACCCAGCCGGTCTCCATAGGCCCTGGCGCGGCCCGCCCTCTTCAGCGTCTTCGGAGAGCTTCATGTAGAGCCGTTCCGCGTCCCAGGCAGTCAACGCAGCGATGGCTGTGCCTTCGGGCAACCCTGTCTCCTTCAGCAGACCCGTCACCGTGACCGCCGGTCGTGGCAGGCCGTGCTCCGCCAGCAGCAGCGTCTCGTTCACCAGCGCATCTGCGGCGAGGCCGAACAGGTCTGCGTCGAACCCGCGCCCGAAGCGGTCCGCCATCGCCTTTGCCGCTCGGAATGGCGCAACGCCACGTGCAGCACGTGATGGCCGACCATGCCGATCTGCTCTGCCAGGGTCAGCGCGGGAAAGTCGGGGCCGTACTGGATGCGCGCCCCAGCCGTCTCGGTCCGGTCGCCGTCGCGATGCGTGCACCAGAGCGCCAGGACCGACAGCGCGGGGTCGCGTTCTGCAAGATGCGCCAAAGCATGGGCCGCCCGGGGCGAATGGGTCACAGGCCCGCCGCTGCGCGGTCCGCGGCGTAGGCGGCATAGGCGTGGGAGCCTTCGAACGCGTCCTCCCATCCGTTCTCGAGCGCGCGGGCGATCAACGCCTCGAAACCGAAGGCGGAGAGTTCCGACAGCGGCAGGCGGGCAAAGCGTTCACCGTCGAGGTGCCGCATGTCCTCGAGGATCTCGATTCCGGCCGGCAGCGTCTCCCGCCTGACCCCCTGCGGCACCGCGCAGACCAGCGCGGTGAGCCCATGCAGGATGCCGGGTAGAGCGCACCGCGCTTCCGACGGGGGCTGGCGAGCATGTCGTCGAGCCGGACCGTTGCCGCGACGTCATCGGCCACGAGCGCGAACTCCGCCGCGGCGGCGGCCCCCAGCGTTCCGGCCAGCATTGCATCACGGATCTGGCGCGACGGCGCCGCCCGCAGGATCTGCGACGCACGCTCCCAACTGCGCGGCGTGCAGGCCACCATGTCGCCACGGCGCAGGGCGTCTTCGGAGTTTTCCAGCAGGTCGGGCCGCGTGCGAATGAAGGCCGTCACCGCCGGATGCAGGCCGCGCGGCAGTGCGAAGTTACGCAGCCAATCCTCCGCCTCTGCGGTCACGACCAGGTGGATCAGTCGATCCGACAGCGCCGTGCCCATCTCGTAGGCGATGGCGCCGTCCTCAACTGTGTTTCCGGCCGCGACCAGCAGGACGTCGTCCGGCAGGCGGTGCCCGCCGACGCGGCGTTCCTGCAGCAGCCCGTAGACCACCGGCTGCAGCTGCGGTGCGGCTGCGGTCAACTCGTCGAGGAACAGGATGGCCGGTCCGCGTTCGGGCAGGTCTTCGGGCCGGTACCAGACCGTGCGCCGGGCCTCGTGATCATAGTAGGGCAGACCGCGCAGATCCTGCGGTTCGATCGTGGCCAGCCGGAGATCGAAGAGGCGTGCGCCGATCTCCTCGGCCAGTTGCGTGATGATCTGCGTCTTGCCGACCCCCGGCCGGCCATGCAGCATCCAGCTGGCGATCAACTGGCCCGACGGCCTGCGCGCGCCACGCACTGCGCAGGACATCAAGCAGGGCACCGGCGGGCAGATGCCGGCATTGACGCTCATGCCGGGGCTTCCGCGTCGGCGCGTTTGCGCAGGCGCGCCGTCAGCCGCTGATGGGCCGACACGCTGCGCGCCTCGAGCGCGATCATCCGCACGAAGTCGTTGGTGCGCAAGTTCGCCCTGTGCAGTTCTCGCTCCGAGAAGACCGTCACCGAAGAGCTGCGCCAGTTCGGCCCGGTCCCCCTTGTCGAGGCGCAGGACCCGCGCCGGGCGCCTCCGCCTGGACCGAAACCAGCGTCAGCGGGGGCACGTGCGCCATCGGGGATTGTTCCACGACGAGGTGAAGTTCGCCCTCGTTCAGATCGTGGCGCGCCGCGATACGCGACAGGATCTGGCGTGCACGAAGCCGCAGGGTGTCGAGGATTCGCTCCGCGTCGTCCTCGGACATCACCCGCGCACGCGCCGTAGGCGACAGGGACAGCAGCTTGACCTCCACCAGGGCGATCGCAACCACCATGAAGAGCGGCGCCTGCGCCAGAGGCAAGGCGAGATCGGCCAGATCAGCATGGCCACGACGAAGGGCAGCAGCGCGGCCAGGTACCGCAGCAACTGCACCTCGAATATCAAGCCGGAACGCCGTGCGTGCGCCGCAACGCCTCGGCATCGGCATCGCCCGTCCGAGAAAGCGCCGCGGCAACTCGCTCACGTCAAGGATCGCCGGGTTGCGAAGTGTGTCGTGGGTCAGGATCAACATCAAGTCTGGCAGATATAGTGTTGCTCTGCCATGTCCATCAATTCGCTGGTGCGGCGGTGCTTCTGCAGCGTCTCCCGATCGAAAACCCGATTCTCAGGTCGCGATCGACCGCGCCTCGGCGAAGGAAAGCAGCTTGCGGCGGTTCTCGTCCCAAAGGTGACGCCGGGCGCAGTCGAAGCTCTCCATCAGGGTGATTCGCTTTGCCCGGGCCAGGACTCGTGGTCCCGCAGCACTTCGCAAAGCCGGTAGAACGGAATTCGGCTGTAGCAGGTGATGCACATGGTGCACGCCGATATTCGCCGTGAACCAGCGCAGGACCGGCGGCAACACATAGTACGAACTGCCGTGCAGGGCCGCGTCCTGCACCTCCCAGTCCGGCGTCCGGTCCCAGTGGGTCTCCTCGAACTGATGCTGCACGTAGAAGAGCCAGACGCCGATCGAGGCGCCGAAGACGATGGTCGGCAGGACGATCAGCAGCACGGGCGACCGCCCAGCCAGACCAGCCCGACACCGAGCAGGGCCGCGAGGCGACATTGGTCGCCATCGCGCTGAGCCAGGACGCCTTGCCCGACCGCATCAACCCGACCGGAAGACGGTGCTGAAGGAAGAACAGATAGAGCCGGCGCCAGCCGAAAAGGAAGAGCGGGTGGCGGTACAGCCGTAGCCGAGCCGCCCGAGCCAGGACCTGCTGCGGAACTCGGCAACTGTCAGGGTCGGCAGGTCGCCGATCCCACGCCGGTCGAGGTTGCCGGCCGAGGAATGGTGGATCGCATGGGTCCGCCGCCAGACGTCGTAGGGCGTGAGCGTCAGGACCCCGAGGCACACGGCCGACCCAGTCGTTGACCTGCCGGTTGCGGAAGAAGGCACCGTGGCCGCAATCATGCTGGATCATGAATATCCGGACCAGAAACGCCCCGTTGAGCAGCGCCAGCGTCAGGGCCAGCCATGGGCTGATCGACAGCAGCCACCAGGCCAACGCCCAGATCGCGACGAACGGCACGACGGTCCAGGTTAATTCGAGGATGCTGCGGAAAAGGATCGGCTCACGATATCGTGCGAGGATCCGGGTCCATTCAGAGGGTTGCAACAGTATGGATTCCTTTCGGGCGGACCGGTCGCGGGTTCGCCAAGCTTGTGTCAGATCGGATTCGTGCCGCAGTTCAACTCTTGGGCTTCGGCTTGGCCTTGGCTTTCTTGCCGGCGCCATCGGCTTTGGCCTGCGTCTCTTCGGCTCCGACTCCGCCTCCCTGTCAAGACGGGCCTTGCGCAGCCGAGCCGTCTTCTGGCGCCGCTTTTCGGTGTCATCGTCGATGATTTCCTGCGCCAGGCGCGTCGTCTTGTCCAACAGCGTCTCCGCGCGCGGCACGGAGGGTTTGAAAAGTGTATCCTTGGACGGCTTCATTTTATCTGCTTCTCCTTGGTGGGATTGGGTGTCGACGCTGCCTTTGGCAGAATGTTTCCGGCGATCATGTGCCGAAGTCCGGGTCGCCCATCAGCCATCGCTTGTGAAGCCGCCGTCGCGGCTTTGCTCGTGAATACGGGAGTGCGTTCTTTCCGCGAATAATGAGGGAGTCTGAGTTCCCGATTGGATTTCAATCAAGTCCGTTGGGCCTGCAATGCCTGTCGTGTCAAACTGCGATGATCGAAGAACCTTTCCTGTGCCGCCGGTGTGCGCAGCCGACGCGCAACTTTCGCCCTGACACGCAGCAGTAACATTTTGCCGGGGAATGCCAGCTTTTGCAGGCAAACTCAAGCTGTCTCCATCAAGCGCCGGGAGAGATTTGAATCGCGGCGGCTTTCGTACAGGCGCACGGTGCAATTCAGCATCGCATCGGACTTCAGCCGAAGCCCATAAAATGCGGCAGTGTCACTCAGGGCGATCAAAGGATCAACCGAGGTCGCAGGAAAACAGGTGCTCGCATACAAGTAACCACTTCGGGTAGATGGGTGATGCTTGGCTGCATTGCAAGTGCGAATGCAGGACGTTGGTCAGGAGAACTTGCTCCGGCACTGCCGCAACTGCGCGCTAGATTGCGCTGGAGGCGCCGTTATCCGTCTGGGTGCAGCATGCGGCCAGATTCCGGACTTCATGAACGGCTGAAACCTCGATCTGGCGTGCGGCGTTCCGATATGCCGTCGCCGCGACCGCCAGCGCACGAAAGAAGGCACGCTGCCGCCGGGCATAGAAGAGGTGTTCGGGATGCCATTGCACTCCGACGGCGAAAGGCTCCTCCACCCGCTCCACGGCCTGGATCATGCCGCCGCCGTCATGTGCGACCGCCCGCAGTCCCGACCCGATGCGGTCGATGGATTGGGTATGCAGCGCATTCACCCGCATCGGCGCATCGCCGGCAATCGACGCGATGAGGCTGTCGGATGCGATCCTGCACCTTCTTGCGCGGCAGGATCGTCTTGACGAACCGGCTGTCCGAATACTCCGCATAGGCATCCTGATGCAGACTGCCGCCCAGCGCGATGTTCAGCATCTGCGCACCCCGACAGATCCCGAGAACCGGCTTTCCAGCCGCCATCGCCTCCTTCACAAGCCGGATTTCGAGTTCGTCACGGTCCGGATCGAGGCGTGCGGCCACACGCAGGTCGCCACCGTAGAGCGTCGGCGAAATGTCGTCGCCGCCCCCGACGATGAGGCCGTCGACACGGGAGGTGTCGGCCTCGCGCCGCGTGTTCCACCGAACCCCACGCGCACCCGCCAGCCACAGGTTGACTGCCACGAGCGGAAAGATCCGCCAGCCCGAGCGCGTCGACGTCGTGACGCCGATTGTCGGTCTCAGTCGCCCCACAGATCCGCCCTCTGCAGCAGGCCTCTGACATCGGACACCCAATCGGACTGGAGCGCGATCGAGGCGGACCGATGTGCTTCCCAGGCGGCCGACAATTCGCTCAGCAGATCCGGCTGTTCGGCGACACGCTCCACCAATACCCAGCGATTCCATTCGATAGGCAAATGACCGGCCCTTGGGACCGATCTCCGTTTCGGGCAAGCGGTAATGCCATGTCGGACGTCCGCCCTTGACCTGATCCTCCGGCAGAGCGGCGCGCACGCGATCGGGGAAGAGATGCTCGAGAAGCGGCAAGAGGTCGAGTCCGTGGTTGCGTGACGCAACCAAATCCAGGTAGCTGCCGCAAAGTTCATCCAGCCGCCAATCCGGGCCCGCGCCGGCGCATCGGTCGGCGAAGGCGCGCGGCCATGGGTCGATGAACGGCAATATCCGCCGCGCCAGGCTCGGCGGGTCCGATGCACGCATCCACCGTTCCAGAAAGGCGTAGGACTGCACGACCGGAACGATGGCCTCCCGTGTTTCGCCACCGATTTCCGGATTGAAGTGAATTCCGAATGCCAGCAGAAACACCATCTTCGGAACCCAGCGCGCCAGCTGCATGCAGTTCCACGATCAACCGCTCGATCTC
Organism: uncultured Alphaproteobacteria bacterium; assembly: GCA_963721175.1. Lineage (GTDB taxonomy): Bacteria > Pseudomonadota > Alphaproteobacteria > Rhodobacterales > Rhodobacteraceae > Aliishimia. The sequence continues at coordinate 144,251 of CAVRIG010000017.1, read as the reverse complement.
CGGCAGGTCGTCTTCGGGCAGCGGCGGCATGACGATCTCCACCGGCACCACTTCCCGCGACAGGTCGAGCAGCCGGTCCGCGATCCGGGAGTTCGACTTGTCCTTCAATGCGGTATCCAATTCGATCTTGACCGTTCCGAGCCTCGTCTGCCTGACCTGTATCGCATGTGGCGAATCCTGCGCGATGCTGCCACCCCACAAAGTTTCGACCAGCCCGGCAGCATCGCGTTCGGTCAACCCCGCGAACTCGATCTCGACGCCAATGCATCGTGGAGTTCCGTCCTGCTTCGTTCCGTTCGGAAGTCGCCACAAACGGTCGCGGGCGATCCTGTCAGCTGGTGCTCCGGTCTCATCCATGTCGTGGCTTCCTGCGGAGTATCGATTGCCGACAGTGCAACTTCGGGCGCGCGAAAGGGCCGCGATTCCCGTCGCAGAACGCTTCCGGCCCAGTTACCTGCATTTCAAGTAGCGCCACCGGGATTCGCAACGGTCAATGGCTCGTATGACCAACAAAACCGGACACAACCTGGCAGGTTCCTCAGTGAACGGCCCGAACCAGGACTACAGTGATCGGTCGGTTCCGCATCGACACTTTGGCTTGATATCATGGTGCGGTCGAGAGGACTCGAACCTCCACGGGTGTTACCCCACAGCGACCTCAACGCTGCGCGTCTACCAATTCCGCCACGACCGCACGTGATCAGGTAGGTTTGCGCCGTGTAGCCAAAGGTGCGCACAATCTCAAGCGCAAATTGCGGCGGCTGAAAACAAAACCGCGGCCACCCTTCCGGGCCGCCGCGGTACTGTTTCGATGGCCTTGTCCTCAGTTGTCGGACGTGCCGAAACTCGGCAGCGTGGCAACCGGTTGCGGCGTGTTTTCCGTCGACGACGCGCTGCCCGACAGGCCAAGCGCGGCCTGCTTCAGAAGACCGGCACGTTCCGGCTGCCCGGGGGCGAATACCGCCGTCGCACCGGCATCGAGTGCGTCGGTGCTCATCTCGTACCAGCTCCGTGCGAGGTCCGGGCGCTTCGACACGCCGAAGCCCTGGCTGAGGTGATGGCCCAGCAATTCGCCGTAGACCGGCTCTCCCAAGGCGACGAGCATCAGGCTCGAGGCAATGGCAACCTCGAGGTCATCCGTGCGATAGCCCGACGAGAGGCAGATCTTTGCCGTCCCGGACAGGTCCGCCGGCGACATGCCGGTCGACAGGATGAAGTCCGACGTCGCCCGCACGACGTCGTCGCGCGGCTGCAGCGACAGCGCGGCGATCTGGTCTTTCATGGCCGGTGCGAACGCGGCGCATTGCTTGGTGATCTGCGACGGGCTCACGTTGGCCAGCTTCGCCGTCATGTCCTCGCCCTGCTTGATCGCGTAGGTACGGGCCAGGCAGAATTGCTCGTTCAGCGCGAAACGTGGGTCGGTCATGCTCGAGACGGTCGTGAAACCGCCGTTCGAGTTGGTCAGAAGCGAGATGCCGTTGCAGTGACTCGCCAGCGATACCGATTGCGAGCTGCCGAGGAAGTTGGGCAGGGCGCCGCTGTCTGAGCCGCTGTCGGTCGAGGCGAAGGTCTGGACGGCGGGTTGTTCCGGCGCCGGTGCGGGTGCCGGTGCCGGCGCAACAGTGACGACGGTTCCGGTCTGCGCCGGCATGGTCGTCACGACCGTGTTGGGCACGTTGACCGGTACGGTCGGCTGAACGCTGCCCGCCCCCGCCATCTGGTCGCGGTAGATGTGGAGCAATCCGCGCGGCCCTTGCGGGTTCGAGGCGATCTGCTGCATCGTGACCGAGCCACCAGCCTTGGCGCGCTCGTAGGAATTGAACAGGAAATCCTGCTCCCAATCCGACAGCTGGCCCGTGACCGGATATCCCATGTGCGCCTGGTAGGAGGAGATCGCCGAGCGGGACTGGCGGCCAAGCTGACCGTCCACCGTTCCGGCGTTGAAGCCGAAGTAATTGAGCGACGACTGGATCATGCGCCCTTCCTGCGTGGCAGGCAGGCGTTGGCGCGTGGAGCGGTAGGTCGTCGTCGTCCTTCGGGTCGTCTGCCTGTTCTTCTGGATCTGTGATCCGATGAGGCCGCCGATGATGGCACCTCCGATGAAATCTCCGGCATCGGCAGACGCCGTCTGCACCTGGCCGCCGATCAGGGCAGCACTGACCAATGCAGTTGCAATATATTTGGTTTTCATAAGTTTCTCCTTGAGCAAATCAGCAGCAGCAGCTTCCGGGACGTTATCATAACAGCGTTTCGTGGTCATCGGTTTTATACCGGACTTGACGGAACAAAAATGAGCCGCATCGCTCCTGTTGAAATTCCCGTGGTCGAAGCCAATCTGATCAACCATGATGCAACAAAATCAAGCAACGGTCGTTCAGGTCGACATCATCTCCGACATTGTATGTCCGTGGTGCGTCGTCGGCTTCAAACAGCTGCAAATGGCGTTGTCGCAGACCGGAATTGGTGCGCGCGTCCGCTGGCATCCCTTTGAACTCAATCCGCAAATGGCGCGCGAAGGCGAGAACCTGTCCGAACACATCGCGCGCAAGTATGGTGCCAGCCCGGAGCAGTCGGCGCAAAACCGCCGGCAATTGCAGGAGATGGGCGCGGCCCTCGGATTCGATTTCAATTTCACCGAAGACGCGCGAATCGTTAACACGTTCAAGGCCCACAAACTGCTCGACCACGCGGCGGCCCAAGGCGTGCAGCATCCACTTCAGATGGCTCTTTTTTCGGCGCATTTTACAGAGAACCGGGATGTGTCAGAGGAATCGACTCTTCTCGACATCGCCGAAGAGGTCGGTCTGGACCGCGCGGCCGCGGCCGAGGCGCTGAAGTCGGAGGCTCATGCCAATGCCGTTCGGGCCCAGGAAGAGGTTTGGACGGAAAACGGCATTTCCGGCGTGCCAAGCATGATTTTCGCCGAGAAGTACCTCGTCACCGGTGCGCAGGGTCCGCAGAATTACGTGCGGATACTGGAAAAGGCGCTGGCCGCGGCCGCGTGAGATTCCGACTCATCCGAACTACCGGTGCTGCCGTCCGGCGCCGGCCCGCCACACGCCGGCCTCGTAAAGACCCATCAAGGCGACGGCCGGCACCAGAACGCTGATGAAGCCCAGAAGCGCTTCTGCCGGAAACAGGATCTCGCTCATCAGCCGCCCCGGTATCAGCGTGAAGAGCCGGCGATGCCGAGCGACCAGACGGCGATCCAACCTGCCGCCCGCTCCGGCGCGCAGCCAGCCCGGATCCGTGACAAGGTGCTGCGATACGTGAGCGACAGTCTCCTGCGACTGGCGAAGCGTGAACTGCACGACGTCCTGCGGAGCCGTCTGATCTGGATGGGCTGCCTGGCTGCGGGTTGCCTCATGGAGCTGGCGGGACCCTTTGGCACGGGCGAGGTCATGCGTCTGCTGCCGCGCCTCGTCCACTGGGTGTTCCTCGCCTCGCTCGCCTTTCTCACCGGGTCGGCCCTGTCGGCCCTAGTGCGGGACCGGGCAGCGCGGACGACCCTGCCCGTCTGGGTTGTTTCGCCATCTCCGCGCTGCTGGCCGGTGTGGCGGTCCTGACCGAGGTGATCGCGCTGAACGCGCTGATCTTCGGTTGGGTCCCGACCGGTCGGGCTTTCCTCGTGCTGGCGTTCAACGTGCTTGCCGCTTCCACCGTCCTGACCGTCGCGGCCCGGCTGATCGCGCGGGTCATGACGCGGGACAGCGAAGGCGGCGACGCCGCGCGGCCCCGGTTGATGGACCGGCTGCCACTCGAGAAGCGCGGCGCTCTGGTATCCATGAGCGAGGTGGACCATTATCGCGGTGGACCATTATATGGAAGTCTCGACCACCAAAGGCACCGAACTCCTGCTCATGCGCCTGACCGACGCCATTGCCGAAGCCACCCCGACCGACGGCCTGCAGATCCACCGGTCCCATAGGGTCGCGCAGGACCATGTGGCCGCGGTCAGACGCGACGGAGGCCGCACGCTGGTGCAACTGAGCGACGGACGCGAACTGCCGGTCAGCCGGTCGAATCTGTCCGCGCTGCGCGGCGCAGGCCTGGTGGCCGGCTGAGCATGGTGGAGTGGATCACGTCCCCGGGGCTCATACCCTACGATGACGCCACGCGGTTCATGGAGCGTCGCGCCACCGAAATCGCCGCGGGCCGGGCGGACGAATGCATATGGCTGCTGGAGCATCCGCCGCTCTACACGGCCGGAACGTCCGCGCGGGCGCAGGATCTCACCGACCCGGACCGCTTCCCGGTCCACCAGGCCCGGCGTGGCGGGCAATACACCTACCACGGACCGGGGCAACGCGTGGTCTATGTCATGCTGGACGTGGGCAGCAGGGGACGCGACGTGCGTCGTTTTGTCCAGCAACTCGAGAATTGGGTGATCGCCGCGCTGGCGGAATTCAACGTGACGGGTGAAATCCGCCCGGGCCGTGTCGGCGTCTGGGTTGCGCGCCCGGAAAAGCCGCCGCGACCCGATGGCAGTCCGGCCGAGGACAAGATCGCCGCAATCGGGATACGCCTGCGCAAATGGGTGAGTTTCCACGGTATTTCGATCAACGTCGAACCCGATCTGGAGCATTTCTCGGGCATCGTGCCCTGCGGTCTGGCGGAGCATGGGGTCACGAGCCTGGTGGATCTGGGCCTACCCGTGACCATGGCGGATCTCGATCTCGCGTTGCGCGCGACTTTCGACGAGGCCCTCTCCCCGCGGCGGACTCTGACGGGCGTCTGACCCCGGCGCAGAGCTTTCGGCGGGCCCACGTCATACGCGCGTTACAAATTTGCGGTTGTGCTAGCGCCAGCGTGACAACACGCGTAAAAGTGTGATGCACACAGCCAAAAACTCATGATGGGGAATAGCCATGAAGGACATCGACAAGGTCGGCCTGTCGGCTGACGAATGGGACGAACTGAATTTTCCGCGGCCCGAGGAAAACGACTTCGACCGGGTTGTGGAACGCGCCATCGATCGACGCGGATTCCTGGGCGGCGTGCTGGCCTTCGGCTCCGGTGCCGCGGCGATGGGAACCGGCCTGCTCTCCTCCACCTCGGCGCGCGCGCAAGCGGCGGCGAACCGCTTCCCGTTCACGCCGATCGACATTCAGACAGATTTCGACGTCCACGTGCCGGAAGGCTACACCTGGAACGTGCTGGCGAGCTGGGGCGACCCGCTGATGTCGGCGGCCGACGGCTATGACGTCGCCGATGGCGGGCCGGTCGAAGGCTCCGAAATGGTCTTCGGCGAAAACACCGACGGCATGGAGACCTTTGTCTTCCAGGGCCGCCAGCTGATCGCGATCAACCACGAGTATGCCAACCTCGACATCAACCTGCCGGCCGCGCAGGAAGAAGTGCCCGCGGGCGCCGACGACGTGAAGAAGCTGCAGCAGCTCCAGGGCGTCACGGTGATGGAGATCGCCGAGGGCGACGACGGCTGGCATATCGTGAAGGACAGTCCCTTCAACCGCCGCATCCACCACAACACGGCCATGACCATCGCCGGGCCGGCCGCCGGTCATGAGCTGATGAAGACCGACGCGGATCCGGAAGGCACCTCCTCACTGGGGACCATGAACAACTGTGGCTCCGGCAAGACGCCGTGGGGCACTTACCTGACCTGCGAAGAGAACTTCAACGGCTACTTCGGCGCCACCGGCGACCTGCCGACCGAGGAAAAGACCGCCGCGGGCTTTGAGCGCTACGGCATCGGCGCCGACGGCTGGGGTTACGACTACCACAAGCACGACGCGCGGTTCGACGTGTCGCAGACACCCAACGAGCCGCACCGCGTCGGCTGGATCGTGGAGATCGACCCGAGCGATCCCGAAAGCACTCCGGTCAAGCACACCGGTCTCGGCCGCATCAAGCACGAGAACGCGGCGCTCGTCGTGAACGACGATGGCCGTGTGGTGGTCTATATGGGTGACGACGAACGGGGCGAGTTCCTCTACCGCTTCGTCTCCAACGGCACCTACCAGCCGGGCGGCTCCACCGAGGGTCTGCTGGACGACGGCACGCTCTACGTGGCGAAGTTCAACGACGACCAGACCGGCGAATGGCTCGCCCTGACGCCGGAAACGACCGGCATGGAGAGCCTGGCGGAGGTTCTGATCTTCGCGCGGATGGCGGCATCCGCCGTGGGTGCGACGACGATGGACCGACCCGAATGGGTCGCCGCCAATCCGCTCGCGGCCGAGGTCTACTGCTGTCTCACCAACAACAAGAACCGCGGCGTTCAGCCGAATGCCGGTGGTGACGAGACGCCGGTAAACGGCCCCAACCCGCGCGAGACCAACAACTTCGGTCAGATCGTGCGCTGGCGGCCCGAAGGCGACGATCACGCCGCGGACGGCTTCGCCTGGGATCTGTACGTGATGGCCGGGAACCCGGAAGTCTACGACAACGCCTATGGCGGGTCCGACAACGTCAACCCGGGCAACATGTTCAACTCGCCCGACGGGATGGGCTTCGACGACGCCGGGCTGGTCTGGATCCAGACCGACGGCGACGACAGCAACGAAGGTGAGTTCGCGGGCCAGGGCAACAACCAGATGCTGGTCGGCGACCCGGTCACCGGAGAAATCGCGCGCTTCCTGACTGGCCCTAACGGGTCGGAAGTCACCGGACTTGCCTGGTCCGCCGATCGCCGCACCATGTTCGTCGGCATCCAGCATCCCGGCGGCTCCTGGCCGGGCGGCGAAGGCCTGCCGCGGTCTTCCGTCATTGCAGTAAAACGCGACGATAACGCCGTCATGGGCTGATCGCGACGATACGAGCACGACACATCAGGGGGCCGCGCGAAACGCGGCCCCTCTTTCGTCGCGGGAATGAACCCGAGCGCGGACCTCTCTGCATCCGCGACAATCTTTCCGTCCCTGCGGCAGGATCGCTCATTGAACGCATTTGCGACGCGTTCTACAACACTTGCAACGTGGTGCGCGGCTCTACCGCAAATTGCCGTGCGCAACCGGAAATTGTCAGCAGGAGGCAAGCCATATGGCAGACGCAGCCATTCATGGGCACGATCACGAGGACACGCGCGGGTTCTTCACGCGCTGGTTCATGTCGACCAACCACAAGGATATCGGGATCCTTTACCTGGTAACCTCCGCGCTTGTGGGCTTCATTTCCGTGGCCTTCACGATCTATATGCGGATGGAACTCCAGTATCCCGGCGTTCAGTACATGTGCCTCGAAGGTGCGCGGCTGTTCCCGGCCGCTGAAGGATGCACGCCCAACGGTCACCTCTGGAACGTGCTGATCACCGGCCACGGCATCCTGATGATGTTCTTCGTGGTGATTCCCGCCCTCTTCGGTGGTTTCGGCAACTATTTCATGCCGTTGCAGATCGGCGCGCCGGACATGGCGTTCCCGCGATTGAACAACCTGTCGTTCTGGATGTACGTCGTCGGCACGACGCTGGCGGTCTGCTCGGTCCTGTCACCGGGCGGAAACGACCAGCTTGGGTCCGGCGTGGGCTGGGTGCTCTACCCGCCGCTGTCGGTGCGCGAGGGCGGCATGTCGATGGACCTCGCGATCTTCGCCGTGCACGTCTCCGGGGCTTCGTCGATCCTGGGCGCGATCAACATGATCACGACATTCCTCAACATGCGCGCGCCGGGCATGACACTCTTCAAGGTGCCGCTGTTCTCCTGGTCGATCTTCGTCACCGCGTGGCTGATCCTGCTCGCCCTGCCCGTGCTGGCCGGTGCCATCACCATGCTGCTGATGGACCGAAACTTCGGCTTCACCTTCTTCGATCCGGCCGGTGGCGGCGACCCCGTGCTCTACCAGCACATCCTGTGGTTCTTCGGCCATCCGGAGGTCTACATCGTCATTCTGCCGGGCTTCGGCATCATCAGCCACGTCATCGCCACCTTCTCGCGCAAGCCGATCTTCGGCTACCTGCCGATGGTCTGGGCCCTCATTGCGATCGGCGCGCTCGGCTTCGTCGTGTGGGCACACCACATGTACACGGTCGGCATGTCGCTGAACCAGCAGGCCTACTTCATGCTGGCGACCATGGTGATCGCGGTACCGACGGGGGTGAAGGTGTTCTCGTGGATCGCAACGATGTGGGGCGGATCGGTGGAGTTCAAGACGCCGATGCTCTGGGCCTTCGGCTTCCTGATCCTGTTCACCGTGGGTGGCGTGACGGGCATCGTGCTCAGCCAGGCCGCAGTGGACCGGTACTACCACGACACCTACTACGTGGTTGCGCATTTCCACTACGTGATGAGCCTCGGCGCGGTCTTCGCCATCTTCGCGGGCATGTACTTCTACCTGCCCAAGATGTCGGGCCGGATGTATCCGGAATTCTGGGGCAAGGTTCACTTCTGGATGATGTTCATCGGCGCGAACCTGACCTTCTTCCCGCAGCACTTCCTGGGCCGTCAGGGGATGCCGCGCCGCTACATCGACTATCCGGAGGCCTTCGGCTACTGGAACTGGTGGTCATCGCTCGGCGCGTATCTGTCCTTCGCCTCGTTCCTGCTGTTCTTCGGGATCATCGCCTACACGCTGCTGCGCGGGGCCAAGGTGACGCAGAACAACCCGTGGAACGAGTACGCGGACACGCTGGAGTGGACCCTGCCCTCCCCGCCGCCCGAACACACGTTCGAGCAGCTGCCCAAACAGGAAGACTGGGACAAGGGCCACGCGCACTGATCGACGCGCAGTCCGAATGAAAATGCGAAGCCCCGGGAGACGATCCCGGGGCTTTCTTGTTTCATCGACCTGCGATGCGAGCACGCCCGCCGGTAGCGCGACATGTCCGCGGCCGAATGCGCAAGCAACGACGCGCCTGCCGTCGCTGCGTCAAATTTCGACATGGTCTCGGCCCATCGCGGACAGTAGCATCTTGATCAGCCGATCCAAGCCGAGGCAAAGTTGCACATCATGCCCTACCACTGGACAACCGCGCCGTCGGACCCCGTTCAGGAAATGCGTCTCTGGCCGCACGAAAGCCTGCCCGCGAAGGGCATGGCGGCATTCGTCTTGACGACCTTCACGCTGATCCTGATCCCGACGCTGCCATTGCTCGGCTCACCTATCCTCTGGGGCCTGTTGCCGTTCCTGCTGCTGGCAGTCTGGGGGATCTACTTCGCGCTGCAGCACAATCACAAGGCGCGCCAGATCCTGGAAATTCTGACACTCGACGGAGAGAACGCACGGCTTGTCCGGACCGATCGGCGCGGCGCGCACCAGGAATGGGACTGCAACCGCCACTGGACGCAAGTCAGCAAGTATGACGACGAAGGGCCTGTGCCGCACTACGTCACCTTGCGCGGCAAGGGGCGCGAAGTGGAGATCGGAGCCTTCCTGTCGGAGGAAGAACGCATCGCGCTCTACGACGATCTGATGCGTACGTTGCGACCGGGGCCGGCCTGAGCCGGGCAGTTCCATCGGTCATCGCGACGCCATCCCAAGGGAACGAAGGCGTCACCGCAAAGGATGGAGCAGGTTCAGCCGACGAGCCTGTCCTTGACCACCGGCCCGACGGTTCCGAAATCCATCTGGCCGGTATATCTCGATTTCAGCAGACCCATGACCTTGCCCATGTCGCGGATGCTGTCGGCATGGACCTCTGCTATGGCCGCATCGACCGCCTTGTCGACTTCCGCGTCATTGAGCTGCCGCGGCAGGAACTCCTCGATCACCGTGATCTCCGCGCGTTCCCGCTCCGCCAGGTCGAGCCGCCCGCCCTCCTCGTAGGCGCGCGCGCTTTCGATCCGCTGCTTGGTCATCTTGCCGAGAATCGCCAGCACCTCGCCGTCATTCACGCCGTCGTCGCGCCCCTCCCCGCGGGCCGCGATGTCGCGGTCCTTGATCGCGGCATTGATCAGCCGCAGCGTCGAGAGCCGCGCGGCATTCTTGTCCTTCATGGCCTGCTTCAACGCGTCATAGACGCGGGCACGCAAATCGCTCATTGTTCGTCATCCCCGACATGCCCGGTGAGTGACGGGCGCGTGAGTTGCGGAACATAGTCAAATCCGGAGGGACAGGCAACTCCTCGCCTGAAGCGTAAACCATTGAAATTGCTGAATAACGCAATTGTGTCGAAAGCTTGACCCGCGTGCAGCCGCAGAATAGGTACGAAGGCATCTCGCCATTGTTCCAAGGCCTCTCCACGATGACCGAACCGCGCCCGACCGCCTGCCTTGCCCTCGCCGACGGCACGCTCTTTTACGGGCAAGGCTTCGGCGCAACGGGTCAGACCACGGCGGAGCTGTGCTTCAACACGGCGATGACGGGGTATCAGGAGATCATGACCGATCCCTCCTATGCCGGGCAGGTCGTAACCTTCACCTTTCCCCACGTGGGCAATGTCGGCGTGAACCCGGAAGACGACGAAACCGGCGATCCGGTGGCGGCGGGCATGGTCGTGAAATGGATGCCGACGGCGCCGTCCAACTGGCGCGCAGCACAACCGCTGTCGGACTGGCTGGCCTCCCGCGGGCGCATCGCCATCGGCGGCATCGACACGCGCCGCCTGACCCGCGCGATCCGGCGCCTGGGCGCGCCGCATGTGGCGCTGGCCCATGACCCCGAGGGCCAATTCGACCCGGCCGCGCTTGTCAGGGCCGCGCGCGGCTTTTCCGGCCTCGAAGGTCTGGATCTGGCGCGCGAGGTCACCTGTGCACAATCCTACCGCTGGAACGAGACGCGCTGGGCCTGGCCGGACGGGTTCGGCACGCTCGACGCGCCGAAGCACAGGGTCGTTGCCGTCGATTACGGGGCCAAGCGCAACATCCTGCGCTGTCTCAGTTCGGTGGGATGCGACGTCACGGTCATGCCGGCCACGGCCACCGCCGAGGAGGTGCTGGCGCACGAACCCGACGGCATTTTCCTGTCGAACGGCCCGGGCGACCCGGCGGCCACGGGCAGCTATGCTGTCCCGATGATCCAGTCGGTCCTGGACCGGGAACTGCCAGTGTTCGGGATCTGCCTGGGCCACCAGATGCTGGCGCTGGCGCTGGGGGCGAAGACGGTCAAGATGAACCACGGCCACCACGGCGCGAACCATCCGGTGCGGGATCTCGAAACCGGCAAGGTCGAGATCACGTCGATGAACCACGGGTTCGCCGTCGACAGCCAGAGCCTGCCCAAGGGCATCCGTGAAACGCATGTGTCGCTGTTCGACGGATCGAATTGCGGCATCCGGATGGAAGACAGGCCGGTCTTTTCGGTGCAATACCACCCGGAGGCAAGCCCGGGACCGCAGGACAGCTTCTACCTGTTTCAGCGTTTCGCGCGCGCCATGGACTCTCGCGCGGTCTGACGCAGGTCTCCACCGACATCATTCCAAGTTTGATCAATATTTTAACCGGCAATTAACCTTGCTGGCACAATGTTCATCGTCCTCCTGATTTCGGGAGTATTTGGTGAAAATGCAACCCAAACGCCTTGTCCAAGCCGTGGCTGCTCCACGACTGCGTACGCCGGTGCGCGATGTGCGCCTGCTGGGCCGCATCCTCGTGGACATGGGCGCCATCACCCCGTCCGATCTGGACCATGGGTTGGCCTTGCAGCGCCGGATCGACGCGCAACTGGGCGACATTTTCGTTGCCGAAGGGCTGATCACCCCGGCACAACTACAACAGGCGCTAGCTCAACAGCACGGTCTCTCAGTCGCCGACCTGAAGGCGGACCCGCCGGATCCGGCACTCCGGGCCCTGCTCAGCCCCGATCTGTGTTTGCGCCATCTTGCCGTGCCGTGGCGATACTTTGGCGAAATCCTTCTTGTGGCAACGGCGCATCCTGATCGGTTCGACGCGCTGATGGCGGAACGCGGGCCCAGCAAGCTCGCCGTGATTCCGGTGTTGGCCGAAACCGACGATATCCAGCATTGCATCGAGACGATGCACGGCACGGCGCTGGCCGCACATGCGGAGTATCGCGTGGCGCCGGAGCTCTCTTGCCGGAACTGGTCGCGCCACATGGCGACGCGCGGCGCGCTGGCCGCGGTTCTGGCGACTGCGCTGGCCTATGGCGTCTGGCTGGCGCCGGCTGCGATCTATGTGGCGTCGGCCGCGGCAGCACTTGGCACACTTGCGCTGTCGATGCTGCTGAAGCTGACGGCTGCGGGTGCGCAGCTCTGGGTCGAGTTTCGAGCTTCCAGGCATCAGCCACCGGCGAACGTGACCCCGATACGCCTGCCACGCGTGTCCGTTCTAGTCCCGCTGTTGCGGGAAAAGGAAATCGCCGGCGCCCTGATCCAGCGACTTTCACGGCTCACATACCCCAAGGCGCTGCTGGATGTGGTGCTGGTTCTTGAGGAACAGGACGAGATCACGCGCGACACGCTGGCGCGCACCGACCTTCCGCCTTGGATGCGGGTGATAGAGGTTCCGTCCGCGGGCTCCGGCCTCACCACCAAGCCGCGCGCGCTCAACTTCGCGCTGGATTTCTGCCGGGGCAGCATCGTCGGCATCTGGGACGCCGAGGACGAGCCCGAGGTCGACCAGATCGAGCAGGTCGTGAACCATTTCAACCAGGCCCCGCCCGAGGTCGTCTGCCTGCAGGGGCGGCTCGACTATTACAATTCGCGCACCAACTGGATTTCGCGGTGCTTCACCATTGAATATGCCACCTGGTGGCGCCTGATCATGCCGGGGCTCGCCCGCCTGGGCTTCGTGATTCCGCTCGGTGGCACGACGCTCTTCTTCCGGCGCAAGGAACTCGAGGATTTGGGCGGCTGGGACGCGCACAACGTGACCGAGGACGCCGATCTTGGCTTCCGCCTGGCGCGGGCGGGCTACCGCACCGAGCTGATCCCGACCGTCACGCGCGAGGAGGCGAACTGCCACGTCTGGCCGTGGATCCGACAACGCTCGCGCTGGCTCAAGGGTTTTGCCATCACCTGGGCGGTGCACATGCGCAACCCGCGCACGCTGTACCGCGATCTGGGGTTCTACCGCTTCGTCGGGCTGCAGGTCTTCTTCGTCACCGCACTGTCGCAATTCCTGCTGGCGCCGGTCTTCTGGACCTTTCTCCTCGCGTTCTTCGCGGCCGGCGGTCTGCCCGGCGGTCCGGCCACCGGTGCGGGTATCGTGCTTTTCCTCTTCGGCAGCGAAGTGGCGTCCCTCTGTCTGCACGCCGCGGCCGTGCGACGCCCGGAACATCGGCATCTGCTGATCTGGACGCCGAGCATGATGATCTATTTCCAGATGGGTTGCATCGCGATGTACAAGGCCGTCTACGAGATGATCCTGCGCCCGTTCTTCTGGGACAAGACCCAGCACGGCGTCACGCCGGCCCCGGATCCAAAGGACTAATCCTCCCGGCGGGCCTCGGCGTCCTGTTGCAGCCGTGTCATGAACGCGATGGAGATGTGGTCGCGCAGGGCCTTGCCGGCCGCCTCCTCGTCCCGCTTCTCGATCGCGGTCACGATGGCGTCGTGTTCCTCCTGCGCGATGCGGCTGCGGCCCTTGGCGGCCAGCGACGTCGTCGCCATCAACGCCATGGTCCGGTGCACGAGATCGAGCTGCTGCACGAGGTAACGGTTGTGCGAAGCAAGATGGATCTGCTTGTGAAACCGCCGGTTGGCCTTGGCGAGCGCCGGCGGGTCGTCCATCATCGCGTTGTCCGCCGTCACCATGTCCCGCAGCAGGCGCACCTCCTCCGGGGTCGCATGGCGCGCGGCAAGGCTGGCGGCCAGCCCCTCCAACTCGCGGCGCACGATATAGAGCTCGGCCATCTGGTTGTGGTCGAGCGAGGCCACGATCAGGCTGCGGCCGTCGCGGGCCAGCAGCGATTGCGTCTCGAGCCGCTGCAGCGCCTCGCGGATGGGCGTGCGCGACACGCCGAAGCGGTCGGCCAGCTCGCTTTCCACCAGCCGGTCGCCGGGTTTGTAGACGCCCTCGTCGATCGCGGCGAGTATCATCGAGTACGCATCCGTCGGTGCAAGTTTCATCACTGTCATCGCCGATTGCCTCCCCGCCTCGCAGCACATTCAGACAGTAGCGACAGGAGCCGGGTCAGAGCAAGACGGATATGCCTCCCCACTTGCCCGCCACCCCTTGTCACATCCTCCGACGCAGCCTAAGCCTGCGACCATGCAGCCCGCGACCCTTTCCCCGCATCATTTCGCTCATGTCGAGACCTGGGTCTTCGATCTCGACAACACGCTCTATCCGCCCTCGGCCCGGCTTTTCGACCAGATCCAGTTGCGCATGACCAGCTTCGTGATGGAGGCGCTGGATGTCGGGCAGGCGGAGGCCGACCGGCTGCGCACGCATTACTGGCGCACATACGGCACCACGCTCGCGGGGCTGATGCGCGAGCATGGCGTGGACCCCGGGCCCTACCTTACGGTGGTGCACGACATTTCCTTCGACGGCCTGGAGGTCGACCCGGACCTCGCCGCCCATATCGCCGATCTGCCGGGGCGGCGCGTGGTCTATACCAACGGCTGCGCGCCCTATGCCGAGCGGGTGATCGAGGCGCGCGGCCTCGCCGGGCTTTTCGACGCGGTCTATGGCGTGGAGCATGCCGATTTCCTGCCGAAGCCGGAACGCGGCGCCTTCGACCGGGTCTTCGCCCTCGACGGTCTCGTCCCCGGCCGCGCGGCCATGTTCGAGGATGATGCGCGCAATCTCGCGGTGCCGCATGCCCTGGGAATGCGGACGATCCATGTTGCCGACGAAGCGGCGCCCGCCGATCACATTCACCACCATACCGACGACCTGACCGGCTTCCTGCGGCAGCTTGTTTGACCGGCTCAACAGACCGAGGCGATTGCGACAAATCGCGCGGCGCCGCGTCCTGCAAGGCGCCTATCTATGCAATACAGGTTCTTCTTGCACAGGTGAAAAATGGCTCTCGCGGACAACTCGAACAACCGCCCCAAACCGCTGCCGCTGTGGCAACGGCTGCTCTTGGCGGTCCCCGTCTTCGGCTGGATCGCACGAGATCTCCTCTTCGGCGACAAGGACAACATCTGGTATGCTCTGGTGATGGTCGTCAGCCTCTGGATCATCTCCGGTCTGACCTTCGGACTGCCCGGCCTCTACGTCCCGGCGGTCGCCTTGGTGCCGATGATCTTCGCGACGCTGCTGATTATCACATGGGGATGATTGTGGGATGACCTTGCCCGAATCCGTCCTGCTGAAGGAGACCGCATGACCAGCTTGCAGACCTGCGATATCCTGGTGTCCGGCGGAGGCATCGCCGGGCTCGCCGCCGCGGCCACATTCGGCGCGGCCGGGTTTTCGGTCGTCTGTGTCGACCCCGCGCCGCCCATCACGCTGCGTGACGCCGAGGGTTCAGACCTGCGCAGCACCGCACTTCTTCAGCCCGCGCGCGAGGTGCTGACGGCCGCCGGGGTCTGGGACCTTCTGGAGCCACATGGAACCCCGCTCGAGGTGATGCGGATCATCGACGCGGGCGGCGACACCGGGCAACCGCGCGTCACCCATGATTTCCGTGCGACCGACATCTCCGACCTGCCGTTCGGCTGGAACTTTCCTAACTGGCTGCTGCGCCGGGAATTGGTCGCCCGGCTGGAGACCTTGGGCAGCGTCGATTTCCGGCCCGGCGTCGCGACGCGCGATCTGCTGACCCGCACGAACGAGGCGCGGGTCGGCCTGACCGACGGCGCCCGCGTGCGCGCCCGGCTTGTGATCGCCGCCGATGGCCGGAATTCCCCGATGCGCGAGGCGGCCGGCATCGGCGTTAAAACCACGCGCTACGGACAGAAGGCGCTCGCCTTCGCCGTCACGCACTCGGAGCCGCACGGCAATGTCTCGACGGAGATCCACCGCTCGGGCGGGCCGTTCACGCTGGTGCCCCTGCCCGATCACGAGGGTCGCCCCTCTTCCGCCATCGTCTGGATGGAGGATGGACCGCGCGCCCAGGCGCTCCACGAGATGGATGTGCCCGCATTCGAGGCGGAGATGACGGACCGCAGCTGTCACCTCTTCGGGCCGCTCCGATTGGCGTCGCGCCGCACGATCTGGCCGATCATCTCGCAGAAGGCGGACCGGCTGGCCGGGGAGCGCGTTGCGCTGATGGCCGAGGCGGCGCATGTGGTGCCACCGATCGGCGCGCAGGGTCTCAACATGTCGCTCCGCGATCTTGCCAAGCTGCTCGAGCTTGCGACCGCGTGCCCAGAAGGTCTGGGTGATGCAAAGATGCTCTCCGCCTACCACCGGGCGCGCCATGCCGATGTCGCCTTGCGGGTGCGCGGGATCGACGCGCTGAACCGGGTCAGCCAGGCGGGCGCGGGACCGCTCAAGGACATGCGCGCAGTGGGCCTCGAGGCGATCTACGCGCTCGCCCCGGTGCGGCGGATGCTGATGCAGATGGGCCTCGGCGTGCGCTAGAGCACCTTGTCGACCACCCGGCGCAGCCGCGCCAGCGTGCCCTCCACATCGTACAATTTGTCGAGCCCGAAGAGCCCGATCCGGAAGGTGCGGAAATCTGCCGGTTCATCGCATTGCAGCGGGACGCCGGCGGCGATCTGCATGCCTTCGGCCGCGAACCGCTTGCCGGTCTGGACCTCCGGATCGTCGGTGTAGCTCACCACCACGCCCGGCGCCCCGAAGCCCTCCGCCGCCACCGACGTCACGCCCTTCTCGTCCAGCATTGCCCGGACCGCGTTGCCCAGCGCCCATTGCGCCTCGCGCAGGCGTTGGAAGCCATGGTCCCGCGTCTCCGCCATCGTGTCGCGGAAAGCGCGCAGGGCATCCGTCGGCATCGTCGCGTGGTAGGCGTGGCCGCCGTCGAGATAGGCCTGCATGATCTGGCGCCATTTCTTGAGATCAACGGCGAAGCTGTCCGACTGCGTCTCCTCCAACCGGGCGAGGCCGCGATCCGACAGCATCACGAGACCCGCGCAGGGAGACGCGCTCCATCCCTTCTGCGGCGCGGAGATCAGCACGTCGACGCCAGTCTTCTCCATGTCCACCCAGACGCAGCCCGACGCGATGCAGTCGAGCACCAGCAGCGCGCCCACCTCGTGCGCGGCTTGCGCCAGCGCCCGGATGTAGTCGTCGGGCAGGATGACCCCGGCGGAGGTCTCCACATGCGGAGCAAAGACGATGCCCGGGCGGCTTTCGCGGATCTCGGCCACGACCTCCTCGATGGGGGCGGGCGCGAAGGGGGAGTGGGACGCGTTGCCGGTCTGCCGGGCCTTCAGGACCTTGGCCTCCGATGTCAGCGCGCCGCTTTCGATGATCTGGCTCCAGCGGTAGGAGAACCAGCCGTTGCGCACCACCAGCACCTTGGCACCCCGCGCGAATTGCCGCGCGACGGCTTCCATCCCGTAGGTGCCGCCGCCCGGCACGACCACGGCCCCGGCGGCGCCGTAGACGTCGCAGAGCATCGCGTGAATGTCGCGCATCACCTCCTGGAACGTCGCGCTCATGTGATTGAGCGAGCGGTCGGTGAACACCACCGAAAATTCTTCCAGACCCTCGGGGTCGATCGTGTCGAGTAAGGCAGCCATGGCAAAGATCCTCCACTGCCGAAGCGGTAACCGATCCTTGCCCGGAATGAAAAGTCTTCTTTGGTATGCATTCGGTTGGCCGACAGAAGCCGACGCAAGACACAGCTTCCCGGGCGCGCGGCTCGTCAGGCTGCCGGATGCGTGGCGCCGATCTGATTCCCCTGCGAGCCGAGCATCAGATCCTTCGCCATCACCGTCCGGTTCCGTCCAAGCGCCTTGGCCCTGTAGAGCGCCTCGTCCGCCTGTCGGATCGCGTCGTCGATCTCCGTTGCACTCTGACGCAGCGACCCGCCTGTCGAGACCGTTACGCTCACGCCAACGCCCTCGACATCGAGCGTCGAGCTTGCCACCCGTTCCCGAAACCGCTCGGCCACGTCACGCGCGATTTCCGGCGTCGCGTTTTCGAGAAAGACCACGAATTCCTCTCCACCGAACCTGCAGACGATGTCGCGGGTGCCGACCTCCTTCGACAGGAGCCGCGCGACATGCGCGATCACCTTGTCCCCGGCTTGGTGGCCATGCGTGTCGTTCACCTGCTTGAAATGATCGATATCGACCATCAACGTCACGCCGTAGCCTTGCGGCCGTCTGATGAGGCTGCCAAAGAAGAAGTCCCGCGTCGCGACATCGGTCAACCGGTCCCGGCTCACCAGTCGCTGCAATTCCTTGTTCAGCGCGTATACTTTGAGCGTCTGTTGCCCGATCATCAAGGTCGCACCATAGGTCAGCAGTACCGTGGTCGGCCAATTCACCATGATCTGCCGCGTCCAGTCGTCACGCGGAAAGACCATCACCGTGATGAGAGTGACCACGCTCAGCGTCGCGACCGTCAGCGCGACGCTGAGCCGGGTGATATCACGACGATTGGTGACCCGGATACTATACATGGACGGAATGGATGCGCGAAAATGCTGAAGTCCGCGTTAACCTCGCCCCGAATCGGTGAGTAAATCCGGGCCGACGGGGCCTGGCAACCGCTCCTCGCTCAGGAGCACGTTGGCTTCGACTTGACCGGCACCCGGCAGTGTCATGATCCGCCGCCGGAGCACGCGTTCGAAATCCGGCAGGTCGCGCGCGACGACCCGCAGGCGGTAGTCGTAGAGACCCAGCACATGCTCCACCGTCTGCACTTCGGGAATGGCCGACGCGGCGCGTTCGAAATCCTCCAGGCTGACCCGGCCCTTGGTCGCGAGTTTCACGCCGAGGAAGACGGTGACGCCAAACCCCAGCTTATCCGGTGCCAGCCGCAGGCGTTTGCGGCCCAGGATGCCCGCCTCACGCAACCGCTTGATCCGCCGCCAGGTCGCCGGCTGCGACAGGCCGTGCCGGCGGCCGAGTTCGCTCGCGCTCTGTCGGGCGTCGCGGGCTAGCGCCTGGATCAGGGCCCGGTCGATCTCGTCGAGCGGGGTCATAGTGGCAACGCCTCCACCGACTTGATCCGCGCGACGTGCATCAGCGCCTCGATATCGGCGATGTGCGGCAACATCAGGATGCGGTCGCGATAGACCGCCTGGTAATGCGGCATGTCGCGCGCGATCACCGAGAGGCGCACATCGACCCGTCCCAGAAACGTCTGGATCTCGAGCACCTCCGGCACCTTGCGCGCCTCTGCGAGAAAATCGTCGAAGGCGCGGGTCACCGTCTTGTCGAGCGTGATCCGCAGACTGACCTCCACCGTGTAGCCGAGTGCGGCCCAGTCTATCACGGTCCCCACCGCCTCGATGACGCCCAGATCCGTCATCCGCGCGACCCGACGGGCGACCTGTGCGGAGGTAACGCCGGCCCGATCCGCCAGTTCCGCGGGCGCGAGCGACGGGTCCGCCTGCCACTGGCGCAGAATGCGTCTGTCGACTTCGTCAAGCATGATTTCTTCAGATTACGAGAAAATCGACGCATTCAACCAGCGCTATTTATCAAACAGCGTGCCATCGGCATAGGTGAAGCCGTCTGCACGGGCAGCGTATGGTGCCCACCAGATTAGACAATCGGAAAGGGAGAGACCGATGCGCGTTTACTACGACCGCGACTGCGACATGAACCTGATCAAGGACAAGAAGGTGGCGATCCTGGGCTACGGCAGCCAAGGCCATGCCCACGCGCTGAACCTGCGGGATTCAGGTGCCAAGAATGTCGCGGTTGCCCTGCGCGAAGGCTCCGCGTCCGCGGCAAAGGCCGAGGGCGAGGGCCTGCAGGTCATGGGATCGCCGAAGCCGCCGCGTGGTGCGACCTGATCATGTTCACCATGCCCGACGAATTGCAGGCCGACACCTGGAACAGATACGTCAAGGACAACATCCGCGACGGCGCCGCCATCGCCTTCGCCCACGGGCTCAACGTGCATTTCGGCCTGATCGAGCCCGAAGACCGCTCGACGTGCTGATGATGGCGCCCAAGGGCCCCGGCCACACGGTTCGTGGAGAATATGTGAAGGGCGGCGGCGTGCCCTGCCTGGTCGCGGTCGACAACGACGCGTCCGGCAAGGCGCTGGAAATCGGGCTTTCCTACTGTGCGGCCATCGGCGGCGGCCGGTCCGGCATCATCGAGACCGACTTCAAGGAGGAATGCGAAACCGACCTCTTCGGCGAGCAGGCGGTGCTCTGCGGCGGTCTGGTCGAGCTGATCCGCTGCGGCTTCGAGACTCTGGTCGAAGCGGGCTACGCGCCCGAGATGGCCTATTTCGAATGCCTGCACGAGGTGAAGCTGATCGTCGACCTGATCTACGAAGGCGGCATCGCGAACATGAACTACTCGATCTCCAACACCGCGGAGTACGGCGAATACGTGTCGGGCCCGCGAATCCTTCCCTATGACGAAACCAAAGCGCGGATGAAAGCGATCCTGGACGACATCCAGTCCGGCCGCTTCGTGCGTGACTGGATGACCGAATGTGCCGTCGGACAGCCGTCGTTCAAGGCGATCCGACGCAACAACGACGCGCACCAGATCGAGGAAGTCGGCGAGAAACTGCGCGGCATGATGCCGTGGATCTCCGCCGGAAAGATGGTCGACAAGGCCAAGAACTGACGATTCCGCCGACCCGGCATAGCTCGGGTCGGCGTCAATCATCACATCAATCGGCCGGTTTTCCGTCAGACCTCTTGTCCGCAGCCAAGGTAGATTTGGTTGCGCCGTTCTTCCTGCGCTCTTCGGTCTTTTTCTGCGAAACCAGCCCCCACACTGCTACAGCGAGCAGAGTGCCAAAGGCCAGAACTGGCAAAAGGGTGGAAGCGTCCATCCTGCTACTCCATCAGATTGTTTGGTATTCACTCAAGTTCAGCACGGGTAACGACAGGCTCGGGAGGCCGGTTCCCGTGCAGATTGTCGCACCTGAGGACACTTCGCCCCCGCCGGGATCACCTCACACGGCGGTCGTCGGTCAAGCGACCCGTTCGACTTCGGCCACGATGCTGTTCACGACATTCGCCAGCATGGTTTCGTCTTCGCATTCGGCCATGACGCGGATCAGCGGTTCGGTCCCCGATTTTCGGATCAGCAGCCGGCCCGAACGGCCCAGATGCGCCTCCGCCGCGCGGATGGCGGCCTGAACCGGCTCCTCCTCCAGCGGCGTCTTGCCGGCGGTATAGCGCACGTTCTTGAGCATCTGCGGCACCGGATCGAACTGATGAAGCAGTTCGGAGGCGGGCCGGCCGCTGTGCACCATCTCGGCCAGAAACTGCAGACCCGCCATCAATCCGTCGCCGGTCGTGGAATGATCGGTCATCACGATATGGCCCGGACTGTTCGCCGCCCAGGTTGAAGCCACCTTCGCGCATCCGTTCCACGACATAGCGGTCGCCGACCGCCGTACGTTCAAGACCGACACCATGCCCGGCCAGGAACCGCTCCAGGCCCAGATTGGACATCACCGTGGCGACCAGCGCACCGCCCTTCAGCCGCCCGTCACTCGTCCAGCGCGCGGCCATCAGCGCCATGAGTTGATCGCCATCGCCGACGCGTCCCTTTTCGTCCAGCAGGATCACCCGGTCCGCGTCGCCATCGAGGCATATCCCCAGATCCGCGCCATGCGCGATCACCGCTTGGGCCGCGCTTTGCGGAGACGTGGACCCGCAATTGAGGTTGATGTTGTGGCCGTTCGGGCTGACCCCGACTTCGATCACGTCTGCGCCCAGCTCCCAAAGTGCCTGGGGCGCCACGCGATAGGCCGCACCATGCGCGCAGTCCACGACGACCTTGACACCGTCCAGCTGCATCTGGCGCGGGAAGGTGCTCTTCACCCGCTCGACATAGCGGAAGCGGCCATCGTCGATCCTCTTGGCCCGCCCGATCTCGGCCGCCGGTACCGGATCGACGCCGGACGCGACGAGCGCCTCGATTTCGGCCTCGACCGCGTCGGAGAGCTTGAAGCCGTCGGGCCCGAAGAACTTGATGCCGTTGTCCTCGGCGGGATTGTGCGAGGCGGAGATCATGACGCCCAGATCCGCGCGCATCGACCGGGTCAGCAGCCCCACCGCAGGCGTCGGCACCGGACCCAGCAGCAGGACACTCATGCCGGTCGAGGTCAGCCCCGCCGTCAGCGCGTTCTCGAACATGTAGCCCGAGAGCCGCGTGTCCTTGCCGATCACCACGCGCTTCACACCGCCTTCGCGTTCGGAAGTACCGTCCGACCGCCGCGCCGATCTGAAGCGCGCTGCTGGCCGTCATGTGGCCCATGTTGGCGGTTCCGCGCACCCCGTCGGTTCCAAACAGCTTACCCATGGATCTGCTCCCCTGCCCGCACCGACCGCCAGAGCGCAATCGCCTGAACCGTGTCCGCAACATCATGTACGCGCACAATCTGGACGCCCTGCTCCAAAGCCGCAAGAGCGACGGCGATCGACCCCGGGGCACGGGCATCCGACGCGGGGGCACCACCGATCGTTCCGATGAAGCGCTTGCGCGAGGCCCCCAGCAGAATCGGCACCCCGAGCCCGTGGAAGAGGCCGATCCGCTGCAGAATGGCCAGGTTATGGGCCAGCGTCTTGCCGAAACCGATGCCGGGATCGGCGATGATGCGCGCGGGCGGAATGCCCTGTGCCGTCAGCGACTCGATCCGGGCCGCGAGGAAATCGAAGACGTCGAGCAGGACGTCGTCATAATGCGGATCGTTCTGCATCGTGGCCGGATCGCCCTGCGCATGCATGACGCAGACCGGCACTTGCCTGTCGGCACAGAGCGGCGCCAGCGCGGGATCGAACGTGAACCCCGCCACGTCGTTGACCAGCCCTGCCCCGGCATCGAGCGCGGCCCGGGCCACCGCCGCCTTGCGCGTGTCGATGGAAATCGGCGCGGTGACGCCTTGCCCGCGGAGCGCCTTCGATGACGGGCGCGGTTCTCCGGATTTCCTCGGCCTCATCCACGGGCGCGGATCCGGGCCGTGTGCTTTCGCCGCCGATGTCGAGGATGTCGGCGCCGGCGGCCACCATGTCAGCGTCCCGCGATCACCGCGTCCTGGCTGTCCGCGAACCGGCCGCCGTCGGAAAAGCTGTCGGGCGTCACGTTCAGGATGCCCATCACGACAGGCCGGTCCAGCGCCAGGCCACAGATCCCGGGACGCGGCGCGGTCAGCCTGTCGCGCCATGGATCGGGCAGCTCATGCGCCGCGATCACTCGCGGTGGGGCATCGCGTGCCAACTGCTCGGCATGGGTGAACCAGCCCCATCCCCCGGCGAGTTGCATCGCGCCTGGCGGCCGGGCCGGATCGGTCATGACGATCGGACGATAGTACCGCGTCATTCCTCCGAAAGCCGTGCGGCATCGGCCGGGTGACTGCGCACCGGACAGGCCAATTCTTCTGCCGGCACCGTGCCTTCGCCGATCAGCAGCACCTCTTCGCGCCGCGAATGTCGCCGCGAACCAGGCCGCCAGCGCCACCGCGTCATCGGCGCGGGTCGCCGGGCTGTCGACCGTGTCGAGCACGATCTTCGACGGCGCCCAGACACAGATCTGCCCGTTGCGCATCGCCCAGTCGAGTTCGGTGCGCGTGTCCACCACCTTGCAGCGCGCATCGCGAGCAGCCAGCACCCAGGCGTTCTGCTCGATGGCCAGCAGGTCGATTCGCCGCTGCGCCAGGGGATGGCTTGCCTGCGGCAGATCCAGTTCGGCCGCACCGACGCAGAAGATCAGCGGTTTGCCCATCGCCTCGAGCTGGTCGATCCAGCCGGTCAGATGCTCGGAGGCGATCGCCGCATTGGAGAGATAGACGATCTCCGGCCGTGGCGTGTCGGCGTCGGCGGTGACAGCGCGGGCGGTGCCGCGGCTCCGCACGATTTCGATCCCCAACGCGCCCGGCCCGCGGTCCAGCTTCTCGATCCGCACGAAGGCCCGCATCGCCTGCGGCTCCGCCAGAATCCTGTCGGCGACCCGTTCAGCCAGCGTTTCCAGCAGGTTCACGCGGTGCGCCGCCGTCTCATAATGAATCGCCTCCGTCACCTTGTCGTAGCTCAGGATTCGGTCGACATCGTCATCGATCGGCCCGGAGAGCGGTCGGACCTCCACGACGATGTTGAACCGGATACGCTGGGTCACGCCGCGCTCGGCCTGGAACGCGCCGATCTCGACCTCCACGACCAGGTCGCGCACGGAGATGCGGTCCAGCGGGGCGGATGTCGCGGTCGCTTCCGCCCGTTCGCTGGGATGTGCAAAAGCCAGTCTGATATCGGAACTCATGGGCCGTCCTCCCGCCAGAAGATGCGTTCCAATACCGCAGACACGCGACAAGCGCAAAACCGGTCGGCGCCGCTTCGGCATCGAAAATCGGCGGGTTGCCGCGCGCCGTGCGCGGCGAAACGGACGGAGAGCTAGTTCGACGCGGTCCGGTAGGTGTGACGGTAGAAGATGTGGACGCCGATCTTCGCAGTCCGCGTGTACTTCCGCGACCAGCGCGGCTGGACCGCCGTCGTGTGATAATGCGTGGCACCGTTGGTCAGCGCTGGCACCTTTCCGTCGAGGATGGCGCGCGCGACCTTCGAGACGCGGGAATAGGCGCGCGGTTCGGCGATCACTTCCTTGTGCCCGTCGCAGGTATACGTGAACTGGCACTGGAGGCGCTTGCCGGTTCCCTGCCGGATCACGCCGCAGACCGAATCCGGAAACCGGGTGCTCCTGACGCGGTTCAGGATGACCTCGGCGACGGCGAACTGGCCCCTCACGGTTTCGCCCCGCGCTTCGAAGTAGAGCGCTTCGCTCAGGCAGTTCCACTCCTCGCCACCCTTCGGCTTGGGCTGCCTGTCCAGCCAGGTCCGGCTGAAGTCCACGCCCGCGTGGCGTGGCGCCGGCGCGCTCAGCAACTCGTCGATGCGCGATGGATTCAGCGCACCGAGACCACGCGCCTCGATGGATTTCAGCTCCTGCACCGTGTCCTCGGATGCCTGGACGGCATGCGCGAACGGAAGTGCGGACAACACAATCAAAATGGCAGCAAAACAGCGCATCGGACCAACTTTTCTGATTTCTAAGCGAGCGGCGTGGGGGTAACTTGAAAAAGGTTAACGGTCCAGCAGTGGACGTTAACGCGCTCGATTCGGCAAATTCACGCCGACGAACTCTCAGTAAACGAAGTCACAACCACAAGATCTGGTGATTTTGGCGGCTTTGCTCAGCCTATCTTGTCTGCAATCGCAAGTTGTGCGGCCGCAAGCCTTGCTACCGGAACGCGAAACGGAGAGCAGGACACGTAATCGAATCCCGCCGCCCGGCAGAAGGCGATCGACTCCGGATTTCCCCCGTGCTCACCGCAGATCGAGAGGGTGATGTTCGGATGTGCGCTTCGTCCACGCTCCGCACCCAGTTGCAGAAGCTCGCCCACTCCGTCGATGTCGAGCGAATGGAACGGATCTTCGGGAAAGACACCCTGCTGGACGTAGATCGACATGAATCGGCCCGCATCGTCTCGCGAGAGGCCATAGGTCATCTGCGTGAGATCGTTCGTGCCGAAGCTGAGGAACGCGCAGTGCTGCGCAATCTCCGCCGCGCGAAGGGCAGCGCGCGGTGTTTCGACCATCACGCCGAGGCGATAGTTGAACCGCTGGTTCTTCTCCGCGCTGACCGCCGCGGCGATCGCATCGACCCGCGCCTTCACGAGCTCGACCTCGCGCCGGGCGGAGACGAGCGGGATCATGATCTCGGGCACGACCGGCGCGCCCTCCTTGCTCGCGGCGAGCGTCGCCTCGAAGATCGCGCGGGCCTGCATCTCGTAGATTTCCGGCACGGTCACGCCCAGCCGGACGCCGCGCAACCCGAGCATGGGGTTGTACTCGTGCATCGCGTCGATGCGCCGCGTCACGTCCGACAGGTGCAGCCCCAGCGCCTCCGCCAGTTCGCGCTGACCTTCCTTGTCGGTCGGCAGGAACTCGTGCAGCGGCGGGTCGAAGAGCCGGATGCACACCGGCTGACCCTCCATGATCCGGAAAAGCTCCGTGAAATCGTCGCGCTGCATCGGAAGCAACCGCTCCAGCACCGCCCGCCGATCATCGGCGTCCTCGGTGAAGATCATTTCGCGCATGACCGTCAGCCGGTCCGCCTCGAAGAACATGTGCTCGGTTCGGCAGAGCCCGATGCCCTGCGCATTGAACTTGCGCGCCGTGGTCGCGTCGTCGGGCGTGTCGGCATTCGCGCGGATGCCGATGTCGCGCGCCTCGTCCGCCCAATCCATGAGCAACTGAAACGCGTCATCCAGTGCAGCTTCGAGAAGCGGCGGACTGCCCGCCAGCACATCCCCCGAGCTGCCGTCGATCGTGATCGTGTCGCCCTCGCGAAAGATCCGGCCGTCCGGCGCGATCAGAGCCTTTTTCTGGGTCTGGAACCGGATGTCGCTGGCCCCCACCACGCAGGGCAGGCCGATGCCGCGCCCGATCACCGCCGCGTGGCTGGTGATGCCGCCCCGCTCGGTCAGGACCGCCGCAGCCACGTGCATCCCCCGGATATCCTCCGGGCTGGTTTCGCGCCGGACCAGCACGCAAGGCTCGTCACGCGCCGCACTCGCCTGCGCCGCCGTCGAGGAGAAGACGACCTTGCCCGTCGCCGCCCCCGGGCTCGCCGCGATCCCGCGGGCGATCACGTCGCGCTGCGCTTCGGGGTCCACGTGCTTGTGCAAGAGTTCGTTGAGCGTGCGCGGCGGGATGCGCATCACCGCCTCTTCATGCGGGATGATCCCGTCCTGCGCCAGTTGCACCGCGATCCGGACCGCCGCGCGGGCAGACCGCGCCACCCGCACGCCGTCCAGCAGGTGCACCGCGCCGTTTTCCAGCGCGAATTCCACCTGCATCTCCTCACGCAGCCGTCCGCGCATCAGCCGCGCGTGTTCGGTGAGCTCGTGCGAACGCCTCCGGCGCCAGCTCCTCCAGCGACGGCCCCCGCGGATCGCGCGTCAGGTAGATCGCCTTTGAATCCTTCGCCAGGGCATCGCGCCCCTGGCTTTGCGACAGATACCTGCCCGTGATCTGCTCCAGCCCGGTCGACGAACTGACGAGCTGCAGCACGCCGGAGCCGCATTCCCCCTGGCCGAGGCCGAACACCATCTGCTGGACCACGAGGCCCAGACCCGCATCGGGCGGCGCGCCGCGGGCCTGCCGCAACAGCCGGGCCGACGTTCCCTCCCACGCGCGGGCCATGGATTTCAGCACGTCCGAGAGTTGCCGCGCCGGATCCTGCGGAAACTCCTCTTCCGCCTCGTCCTCGTAGGCCAGCAAGGCACTCGCGCAAGCCTGCCTGCGGATCGTCGGACACGTCGTCGAACATGTCCGGATCGAGCCGCGCCACATGCACCGCATAGGCCTGCACGAACCGCGCATAGAGCGTCGCGGCCGCGTCCTTGCCCATCGTGTCCCACATGTCGCGGTACCGATTGTCGTTCATGCCGATGTTGAGGATCGCGCCCGGCCCGCCCCAGTCGGGATCCGCCGACGATGGCCGCACGCACAGGAACGGGCCGTTCCGGAACTGCGACACGATGCGGTTCACGTCCGGCAAATTGCCATGCGCAATGGCCTTCACCGCGTCGAAGGAGAGTGCCACCGTGGGCGGGACCGGCAGGTCGAGCCGGACCAGGCGCTGCAGGCATTTCGCGCGCCCGCCATGGCTCTCCGCCGCGATGGGTGCGTCGGGTGTGACCAGGGTCATGTGCGGGTCGCGTTATAATGGTGTTTCTGCGCTGCGGCATCTGGGATTTGCCCGCAGAATAGGCGGAAATGCCCGTCACGCAAGCGTCACAGTGTCTCGTGGTCCGGAGAGTTGCTGCTGTGCCGGCGTCAGCCCTCGATCCGGGTCAGGTCCGCGACGCCGAGGCAGATCGTGCGGATCCGCGACAGCAGGTTCAGCCGGTTGCGCCGGATGGTCTGGTTGTCGGCGTTGACCTTCACCGCCTCGAAGAACGCGTCGATCGGCGCGCGCAGGCGCGCCATCGCCGCCATGGCGGTGGCGAAATCCTCGCCGCTCCATCGCCGGGCACGATCTCCGCCTCGGCCGGTCGAGCGCGTCGAACAGCGCCCGCTCCTCGTCCGTCTCGGCGAACTTCGGATCGGCGCCGAAGGAATATTCGACGCCGTCCGCCTCCTCGGCCTGGGTGAGGATGTTGTTGGCGCGCTTGAACCCCTGGATCAGGTTCTCGCCGTCCTCGGTCTTCAGCACGTCGTTCAGCGCGCGGGCGCGCTTGACCAGCAGCGCGAGGTCGTCATTGCCGGGCATGGCGATGCAGGCGTCGATGATGTCGTGGCGGATGCCCTGGTCGCGGAGGTAGACCTTGAGGCGGTCGTGGAGGAAGGCGAGGAGGTTTGCGTAGGTCAGATTGCGGCTCATGGAGATCTTTGTGACTATCCCGAGTCACCAGTTTGTGATTGCCTTCATGAGGTCAGATCGTCAAAAGACGGCAACAGTCTGATGCATCGTAGCTTTCAACGTTTCGTTCGGCTCTGACATCAGCATACCTCGATGCTGTCAGACCAAAGCCTAACGCCTATACGCAGCGGGAACTGATAGTCATTCTCCAACGACCAACCGAATCACCCCCAGCGCCGCCCGCCGCAGCGCGAACGGATCCTTCGATCCCGGTCGGCTTCTCGTCGATCGCCCAGAACCCGGTCAGCATGTCGATCTTGTCGGCCAGCGCCACGGCGACGGAGACCGGGCGCGGTGGGCACGGCGTCGGAGGGGCCGAGCGGCGCGTAATGCTCCTGCGCACGCCGCCGCGCACCTCGGCGTCGCAGCCCGGCGGCCTCGGCATAGTAGCGGCCCATCAGCCCCTGCAAGTTCGGGGAATTCGTAGACCATCTCCGAGCGACAGATCGGCCTTGCAGAGACGCGCGGCCTGCTCGGCCAGATCCGGATCGGCGCCGACCACCGGCGCCAGTTCGCGGGCCAGCGCCGCGATGCGGTCGATCCGCTCGGCCTGGGTGCCGAGCTTGTTGTGGAAGGTCACGTTGTCCAGCGCTTGCAGCCATGCTCTTCATGCCCGTCTTCGACTGTCGCGCAGGTCGTTCTCCCAGAAGAACTTCGCATCCGACAGCCGCGCCGCCAGCACCTTCTGGTTGCCGGCGAGGATCGTCGCGCCGTGATCCGCCGTCTCGCGGTTGGCGACGGTGACGAAGCGCTCGATCCGGCCGGTCTTGTCCTTCACGGAAAAGAACTTCTGGTGCTCCTTCATCGAGGTTTGCAGCACCTCGGGCGGCAGGTCCGAGGAACTCCTCGCCGATCTCGCCCATCAGCACCACGGGCCATTCCACCAGCCCCGCGACCTCGGCCAGAAGCCCGCGTCCTCGACCACCTCCAGCCCGCTGGCAAAGGCCAGGTTGGTGGCGTCGTGCCAGATCGCCTCGGCCCGCTCGCCCGCGTCCAGAACCACGAAGCGCGCTTCAGCTTCGCCGCGTAATCCTCGAAACTGACGACGGAAAACCGCTCCGGCGCCATGAAGCGGTGGCCGTCGGTCGTGTCGCCTGCCTCGATCCCGTCCACCTCCATCGGCACGACCTGCGCCCCTTCCTCATCGGTGAGCACGCAGAGGATGGAATGCAGCGGCCGCACCCAGCGCAGAGTGCCGGTGCCCCAGCGCATCGATTTCGGCCAGGGAAAGTGGCGGATCGTCCTTTCCAGCACCTCGGCCACGATCTCCGCCGCCGGGCGCCCCGGCCGTTCGATCACGGCGAAAAGCATCGTGCCCTTGGCGTCTCTCGCTCCTCCAGCTGGTCCCGGGTCAAGCCGGCGCCCCGCAGGAAGCCTTCGATCGCCTTCTCCGGCGCGTCCGCGCGGGGCCCTTGCCGCTCCTCCCGCAGGGTCGGGCTCCGACCGGTCAGCCCCTCCACCGCCAGCGCCAGCCGGCGCGGCGTCGCGAAGGCGGCGGCGGAGGCATAGGTCAGTCCCGCCTCGACCAGCCCGTCGGTCACGAGCCGCTTCAGATCGTCGGCCGCGCGGGCCTGCATCCGCGCGGGGATTTCCTCGGAGAAGAGTTCGATCAGCAGATCGGGCATGGGCGAGCAATCCTCCGTGCCACCCGGAGGCAGCCCGGGCGCGCGCCGCTTCCTAACGCTGCGCGAACAGAGGGTCCAGACCCTGCGTCTTGGCCTGCGCGATCAGATGAGATCGCCCGCCATGTTGCGGATTTCATCGCCGTGCTGCCGCGGGATGAAGCGGTAGGCCGCCATGACGATGTTCTGCACTCCGAACCCCACGAGGCCAAGCCCCATGAGGCCGAGCAGGATGCGTCCGAAGGGGGCGCTGCGCACGGTGGAGAACGCCTCCTCCAGACCGCCGGCCTGGCCGGAATTGCCGTTCATGGCCGCGAAGAAGAAGAACACCGCGATGATCCCGATGATGATGCCATGCGTGACCAGCCCGGCCTTCAGCAGCGGATCGATCTTCTCGGTGAAGGACGATTGCCGCATCAGGCGCTTGTACTTTTCCTTGATCCCCTTGACGACGTAGTAGCCGGCGGCGATGGCCGCGATGATCGCCGCCCCGAACATCAGCACCTGCCCCATCGGCAGGCCCATGATCTGGTTCGCCGCCTGCTCCGTGCCGCTGCTTCCCGCGGAGCTGCCGGAGCCGTTGCCCATGGCAAGAGAGATGACGCTGATCGCCCAGCGCGCCATAGATCAGGCCGCTGCCCGCCTGGCCGAGGCGCGCCGCGACCGCCTTCATGTCCGTGCCGTAGGCGTCGAGGTCCCAGATCGCGTCGGCCAGCCGCCAGAGGGCGTAGAGCAGCAGCCCGATGGCGATCATCCAGAGTGCGATCTGCCCCCATGGCTCATCCTTGAGCGTGGCGAGCGCGCCCTTGGTGCCCTCCGCCTTCCCGCCGGTCCAGGCTGCCCAGACGGCGAGCCCGCCCACGATGCAATAGACGGCCCCGCGTGCTGCGTACCCGGCGCGCATGGCGCCCTCGACGGCCGTTGTCGGTGAATTACTCATGGCCTTTTCCTCCTGCGTGTTCACAGGAACGACGCGGGAACGACGATTTTGTTCCCGATCAGCCGGTTTCAGCGCGGCGGGCACTCTTCGCCGACGACCGTCCCGTCATAGGCCTTTTCGCCGCAATCGTTGAGATCGTGCCAGACATAGCCGCGCCCATCCGACGTGATCGCCACGATCCGGTCGACGCCGTAATGCACGTTCTTCTGGCCGATGAAGGTCAGGGCGTTCCCTGCCGCGATCTCCTCTGCGATCGCTTCGGCATCGAAACAATCGAACCAGTAGGGCGCGTTGCGCGGCGGCGGCGCTTCGATCGGGGCGAACCTGTCGCGCAACTCCGCGCTGTCCAGATCCGTGCGGAAACAGGCGCGGTAGCGGATGGGCGAGCTGTCGGCGTCGATCGCCTCGAATTGCGTGTAGGAGATGGGTTCCGGCTCACCGGTCGCCCGCGCGGTCAGCAGGACCTGCGGCGCCTCCGTTACCGGCACGCTCCGGTAGAAGCCGAAGACCTGCAGATAGTACATCGCCGCACCCGCGACGAGGGCGGCGGCGAGGATGATACTACCTACGATCTTGCCGTTCACGGTTGCGCACCTTTGACGGTCACAATGCGCCCTCGCCCTGGGCCATCAGGATAGTCGCGCCGCGGACCAGGCGCGCCGGATGTCCCCTCGCATCCTCGAAGTTGTTGGAATCGCCCTTGATCAGCCCTTCCCACTCGCGGTCAAAGCCCAGCCGCAGGGTCCACCCGTTGTGGTCGACCGAGCGCAGGTAGGCCATGAAGGGCTCGTTCGCGGGCGCGAAGCCGATGACCTTCTTCAGCCGGTCGAAATAGTCCCAGTAGAGCATGGCGGTGCCGGTGGGATCCTCGACTTGCAGGTCTTCGCAATAGACGACCACTTCCGCGGCAATTTCGTTCATCGCGGAGACGGCCTCCATGTCCAGATGCGGACCGCCGTCCCAGAGATCCGAAAGCGCTTCGGCCACCAGGCACGGACGGCTGGTTGCCGGCCCGCCGGCCGCATGGCCCAGTTGCGGCTCCCACGCCGTGAACCCGCGAAAGCCGATGCTGATCATTGCGCGGCCTCGGCGGTCCATCCACCCGCGTCGGTCTGCACGAACGCATCCGCGCATTTCTTTGCCAGAGCCCGGACGCGCCCGATATAGGCTTGCCGTTCGGTCACCGAAATTACGCCGCGCGCGTCCAGCAGATTGAAGATATGGCTGGCCTTGATGCACTGGTCGTAGGCCGGGTGCGCCATCACGATGCGCTTGCCGGTCTTGGGATCCACCGGCTCCTGCGCCAGAATCGCGTCACATTCCGCCTCTGCCTCCTCGAAATGCCGCAGCAGGACGTCGGTGTCGGCCACGTCGAAGTTCCAGCGCGCGTATTCCTCCTCCGTCTGGCGGAAGATGTCGCCGTAGCTGAGCGGGATGGGTGCCGCGTGCTCATTCGCGCCCCTGCGGGGCGACGGGTCGTTGAACGGCATGTCCATCACGTGGTCGATGCCAAGGACATACATTGCCAGCCGCTCCAGCCCGTAGGTCAGCTCGCCGGATACGGGATGGCAGTCATGCCCGCCGACCTGCTGGAAATACGTGAACTGGCTGACCTCCATCCCGTCGCACCACACCTCCCAACCCAGACCCCAGGCGCCGAGCGTGGGGCTTTCCCAGTCATCCTCGACAAAGCGGATGTCGTGCAGGTCCATGTCGATGCCGATGGCCGCGAGCGAGCCGAGGTAGAGATCCTGCAGGTCGGGCGGCGACGGTTTGATCAGCACCTGGAACTGGTAGTAGTGCTGCAGACGGTTCGGATTTTCGCCGTAGCGCCCGTCGGTCGGCCGCCGCGACGGCTGCACGTAGGCTGCGGCCCAGGGACGCGTGCCCAGCGATCTGCAGCGTGGTGGCGGGATGAAACGTACCCGCGCCGACCTCCATGTCGTAGGGCTGCAGCAGCGCGCAGCCCTTACCGGCCCAGTAGGTCTGGAGCCGCAGGATGATCTCCTGGAAGGAACGTGGCGGTGTCGTTTCGGAGGCTTCGGGCATGAACGGTTGGCTTCCTGAATTCGCGCGCCCTAACTATGCCCGCGGGCAGGCCGGGTCAATTGCATCACACCCGCGCAGGGGAAGGTTTTCCCCCATGGCCAAAATGCTGATAACCTGCTTATAAGTGCCGCGTAAAATGGCCATGTTTTCAGGAGCAAAGCCGAAGATGCACATGTTGCAACGCTGGGGGTTGGGATGGATTGCCGCGCTGGTCTGGACGCTCGCGGCCTGGGCGCAGACGGCGGAAGATGTCGTCTGGGTTCAGATCGAGGCGCATCCGTCACTGACCACGGCGCAGGACCGGATCCGGGATTTCTCCGCCGAACTGGAAGACGTGGCGGGCTTTTCGCTGGGCAATGGCTGGTACGCGATCGCCCTGGGCCCCTACCGCGAACCCGATGCGGAACAGGTCCTGCGGGTCTATCGCGCCGAAGGCGTGATCCCGCGCGACAGCTATTTGGCTGAGTCATCGGCTTATGCCCAGCAATTCTGGCCGATCGGGGCCAATGTCCTGAACCGCGGCGTGATCAACCTGCCGCCCGCTGACGCAGGGGAGCCGGACGTTGCGACTCTGCCGGATGTTGCGGCAGCATTGGAACCAGCCGACGAAACGCCCGCAGAAGCCCGCCAAAGTGAACGGTTCCTGACGGCAGAGCAACGCCAGGAGTTGCAAACCGCGCTGCAATGGGCCGGCTACTACAACGCGGCCATCGACGGTGCGTTCGGACGTGGCACGCGGGCATCGATGGAGGCTTGGCAGATCGCCAACGGATTCGAGCCGACGGGCATCCTGACCACGGCGCAGCGCGCGGCACTGATCGCGCAGTACAATTCCGTTCTCGATGGCATGGGCCTGCAATACGTGCGCGATAACAAGGCCGGGATCGAGTTGCAGATCCCGACCGGCGTCGTCGGCTTCGACCGCTACGAGTATCCCTTTGCCCACTACACGGCGACATCCGATATCCCGGCGCAGGTCTTGCTGATCAGCCAGGCGGGCGATCAGGACACGCTCTACGGGCTTTATGACATCATGCAGACGCTGGAGATCGTACCGCTCGACGGGCAGCGCGAACGGCGTGGCTCGAGTTTCCTGTTGGTCGGCCGCAATGACCGGATGGTAAGTCACACGGAGGCGGAGTTGCTGAACGGGGAGGTGAAGGGATTTACGCTCGTCTGGCCCGCCGGCGACGAGGACCGGCGGACGCGCATCCTGGACGCGATGCGGAGCAGTTTCACCCGTATAAATGGCGTGCTGGATCCGAGCTGGACCGACAGCGAGGAGCAGGCGATCGACCTTGTCGCGGGGTTGCAGATCCGGCGACCGCGGCTGTCGCGGTCGGGCTTCTTCGTCAACGACATGGGCGCGGTGGTGACGACGCTGGAAGCGGTGCAGAATTGCAGCCGCATCACGCTCGACGACGACGGCGAAGCGCGGCTCGCCGCCGCCGACGACAAGCTGGGCGTGGCCGTTCTGGAGCCGCAGACCCCGCTGACGCCGCGCGGCGTGGCGCAATTTTCTTCCACCTCGCCGCGTCTGCAATCCGAAATCGCAGTCGCGGGCTACTCCTATGGTGGCGTGCTAAGTGCTCCGACGATGACGTTCGGTTCGTTGTCGGACCTGCGCGGCCTGCGCGGCGAGCCGGAGCTGACCAGGCTCGAGGCGCCCACGCTGGACGGCGATGCCGGTGGACCCGTTTTCGACGAGGCGGGCGGCGTGCTGGGAATGCTCCTGCCGCGCGAGGGATCCGATCGACAACTGCCGGCAGAGGTCAGCTTTGCCGCCAACGGCGATGTCTTGCAAAGCCTGCTGTCGCAATCCGGATTCGCAATCAGCCGCCGGGACAGTCAGGCCCCGATGGCGCCCGAAGACATCACCGCCATGGCCCGGGACATGACTGTGCTGGTCAGCTGCTGGGAGTGACCGCGCCGGCAAGGGCTTTGGCCGGCCTTGCAAATCTTGCAACATGCTCGGTTTGCAAAGCCTGGTCTTCGTATTTCCGTAGCACGTCGCCGGACCGACTCAGGCCCGCCAGAACTGGACGGTCAGGATCGCGTAGACGGCCAGGAGCTCCAGCCGGCCGATCAACATGGCAAAGGACAGGATCCATTTGGCAGTGTCGTTGAGGCCACCGAAGTTGCCGGCCGGCCCGATCTGAGGACCGAGCCCCGGTCCGACATTCGCCAGCGCCGTCGCCGCGCCCGAGACCGAGGTGATGAAATCCAGCCCCGTGAGGCCCAGCGCCACCGAGATCAGGCCGAGCGTCACGATGAAGAACATGAAGAAGGACATGACCGAACTCAACACGTCGTCGCCCACGACCCGGCCTTCGAATTTCGGCGTGAAGACCCCGTGCGGCGATCGGATGCGCTGCAATTGCACGCGGATCGACGCGATGAGAAGCTGGTAGCGGAACACCTTGATCGAACAGGAGGTCGAACCCGCGCAGCCCCCGATGAGCCCGATGATGAAGAAGACCATGACCGCCAGCGGGCCCCAGAGCATGTAGTCCGCGCTGGAGTAACCGGTGCCCGTGATGATGGAGATGACGTTGAACAGCACCTCGAGGATTGTTGGGCGGTCATGTTCGAGCGGGCTGTTCCAGACTGCCAGGGTCAGTCCAACCACCACGACGGCTATGATGGCGAGAAACGTCCTGACTTGGCTGTCGCGCAGGAGCGGCCGCGGGTTGCCGACCAGCATCTGGACGTAAAGCACGAAAGGCAGCGCGGCGAGGACCATGAAGATGCAGGCGACGTAGTGCGTCGCGTCGCCGAACGCCCCGAAGGACGCATCGGTGTTCGCCATGCCACCGGTCGACACGGTGGTCATCGCGTGAACCGTGGCGTCGAACGGAGACAGACCGGTGGCGATGTAGCAGAAGATGCAGGCCAGCGTGAGACCCACGTAGATCACCGATATGCGCGAGGCGATCTCCGTCGCGCGGGGCAGGATCTTGCCCATCGTGTCGAAGGCTTCGGACCGGAAGATCTGCATCCCGCCCACGCGAAGTTCGGGCAGGAACACCATCGCCACGACGACGATGCCGACACCGCCCAGCCACTGCATGATGCCGCGCCACAGGAGCAGGCCCTTGGGCAATGCGTCCAGCTCGGACAGTACGGTGGCGCCGGTGGTCGTCAGCGCCGACATCGCCTCGAAAAATGCGTCGACCGTATTTGAGGCGCTGTCGCCCAGAAGGAACGGAAGCGCTCCGAACAGTGGCAGCACGACCCAGACGGATGTGGTCAGAAGGAACGTCTCTCGCAGGCTCAGCCCGGCGCGGACGCCATTCGCACAGGCCAGCGACAGAAATCCCCCGCACAGCATGGTCAGCGCCGCGGATTCCAGAAAAACCGGCCAGTGTCCGCGGCCTTCCGCTAGGTCAACCAGCAGAGGCAGCAACATCGCCGTACCCAGCCCGGTGACCAGGAGGCCAATCACATATCCGACCGGGCGCAGATCCAGCATGGGAAAAGCGTTGGCGCGCCCGGTTCAGGCTGTCAAGCGATCAGGACCCGCTGTCGCTGTTGGCCGGGAATTGCGGCGGTTTCGACGGCGCGCGGGTCTTCTTCGACGAAGCATCGGTCTCGGCTTCCGGCTTCGCCGCCGTGGCCGAGGAAGACGCGGAGGGGGTTGTGGAGGCTACGGAAGGGGTCGTGGAGGCTGATGCCGAGGTGCCCTGGGTCGGTTTTGTCGCGGTTTTTTGCTCCGCTTGGGCCGACTGCTTCGCCTCGACTGCCGGCGTATCGGCGGGTTTCGCCGCGCTCGGGGTTGTTGTCTGAGTCGGCTGACTGGACGGCGAGGATGCCTTTGCCGCAGCGGTCACGGCCTTAACAGCCGGTTCTGTCGGTTCCACGGCTGCCGCCGGTACTTTGTCGGCCGCCCGTTTCGGGTTATCCGACTTGGTCGCCTGGGATTCCGAATCTGTCGTTTTGGATGCGGATTTCCGGTCGGCGTTTCTTGACGCCGCCTTGCGCGCCGGCGCGGGTTTCTCCGCTTCGGACTTCGGCGCTGCGGGTTTCGCTCGCGCTGCCTTCCGGCTGTTTGTCTTCGGCGTGGCCGGCTTCGCGCGCGTCTCGGATCGAGCTGTTTTTGTTTCGTCCGCCGTGGAATTGGCCGGTTTGGCTGAAGCCGTCGCGGTCGAAGTCGTTTTGGCGGCCGGCGCCTTGGCAGACGTGTCGGCCGTCTTGGCGGCCGCCTTGACCGGCTCCGCCTCAGTCGACTTGGGCGCAGCTTTGACTTTCCGCGGGTTGGCCACGGCCTTGCGCTTGACTGGCGGCGATTTTGCCGCAGGCTCGGTCACCGGCTTCGGTGCGGGTGCCCTGGTTGCCCCGACCTGCGGAACCTCAAGTAAAACCCGGGTCATCCGGTACTGGCCCTGCACCGCACTCATCATCAGGTCCGTCATGGCCTTCTGCTGTCGCAGCCCCTGCTCCAGCATGCGAGCGGCCATCACCCCCATCGCAGCGCCAGATGTGTAAGGGGCAAGCATCATTTCCTTCAATCCGGTCATCTGGTCGACTCCTCGTTCTACTGGGTCTTCATCAGAAAACCCTTATCAGTCTCCGCTGCGTAGCAGAAGAGCGAATTGCCGCGACGCAGCAAGAATTGGCCTGAAATGAAGCCGGTCCCCCGATCCCGGAGCGGAACTCAGCCCGTGTGGTAGAGGCTCTGGAACAGTCGCGGATCGAAACTGGTCTGGGCAAAGGTGTCACCTTCGGTCAGGACCGACACGGCGTCATGGCTGTGCAGGCTTTCCTGATGGCTTGCCACGACGCGAAAATCGCCGATGCGCGCATCCGCCAGAAACTCCGCGCAGAAGAGCCGCGCGGCGTCCTCGACAAAGATCGGGTTGGCCGCGTTCAACTCGGCAAAAGCCTGCTCGTCCTCGCGCTTGACCATGACTTGCGTTTCCGTCGGGACCGCGCGGCGGCACGCCTCGATCAGGTCCTCGAACCAAAGGCAGCCTGCATCGCAGTCGAGCGCGACCGAAATGCGCGCGACCGAGCGTTGGGAATGCGGCGTCGCAAGCTGACCGCGCACGGCCCGGGCATGTTCCGAAAGCTCGAGCGAACAGGGGCAGGTCGAGGAATACACGTAGTCGAGATGCATGATCTTGCGCCGCACCCCCGCGGTTTCGACGAGTTCCAGCGCGATGTCGTAATACTGGTAGCCGGTCAGGCCGGATCGCAGGCTCTCGATCCGCATCGGAAAGGAGAACCGCATCTGGATCCGGGCATCGAAACTTTCGAGGTCGGACTTGTAGTCATCCAGTGCCGCCTCAATCACGTCGAAGCTGAACGTCCGCTCGGCATGCGCGTAGAAGCTGCGCATGATTCGGGACATGTTGATGCCCTTCTTCTCCGCGTCGAGACTGACCGTCCCGGTGACCGATGTCTCCAGAGTCAGATCCCCGTTGTCCCGCGTGTGGAACCGGATCGGCAGGCGAAAGTTGGAAATGCCGACATGCTGGATCTGCTGTTTCGACCCCCGGATAAGGCTCGCAGGACCGTTCTGAAGGTCCGGCAATGTCGTCTTGTACTCCGCATCGACCGCGAACGCGTCCGGGTAGATCCTTGAAAAGGCAGGATACTCCATGCCACCCGGGATCAGCTTGGCGACCGAGGGGTCAAGCTCCATGATGTCCGCATCCGTAGCGCTTTGCGCCCAGCGGCGCAGGACGTCGAGTGCGGCCTCCGCCTCGTCGCGCTCGGGTACCGGGTTCAAATCGGGCGTGTGAATGTTCATGAAGCAGCCCCCCTTTCGCTTGTCGTCCGGACAGACATAGGTTTGACCGGCGTGCAATCCAACTTCGACTAACGGTACGCCACAGATCCGTGAGCGGATCATGCATGGCAGCGGCAGCGACGTAGCGTCATGCGACCTCAAGTGCCTGAAGAACGTCGGCGATCAGGTCTTCGGGATCCTCGATGCCCACCGACATCCGCACGAGACCGGGTGTGATCCCGAGCATCTCGCGCTGTTCCTCGCTCAGGCGCTGATGCGTGGTCGTCGCGGGGTGCGTCAGGATCGACTTCGCATCCCCCAGATTGTTCGAAATCACGGCGACGTGCAGGGCGTTCAGGAACCGGAATGCCGCCTCCTTTCCACCCGCGAGGTCGAGCGATAGGATCGTGCCGCCCTTCCCGTCCATCTGACGCTGCACCAGCGCATGCTGCGGATGCGTCTCGAGACCCGGAAAGATCACCCGCGCCAGTTTCTCGTGACCTTCCAGTGCCTTCGCCAGAGCCTGCGCGCTGCTGCATTGGGCACGCACGCGCAGATCCATCGTCTCTATCCCCTTGAGCATAACCCAGGCGGTGAAGGGCGACATCGAGCCGCCCGTGTGCTTCATGTAGGGCTCGACCGTCTTGCGGATGAATTCTCTGGTCCCGAGGATGACGCCGCCCAGCGCGCGCCCCTGACCGTCGATGTGCTTGGTCGCGGAATAGACCACCACATCCGCCCCCTGCGTGATGGCGTCCGAAAAGATCGGCGTGGCGAAGACATTGTCGACGATCACGGTCACATCGTGCTTGTGGGCGATCCGGCAGACGGCTTCGATATCAACGACTTCCAGCGTGGGGTTCGACAAGGACTCGAAGAAAACCGCGCGGGTATCGGGGCGGATGGCCGCCTCCCATTGCGCGAGGTCGGCGCCATCGACGAATGTCACCTCAACCCCGTAGCGCGTCAGGATCTCCTCCAGCACATAGAGACAGGATCCGAAAAGTGCGCGGGCGGAAACGACGTGGTCCCCCGCCTTCAGCATGGACATCAGCGCGCCCGAGACCGCGGCCATGCCGGACGCGGTGGCAAAGGCATCCTCCGCCCCCTCCAACGCCGCGATGCGAGCTTCGAACATCGCCACGGTCGGGTTGCCGTAGCGGGCGTAGATGAACTCGTCCGGACCAGCCTCGATGAAGCGCGCCTCCGCTGCCTCGGCAGTGTCGTAGACGAAGCCCTGCGTGAGGAAAATTGCCTCGCTCACCTCGCCGTACTGGCTGCGCCTGATCCCGGAATGCACGGCCTTCGTGCGTCTTTTCCAAGTCTCGCTCATCTTTTTCCTTTCCGGGCCCGATCAGCCCCGCGCGCGTCGCGCACAAAAAAGCCCCGTTCGCGGTCAAACGAATGGGGCTTGCCAATCGGTGACCTCTTTAGCGGAGTGATTAACGTGGCCCGCAATCCGGTAACAAATCGCCACACGAGCGGTGATAGCCGCTTCGGAAATCGGCGTCAATCTACTCCAGTTCCCGCATATCGTCATGAAGGCGTCACACGCGCGCAATGGGCCCGTCATATGTACCAGGTATCCGGCACCTACAACATCTGGGGTGGGACAAGGAGCAGGCAGATGCCCATGATCCGGATCAATGCCACCAGCGACGGGCTGGCGTTGCACGCCAACGACACCGCTCTCGTCACGCCGACACTGCGCGATGGCCTGAACGGCAGAGGGCCGGTCATCGTTATGATACACGGCTTCAAGTACCGCCCGGCTCATGCACGCACCTGTCCGCACAGATTGATCTTTGCCTCCGACGCCACGCGCGGGTCCGCGGCCTGGCCACGGCACCTGGGGTTCGGGCTGGGGCACCGAGACGAAGGATTGGCCATCGCATTCGGGTGGGATGCGCGCGGTCCGTTGCCACGCGTTTTCCGCAGCGCAGGATTGGCGGGGCGCCGTCTTGCGGAACTCCTGACGGAGATCCGGCGCATTGCGCCGAACCGGCCGATCCACCTGCTGACCCATTCCCTGGGATCGGAGGTGGCGTTTGGGGCGTTGATGCACCTGCCGAGGTGTTCGGTGCGCCGAGTGCTGTGCCTGACGGGGGCAAGCTACCGCAGCACGGCGCAGCGCGCGATGGCCAGCCCGGCGGGCCGGACGGCCGAACTGGTCAATGTCACCAGCCGCGAGAACGACCTCTTCGATTTTCTGTTCGAATGGACCGTCCGCGCGCCGCAGCTTGGCGACAGGGCCATTGGACAGGGCCTCGATGGGCGAAATATCGTGACGCTGCAGCTCGACCATCCCGACCATTTGCAGGCTCTGGCACGGCTGGGGGCCCCGATCACGCCCGCCAGCCGGCGTGTCTGCCATTGGTCAGGATACATGCGGCCCGGCGTCCTGCGGCTCTGGGCGAGGATGATGCGTCACCCCGAACAGCTTCCGCTGGCTTTGCTGGCCCCAACGCCACCCGCGCCGCGCTGGTCGCGGCTGGTGGCATGGCCGCAATTAGGCCGTCTCCTGTCCGAACGCGGAACACCGGCGACCTGACTCGGAGGGCGACCCTCCTCGACTAGCCGTGATGCGCGGCCCGGCTGTCTTCGGGCGCTTCATCGCGATCGAACATCCCGTAGTCGCGGATCACCGATGCCACGCGCAGGCGGTAGCCGCTGAAGATGCCCGCACGGCCCTTGGACTGCGCCCGCCGGTGCGCGGCAAGCTGCCGCCAACGGTCGAGCGCCGCCTCGTCCTCGAAGAAGGAAATCGACAGCAGCTTCTTGGGGTCGGTCAGGCTCTGGAACCGCTCGACGGAGATGAAGCCCTCGACCTCCTCGACCATGGGGCGCATCTCGGCCGCGATGTCGAGATAGTCCTCCTTGCGACCCTCGGCCGGTTCCACTTCGAAAATGACGGCGATCATGGCGCCCCTCCGCTTGGCCGGTCAGGTGTCGTCCCCGCCGGTCCCGTCCTCGATCATGTAGGGCTGCAGCGCCATCATCTGCCAGAACAGGAACGCCATCAGCGCGATCGGAAAGCCGAATGTCTCGATCTTGACCCAAGTGTCAGTCGACATCGTACGCCAGACGACCTCGTTCGCCACAGCCAGCAGGGCAAAGCCAGCACAAAGCCGTCTCGTCAGGATCATCCACCCTTCGCGTTCCATCGGGATCAGTTCGGAGAGCACGAAGGCGAGCCATGATTGACCGCGCAGAAGACCGATCCCCAGCAGCAAGGCAAAGAGTCCGTAGACGATCGTCGTCTTCATCTTGAAGAAGCGTTCGTCGTTGAACCAGGCGGTCAACGCGCCGAAGACGATGACGATCACCGCGGTGAAGATCTGCATCCGGCTCAGCTTGCCGGTCATCGCCCAGAGGGCACCCATCGCGATCAGCAGGATCGGCACGAAGATCAGCGTGGCGACGATGAAGCCGGAGTACTCCATCCCCCACATCTCGTAGGTATTGTCGCGGATGCGCAGGTAGATCAGGAAAAAGACGAGGGGCGGGCCAAGTTCCAGGACCTGCTTCATCAGCGGATTGATCTTGCGCTCGTTACTCATGTCGAACCGCCCATGCGTTCCCTTTCAACCGCCCATTTCAACTATCACGGCACCCGTGGCGATCAATACCATCAACGCCAGCCGACGTGGCCCTACCGTATCGCGCAGGATTGTCCAACCGATGATCGCGGCGAAGACGGTGGAAGTTTCCCGCAGCACCGCGGCCTCCCCCACCTTGTCGAGCCGCGTGGCGAGCATAACTGCGCCGAAACTGCCATACGCGACCAGCGCGCCGGCGAGCCCGCGAAAGGCCAGCGGGCGGAGCTCGATGCCGGCGGTGCGGTCCCGCATGGGGGTCAGCAGGAACATCAGCGGAAAATCGAACGACGTCAGAAAGAAGAACCAGGCCAGAAACGTGAAGGGATCGGCGGTCGCGCGGATTCCGTAGGCGTCGTATGTCGTGTAGAGCGCGACGAGGAGCCCCGTTCCCACGGCATATGTGAGCGCTGGCCCCAAGGTCGCGCGGTCGGTCACCAAAAAGATCAGGTTGTAGACCGCAAGACCGAAGATCCCGGCCAGCAATACGGCAAGCCCCAGCAACTGGACCGGCGTGAATATCTCTCCAAAGAGCAGCCAGGCGCCGAAGACGGTGAAAAGCGGACCGGTCCCGCGCACCACCGGATAGACCACCGTGTAAGCGCCGCGGGTGTAGGCCATCGCCTGCAAGATCTTGTAGCCGAAGTGGATCGCGATCGCGCCCGCGAAGATCGGCCACATGTGCGGCTCCGGCCACGGCACAAGAAACAGCATCGGCACGGTCAGCACCACGAGCCAGCCGTCGATGGCCATCCGCGTCACCCAGGGGTCGTGCCGGCCCTTCTGCAGTGCGCCGAAGACCGCGTGCAGGAACGCCGCCAGCAATGCGAAGTAAAGCGCTGCGCGGTGGCCAGCCTCGGTTCCGTCGATCGCGAGGATCCACTCCGTCAGCGGCCGGCCCGAGGGCAGACGGCCCCCACCTCCGGGTCAGATACCTCGTCGTTCGGCAATGTCATTCGGCGGCGAGTCCTGTCAGCGCCGCGGCAAACTCCTCCGGATCGAAGGGCGCCAGGTCGTCGATCTGCTCGCCCACGCCGATGGCATGGATCGGCAGACCGAACCTGTCGGCCAGCGCCACGAGCACGCCGCCCTTCGCCGTCCCGTCGAGCTTGGTCATGACAAGGCCGGACACATCGGAGACCTGCTGGAAGATCTTCACCTGGTTCAGCGCGTTCTGCCCGGTCGTGGCATCGAGGACCAGCAGCGTGTTGTGCGGCGCGGTCTCGTCGTGCTTGCGGATGACGCGGACGATCTTGGCCAGCTCCTCCATCAGGTCGGCGCGATTCTGCAGCCGTCCGGCGGTGTCGATCATCAGCAAGTCCGCCCCGTCCCGCGTGGCCTGCGCCATCGCTTCGTAGGCGAGGCTCGCCGGGTCCGAGCCTTCGGGCGCCGTCATCACCGGCACGCCGGCACGCTCGCCCCAGATCTGCAATTGTTCCACCGCGGCGGCGCGGAAGGTGTCGCCGGCGGCAATCACCACCGACTTGCCGGCCGCACGAAACTGCGAGGCGAGCTTGCCGATCGTGGTCGTCTTGCCCGACCCGTTGACGCCCACCACCAGAACGACCTGCGGACGTTTGGGGTAAATCGGCATGGGACGCGCGACGGGATCCATGATCCGGGCGATTTCGCGGGCCAGCAGTTCCTTGATCTCCTGGACGGACAGACGCTTGCCCATGCGCCCCTCGGCCATGTTGGCCGTGACCCGCACGGCCGTATCGACACCCATGTCGGCCGAGATCAGCAGTTCCTCGAGCTGCTCCAGCATGTCGTCGTCGAGAGCCCGGCGCATCACCGGCCCTGCCGGGGCGCGCCGACCGAAAAGCCGTCCGAGCAGGCCCGACCCTTGCGCCGGAGTGACATCGGGATCCGGGATCGGGGTGATGTCGGGCTTCGGTTCGGGCG
Source organism: uncultured Alphaproteobacteria bacterium (assembly GCA_963721175.1). Classification (GTDB taxonomy): domain Bacteria; phylum Pseudomonadota; class Alphaproteobacteria; order Rhodobacterales; family Rhodobacteraceae; genus Aliishimia. Next base: position 100,123 of record CAVRIG010000017.1, on the reverse strand, counting down.
ATCGCGCCTCGGTCGGAGGAGGCGCGGACGGGCGTTCCGCCGGCGCAGACGTAAGTGGTTCCGGTTGGGGCGGCGGGGTTGCCTCGGTCGGAGCGGGCGTCGCGTCCGGCGCCGGATCGATCTCTGACGGTGCAACAGGCTCCGCTTCCCGGGGAAGATCCGCATCCGTCTGATCGGGTCCCGGATCCGGTTCGATGGGGTCGGGTTCGTGGTCGACGGCGCGCGGCATCGCCTCCGCGGCGGCACCCGGCATCTCCTCGATCGCCTCGTCCACCGCTTCCGGGATGGGATCAGCCTGCGGATCGTCCGCGACGATGTCGCCCCCGTCCTCGACGATCGTTTCCAACCCCTCGTCGAGCCGGGCGGACGATTTGAAGAGCCGGTCCTTGAGTTTCTTGAAAAATGCCATGTGCAACCTCTCGCTGGTTGTCTATCAACGCTCACACCACAACGAAAGAGCCCTCAGGTGCCGTGTCATCGGCGCCTGCTGCGACGTGCGGATTGAAGGTGAAACCGGATAACGTGCTTTTCGTTCGAACGCGTTCCGGGGTCCAGTCGACTCCAGGACCGCAGCGCCCGGTCGCAAACGAGCGCTTCAGTTCATGATCGTGAGTCGAAGACGCTGCCCCAGAAGCCAGGGGTCAGCGTCGCGAAAAGGTGCGGGAGCGCCGTGAACTGAACCTCCGTGAAAGACCGCTGTCGGTTCATCCAACCTCGTCGGCAAAATGCTTGATCGTCAGTCTGATCGGGTTCGGCGCCGCCTGCCCCAACCCGCAGATCGAGGCATCCGCCATCGCCTGGCAGAGCTCCTCCAGCAGCGGCTGGTCCCAGCGCTCTGCCTGCATCAGCTTCACCGCCTTCTCGCAGCCGACCCGGCAGGGCGTGCATTGCCCGCAGCTCTCGTCCTCGAAGAACCGCAGCATGTTGAGTGCTGCGTCACGCGCGCTGTCGTGGTCGGACAGCACCACGATGGCGGCGGACCCGATGAAGGAGCCGTGCGGCTGCAAGACGTCGAAATCCATCGGGATGTCGCCCATAGAGGCAGGCAGGAGTCCCGCGGACGGCCCGCCGGGCTGGTATGCCTTGAAAATGTGGCCGTCCAGCATTCCGCCGCAGGCCTTGATGATGTCGTCCATCGTCGAGCCCGCCGGCAGGAGATACACGCCCGGTTTCTTCACCCGCCCCGACACGGAAAAGGATCGCAATCCCTTGCGGCCGTTCTTCTCCGTCGCGTTCAGCACCTGCGGCCCCTCGCGGCACACCTTCGCCACCCAATGGAGCGTTTCGACGTTGTGCACGAGCGTCGGCCGGTCGAAGATACCCACCTGCGCGACATAGGGCGGACGATGGCGCGGGATACCGCGCTTGCCCTCGATCGATTCGATCATCGCGCTTTCTTCGCCGCAGATATAGGCACCAGCCCCGCGCCGCAGGTCGATATAGCCCCTCTCCACAAGACCCGCATCTTCGAGGGCCTTGATTTCGCGGCTCAATATCTCGAGCACGGCCGGGTATTCGTCGCGCATGTAGATGAAACACGTCTCCGCCTCGACAGCCCAGGCGGCAATCAGCATGCCTTCGAGGAACAGATGCGGCGTCCGCTCCAGATAGTAGCGATCCTTGAAGGTCCCGGGCTCACCCTCATCCCCGTTGACGGCAAGGTATCGCGGGCCGGGGTAGCTGCGCACGAAGCCCCATTTGCGTCCGGAGGGAAACCCTGCGCCGCCGAGTCCGCGCAGCCCGCTCTCCAGGATCGTCTCCTGGACCTTCTCCCAGTTTCCGCTCGTGCGAAGCTTCAGGAGCTCCTCGTAGCCACCTGATTTCCTGTAACTTTCAAGCGCCTCGTAATCGGGGATGTGCGCGTGGGTATCCATGGCGTCAATCGCTGCCTGAACCTTTTCGACGGTCGCGTGATCGACATGGTTGTGACCCAGCTCCAGCACCGGCGCCGTATCGCAGCGTCCCATGCAGGGCGCGCGCATGACGCGCACCTCAGCCGGGTCCAGGCCCTTCTCCAGAGCCGACATCAATTGCTGCGCTCCGGCCAGTTCGCAGGCCAACGAATCGCACACCCGGATCGTCAGCGCGGGCGGCGGCATTTCGCCCTCCTTCACCACGTCGAAATGCGCATAGAATGACGCGACCTCGTAGACCTCGGCCATGGAGATCCGCAGCTCTTCTGCCAGCGCGCGGAGATGGGCGGCGGACAGATGGCCGTACTCATCCTGGATCAGGTGCAGATACTCGATCAGCAGATCGCGCCGGCGCGGCCCGTCGCCCAGGAGCGCACGCACGTTCTCCCACGCCTGATCGTCGAGCTGGCGTCCCTTCGGCGTCCGCCGTCCCTTGCCCTTGCCCGATTTCCAAACGCCCTGCCGCTCATCCAGTGCCATCGTGATCTCTCCTTGCCGTCGGGTCGGAAGGTATCAACGCACGGAACCGCGGCGCAGGCGAAAAACGACATGATCCAGCGGATTGCGCGATGCGGGGCGCGTCACGGGTTTCCGATATGAAATGCGCCGCAACCTATCCCCAATCCGAAACCATGCCTGCGCGATGTCGGGGCTGGAGATTTGGGACGATTTACGGCAAACTCGAAACATGAAACATCCGGCGTTCCTGTTTGCGCTTCTTCTGGCTCCCGCACTTTACGCAGCTGAGCCGATGACCGCGCCACAATTCGAATCCTACACGACCGGAAAAACGCTCTTCTACGGTCAAAGCGGCGCGCCCTACGGTGCCGAAATCTACCTCGAGAATCGGCGGGTCCGCTGGTCCTTCCTCGACGGCCAGTGCAAGGACGGTCACTGGTACCCGGAAGGCGAGGAAATCTGCTTTGTATACGAAGACCGGATCGATCCGCAGTGCTGGGTCTTCTACCTGAAATCCGGCGGTCTGATCGCCGAGTTCCGCGGCGAGCAGAGCCAGCCGGAGCTTTACGAGGCGCAGGATATCGGCGAGGAGATGCTGTGCCTGGGCCCGGAAACCGGGGTCTGAGCCGTCAGAACAGGCTGCCCTGCTCCGGCGGGTCCTCCGACTTGCCGGATTTCCGGGTCGGTGCAGCGCCGTGGCCAACTGACAGCCTGCCATCGGCGAACTGGATCTCCAGCGACTTGGACCTCGACGCGGCGTCGCGCGTCGTCACCACCGAACCGTCGCCGCGCACGACGGCGTAGCCGCGTTGCAGCGTCGCCTCGTACCCGAGCGTCTCGCGCAGGCGTTCGAGCGCGTCCAGCCGATCGGACAGACGACGCAACCGGGTCCGCCCGTCCTCCGACAGCCGCGCCGCCCGGTCCCGGAGCCGCTCCCGGCGCTGGTGAAGGTCACGCACCAGCACCTCCGGCCGGAACCTTCGCAACCGCGCATCCAGCAGTTCGCGCCGTGACTGGACGCGCGTATGCAAGGCCGGGCCCAGCCTTACTGCGGTCGACTTCAGGTCCCGGCGCCGCTGCCGCAGGGCAGCGATCAGCAGTTGCGGCCGAAGCCCCGCACCCTTTTCCGCCAGCGCTGCACGCCGCAGGTTCACCAGCGTCTGCAACGCCGGCCCCAGCCGGTCCGCCCTGTCCAGCCGCTGGCGCGGCCCCTCCAGCAGCCGGTCGGCCGCAGGCAGCGACCGGGAGAGATCGCGCAGCCGTTGCCCGCGCCGCTCCAGCACGTGGGACATGCACCGGCGCAACCGCGCCTCCGCCTCATGGACCCAGGCCAGAAGCTCCATTCGCACCGGCACGGCGATTTCGGCGGCCGCCGTGGGCGTCGGCGCGCGCCGATCGGAGACGAAGTCGATCAGCGTCGTGTCCGTCTCGTGCCCGACGGCCGAAATCAGCGGGATGTCGGACGCCGCCGCGGCGCGCGCCACGATCTCCTCGTTGAAGCCCCAGAGATCCTCGAGCGACCCGCCGCCGCGTGCCACGATCAGCAGATCCGGCCGCGGCACCGCCCCGCCGGGCGTCAGCGCGTTGAACCCTGCAATCGCGCGCGCCACGTCCGGCGCGCATTGCGTCCCCTGCACGGCAACCGGCCAGATCAGCACCTTTCGCGGAAACCGTTCGCGCAGACGGTGCAGGATGTCTCGGATCACCGCCCCCTGCGGCGAGGTGATCACACCGATCACTTCCGGCAGGTAGGGCAACGGCCGCTTGCGCGCGGCATCGAAAAGCCCCTCCGCCTCCAGCGCCTTCTTGCGCTTTTCCAGCAGCGCCATCAGCGCGCCCTGCCCGGCGACAGCGACCTCGTCGACGTTCATGTTGTATTTCGACTGCGCGCCGTAGGCGGTCAGCCGCCCGGTGACCACGACTTCCAGCCCCTCTTCGGGAATGACCGATAGGCCGGCGACCTGCCCCTTCCACGTGGTGCAGGCCAGACAGTTTCGCTCGTCCTTGACGTCGAAATACATGTGCCCCGAACGTGCCCGCACGACGCGCCCCACCTCGCCCTTCACGCGGATGCGCCCGAACTCGTCCTCGAGCGCGCGTTTCACCGCGCCGGAGATCTCGCTCACGGTGTATTCCGGCGTGTTCTGGCCCGGCGCGGGGTCGTCGATCAGGTCCATCTGCTCTGCCTTGTGCTGGTCTTGCCTGCAGCCTAGAACGCGCGCATCCAGGAACCAAGGGGGCGTCCATGAACATCCTGATCCTCGGCGGCGGCGGGCGCGAACACAGCCTCGCCTGGGCGGTGGCGCAGAACCCCAAATGCGACCGGCTGGTGGTGGCGCCCGGCAATGCGGGGATCGCGCAGATCGCCGACTGTGCCACGCTCGACATCATGGACGGCGCCGCGGTGGCGGAATTCGCGCAGGCGGAAAGCATCGATTTCGTGATCGTGGGGCCGGAGGCGCCGCTCGCCGCGGGTGTGGCCGACCGGCTGCGCGAGGCGGGCGTTCTGGTCTTCGGCCCCTCGGCGGCGGCAGCGCGGTTGGAAGCGTCGAAGAGCTTCACAAAGGAAATCTGCGACGCGGCCGGTGCGCCCACGGCGGCTTATGCCCGGTTCACCGACGCCGATGCGGCGAAGGCTTACATCCGCGAGCACGGCGCGCCGATCGTCGTGAAGGCCGACGGGCTCGCCGCGGGCAAGGGCGTGATCGTCGCGATGGACGAGGACACGGCGCTCGCCGCCGTCGACGACATGTTCGGCGGCGAGTTCGGCGCGGCCGGCGCGGAGGTGGTGATCGAGGAGTTCATGCCGGGCGAGGAGGCGTCGTTCTTCGTCCTCGTCGATGGCGAACACGTGCTGCCCATCGGCACCGCGCAGGATCACAAGCGCGTCGGCGACGGCGACACCGGCCCCAACACCGGCGGCATGGGCGCCTATTCCCCCGCTCCGGTGCTGACCGAGGGAATCGGCGGAACAGGCGCTGGAGCGAGATCATCCGGCCCACGGTGGCGGAGATGGCGCGGCGCGGCACGCCCTACCAGGGGGTGCTCTATGCCGGCCTGATGATCGCGGACGGGCGGGCGCGGCTGGTGGAGTACAACGTGCGCTTCGGCGATCCGGAATGCCAGGTCCTGATGATGCGGCTTGGCGCACAGGCGATGGACCTGATGCAGGCCGCAGCCGAGGGGCGGCTGGCGGAGGCGCGCGTGAACTGGGCGGACGACCACGCGATGACGGTGGTTCTGGCGGCCAAGGGGTACCCCGGCAGCTACGAGAAGGGCAGCGAGATCGGCGGGCTGGACGATTGCCCGGAGGATTCGCTTCAACATGGTGTTTCACGCCGGCACGTGCGAACAGAATGGCCGGATGGTGGCCACGGGCGGCCGCGTGCTCAACGTCACGGCGCGCGGGGCGATCGCTCGAAGATGCGCGCGAGAAGGCCTATGCCATGGTCGACCGGATCGACTGGCCGGACGGGTTCTGCCGCCGCGATATCGGCTGGCGGGCGCTCGGACCTACTGACATGTGAACTGCCCGCTGCGGTTTCCGTGGAGTTCCCGGATGGTGATCCGCTTGCCCTGATACCGCATCTCGATCCGCATTTCGCGGTGCCGCATGCCGTTCTGCCAGGCACCGCCGACGCCGCCATTCTGGTTCGAGACGACCTCGACATCGTACCGGTTGCGATAAGCGTCGAAGAACACCGCGTGGTGCTGGTACGTATCGGACCGCGGCCAGTACTCCACCTTCAATCCGCCTTCCATCCGGACGCCGGCAAATGCGCCCGAGCAGGAGCCCGAATATACCGTCTGGGCGGCAGAGCCCTGCGCAACGAGCATCAACGCAAGCGCAACAATCGTTCCTTTCATGTCAATTCTCCCGGTTGAAATCGTCTTGCTCGGAAATTCAATGCTGCAAGGATACACCGGGAACGGGAAATCTCAAAGCTGGCCGGCCGGCGGCAGTCGAAGGCAGCTTTCACAAATGCGGATTTGCGAACGGCGCAATGCTATCGGCGAAGCGCCGCTCCCGCGTCAGGCGCACCGCCATGATCCAGGCCCAGCCGGCCCCCATGACGATCATGTGCGGCGCTCGTCGCAGTTCTCCCGCCCGCCGGTCAGATCCGGGAGGCTGGGCGCCATGTGTAGGAAGACCATGGGGGTCAAGCGTCACGATGGAAGCGCAGGAAGGGAGCCAAGGTCGTGGGCTCCCAATTCGCCCGGCACTGCGTGCGGAATGCGCGGTGTCCTATGCGCGTACCATGTTGGGAAGCCTTCAGCAGCTACGGCGCTTGGCATGACGGTCGCCCGGCTTTTGCCGCGGCGCGCCTCCGGATGCCATGCCGTGCCAGCCAGATGTTCGAACCCGCCAGCGCGCCGCGTTCGAGATGCCGCCAGAAGCGGAGGGGCGGTCGCGGCGCCCCGTCTCAGATCTGTTTTTCGGGCATCTTCACGACCAGTCCGTCCAGCGCGTCCGTGACCTTGAGCTGGCAGGTCAGGCGGGACCGGTCCGGATCGGGCTCGTAGGCGAAGTCGAGCATGTCCTCCTCCATGTCCTCCGCGCGCGGGCAACTTGTCGACCCAGGCCGGATCCACGTAGACATGGCAGGTCGAGCAGGCGCAGGCGCCGCCGCAATCGGCCTCGATGCCGGGAATGTTGTTGTCGCGCGCGCCTTCCATGACGGTCAGCCCGTTGGCGACCTCGACGACATGCTCCTTGCCGCCATGCTCGATATAGGTGATCTTGGCCATCCTTGCCCTCTTCGTCGTCTCCCGGATTTCGGCCTTACCTAGTCGTCCGGCTGACCGGCTGCCAGCCCCTTTTGCGACATCCGGCTTTCGCCCTTGCGACATGCGGAATATGTTCTATTTTCGTTCTCAATGAAGGTCGTTCATCCCACCGTTTCCGGACCACGCCCGTTTCCGGCCCCGCCCGCTGGCCGCGCCCGCCCGCCTGTCTGATGGCCTCGCAGCTGGCCCTGCCACCTGAAGGGGCGCGGGTCGCCGTGGCGGGCCTCGTGATCCTGCGGCAACGGCCGGGCACGGCCAAGGGCGTGATCTTCATCACGCTCGAGGATGAGACCGGCGTGGTCAACGTGATCGTCTGGCGCGCGATGTATGAGAAGTTTCGCCGCGCCGTGATCGCCGGCCGCATGTTGCGGGTCACCGGCCGGCTGCAGCGCGCACATTCCGTGATCCATGTGGTCGCGGAGCAGATCGAGGATATCTCGCACATGCTGGATCTGCTGTTGTCGCAGGAAACCGGCACCCCGCCCGCGCGAAAGCTCCCGTCGCAGGGACGCACGGAGATGTGGGACAGGAACGCACCGCGCCAACGATGAGCCACGAAGTTCGGACATGACGCCTCCGGCGCGAGGCGGCCGCATCGGAATCAGCGTGAAAACGCTGGTCAAAGCACGCTCATTCCGCGCCTCAGCGAAGCAATACCGGAACGTACCGCACAACGAAAAATGGGCGCGGAACCCCGCGCCCATCTCAATCCGTTCAACTTGGAACGAAACCTTACTTGTCGTCCTCGAGGCTCAGCGCGACAAAGCGCGGGTCGCCGGCGCGCCGAACCAGCAGGAGCAGCGACTTGCGCCCGGCATCACGCGCCTCGGAAATGCGCGTCTCCAGCACGTCGAGGCTGTCCACCTTCTGCTGACCCGCTTCGGTGATGATGTCACCGGCGCGAAGACCTTTCTCGTAGGCTTCCGAAGCCTCGTCGACATCGGTCACGGCCAGACCCACCATGTCGCCGTCCGCACCCAACTGCTCACGCAGCTCGTCGGTCAGCGGGCTCAGCGTCAGGCCAAGCACCTCGCTGGTTTCCGGTTCGGTCACGTCGGGACCCGGCGCTGCGGCCGGCACGGCGCCTTCGGCCTCTTCGCGACGTCCCAAGGTCACTTTCAGCGTTTCCGTCTTCCCGCTGCGCAGGACGACCAGCCGGACGGTCTTGCCGACGGTGCTGTTGCCGACCTGGCGCACGAGGCTGCGGGTGTCTTCGACGTCCTTGCCGTCAAAGGACAGGATCACGTCGCCGGATTCGATGCCCGCTTCCATGGCCGGACCTTCGGGAACATCGGTCACCATCGCACCGCGGGCGCTGTCCATGCCCTCGATCGCCTCGACCATGTCGGGCGTCACGTCCTGGATGCGGACACCCAGCCACCCGCGGCGGGTTTCGCCGAACTGCTTGAGCTGGTCCACGACCTTCGTCACGACGTTGGATGCCATCGAGAAGCCGATGCCGATCGATCCGCCATTCGGGCTGAGGATCGCCGTGTTCACGCCGATCACGTCGCCGTCCATGTTGAAGAGCGGCCCGCCGGAGTTCCCGCGGTTGATCGCGGCATCGGTCTGGATGTAGTCGTCATAGGTTCCGCTCAACGCACGATTTCGGGCGGACACGATGCCGACCGAAACCGAAAAGCCCTGGCCCAGCGGGTTGCCCATCGCGAGAACCCAGTCGCCGACACGGGCGGAGTCGCTGTCGCCGAAGGAGACGTAACTCAGCGGCTGGTCGGTAGAGACCTTGAGAAGCGCAATGTCGGTGTTCGGGTCCGTGCCGATGACCTCGGCCGGCAATTTCTCGACTGGTTGACCGTCGCCGGGGAAGAACTCGATGAGGATTTCGTCGGCGCCTTCGATGACATGGTTGTTCGTCACGACGTAACCATCCTCGGATACGACGAAGCCGGAGCCGAGCGCCGAAGAGCGGCGCGGACGATCACCGGGGCCGTTCCGGTCCTGGAATTCGCGGAAAAAATCCTCGAACGGCGATCCTTCGGGCACGATGCCTTGTGGACCGGTTCGGCCTTCGACCACCGTCGATGTGGTGACGTTCACCACGGCGGGGCTGACCTTTTCGCTGAGTGGCGCGAGGCTTTCCGGCCGCGCCAGGGCCATCATCGCCTGGACGAGGACAAACACTGTGACAAGAAAGCCCAGCCACATCAGGCGGAGGGCTTGTCCGGGTTCATTTCGTAACGGGATCGAGATCGCGTTGGGCCTCATTTTTCGAGCTCCTGATCTTCTGGTGCCGCAGCGGTTGCTGCGTTCGGTTGCGTGGATGCACGCGCACCATTTGCGCGTTAAAGTGCATCTACGACATCGCGCATGCAACATGAAAGATGGCCGTGGATCGCCTTGTTTCAACTCTGCGTGACGCGGGTGTGATGCTCGGGCCCGGCATCTGCGTGGCAAGGCGGGAGATTTCGCTGTCGCCTCACGACGGGATTGCGTCGTGGCAACCGGTCGCCGGCTCGCGAAGATGAGCGCCACGCGAACGCCGCTTCAGATCCCCAACTGGAACGCGGCCCACACCAGGATAAGCCCGCTCACGATCGCCAGAAGCCCGATCTGCCGCACGGTTCCTTCCGGAAGACTGCGCAGGATCTCGAGCATCCTCTCCAAAAGCGAAGGGGCCAGCGCATAGGCCAGCCCCTCCACTATAAGAACAAGTCCGATCGCCAGAAGCAACGTGCTCACTCGGCCACGGGCCCCCCGTCCACCGAACGGAGATAGTTGAAGAACTCGCTGTCCGGGGTCATCACCATCGTCGAATTGCGCCCCTGCAGCGACATCTCGTAGGCCGAAAGGGAGCGATAGAAATCGAAGAACTCGGGATCCTGCGAATAGGCTTCGGCAAAGATGTTGTTCCGCTGCGCGTCCGCCTCACCTTCGATGATGCGGGCATCGCGTTCGGCCTCCGACAAGATCTCGGTATAGGTCCGATCCGCCTGCGCACGCACCCGCTGCGCTGCCTCGCGGCCCCGCGCGCGCTCGTCGGTGGCTTCGCGTTCACGTTCGGCAATCATGCGTTGCAGCGTGGCTTCGAAGTTCTGCTCCGGAAGGTTGGTTTCGCGCAACCGCACGTCCACCACGTCGATGCCCAGCGCGTCGGAACGCAGGTCCACGCGATCCTCGATCCGGTCCATCAGGACAGTGCGCTCCTCCGACAGGATGGTGTTGGAGGTCACGCCCTCCGCACCCAGAACCGCCCGGATCTGACCGTCGAGAATGGAGTTGAGCTGGATTTCCGCCTCGCGGATACCGGCAACGGCCAGCGCCTCGCGAAACTGGCGCGTGTTCGAGATGCGCCACAGCACATAGGTGTCGACCACCAGACGCCGATCATCGGCCGGGGTGACCTCCATCGCCGGCGTGTCCAACGACAGGATCCGGTCGTCGTAGCGCACGACCTCGTCGAGGATCGGGACCTTGAAATTCAGCCCGGGTTCGTTGATTTCCTGCTTGATCTGCCCAAACCGGAGCACAAGAACCTTTTCCCGTTCGTCGACGATGAAAATCGATGACAGCGCGGCGACTATGGCGAGCACAATGATGGGGATCAGATAACGCATCAGTTCGTACCTCCCGAGCGGCGCAACTCGTTGAGCGGAAGATAGGGCACAATCCCGTTGCCGCTCTGTCCGCCGCCGATATCGCTTTCCAGAATGATCTTGTCCACGTCGTTCAGAATCTTCTCCATCGTTTCAAGGTAGAGACGCTTGCGCGTGACTTGCGGCGCCGCTTCGTACTCCGTCAGAACGCTCAGGAACCGGCTTGCCTCACCGCGCGCCTCGTTGACCACACGCGCGCGATACCCTTCAGCCGCTTCGAGGATCTGGGCCGATGCACCGCGCGCCTCGGCGAGGCGGCGGTTGGCGTAGGCGTCCGCCTGGCGCTGCAGCTGGTCGCGTTCCTGTTCTGCGGCCTGAACGTCGCGGAAAGCGTCGATCACCGATACGGTCTGGGTGTTGCCGTCGGCATCGGTGGTCACGACCTGTTGCGCCGGCGGGTCCACCTTGTTGAAGTTGACGCGCACGACGTTGATTCCGGTCTCGTTCTCGTCGAGGATTCGTTGCACCAGTTCGCGCACGCGGACCTCGATCTCGGCACGGTCCCGGTTGAGGATCGGAGCCAGTTCCGACTGCGCAATCACCTCGCGCATCGCGGATTCGGATATCGCGCGGACCGCGTCCTGTGGACTGACCAGAGCAAACAGGAATTGGCTCGCATCGCGGATGTTCCAGACCACCTGGAAGTCGATGTCCACGATGTTCTCGTCCGTGGTCAGCATCAGCCCGTCGTTGTCCGATCCGCCCCGGCTCACGCCAATGTCCTCGGTCCGGTTGGTGGTCACGTCGATCACCTCGGCGGTGACCACCGGCCAGGGAGCGAAATTCAGACCCTCGGTGCCGATCTTGGAGAAGCGGCCGAAGAAAAGTTCCACGGATTGCTGTTCGGGACGCACCGTGTAGAAACTCGCCATCCCCCAAAGAACCAAGGCGGCAACGAGGGCGATGCCGATCGTGCCGCGGGTGAACAGGGGGCCGCCACCGCCGCCGCCCGATCCGCGACCGCCGCCGGAACGTCCGCCGCCCTTGCCGCCCATCAGGACGCGCAGCCGCTCCTGACCTTTCTTGACAAGCTCGTCGATCTCGGGGATCTGCGGACCTTCCGATCCTCCCGGCGGTCTGCGGCGACCGCCGCCGTTCTGTCCGCCACGATCGCGGTCCCCGCCGCCGCCACCGGAATTTCCGCCGCCGCCCCAGGGGCCGCCGTTGTTGCCTGTCATGCGTCGATGTTCCCTTTGATTGTCGCGCGCGTGGTGATGCAGCCTTAACTGTGCGTTTTCAACCCGTATTCAAGCCGTTCGGACCGGGCTACGCATCGTTACCAACTCCTCGCTCATCGTGGGATGAACGGCGACCGTGCGGTCGAAATCCTCTTTGGTGGCGCCCAATTTTACCGCGATCCCGGCCATCTGGATCAATTCGCCGGCGCCGGGCGCGACGATATGACAGCCGAGCACGCGACGATTTGCCTTCGACACCACGAGCTTCATCAGCACGCGGTCATGGGTGCCGGCGAAGGCGGTCTGCATCGGGCGGAAGGAGGTACAGTAGATCTCCACCTCTTCCCGCTCGCGCGCCTCTTCCTCGCTCAGGCCCACGGTTCCAAGCTCGGGCTGCGTGAAGACCGCACTGGGGATCAGGTCGTGGTCCACCGGAGTCGGGTTGCCGCGGAACACGGTTTCGACGAACTGCATGGCCTCGCGGATTGCTACGGGCGTCAGGTTCACGCGGTTTGTCACGTCACCGATGGCAAAGACCGATGGCACCGAACTCTGGCTGTATGTATCGACCTCGATCTGCCGTTTCCGGCCCAGCCGCACTCCGATCTCCTCCAGCCCCATGTCGGCGGTGTTGGGCGCGCGCCCGGTGGCGAACATCACCAGATCGAAAACTTTCTCGGTGCCATTGGTAGACTTGACCCAGACCGGGCCTTCCGCGGGTTTATGCGTTCCGCTGGACGGCACCGGTTCGTTGGCCGGCCGTCCCGACCTGGCCTCATCGCGATTGGCCGCGAGGTCCATCTCCACGATGTTGGTGCCAAGGTGCAGGTCGACACCGCGGGTCTGCATGGCGTCCGCGATCAGCCCCCGAGCCTCCTCGTCGAAACCCCGCAGGATCTGCGCTCCTCGATAGTACTGCGTCACCTCGACCCCCATGCCATGCAGGATGCAGGCGAACTCGCAGGCGATGTACCCGCCGCCGACGATCAGGATGGACTTGGGAAGTCGCGGCAGGTGGAAGATGTCGTCCGACACGATTGCCAGATCCGAATTCGGCATGTCCGGCCGCACCGGGTGGCCGCCCGAGGCCACGAGAATGTGTTTGGCCGTGAAGCTCTCACCCGTCGAAAGCTCCACCGTGTGGGGATCCGTCAGCCGCGCGCGCGCATCGAAGCTGTCAACGCCGGCGTTCTTCAACAGGCTGCGATACACGCCTTCGAGGCGGTCGAGTTCCGCCTCCAGTTTCGGCTTGAACGTGTGCCAGTCGAATGCGCCGTCGGCAACGTCCCAGCCGTAGCTGCGGGCGAGGCCGGGCACCTCTGCGTATTCGCTGGCGAAAACCATCAGCTTCTTGGGCACGCAGCCGCGGATCACGCAAGTCCCGCCGTAACGATCCATCTCCGCCAGGCCGACCTTGGCACCGGTCTCGGAAGCCGCCACACGCGCAGCCCGCACGCCGCCGGAGCCGCCGCCAATGACGAAAAGATCGTAGTCGAAAGACACCCTGCCCCCTCCGGTCCGTCAGGTCCGGTGGGGTATCTCACATGATGTTCGGGTTGACCAGAGGCCCGGCGGTGCCCGTTCACCGTCGTCCGCGCTTGACGACCGCAAATGCCTCAGGGATCTTCCCCTTTCCAAGCCGTTTCGTAACGCCGGCCGTGGTTCAATCGTCGAGATTGGCGAATGCGTTGCGGCCGTCGTCCGGATCGACCTCGCCGGCCGTCACCGTCCCGGTGTCGATATCGCGCACCTCGACCCGGCCGTCGCCGTGGCCGATGACCACGGTATCGCAGATGTCGATGAAAAGCCCGTTCTCCACCACGCCCGGCACCTGGTTCAATGCCAGCGCCAGGTGACGCGCGTTGCCGATCCGCTTGAGGTGCAGATCGAGGATCCGGTTGCCCTCATCCGTCACGTAGGGTGCCGCACCATCCATGCGCAACGTGCTGTCGCGGCCCAGCACGTCCACCGAGATGAGCATCTCCTCCACCATCGCCTGCGTCGCCTGCCATCCGAAGGGAATGACCTCGACCGGCAGCGGAAAGGCCCCAAGCGTTTCGACTTCCTTCGCCGCGTCGGCGATCACCACCATCCGGTCGCTGGCGGAGGCCACGATCTTTTCCTGCAAGAGCGCGCCGCCGCCGCCCTTGATCAGGTTCAGGTCGGCGTCGAATTCATCCGCGCCGTCTATCGTGATGTCGAGCCATTTCGCCTCTTCCAGCGTCACGACATCGATGCCGACCTCGCGGGCAAGGTCCGCGGTGCGCGTCGAGGTCGGAACGCCGCGGATCTTCAAGCCTGTCGTCCCGCACCCGTTCACCCAGCCGACGCACCAGCCAGGCGGCGGTCGACCCGGTTCCAAGACCGACGCGCATCCCCGGTTGCACGAATTCTGCGGCCCTGCTGGCGGCGAGTGACTTGGCCTTGTCGGCGGGCGAAAGTTCCTGCGGCATGGGTGCAACTCCTCGAATTACGCTCCTTATAGGGAGCGCAATTCGGCATTGCGACCCCTTGGGGAACGCCGGTTTCGGGCCAGAATGAAACGGACGGGTTCGTCCGCCAGCCGGGTCTCAATACGGCATCGGATGATGGCGGTGCGCCTCGTCGATCTCCTGCAGCACGTCCGCGGAGAGCGTCAGATCGGCAGCTTCGAGCGCCGTTTCCAACTGATCCATGTGCGTCGCTCCGAAGATGGCGGAGCACATGAAGGGCCGCGTCAGGCACCAGGCCAATGCCATCTGCACGGGGTCGAGCCCGTGGCGCCGCGCGATCTCCAGATACGCCTCGACCGCGCCGAAGACGCGCGCGGACTTGCGCCCGCCCATCTCGGGGTTGAGCGACATGCGGCTGCCCTTCGGCACCTTGCCGTCCTGGTACTTGCCTGTCAGAAAACCTGCGCCCAGCGGCGAGAACGCGAGCAGGCCCACATCCTCGTTCACGCTCATCTCCGCCATGTCGGTGTCGTAGAGACGGCAGAGCAGCGAATACTCGTTCTGCACGCTCGCCACCCGCGGCCCGCCCACCCGCTCCGCCGCCTCGAGCCACTGCACGGTGCCCCACGCGCTTTCGTTCGAGAGGCCAAAGGACCGGATCCGGCCCTTCTCCACCTCGCGCTGCAGCGCGCCGAGGCAGTCTTCCATGTTCTGGATGGTCGCTTTTCGATCCTGGCCGCTGGGATCGTAGGTCCAGTTCTTCCGGAACATGTAGCTGCCGCGGTTCGGCCAATGGAACTGGTAGAGGTCGATGTAATCGGTCTTGAGCCGCCGCAGCGATCCCTCGATCGCCTCTGGGATCGTCTCGGCGGTGATCGGGGCGCCATCGCGGACGGAGTCCAGCCCCTCGCCCGAATGCTTGGTGGCGAGGATCACTTCGCCACGGCGGCCCCGATCCTCGAACCAGAGACCGATGATGCGCTCCGTCCGTCCGATGGTCTCTTCGCGCACCGGGTTGACTGGATACATCTCCGCCGTGTCGATGAAGTTCACGCCCGCCGCCAGCGCCCTGTCGATCTGCGCATGCGCCTCTTCGGCGTCGTTCTGCGTGCCCCAGGTCATCGAACCGAGGCAGAGTTCGCTGACCATCATGCCGGTGCGGCCGAGCGGTCTCGTCTTCATGCGGGGTCCCTTCCGTGAACTCTCAAGTCGTCATTTTGTGGCGCACCGTAGTCATCGCCCGGCGGGTTGACCAGACCGTCATTCTGCGTCAAGAAATGAGAACGAAAGAGAAACACTCACCCTCGGCGAGGCCCCATGTCATTGCGCGATTCGCCTCTTCTGGGACGCCGTCCCGCCCATCACGGGCCGGTCGTGCGATTGCTTTCCGGCACCGACGGCGCCAGCGACGGCCCCAGCCTGGCCTGCGGGCGGCTGCACGAGGCCTGCGGGGCGTCGCGGCGCACGCTGGCGCTCTGGCTCGCGGCGCGCATGGACGGCCCCGTTCTGTGGATCGGCCCGGCCTGGATCAGCGACCGGCTCAATGCCGAAGGGATGGCGGACTGGGCCGAGCCGGGGCGCTTCGTCTTCGTCGATGCGATCCGGGCCGAAGACGTGCTCTGGTCGCTGGAGGAGGCGCTGCGGTCGGGCGCGGTGCCGCTGGTGGTGGGCGATCTGCCGGGGCTGCCGGGATTGACGCAGGTGCGGCGGCTGCACCTGGCGGCGGAAACCGGCGGCAAGCAGGGCGCGCATGTGCCGCTGGGCCTGATCCTGACCCCGGATGCGGGTGGCGCGCAGGGCGTCGAAAGCCGCTGGCGGATGACGCCCGACCATGCCCGCCACCCCGGTGGATGGTGCCTGACCCGCCTGCGCGCGCGCACAGCGCCAGTGGCAAGCTGGGCGCTCTGCCGCGCCGACCGCAGTCCGGACCTTCGGGAGCGCGCCGCCTGATCCTCGCCGGCCTCAACCGAGCCTCCCGGCAACGTGATGGGGCCGCTCTATTCCGGACGCCACCAGCCGCCTAAGCTCGTTTCGGGAGGACACGCCCATGCCGCAATTCACCCGGCGCCGGATGCTGACCGGTGCGCTTGCGACGGTTGTGCTGATCCGCCCAGCCGCGGCTGCACCCAGACGTTACCGGATCGCGCCCGACGAAGCCGAGATCCGATTTCTCTTCACCGCGAACGGCATCACGCAATCCGGCACCGCACCGCTCTCCCGCGCCGATCTGACAATCGACCCGAGCAATCTGCAAGCCTCCACCGCCGAGGTGACCGCAGATGTCAGCGCCGCAAGGGCCGGGCTCGCAATCATCACCAAGGTGATGAAGGGGGCCGAGGTGCTCGATACCGCGCGCCACCCCACCGCGTCCTTTCGCTCCACCGGCGTCCGCCTGGGCGCCTCGGGCCGGCTCTCCGACGGCGCGGTGATCGAAGGCGACCTCACGCTCAAGGGAGTGACCCGCCCGGTTCGCCTCGACGCGGCCGTCTATCGCCCGGCCGGCTCCGCGCCCGACGATCTCGACCGGCTGGAGGCGCAATTGACCGCCCGGATCAGCCGGTCGAGCTTCGGCATTTCAGGCTACCCGGACCTCGTGGATGACACGGTCGGGCTCGACATCCGGGCGCGAATTCAGGCTGTCCGCTGAACGATCCGCCTCGGGTGCCAGTGTCCGAAAACGACCAACCGGCGTCGAAACTGTGCGAGCACCGGCCGGACCCGCCTGCCATCCACCGCGCATGCGCCTGCTGATCTCCTTCGCCGCCCTTCTTCTGTCGGTCATGCTGCTGCAGCTCTCCTCGGGCGGCGCTCGGGCCGCTCGACGCGCTGTCCGGTATTGCGCTGGATTTCACACCGCAGGAAATCGGCCTGCTCGGCTCGGCGCATTTCTTCGGCTTCTTCATCGGCTG
Organism: uncultured Alphaproteobacteria bacterium; assembly: GCA_963721175.1. Taxonomy (GTDB): domain Bacteria; phylum Pseudomonadota; class Alphaproteobacteria; order Rhodobacterales; family Rhodobacteraceae; genus Aliishimia. Next base: position 82,830 of record CAVRIG010000017.1, on the reverse strand, counting down.
CTGGTGGGCGCCGCGGCTGATGGGCTCGGTCGGGCCATTCCCGCGCCTTCGCCGCCTTCACCGCCGTCCGGCGCGATCGGCCTGCTGGCGCACATGCTGATCATCGACCCCTATGCCTGGGCCGCTGATGCGCATCGCCGTCGGGCTCTGCGTGGCGGGCTGCTACACGGTGATCGAGGCCTGGCTGCAGGCCAAGGTCACCAACGAGACGCGCGGCCGCGCGATGGGCGTCTACCGGGTGGCGGACATGGGCGGCTCGCTGGTGGCGCAGATGCTGATCGGCGTGCTGGAGCCCGCGTCCTATGTCTCCTACAACCTGCTCGCGCTGCTCTGCTGCGCCGCGCTGCTGCCGCTGACCCTGACCACGGCCGTCCAGCCGGAAACGCCCGCCGCCCCGCGCCTGCGCCCGCGGCTCGCCGTCGCCGCTCGCCCCTGGCCGCGGCCGGCGTGATCGTCGCGGCGCTCTCCTCGGCCGCTTTCCGCATGGTCGGGCCGCTCTACGGCCAGGAAGTCGGGCCTGACCGTCGACCAGATCGCGTGGTTCCTCGCCGCCTTCGTCCTGGGCGGCGCCCTGGCGCAATACCCGGTGGGCTGGCTCGCCGACAAGTTCGACCGGCGCCGCGTGCTGATCTGGCTGTCGGTCGCCGCCGATCTTCAGCTGCGCGCTCACCGCCTCGCTCGACCGGACCTTCGGACCGCCGGCGTGATGCTGCAGCCGCGGTCGCTCTTCGGGCTCACCACCTTTCCGATCTATTCGGTCGCCGCCGCGCATGCCCATGACTTCGCCGACAGTCCGACGAGCGGGTGGAGCTCTCGGCCGCGCTGATGTTCTTTTTCGCGCTCGGCGCCATCGCCGCGCCCCTATGTCGCCTCGCTGCTGATCGACGCGTTCGGCTCCGTCCGCGCCTCGTTCGTGCATGATTTCGGCTGTGGCGCATGTCGCGCCTGGAATCATGTTCGGCCTGCTCCGCATGCGCGTGCGCCCGGCCCGGACCGACGAACACGCGCTATGTCTATGCAGCCCGCGCACCGAGCTTCATCTGATCGGCAAACCTGATCCGAACGGCCGAGCTTTCGCGACCGCGGGTCGAAGTCCTCGGGACGTTGGCAGCCCGACTCATCCGCTAAACGCGGGCCGACGACAGCACCACACGGGAACAGCGGGACCGACATGGCACGCCATCTGATCACCTCGGCGATCCCCTATATCAACGGGATCAAGCATCTGGGCAATCTGGTGGGCTCGCAGCTGCCCGCCGATCTCTATGCCCGCTACCAGCGCGCGCGCGGGCACGAGGTGATGTTCCTCTGCGCCACCGACGAACACGGCACGCCCGCCGAACTGGCCGCCGCCAAGGCCGGCAAGCCGGTGGCCGAATACTGCGCCGAGATGCACGAGGTCCAGGCCGAGCTCGCGAAGGGTTTCCGCCTCAGCTTCGACCATTTCGGCCGCTCCTCCTCGCCGCAGAACCACGCGCTGACCCAGCATTTCGCGGGCCGGCTGGCCGATACACGGCCTGATCGCGGAAGTCTCCGAGAAGCAGGTCTATTCCGACGCCGACGGCCGCTTCCTGCCCGACCGCTATATCGAGGGCACCTGCCCCAATTGCGGCTACGACAAAGCGCGCGGCGACCAGTGCGAGAATTGCACCAAGCAGCTCGACCCGACCGACCTGATCGACCCGCGCAGCGCGATCTCGGGCTCGACCGATCTGGAAGTGCGCGAGACCAAGCATCTCTACCTGCGCCAGTCGCGATGCAGCGACGCAGCTCGACAGCCTGGATCGACGGCAAGACCGACTGGCCGGTGCTGACCACCTCGATCGCCAAGAAATGGCTGCAATGACGGCGACGGGCTGCAGGACCGCGGCATCACCCGCGACCTCGACTGGGGCGTCGCCGGTGCAGACGCGGCACCGACGCCTGGCCGGGGATGGAGGGCAAGGTCTTCTATGTCTGGTTCGACGCGCCCATCGAATACATCGCCTGCGCGCGCGAATGGGCCGACGCGCATGACCTAGAGGACGCCGACTGGGAACGCTGGTGGCGCACCGACAAGGGCGCCGACGACGTGCGCTACACGCAGTTCATGGGCAAGGACAACGTGCCCTTCCACACGCTGTGCTTCCCCGCCACGATCCTGGGCTCGGGCGAGCCGTGGAAGCTCGTCGACTACATCAAGTCCTTCAACTACCTCAATTACGACGGCGGCCAGTTCTCGACCTCGCAGGGGCGCGGCGTCTTCATGGACCAGGCGCTGGAGATCCTGCCGGCCGATTACTGGCGCTGGTGGCTGCTGAGCCACGCGCCCGAAAATGCGGATGCGGAATTCACCTGGGAGAATTTCCAGGCCTCGGTGAACAAGGATCTGGCCGACGTGCTGGGCAATTTCGTCAGCCGCGTGACCAAGTTCTGCCGCTCGAAATTCGGCGAGGCCGTGCCCGAAGGCGGTGAACCTGGGGCGAGGCGAGGAACAGCGCTGATCGCGCGATCTGACGGCCCGCGCTCGCGCGCTACCAGAGCGCAGATGGAAGCGATGGAAGTGCGCAAGGCCGCCGCGGAGCTGCGCGCGATCTGGGCGCGTCGGCAACGAATACCTGCAAGCGGCCGCGCCCTGGACCACGTTCAAGACCGATCCCGACACGGCCGCGACGCAGATCCGGCTCGCGCTGAACCTCATCCGTCTTCTACGCGCGTGCTCTCGTCGCCCTTCATCCCGGGGGCGAGCTACACGCTTCTGGATCACTTCGGCGGCCTCGATGCGGACTGGCCCGGGGACGTCGACAGGGCGATGGAGGTGCTGCAGCCCGGCGACGCGTTCGACGTGCCCGACAACCTCTTTTCCAAGATCAGCGAAGAAGACGCCGCCGAATGGCAGTCCCGCTTCGCCGGAAACTAGGGACCTGCCATCAGGACGCGACGACGCCCCGATCGGGATCGATCGAGGCGCAGTTCCTGGAGAACTTGGCTTGCGGGACCGGGGTCAGAACTCTTCCCAGCCGGCAGCGTCTTCTTCGACCTTGAATGCGGCGGAACCGTCGGTCGCGCCGCCGAACGAGGCCGACCTGATCGGCGCGGTCATGCGTGACGCTTCGGACTTCGACCTGCGGCTGTCGAGCTTGGCCGCCATGGCGCCGAGTTCGAACCGTGCGACCGCCTGGGCCAGCGAATCGGCTTCGGAGGTCAGGGCGTGGCTGGCGGCGGTGGTTTCCTCGAACATTGCGGCGTTCTGCTGCGTCACCTGATCCAGTTCGGTGACGGCCGTGTTGATCTCGTTCAGGCCGGAAGCCTGCTCCTTGGTCGACGTGGCGATATCGGCGACCAGTCCCGAAATCTCGGAAATCGACGCCACGATCGCCGACAGTGCCTGCCCGGTCCTGTCGACCAGTTCGACACCGGATTGCACCTGCGCCTCGCTGGCGGAAATCAGGTCGTTGATCTCGCGCGCGGCGTCGGAGGAGCGCTGCGCCAGCGCGCGCACCTCGGTGGCGACCACCGCGAACCCGCGTCCAGCTTCGCCCGCGCGGGCCGCTTCGACCCCGGCGTTCAGCGCAAGAAGGTTGGTCTGGAATGCGATGTCGTCGATGACGCTGGTGATTTTGGAGATCTCCTGCGACGAAGACTTGATCCCGTCCATCGCCTGAACCGCTTCGCGTGCGACCTCGCCGCCTTCCTGCGCGCGGTGCTGCGCAGCCGACGCCTTCTCGCTGGCGCCTTGCGCGCCTTCGGCGGCGGACCGCACGGAATTCGTCAGCTCGTCCAGCGCCGCTGCGGTCTCCTCCAGCGTGGCGGCCTGGTGTTCGGTGCGGCGCGACAGGTCGTCGGCCGCGGTCGTGATCTCGGCCGTTTCGCTGCGGATCGATCCGGTGTTCTGGACCACCGCGGCGATCGCGTCATGCAACGATTGCAGAGTCGCGTTGAAGTTTTGCCGCAGATTCTCGTAGGCGGGCGAGAACGGCTGCTCGATCGGGCGATCCAGGCGGCCGTCCGATAGATCGGTCAAGGCCTGGCCGAGTGCGGTCACGACGGCCTGCTGCTCGGCATCTGCCTTCTGCTTGCGGCCTTCGGCTTCGGCGCGCTCCTCTTCGTGCGCGGTCACGTCCATGCCGACGAAAAGGCTCTTTTCGACGGTGCCGTCCGGACCCTTGATGGCGACGAAACTGCCATTGGCATGGCGCGCGTCGCCCGTGACCTTGTCACGGAAGCGGAAACGCCCTGTCAAGCTCTCTTCGGCGAGGGGATTGGCGCTTTCGGAGCCCTCGGCGAGGAAGACGCGGTCAAGTTCCAGTTGCCCGACATCGTCGTCCTTCAGGCCGAGAACGCGCATGCAGTTGCGGTTCGCGCTCAGGAGCTTCCCGTTGGCCGAGAATTCGACGCGCAGCATCGCGGTGTCGATCGCCTCCACCATCGCCTTGTTCCGGTGCGCCTGGGTCCGGTCGCTCCATTCCACGACGGCGCCGGTCATGGTGCCGTCGGCATCCATCGCGGCGTTGAACTTGATCCGCACACGCGCCTCGCCGACCGGCAGCGTGACCGACGCGGGCATCGCCGCTTCTTTGCGCGCTTCGATGTCGGCGATGATGTCGCCGAGCCCCGCCATCGTCGTCAGCGAAGACCCGACAACGCGCTCCACATCAAGTCCGGGCCAATCGGATGTCAAAGCCGACCCGAGCTGGTGAACAAGCTCGACACAGGACGGGTTGCAGTAGATGACGTTGAACGCGCGGTCCACCACCATCATCGGCGCGGTCGAACCTTCGTAGGCAGCGCTCTTGTACGCGCTGTCGAGCGCAAGCTGTTCACCGGCCTTGAGCTCAGTCCTGAAGTTTTCCAGCTTTTGAGCGATCTGGCCGATTTCGTCTCCGCGACCGGTGTGCGGCACGTCGAGATCGTAATCGCCCGAAGCGACCGTCGACACGGCGCCCTCGAGTTGCACCAGGGGCTGGGACACCCACCAGCGCAGGACGACCCCGACGCAGCCGAGCACGAGCAGGAAGAGCCCGGCCGTCACCAGGCCCTGCTGAACCAGTTTGGCATTGTATGCAGCGATTGACGGCTCGGCCGTCCAGTCCGTCACGATGACACCGACGACGGCACGTTCGGCGCCGAAGAGCACCGGCTGCCCGATGGTGTGGCCTTCGTTCATGCTTATCGCTTCGCCGGTCTCGATGACCTGAGTGGCCAGCGACGCGAGGGCGGGATCGACTTCCGCGCCTTCGGCAACGGGATAGAGGACGGCGCCGTTGCCGCTGACGACCACCGCGTCCTTCCACGACTCCGCCGCCAATTCGGCCGCACTTCCGATCACTTCGGCGACCGCATCCTTGTTGCCGAACTTGATGGCCCCTCCGATCTGCATGGACACCAGTTCGGTGATACCGGCCGCTTCATCGGCAACGTTGTCGCGAATGCTCTGGATGGATGACCGCAGCGCCATCACTTCCAGCACGGAGACCGTGACGAAGGTCGCGAAGGCAAAGATCGCGATGATTTTGACGAAGAGTGTGTTCAAACGGCGAAACATCATGATTCTCGGTTCCTACTTACCAGGCGGAGCAATGGGGCAAGCGCATGGCCACGGGTGCACGTTCCGCGAACTTCGCGCAGTTTGGGCATGGCTTAAGGAAAAAGACTTGAGCTTCGCTTAACGTTCGGATGCGTCGCTCTTTTGGAGGAACACTGGTGCGGGCGGTGGGATTCGAACCCACACGGGCTTTCGCCCTTCGGATTTTAAGTCCGATATGTCTACCATTCCATCACGCCCGCGACGTCTTCCCAATACGCGTTGCGCGGTGGCGGCTCAACCGGCTACGGTCAGATGTCCTTGCCTGCCGGCGCCAGCGGTCCGCCGTCGTCCAGAAGGTGCCGTTCGGACATCCAGGGGTTCTGACCCAGGGCCACCTCCAGTTCCGCCCGCGCCTCGTCGATTTGACCCAGCTGCATCAGGGTCAGCGCAAGCCCGGCCCGCGCACCGATGTGCCCGGGCGACAGGTCCAGCGCGCGATCAAGATCGGGAAGCGCGCTGGCGTAGTCCCGCAGGATGAAGTGCACGAAGGCGCGTTGATTGTAGCCTTCCGCATAATCCGGGCAGTACGCGATCAGGTCATCGAACTCCGCGATCGCGCCGGCATAATCGGCTCCCAGTCGTTTCTGCATGCCCCGGTCCAGCACCGCCTGCGCCTTGGCGTTGGGCGCGTCGGCCCAGAGCTCCCACATCCGGTCCGACACGTCGCGCGCGGCGCTTTCGGAGGTGGCCGCCTGAGCTTCCTCCTCCAGCCTGTTCAGCGCATCGCTGTGATCGGGTGCGGGCGGGCATGTCTCTGCCAGCGCCGGCAGGGCGAAGAGCAGATGCGCGAGGAGGACATGTCTCAGCATGGGAACGAGTGTGCCAAACTCCGGTCTAAAATCAATACGCGCGCGCTCATGGCGGCGCATGTGTGCCGATCATCACTTCCTTGACGGCCTCCATCGCCACGTAGGTCGAAGTCGAGGCGACATGCGGCAGCGCCGAGATGACCTCGCCCAGAACGCGCCGATACTCGGCCATGTCGGACGTCCGAACCTTCAGCAGGTAATCGAAATTGCCCGCGATCATGTGCGCCTGCTCGATTTCGGGCACGCGCCGTGCCGCCTCGTTGAACGCCTTCAGCGCCGCCTCCCGCGTGTCGGTCAGCCTCACCTCGACGAAGGCGACGTGGTCGAGCCCGAGGCGGATCGGATCCAGCATCGCGCGATACCCCAGGATGTAGCCCTCGGCCTCCAGCTTCTTCATCCGGGCCTGGGTCGGCGACTTCGACAAACCGATGCGTTGGGCCAGGTCGGTCACATTCATGCGGCCATCTTCGGCGAGCCCCCGCAGAATCGCACGGTCGAACCGATCAAGCTCCGAGAAGTCGTTTTTCCGCATTTTTCCCTGATATCCGGTGCGAATCATTGAAATCATGCAGTTCATGAGCGAAAAAGGCTGCGAACAAAAGAATAGCCTGTCCCAAACGACTGGAGAGAAACATGCCCTTTGCCGCACTGGACCAACTGCCCGACGGGCTGGACCACCTGAAATACGCCGACCCGGATCTGCACTGGACGACCTGATCCGTGTCGCTGACCTGTCGAAGGAGGATCGCGCAGAGATCTCGCGGATCGCGGCCGATCTGGTGCGCGCGCATCCGCGGCACCTCCGATCCCGGGCTGATGGAGGTCTTCCTGGCCGAATACGGCCTTCGACCGAGGAAGGCATCGCGCTGATGTGCCTGGCCGAGGCGCTGCTGCGCGTGCCCGATGCCGACACGATCGACGCGCTGATCGAGGACAAGATCGCCCCCTCGGACTGGGGCAAGCACATGGGCCATTCCACCTCGCCGCTGGTCAACGCCTCCACCTGGGCGCTGATGCTGACGGGCAAGGTTCTGGAGGACGGATCGCCGGGCATCGTCGGCCATCTGCGCGGCGCGTCAAGCGCCTGGGCGAGCCGGTGATCCGCACCGCCGTGGCCCGCGCGATGAGCGAGATGGGCCGCCAGTTCGTGCTGGGCGAGACATCGACGCCGCGATGAAGCGCGCCAAGGGCATGGAGAAGAAGGGCTACACCTATTCCTACGACATGCTGGGCGAGGCCGCGCGCACCGACGAGCGACGCGCGGCGCTATCACCTGAGCTATTCGCCGCGCGATCACCGCCATCGCCGCGGCCTGCACGCACAAGGACATCCGCGACAATCCCGGCATCTCGGTCAAGCTCTCGGCGCTGCATCCGCGCTACGAGGTGGCGCAGTACGCGACCGGGTGATGGACGAACTGGTGCCGCGCCTGCGCTCGCTCGCGCATCTTGCGCAATCCAGCGCGGGCATGGGCCTCAACATCGACGCCGAGGAGGCCGACCGCCTGGCGCTCTCGCTCGACGTGATCGAGGCGGTGCTGTCGGAACCCGTCGCTGCGCGGCTGGGACGGCTTCGGCGTCGTGGTGCAGGCCTATGGCCAGCGCGCGGGCGCCGTGCTCGACTGGCTCCACGACCTCGCGACACGCGCTCGACCGCCGGATCATGGTGCGGCTCGTCAAGGGCGCCTATTGGGACACCGAGATCAAGCGCGCGCAGGTCGCGGGCGTCGACGGCTTTCCGGTCTTCACCTCGCAAGCCCGCGACGGATGTCAGCTACATCGCCAACGCGCGCAAGCTCCTGGGCATGACCGACCGGATCTATCCGCAATTCGCCACGCATAACGCGCATACCGTCGCCGCGGTCCTGCACATGGCCGAGCGATCAGCGCGAGACGTTCGAATTCCAGCGCCTGCACGGCATGGGCGAGACGCTGCACGAGATCGTGATGGAAAGACAGGGCACGCGCTGCCGCATCTATGCGCCGGTCGGCGCGCACCGCGATCTGCTGGCCTATCTCGTGCGGCGCCTGCTGGAAAACGGCGCGAACTCGAGCTTCGTCAACCAGATCGTCGACGAGGACGTCCCGCCCGAGATCGTCGCCGCCGATCCCTTCGACATGGTCGGCACGAGCGCGCGACGCTGCCCGACCGGACCGCGAGCTCTTCCTGCCCGAACGCGTGAACTCGCAAGGGCTTCGATCTGCGCACATCGCCGACGCTGGACGCGATCGAGAGGCGCGCGCGCGCCCTTCGCCGACGCCATCAATGGGAGCCGCGCCCCTGCTGGCGGCCGAGGTCGCAGCGCCGAGGAGCGGAGACCGGTGATCAACCCTGCCGACCCCGCGACAGCCCGGCACCGTCGACCTGGGCCACGCCCGAGCATGTCGACGCGGCGCTCGGCTGCGGCCGACGCCATGGGACGCCACCGCCGACGAGCGCGGCGAAAGTCCTGCAACCGGATCGCCGATCTCTACGAGGCGAATTACGGCGAGATCTTCGCCATCCTCGCCCGCGAGGCCGGCAAGTCGCATGCCCGATGCCGTGGCCGAGCTGCGCGAGGCGGTGGATTTCCTGCGCTACTACGGCGCGCACACGCGCCGGACGACGCCGCCGGTCGGCATCTTCACCTGCATCTCGCCCTGGAACTTCCCGCTGGCCATCTTCACCGGCCAGATCGTCGGCGGCGCTGGCCGCGGGCAACGCGCGTGCTGGCCAAACCGGCCGAGCAGACGCCGCTCATCGCCATCTCGCGCGGTCGAGCTGATGCACGAGGCCGGCGTGCCGCGACCGCGCTGCAACTCCTGCCCGGCGCGCGGCGACGTGGGCGCGGCGCTGACCTCGGATCCCGCGCGTGGGCGGCGTGGCCTTCACCGGCTCGCACCGCGACCGCGCGGCTGATCCGCCGTGCGATGGCCGAGAACCTGGCCCCCGGCGCGCCGCTGATCGCGGAGACCGGCGGGCTGAACGCGATGATCGTCGACAGCACCGCGCTGCCCGAACAGGCGGTGCGCGCCGATCATCGAAAGCGCCTTCCAGTCCGCCGGCCAGCGCTGCTCGGCCCTGCGCTGCCTCTACGTGCAGGAGGACATCGCCGAGAGCTTCCACCGAGATGCTGACCGGCGCGATGGAGGCGCTGTGATCGGGCGATCCGTGGGATCTCGGCGACCGACGTGGGCCCCGTGATCGACGAGGCCGCGCACGAGGGCATCGCCGATGCCTACATCGACGCGCGCGCGCAAGGAGGGGCGCGTGCTGCATGAGCTGCAAGACGCCGGATGCCGGGCACTACATCGCGCCGACGCTGATCCGGGTCGACGGCATCGAGGCGATCTGGAGCGCGAGATCTTCGGCCCCGTGCTGCACCTGGCGACCTTCGGCGCGACCGCGATCTGGACAAGGTGATCGACGCGATCAACGCCACCGGCTACGGGCTGACCTTCGGCCTGCAGACCCGGATCGACGACCGCGTGCAGCACGTGTCCGACCGGATCGCAGGCGGCAACATCTACGTCAACCGCAACCAGATCGGCGCGATCGTCGGCTCGCCAGCCCTTCGGCGGCGAGGGGCTGTCGGGCACCGGCCCCAAGGCGGGCGGCCCGCTCTACCTGCTCGCGCTTCACGGCGGGCGGACGGGGTCCGGAAACTGCCCGAAGAGCAGACGCTGCCCGGGCCGACGGGCGAGTCTGAACCAGTACGGCTTTCGACCTCGAAACCGCCGATCCTTTGCCTGGGACCCGGGCAAGGAGCAAGGCCGCCGAGCAGGCCAAGGCTGTGAACGGCGCTTGGCGGCAAGGCCGAGATGCGCCCCGACGCGAAACCGGGCGAGCTGACATCGGCCAAGGCATCGCCGGAGCGCATCTGGTGGGGCGACGACGACACGGGCGCGCGAGTCTGGACAGGCCTGGCCGCGCGCAAGGGGCCGATGGTGCCGCTCATCACCGGCAGCCGGACCTGGCCCATGTGATGCACGAACACCATGTCTGCGTCGACACCACCGCGGCCGGCGGCAATGCCGCCCTGCTGAGTGCCATGTCGGAGGGCTGAGAAACCAGCCGCCTCGCCGGTGTGGTCCTCCACCGGCGAGGCGCACGCAGTCCTTCAGGCTCGAGCTTCCGGGCGCGTCGCCAATGCGCATGAAGCGGCCTTGACCCGCCCCGCATTTGCCCGCAGCGTGTCCCGATGTTCCCCATCCGCGATCACAACCCATCGGGGCGGACGCCGTTCGTCACCTACGCGCTGATGGCGGTGAACATGCTGATTTTCTTCAGCTATCTGGGCTTTTCCAGAACAACCTGGCGCTCGGGCAATTCTTCTACAGCTACGGCATGATCCCCGCCCGGATCACCATGGGCGAGGGGTGGAGCACGCTCCTCACCTCGATGTTCCTGCATGGGGGCTGGGCGCATCTGGTCGGCAACATGCTGTTCCTGTGGATCTTCGGCGACAACGTCGAGGACGAGATGGGCCATCTGCGCTTTCTCGGCTTCTACCTCGCGGCCGGTATCTGCGCGGGCCTGATGCAAGTGCTCTCGGCGCCCTATTCGAACGTGCCGACGGTCGGCGCGTCCGGGGCCATCGCAGGGGTCATGGGCGAGTTACCTGCTGCTCTTCCCGAAGGCGCGGGTCGATATCCTGCTCATCCTGATCTTCTATTTCCGCATCTTCCCGATCCCGGCCTGGATCGTGCTCGCCGTGTGGTTCGGGATGCAGTTCGTGGGCGGTGTCGGTGCCGACCCGGCGGCCGGCGGCGTCGCCTACTGGGCGCATGCGGGCGGCTTCGTTGCGGGCGTGCTGCTGACCGTGCCGCTCTGGTTGCGGCGGGGCGGCATGGCGTTCTGGTCGCGCACACACGGCCAGCCGCCGCATCCGGAAACGCGCTACCGCACCGTCGAGAGCCGGATTCCCAAGGTGCGCCGGAAATGACGCGCCGGGTCGAGGCGAGTTGCCATTGCGGCGCGGTCGTCATTGCGGCCGATCTTCTGGGCGACGAGATGCGGCCCACACGCTGCACCTGCAGTTTCTGCCGGCGCCGGCAAGCGGGCAATGTCAGCGCGCGGGCCGACAACCTGACCGTGCTGAAGGGCGACGACGCGCTCACGATGTACCAGTTCGGCACCCGCACCGCAGAGCACTGGTTCTGCCGCCATTGCGGCATCTACACCCATCATCGCAGGCGGTCCGACCCGTCGCAGATCGGCATCAACATCGGCTGCATCGCGGGCGCGGAGCCCTGGACCCACGAACCGATGCATTGGCACGACGGGATCGACCACCCCAGCGACGAGACCTGACCCCGCTTCCGGTCAGCCGCGGATGGCGCGGGAGAACTGACCGAAGATGGGCTCGCTTGCACAGAGGATGTCTCCCGCCAGCGGATCGGAGTCCGGGTCGATGCCTTCGACCAGGCCACCTGCCTCGCGCAGGATTATCGTGCCGGCGGCGATGTCCCAGATGTTGAGCCCGCGTTCCCAGAACCCGTCGAAGCGGCCGGCGGCGACGTAGACCATGTCGAGCGACGCCGCCCCCCAGCGCCGAACGCCGGCGCAGGCCGGAAGGAGCCGGCCGAGATCCCGAAGCATCTCGGGAAGATCTCCATGCCCGGCAAAGGGCAGCCCGGTGGCGAAGATCGACTCGATCATCCGGCTTCGGGAAGACACCCGCAGTCGGCGGTCGTTCATCCAGGCGCCCTGCCCCTTCTCGGCAAAGAACATCTCGTCCTTCACGGGATCATAGATCACGCCCGCCACGATCTGGCCCTTGAATTCCAACCCGATGGAAACGGCCCAATGCGGCAGACCGTGCAGGAAGTTGGTGGTGCCGTCGAGCGGGTCGACGATCCAGCGCCGCGTGGGATCCTTGCCGTCTTCGCCGCCGCCCTCCTCTCCCAGCCAGCCATAGTTGGGACGCGCGCCGATCAGGTCGTCTTTCAGGATGCGCTCCGCCTCGATATCCGCCTTCGACACGAAGTCGCCCGCGCCCTTCATCGAAGCCTGCAGGTTCTCCACCTCGCGGAAGTCCTTGATCAGGGATCGCCCGGCCTTCCGGGCGGCCTTGAGCATGATATTCAGGTTGGCGCTGCCCTTCATGGGACGTCTCCGGGATGATGCGGTGGAACCTTGTGGTCCGGGCAGCGCGCATACACCGCGCCGGCGCAACCCGCAAGCGCAGACCTCCCTGGTCGACCGCGCAGATGGTGCGCGTCCGAGATCACTGCATCTGCAGCTTCCGCGCCTCCTGCCGAGCCAGCCCCAGCAACTCCTGCATGTAGCCGTGCCGCAGATCGTCGCTGCGCACCGCCGCATAAAGACGCCGGGTCAGCCCCGTCTTCGTCAGCGGGCGCGTCACGTAGTCCGACGAATACTTGACCTCCCGCACGACCCAGTCCGGCAGCACCGACACACCGCGGTTCGACGCCACCAGGAGCAGAATCACCGCCGTCAGCTCCACCTGGCGGATCGCTGCCGGCTCCACCTTGGCCGGGATCAGGAGCTGGCTGAAGACGTCGAGTCGCTGCCGCTCCACCGGGTACGTGATCAGGGTCTCGCCGCGAAAATCCTCCGCCTCGACCCAGTCCTTCCGGGCCAGCGGATGCTGGCTCGAGGCCACGAACACCGGCGCGTAGTCGAAGAGTTCCACGAACTCGATGCCGGCCAGAGCCTCGGGGTCGGAGGAAACGACGAGGTCTACCTCCTCCTTCATCAGCGCGGGCAAGGCGTCGAAGGCGAGGCCGGGCCGGATGTCCACGTCCACGTCCGGCCAGCTCTTGCGGAAGAGCTCCAGGACCGGGAACAGCCATTCGAAACAGGCATGGCATTCGATGGCGATGTGCATCCGCCCCGTGCTGCCGGCGCGCAATCCGTCGAACTCAGCCTGCAGCGCTTCGACCTGCGGCAGCACCTGCTCCGCCAGGCGCAGCAGCCGCAGGCCCGCCGGCGACAGCTTGAGCGGTTTCGACCGGCGCACGAACAGCTCCACCCCCGCCTGATCCTCCAGCCCCTTGATCTGATGGGACAGCGCGCTTTGCGTGATGTTCATATGGTCCGCCGCGCGTGCCAGGCCGCCGGCCTCGTGGATCGCCTTGATCGTGCGCAGATGACGAAACTCCAGATGCATGATTGAACGCGCCTCATGATTATCTTTAGAATTATGAGTTTGTCTCACAATCTGCCCTGTGGCACAAGATTACGAACAGTTGCGGAGTCCGTTCATGTCCAGTCCCAGCGTTTCGTTCGAGATCTTTCCGCCGCAGTCCATGACCGCGTCCTTTCGCCTGTGGGAAGCGATGACGCGGCTGCAGGTGTTCAGCCCGGACTACATCTCCGTCACCTATGGTGCGCAGGGTTCGGTGCAGGATCGCACATTGGACACGGCGCAAGCCGTCATGCAGCAGACCGGCCTCCCGCTGGCCGCGCATCTGACTGCGGCCCGGGCCAGCAAGGAGGAGGTGCTGGCTCGGGCACGAAGCTTCGCGGATGCCGGCATCGAACAGATCGTGGCCCTGCGCGGCGACCCGGACGTGCCCGGCGGCCTGTTCGAACCCCATGCCGAAGGCTTTGCCTCGTCGCTCGAACTGGTGGCGGCCCTGGCCGACATGAACAGGTTCAAGATCCGCGTGGGTGCCTACCCGGAGGGACACGCAGCCTGCGAATCCACGTCGCAGAACATCGACTTCCTGAAGGCCAAGTTCGACGCTGGTGCCGACGAGGCGATCACGCAGTTCTTCTTCGAGGCGAGTACCTACCTGCGGTTCCGCGACGCCTGCGCCAAGGCCGGCATCGAGCACAAGGTGCATCCCGGAATCCTGCCGCCCGCCAACTGGACCCGCACGCGGCAGTTCGCGAAGAAATGCGGGGCTCGGGTGCCGCGTTGGCTCGACCAGGCGTTCAAGACCGCGCGCCGGGATCAGCGCGAGGATCTGCTGGCACTGACCGTCACGACGGAGATCTGTTCGAAGCTCGTTGCGGAGGGCGTGGATCACCTGCACATCTACACGCTCAACAGCGCGCATCTGACGGAACGGTTGTGCTGCGCGCTGGGACTGAACCCGCAACAGGCCGTCCTGCGGAACGTCGCGTAACGCTTGCCTCTCTCCCGTCCCGCGACCTAGCGTCCCGGCGTGGTACAACCAGCGGGAGCGTTCGCGCATGAGCTATATCGCAAAGAGCCCGGAGGATCTTCCGACCGCCGCCGATGTGATGGGCATGACGGGACTCGAGTTCATGCAGGCGATCCTCGACGGCCGCTTGCCCGGCCCGCCGATCGGCGCCACCATGGATTATCGTCTCCACGCGGTGGAGGACGGCAAGGTCGTGTTCCGCGGCACGCCGGACTTCGAAGTCACGAACCCGATGGGCACCGTCCACGGAGGTTGGTACGGAACGCTGCTCGACAGCGCGATGGCCTGTGCAGTCATGACCCGCGTGGCCAAGGGGTCCGTCTACACCACGCTCGAGTACAAGGTGAACATCATCCGGCCGATCCCGCTGGGGATGGAGGTCGAGTGCGTGGGGCTTTCCGACCATGTCGGCAGGTCGACGGGCGTCGCGCACGGCGAGATCCGCGGGCTGGACGACGGCAAGCTCTATGCCACCGGCTCGACCACCTGCATCGTCATGAAGATCTGACTGCGCGCCGGGTTCACTCCATCGCGATGCCGGTGGTTGGCGGCTGAGCTCTTCAGGGCGTCGGCCGCATCCCGAAGAAGGGAAGCCGCCAGCCGGCGCGGTCCGGAACGACCGACACGTTCGGATGCACGCGCTCGGACGGATCCATACCCACCCGCCGCGCCCGTCGCGTCACCAGAAGCCGCCCCACGCCACGGAACGTGCCGCTCGACGGCGCGGCGGCATCCTGCGGATAGCGACCCTTCCAACCGTCGGGCAGCGGCAACCCCGCGGCTTCCGCCTTTTCCAGCATCCAGACCAGCGGGATATTCGACAGCGGTCGCGCCGCCTCGAACCCGCCCAGCATGCCGCCCACGTCGCCGTGGCTGCCGCGGAACCACATCTGCTGGAGATCCCCCGACCAGTCCGGATCCGTCTCCCACATGACCGGCGCGTAGGCGAAACGCCTTTCATGCCGAGCCAGCGCGTGGTAGCCGCGCTTCACCGACTTCCCCAGGGCGTGGCTGTGGAACGCATGTTTCGGAACGCTCAAGCGCCAGAGGAAGGGCAGGTTCACGCCCAGCGACTTCACCGTGTCCCAGACGCCGATCATCTCGATCTCCACCCGTCCGTGGCAGTAGGCCTTGGCAAACGCCTTCGCCGCCTTGCCATCGGGCGCGTTCTGGTAATGACGGTAGATGTCGCGCACATTGCGATGCGTGGCATGCGTGGCGGTCAGCAGGCCGACGCGGTCGATCACGCCAGCCAGCGAACGGACGGCATAGGCGCCGCGCGAATATCCCATGAGGAAGATCCGGTCCCCCGGCCGGTAGCGCGAGGCGAGATAGCCATATGCATGCCGGATCTGCCGATTGATGCCGTTGCCGGCCAACACGTCCCCGGCGCGCCGCCAGTGCGACCACTGGATGCCGGGCTCGTAGTAGACCGACACCTGGGCGCCGATCTCGCGCAAGAGTTTGTAGGTCAGGCCGGCGTTGTTCTCGTCCCCGTCGCGCAGCGAGGACATGGTGCCGTCGATGATGATGACATGGATGGTGTTGCCGCGGACGCGGGGCTGCGTCTTTGCCTCCCCCCGCCCGAAAATGCCCTGAAGGTAACGGGCAATGCGTCTATTCAGCGGCGATCCGTCCATTCCCCAACATTTCCCAAACACGGAGCGGCGTGAACGGCATGTCCGCCTGCCGCACCCCCCGATCCCACAATGCATCCTGAACGGCGTTGGCCGTGGCCGCCATCGATCCTACCGTACCGGCCTCGCCGCAGCCCTTCATGCCCATCGGGTTGGCGGTCGACGGCACAGGCTCGGATGTGAACGAAAACATGGGCACATCTTCGGCCCGTGGCATCGCGTAGTCCATGAAACTTGCCGTCAGAAGCTGGCCGTCCTCATCGAAGACGACATGCTCGGAGAGCGCCTGACCCACACCCTGCACGACGCCGCCATGGACCTGACCTTCGGCCAGCATCGGATTGATCAGGTTGCCGAAATCATCGACCACCGTGTAGCGGTCGAGCCGCACGGTTCCGGTATCGGTCTCGATCTCGACCTCGGCGATGTGAGCAGCCGTTGGGGAAACTGCGCGCCGGCAGGCTCGCCGTCTCCTGGTGGCGCAAGCAGATCCTCGCGGCCCTTCTCGCGGGCCATCTCCGCCACGTCCAGCATCGTGGGCGTGAGGTTGGAGCCGTGGATGCGGAACGTCTCGTCGTCGAAGGTGATTTCCGCGGCCGGCGCGCCCGTCTCCTCCTCGAGGAACGCGGCAAAGGCGGTCGTCATCGCCCCGACGGTGGCCAGCGTTGCGTTGTTCTGCGTCGTCACCGAGCGCGACCCGCCGGTGCCGCCGCCCTTGGCAATCAGGTCGCTGTCGCCCTGCACGAACCGCGATCTTTTCGGCGGAATTCCGGTCTGGTCGCACAGGAACTGGGCGAACACCGTCTCGTGCCCCTGCCCGTTCGATTGCGTGCCGACCAGTATGTTCACCGTTCCGTCCTCGTTGAACTCGACCGCAGTCGTCTCCGCAGGATCGCCCAGAATGCTTTCGATATAGTAACAAAGCGCCCAGCCCGCGCAAGCTTTCCGTGCGCTTCGCTCGCCGACTTCCGCGCGCGCGAACCCCTCCAGGTCGGCTTCCCGCTCGGCCCGCGTTCAGCACCTTGTGAAAGTCGCCGACATCGTAGGTTTCGCCGACGGGCGTCGTGTAGGGAAACGGATCCGGCGCGATGAAATTGCGGCGCCGCAATTCCAGCGGGTCGACCCCAAGTTCGCGCGCCGCGCGGTCCATCACCCGCTCAAGGACGTAGATCGCCTCGGGCCGGCCCGCGCCGCGATAGGCATCGACCGGCGCCGTGTTGGTGAAGAACCCTTCGGAGTGCAGCCAGATCGTCTGGATGTCATAGGTTCCGGTCAGCACGCGTGAGAAAAGCTGCGTCTGGATCGCTTGCGCGAACTGGCTGTTATAGGCGCCCATATTCGCCCGCGTATGGACGCGGTAGGCGGTGATCTTGTGGGTGTCGTCAAAGGCCAGCTCCGCCGTGGAAACGAGGTCGCGGCCCGCCGTTGTCCGCCAGCATCGCCTCGCCGCGGTCGGACATCCAGCGGACCGGTCGGCCGAGCTCCCGCGCCGCTGCGGCCACGGCGAAATACTCGGGGTACATGAACGCCTTCATGCCGAAACCGCCGCCGACATCGGGGTTCGTGACCCGCACCTTGTCCTCGGGCAAGCTTGAACTTGGCGGCAAGCTGGGCCTTGGCGCCCCACACCCCCTGCCCGTTGAAGCAGACATGCAGGCGCCCCTCCTCCATCGCCGCCCAGCAGCCGCGCGGCTCCATCGCGTTCACCATGATGCGGTTGTCCCCGACCTCCAGGCTGACGACATGCGCGGCAGCGTCGAAGGCGGCCTGCGCCTCGGCCTCGTCACCCATGCCCCAGTCGAAGACGCGGTTGTCCGGCGCCGCCTCGTGCAGCGCTTCGCCCCCCGGGGCCACGTCCATCTTCGCCGGCAGATCCTCGATCTCGACAATGACCAGTTCGGCGGCATCCTTGGCAGCTTCGGGCGTGTCGGCGACCACGACGGCGATCGCCTCGCCCACATGCCTGCATCCGGTCGCGGGCCAGCATCGGCCGCTCCGGCGCGGCTCCGGTGCTGCCGTCCCGGTTCTTCATCGCGGTGAAATCCATCCGCGCCTCGATGCCCGCCTCTTCCAGATCCTTCTGCGTCAGCACGAGCTGCACGCCAGGGGCGTCCTTGGCATCGCTTGCGTCGAGGCCGGTGATCCTTGCATGCGCCACGGGCGCACGGACGAAACAGGCATGAAGCGCGCCCTCGGGCGCGATATCGTCGACATAGCGGCCCTGCCCCGTCAGAAACCGGACATCCTCCACGCGCTTGACGGGCTGACTTTTTCCGAACTTATCCATGGTGACGCGCTCCAATCCGCAATTTCGTTTGCGCGGAGACTAGGCGACGGTGCAGCGATGTCCAGACGACTGACTGGCGCAGGGCAAAGCGAGCGGCAGCGGATGTCAGTACCTGGCGCGCATGCCTGAAATTTGCGCTGACAAGCGGCTCACGCCCCGCCCAGCTTCGCAGTATATCTGCAAGAGAAAGAACAGCATATCTGGAAGAGAAAGAACAGCGCAGGACTGCTGCTTCTTTGGGTCGCAATACACCTCGGGGGAGACGCTCCGCAGGAGCGGCGGGGGCAGAGCCCCCTCCGACATCATGTAAAAGTAACGATGAAGCCCAAGTCTCGGGGCCCGCTACAGGGCTTTTCCTCGCCGCCGCTTCCCGTTATCTGACGGCGTGCAGGATCAGACGGGAACGACACGCCATGGCTCTGGGAAAATTCGACGCCACCGAGGCCGAACCGCGGCTCTACGAGATGTGGGAAAAGGCCGGCTGCTTCACCGCGGGCGCCAACGCGAAGCCGCAGGCCTCCACCTACTGCATCATGATCCCGCCGCCCAACGTGACCGGCGCACTGCACATGGGCCACGCCTTCAACAACACGCTGCAGGACATCCTGATCCGCTGGAAGCGCATGCAGGGCTTCGACGCGCTCTGGCAGCCCGGCACCGATCACGCCGGCATCGCGACCCAGATGGTGACCGAACGCGAGATGGCGGCGAACCAGGAGCCTTCGCGCACCGAGATGGGCCGCGAGGCGTTCGAGAGACGCGTCTGGCAGCAGAAGGTAAAGTCGCAGGGCAACATCAGAGGACAATTGAAGAGCCTCGGCTGCTCGCTGCGACTGGTCGCGCGAAGCCTTCACCATGTCCGGCGCACCGGAGGCGCCGAAGGGCGAAGAGGGCAATTTCCACGACGCGGTCATCCAGGTCTTCGTCGAGATGTATCGCAAGGGTCTGATCTACCGCGGCAAGCGGCTGGTGAACTGGGACCCGCATTTCGAGACCGCGATCTCCGACCTCGAGGTCGAGAATGTCGAGACGCCAGGCCACATGTGGCATTTCAAGTACCCGCTCGCCGCCATGAAACGGGAGCGGGCGACCTATGAGTATGTCGAGAAGGACGCAGACGGCAACGTCACGCTGCGCGAAATCCGCGACTACATCTCCATCGCCACAACGCGGCCCGAGACAATGCTGGGCGACGGCGCCGTGGCGGTGCACCCCTCCGACGAACGCTATGCGCCTATCGTGGGCAAGCTCTGCGAGATCCCCGTCGGACCGAAGGAACACCGCCGCCTGATCCCGATCATCACCGACGACTACCCCGACCCCGATTTCGGCTCCGGCGCGGTGAAGATCACCGGCGCGCATGATTTCAACGACTACGCCGTCGCGAAGCGCTCCGGCATTCCCTGCTACCGCCTGATGGACATGGCGGCGCGGATGCGCGACGACGGCGCGCCCTATGCCGATGCCGCGGCCTTTGCCATGGACGTGGCGAAAGGCCTGCGCGGCACGCCGACCGAGGTCGAAGCAGACGCGATCAACCTGGTTCCGGATGACCTGCGCGGGCTCGACCGGTTCGAGGCGCGCGACCGCGTCGTGCAGCAGATCACCGACGAGGGCCTGGCCGTCATGGTGCCCGTCGCGGCCCCGGATCCCGTCGACACGTTCGATCCGCCGGAGACGCCCGATTCTCGAGCCGCTGGTGGAGAGCAAACCCATCATGCAGCCCTTCGGCGACCGCTCCAAGGTGGTGATCGAGCCCATGCTCACCGACCAGTGGTTCGTCGATACAGACAAGATCGTCGGTCCCGCGCTCGACCGCGTCCGCGACGGCACCGTCCGCATCATCCCCGAGAGCGGCGAGCGCACCTATTACCACTGGCTCGAGAACATCGAGCCCTGGTGCATCTCCCGCCAGCTCTGGTGGGGACATCAGATCCCGGTCTGGTACGGGCTCAACCTCACCGGCGACGGCAGCTACGACGACGAGGGCGACGGGGCGATGGACCCGGTGGAGATGGGCCGCTTCCTGATGGACCAGCGCCTGGCGCCCGGCGACGAGCACGCCCATTGCGCGCCTGATTTCGAGAGCGTGAAGGACCGCTTCTACGATGACGAGGCGGCACTTCCGAACCCGCTCAACCACGCCACGGTGGTGGAGGTCGCCGACCGGGCGGAGGCGATCCACAAGCTGGCACAAAGTCTCGCGGACTACGAAGGCCACCAGGATCCGACGCGGCTGGTATACCCGGTCTGGCGCGACGCCGACGTGCTCGACACCTGGTTCTCCTCCGGGCTCTGGCCCATCGGCACGCTGGGTTGGCCCGAGGACACGGAGGAGCTGCGCAAGTACTTCCCCACCTCCGTGCTTGTCACCGGGCAGGACATCCTCTTCTTCTGGGTCGCGCGGATGATGATGATGCAGCTCGCGGTGGTGAACCAGGTGCCGTTCGATACGGTCTACCTGCACGGCCTCGTCCGGGACGCCAAGGGCAAGAAGATGTCGAAATCCTTGGGCAATGTCGTCGACCCGCTGGAGATCATCGACGAATATGGCGCCGATGCGCTCCGCTTTGCCTCCGCCGCGATGGCGGCGCTCGGCGGCGTGCTGAAACTCGACATGCAACGCATCGCCGGCTACCGGAACTTCGGCACGAAGCTCTGGAATGCCGCCGCCTATGGCGAGATGCGGGGCACGCTTCGAGATCCCCCACGCCGACGCGGCTCCGGACACGCAAGCTGGCGCTCAACCGCTGGATCAAGGGGGAGATCGCCGAAGACCCGCGAAGCGGTCGACGCCGCGCTGACCGATTTCCGCTTCAACGACGCGGCCGACGCGCTTTACACGTTCGTCTGGGGCGTGTTCTGCGACTGGTACCTGGAATTCACCAAGCCGGTCTTCGACGGCGAGGACGCGGAGGCCATCGAGGAGACGAAGCGCACCTATGCCTGGGCGCTCGACCAGTGCCTTATCCTGCTGCACCCGATCATGCCCTTCATCACCGAAGAGCTCTGGGGCCGCAAGGACCGCCCGAAGCACCTGATCCATGCAGACTGGCCGATCTACACCGTGGCGGAGATGGTCGATGCGGGCGCGGACGCGGAACTGAACTGGGTCGTCCGCCTGATCGAACAGACCCGCTCCGCCCGCCAGCAGATGCATGTCCCGGCGGGCGCGCACGTGCCTATGGTCGTGACCGGCTTCACCGACACCGCGCGCGCGGCGTTCACCGCAAACGAGGCGATGATCCTGCGGCTTGCGCGGGTCGAAGGCCTGTCGGAGGTCGAGGCCTTTCCCAAAGGCACCGTCACCCTCAACGTGCCGGGCGGCCAGTTCGGCCTGCCGCTGGCGGACATCATCGACGTGGAGGCGGAGAAGGCGCGACTGGAGAAGACGTTGGGCAAGCTCGCCAAGGAAATCGGCGGGCTGGAAGGGCGGCTGAACAACCCCAAATTCGTCGAGAGTGCGCCCGAGGACGTGGTGGAGGAAACCCGCACCAACCTCGAGGAGCGCCGCGACGAACAGGAGAAGCTTCGCGAGGCGATGGCGCGGCTGGCCGAATTGCAGTAGGCTGTCGCGCGTCCCGACATCCGGAGCACCATCATGTTGCGCGCGCTCAGAAACCTGGTCGAACGGCAGATCTTGCGGGCGGAGAAATCCGGTCAGCTGTCCGGCCTTGAAGGGGAAGGCAAGCCCCTGCCCCACCGCCCGCCAGAAGAGGATGCCGGGCTCGCGGCCGCATTGCGCATGATGGCAGAGGCCGGCGTGGTGCCCGAGGAGTTCAAGCTGCAGAAGGAGCTCGACGCCGCGCTTGCAGTTTATCGAACCCTTCAGGATCCCGAGAAAAAGCGCGAAGCACAACGCGGAATTGCCGAGCTCGAGATGCGGGTCAACATGGCCCGAGAGGCGCGGCGCAAGTTCCTGCGCTGAAGCGCCGGCTTCGGACGAAATTCACAGCAGCCGCAGAACCAGCTGCCCCGCCACCAGCGCCACGACGCCACCGGCGAGGATCTCGACCGCCGCCATGATCCGCACGCCCGCGACCCCGCCCGCACGGTCCGACAGTCCCGCGCGCAGATGCCCTGCACCCAGAGCCACGCCGAGCGTCAGCAACGCCGTGCCCAGAGCCATCGCAACCGCGCTCAGGATTCCGGCCCACGCGATGCCCATGCCGAAGGTCAGGATCAGCACGAACAGCGCGCCGGTGCAGGGCCGCATCGCCACCGCCAGCACCAGCGCCACGATCTCGCGCCAGCCCGACGCGGCGGCCACCGCTGCCGGATCGGGCCCAAGCACATGCCCGCAGTCATGCTCGTGACCATGATGATGCCCGACAGCCGCGCCAGCGCGCATCCACCGCCGCAGCCCGCGCGATACCAACCACAGCCCCACGAGTGCGACCGCCGCCGCACTCGCCACCTGCAATGCACCGTCGGCGAGGTCGGTCATACGGTTCCGGGTCCAGCCGAGCACCACGGCGCCGACACCCACCATGAGAATGGCCGTCACCGCCTGCCCCAACGCGCCGGCCAGCGTCACGCCGACCAGCCGCCGGCGCGAGACGTTCTCACCCAGCGCATAGCCGCCCATGACCAGCTTGCCATGCCCCGGCCCCGCCGCGTGGAAAAACCCGTAGGCAAAGCAGAGGCCGAGCAGCCCCGAAAGCGCCCAGGGCTCACCCGCCCGCACGGCACGCAACGCCATGGCCAGCCCGCGCTGCACCTCGCGCTGCTCCGACGCCGCCCAGGCCGTGACCGCGCTGCTGCCGCCGAAGCCCCAGAGCCAGACCGCCAGCACCACCGCGCCGGCCAGAAGCACCGCGAAGACCCCGTGCTGCCTCAACCGCCGCATGACAGGCGGATCGTGTCCGCGAAATGCTCGCCCACCTCCGGGAACTGGACCTCGACCAGGTCGTCGTTCAGATCCCGGATGATCGCCGCCACCCGTTCGGTCGCCTCGGTACGGTCGGCCCGCTCCACGACGGCCTTGCAGGGCCCCGTAGCAGCGACACCACCGCCCAGATCATACGCCGTGTAGTAGGTCGGATCGTAGGCCCGCAGCACCACGCCGTCCGCCGGGCCGGACAGGGCGCGCCGGTGCCGCGTCACGATCATGCCGTTCTCCACCTCCGTCGCCATCGGCTGGGGCGGCCCGAGATCCAGCGGCGCGCCGTCCCGTGTCGCGTAGAGATCGCCTGCGAACCCATCGTCCCAGTTCATGTCGAACCCCTGCAGTTCGGCCAGCTCCGCCTCGGTCAGCTGCCCGTCATAGTCGGGATCGAGCTCCCGGTCCTCCAGCAGGAGAAGCGTGTAGAACTCGTCATAGGTCCACGTGACCTCCACGGCTTCGAGCTGCCCGGCGTCGTCGACCAGCACCTTCAGCCCCGTCTCCACGAAGATGTGTGGATGAGCGTGGCCCGAAACGGGCCAGAGACACAACGCGAGCAGGCCGAGAAGACGCATCATGCGCCCTCCTTAAGCCCCCGCGGCGACACCCTCAAGGGCGCCCGCCACGCGCCATGGGCAGCCTCGACATACGACGGACCGCAAAGCATTGCCGATAGGCACATCACATCGCCCGAAATGTCCCGCCACGTCATCGTGTTGTCTTCGGCCCGGCTTAGGTTACGGTGAGGGAAAGGGGCGGCGACGGCCCCGACAATCTGCAAGGAGGAGACACCGCATGACATCCCGAAAGACGGCCCTCACACTCGGCCTCGCTGCCGCGATAACGGCAGGTGCCGCACAGGCCGAAAACCGCATCGACCTGATTCGCCCCGACGCACCAGAACTCGCCGCCCATGGCGTTTTTGCCGTCGGCGTCCGCACGCTGGAGCTGACCGATCCCGGCCGGATCGACGTGCTGAACGTGACCGACGACGCGATCCCCGAATATGACAGGCCGCTGACGGTGGAGCTCTGGTATCCGGCGGCCGAGGGCGCCGAACCGGGCACCACGTATGACACGGTGATCCGCGACGGCCAGACCCCGACGCAGTTGCAGGGCATGGCCAGCCGCGATGCCACGCCGATCAGTGGCGAAACCTTCCCGGTCGTGATCATTTCCCACGGGTATCCCGGCAACCGGTTCCTGATGAGCCACCTGGGCGAGAACCTTGCGTCGAAGGGCTACGTCACCGTCTCCATCGACCACACCGACAGCACCTACTCCGACCAGGCGGCGTTCGGCTCCACCCTGCTCAACCGCCCGCACGACCAGCGCTTCGTACTGGACCAGATCGGCGATGCGTCGGTCATCGGCGAAGATATCGCGGCGATCACCGAAGCCGACAATGCAGGCCTGATCGGCTATTCCATGGGCGGCTACGGCGCAATGATCTACGGTGGCGCCGGCGTCACGCAAGCCTCGACCGAATACGAATGGGGCACCCCGCGCGGGCTGCTGGAAGAGAACATGGCCGGCACCGAAAGCCACGCGGCACTCACCGATGACCCGCGGCTGAAGGCAGTCGTCGCGATCGGGCCCTGGGGCCGCAACACCGGCTTCTGGGATGCGGAGGGGCTTGCCGGTTTCTCGCGCCCGCTGCTGCTCATCGCCGGCAGCCAGGACGACGTCTCCGTCTATGACGCCATCCGCCAGATCTTCGACGAGACCACCGGTACCGATCGGCACCTCCTGACCTTCAATCACGCCAATCACAACGCGGCCGCGCCGATGCCTGCGCCGGAAGAATCCTGGCAGCCGGTCGAAACGTTGGATTTCGTGCCCTTCGAACACTACGCAGACGCGGTCTGGAACAATGTGCGGATGAACAACATCACCCAGCATTTCGCGACCGCATTCATGGATCTGCACCTCAAGGACGAGGCGGAGAAGGCCGCGTATTTCGACCTCGTTCCCAATTCCGACGACGGCGTGCAGTCGCTGAACGAGGACGGCACGCCCAAGGACGACGACACGTACTGGGAGGGTTTTCCGGCACGCACGGCCAAGGGGCTCCGGTTCGAAACGAAGGCTGCGGGCGAGTAGGCCGCAACCCGAAGGCGCCGGTCGCGGCTCTGCAAAGCGACGTCGGGCGATCCTTCGCGGGGTCGTCCAATTTCTCCGGGGATGGCATGGAAACACATTGGCACGAGACACCCCGCGGTCCGATCTTCGCGCGCCACTGGGGGGATCCGTCGCTGCCGCGGCTCCTGATGCTGCACGGGTTTCCGGAGTATTCCGGTGCATGGGAGGAACTGGCGCCGCTGCTCTCGCATCGCTTTCATTGCATCGCCCCCGACCAACGCGGCTACGGCCAGACCGGCGGTCCGGACGACATCGCCGCCTACCGGACCTCCGCCCTCGTCGCGGACATGGTGGCGCTGATCGGCGACCGGCCGGTGACGGTCCTGGGCCATGACTGGGGCGCCTCCATCGCCTACGGACTGGCCATGTTCCGTCCCGAACTGGTGGAGCGGCTGATCATCCTCAACGGCGTCCACCCGGTCCCCTTCCAGCGCGCCCTTGCCGCCGGCGGAGCGCAGTCGGAGGCGTCGCAATATATCGAGGCCCTGCGTACGTCAGGATCGGAGGAGGCTCTGGCAAAGGACGATTTCGCCAAGTTGCTGCGGCTCTTCTCGGCGAAGATGGATCTGGGCTGGATGACGCCGGAACGGCTTGCCTGCTACAAGGCCGAATGGGCGCGTCCCGGGCGGCTCAAGACGATGATCCACTGGTACCGTGCCTCCCCGCTGGTCGTGGCGAAACCCGGCGCGCCACGCACCGACCTGCCGGAACTGCCCCTCGACAAGCTCCGCGTCTCGTGCCCGCATCTGCTCATCTGGGGCGCCGGTGACACCGCGCTCCTGCCCGAAGCGACCGAAGGGCTTGAGGATTTCGCACCGCACCTTGTCAGACGCGAAATCGCCGAGGCCGACCATTGGGTCGCACATCAGCAGCCCGGGAAGGTGGAGCGGATCATCTCGGACTGGCTGGATCGTCTCGGTTCAACGTCCGCCTGAAAGCCTCCACGGCGCGATGCGGGCCGATGCCGTGCGCAGCATCGCGCATTCTGCTGCGTTTCGACAAACAGTCCGTCCTTCCGTCCTTCAACCTGCATGTCCCCCGCATCAGAGCGCTCCACCGGTCGCGGCACGGATTGGCAACAAGATCATGTCCGTTCGGCACGTCAGCGTCACAGATTCTTGGTGACAGACCGCGTTTTGCGCGTAGTGTGGAGGCCATCGCAGCGACAGGGGGAACCGATGCGATACCGACTGACCCGCGCCGCAGAACTGGCCGAGGCATCCTATACCGGCAAATCCCACCCGATCATCGCGCCGCAATGGAAGGCGAGCCTGAGCAAGGGTGACGTGGAGGCGCATCTGCTGACCGACAACACGCTGCTGATTCCGGGCTCCAACTCGGTCATGGACTACGTCCGCTTCAACCTGCGGATCCAGAGGCTGGGGAGCGGGAGGCTGAGAATGGCCAACAGCTCCGGCGCGTCGATCAGCTGGCACCAGGGCTTTCTCGCCCACGCCAAGGTGGTGCAGGACTGGCTGATGGACAACAAGTTCACCCCCTCCTACATCATAGGTCATTCGCTCGGTGCAGCCTCCGCGCAGATCCTGTCCTCGGGCTGGAACGTGCCGGCGGTGGCATTCGCCGCTCCGCGGCCATGCCGCACGGCCTCGGCCGTCTCCGCCGCCAAACGCTGCCTCTGCATCAATCGGTCCGACGACGGCGTCTGCAACATGCCGGGCGGGTTTCATCACCTGGGCGACGTCCGCGTCTGTCGACCCCGTGCGCGCTCCGGGGGCATGGACCACTCGATGCAGCATTACCGGCGCGTCGTGGACGAAGGCCTCGCCGCCCGGACCCTGCCCTCCGTCTGGCCGGCCTGAAGGACGAGGTCGCTCAGCCTCACCGATACCGGCTCCAGACCGCGAGTGCACCCGGACAGTGGAATTTAACCGTTTCCGGCCCTAACCGGGACCATGGCACCCATGTCCGATCCGCAAATTGGGCCATGCCGCCACGCACCGCTTTTGCCATGTCGCATTTGCTGCCATACTGCCCGCCAACCAACAAGAGCAGAGCAGCAACCATGGCAGATGACCTCCTCTCCGCCGACATGTCCGGCGACTACGACGCATCCTCCATCGAGGTGCTGGAAGGGTTGGAGCCCGTCCGCAAGCGCCCCGGCATGTATATCGGCGGCACCGACGAACGTGCGCTGCATCACCTCGTGGCGGAGGTTCTCGACAACTCGATGGACGAGGCGGTCGCGGGTCACGCCAACCGGATCGAGGTCGAGCTGCACGCGGATTTCGCCGTCACCATCCGCGACAACGGCCGCGGCATTCCCGATCGACCCGCACCCGAAGTTCCCGAAGAAATCCGCGCTCGAGGTGATCCTCTGCACGCTGCACGCGGGCGGCAAGTTCGGCGGCAAGGCCTACCAGACCTCCGGCGGTCTGCACGGCGTGGGCGCCTCCGTCGTCAACGCGCTGTCGGATTCCATGGTCGTCCAGGTCGCCCGCGACCGCGAACTCTGGGAACAACGCTTTGCCCGCGGCACGCCCCTCGGGCCCATCAGGAAGATCGGCGCCGCCCCCAACCGGCGCGGCACCACCGTGACCTTCCACGCCGACCCCGACATCTTCGGCTCGCACCGCTTCAAGCCCGCGCGCCTGCTCAAGATGGTCCGCTCCAAGGCCTACCTCTTCTCCGGCGTGGAGATCCGCTGGAAATCGGAGGTCGACGACGGCGAGACCCCGACCGAGGCCACCTTCCACTTCCCCGGCGGCCTGTCGGACTACCTGCGCGAGACGCTGGGCAGCGCCACCACCTACGCCGCCGCCCCCTTCGCCGGCACCGTCGATTTCACCGAGAAGTTCAACACCCCCGGCAAGGTCGAATGGGCGATCAACTGGACGCCCGCGCGCGACGGCTTCATCCAGTCCTACTGCAACACCGTGCCCACGCCCGAGGGCGGCACGCACGAGGCCGGGTTCTGGGCCGCGATCCTCAAGGGCATCCGCGCCTATGGCGAGCTGGCCAACAACCGCAAGGCCGGGCAGATCACCCGCGAGGACCTGATCGCGGGCGGCTGCGCGCTGGTCTCCTGCTTCATCCGCGAGCCGGAATTCGTGGGCCAGACCAAGGACCGGCTGGCCACGACCGAGGCCGCGCGACTGGTCGAGAACGCGGTGCGCGACCATTTCGACAACTGGCTGGCGGCGGACACGAAATCCGCGGGCGCGATCCTCGACTTCCTCGTGCTGCGGGCCGAGGAACGCCTGCGCCGCCGGCAGGAGAAGGAGACCGCGCGCAAGACCGCCACCAAGAAGCTGCGCCTGCCCGGCAAGCTGGTCGACTGCACCGCCACGGCCCGCGAGGGCACCGAGCTTTTCATCGTCGAGGGCGACAGCGCGGGCGGGTCGGCCAAGATGGCGCGGGACCGCAAGACCCAGGCGCTGCTGCCGCTCCGGGGCAAGATCCTGAACGTGCTGGGGGCGGCGTCGTCCAAACTGGGCACCAATGCCAGGAGATCAGCGACCTGACCCAGGCGCTCGGCGTGGGGCTGGGGACGAAGTTCCGGCTCGACGACCTGCGCTATGACAAGATCATCATCATGACCGACGCCGACGTGGACGGCGCCCATATCGCGGCGCTGCTGATGACCTTCTTCTTCACCCAGATGCGCCCGATGATCGACAACGGGCACCTGTACCTGGCCTGCCCGCCGCTCTTCCGGCTGACGCAGGGGGCGAAGCGCGTCTACTGCCTCGACGAGGCCGAAAAGGCCGTCTGGATGGAAAAGGGCCTGGGCGGCAAGGGCAAGATCGACGTCTCCCGCTTCAAGGGCCTGGGCGAGATGGACGCCAAGGACCTGAAGGACACCACGATGAACCCGGAGACCCGCAAGCTGATCCGGGTGTCGATTGACGAGGACGAACCGGGCGAGACCGGCGATCTGGTGGAGCGGCTGATGGGCAAGAAGCCGGAGTTGCGGTTCCAGTATATCTCAGGAGAACGCGCGGTTCGTGGAGGAGTTGGATGTTTGAGTGAATATCTGTATGGAAGCATTTGGTGTCTATAAGATCGAAAAGCTAGTTTACTGCCATGAATGCGAAATAGCAGACCCGTTTAGACACCCTGTTCAGAATTCATGGATCCGCTGGTCTGATCGAAGACTTCAGCGCATCAAGGAGTATTACGATTTTCCAGTTGCAGAGTACTGTGCAGTCGATACATTTTTGCATAAGTTCTACTGGAGATATGCGAGGACTATCGACCATTTCTTCAATCATTCGGCACAGACAAGGAAGAGATTGTCTGCACACGTCACATGTGTATTGGCCTTCGGTGACCAATGTGCTTATGCCGACATTAGTTGTATCGAGTTTCAATCTATACAGAACCGCCGACAATTATTCACTGTTCTTTGATATCGTTAGCCTAATGAATCAGATTAACATGCCAATACCCGGTCTCTATTGGAACTCGATACGGATGTTCGATATGATATTTCGACGAACAGTGGGAAGCATTCGCGGAGGATTGCGTTTGGTCTGGAGCTCTGGAAAGCTCCGAAAGCTGCGCCGAATTTATCGACCTCATTAGAAGAGGAGTTTCCAAGCGACTTCATTGAGTCGAAATCTCGACATGCGAGTTAGTGCAGCAAAAGGCAAACATACTTTGGAGTGCTGGAGAAAGTAGCAATTCGCACTCTGATAGTAAATTCTTGCTGTCTATTGGATATTATCTTGTACTTCCGAGATATATCCTTGACTGCAGTACTGCTTTCCGTAGTGGTATAACCGCTCGAGCAGCCCAATAGCTCCAGCGGTCGTCAATGCACCAACCCCGCACAAGCCGCGCGATCGCCGACCCGCGGGGTGGCGGCCCGGCCTCTGAACGCAGCGCTTTATGCCAGCCAGACCCCTCCCACCCCCGAACGCCGCGCGGACGTCGAGCCAATCGCCGCCCCGGGGCGGCGGGTCGGCGATCGCGCGGCGGCCTGCGGCCTTGTTCCGCGCGCGGGTCTGCTGCTCGGGGATCGTGACTGTCGGCCCCTCTCGGCATCTTTTCTGCGAACTGCGGCCTTGTTCCGCGCGCGGGTCTGCCGCTCGGGCATGCAACGTCGGCACCCTCTCGCACGTTGCTGCGCAACATGCTGCCGGGTCGGCGGCACAGCCGCCGGGGTTAGGCGTCGATGGTCACCCGGCCGCTCGGTTTCGAGCAGCAGGCGAGGATGTAGCCCGCGTCGATATCATCCTCGCTGATCCCGCCATTGTGGACCATGTGGACCGTTCCGGAGGTCTTTCGGACCTTGCACGTCCCGCAGATCCCGAAGGTGCAGCCCGACGGGATCGGGATGCCCGACGCCTTCGCGATCTGCAGGATCGTGTCGGTCTCCAGACACTCCGCGGTGACGCCGGCGCCGGCGAAGACGATCTCCGCGGCCGCCCCTTCGGTCGGCACCTCGTCGTCGAATTCCTTGATCTCCGCCATGGTCTCGGCGGGGGCGGCGAAGGATTCCTGGTGGTAGCGGTCCATGTCGTAGCCCAGCGAGTGCAGGATCTCGCGGACCGCGGTCATGAAGCCCTCGGGACCGCAGCAATAGACGTCCCGCTCGAGGTAGTCGTTGCACATCAGGCCGAGCATCAGCTGGTTGAAGCCGCCGCGATACCCGGTCCAGACCTCGTAGGGATCGCTGCGGGCGACGACGAAATGGAGCTGCAGCCCGTTGATCCGGCTGGCCATGAACTCGAGCTTCTTGCGGAAGATCAGCTCCACCGGGCGGTTGGCGCACTGGATGAAGCAGATGTCGGGATCCTCGCCCCGCTCGAAGAGCGTCGTCGCCATCGACATCATCGGCGTGACGCCGGAGCCTGCGGAGATGAAGAGGTACTTGCCATCCGGCTGCGGCGGCAGGTGAAAGAGGCCCGACGGCCCGTAGGCCTTGATCCGCATGCCCGGGCGCAGGTGGTCGAGCATCCAGCGCGTGCCGATGCTGCCCGGCTGCGCCTTGACCGTCACCGACAGGTAGGCCGACGTCACCGGCGAGGACGAGATCGTGTAGGTGCGCTGGATGTTGCCGCCCGGCACCGGCAGGTCCAGCGTGATGAACTGGCCGGCGCGGTAGTGGAACCGGGCCCCGGAGGGCGGCCGGAAGGCGAAGGTCATGACCTCCGGCGCCTCGGGAATGGTCATGACGCATTCCAGATGCTCGCTGTCCTTCCAGACCGGCGTATCCTCGCGGGGCATCGGGATCATGCGTTCACTCCGCCGCGATGAGGCCGGCGCGGCCCGTGAGGCGGCGCTGCATGGTGCGCGCGTACCACTCGACGAACTGGATCACGCCGGATTCGTGGTCGATCGAATAGGGGCCGGGCTCGTAGGCCGGGCGAGTTGATGCCCGCGCTGGTTCTCCTCGACGATCCGCGCGATCCTCGTCGTTGGTCGCGACCCAGACCTCGGTCAGCCGCTTGATGTCGTAATCCTGCCCCTCGACCGCGTCCTTGTTGACGAGCCAGGTGGTCGTCACCTGCGTCTGCGTCGGGGAGACCGGCAGCATCCGGAACACCAGGCACTGATCCGACAGGAAGTGGTTCCAGGAGTTCGGGAAGTGGTAGAGCAGCAGGCTGCCGGCATCGTCGAACGGCACCTTGCCGACGCGTTTGCCGACAGCGGGCTTGCCGTCCATCGTGTAGCTCGCCGCGTTCTTGAGGAACGGGATGCGGATGAAGCGCCACTGCTCGTCGGGGGCCGCCTTGAACTTCGACGGAAGCCCTGCCGCCTCGCAGCGGTCGATGTGCTTGTCGAGCACGGGCGCGCCCTTGCCGTCGGTCGCCGCCGAAGAGCCGCGGGTCCTCGGGGAAGGTCACGCAGAGCGAGGGGTGGTTGCTGGAGCAGTGGTAGCACTCGCGGTTGTTCTCCATCACGAGCTTCCAGTTGCCCTCCTCGATGATGGAGCTCTGGTGCGCGACCTTCAGATCGCGCAAGCCGTGCGGCGCCATGTAGATCTCGGCCTGCGCGCGCAGCGGCTCGAAATCGGGCGCGTTCTCGGCGAGGCAGAGGAACACGAGGCCGCCCGCCTCCTCGCAATGCACCGGCTTCAGGCCGAAATTCTCGGCCTTGAAGTCGCCGCCCATCTCGCGCGCGTAGAGCAGCCGGCCGTCGAGCTCGTAGGTCCACTGGTGGTAGGGGCAGACGAGCTTCGGCGCGTTGCCCTTCTCCGCCGTGCAGATCCGGCTGCCGCGGTGGCGGCAGGAATTGTGGAACGCCCGGATCTTGCCGTCCGCGCCCTTCACGACGATCACCGAATACTCGCCGAGCTGGATGGTCAGGTAGCTGCCTGTCTTGGGCAGTTCCGGCGTGGTCGCGACCAGGACCCAGTCGCGATACCAGATCGTCTTGAGGTCGATCTGGTAGAGATCGGGGTCCAGGTAGAACGGCCGCGCCAGCGAGTAGTTCGCCTGGCGGGACATGAGAAGCGAAAGGACGTCGGCGTCGCGGATCATGATCGAGTTTTCCTCTGCGCCCGAAAAGGACGGTTTCATGATCTCACTAGGATTTGCGGAGCCGCGACGTCATCGAAAATGCGCCATCTCGCGGCACTGAATCGACATTGCCCGAACTCTCCGCGCTTGGCCGGTCGATCAGAGAGCCTTCACCAGCCGCAAGGCGTCGTAGATCGCGGCATGCGTGTTGCGCGCGGACACGGCGTCGCCGATGCGGAAGAGGCGATAGGTCCCGTCCGGATTGCGCACCACGTCCTGCGGGCGGCCCTCGATCAGCGCCTCGTAATCGACCTCGCCCAGATTGATCGAACCGTCCCGCAGGTCGAAATAGACGTCGTCCAGCGGCCGCGTGCCGTGGTTCACGACGACCTGGTCGACCCGCCGCTCCCGAGTGACCCCGCCATAGTCGCTGCCGATCGTGGCGAGCAGTTCGTTGCCGTCGCGCCGCACGCCATCGAGCTTCCAGGTCACCGTGAAGGTCACGTCGCGCTTCTGCAGTTCGCGCATCGACGGGGTCAGCGACATCGCCATGACCTCGGGGGCAAAGCTGCGGTCGCGGGTCATGATCTCGACCCTGGCGCCGGTGGCGGCGATCTTCTCGGCGGCCTGCAGCGCGGCATAGTCGCCCGCATCGTCGTAGATCAGCACGTTCGAGCCCGGCTGCGCATCGCCCGACAGGATGTCCCAGGCGGAGACGACCAGCGCGTTGCCCTCCTCCAGGATCTCCGTGTGCGGCAGGCCGCCGGTGGCGATGATCGACGACATCCGGATTTTCGTCCCGCACCGTCTGCGTCATCGGCGAAGCTGTTGAAGTGGAAGGTCACGCCCATCCGCTCGCATTCCTCGAGCCGCCACTGGATCAGCTGGATCATCTCGGCCCGGCGCGGCGTCTGGGCCGCCAGGCGCACCTGTCCGCCCGGATCATTCGCCGCCTCGTGCACGATCACCTCGTGCCCGCGCGCCGCCGACGACACGAGCCGCCTCCAGGCCCGCGGGACCCGCCCCGATGATGACGACGCGGCGCGCGCTCCTCGGCCTTCGGAATCTCGTGCGGCTGTTCCAGTTCGCGCCCGGTCGCCGGGTTGTGCAGGCAAAGCGCCATGCCGCCCTGGTAGATCCGGTCGAGGCAGTAGTTCGCGCCGACGCAGGGCCGGATGCGCTCCTCCTCGCCGCGCATGATCTTGGCGACGATATGCGGGTCGGCCATGTGCGCGCGGGTCATGCCGACCATGTCGAGCTTGCCGGAGGCGACGGCATGGCGCGCGGTGGCCACGTCCTGGATCTTGGCGGCATGGAAGGTCGGAAACTGCGTCGCGGCGCGGATCTCGCCCGCGAAGTCCAGGTGCGGCGCGCTGCGCATGCCCTGTACCGGGAATGACGTCCGTCAGTTGCGCGTCGGTTTCGATATAGCCGCGGATCACGTTCAGGAAGTCGATCTGGCCGCTG
Source organism: uncultured Alphaproteobacteria bacterium (assembly GCA_963721175.1). Lineage (GTDB taxonomy): Bacteria > Pseudomonadota > Alphaproteobacteria > Rhodobacterales > Rhodobacteraceae > Aliishimia. The sequence continues at coordinate 48,493 of CAVRIG010000017.1, read as the reverse complement.
TCTCGCAGACGGCGCGCGATTTCCACCCCGTCATCGCGCGTCAGCCCGCCGGCGACCGTCTCGTCCGCGACCAGAGCGCACACCGACGATGAACTCCGGCCCGACGCGGTCGCGGATGGCGTTCAGCACATCGAAGGTGAACCGGAGCCGGTTGTCGAGGCTTCCGCCATAGGGGCCGTCGAGTTCGTTGGTCAGCGGCGACCAGAACTGGTCCATCAGATGCCCGTAGGCTTCGAGCTCGATCCCGTCGAGCCCGGCGGCCTGCATCCGCTCCGCTGCATCGGCGTAATCCGTGATGATCCGCGCGATGTCCCAATCCTCGATCAGCTTTCGGAAAGCGCCCGGTGGGCCGGCTCGCGGCGGTGCCCGGTGCCAGCGCCGGCAGCCAGTCGCCGGTGTCCCAGCGCGTACGGCGCCCCAGATGCGTGAGCTGGATCATCACGGCGGTGCCGTGCTCGTGGCAGGCGTCGGTCAGGTCCTTCATCCAGCCGACCACTTCGTCCTTGTAGGCCAGGATGTTGTTGAAGGCAGGCGGGCTGTCGCGCGAGACGACGGCCGACCCAGCCGTCATGGTCAGCGCCACACCGCCGCGCGCCCGCTCCTCATGGTAGGCTCGATAGCGCCCCTTCGGCATCCCGTCCTCGGGATAGGCCGGCTCGTGGCTGGTGATCATCAGCCGGTTCTTCAGCGTCAGATGCTTGAGCGTGTAAGGCTGCAGCAGCGGGTCGTTCTGCATGTCAAGGCTCCCTGGATTCCAGTTCCTGGTTGCTCCTCATCGCACGATCCACGTGTCACCGGACATGTGGCAGCGACCATTTTTCGTCGGCCGTCGGCATCGCGACCTTGGACCGGTGTGGTTGGGCGGGTAAATTCGATCCACCTCCGGTGCCCGCACCGTCGAGCCCGTCCGGATCGTCATTTCTCGATCAGGGCGAGCCCCTAAATTGCATGACCGAGCTCGGCGTGCCACGCACACCCCGCGGCTCAGACACACCGTCCCATTACGCCCTAGCTGTGCTCCTCCGCCGCCGTCGCCGCCAGGGCGCGGTTGTAGGCCTTGAGCGCGTCCACATGGAACAGCGCCCCGCGCAATTCCGGGGGCGCATCGCCGCCCTTGAGGGCGACGACAGGAACGAAGGGAACGCTGTTGCGATCGAAGACCGGCATCGCGGCCTCCAGCGTGGCATGGGCGTCGAGATAGATGCCCTCCTGGATCATTTCCCAGCAGCGATCCTCCGGCGCGGCCCGCGGATCGTCCGGCTTGCGCATCACGATTGCCACTCTGAACATCGCGAGCAGATAGGCCTGCGGCCCGGCGGCGAGGTGTACACCGCGCCGTTCCAACTGGGTCAGGAAGAAGCTGCGGTCCACCAGCCGGGACGCGAGTGCGGTCGACAGCGACACCGACACCATCACCACCAGACCGGTCTGCCAGTCGCCGGTCAGCTCGAAGACGATGAGCGTCGTTGAAATCGGCGCGCCCAGCACGGCCGCCGCCACCGCGCCCATCCCGGCCAGCGCATAGAGCGTGTGTGCACCGGACCATTGCGGCAGGACGCTGGTCGCGACGATGCCGAACGCCAGCCCGGTCAGCGCCCCCACCATCAGCGAGGGCGAGAACACGCCGCCCCCCATCCGGCCCCCGAGAGTGATCGCCACCGCGATGGTCTTCACGACCGTGAAGACGATCGCCTCCCAGACCAGAAGCTGCCCGGTCAACGCGAGCGACGTGCGTCTCGTACCCGACCCCGATGATATGCGGGAAAAAGATGGCGATGCCGCCCAAGCATTGCCTCCGGCAATCGCGGGGCGCAGCCAGCGGGGCATTCCGGTGCGCGCCTGGATGTGGCTGCCGATATCGTCGGCCCAGAAGATCCCGCGCATCAGCGCGGCGGCGACGAGCCCGCAGATCAGACCCAGAATGAGGAACGCGGGCAGTTCGACGTAAAATGCGAGTTCGGACGCACTGGGCAGTGCGAATTCGGTCACGCCGCCATATTCCAGCCGATTGATCACGGTTCCCACGGCCGATGCGATGACGATGGGCGCGAAGGCGTGCACCGCAAAATGCCGCAGCACGACCTCGAGCGCGAAGAGCGCCCCGGCGATCGGCGCATTGAAGCTGGCCGACACCGCGGCGGCGACGGCGCAGCCCAGAAGATCGCGGCCCGTGATGCCGTCCGCATCGATCCGCTTGCAGACCCAGGTCGAGAGGATGCCCGCCAGATGCACGACTGGGCCTTCCCGGCCGGACGATCCGCCCGAACTGAGCGTGATCAGTGCCGCGAGCGCCGACGCAAGTCCGGCGCGGGTCTCGATACGGCCGTCCTTCATGGCCGCGCCTTCGATCACGTCGGCGACCGTCCGTGCGCGTCCGTCCGGGGTGAACCGGTGCAGGATCACCCCGACCGTCAGCCCGCCGAAGACCGGAATGAGAAGGATCCAGTACCAGGGCAGGCTTTGCGCGAAGCTGTGAAGGTACTGCACGTCGTCGGTGCCGTAGATCCAGGCCTGCAGGCTCTCGACCCCCTTGCGGAAGAAGAGCGCGGCAAAGCCCGCGGCAATTCCGATCAGCAGGGCGATGAACCAGAACTGGACCTGGCTCGGGCCGCGATGGCGCAACACGCGCCAGCCGTCCCTGCAGACGGTGACAGCTTGATCCAGCTGTTGGAACAGAATGGAGCGTGCAGGCTCGGACATGCGCGGGCGGTCGCCTTTCCCTCAGGTGATAGGCCCATGCGACGGGCGGGAAACCCCCGATGCGCTCCCGATGCGCCGTCGGTGGCGCAACCGTGGCCAGGATGTCGATGCCGCAGGGCAGGTCGCCCGGAGCGTTCGCCTACCCGGCCAGAAGCGCCCGCGCGGCACCACGCGCCTCTTCGGTGATGCGGTCGCCCGACAACATGCGCGCGATCTCGTCCACCCGCGCCTGTTCCAGCAGCGGAATGACCGTGGAGGTCGTCATGCCCCGGTCGATCTGCTTTTCGACCCGCCAGTGATGGGCGCCAAGGGCCGCCACCTGCGGCGAGTGCGTCACCACCAGGACCTGGCCCTCTGCCGCCAGCGCAGACAGCCGACGTCCGACCGCATCGGCGGTGGCGCCGCCCACACCGCGGTCGATCTCGTCGAAGATCATGGTCAGGCCCGACTGTCCCTGCGTCAGGCAGACCTTGAGCGCGAGCAGGAAGCGGCTGAGTTCCCCGCCCGAGGCGATCCGGTTGAGCGGGCCGGCGGGCGCGCCGGGATTGGTGGCCACGGTGAAGGCGACCGCATCCTTTCCCGAAGGCCCGGGCGCGTCGTCGGTGATACGGGTCTGGAACTCCGCCCGCTCCATCCGCAATGGCTCCAACTCCGCCTGGACCGCGGCATCGAGGCGCCGGGCCGCCGACTTGCGCGCCTCCGACAGTGCATCGGCCGCCGCGTCGTAGGCCTGTTCGGCGCTGCGCAGGTCGGCGCGGAGCCGGGCGATGTCCGCGTCCCCCGCCTCCAGCGCGTCGAGCCGGGTTCGAAGGTCTTCCGTCAAGGCCGCAAGGTCATCCGGCAGGACACCATGCTTGCGCGCCAGCCCGCGGATCGCGAAGAGCCGTTCCTCGCAGGCTCTCGAGTTCGCCGGGATCGAACGCTCAGGTCCTCGAGGCATCGCTCCACGCCGCTCGCAGCCTCGCCGAGCTGGTCCAAGGCGCGCCCGAGCGCCGCGATCGGGTCGTCGAGCCCACCCTCGGCCTTCTCCGCCGCCCCTTCGAGCCAGCGCAGCGCATCGCCCATAGACCCTTCGGCCCCGTCGAGCCCCAGCGCCGCGTGCGCCCGTGCCACATCCGCCGCAATCCGCTCCGCGCCCTGCATGAGCCGGCGTCGGGTGTCCAGCACCTCCTCCTCGCCCGGCTCCGGGTCGAGTTTCTCGAGTTCGGCGACCGCATGGCGCAGGAAGTCTTCCTCCGCCCGCATCCTTTCAAGCGCGGCCTCTGCCCCGGCCAGAGCCTTCGCCGCATCCCGCCGCCGGGACCAGGCCTCGCGGGCCCCTTCGATCTGACGATGGAGCCCGCCGAAGTCATCGAGGATGGTCCGATGCCCCCGCGCGTTCAGCAGCCCCCGGTCGTCATGCTGGCCGTGCAGTTCCACCAGCATATCCGACAGGCTGCGGAGCACCTCCCCGCTGACCCGACGGTCGTTGACCCAGGCTGTCTTGCGTCCGTCCGAAGTGTTCACGCGACGCAACAGATAGCTCATCGCCGACCGGCAAACCCGCGTCGTGCAACACCGCGCGTGCCGCGTGATCCTCCGGCAGATCGAACCAGGCCGTCACCTCGCCCTGTCTCGGCGCCCTGCCGGACGAGGTCGGCCCGCCCGCGCCAGCCGAGCACGAACCCCAGGGCATCGAGAAGGATCGACTTGCCCGCCCCGGTCTCGCCCGTCAGCACGTTGAGACCGGGCTGAAACGCGAGTTCCAGCCGGTCGATGATCAGCATGTCCCGAATTTCAAGCCCGCGCAGCATGGATCATGCATCCCGCAGGACGGCGGCCCCCATCCCGATCAGAGCCACTCGCCCTGGATCATCTGGCGGTAGATCTGCGCGAGCCAGCTGTCGCCATTCGGCTGCGGCTCCAGGCCTTGGCCAGTCAGGAGCACGTAGCTGTCCTCGTACCAGCTTGTCGACCGGAAGTTGTAGCCGAGGATCGCGCCGGCCGTCTGCGCCTCGTCCGTGAGGCCCAGCGACAGATACGCCTCGACCAGCCGGTGCAGCGCTTCGGGCGTGTGCGTGGTGGTCTGGAAATCCTCGACCACGACGCGGAACCGGTTGATCGCCGCGGAGTAATGCCCGCGCTTGAGGTAATAGCGGCCGATCTCCATTTCCTTGCCGGCAAGATGGTCGAAGGCAAGGTCGAATTTCAGCACCGAGGACTTGGCGTATTCGCTGTCGGGATAAAGCTCGATCACCTCACGCAGGGATTGCAGCGCCTGGAAGGTCAGCCCCTGATCGCGGCCCACGTCATCGATCTGGTCATAATAGCTCAGCGCCAGCAGGTACTGGGCATAGGCCGCATCGTCATCATCGGGATAGAAGTCGATGAAGCGCTGCGCGGCGGACGCGGCTGAATTCTCGTAATCCCGATCACGGTGATAGGCAAAGGCCTGCATGATCAATGCGCGCTTGGCCAGATCGCGATAGGGATAGAGCCGCTCGATCTCGGCGAAATAGAAGGCCGCATCTTCGTTCGGCTGCGCTCCAGCTCGAATTCGCCACGTTCGAAGATCTGCTGCGGTGTGTAAGTCTCCAGGGCGATTTCCTCGTTCGAGAAAATGCCGCCGCCGCCGCCCCCGCCGCAGCCCACCAGACCAACCGTCAGCACCATAGATGCCAGCCATGTCCGTGCCGAAGAACCGCATCGTCATACCGGTCAACCCCAATCGTCCAAAAGCGGGACATGAACCCGCGATCCGCTGAGGGTCTAGCACATTAAATTGCGGGGCAAAATGCGGATTTGACCGGGTGGGCGCGCTGATGTGGCACATCTGCCGACACGTCACATCAGGCGACGCGCGGGATCTCGTCCCAGTGCAGGCCATGCCCGGGCAGGCGTCGCGCCTGATCCTGCGTCGCAGCAGATCCATGCGCACGGCACCCGGCGTCGCGAAAAGCGCGCGCAGCAACATGTTGGTGAGCGTGTGGCCGGCCGTGTGCCGGTGTAATGCCCGAGGATCGGGCCGCCGGCCAGCGCCAGATCGCCCAAGGCATCCAGCATCTTGTGGCGCACGGCCTCGTCGGCGATGGCGCAGGCCACCGGGGCTCAGCACCTGCGCGCCATCGACGACCACCGCATTTTCCAGGTCCCGCCCAGCGCCAGGCCACTCGCGCGCATCGCATCCACATCCGCCTGCCGGCAGAACGTGCGGCTGTCGGCAGAGTTCCCGCACGAAGCTGCCGTTGCGCCATGTTCAGCGATCTTCGACTGCCGGCCGATCGCGCTGTCGGCGAAGTCGATGTCGAATTCGATCTCAGCGTCCGGGGACGGAGCTCAGCACGGCCGTCGCATCACCGTGCGTGCACCGTCGACCGGCTGCAGAACCTCGAGGGCGCGCACGGGCGCGCCAGACGCTGCAGGCCCGCGCTGCATGATGCCGCGCACGAACGGCGCGGCGGAGCCATCGAGAATCGGAACTTCGGGGCCGTCGATCTCGATCAGCGCGTTGTGCATGCCGCACCCGATCAGGGCCGCCATCAGATGCTCGACGGTCGAGACGCCGATGCCCGGCATCGTTGACCAGTTGCGTGCAGAGCGGCGACTGCTCCACCACGTCCCAGCGCGCCGGCACGAGCGTGTCGCTGCCGATGACGTCGACGCGCTTGAACCAGATGCCATGTTCGGCCGAGGCCGGCATGATCGCCAGACGCACAGGCGCCCCGGTTGAAGCCCGTGTCCGCGGAATATCACCGCTGATTTTATTGTCGTCTGCATCGGCCCGCACCTCACTCGACTGTCAACTGCTTAAACGATCGTGACATTTCGCTGCCGCATATAGCTACGGCTGAGAGTGCCTGCCCTCAATTCACTCTTTGCAACCGCTTGAAACATCACGGAAACGGTGAGCAGATTCTCCGCCGAAACTCCGATTAAAGCATCTGTTTCAAAAACGAAAAAGGGCCGCTCACGGCGGCCCTTCAATTGTTACATTTCGACAACGTCAGTTGGCTTGGCGACGCAGGAAGGCCGGGATTTCTATCCGTTCCTGGTCCTGATCCTCGTCCTGGACCGGTTGCGGCGCCGGCGAAGCTGGCACGTCGGACCGGCGGTTGCTGCCGGGGCGCCGGTGCGGTCGGGACCTCGCCGTGCCCCGTCATCCGGTTGATCAGCGAGTTGATGCCGAAGCGCGACTTTTCGAGATGTGCGGAGTTGGGCCCAGCCGCCTTGCGCCGGGACGCTGACGGCTGCCGGCCGTCCCGCGCCCGCTGCGTCGCCGCACGCAACCGCTCCAGCGCCTCGGGAGACGGCGTGCCCGGAGCGGCGGCGTTGCGGCGCCACGAATTCCTCGGGTGCGGCCTCCAGCGTATCGCGTCCCGGTTCGAACGGCGCCGGTTCGGGGCGGTAGGCCGGTGCGCGGCAAGCCGTCCTCGTCGGCATCGGCATACACGACGTCCGTGCCGTCAGCATCCTCGTTGGCGGCCGGCGCGAGACATCCTTTCGAACAGGCTCGGTTCCTCCGCCGCTTCGGCCATGCACCGCTGCGGCCGGCTCTTCGACGGCTTCGGGAGACAGTGCGAGTTCGGCGTCCTCGGCGCTGACCGTCTGCTTCAGCGGTGCCTTGCAGCGACCGGCGCGGCACCGGCATGTCTGCCCACATCCTCGGTCACGTCGATGCCGGTGGCCACGACGGACACGCGCATCACGCCTTCCATGCTGCCATCCAGCGTGGAGCCGACGATGATGTTGGCGTCCGGGTCCACCTCCTCGCGGATGCGGTTGGCGGCCTCGTCCAGTTCGAACAGGGTCAGGTCCTGGCCGCCGGTGATGTTGATCAGCACGCCCTTGGCGCCGCGCAGGCTAGATCTCGTCCAGCAGCGGGTTGGCGATGGCCTTTTCGGCGGCCTGGATCGCGCGATCCTCGCCCTCGGCCTCGCCGGTGCCCATCATCGCCTTGCCCATCTCGTCCATCACCGCGCGCACGTCGGCGAAGTCGAGGTTGATCAGGCCCGGCCGCACCATCAGGTCGGTCACGCCCTTGACGCCCTGATAGAGCACGTCGTCGGCCATGCGAGAACGCCTCGGTGAAGGTCGTCTTCTCGTTGGCCAGCCGGAACAGGTTCTGGTTCGGAATGATGATCAGCGTATCGACGACCTTCTGCAGCGCTTCGACGCCGTCCTCGGCCTGGCGCATCCGCTTGGCGCCTTCGAACTGGAACGGCTTGGTCACGACGCCGACGGTCAGCACCCCAAGCTCGCGCGCGGCCTGCGCGATGATCGGCGCGGCGCCGGTGCCGGTGCCGCCGCCCATGCCGGCGGTGATGAAGCACATATGCGCGCCCGCCAGATGATCGACGATCTGCTCGATGCTTTCCTCGGCCGCGGCGGCGCCGACGGTGGCGCGCGCGCCGGCGCCCAGCCCCTCGGTCACCTTCACGCCCAGCTGGATCGCGCTGCTCCGCGTCGGATTGCTGCAGCGCCTGGGCATCCGTGTTCGCGACGACGAAATCGACCCCATCGCAGCTCCTTTTCGATCATGTTGTTGACCGCGTTGCCGCCTGCGCCGCCGACACCGAACACGGTGATCGTGGGTTTCAGGTCCTCGCTGTCCGGGCACGGTAAGGTTCAATGTCATGTCTAAGTCCGCCTGTCATTTGCGCCCGCCTTCGCGGGATTTCGTAGCTTGTTAATTCAAGTGTATCGCGCGGTATGGACGCGCGTCACCCGAAAAACGCGCAAAACCACAAAATATGGCGATTTCTGGTCCAGTTCCGCGGCATTTTGCCGAATTGGCTAGCATGTTGCGGTTTTTGCGTGCAGACGCGCACAAATGCCCTCGTTGCCCGGCGGATCGTCTCAGGATCACCGCGGGTACGACTTCAATTCCATCGATGTTGGGGCGACTGCTCTGCCTGCCACCAAGCCTCTTCGGGCCTTGTCGGATAAATCTGGGGAAAACGCGCGTCACTGCAACATGATTCGCACCGGAACCTGAGCGATTCTCCCAATGGTGGTGGAAATTGCGACCCTGTGGATGGCGTCGTTCGCCGGCCATGCTCCAGTCGGGCGAAACCGCACCTGTCTTCAACTACCAGTTGTCCCGGAACCATTTGACCGCCGCTGCGACCGCGCCGGGGATAGCGGTCGGCCGGGATGTCGAAATCCCACCATTCGTCCTGCGGATGCGCCGCGAAGAGGCACAGGCCCACCGCGCTGGCAAAGCCCGGCCCGGTCGCCGCCTGCGGCAAGCCGTGCACGCGCAGCGGCCGGCCGAGCCGCACCTGCTGGCCCAGGATCCTTGCGGCCAGCCCGTCAAGGCCGGGGATCTGGCTGCCGCCGCCGGTCAGCACGATCTGCTGGCTGGGCAGATGATCGAAGCCCGCCGCATCGAGCCGCGCGCGCACCTCCTCGAGGATTTCCTCGACCCGCGGGCGCATGATGCCGATCAGCTCGGCCCGGCTGACGGTGCGGCGGTCATGCTCCCAATCGCCGGTATCGCCGCCGATCTCGATCATCTCGCGGTCGTCCATGCCGGTGGCGATGACGCCGCCGTAAAACGTCTTGATCCGTTCGGCCGTGGCCGTCGGCACCTGCAGACCCATCGAGATGTCGGAGGTCACATGCTCGCCGCCCATGCCGCACGCGTCGGCATAGATCATGTGCTTCTTGATGAAGATCGACACGCCGGTGGAGCCGCCGCCCATGTCGATGCAGGCCGCACCCAGCTCCTGCTCGTCCTCGACCAGCGCGGCGATGCCGCGAGACATAGGCCGAGGATGCGATGCCCGCGAGTTCCAGGTCGCAGCGCTTGACGCAATGGGCGAGGTTCTGGACCGCGCGCGGCATCCACCGTCAGCATGTGCATGTCGACCGACAGCTCGTTGCCGATCTGCCCGCGCGGATCGATCAGCCCCGAGCGGTGGTCGAGCGCGAAGTTCACCGGCTGCGCGTGCAGCACCTCGCGGCCCGCCCCGAAATCGGGCACGTCGCAGGCCGCCATCACGCGGGCCACGTCCTCTCGGACACCGCGTCCCCTTCAAGCTCGACCGCGCCGTCGAGACCGTAGGACGCGCGGCTCCGCCCCGGAAAAACAGGCGATGACGTGATCGACGCGGATGCCCGCCATCTTCTGCGCCGCCTGAAGCGCGGTGCGGATGGCGCGCTCGGTCTCGGCCATCGCGCCGATTTCGCCGAAGCTGCACCCCGCGCGAGCGGGTCGTTGCGGCGCCGATCACGCGAAAGCCCGGCCTGCCCCGCCAGCGCGCCGATCTCCGTCGTCTCCGCCAGCCGGACGGTCGCCGTCGAACCGCAGCACGAGGCAGGCGATCTTGGACGTGCCGACGTCCAGGACCGCCACCACGCCGCGCTGCATGGCCTGCCCGGCGCATGTGGCGCATCGCTGCGCTGGGATTGGCATACAAGTCGATCATGATCCTACTGCCCCGTATCCTCGAATTCTTTCGATTGCCCCAGGTTCTGCGCCTGGATGCGCCACCATTCGGCGGTCGCGGCCTCGTTCATCTGCACCGTCGGACGCTGCCGCAGCCGCATGTCGACCCGCGCGACGTCGCGCTCCAGCATGTCCTGCGCCTTGTCGAGCGCGATCACCCGCTCCAGCGCCTGCACCGGCGCCGTCTTCCGGCAGCAGGATCCGCTGGTCCCGGTCCAGCACGACGTCCCAGCGCCGCTCGCCCATGCGCACGATGCCGCGCAGACGGTCGCCAAGCGGCGCTGCGGCGCGCTATCAGCGCCAGCGCTTCGGCCACGGCGCGATCGGCGCCGTCGCCGGCGATCAGCAGCAGATCGGGCCGCGCCAGCCGCGTCGGGATGTCGGCCACATGCACGCCCATCTCGTCGATCAGCGACACGCGATCGTATCTCCGCCAGACCGCGACCGGCACGCGTTCTGTCACGTGCGCCTCCAGGATGCCGCCGGGCCGGATGCGGACCGTCACCTCTCGCACCGGATCCAGCGCAGCGATGGTCTTGCGCAGATGCTCCAGATCGATGTCGAACGACGACATCGGCAGCTCGATGGGCAGGATCTCCCGGATCTCGGCCGCGACCTTGTCGACCCGCACCCTCGACCGCCATCAGGTTGACCATGAACTCGGGGCGCTGCGCGATGGCGTGGCGCGCCTCTGCCACGGCGTCGCTCGATCGCCATCGCGCCGCGCCTCGTCGGACAACCACCATGTCGCGGCCCGACCGTCAGCAGGACCGGAATGCCCGCCCGCAGAGCCAGCCGGAACCCCGGCGTCAGCAGCATCCGCGTTCAGCCGCCAGCCCAGCGCGACGGCGCGGGATCGGGGCGGTTCCGGCTTGCGGCGGGTCAGCGACCGCACGAGGCATCCTCCACCAGCCACGCGCAGAGCTCGCGAAAGCCGATCCCGCACGCGGCCGCCTGCTCGGGCGCCAGCGAGGTCGGCGTCATGCCCGGCTGCGTGTTCGTCTCCAGCAGGATCAGCCCGTCCATCCCGCGCGCCTCGTCCCAGCGAAAGTCCGTGCGGCTGAGGCCCCGGCAGCCCAATGCCGCGATGCGCGCGCAGGGCGAAATCCATGCAGGCGTCGAAGATGTCCTGCGGGATCTCGGCCGGCACCACGTGGCGCGACCCGCCGCGGCGTATTTCGCGTGGTAATCGTACCAGCCGTCGGTGATGATGTCGGTCACCGTCAGCGCCCGGTCCCCCATCACCGTCGTGGTCAGCTCCCGCCCCGCGGCATAGCGCTCGACCATAAGGATCTCTGGCAGGTCCGGCGCCAGCGTCGGCGGGCCGTTGGCGGCCTCCGTCACGATGTAGACGCCGACCGACGACCCCTCGTTGTAGGGCTTCACGACGTAAGGCGGCTCCATGACGTGATGCCCTTCGATCTCCGCCCGGCAAGCCAGTCGCGACTCCACGAAGGGCAGCCCGGAGGCGCCGTAGGCATCCTTCGTGCGTTGCTTGTCCATCGCCAGCGCCGACGACAGCACGCCGGAATGGGTGTACGGAATCCGCAGCCATTCCAGCATGCCCTGAACGCACCCATCCTCGCCCCAGCGGCCATGCAGCGCATTGAAGACGACATCGGGCTGTTCGGAGTGCAGAACGGACGGCAGGTCGCGGCCCGCATCGACCTCGACTACCTCATATCCCGCCTCGCGCAGCGCGTTGGCGCATTCGCGCCCGCTCGACAACGACACCTCGCGCTCCGCCGAGGGGCCGCCCATCAATACCGCCACACGTTTGGGTGCCCTGCTCGACTGACCCAACGTCTTGCCTCATGTCCCGGGTCTTGCCCAGACCCTTGTTATTCTTGCCGTTTCGGCTTTGTCGCGGGGACTGCCTCGCCCACACGCATGATTTCCCATTCTAGCGTGATGCCGCGCGACTGGTAAACCTTTTTTCGAACCTCTTCACCAAGGCCTTCGAGGTCTGCGGCCGTCGCGCCACCCGTGTTGATAAGAAAATTCGAATGCATCTCGCTCATCTGCGCCCCACCGCGCCGCGCGCCGCGCATGCCGGCCTCGTCGATCACCTTCCAGGCCTTCAATTCATGCGTGTCGTCGGCGCGCCCGGTGCTGGAGTACCCCGCCGGGTTGCGGAACGTGCTGCCGGCGCTGCGCTCTTTCGTCGGCTGCGTCGCGTCACGCTGCTTCACCTGCGCCTCCATACGGGCCATGAGTTCCCCCGTCGCGCCCTCCGGTCCCTCGAACACCGCCTCGACCAGCACGGCACCCTCCGGTAGATCCGACCGGCGGTAGCCGAAGTTCAGATCCTCCGGTCCCAGAACCACGACCTCGCCCGAGCGCAGCACGACCGTCGCCGCGCGAAACACGTCCGCGACATAGCTGCCGTAACACCCGGCGTTCATCCGCACCGCCCCACCGATGGAGCCCGGAATGGTGCGCAGGAAGGTCAGGTCAACGCCCGCCTCCGCCGCCGCCATCGCCACCCGCGAATCCAGCGCCGAGGCTCCCGCGGTGACCCGCCGGCCCTCGACCGCGATCTGCCCGAAACTCCGCATCGGCAACCGGATCACCACGGCACGCAGGCCGCCATCCCGCACGATCAGGTTGGAGCCAACGCCCATCGGGAACACGTCCACCGCGCCGGGCAGATCACGCAGGAACGACGCCAGATCCTCCGCATCCGCGGGCTGGAACAGCCAGTCCGCCGGTCCGCCCACGCGCAGCCAGGTCAGGTCGCTCAGTGCACGGTTCGCGGTCAGCTTTCCGCGCACGGTCGGCAAATCGTCAGCCATGTCCATCCCGCCGGCTCCGGATCACGGCAATCCCTGCCCCGATCAGCAGGCCGGTTTCAAGGGGAAGAACCGCCAGCACCGCCAGATAGACGCGGCCCAATCCGTCGTGACCGGGCAGGGTCGGCCCCGTCACCATCAACCAGGCGAAGGCGGCCGTGCCGAGCGACATCAGCACCACGAGCCACGCCCAGCGATGCCCCTTGCCCAGCCAGTACCCAAGCGCGCCGCCAACGAGGACGGCGGCGCCCGGCAAGGCGTAGATCACGGACCCGTCCGACGCACCTGTCCGCGCATCCAGCGGCTCACGTAGATCACCGGCCAGCGCAGCACGCTCATCCCGGCGACCAGCACCAGCAGCCCGATCCAGGGGCCGTTCTGGTAGGTGACGTACCCCACGAGCGGGATGCCCACGGCGATCAGCGCGAACGCCCGCCGCCAGTGATTGTTCCGCGACGGCGCCATGGCCGCGAGGTTCGCGACGAGCGCCCAGAAACAGGCGAGGGTCAGCGAGACCGTCATTTCGGAACCTCCCAGGTTTGCCCGCGCGCGCGGGCCCAGAAATACCGCAGCGGGTTGCGGAACATCGAGGCGAAGGCCGCGAGCGCCGCCAGCCCCGCGATCCAGCCGACCTGCTGCCAGATGATCGCGATCAGCACGGGTGCCGCCAGCAACAGCGCCACCCCCGGCACGTATTGCCGCCGCATCGGCAGCATCGCCACCACGGCGGAAGCCAGGACCCATCCGACGCAGAACCAGAGCAGTATCAAGTTGCTAACCAAAGACGATCTCCTTTACCGATTTCCACAAGGCCCAGAGCCCCTTCGCCGTCCTCACCGCCGCCAGCAGCCTGTCGCCCCGCTGCTGCAGCGTCCCGGCGCTGTCCCGCGCCGTAGCACCATAAAGTGTCAAAGATACGGTCAACAAAGCCGAGGCGATAGTTCAATTCCTTCCGAAAACTCGCCTCGACGCCTTTGCGTCGCGACACCGACTGAGCGAGTCGTCCACTTTTGAGACTCACGTTCCAGAATGCCGAGGGCAGCGACCGACCGCGGGCGTCGCGCGAAGCGCCCGCCCGGGGGGCGGTCGGGCGCTGCCCGGCGGTGCCGCCGGGCGAGGTGCATCCGATCAGCATTACGGCATGACCTGCGAATCTTGAGCAAACTGCGCACGCAATTCGATCAGGCTCGGCGAAACCAAGGCACCGCCAATGGCCGGTCCAGCCCATTTCCCACCGCGACTTCATCGCCTCATCAAGAAAGAGATCGCATTTGTTTGCCGAATATGCAGCGACCGTCGCTCATGCCTTCAAGCATTGAGGAGCTTCCAAGGCTCGGAGGCGCTGGACTTCCTCGCGGATTTTGCTTATGGGTCAGCCTTCGGATCTAGTCGTCTGCGACCTGCTCCCAGATGTCAACTCGACTGTCTGAGCAAGCTGTGTCTGCGTCGATCAACTCCGGCGGCATGTTGTCGAGAGACGCTGCGTCTTGATGCCTGGCGATTTTCGTTATTTTTCCGGCCGCTCCGCGCTCCAACCTCGCCTGGCGCGCCTCGTCGCAGTCGCTTCAAGCTCATCCTCCTCGCGGTAGAGGGCGAGGAGGTCGTCGAAGAGCGGGTTGATGTGGGCGGGGCCTTTCTTCCAGTCGTCTTCGCGCAGCGGGTTCAGGATTTCGGCGAGCTTGTCGGCGTGGAAGTCGCGGCCCGCGCGGACACGCTCGTACCAGAGGATCCAGAAGCTCCAATTAGGGCTTCCTTTCGCCTCCATCCGTGTCCGCGCATCAGTCCATGCTGCTTGCAAGCCCTTCGGGCACCGAAAACCCCCTCCATAGAGGCACCAACGCGAAAACTGCTCGGCCTTGAGCCATTCCAGATCAATGCGAGCTCGCATCCATGATTGCGTGCGGCGTTGGCAGCCGCGGCGTTGGCAGCCGCATCGGCGGCGTCTGGCAGCAACGGCGTTGGCGGCGGACAGCGGCGGCAGCGGCAGCTTTGGCGTTGGGAGCGTTGACCGCTGCTGCAGCAGCGGCTGCGGCGGCAGCGGCGGCGTTGGTGGCGTTGGCGACGGCAGCGGCGGCGGCGCGTTTAACTTCTGGGGTTGGCCATGCGCTCGCAACCCCAGAAATTGCCACAGCACCAAAAATCGGCGCGGCCGTCAAATTACGTTTCCCGGCATCTTCGCCAAGATAGTAGCCCAATGCGACCGGCAATACACGAGCTGCGGTGCGAAAAGCCACCCGACGGTCAGTCAGCAGCCGCACGTCGCCGTCCAGCGACTTCAGGTATGTCCTGCAGACTCCCACGATCCTTGACCTCCTCAATCTCCATCTCACGCCGCGCCCTTGGTCAGCCTTTCGGCCAGGCCTCCGGCCCAGGCGCTGATGGTGCCGGCGCCGAGGCAGACGACCATGTCGCCGGGCCGCGCCTGTTCCTTCACCAGCCGCGCCAGATCCGCCTCGTCCTCCACCGCGCGGGCGTGGCGGTGGCCGTGGCGGATGAGGCCCGCGACCAGATCGTCGCGGGTGGCGCCGGGGATCGGGTCCTCTCCGGCGGCGTAGACGTCGGTGATGCCCACCACGTCGGCCTCGTTGAAGCAGGCGCAGAACTCCTCGAAATGGTGGTGCAGGCGGGTGTAGCGGTGCGGCTGGTGCACCGCGATGATGCGGCCCTGCGTGGCCTGGCGGGCGGCCTTCAGCACGGCGGTGATCTCCACCGGGTGGTGGCCGTAATCGTCGATGATCGTGACGCCGTCGACCTCGCCCACCTTGGTGAAGCGCCGGTTGACGCCGCCGAAGGACGCGAGCGCCGACTTGATCTCCGCCCCCTTCATCCCGAGGTGCCGCGCCACGGCGACGGCGGCCAACGCGTTCGACACGTTGTGATCTCCCGTCATCGGCAGGGTGCAGCCCTCGATCACCACGTCCTCCGCCTGCAGGTGCACGTCGAAATGCGCCGAGCCGTTCTCGTAGTGCAGCCCCGTCGCCCGCACGTCCGCCTGCGCGTTGAAGCCATAGGTCAGCACGCGGCGGTCGGTGATCCGGCCCACCAGCGCCTGCACGTCCGCATCGTCGGTGCAGCAGACGGCGATGCCCGTAGAACGGGATGTTGGAGACGAAATCGTAGAAGCCCTGGTGCAGCGCCTCCTCCGTCCCCCAATGCTCCATGTGCTCGGGGTCGATATTGGTCACGATGGCGATGGTCGCGGGCAGGCGGTTGAAGGTGCCGTCGCTCTCGTCGGCCTCCACCACCATCCATTCGCCGGCCCCCGTCCGCGCGTTGGAGCCATAGGCGTGGATGACCCCGCCATTCACCACCGTCGGGTCGAAATCGCCCGCATCGAGCAGGGCTGCCACCATGGTGGTCGTGGTGGTCTTGCCGTGGGTCCCGGCGACCGCGACGTTGTACTTGAGCCGCATCAGCTCGGCCAGCATCTCCGCCCGGCGCACCACCGGCATGCCCTGCGCCCGCGCCGCGTCCAGCTCCGGGTTGCCGGGCTTGATGGCCGAGGAGATCACGACCACCTCCGCGCCCTCGATGTTCTCCGCCCGCTGGCCTTCGAAGATCGTGGCCCCCATGCCCGCCAGCCGCTCGGTGATCTTGCTGGCCTTGAGGTCGGAGCCCTGCACCGAATACCCGTGGTTCAGCAGCACCTCCGCGATGCCCGACATGCCGATGCCGCCGATGCCCACGAAATGGATGATGCCGACATCTCCGGGAAGCTTCGTGGCCGCGTTCATGATTTCGCCCCTTTCTGCGCGAGGGTTTCGACCAGGTCGGCCAGTGCCGTCGCGGCATCGGGCCGCCCCTGGCTCAGCGAGGCGCGGGCCATCCGCGACGCGCCGTCCGGATCCTCCAGCACGACCTGGATGTGTTCGGCGAGGCTCGAGGCGGTCAGGTAACGCTCGGGGATCATGATCGCGCCGCCCGCCTGGACCAGCCCGCGCGCGTTGGCGGTCTGGTGATCGCCCGCCGCATGGGGATAGGGGATCAGGATCGCCGGCCGCCCGATCGCGGCGATGTCCGCGACGCTCGACGCGCCCGCCCGGCTGATGATCAGCTGCGCCTCGGCGAACTGGCGGGGCACGTCGTGGATGAAGGGCTCGACCTGCGCCCGCACGCCCAGCCGCGCATAGGCTTGCGTGACGGACTCGGCATCCTCCTCGCGGGCCTGCTGCACGACCGTGAGGTTCGACAGCACCGTGTCGGGCAGTTCGGCCACGGCCGCGGGCACGATCTCGCTCATGACGCGCGCGCCTTGCGAACCGCCGATGACCACCATCTTGATCGGGTAATCGCCGGGCGCGATGTAGGACGCTCCCGCCCGGTCATGCACGGACCTGCGCACCGGGTTGCCGGTATGCTCCGCGGTGACGCCTTCCGGCAGGTCGGTGGGCCAGATGCCACAGGCCATCAAGTCCACGCGGGTGGCGAAGAGGCGGTTGACCTGGCCCGGCACACCGTTCTGTTCATGGATCATGCGAGGAAGGCGCAGGGTCCAGGCCGCGGCCATGGCCGGAATCGTGGGATAGCCGCCAAATCCCACGACGACCGCAGGGCGCTGCATCATCATCTTGCCGACGGCGCCGATCACCCCGGCGAGGATCCGCGGCGGTACGGTCAGCTTGGCCAGCGGCCCGCCGCGGGCGAAGGTGGCCGAGCTGATCTCCTCGATCTCCGTACCCTCGGGAAACCCGGAGGTGTAGCGCGCACCGCGGGCATCGGTGGAGAGCTTGACCCGCCAGCCGCGCGACAGCATCTCCTCGGCCAGGGCCTGGGCCGGGAACATGTGGCCGCCGGTGCCCCCGGCTGCGATGATCAGAAGCGGCGCGCTCATCGGCACCACCCGGGCGACTGCGACACTGCCACACCCGGCCGCGGTCCGTTCGGAACCAATGTCATGACCGGCCACGCCCGAGCAGTTCGGACAGATGCCCCTGGGGCCGCGCCCGCGTGAACGCCAGCAGCATGCCGACAGCGATGCCCGACGCGATCACCGAGGAGCCGCCGTAGCTCACGAAGGGCAGCGTCATGCCCTTGGCCGGAAGCAGCCGTACGGCCACGCCGATATTGATCATCGCCTGCACGCCCAAGATGCAGACGATCCCGGTCCCGGCGAGCCGGATGAACGGGTCCCGCTCCCGCATCAGCCGCAGGAGCGACCGGATGACGATCGACATGTAGAGCACGATGATCGTCAGCACGAGGATCAGCCCGTATTCTTCGGCCGCGACGGCGATGATGAAGTCGGTGTGCGCATCGGGCAGCGACCATTTCACCTGTCCCTCGCCCACGCCGACGCCGAAAAGGCCGCCCTCGCGGATCGCGTTGGTGGCATAGCCTAGCTGCGTCGTGGGGTCGATATCGGGCGACAGGAACCCGTCGATGCGCCGCGCGAAGTGATCCGAATGGGAATAGGCCAGCGTGCCGGCAAAGACCACCAGCCCCGCCATCCCGACCAGCAGAACCATCGGCGCGCCGGCCACGAAATACATCACACCCCAGCCGAAGAGGACCAGACAGGCCTGCCCGAAATCCGGTTGCAACGCCAGCATGAAGACGATGGCGATGCACAGGATGAAGGACCAGAGCCGCCCCGGAGGACCGTTGAGCTCCTGCGCCGCCGCCATCATCCAGGCCGCCATGACGACGAAGCCGGGTTTGAGGAATTCCGACGGTTGCACACTGGCAAATCCCAGCGAATACCATCGCGTCGCCCCCTTGCCGAAATCCGTCCCGAAGAACGGCAGAAAGGCCATCGCCACGAACGCCACGAGAAAACCGATCACGGCGAGGCGGCGCACCAGTTGCGGCGCCATCATGGAGGTCAGGATCATCGCGACGATCGCCAACCCGCCAAAAACGGCCTGCCGCTCCACGTAGTGAAACGGCTCGAACCCGTTCTTTGCCGCGAGCGGCGGCGACGCGGCCAGCCCCAGCAGAACACCGATGCAGAACAGCAGCAGGATGCAGGTCAGCGTCCAGCGATCGACCGTCCGCCACCATTTCGGAAGGATCGGCTCCGCATCCCGCACCGGGAGCGTGCCATACACCATCTCTGTCATCGTAACCGCCCGAATGCCTCGAAACGCCCCGGTTGGCCGGGGTCTTGGCTTGTCAGTCTAACTTCAAAACGAATCGGCGGCTAGTCCGGAATTGTCGGAACCTGGCAGGACACTGGCGGCAGAGTTTTGGACGGTGGCCCTACCGACTTGACGTCATGCCCACGCTCGGCCAAGGCGCTGCCATGCAGATCGATACGCTGATCCTTGGCGCCGGGGCCGCCGGCATGATGTGCGCGGCCCATGCAAGCGGCCGCACGCTCGTTGTGGAGCACGCCCGAAAACCGGGGGAAAAGATCCGCATCTCCGGCGGCGGGCGCTGCAACTTCACCAACCTTCATTGCGGCCCGCACGCGTTTCTGTCCGAGAACCCGCATTTCTGCAAATCCGCCCTGGCGCGCTACACGCAGTGGGATTTCATCGACCTCGTCGACCGCCACGGCATCGCCTGGCATGAAAAAACGCTGGGCCAGCTCTTCTGCGACAACTCCGCGCGCGGGATTATCGCGATGCTGACAGGCCTCATGCGGCAGGCGGGCGCGGACCTCTGGACCCAAACGACCGTCACGGCGGTCACCCGCGGCCCCGACGGCTTCCGCGCGCAATTGGTACGCGAGGGCCAGGCAGTGGACGTCGTTGCGCGCACCCTCGTTCTCGCAACAGGCGGCAAGTCCATCCCCAAGATGGGCGCCACCGGCCTCGCCTACGATCTCGCCAGCCAGTTCGGCCTCGCGGTCACCGAAACGCGTCCGGCGCTTGTCCCCTACACCTTCTCCGAAGGCCGCTTCGCCCCGCTGGCCGGTGTGTCGCTGCCCACGGCCGTCACCACCGCCGACGGTAACCGCTTCGACGAGGCACTGCTCTTCACCCACCGCGGACTCTCAGGCCCCGCCGTGCTGCAAAGTTCCAGCTACTGGCGCGAAGGGCAGGCGATCTCGGTCAACCTGACGCCGACCGGCCTCCACGCCCACCTGCGTCTGCAACGTTCAACCGCCGGTCGTCGCGCGCTCAAAACCGAACTCGCGCGTCACCTCCCCGCACGGCTCGTCGATCACCTGGGCGCGGACCTCGACCTCTCCGGCAACCTCGCCGCCCAGTCCGATACCGCCCTCTGCAGGATCTGTGACCATCTCTGCGACTGGCAGCTCACGCCAGCAGGCACCGAAGGCTACCGCACGGCCGAAGTGACCCTGGGCGGCATCGCGACCGACCATCTCTCCAGCCGGACCATGGAGGCGACATCCGTGCCCGGCCTTTTTGCCATCGGAGAGGCGGTAGACGTCACCGGCTGGCTCGGCGGTTACAACTTCCAATGGGCCTGGTCCTCGGCCATGGCCGCCGCCCGCGCGATCTCCGCTCCCTGACGGATGCCGAAAAGCGGCGCCAATCAGGAAAAGGCGCGCGGACCGCCAGGGCCGCTCATCTGGATAAATGCTTCGCCACCTCGGCCGCAAAATCCTCGCCGCGCCGCTCGAAATTGTCGTACTGGTCAAAGCTCGCCGCCGCCGGCGCCAGCAGCACGACCTCGCCCGGCTCCGCGTCCGCGACGGCGCGCGCCACCGCCACGTCCATCGTCCCGCAGATGTCGGCTTCCGGTGCGAGATGAAGCGCGAAGCTCGCAGCCTCGCGTCCGATCACGTAGGCCTTCACCACCGAGGCCGACGCCTCACGCAGTCCCTCGAGCCCGCCCTCCTTCATCAGCCCTCCGCAGATCCACCGCACCCGCTCGAACGCCATGAGCGCCCGCGCCGCGCTGTCCACATTGGTCGCCTTGCTGTCATTGACGAACCGCACCCCGTTCGCCTCCGCGATCAACTGGCTGCGGTGGGGCAGGCCCGGGTAGCTCTTCAGCCCCGCCTCAATCTCTCGCGGGGCCAGCCCCAGCGTGCGGCACACCGCATAGGCGCAGCACGCGTTCTGGTGATTATGGGCCCCCGGCAGGCCCTTGATCTCGCGCAGATCGATCGACCCCACCTGTTTGCCCTTGCGGTACTCCGCCAGATACCCCTTCCGCGCATGGACATGCCATCCCGGCCCGCCAAGCTTGCCGGCGACGGAGATGCGGATCACCCGGTCATCCGCCGGCCCCTCGCTCAGCTGCCCGGCGAGATACATCCCCTCGGCCTCGTCCACACCGATGATACAGCGGTCCGGCCCGCCCTCGGCAAAGAGCCTCCGCTTCGCCGCGAAATAGCCGCCCATGCCGCCGTGCCGGTCCAGGTGATCGGCCGAGAGATTGGTGAACACCGCCACGTCCGGCGTCAGCGCGCGCGCGAGGTCGGTCTGGTAGGAGGAAAGCTCCAGCACCACCACCTCGCCGTTCCGCGCGGGATCCAGGTCCAGCACGCCACGCCCGATGTTGCCGGCCAGTTGTGCCGGCCGCCCCGCCGCCGTCAGCACGTGGTAGATGAGCGCCGAAGTGGTCGATTTCCCGTTCGACCCGGTGACCGCCACAACCTTCGGCGTCTGGTCGAAACTCTCCCAGTCCGGCGTCGCGAAGGACCTGAAGAAGAGCCCGATATCGTTGTCGACCGGCACCCCCGCCGCATAGGCCTTCGCGATGACCGGGTTCGGCGCGGGATAGAGATGCGGGATGCCCGGGCTGGTCACCAGCAGCTCCAGCCGCCCCATCTCCCCGTCGCGCGAGAGGTCGGCCACGACGAACCCTTCCGCCTCGGCCCGCGCACGCGCCTCCGGATTGTCATCCCAGACCCGCACCTCGGCCTCGCCGGCGACCAGCGCCCGCGCCGCCGACATCCCCGACCGCCCGAGCCCCAGCACCCCGATGCACCTGCCTGTCAACACCCGCGACCGGAATCATTACCTGCTCCCTTTGGTTTGGGTGGAGAGTTCGCCCGGGGGCAGAGTGTTGCAAGGGGATCGGATCGTCACCTGTCAGCCGGCGTCGGACGGCAGCGCGTCTATCCGCCGCTGCGTCTCCGCGATGTACGGATGATCCTCAGGGAAAGTATCGCGAAAGCTCGGCAAGTCGCATGCCCCAGCATCTCCCGCGCTTCCGACATCTTGCCTTGCTTGCCCAGCAGCCGCCCCAGATTTCCGGCGTGCTCGGCATACCGCGGATGACCCTCGCCGATCGTTGCTCGCTCAATCCTTAACGCCTGACGATAGAGTTCCTCCGCCTCCGCGTACCGGCCCTGCACCTCCACAACGAGCGCGAGATTATGAAGGTCGTTGCCATAGCCCGGATGCAACTCCCTATAGTCGCGCGGTCGATTTCCAGCGCTCTGGCGGTAAAGCGCCTCCGCCTCTGAGAATAGTCACCTTGCGCTCTGAATACGCTTGCCAAGGTTGTTGAGGTGCATGGCATAGTCCGGATGCTCCTCCCCGATGTCGCCCGGTCGATCTTCAGCGCCTTAAGGTAATTGCGCCTCGGCCTCCGCATGTCGGCCCTGCATCTGCAGTGCGGCGCCAAGGTTGTTGAGGCAACGGCGTGGTGCCGGATGCATCTCGCCTATAGTCGCACGGTCGATCTCGATGCCTGACGGTGGAGGCCCTTCCGCCCCTGCGTAGCGGCCCTGCTCTCTAATCACCGCGCGAGATTGTTAAGGCTTAGTTGCGTATTCTGGATGTTTCTCTCCGATAGTCGCCCGGTCGATCGCCAGTCCTTCGCGGAATACGGTTTCGGACTTCTTCCGAATCGGCCTAGGTTTTGCAAGACCGTCGCCTTGCGGTCCAGCGCCCGAGACAACTCCTATTCTGATCCAGCACTTCGGGCGACCGTCACGTAGTCGTCCGCGTACCGAGAGGCAATTTCGTAGTTCCCGGTCAACTGAGCGAAATTCGTCGCTTTGTAGAGGCTTTCGACATCTTGGCTCCAACGCGCAGCATTACCGTAATGCCGCGCCGCATCGCCCCAGCGCACCTCTGCCTCGGCGACTTCGCCGCGGCCGAAAGCGGCCCGAGCTGTTTCCTTGAACGGCGAGTTCGTCGCGCGCCTCGACCTCGGCGAAGATCTCGTCGGCGACAGAGTCTATCGCCTTGTTCCAGCGCCGCACGCGCCTCGGCGATGCGGTCCCCGCCGATCTCGTTGTCCCATCCGCTCCAGCAGGGATTCCAGTTCCGCGATACGTTTCTGCGCCTCGGCCAGTCCCTCCTCGGGTTGGCGATCCGGCGTTTCCGAATTCGGCCCCTATGACCGGCTCCGAGTTGATAACCTTCTCTCGCCGCGTCCGCCCGCTGTCTCTGCGAACTTCGCCTCCAGTTCCCCACGCAGCTTGTCCAGGTCCGCCTTCATCTCGCGGCGGTGCCGGCGGAATGCATTTCGTGACGTCGAGCCGCCAACGAGGCGCGGTTCCTGCCGGGGAGGCGTGGCTTGAGTTGTCCGATTGTTTCGGCGG
Organism: uncultured Alphaproteobacteria bacterium; assembly: GCA_963721175.1. Classification (GTDB taxonomy): domain Bacteria; phylum Pseudomonadota; class Alphaproteobacteria; order Rhodobacterales; family Rhodobacteraceae; genus Aliishimia. The sequence continues at coordinate 25,158 of CAVRIG010000017.1, read as the reverse complement.
CGCCGATTGGAGTCGGTTTCGATCGCTGAGGGCCATTCGACGATGCCCCTTAAACACTCGCCGCGACCGGTAACCCGCCAGATACCGCAACGACTGTTCCGAAAACGGCCCGAGCCATGCGCCCTCGGCGATAAGCCGACGCTTCAAATGCCGCCCACATAATCACTGCCCGAAACTTCTTCGGGACAGATCGCGGCACAATCGTCACTGCCACGCCGATCATGGCGGCGGCCCGGCGGTCCGGCCCGTCGGCCGGGATGTTCCGCCGCGATCCTCCCGATCCTGCGCTTCATGGCAGCCACAGACATCCGCAGCCCCCGCTCAGCGCAAACGTCGACACAGCGGCAGCCCGCCCGAACGGGCCGCCGCTGGGCCGGGGCGCTGCGCGCTGTTCCCGGCCCGGGGTCCCAAACGGAAACGCAGTTGTTTTGGATTTTCGAACAAACACAAAGGCTTGACCCCCTGTCCCAGCCAGGACTTTACCGCACCTTCAGCGTCGCCAGCCCGATCGCGGCCAGGATCAGCGAAATGATCCAGAACCGGATCACGATGGTCGGCTCAGACCAGCCCAGCTTTTCATAGTGATGATGAATCGGGGCCATCAGAAACACCCGCTTCCCCGTCCGCTTGAAATAGAGGACCTGGATGATCACCGACATCGCCTCCACCACGAAGAGCCCGCCCACGATCGCGAGCACGATCTCGTGCTTCGTCGCCACCGCGATCGCCCCCAGCGCGCCGCCCAGTGCAAGCGATCCCGTGTCCCCCATGAAGACCGCCGCAGGGGGCGCGTTATACCACAGAAACCCGAGCCCGCCCCCGAAGAGCGCGGCCGAGAAGATCAGGATCTCCCCCGTTCCGGGCACGTAATGAACGTCGAGATACTCGGTGAAATCGACCCGCCCCACGGCATAGGCGATGATCCCCAGCGTGCCTCCCGCGATCATCACCGGCATGATGGCAAGCCCGTCGAGCCCGTCGGTCAGGTTCACCGCGTTGGCCGCACCCACGATCACCAGGATCGCGAAGGGGATGAAAAGAAGGCCGAAATTCAGAAGAACATCCTTGAAGATCGGGAGCGCGAGCCGGAACTGCAGCTCCGCCGGATGCGCCCACGTTGCGGCAACCGCGGCGAGGGCAGCGATCAGGACGCCGAGCAGGATCCGCACCCGCCCGGGCACGCCCTTGACGTTCTGCTTGGAAACCTTGGCATAGTCGTCGAAGAACCCGATCAGCGCGAAACTGAGCGTGACGCCGAGCACGATCCAGACGTAAGGATTGTCCAGCCGGGCCCAGAATAGCGTGGAGGTGGCGAGCGCGCCCACGATCAGCAATCCGCCCATGGTCGGCGTTCCGGCCTTGGCCACATGCGCCGCGGGCCCGTCGTCGCGGATCGGTTGCCCCTTGCCCTGGCGTTTGCGCAGAACGGCGATCAGCGGCCGGCCGAAGAGGAAGCCGAAGACCAGAGCGGTCAGGAACGCCCCGCCCGCCCGGAACGTTATATACCTGAAAAGGTTGAAAAAATCCCCGCCGTCGGACAGAAGCGTCAACCAATATAGCATCTCAACCGTCCCGATCTTTCATGGAGCATGCGCGGACTGCCGGCTCGCATGGCTCAGTTTGCGGATGGCGTCAACGACGATCCCGAGTTTCATCGACAGCGATCCCTTGACCATCACCACGTCGCCCGCATCGAGCCGCGTGCGCAGCCAGGCGGCCATCTCCTCGCTGGTTTGCGTGGTGTGTCCGCGTTTGGTTTCGGGCAGCGCCGCGTAAAGGTCGCGCATGAGCGGGCCGACGCAATGGATCTCGTCGACATGTTCCAGCGACGGCAAGTCGGCGAGGCCGGCATGAAGCGCAGGCGAGCCCGCGCCCAGCTCCTTCATGTCTCCCAGGATCGCGATGCGGCGGCCCTGGGCCACGCGTCCGACGTCGTGTCGGACACGGGCGGCGGCCAGCACGTTCAAGGCGGCCGCCATCGAGGCGGGATTGGCGTTGTAGCTTTCGTCGATGAGTTCCAGCGTCTGGTGATCTTCCACCGGGTCGAGGCGGATGATCTCGCGCGCGCCACGGCCCTTGTAGGGGGTCCAGCGGCCGAGCGACTGCGCGGCGAGGGCGATGTCAGCGCCCATCTCCGCGGCCGCAGCCAGCGCCGCGAGGCCGTTCATCGCGAAATGCGCGCCGGCGGCGGCAAGCTTGAAGAGCAGATCCTGGCCGTGAACAGTGGACTGCACCACGGTGACCTCGTCGTGGATCTGCGCGTCCCCGAGGCGATAGTCCGACGCGTGGCGACCGAACCCCAGGATGCGGACGCGTTTCGCCTTCGCCCGCGACACCAGGATGTCGGAGGTCTCGATGTCGGCGTTCAGGACGGCGGCGCCACCGGGCTCGAGACCGTCGAGGATGCTGGCTTTCTCGTGCGGCGATTGCCGGAGATGTCGTCGAACGCTTCCAGATGTGCCGCCGCGACGGTGGTGATGACCGCCACATGCGGCCGGACGAGCCGGGAGAGCGGGGCGATCTCGCCCGGGTGGTTCATGCCGATCTCGATGACGGCATATTCGGCGTCGACCGGCATCCGCGCCAGCGTCAGAGGCACGCCCCAGTGGTTGTTGTAGGACGCTTCGGACGCATGGGTCCGGCCCTGGTCCGCGAGCACCTCGCGCAGCATCTCCTTGGTGGAGGTCTTGCCGACCGACCCTGTGATCGCCACGACGCGCGCGGCGGTCTCGCCCCGGCGGACGCGTCGCGAGATCCTCCAGCGCCGCCTGGACATCGTGCACGATCAGGAGCGGCGCATCGTCGGGCACGCCGTCGGGTATCCGGCTGACCAGCGCGGCAGCAGCGCCTTTCTTCAGCGCCTCGGCGACGAACTCGTGCCCGTCGCGGGCGTGCTTGAGCGCGACGAAGAGATCGCCGCGGGACAGCGTGCGGGTATCGATGCTGACCCCCGTGGCGGTCCAGTCGGCGGTCGAACGCCCGCCCGTGGCGGCGGCAGCTTCGTCGGCAGTCCAGAGGCTCATATCCCGCTCCCGTCCAGGGCGGCCACGGCGATACTGGCCTGTTCGGCGTCGTCGAACGGCAGGATCGCGTCACCCACGATCTGCCCGGTCTCGTGCCCCTTGCCCGCAACGAGGAGCGCGTCGCCAGGGCCCAGCGCATCGACGGCGCGCAGGATGGCCTCGGCCCGGTCGGCGACCTCGGTGGCCTCGGGGCAGCCTTCCATGACAGCAGCGCGGATCGACGCCGGGTCTTCGCTGCGCGGGTTGTCATCGGTGACGAAGACGACATCCGCCCCGCGCGCCGCGGCCTGCCCCATCAGCGGGCGCTTGAACGGGTCGCGGTCGCCGCCCGCGCCCACCACCACGATCAGCCGGCCCATCACGTGCGGGCGCAACGCATGCAGCGCGGTTTCCACCGCCGCGGGCGTGTGCGCGTAATCCACGAAAACCGCCGCCCCGCAGGACCGCGTCGCGGCCAGCTGCATCCGGCCACGGACGGTGCGCAGGGAGGGCAGCGCCTCGAACACGTCGTGCGCATCCGCTCCGCAGGCGATCACCAGCCCGGCCGCGACCATCACGTTCTCCGCCTGGAAATCGCCGACGAGGTTCAGCCGCGTCTGCCAGGCCTGCCCGTCATAAGCGAACCGGACATCCTGTCCGGTGGCGTCCATCCGCTGGGCCACCAGTTGCAGTTCGGCAGCGTCGCGACCCACCGTGATCACGTCCTGCCCGCGGGCGATGGCGATGGCCAGCATGTCGGGTCCGCGCGTGTCGTCGATATTGATGACGGCGGTTCCGTCCTCCGGCAGGACGCGCGCGAAAAGACCGGCCTTGGCGTCGAAATAGGCGTCGAAGCTTTGGTGGTAGTCGAGGTGGTCCTGCGTGAAATTGGTGAACCCCGCGGCCTTCAACACCACGCCGTCGAGCCGGCACTGGTCAAGCCCGTGCGACGACGCCTCCATCGCCGCGTGGGTGATGCCGTTCCGCGCGGCTTCCGCCAAAGCGCGGTGGAGCGTGATGGGTTCCGGCGTCGTGTGGGCCAGCGGCGCGGTCCAAGCACCTTCGACCCCGGTGGTGCCGAGGTTCACGGCCGAAATCCCCAGCTCGATCCAGATCTGGCGCACGAAGGTCGACACCGAGGTCTTGCCGTTGGTGCCGGTCACCGCGACCATGGTTTCGGGCTGCCGACCGAACCAGAGCGCTGCGGTGCGCGCGAGCAATTCCCGCGGCCGGTCGGTGACGATCAGCGCCGCATCCGAAGCGGCAAGCGCGTCCGCCGCGATACGCGCGCCCTCGGCATCCGTCAGCACGGCCGCGGCGCCCATGCGCAGGGCGTACTGGATGAACTCGCCGCCATGGACGCGGGTGCCGGGCATCGCGGCGAAGAGGTATCCGTCCTCGACGTCGCGGCTGTCCACGGCGAGGCCACGGATTTCCGGGTTGGCGCCGGCCCTGGCCATCAGCCCCAGCCCTGAAAGCGATCTTGTCGTGCTGCTCATCTCTGCCCCACCGCGGACCGGTCGTGCGCGGTCCGATGCTTTGACCGTTATACCAGCACGAGGGGTTGCCTCAAGCGGCGCGCAGGCGTTTTCCGACGCGGTCGGTCCGGAGATGGAGCGCGACGCAAAACCGCATAAGGGCGCGAAGAGAGGTCCGGCGTCGGCCCGCAGGATGCCGCCGCGATGTTTGAGCCAGTGTACTTCATTGCAGCCAAATACGCCCGTCGCCACTGTTCCGCGCACGTGTCGATACAGCGGCCGCCTTACGGACTGCGCCCTTGAATCCGGCCAGGGGCACTTGTTCGGTGTCGCGCTACTGGCCACTGGCCCATTTCGTGTCGAGGAGCGCGAGCGGCGCCTCCTTCGGACGCAGTCCGAGAAGCGGCGCCAGCCGCTGGATCATCTCCGCGGCGACGGGCACGGCGGTCCAGCCGGCGGTGCGACGCGGTTCGTCGCCGCTGGTTTCGACCGGTTCGTCCAGCGCCACGACCAGCACGTATTTCGGGTTGTCGGCGGGGAACATGCTGGCGAAGACGGCGATCACCTTGTCGGCGTAATAGCCGCCGCGCGGCCGCGGTTTGTCGGCCGTGCCGGTCTTGCCGCCGACCTCGTAGCCCGGCACCTCGCCCATGCTGGCGGTACCATCGGTCACCACCTTGCGCAGCATCGTGCGGGCTGACGCGGCGGCCTCGGCGCTCATCACGCGGGTCCCTTCCTGCGTCCCGGACCGCTTCAGCACCGTGGGCGGCACGTAGCGACCGCCATTGGCGATGGCGGAATACGCGGCGGCAAGGTGCATCGGGCTGGTGGAGAGACCGTGTCCGTAGGAGATCGTCACCGCGCTCAGGTCCGTCCATTTCGCCGGCAGGAGCGGATCGCCAGCCGCGGCCTCCACGATCTCGAAGGGCGTGATGTCGAACATGCCAAGCACCTTCATGAAGGCCCGCTGACGTTCGGGGCCGATCATGAGCGCGAGCCGCCCTGTCCCACGGTTGGAGCTTTTGACGATGATGTCGCTGACCGAGAGCGATCCGTAGTTCTTGTTGTGGAACTCGCCGATCGTGTGGCCACGCAGCTTGAACGGCGGGCGCGTGTCGATCAGCGTGTGCGCGTTGACGAGGCCGAGGTCGATCGCCTGAGCCGCCGCGAAGATCTTGAAGGTCGAGCCCAATTCGTACACGCCCTGCACCGCCCGGTTGAAGAGCGGGCTGTCGGCCGCGTCGCCCTGCGTCAGCGCATGCGGCCGGTCGTTGGGATCGAAATCCGGCAGCGAGACGACGGAGATCACCTCGCCGGTGTGCACGTCCATCAGCACCGAGGTCGCGCCCTTGGCGTTCATCAGCCGCATGCCGCCATAGAGCACACGCTCCGCCGCGGCCTGCACGGTCAAGTCGAGAGACAGCTGCAGCGGACGGTTCCCGTTCGCTGGATCGCGCAGATAATCGTCAAATTACCTCTCCACGCCCGCCACCCCGATCACCTCGGCCGCACTGCACGCCTTCCTTGCCGAAGCAGGCGCCGCCCAGGACATGCGCCGCGAGCGTGCCATTGGGATAAAGGCGCATCTCGCGCGGACCGAAAAGCAGCCCAGGCTCGCCGATATCATGCACGGCCTGCATCTGCTCCGGGCTGATCTTCTTCTTGATCCACAGGAACTTGCGCTTGCCGGTGAAATCCCGGATCAGCCGCTCGCGGTCGAGGTCGGGAAAGATGCCGACCAGCTCCTCTGCCGCGCGCACCGGGTCGATCATCTCCGGCGGTTGGGCATAGAGGGAATGGGTCTCCAGATTCGTGGCAAGGATCCGGCCCTGGCGGTCGACGATGTCGGCACGCGCGGCGGAGATGGCGGCCCCGGGCGCCGTGGCGCGCGGCTCGCTCGGCTCGGACGTGGCGAGATGCCCCATGCGCGCGCCCACCATCGCGAAGGCGCAGAAGAAGAAGACGCCCAGGACCAGCAGGCGCCCTTCGGCGCGAACCGCGCGCCTTGTCGCGCATCTGTTCGTGGCGGATGCGCTTGTTCTCGCGCTCGATCGCATCGGGATTTTCGCCCTTGTCGCGGGCCTCGAGGATGCGCGCCAGCGGACGGAGCGGAACCCGCGTCGCGCTCATGGCCGATGCTCCCCGTTGGCCGACGAGAGGTCGATGGCGCCGAGGATCGGCAGCAGCGGATCGCGCGGGTAGGCCACTTCGTCGACGAGGCCGAATTGCTGCGGCCGCAGCGGCAGCAGCCGCAGACGGTCGAAGTTGAGGTCGGCCAGTTCCCGCAGCCGGTCGGGACGGTTGAGATACGCCCATTCGGCCCGCAGCATGGTCAGCCGTGCATGGGCCTCGCGCATCTCCGCATGTAGGCGGCTCGTTTCCTTCAGCGCCTGCTGGGTCGCGTAGTTCTCGCGGTAGGCCCAGAAGGCGAGGCCGATGACGGCAAGGGTGGTGAGCATGTAGAGCATCGTTCTCATGAGCGTTGTCCGGGGAGTTCGGGCATGGAGATGTCGTTGGCGGAAACCTCGCCTGCGGGCGCGTCCGTGCGCCGGGCCACGCGCAGGCTGGGCCGATCGCGCACGCGGGTTGCGGTCGAGCTCGGCCTTGTCCGGAGCGATGGCCTTGCGCGGGGTGAGGTCGAACTGCGCGGGATCGGATTCCGTCTCCGGCGCGTAGCGATTGGCGCGCCCGCCGCCGCCGGACCGTGCGGTCAGGAAGCGTTTGACCATCCGGTCCTCGACGGAATGGAAGGTACACGACGGCAAGCCTGCCGCCGGGAGCGAGCGCCCGTTCCGCCGCCATCAGCCCACGCCAGAGCTCGCCGTATTCGTCATTCACTGCGATGCGCAGCGCCTGGAAGCTGCGGGTCGCGGGGTGCGACTGGCCGGGCTTGGACGCGGGGCAGGCAGCCTTCGACGATGCCGGCCAGTTGCAGCGTGCGGGTGATCGGTGCGTCGGCGCGCGCGCGAACGATGGCGCGGGCGATCCGGCGGCAGGCGCGCTCCTCGCCGTAGTGGAAGAGGATGTCGGCGAGCTGCGTCTTCGTCGCCCGTGTTGACGATGTCAGCGGCCGACGGTCCGTCCTGGCTCATCCGCATGTCGAGCGGGCCGTCCTTCATGAACGAAAACCCGCGCTCGGCCTGGTCGAGCTGCATGGAACTGACGCCGAGATCCAGCACCACGCCGTCGAGCTCGGTGGCGTAGTCATCCATGCGCGAGAACACGCCCGGCTGCATCACGATCCGGTCGCCGTATTCCGCGGCCCAAGCTCGCGGCCATGTCGAAGACGGCTGGGTCCCGGTCGACGGCGATGACCTGGTCTGCGCCCGCGTCCAGCAGGCCACGGGTGTAACCGCCGGCGCCGAAGGTTCCGTCAAGCCACCGGCCCGTGACCGGTGCAACGGCGGCAAGCAGGCTGTCGAGCAGCACCGGAACATGTGGACTTGGATCGGTGGGGACGGCCGCGAGCATGGCTCAGCCCTCCTGCGGTCCGTCGAGGAAGGTCAGCGGATCGAACGTCGTCGCCCAACTCGTCGAGCCAGGCTTCGGTCCGGGCAACCTCCTCCTCCTCGTAGGTTTCGGGCTTCCAGATCTGGAACGTATCCCCGGCCGCGATGAAAAACGCCTCCGAGTTCGAGCTCGATCTTGGTGCGCAGTTTCGCTGGCAGCACCAGGCGCCCGGTCTCGTCGACATTGGTGGGATAGGATTGTCCGTTGAAGAGCCGTTCAAGCATCTTGCGCTGCATCGAGCCGCGCGGAAGGCGTTCGATCTTGGCGTCGACCTCCTCGATCGCCTGCATCGTGTAGCATTCGAGGAACTTGCGGCGGTGGTCGCCATAGACGATGACCAGCTCGGGATTTTCGTTGTCGGGCCAGTTGGGGTCTTCGGCCTCCAGAACGCGGCGGAAGGAGGCCGGAATCGAAACCCGCCCCTTGGTGTCCACCTTGTGGTGGCCCTCGCCTCTGAACCTGCGTGCCACGCGCCTGCCGTCCCTCGTGTCGCGGTCTCGCGGTTGCTGCTGTCTGGTGCGCGTCCCGCGAATTCCGCCCCCTCAAAAAGGAAACGGCAGGTTGAACTGCTGCCACTGTTCAACCCGCCGCCCTCGTCCCGCCTTGCGGGGTGTCCAGCTGCGCGCGCCATCTGGGGGATGTCTGCTCGCTCGCGCGCCGGATCCTGTCGTCCGATGAAAGAGGAGTGCCTGTATGAAACCTGTTTTTTGTTTTTGTTCCACGCCGGGGCTTTTTCTTGGTGTGCCCCTTTGCCTGCTCTCATCCGATGACAAAGGGATGGCATGGGAATGCACGGGCTGGCAACAGTTTTTTCGTTAACGGAGCCACATTATCTTGTTTTTGAGGGCCCGCCAACTCAACATGTTGATCCGTTTCCCGATCTCCTGTCGCTTTATGTTGTTAATCGCCGTTGCAAAATATCCATATATGGTATTTTGGTCTTGACCAATGCAGATAGGCACATCCTTCCCGTCGTTTCCCAGCATACAGCACAAAATTCTCTCGGCGGAACACATGTTTGTGCTTTGTTCTCAGCCGCATGCACACGAATCCCAAGTTTGTCGCTCGGAATGATTCGTGTTGGGGTATGACGGGCAATGCAGCGGCATGATTTCCCATCCCAACGCTAAGCGCCGGACCGGGCCCCACGAATTCCCGGGCAAAAGCCGCAACAGGGACGAAATTCGCAGGACATCCCGCTTTGCGCGACTTCAGGCCATTCCGCCGGCGATCAGGCCCTTCGCGATCTTCATGTAGGCCTCGGCAAGCGGGCCATTGCCAGCGGCGACCGGTGTGCCTGCATCACCGGCGAGGCGGGTTTCCAGGTCGATCGGCAACGCCCCCAGGAGTGGCAGGCCCAGCTTTTCCGCCTCCGCCTTCACCCCGCCATGCCCGAATATGTCGTGCTGTGCGCCGCAATCCGGACAGACGAACATCGACATGTTCTCGATCATGCCGAGCACCGGCGTCTTGAGGGTCCGAAACATGTCGAGCGCCTTGCGCATGTCCAGAAGCGCCACATCCTGCGGGGTGGAGACGAGAATGGCCCCGCTGACTTCGGACCTTTGGCACAAGGTCAGTTGCACGTCGCCGGTACCCGGGGGCAGGTCGACGATGAGCACGTCGAGTTCGCCCCACTCCACCTGGCCCAGCATCTGCTGCAATGCGCCCATCAGCATCGGCCCACGCCAGACCACGGCCTTGTCGGGGTCCAGCATGAACCCGATCGACATCAGCGTCACCCCGTGCGCATGGAGCGGAATGATGGTCTTGCCGTCGGGGCTCGCGGGGCGTTTGTTCACGCCCATCATGCGCGGTTGCGACGGACCGTAGATGTCGGCGTCGAGCAGACCGACCCGGCGGCCTGCCTTCGCCAGCGCCACGGCGAGGTTGGAGGCGACGGTGGATTTGCCCACCCCGCCCTTGCCCGAGCCGATGGCGAGGATGCGGTCCACACCCGCCGGTTTGGTCGGGCCCGCTTGCGGCGTCGGATGGCCGCCAATCTTGAGGCTGGGCGCTTCTTTCTGCTGCGGCTTGGCGGCCGGGCCGTGGGCCGTCAGGGCGACCTGCACCGACGTGACGCCTTCCAGCGCGCGCACAGCTGCCTCGGCGGCATCGCGCACCGGGCCCATCTGCTCCGCCAGTTCGGGGCTTGGCGCTTCGATCACGAATCGGACCGCGCCTTCCTCGACTCTCAGAGCCCGGATCATGTCCCGGCTGACAAGATCGCCCCCGTCCGGAAGCTTGATCCGCGCCAGCGCCGAGCGGATGTCGTGTTCACTTTTCGCCACCGTTTTGCTCTCCCTTGCAAATGGGCTGCCGCATTATTTGGCGCCGTGCGAACAAACTGCAACCGCGCACCAACCTTTGCGTGCAAGCCATTAACCTTAATGGATAATTTACTTCCGTCCAAGGTTGCACGAGGCGCATGGCTGCGTTGCAGCATTGGTCATTGTGCAGTTGCAGCATATCCCTATATCGTGGTCACAAGCAGCAAGACAAAAGATAGCGGAAGCAAAACGCATGACCTTCTTCTCAGATACTCACAGCCGGCATCCCGGTGTGTTGGAACGGGCGACCGACGCCCTCTCACACTGGTTGGCCGATGTAACCGAAACACTCGCACGGCGCAGGCTCGCCGGCGATACTTATACGGAGCTGTCGCAACTCGGTGATCGTGAGCTTCACGATCTGGGCCTGACCCGTGCCGATCTGCGCCACGTGGCACGCGAGGCCGCGCAAGGCAAGCTCTGAACCGAGATCAGGTATCCCCTTCCTCCTCCCTGGGGGTGCCTGTCCAAAGACGGCGGTGGCGCATTCCTCCTCCCTATGGCGTCACCGTCGTTTTTATCTTCGGGGCCCCGACTTGTTCGGGGCCCCTTTTTTTCCGGTCAATCGAGAGCGCGCCGCCGAGCCGCGATGGCAGAAGCTCCGCAACCGGCCCAACGCGTTGGTGGCGGATTCCGACGCCAGCGCGACGTCGTCGAGCGGAAACGTCCATTCCAGGAAAGCCTGACGTTAACGGCGCTGCGCCCGCGCATCATGGAGCTTCATAGCGTCGAGCCCATGATATCCTCGAAAACGGCATCCCGCCTTTTCCTTGCGCTGCCGGGACGTGGCTGCGTTTGCGAAGAAGACGAAGTGACGCAGATCTAGCTGCCGGAACCGTTGATCCGCACCGATATCGCTCCCACGGTTCAAACCGGCATCGGGATCCCGATTACGACGTCAGCCCTTCAGAACGGGATGTCGTCGCTTGTCGTCACGAACCGGGCGACGACCTTCTTGGTTCCGGCCTTCTCGAAGTCGATCTCCAGCTTGTCGCCCTCGATCTCCGATCACGGTGCCGTAGCCGAATTTCTGGTGGAACACCCGCTCGCCCACGGTGAAGCTGGACACGGCCGTCGAGGTCGATCACCGTGTTGCGGGCTTTCGCGCGGCTGGCTCATCGGCCGCTGCCCCGCTGCGCGCCTGCATGCGCTTCCAGCCCGGAGAGTTGTAGACATTGGCCTCCGCCGCGCGCGTCTCGAGCCCCGATGCCACGCCGGTGCGGCCGCGCCATAGCCGCCGCCGTAGAGCCCGGGCGGCGTCAGCACCTCGACATGCTCCTCGGGCAATTCGTCGATGAACCGCGACGGCAGCGCGGATTGCCACTGGCCGTAGACGCGCCGGTTCGCGGCGAAGGAGATCGTGCAGAGCTCCTCGGCCCGGGTGATGCCGACATAGGCCAGCCGCCGCTCCTCCTCCAGCCCCTTCAGCCCGCTTTCGTCCATGCTGCGCTGCGACGGGAAACAGACCGTCCTCCCAGCCCGGCAGGAACACCGCGGGAAACTCCAGCCCCTTGGCGGCGTGCAGCGTCATGATCGACACCTTCGCGCCGCCGTCGTCGGCTGTCGTTGTCCATGATCAGGCTGACATGTTCGAGGAACCCCTGCAGGTTCTCGAACTCCTCCAGCGCCTTGACCAGTTCCTTGAGGTTCTCCAGCCGCCCCGGCGCCTCGGGCGTCTTGTCGTTCTGCCACATCGCGGTGTAGCCGGATTCGTCCAGGATGATCTCGGCCAGTTCCACATGGGCTGATTCGCGCGTCGCCGGCCATCCGCGCCGTGCCAGCGCGCCGATGCCGTCGATCAGCTCGCCCAGTTCGCGCGCGGCGCCCTTGCCGCTCGATGCCCGCCCGTCTGCAGCAGCGAGCCGCGCGCCCTTCGACCAGGCTCACGCCGTTGCTGCGCGCCGTGCGTCTGGATCTTCTGCTGCGCCTTGTCGCCAAGGCCGCGCTTGGGCGTGTTCACGATCCGCTCGAACGCCAGATCGTCGTCGGGGCTGATGACGACGCGGAAATAGGCCATCGCGTCGCGGATCTCCATCCGCTCGTAGAAGCGCGGGCCGCCGATCACGCGATAGGGCAGCCCGATGGTCAGGAACCGGTCCTCGAAGGCGCGCATCTGGTGGGAGGCGCGCACCAGGATCGCCATGTCGTCGAGGCGACATCGGCTCGCATCCCGCGGGTGCCGCGCTGCATCGCCTCGATCTCCTCGCCGATCCAGCGCGCCTCTTCCTCGCCGTCCCAATGGCCGATCAGGCGGACCTTCTCGCCCTCGCGCGCGTCGGTCCAGAGCTCCTTGCCCAGCCGCCCCTCGTTGCCGCGGATCACGCCGGAGGCGGCGGCGAGGATATGCGGGGTGGAGCGGTAGTTCTGCTCCAGCCGGACCACCTGGGCGCCGGGAAAATCCTTCTCGAACCGCAGGATGTTGCCCACCTCGGCGCCGCGCCAGCCATAGATCGACTGGTCGTCGTCGCCCACGCAGCAGATGTTGCGTGTGCCCCTGCGCCAGCAGCCGCAGCCACAGGTACTGCGCGACGTTGGTGTCCTGGTATTCGTCCACCAGGATGTAGCGGAACCAGCGCTGGTACTGCGCCAGCACGTCCTCGTGCGTCTGGAAGATCGTCACCATGTGCAGCAGCAGATCGCCGAAATCGACGGCGTTCAGTTCCCTCAGCCGCTGCTGGTACTGCGCGTAGAGCTCCGCGCCCCTGTGGTTGTAGGCGCCCGGCATCCGCCGCCGGCACCTTGTCGGGCGTCAGCGCGCGGTTCTTCCAGTCGTCGATGATCCCGGCCAGCATCCGCGCGGGCCAGCGCTTGTCGTCGATATTCGCGGCCGCCACCAGCTGCTTCAGCAGGCGGATCTGGTCGTCGGTGTCGAGGATGGTGAAGTTCGATTTCAGCCCCACCAGTTCGGCATGGCGGCGCAGCAGCTTGACGCAGATCGCGTGGAAGGTGCCCAGCCACGGCATCCCCTCGACCGCTGGCCCAGCATCGCGCCCACGCGGTTCTTCATCTCGCGCGCGGCCTTGTTGGTGAAGGTCACGGCGAGGATCTCGTTCGGCCGCGCCGTGCCTGTGCTCAGCAGATGCGCGATGCGCGCGGTCAGCGCCCGGTCTTGCCGGTGCCCGCGCCCGCCAGCATCAGCACCGGGCCGTCCAGCGCCTCGACCGCCTCGCGCTGCGCGGGGTTCAGCCCGTCCAGATAGGGCTGCGGGCCGCGCCGCCATCGCGCGGGCCGACAGCGATGCGCCGTTCGAACGCGTCCAGTTTCGTCGAAACTGCTCATGGTGCCAATCTAGCGCGACCGCGGCCGAGATAAAGAATTGTTCGCAGAATGTTCGCTCATCTGACGGTCTGCATCGGTCATCGCGAGGACGCCTGGCAGTGCGGCGGAACGCCTGGCACAGCTCGGTTCGCACTGGACATTTCCCGCGCACCGCGAAGATGCCGCGCATGGACTCTGCACAGCCGCTATCCCGCCCTTTCCGATCTGCAACGCCCGCGCCCGAGCGCCGCATCCCGCAGTTCGTCTGGGAATATCTCGACAGCGGCACCGGGACCGAAGCGCACGCAGGCCCGCAACCGGACCGCGCTGGACGCGGTGACGCTGATGCCCTCGATCCTGCACGGCGAATTCGACGCCCGATCTGACGGTCGACCTTTTCGGGTCGCGCCTGCCCCTGCCCTTCGGCATCGCGCCCGTCGGCATGTCGGGCTGGTCTGGCCCGATGCCGAACGGGCGCTGGCGCGGGCCGCCGCGGCGCGCGGGGCATGCCCTACTGCCTCTCTACCGTGGCCGCGCGTCGCCCGAGGAGGTGAGCCCGCTGCTGGGCGACCACGGCTGGTTTCAGCTCTATCCGCCGCGCGACCCGGAGATCCGGCCGGACATGCTGCGCGCGCGCCAAGGACGCAGGCTTCACCGCGCTGGTGCTGACCGTCGACGTGCCCGTCGCCTCGCGGCGCGAACGCCAGACCCGCTCGGGGCTGCACGCAGCCGCCCAAGCTGACGCCGCGGCTGCTGGCGCAGGTGGCGCTGCGGCCCGGCCTGGGCGCTGGGCATGTGCCAGCGCCGGGCATGCCGCACATGCGGATGCTCGACAACTACGCGGGCGAGCAGCAGGGCAACCTGCCATCGACGGCGCATGTGGGCTACCTGCTGCGCACCTCGCCCGACTGGGACTATCTCAAGTGGCTGCGCGATGCACTGGGAGGGTCCGCTGATCGTCAAGGGCGTGCTGACGCGCCGATCGACGCCGAAGCTGGAGCAGGCGGGCGTGGATGCGATCTGGGTCTCGAACCACGCGGGCCGGCAGTTCGATGCCGCCCCCGCCACGATCGACGTGCTGCCGCAGATGCGCGCCGCGACGCGCCTGCCGCTGATCTTCGACAGCGGCGTCGAGGGCGGGCTCGACATCCTGCGCGCGATGGCGTCTGGGCGCCGATTTCGTGATGCTGGGCCGGGCCTGGCACTATGCCCTGGCGGCCCTGGGGCCGGACCGCGGACCCGACCATCTGGTGCATATCCTGACCGCCGATCTGAAGGCGAACATGGGGCAGCTTGGCGCGACGACCCTCGGCAGGCTGCCAGGCCCGCGGCGCACAGATCTGAAGCTCGCCCACGTGGCCGTGCGCCCGCGGGGATGCTCAATCCTGCTGCAGTGCAGCGGTCCGGAGCCGCAAGCCTCGTGTCCCGGTGCATACAGCGATGAGTAGCGGTTGATCCTTTCCCCGCAATCGTCATAGTCGCGTCAAAAGGCCTCAGGGGGACAAGATGCCCGAATTCAAGAAGATCCTCATCGCCAACCGGGGTGAGATCGCCATCCGCGTGATGCGCGCCGCCAACGAGATCGGCAAGCGCACGGTCGCGATCTTTGCCGAAGAGGACAAGCTTTCCCTGCACCGCTTCAAGGCCGACGAGGCCTACCGGGTCGGCAAGGGGCTGGGGCCGGTCGCGGCGTATCTTTCGATCGACGAGATCATCCGCGTGGCCAAGGAATGCGGCGCCGACGCGATCCATCCGGGCTATGGCCTGCTGTCGGAAAACCCCGACTTCGTGGAGGCCTGCGAGAACAACGGCATCACCTTCATCGGCCCGCGGGCGAAGACCATGCGCGCGCTGGGCGACAAGGCGTCGGCGCGGCGCGTGGCGGTCGAGGCTGGCGTGCCGGTGATCCCGGCGACCGAGGTGCTGGGCGACGACATGGAGAAGATCCGCAAGGAGGCCGAAGAGATCGGCTATCCCGATGATGCTCAAGGCCTCCTGGGGCGGCGGCGGGCGCGGCATGCGGCCGATCATGAACGCCAAGGAACTGCCCGACAAGGTCAAGGAAGGCCGCCGCGAGGCCGAGGCCGCGTTCGGCAACGGCGAGGGGTATCTGGAGAAGATGATCCTCAAGGCCCGCCACGTGGAGGTGCAGATCCTCGGCGACACCCATGGCAACATGTACCACCTCTTCGAGCGCGACTGCTCCGTGCAGCGCCGCAACCAGAAGGTGGTCGAGCGTGCCCCTGCCCCGTACCTGACCGACGCACAGCGCGCCGAGATCTGCGAACTGGGCTACAAGATCTGCAAGCACGTGGATTACACCTGCGCCGGCACCGTCGAGTTCCTGATGGATATGGAGACGGACCAGTTCTTCTTCATCGAGGTGAACCCGCGGGTGCAGGTCGAGCACACGGTGACCGAGGAAGTGACCGGAATCGACATCGTCCGCGCGCAGATCCTGATCGCCGAGGGCAAGACGATCGAAGAGGCGACCGGCAAGGCCAGCCAGGAGGAGATCACGCTGCACGGCCACGCGCTGCAAACTCGGATCACGACGGAAGATCCGCAGAACAACTTCATCCCCGACTACGGCCGCATCACCGCCTATCGCGGGGCGACGGGCATGGGCATCCGGCTCGACGGCGGCACGGCCTATTCCGGAGCGGTCATCACGCGGTACTACGATTCGCCTGCTGGAGAAGGTGACGGCCTGGGCGCCGACGCCGGAGGCCGCGATCGCGCGGATGGACCGGGCGCTGCGCGAATTCCGGATTCGCGGCGTGTCGACCAACATCGCCTTCGTCGAGAACCTGCTGAAGCATCCCGACGTTCCTCTCGAACGAGTACACGACGAAATTCATCGACACGACGCCGGACCTCTTCCACTTCAAGAAACGCCGCGACCGGGCGACGAAGATCCTGACCTACCTCGCCGACATCACCATCAACGGGCATCCGGAGGTGAAGGGCCGGCCCCGGCCGCGCGCCGATCTGAAGGAACCGGTGCCGCCCGCGACGCGCGCCGAGCCGATGATGGGCACGCGCAACATGCTGGAGCAGCAGGGCCCCGCGGCCGTGGCGGACTGGATGAAGGCGCAGACGCAGCTCCTGATCACCGACACCACGATGCGGGACGGGCATCAGTCCTGCTGGCCACGCGGATGC
Organism: uncultured Alphaproteobacteria bacterium; assembly: GCA_963721175.1. GTDB lineage: Bacteria > Pseudomonadota > Alphaproteobacteria > Rhodobacterales > Rhodobacteraceae > Aliishimia. Next base: position 8,415 of record CAVRIG010000017.1, on the reverse strand, counting down.
GCTCTCTCGACATGATCAAGGTCGCGCCCGCCTATGCCGCGAACCTGCCGCAGCTCTTCAGCGTCGAATGCTGGGGCGGGGCGACCTTCGACGTGGCCTACCGGTTCCTGCAGGAATGCCCGTGGCAGCGCCTGCGGGACCTGCGCGCGCGGATGCCGAACCTGATGACGCAGATGCTGCTGCGCGCCTCGAACGGCGTGGGCTACACCAACTACCCGGACAACGTGGTGCAGGAATTCGTGCGCGTGGCCGCTGAAACGGGCATCGACGTCTTCCGCGTCTTCGACAGCCTCAACTGGGTGGAGAACATGCGCGTCGCGATGGATGCGGTGGTCGCGCAGGAGAAGATCTGCGAGGGCACGATCTGCTACACGGGCGACATTCTCAACCCGGACCGGGCGAAGTACGACATCAAGTACTATGTCGGCATGGCCAAGGCGATGGAGGAGGCCGGCGCACATGTCCTCGGACTGAAGGACATGGCGGGGCTGCTGAAGCCCACCGCAGCGGGCCAGCTCATCCGCGCGCTGAAGCAGGAGGTCGGACTGCCGATCCACTTCCACACCCACGACACGGCCGGCAGCGCCATCGCCACGATCCTCGCCGCGGCGGAGGCCGGGGTGGACGCCGTCGACTGCGCGATGGACGCGCTTTCCGGCAACACCAGCCAGGCCACGCTGGGCTCGGTGGTCGAGGCGCTCTACAACACCGATCGGGACACCGGGCTCGATATCGCCGCGGTGCGGGAGATCAGCGATTACTGGGAATCGGTGCGCGATCACTACGCCGCGTTTGAATCCGGGATGCAGGCGCCTTCCTCCGAAGTCTACCTGCACGAGATGCCGGGCGGGCAATTCACCAACCTCAAGGCGCAGGCACGCTCGATGGGGCTGGAGGACCGCTGGCACGAGGTGGCGCACACCTATGCCGACGTGAACCACATGTTCGGCGACATCGTGAAAGTCACGCCCTCGTCCAAGGTCGTGGGCGACATGGCGCTGATGATGGTCAGCCAGGGCCTCACCCGAGACGACGTGGAGGATCCCGACAAGGACGTGTCCTTCCCCGACAGCGTGATCGACATGTTGAAAGGCAACCTGGGCCAGCCTCCGGGCGGGTTCCCCGAGGGCATCGTGAAGAAGGTGCTGAAGGGCGAGGCGCCCAACACCGAGCGGCCGGGCAAGCATCTGGACCCCGTCGACCTGGAAAAGACCCGCAAGGACGTGTCCAAGGAGATGGAAGGCAAGGAGGTCGATGACGAGGATCTGAGCGGATACCTGATGTATCCCAAGGTCTTCCTCGACTACATGGGCCGCCATCGCACCTATGGCCCCGTCCGTGTGCTGCCGACAAAGACCTTCTTCTACGGCATGGAGCCGGGCGACGAGATCACTGCCGAAATCGATCCCGGCAAGACACTGGAGATCCGGCTCCAGGCCTTGGGCGAGACCGACGACAACGGCGAGGTCCGCGTGTTCTTCGAACTCAACGGCCAGCCGCGCACCGTGCGGGTGCCGAACCGCCTGGCCAAGGCCTCCGGCGGAACGCGCCCCAAGGCGGAGGTCGGCAACCCGAACCACGTCGCGGCCCCCATGCCGGGCGTCGTGGCATCGGTGGCCGTGCAGGCCGGCCAGAAGGTCAAGGAGGGCGATCCCCTGCTGACCATCGAGGCGATGAAGATGGAGACCGGGATCTATGCCGAGCGGGACGCGACCGTGAAGGCCGTGCACGTCCAGGCCGCAAGCCAGATCGACGCCAAGGATCTGCTGGTCGAGCTCGAATAACCGGCGTCGCATGACGGGGATGGTGCGCGCTGTATCAGCGCACGCCCGAAGACAGGATCGATTGGGCGGAGCCTTTGGGACTGACAATCACCACCACGCCGGTCCATGCGGCGCTTGTTTCGCTGGTGTTTCTTGTCCTGTCGGCTCGGGTGATCCTCTACCGCCGGAAGAAGCGCCTGAACCTCGGGGACGAAGGCGACTGACGGCTCCTGAAACGAATGCGCACGCAGGCGAACTGCGCGGAATACGCGCCCTTCGGAATCGTGCTTCTGCTGCTGGTAGAGTTGCCACCGGCGCCCGATCTAGCCGTGCATGTGCTGGGCATACTGCTGCTGGCGGGCCGTGTCCTGCACGGCGTGGGGCTCTCCTCCAACCCGCAGAAGCTGATCCTGCGTCAGATCGGCATGGTCGTGACGTTCGGCATGATCGGCGTTGCGGCACTGGGCTTGCTGGCGCATGCTCTGATCTGACGGCCTGACCCGCTGCTTCACCACGATGAGCACGGTGCCGAACCCGTCATCGCCGAAATCCAGGCTCAGCGTGAAAAGTCGCGGCACGTCGTCCTCAAACCCCAGATGCGCTCTGTGATGTGCGGGATTTCCCGGGACGATCCACCTGTCGGGAGGGGCCGCCAGCGACGTCGCGAAGCCTGCAATGACAGCATCCAGCATGATCGGATGCCACAATGCCTGGATTCGGAGGTCGATCCGAACGTCCCGCCCTTCGCCCTGCACCGCCACGACATCGGTGATGACGCGCGCCAAGCGGGGCCCATTCCAAGCGGGGCCCATCTTGCGCTGTCGCAGGGAGACCGTGCGTTAACACGAGCGCAGCCAGCAACCTGCCGCCTATTGCCGGTCGCATAGCCTCCCGAGGAAAATCCGGCAGGTCGGCAGACACGACAAAAATGATCAGGGCCGGCATTTTCCCCTTGCAGCGCAGGCGCGGGGCCAGTATCTCCCCGTCACCCATCGGACGCGGGCGTAGCTCAGGGGTAGAGCATTACCTTGCCAAGGTAAGGGTCGTGAGTTCGAAATCTCATCGCCCGCTCCAAAAAACCAAAGCCTTACAGGCGGTTATCATAGGCCAAGGTGGTCATCAGTCAATCCAACATTGCTGAAATCGTGTGAACGTTCACACTTGCCGCAGTGAACACACCGTACCGAGATTCGTTCGCTTTCTTGATGGCAAGGTGCTCGAAGCAGAGCTTCGGCTCGGGATAGAAGCCTTTAGCTTCGGCCCATGCTCTACGGACTGTGGACAGAGCCAAAGCCCTGGTCGCCGTGTTCTCGTCGACCCTTCGGCCGCCATCATAGAACATCGCACCAATGCCGAGATCTCTACCTCGGATTTCCGCCTGAAGAGATTCTAGCCGCTCGACGACTAGAGCCCGAAGCTGCTCAACTGTCACAGGTCGAGAAATCTCTAGCATCTGGACCACCTCATTGGGTAGCGGAGGTCGAAAGTCGCGAAGCGCTCGCCTTCGAATTGGCTCGGACCGAATGCTTCGTAGCGTCTGGTCAAAACTTCCAAAACGCTGGTCTGACCTCAAGTCATCGATGACGCTTATTGCGTTGTCCGGGTCGTCACGGCCAATTGCCCAGACGATTTCGGTAAGATAGCGATAGGCGCGTTCTTCTCGGGGGCCGGCCGCAGCGCCGCTTCTACGATCGCCTCCGCGTCCGCCGCGTCATTTTTCTGCCGTTTGATGAGACCGTCGTTCGCGCCCAGAACAGCGGCACGTAGCCAGCCGGTGCGATGAACCATGTGAACTTCGGAATGGGAGAGTCTGCTCATCTCAAAAGGGCCTTCCGGGCTTTGTTGCGGTGAATGTCGGCATGGGCGAACGACGAACCGCTGTATCGCCAGGGCTGCCCTCGATCCGACCTACGTGACCCGGTGCGATCCTGAGCGCCCGCAGCGCGTTCAGGATGACCGCCACGTCGATCACCTCCTGCAACAGCGCGCCCTGCACCGGGGACAGGTAACCGAATGCCGCTGCGATCATGCCAAGGACCGAGAGACCAATCCCGGCAGCAACGCTCTCAACAGCGATGCGGCGGGACCGTTGCGCGATCTCTATCCCCGGCAGAAGGCGATCCAGGTGATCGACCAGCAGCACGACATCCGCCGCTTCGGCCGAGGCCGCCGCCCCTCGCGCGCCCATGGCGACACCAATATCCGCCGCCGCCAGCGCGGGCGCGTCATTGACACCGTCGCCCACCATCATGACCGGGCCGTTCTTCCGCTCGGTCAGGACCAGCAGAACCTTCTGGTCGGGGGTCAGTTCGGCGCGCACGGCATCGATGCCAAGGCCCTCGGTCACGGCCTCGGCAACGGCGCGGCGATCGCCTGTCGCCAGCAGGATGCGGCCGACGCCTAGACGTCGAAGCCCAGAGAGCAGTTCGGCCGTGCCAGCACGCAATGCGTCGGCCATCACGATGTGGCCGACGAGTTTCCCGTCGACGCCAAGGGAAACCACGACCGATCCCGCGTTGACCACCGTGCTTTCCGGGTCGGCGACGCCAAGCTGCGCGGCGACGAAACCCGCCCCGCCCACAACAACCCTGCGCCCGTCGATTGTCCCGGCAACGCCTTCGCCGGGTGTCTCGACAACGCTCGCGGGGATCGGCAAGACTATCCCGCGCGTCTGGGCCGCCCCGACGATGGCCTGTGCGATCGGGTGTTTCGATGCCTGATCTAGCGCTGCGGCGAAGTACAGAATGTCGTCCTCGGACAAATCGCCATGCCTATCGATCGACACGATCTGCGGGCGTCCGTCCGTCAGCGTCCCGGTCTTGTCGAGGATCAGCGTCGTGATCCGGGCCAGCGCTTCCAGCGGTTTCGCGCCCTTGATCAGCACTCCGAAATGCGCCGCGCGCGACAGGCCCGCCACCAAGGCCACCGGCACGGCGAGGATCAGCGGGCACGGCGTCGCCACCACCAGCACCGCCACTGCCCGGATCGGATCGCCCGTGAACCACCAGGCGGCGGTTGCCAGCGCGACGGTCACGGCGAGGAACAGCAGAGAGTAGCGGTCGGCCAGCCGCGCCATTGGCGCCTTGGATTTCTGCGCCGCCTCGACCAGCCGGACGATCCCCGCATAGGTGCTGTCCGCAGCCCGCCGTGTGACCCGCAGGTCAAAGGCCTCGCCCGCGTTGGTCGATCCGCTCATCACGTCCTGCCCCCGCGCCAGCCGGGCGGGCATCGACTCGCCGGTCAGCGCGGACTGGTCGAGCATCGCGCCGGCGCTCTCGACCGTCCCGTCCACGGGGGCGACGTCGCCCTGCCGGATCAGCAGCAGATCGCCCGGCGCAATGTCGTCGAGCGGGACTTCATCCAGAGCTCCATTGCGATGTCGCGTGGCAGTCCGGGGCACGCGGGACAGAAGATCGCTCATCTCGCGCCGCGCTCGACCCTGCGCGAAACTCTCGAGAAAGGTGCCGCCCGAATACATCAGCGCGACAACGGCCGCCGCGAGCGTCTCGCCGAAGATGAGGGCGGCCGACATCGACAGCGCCGCCACGATGTCGAGCCCGACCTCGCTTTGCCCGAGGCTCCGGATGATCTCGACCACGAGGGCCGCCAGAACCGGAAGCACGCCCGCCGTCCACGCAATGCCGGCAAGTCCTGGCTGCCCGGACAGCCAAAGGCCAAGGCCAGAGATCAGGCCAAGGAGTGCCAGCCCCAGCAGGGCGACGTTCAGGCGATCATGAAACAATGGTGTCATCTGGTGCATGTCCCGGCGTCAGCTCACGCGCTCGGGATCTGGACGGGTCTCGAACAGCCGTCCCACTCTCGTTTCGCGAAGATGATCGCCCTCACGATCAATAAAGAGAGCGTTCAAGTTACATCTACGCGCCAACATCGCGCCCTCCAAGCTTCCTTTTACCATCAGCGCAGTCGCCCAGGCATCCGCCTCGGCGCAGGTCCGGGCGACGACCGTCACCGAGGCGGGCGACGCGATCAGGGGCGCACCGCGCCCGGGGTCCATGGTGTGCGACAGGCGGCGGCCCTGCACCTCGACCCAGTGCCGGTAGTCCCCCGAGGTCGCCACGGCGGCGTCCTGCAGCGCGAGGATGGTATGGGGCGCGCGGCGGGCGGGGTCAGGTGCTTCCACAGCGATGGTCCATGCTTCCCCGTCAGGCCGGAGCCCGAGCGCACGCATCTCCCCGTCGATGCCGACAAGCGCGTCACCTATCCCGTGCGCCGTCAGCGTCTCGGCCAGCCGGTCGACGCCATGCCCCTTCGCGATTCCGTTGAGGTCCAGCGCCAGCGGCGAAGTCTTGCGGACGAGACCTGTTGTCCCGTCGATCTCGAGCGCCTGATGGGTAGGCACGCGTTTGGCAGTCATGGCGCTGCGGATGCGCTCGGGCGCCGCTGCCTCGAGCCCGAACCCCCAGGCCGTCACCGCGTCGCCCATGCCGATGTCAAAGGCCCCGCCCGAGGCAAGACCGATCTCCAGACCAAGACGAAGAACCTCGCTCAGCCGATCCGGTACCATGACCCGAGCGCCGACAGGCGCTGCGTTCAGGCGCATCAGATCGCTGCCCGCGTTCCATGTGGACATCTGCGCGTCGACCTCGCCCGAGGCCGCCTGCAGCGCCGCCTGGACCGTCGCCGGATCGAAGCCATCCGGCGCGAAAAAGAGCGTCGACCAGCGCGTGCCCATGGTCAGGCCGTTCAGGGCGAAGCGCACCCTCTCAGTAGACATCTTCGACATACCGCCCCTCCGTCTTCAGAACCGCTGGGGTGAGCCCGGTCGGTGCAAGGATCTCTGCCAGCGCATCCGCCACGCCCGCCGCCATATCGCGTCCACCGCAGACCATCACACGGGCCCCGTCGCGGATGAACTGAGCGACCTGCGCTGCGTCCCGGCCACCAAGAGCCTCGACAGCTTCGACTTCAAGGCGATCCCGTCGCTCAACAAGTCGCTGACCATGGAACTCGCGCGCTGCGAATTCGCCGATCGGCGTGAGAACGTCATCGCCCTCGGTCCGTCAGGGACGGGCAAGACCCACATTGCCCTGGGTCTTGGCTTGGCCGCCTGCCAGAAGGGCCTGAAGGTTCGGTTCACGACCGCCGCGGCCATGGTCCACGAACTCGTCGAGGCCGTCGACGAGCGCCGTTTGCAGCGCCTCCAGAAGACCCTCGCCAGCCAGGACCTGCTGATCATCGACGAACTGGGCTTCGTGCCGCTGTCAAAAACCGGCGCCGAGCTGCTCTTCGAGATCATCTCCCAGCGCTACGAGCGCGGCTCGATCGTCATCACCTCGAACCTGCCCTTCGACGAATGGACCGAAGTCTTCGGATCGGAGCGTCTCACCGGCGCCATCCTCGATCGCCTGACCCACCACGTCCACATCCTCGAGATGAACGGCGAGAGCTTCCGCCTCCGCCAGAGCCGCAAGACGAAAGCCTGATCCAAACCCCGACACGATCGCGCCGAGACTGGCCTCCGGCCAGTGCGCCTTGACGCGCGCCAGCTATTTGGGAGCGCACGCGCCAAGGCGCCCGCCAGACCCCAGCCGTTGGGGACTATTCCACCGGTCAACTGACCCTTTTTGCTCCGAGATTGACAGAAGTCCAAGCTGAACGAACGGCGCATATTTGAAGCTAAACAAAGACAGGCAAGGTTTCGATCAGGTCTTCAGGGACTCTGGGATCGTGTGCGCGGCGAACATGGCAGGATCAGGAAGGAAAACGAACTGGACGCATGGCAGGCTCACGTGCGCGACCAAAAGCAGATGGATGAACTGGTGCTTCGTGATCTCGAAGACAGGCGCGCTTTGAAGCGCGATCAATCAATAGAGCGCTCAGCTCTCAAGGATGAGCGCGTTGCCCTGACCCAAGATCGGCAACGATTTGAAGATTTAAGATCAAAACCCGTCAAGAACCCTCGCGACGGTCCAACCTTCGAACGCTGATTTAGCGTGCTGTAGCTGGTTCAAAGCCAACGCGCAGAGAATACCCCAGAGCGCGGGCATAGTTCTCAATCGTTGCAAAGGATGGAGAATTTGACGCGCTCAGGCTCTCTAGACGCGAGATATTGCTGCGCTTGGTGCCAAGTTTTTCCGCCATCTCTTCCTGTGTCAGTCCCGCCGCCTTGCGCAGCGCAATCATTTGCCGCTTCATCTCGAAGGCAGACGCCAAGGCGTCATACTCCGCCTTTACCTCGGGGTTCTTCAGCGCTTTGGCGCGCATTTCCTTTAAATTTGGTCGCTCAGTCATTGTCCTGAACCTCCTTCATTCTTTTGTTAGCCGTCACCATTTGCCGCTTTGGCAAGGTGTTGGACTTCTTAATGGCCGTCAGCAGGATCACGATCTCTTGGCCCTTTACGGTGCAGAACACTGATCTCGCTATGCCCTCCTTGCCTTTGGCACGGATTTCAAACAAACCTTTGCCAAAGGGCGCGGTGTGTGGTCGTCCCAGATCAGGACCAAATTCCTCGATCAACTCCGTGATCCGCAGGAAGTTAGCCAGAACGCCCGCTGGCAAAGCCAGCGTCTCCTTCTCCACCTTCTCGCTATAGAACGTGATCTTCCAACTCATCATTGATGTTATCAAATATGATACCCTGCTGTCAAGATAAGTTGGTTGAGCGTAGACCCGTGATATGTGCAGCTTCGT
>CAVRIG010000016.1:0-17413 GCA_963721175.1 uncultured Alphaproteobacteria bacterium | reverse complement strand
CCACCCCATCATTGGCGGCACCTGGCTCGCTTCAGGAAGCCTACGTTCATGGCGTCACGACCCGGTCCGTGGACGACCTGGTCAAGGCCATGGGTAGTGTCCCCAGAGATGGTGTAGGAACTGGCGTCCACCTGCTTCTTCATAGCTGGTGTCGCTCGTTCACTGAGCGGCGATCATGGCCGCATCAGGGTTATCGTCGCACAGGCCTGTCAGTTTTTCCACGGGCATGTAGCGGCGGCTGACGGCCCACTCATCGTTCTGCTCCAGCATGAGCGCGCCGACGAGGCGAACGACGGCCTTGCGGTTGGGGAAGATGCCGACGACGTTGGTGCGCCGCTTGATCTCCTTGTTGACGCGCTCCAGCGGGTTGGTGCTGTGGAGCTTCGAGCGCAGGCTCTCGTCGAAGGCCATGTAGGCGAGGACGTCGTGCTCGGCCGCGTCCATCAGTTCGGCGACGTCGCGGAACCGGTCACGAAGGTTGTCTGCGACCTCGCGCCACCGGGCATGGGCCTGGTCCCGGTCCTTCTCGGCGAAGACGGTCTTCACCACCGCGCTGACCACCGGCTTGTTGGTCTTGCTCACGCGGGCCAGAAGGTTGCGCTGAAAATGCACCCGGCAGCGCTGCCATCCGGCGTCCAAGACCTTGCTTGCAGCGGCCTTGAGGCCCTCGTGCGCATCGCTGATTACCATCTGCACGCCACGCAGGCCGCGGCGGGTCAGCGAACGCAGGAAGTCGGCCCAGAAGGCCTCGGCTTCGGACGGCATGACGGTGATGCCGAGTATCTCACGCCGCCCGTCGGTGTTGACCGCGACGGCCACTATCACCGCCATGGAGACGATCCGTCCGCCTTCGCGCAACTTCACGTAGGTGGCGTCGAGCCACAGGAAGGGCCAATCGCCCTCCAGCGGCCGGTTCAGGAACGCCTGCACCCGCTCGTCGATCTCTTCGCAGAGCCGCGAGACCTGGCTTTTCGAGGTGCCCGTCAGCCCCATGGCGCGCACCAGGTCGTCCACCGCTCGAGTGGAGACACCGTGGATGTAGGCTTCCTGCACCACCGCCATCAGCGCCTTCTCGGCCGTCCGCCGCGGCTCGAGAAAGGTCGGGAAGTAACTCCCCTTCCTCAGCTTGGGAATGCTCAGCCCGATCGTCCCGGCCCGCGTATCCCATCGGCGCGGCCGGTAGCCGTTGCGCTGGTTCTCCCGGTCCGGCGTTCGCTCGCGCAGACCGGCCCCGCACACGGCGCCCACCTCGATCTCCATCAGCCGTTGCGCGGCATCCTGGATCAGCTCACGCAGGAAATCGGTGTCGTCGCTCTTGGCGATCGCCTCCGGAACGTCGATCATAGCCTCGGTCATCGTGCTCTCCTTCGTTGTCTTCGGTCGTCGAACAACCTCAGACTACGAAGACGCGCGGTGGCCGCCAGCCCGGCCACGCGCTGCGCTACGCCAAGGGCTTCGCGCGCGGCCTCCTACACCACGGAGTGGGGCACTACCAGGCCATGGGCGCGGGCGGGATGTCGAAGTCCCAGGTTCAGCCGCCTCTGCGTGGATGTCGACGAACGCGTGGACGCGTTCCTCTCCCGGCCCCTGGAGGGCGCATGGCCCTATCTCTGGCTGGATGCCATATACCTCAAGGTCCGCGAGGGCGGTCGGATCGTCAGCCGCGCGGTGATAATCGCTGTCGCGGTGAACGAGGACGGCAAGCGCGAGGTGCTGGGCGTCGCCACGTGCCCTTCGGAAGCGTTCGGCTTCGCCTCACCCTTCTGGACCGACTTCCTCCGCTCTCTCGCTGACCGCGGCCTGCGCGGCGTGAAGCTGGTGATCGCCGACGATCACAAGGGTCTGCGCGCGGCGGCTCGCCGCCGATCAGCCTGCCGTGGTCGCTGCCCTGACGGAGCCTTGGTCCAAGGGCCAGACGGAGGGACAGATCAATCGGCTAAAGACCCTCAAACGACAGATGTATGGCCGCGCCAACCGGAGATGATCGATGCAGGCACAGCGGCGGGCCGGGCTTACTAGATTCGCTAGCGCGGACCTTCGGTTCCCAAGGCGGCTTTCCGGAGGATCAGCTTCGCGAGCGTGACCTCGGAGATGGTGTTCCGCAACCGCTCGTTCTCCTTCTCCACTTCCTTCAGCCGATTCACCTGGTCGGTCTACAGTGCTTCAACGAGCACACGAACGCCCTGCGTGCCGCCACCCGCACGACAAGACCGCTAAAAACTTCCTCGGCGTCATCGACATCGCATCCATCCGCCTCCCGGTCCGTCATTTGTAATAATGGCCGCCGACGGAAGGCGAACAAGAGGAGAAAGAGGCGAGCACCAAACAGCCTACCTGACCGGACGCGCCCTTCGGGCGAGACGCGAACGGGGCAGCGAAAGATGATAGATGAGTTCACCCTGAATAACTCCCAACCTGCTGATTTACTGCGCAGATCATGCTGAAACGCTGGCGCCGATTTGCAGGGTTTCGTATTCTGGCCTTCGAAACCTTGCGAATTCCGGAGCCCCGATGAAGCCCCATCCCCGCCAGGAAGAGCAGGACGATCTCCTGCGCCCCCGCCTCACCGACATGATCGACATGCGTCACGAGCTGGCGACGCTGGCGGCGCTGATCGACTGGGAGTTCTTCGAACGGGAATGGGCCGGGTTCTTCCCATCGCATCGGGGGCGGCCCGCGACCTCGCCGCGGCTGGTGGCGGGGCTGCTGTATCTCCAGCACGCCTACCGGCTGTCGGACGAGGCAGTCGTCGCGCGCTGGGTCGAGAACCCCTACTATCAGCATTTCACCGGTGAGACGTTCGGCGGCAGATCGGTCCACCGGACCGATCTGTTCCCCGCCTCACTCCAGCACCGCCCACCGATCGACCCGTCCTGCCTGACCCGCTGGCGGCAGCGGATCGGTGAGGAAGGGGCCGAGTGGCTGCTCACGAAGACCATCGAGGCCGGGCGGGCATCGGGCACGATCGATGACGACAGCCTGTCGCGCGTCGCCGTCGACACCACGGTCATGGAGAAAAACATCGCGCACCCGACCGACGCGCGCCTCTATGACAAGGCCCGCAATCAGCTTGTCGCCCTTGCAAGTGAAGCCGGGGTCACGCTGCGGCAGAACTACAACCGGCTGGCGCCGCGCCTGGCCATGCAGGCCGGCCGATACGCCCATGCCCGACAGTTCAAGCGCATGCGCAAGACCCTGAAAAAGCTGAAGGGCTACACCGGCCGCGTGCTGCGCGACCTCCGCCGCCAGCTGGATGCGATCCCTGCGGGTCCGCTGCGCGAGCGCGTTCTGGACATGCTGGTGCTGGTGGGCCGCCTGCTGCACCAGGGCCCCAGGAGCCGCGGCAAGATCTACGCGCTGCACGAGCCGGAGGTCGACTGCATCTCCAAGGGCAAGGCCCGCAATCGCTACGAGTTCGGCACGAAGGTCAGCCTCGCCACGACCATCGACGAGGGGTTCGTCGTGGGCATGCGTGCGTTGCCGGGCAATCCCTATGACGGCCACACCTTGCCGGAAGCGCTTGAGCAGGTCGCCATCCTGACCGGCCAGACGCCTGCGCTGGCGGTCGTGGATCGCGGATACCGCGGCCACGGCGTGGCGCGCACGCAGGTCCTGATCAGCGGCACGCGCCGCGGCCTGACCCCGGCGCTGAGACAGCTGTTGCGACGGCGCAGCGCCATCGAGCCGGAAATCGGCCACATGAAAACCGACGGCCGCCTGTCACGCTGCCCGCTGAAGGGCACGTTCGGCGACGCGATCTTCGCCGTCCTGTGCGGCTGCGGCCACAACATCCGCAAGATCCTCGCCCACCTGAGAGCTCTTCTGGCCTTCTTGCACGCCGCGATCGCCGCAGTCCTGGCCGCGGCGATCGCCGAAATCTCCCTCGGCAAGCACCAGAAAGGCACGCCGAAAGTTTGTTCAGCCTGAACTAGATGAGAGTGCCGAGACTGCAGACGGACAGGAAAACGTTCGTCTCGCATTGTGACGTTCCCCAAAATATCCTGCCGCCCATCACGCCTTTTTGGTAAATGCGGTCCGACTTGGACCGGAATGTTGATCACGGGTACCCAGGGAACAGATCTTCCACCTCAATCCTCAGGAGACATCGTGATGCTGAAACTCTTCGCCGCAGCCGCGGCCGCCTTGAGCCTGACAGGGGTCGCAGCCGCCCAAGAGGCCGAAACGCTGCGCGTCGGCATGTCCGGCGGCTATTTCCCGTTCACCTTCGTGCGCCAGGACGAACTGCAAGGGTTCGACGTGGACCTGATGACCGCCGTGGGGGAGGAGACCGGCCTTGAGATCGCGTTCGAGACCATGTCCTTCTCCGGCCTCATCGGAGCACTGGAGGCGGGTCGGATCGACACGATCGCCAACCAGATCACCATTACGCCCGAGCGCGAAGAGGCGTTCGTCTTCACCCAGCCATACGTGTTCGACGGAGCGCAGGTGGTGACGAAGGAAGGCAACGAAGAGATCGGAGGCGTCGAGGATCTGCACGGCAAGACCGTGGCGGTGAATCTCGGCTCGAATTTCGAGCAGCTCCTGCGCGATCTGCCCTATGCGGACGAGATCGACATCCGCACCTACGAGTCGAACATCGAGCAGGACACCGCCCTGGGCCGCGTCGATGCCTTCGTGATGGACCGCGTCTCCTCGGCGCAGGTGATCAAGGAAAGTCCCCTGCCCTTGGAACTGGCCGGCGATCCGTTCTCGGAGATCCGCAACGCCCTGCCCTTCCGCGATACCGACGAAGGCCGGGCCATGCGCGACCGCGTGGATGCGGCACTGACCGCCCTGAAGGAAGACGGTACCCTGACCGAAATCTCGGAGAAGTGGTTCGACAGCGACATCACCCGGCCCGGTTCGGAGTGATCTGATTCATGCGGGCGCTCGATTTCGATTACATGCTCGGGCTGGTACCCGTCCTGCTGAGCTACGTGCCGCTGACGTTGTTCATGGCCGGCGCCGCAATGATGATCGCCCTGGTCCTGGCCTCCCTGCTGGCGGTCGAGCGCGTGGCGCGGGTGCCGGGTCTCGACTGGCTGGTGATCCTGTTCATCAGCTTCTTTCGGGGGACGCCCCTGCTGGTGCAGCTCTTCCTGTTCTACTACGGCCTGCCCCAGGTTCTGTCGTTCCTCACCCAGATCAACGGCGTGACGGCCGCTGTCATGGGGCTGACGCTGCACTTCTCCGCCTACATGGCGGAAAGCATCCGCGCCGCCATCGCCGGGGTCGACCGCAGCCAGTGGGAGGCTGCCCAGTCCATCGGGATGACGCAGGGGCAGATGATGCGCCGGATCATCCTGCCACAGGCGACCCGGATCGCGGCGCCGACGCTGGTAAACTACTTCATCGACATGATCAAGAGCACGTCGCTGGCCTTCACCCTCGGCGTCACCGAGATGATGGGGGCGGCCCAGAAAGAAGCGGCGGGAAGCTTCCTCTATTTCGAGGCCTTTCTGGTGGTGGCAGTCCTCTACTGGATCATTGTCGAGACGTTGAGCCAAGGTCAGAAGCGGCTGGAAACCTATCTTAACGAGGCGTATGCGCGATGATTTCCGTCACCGGGCTGACCAAGCGGTTCGACGGCACGGCGGTGCTGGACGGCATCGATCTCGCCATCGGCGAGGGCGAGCGGGTCGTCGTGATCGGGCCATCGGGAACTGGAAAGTCGACGCTCCTGCGCTGTCTGAACTTCCTCGACCGCCCGCAGGCGGGGACGATCCGCATCGACGATCTCGAGATCGACGCGGCCCGGGCCACCAAGGCCGACATCCTGTCGCTGCGCCGGCGGACGGCCTTCGTATTCCAGAACTACGCGCTCTTCGCCAACAAGACGGCGAAGCAGAACATCATGGAGGCGCTGGTCACCGTCCAGGGCCGGGACAGGAAGGCGGCGGAGGACCGCGCGACCCAGGTGCTGGGGGAAACCGGGCTCGCCGACAAGGCCGACAGCTATCCCGCCGCGCTGTCGGGCGGCCAGCAGCAGCGCGTGGGCATCGGCCGGGCCATGGCGATCGGGGCGTCCCTGATGCTGTTCGACGAACCCACGTCGGCGCTCGACCCGGAATGGGTCGGAGAGGTCCTGACGCTGATCCGGCGGGTGGCGGAGCGGCGCCAGACCATGCTGATCGTCACCCACGAGATGCAGTTCGCCCGGGAGATCGCCGATCGGGTCATCTTCATGGACGGAGGCCGGATCGTGGAGGAGGGTCCGCCCGCCCGACTTCTCGATGCGCCGCGCGACGCTCGGTTGAAGCAGTTCCTGCGTCGGGTGGCTTGATACATCACTGCCCGGCGCCAGCCGTTCCGGCCTTGGCAGGGGGGCGCATCAGCAGCGCGCCCAGGGCGAGCGCCGCGAAGAGCACCGTGATCAGCAGGAAGACGTCCATGAACGACATGACCGTCGCCTGGCCGCGCACCCGTGCGGCCATCTGCGCCAGTGCCCCGGTTTGCCCGTTGAGACCCCGGGCGGCGAGATTGCGCGACATGGCGTCGAGCTGGGAGACGGCCTCGGCATTCGTCCAGGACACCGCCTCTCCCAGACGCTCCCGGTGCAGTGCACCGCGATCGGTGAGCAGCGTGTTGATGACCGCGAGCCCGACCGCGCCGCCGAGGTTTCGCGTCAGGTTGTAGAGGCCCGAGGCGCCCTTCATCTTGTCCGGCGGCAAGGTGCCGAGCGCGAGGTTGTTGATCGGCACCATGCAGAGCATCAGCGACAGGCCGCGCAGGATCTGCGGCACGAGAAGCTCGCGGAAGTCCCAGTCCGCGGTCAGTCCGGTCAGCATCCAGGTCGAGGCGGCGAAGCCGAAAAAGCCAGCGAGCAGCATGACGCGCAGATCGAGCTTCGACGCCAGGAAGCCCGCGAGCGGCGCACCGACGAACATCGCCAGGCCGGAAACGAACACTGTCTCGCCGATCATCAGGCTATCGTATCCGCGCACCGAGCCGAGATAGAGCGGGTAGAGATAGGTCAGCCCGTAGAGACCCGACGCCCATCGTGAAGCTGAACACCGAACCGACGGCGAAATTCACGTTACGGAAGGCCGAGAAATCGACGATCGGCTCGTCGCGGGTGAAGGCGCGCCAGAAGGTCACGATGCCGCCGACCACCATGACGATCGCCAGCACCGCGACGGCATGGTCGGAGAGCCAGTCGTTCGACGGCCCCTCCTCGAGGATGTATTCGAGGCCGCCGAGAAAGGCCGCCAGTGCGGCGAGACCCCACCAGTCGAAGCGGTCGAAGAGCTTCCAGTCCGGTCGGTCGAAGTCGATCAGGCTCCACGCGCCCAACGCCACGAAGATGCCGGGGATCACGTTGACGAGGAACAGCCAGTGCCAGGAGAGCGCATGGCTCAGATAGCCGCCGATGGTCGGTCCCGACGGTGGGTGCGAGCGTCGCGATCAGACCGATGATCGGCGAGACGATGTTGCGCCTCGATGGCGGAAAGATGGTGAACGCCGCGGCGAAGACCGACGGGATCATGCCGCCGCCGAGGAAGCCCTGCAGTGCCCGCCAGACGATCATCTCGTTGATCGAGCCGGCCGTGGCGCACATGAAGCTGGCCGCGGTGAAACCGGCCGCCGACAGGGTGAACAGCACCCGGGTCGACATCATGCGGGCGAGGAAGCCCGAGAGCGGAATCATCACCACCTCGGCGATGAGATAGGAGGTCTGGACCCAGCTGATCTCGTCGGGCGACGCGCCGAGACCCGCCTGGATGTCGGGCAGCGAAGCCGAGACGATCTGGATGTCGAGGATCGCCATGAACATGCCGATCACCATCACCATGAAGGCGGTGATCCGGCGGCGGGTCAGCACCGGCGCGCTCGCCTCGGCGGCGGCAGCGCGCCCGGCCGGCAGGGACCGAGCCCTCACGTGAGCGGCCACTGTCGCTACTCCGAGACGGCCGCGACGGCGCCCGTCTCGGGCGCGGTCCGGGTGTCGATGGCGATCTCGGTGGAAAGCCCTGCGCGCAGCGCGCCGGAGGCGAGCGCGTCGTCGGGGATGGAGATGCGGACCGGGACGCGCTGCACGATCTTGGTGAAGTTGCCGGTCGCGTTCTCGGCCGGCAGGAGCGAGAAGACGGCACCCGTCGCGGGCGAGATCGACGCGACGCGACCCTCGAAGCTCCGTCCCGGCAGGGCGTCGAACGTCATCTCGACCTCGGCGCCCGGTGCCACTCCGACCATCTGCGTCTCCTTGAGGTTGGCCTCGACATAGAGGCCGCCGTCGGGGACGAGGGCGGCGAGCCGGGTGCCGGGCGTGACGAGGTCGCCGGGTTCCAGCGTCATGTTGGCCACGATCCCGTCGGCCGGTGCGGTGAGGATCGTGAGGTCGAGGTTCCGCTGCGCCTGGTCGACCGCGACCTTTAGTTCGCCGCGCTGACCCTCTGCCTCGGCGCGCTGCGCCTTCAGGACCGCGACCTGCGCTTCGGCGCTGTCGATGGCGGCATTGGCGCTTGCCACGCCGGCGCGGGCCACGTCGAAGTCTTCGGTTGCGGTATCGAGCTGCGCCGTGCTGGTGACGTTCTCGGAGGCGAGGCGGCGGGCACGATCGACATTGGTGCGGGCGGTGCGAAGTTGCGCCTGAGCTGTGTCGCGCGCGGCCTCGGCCTGGGTCACCGCAGCGCGAGCTGCGTCGATCTGCGCGTCGATGCGGGCCAGCGTCTCCCCCGCGGTCTCCCAGCGGCTTTGGGCGGTGGCGAGCGCGTTCCGGAGGTCGCCGTCGTCGAGACGGGCCAGCACGTCGCCCGCCGAGACGTGATCGTTTGATCGCACCGGAACCTCGGCCGCGTAGCCGTCGATCCGGGCGCTGATCATGGTGACGTCCGCGGTCACGTAGGCGTCATCGGTGGTCTCGAGGAAGCGGCCGATCGTCCACCACTGCCCACCGAACCAGCCGGCGAGGCAAAGGACCAAGAGCCCGACGAGCGGCAGGACGTATCGTTTCCGCGACGTCTTGGCGGGGGCGTCCCCGGGCGCGGGTTTCGCGTCGGCGGACGCGGCGGCGGCCACGAGGGAGTCGGGAATCGGGCGTTCGTGCCTGGACATCGGGCAGCCTCCGGAAGCATATCGAACCGATCGGTTCGGTTGATAATCTAGGCTCCTTCAAGATCCGGTTCAAGACTTCATCGCACCGACCGGTTTGATTATACGGATGACAGAGGAGGCCCGATGACCGACCCGACCACCAGCCCCGCCGACAAGAGCAGCGCTTCCCCGCGTCACCCCGCCGGCGCGGACCCGGCGAAATGCGCCGAGATCCTTTCTGGCGCCAAGGAGGTATTCATGTCGAAGGGGTTCGACGCCGCCGGGGTGAACGACATCTGCCGCGCCGCAGGCGTCTCGAAGAGCACGCTCTACGTCTATTTCGATAACAAGGAGGACCTCTTCGAGAGGATGGTCGAGATCGAGCGCGACCGGCTCTTCGAGGGGATCACCGACATCCTGTCGCGCCAGGAGCGGACCGCCGACATCCTCCACGCCTACGGCGTCGCCATTGTCGGCATCCTGTGCTCCGACAACGTCGTGAAGACACAGCGCATCATCATCGGCATCGCCGAACGGATGCCGTCGCTCGGATCCCGGTTCTATGCCGGCGGCGCGATGCGCGCCCAGACCGATCTCGCGGCCTATCTCGAGCGGGCATCGGCCGAGGGTCGCCTCCAAGTGCCGGATGCGCCCCTCGCCGCTGCCCAGTTCATCGAACTGGCGGCCGCGAACCTATGGAAGCCGCGCCTCTTCGGCCGCACGGCGGGCCCGCCGCCGCCGGAGGCCGTCGAGACGACGGTGGACGGGGCCGTGGCCATGTTTCTCGCGGCCTATGGGCGCGGCGCTGTAGCGCGTCGATCAGGATGAGAATCCGCATTGCCTTGCCTGAACTGTTCCTGAAGCTTGTGCCGTTGCCTCATTGGAAACGTTCCCGGAGCGGTTCTGGTCGGGGGCAGACATGAGGCGGATCAGCATGGGCACGAGAGACGAACTTCTGGCGGCTGTGGCGGCGCGATACCGTGGTGCGACGCGAACGGAGAAAGGCCGCATCCTGACAGAGTTCGCGGAGATCTCCGGGTATCACCGCAAGCACGCTGAACGGCTTCTTCGGCGTGAACATGTCGTGGACCGGTCGCGGCCCCGGCCCGCCCGCCGGGTGTATGACCAGGCCGTGCAAGAGGCGCTGGTGGTGCTCCGGGAAGCATCCGACCGCATCTGCGGAAAGCGGCTGAAGCCTCTGATCCCGCTCCTGGTTCCGGCGATGGAGCGCCATGGCCATCTTGCGCTGGACGAGGAGGTGCGGGTCCGGCTGCCGGAGATCAGCGCCGCCACGATTGACCGGGTTCTGGCCCCTGTCCGGGCCGTCGGCTCGGGCGACCGACGTCGTCGGACTGCGCATTCCTCGGCGGTGCGACGGAGCGTGCCCATCCGGACGTATGCGGACTGGGGCGATCCTGCGCCCGGCTACATGGAGGCGGTTCTTGTCGCGCATAGCGGCCCGTCGGCCAAGCGGCAGCTTCGTGCAGACGCTGACCCTCACCGATGTCGCGACGGGTTGGACGGAATGCGCGCCCCTGCTGTTCCGCGAGCAGCGCCTGCGACCTCAAGGCATGGTTCGACGAGGACCCGTCACAAACCGGGCGGGAGCTCCTGGGCAGGGCTTTGTTGCGCAAAGGACGTGAAGCGCGGACCTCCCCTTTCCCCAGACGCACTTATGCCACGGGCTCTGTGACAGGTATGCCGAGCGCGGTGTAGCCGTTCAGGACGGCGGCGCGGATCTGAAGTTCGGCGACCTGACGATCGAAGTCGCGTGCCATGAGGCTCTGCCCCAAGAGCTTCACGCAGTGCATCTTCGTCTCGGCGCGGCTTCGGCGGTGGTACCCGCTCCATTTTCGCCAGATAGCGCGGCCGAGGTATTTCGATGCTCGGAGGGCCTCGTTCCGGGCGATGGCGCCCGCGGTCGAAGGCTTCCACGGTTTGGCGTTCCTGCGCGGCGGTATGACCGCATGGGCGCCTCGGTCGGCGACGGCGTCGTGGCACTTGCGCGTGTCGTAGGCACCGTCCGCGGTGACCGAGCCGATTTCCACATCAGGCGGGATCTGGCTGAGCAGTTCGGGCAGCATGGGCGCGTCACCGACGGTGCTCCCGGTGATCTCGAGGGCTCGGATCTCCAGCGTCTGTTCGTCGACGCCGATGTGGATCTTGCGCCATAGGCGGCGTTTCGCGCCACCGTGTTTGCGGGCGTGCCACTCGCCTTCACCTTCGGCCTTGATGCCGGTGCTGTCGATCAGCAGGTTCAGCGGCCCCTGCGAGCCGCGGTAGGGAATGGTCACGGCCAAGGCCTTCTGGCGCCGGCTCAACGTGCTGAAATCCGGCACCGCCCAGTCGAGGCCGACCAGGCGCAGGAGGCTTTCAACGAAACCGGTCGTCTGCCGGAGCGCCATGCCGAAGAGGACCTTCATCGTCAGGCATGTCTGGATCGCGGCATCGCTATATTGCGGCTGACGGCCTCGCTTGCCGGTCGGCGGCGGCACCCAGACCATGTCCGGGTCGAACCAGATCGTCAGGGAGCCACGCTGCTTCAGCGCTTCGTTGTAGGCCGGCCAGTTCTTGGTCTTGTAGCTCGGCGGGATGGGTCTGCTCATGCAGACCGGCTACCACGCTGGATTCACGAGATGAATCCCTCACCCGGCCTTTGCGCAACAGAGCCCTTCTCGTCCGGTTGTGAGGTCGAGGTTGTCGTCTGCCAAGGCGACAACCTGATCTTTGCCGCGCAGTTCGGCGCGTTTCGAACATCCTGAACATGCGTCCTCCATAGATACGGGGAATTGCATGTATTGTCCGACCTTCTCGCGGTTGATCCGGTCGCTTCATCGTAAACGACCCGTTAACCAATGAGTTGCAAGATGTTGGTCGTCGAACACTTCGTGGCGCGAAGTGAAATCCACAATCTGGGAGTTTTTCTCGGCGAAACTGTTACCCAAGGAAAGGTCATCTGGCGGTACGAACCGGAATTCGACGTCGAGTTCAGCAAGGCAATGGTCGAGGCTCTTCCCAAGCGATACAAGGGGCTGGTCCACGATTGCGCTGAGTACTTTGCCGACCGGGATGTCTATCGGCTTGGGAACGATGCGGACATCTTCATGAACCACAGCAACCAGCCGAACCTGCTCGATCTCGGAGATGTCATGATCGCAGCGCGCGCCATCTCCGCGGGGGAGGAACTGACCTGCGACTATCGGATTGTCAGCGTCGCCGGATTCAAGCCGGAGCCCCTAGACGACAACCGAACTGCACCGAAGTGAACCGGCGCTCCCTCCCTCGTCAGATCGTGCTCCTCGCCGCGACGCTGGTGACACTGTTTGCGGTGGTTTTCTGGGTCTCGATCCTGTCGATCCGATCTGCGATGGACAGGCAGGCGGAAGATGAATCTCTCATCCTTATGGAAGGCCGCCTCCGCGCCGTGCAGGACCAGGTGTCGCTCATCGCCAGCGATTATCACAACTGGACCGATGTGTTCGAAGCCGCCGAAGCTCTCGATTTCGAAGAACTCTATTCGAACTACGGGATTACCGCCGTGCGCGCCGACGTATTCCAGTACGCACAGATGTTCGACGGGCCCTTCGATCATCAAATCGCCTGGTTTGCCGGATCCCCACCTACCCCGCAGAGTGGATTTCTTTCGCGGAAGACGCGCGATGCTCTTCGCAGAGAGGTTCCCGAGCTTGACTACCAAAACCGGAAGACGTTCGATTTCTTCGAACTGCGTTCCGGCCGGGCCGTCGTGTTCAGCGCATCGTGGCTTCTGCCGGAGGATGCCTTTATCGTGCCGGATCGGATGGAAGGAAGGCTGGCGATCGCGGCGATCGGAAAGATTGTCACCGACCAGCAGCTGCAGCAGATAGAGGAACAACTCGGCGTGAGCGATCTGCGCGTAGAGGAGAGACGAGACCTCGCGGGCGCCCTCTCTCTGCCGCTGAAAGACGCAAGCGGCGACGAAATCGCCTTTCTCTACTGGACGCCACCGTCGCCCGGCACCGTGTTCCTGTCGCGCATACGATCAATCATGGTCGGCGCTACGCTGGCCTTCGCCTTCCTTGCATTCTGGGCGGCACGCCAGCTTCTCGACCGGGCCGCTGAACTTGCTCGAAAGGAGAAGGAGGCGGTTCTCCTCGCCCGGACCGATCCGCTCACGCAACTTCCAAACAGGCTCGCGCTACGGGAGCATCTTTCGTCCTTTTCCGGAACCGATTTGAAGCGTTTCGCGGCGCTCTGTCTCGATATCAACAGATTTAAGCAGATCAACGACATTGCCGGTCACGCCGGGGGCGACTCGTATTTGAAGGAGATTGCCGGGCGGATCGGCACGTTGAGCGATGAGACGACGTTTGTCGCGCGGCACGGCGGCAGTCAGTTCTTCTTAATCATCAGCGGCGGTGACGAACTCGAGGCGAGAATCGATTTCATAAGCGTGAACATAGAACGGCTCTGCGCGGCCAAGGTCGTGGTCGGAGGAGCCGCTTTCGACGTCTCGGTTTCCAAGGGGCTGGCCTTTTCGGAGCCGCGCGAGCAGGCCTACGAGGAGGTGCTGCTCAGGGCTGATCGCGCGATGAACCATGCCAAGGTGCGGCGCACGCAGGACGTCGTTCGCTACGATACGGAGATGCAGGCAGCGGACGCGTTCGAGACGTCCGTTGAGAAGGCTCTGCGCGCGGCACTCGTGTCCGGATCGGAATTCTCACTGCATTACCAGCCGATCGTGAGCGGCCATGGTGCCGGTCAAGTCGTTAAGTTCGAGGCTCTGGCCCGTTGGAACAGCGCAGCCCTCGGGCGCGTATCTCCAGCCGATTTCATTCGTATCGCGGAAAGTTCCGGTCTCATCGTTCCATTGGGTAAGCTGCTGCTCGAACGTGCCTGCGCTGATCTCGCCGCAAATCCGGGTACCCGCATCAACTTCAACGTCTCGCCCGTCCAGTTGATGACCCCCGGCTTCACAAAGATTCTGATCGGCGAAGTCGAGCGACATCGTCTCGACAGCCGGCGCATCGAGATCGAAGTAACCGAGAACGTCGTCATCATGGATCATGGTTCCGTCGGCGCCGTCCTGCATGAACTGCACTCGCGGGGCTTCTCGATCGCGCTCGACGACTTTGGCACGGGGTTTTCCTCGCTCGGATACCTCGCCAGCATGCCCTTCAATGTACTGAAAATCGATCGATCCTTTGTCTCCGGAGAGGCGGCAGGGGAGAAGACCATGAGCATGGTCAAGTCGATGATCAGTCTCGCCCACTCGCTCGACATGGCAGTCGTCGCCGAAGGAATAGAGACGGAACAGGAGGCCCTGACCTTTTGGCGTTCCGGCTGCGATATGCTGCAGGGATATTATTTCGGTCGCCCAAAACCACTGGCCGAAATGCCGAGCGTCGCGCAATTGGAGTTCGATTTCGAGCCGACTGCGCCGGTTACTACACGTGCTCCGCGCCCTCGCAGCTTGGTTGCTTCGAGCGTCTGGACATAGTGGATCGCGCACAGTAAATAGCGGGCGGTTGTGTCAGCTTTTTGCTAACGCAGTGTATTGCGTAGCCAGACGTGCAGGACGCGATGTCCATATGCTGCAAATTGACAGTCTATTCGAGCGTGCAGCAGCGGCTGATGACTGCACCGGGAAAGCCGGCTCTGTTGCACAAAATCAGCTGGCGGAGGGATTCACCTCAGGAATCCAGCGTGATAGCCGGTGTGCATGAGCAGACCCCCCCAAGTTCGACAGTTGCCGGCCAGATTTCGTGTATCGGGTGCGTGCCGAATTCGCGAATTCAAGGGGTTGGTCTCCCGGTGTACGGTTTTCTGAGACAGCGATTTGGGTGAAAGCGGCTCCATCGAGGAGGAGCCATGACGGACGATCGAGGGAAGAAGGCGGGCTTGCCGGAGCGCGCCCATCACGCTGGCGAGGACAAGCCCGCCGCACCGCGTCAGCGGCGCATGTCGGCCAGGAAGAAGCAGGAAGCGGTGCTGCGGATTCTTGCGCGGCGAGGATCTGGAAGTGGTCAGCCGCGAGGTCGGCACCACCGCCGCGGATCTCAGTGCATGGCGTGACGGCTTTCTGGAGGCCGGCGCGGCGTCGCTGAAGAGCCGTCCGGAGACCGACCAGGGTCGAGAGCTGAAGGCGATGCGGGAGAAGATCGGCGAGATGACGATGGCCAACGAGCTGCTCGAGGCCAAGATCGACCGCCTGGAGGCCGGCGTCCCTTTTCGGCTGCGGAGATCGAAGCGATGAGCCAGGCCTTCTCGATCTCCGTGAGGCGCCGCTACGGTCTGGCCCGGCTGTGTCTGTACTGGCGCGTCAGTCGGGCGACGCTTCACCGGCATCTGAGCGCCGCGAACCGGCCGGACGCACCGCGACGCCGTCGGGGACCGCAGGGGGCAATGCCCGATGCCGATCTGGCGGAGCGCATCCGTTCGCTGCTCGCCGGCAGCCCCTTCCACGGCGAAGGGTATCGCAAGGTTTGGGCGCGGCTGCGCTATGCGGGCCTGCGCACCAGCCCCCGCCGGGTGCTGCGCGTCATGCGCGAGCACAATCTGCTGGCGCATCAGCGGGCGGGATCGCCAAGGGGGCCGCGGGCCCATGACGGAACCATCACCACGTTGCACGTAGATACGATGTGGGGGACCGATATGACCGCCGTGGCCACCGGCGAAGGCCAGGCCGCCGTGTTCATCGCTGTCGATCATTGCTCGGCGGAGTGCATGGGCATCCACGCCAGCGCCTCGGCCAGTCGCCACGAGGCGCTGGAGCCGATCCGACAGGGTGTTCGCCGCAGCTTCGGCGCGTTCGGCAAGGATGTCGCGACGGGGCTGAAGATCCGCCACGATCACGGCAGCCAGTACATGAGCCGGGACTTCCAGCGCGAGATCCGTTTCCTCGGCGCCGCGAGCTCCCCGGCCTTCGTACGTGCGCCCGAGGGAAACGGCTGTGCCGAGCGGTTCATCCGGACCCTGAAGGAAAACCTGCTCTGGGTGCGCTGGTTCGAGACGATCGAGGAGCTGCGACAGGCGCTGCTCGTCTTCCAGCGCACCTACAACGAGGGCTGGCTGATCGAACGACACGGCCACCGTCCACCCGCCGCCATCAGAGAAGAGCAGACCGTGATCAACAGAGAGGCCGCCTAAGCCCAGTTTGCTGTCTCAAAACCGTGGACCGGTACACCGAGTGGCTGCTCACGAAGACCATCGAGGCCGGGCGGGCATCGGGCACGATCGATGACGACAGCCTGTCGCGCGTCGCCGTCGACACCACGGTCATGGAGAAAAACATCGCGCACCCGACCGACGCGCGCCTCTATGACAAGGCCCGCAATCAGCTTGTCGCCCTTGCAAGTGAAGCCGGGGTCACGCTGCGGCAGAACTACAACCGGCTGGCGCCGCGCCTGGCCATGCAGGCCGGCCGATACGCCCATGCCCGACAGTTCAAGCGCATGCGCAAGGCCCTGAAAAAGCTGAAGGGCTACACCGGCCGCGTGCTGCGCGACCTCCGCCGCCAGCTGGATGCGATCCCTGCGGGTCCGCTGCGCGAGCGCGTTCTGGACATGCTGGTGCTGGTGGGCCGCCTGCTGCACCAGGGCCCCAGGAGCCGCGGCAAGATCTACGCGCTGCACGAGCCGGAGGTCGACTGCATCTCCAAGGGCAAGGCCCGCAATCGCTACGAGTTCGGCACGAAGGTCAGCCTCGCCACGACCATCGACGAGGGGTTCGTCGTGGGCATGCGTGCGTTGCCGGGCAATCCCTATGACGGCCACACCTTGCCGGAAGCGCTTGAGCAGGTCGCCATCCTGACCGGCCAGACGCCTGCGCTGGCGGTCGTGGATCGCGGATACCGCGGCCACGGCGTGGCGCGCACGCAGGTCCTGATCAGCGGCACGCGCCGCGGCCTGACCCCGGCGCTGAGACAGCTGTTGCGACGGCGCAGCGCCATCGAGCCGGAAATCGGCCACATGAAAACCGACGGCCGCCTGTCACGCTGCCCGCTGAAGGGCACGTTCGGCGACGCGATCTTCGCCGTCCTGTGCGGCTGCGGCCACAACATCCGCAAGATCCTCGCCCACCTGAGAGCTCTTCTGGCCTTCTTGCACGCCGCGATCGCCGCAGTCCTGGCCGCGGCGATCGCCGAAATCTCCCTCGGCAAGCACCAGAAAGGCACGCCGAAAGTTTGTTCAGCCTGAACTAGATACTGAGATCCGCGGTCCGAGTGATGAACCAGATCCTCGCCGGGACGGCGTTCGCACAGGGCCTGCTCGAGCGCATCGAGCACGAACTGGGTCTGCAACGATCTCGATGCCCGCCAGCCGACAATCCGGTCAGCGTAGGTGTCGATGACGAAGGCGACGTAGACGAAACCCTGCCACGTCGACACGTAGGTGAAGTC
>CAVRIG010000015.1:0-43996 GCA_963721175.1 uncultured Alphaproteobacteria bacterium | reverse complement strand
CGCTACGTCCGGGAGCACCCGGACGCCAGGCGCGTGCCGGCGGTGGTGCCGATGGTCGTGCACCACGGCGAGGACGGCTGGAGCGCGCCGGTGAGCTTCGAGGAGCTGCTGGATCTCGACGACGACGAGCGCTCCGCCCTGGTGAGCAACTACGTGCCACGCTTCCGGTTCCTGCTGGACGACCTGTCGCTCGCCCGCGACGACGATTCGCGCGCCCGGAGCGTGACGGAGCTCGGCCGCCTCGCGCTGTTCTGCCTGTCCCGCGCGCGGGAGAGCGGCGATTTCCTCACCGACCTCGAGCGCTGGAGCGACATTCTCATCAAGGCCGCGTCCGCCCCGAATGGAGTGGCGGCACTCGCGTCGCTGGTGAGGTATATTCTCGAGGTCGTCGGAGCTCCTCCCGAGGAGATCCGGACCTTCCTGACGGGCCTCGGCCCCCAGGTCGAGGAGGCGTACATGACCGGCGCAGAGATCCCGATTGAACGAGGCCGCAAGGAAGGCGAGGCCAAGGGCCGCAAGGAAGGCGAGGCCAAGGGCCGCAAGAAGGCGAGGCCAAGGGCGAGGTGAAAGGCCGCGCCGAAACGCTGCTCAAGCAGCTCGAGCGGAAGTTCGGGGCGGTGCCGTCTGCAACTGCGGAGCGCATCCAGCAGGCGAGCATCGACGAGCTGGATCGCTGGGCGCTGCGCGTGCTGGACGCGACGAGTCTCGACGAGGTCCTCGCCGACTGACGTTTCCGCGCGCCCCGCGATGCGCAGGGCGCGTAGAGCTCACCGGCGGCAGGACGCGGCAGGTCTGCGCCAGGTGGCCCCCGGATGGGAGGCGGTACCTTCCCCATCGGCGCGCAGCCCGGGCCGCAGCGACGTGACGCGCGTCTCCTGATGGAACTAGCTGGAGCGGCGCGGGCGAGCACCGATATGGGGAAGGTGGAGCACCCGCAGGCGGCAACGACGTAGCGCGTCGTAGCACTGTCGCGCACTGCCCGCCGAGGACGCGCCGGTTGGGGCAACCCCAGAGGTTGGCCTCTACTACTTCGGCAAGCGGTATCTGAATCCGTACCTGGGGCGGTGGGCTAGTGCGGATCCGTTGGCGGTGCATGGGCTTGGGGCGGATTTGAATGTGTACGCGTACGTGCACGGTGGCGTGCTGCAGAATGTCGACCCGCTGGGACTCGAAGACTCCATGGCCCAGCCGGGAGAGAACCCGGGGAACGTGCCCGACCCCGGGCAGTCATCGTCTCCGCCGACGCGCGCGGACCCCGCTCCCGCACCCGGCCCGGCGGAGGGCTCCGAGGGAGCTGGCGGAGGCGGTCCAGGGCCGAAGCTGACGCCGACGAAAGCGCCACCGCAAGAGAACCTTCATGTCGACGCACATCCCGAAATGTATGGCGGGACCGAGGGCGCGGGCGGGGAAACCCATGGCGGTCCACCGAACGCTAACAAGTCCGAGACACCTTCAGGGACTGGCTTGGCGATCGGTATCGCTTCCGTTGTCGACCCAGCAGCGCTGGAGCTTGAGGACATCAGCTTGGCGGCGGACGCGACCACTGATGCCATAGCAGGGAGAACACTAACGAAGGATGTCCTGCTAGGCACGTCCGAAACCGAGGGGGCATCGGCGGGCGCTGCAGAGCGACTGCAACTGACGGAACAACATGTTGGTCAAGACGTGGGGTGGAGGCCGCCGTCGTCGTCCACTTCTGGTGGTGGCGCGCAACCGCCGCCGATCTCCATGGACGAGGCTGTGGATCGCGCTGCAGCGCATGTCGAAGGGAAGGGCGTGATGGAAACGACCGGCGGGGGGCGGAACTTTCAGTTCCGTCGGACGGAGACCACGGCGTCAGGCGATGTTGAAACTCGTATCGGTCGCTTCGACGTTAATCCGGCCGACCCACACGTAGCGCGGCAAGGACCTCACTTGAACCTGGAGACTCAGCTGAACGGGAAGATCAAGAGCAATCCACACATATCGATAGACCCCGCAACGGTTCGCCCCGGAGATACGCCGTGAGTAGAGAATTGAAATTGAAGGTCTTTCCGGATCTGCCGTCACACGTGGAGATGGAGGGCTCGTCGTCGGCGCTTCGTGACCTCGCTGATTGGATTAGGACGGCGACGGGCGACGCGACGTCCATTCCGGTCGTGTCTGCAACCGTCCGCGTTGTCTGGGTGCGGCGAACGGATTCCCTGGTTCAGATTGGTTGCTCGTCCGATAGCCTGTCGATCGAAGGGGCGCGCGAGAAGCTAGAGGTTCTTGCCGAGAACATCGAGTACGTTGCCTCGTCGGCTGCAGACAGCAACCATATTCATATTGAATACTACCAGGATCATCCGTACCTGGCTGCAGAAAGCATGCCGCTTGTCATCTCGTGTAGCGGCGAGGCATAGGTACATCTTGCCGTTCAAATCGACGGTGTCCATGTCCAGCGACCTTTCATTGCGGTTTCAAGCCGATTCCGGCCGCCTCGATCCCGTTCCGGACATGGTCGATCGCGTGCTCGAAAAGCGCGCGATTGGATACTGGACAGAGCGCGCCGTCCGCGCTGGGCGCGTGGAATGGACTTGGTATTCATGTCCAGGGACCTTTCATCGTGGTTTCCGGCCGATCCGGAGCATTCTGCTGCGGGCTCGAGATGGTCGTTCGTGGCCACGGTTCCTGGTGGAAGCCACGGTTGACTGATCCCACCAACCGCGCCGGCCACGCGGAGGCCCGATGAGACGATGACGCCGGCTGATTCAGGCTGCTTCGCGAAGCTCGATGACGGGCAACTCGGCTCCCGCTGCTCAAGCAGCTCGAGCGGAAGTTCGGGGCGGTGCCGTCTGCAACTGCGGAGCGCATCCAGCAGGCGAGCATCGACGAGCTGGATCGCTGGGCGCTGCGCGTCCTCGACGCGACGAGTCTCGACGAGGTCCTCGCCGACTGGCGTTTCCGCGCGCCCCGCGATGCGCAGGGCGCGTAGAGCTCACCGGCGGCAGGACGCGGCAGGTCTGCGCCAGGTGGCCCCCGGACGTGTGGACGCTACCTTCCCCATCGGCGCGCAGCCCGGGCCGCAGCGATGTGAAGCGCTGCTCCCGAGGCAGGCAGATGGAGCGGCGCGGGCGAGCACCGATATGGGGAAGGTGGAGCGCCCGCAGGCGGCAACGACGGAGCCCGCTGTCGCACTGCCGCGCAGAGCCCGCCGAGGACGCGCCGGTTGGGGCAACCCCAGCCGGCGACGACCGCGTGGTGAAGGAAGCCGTCGACGACCTGAGCGGCCTGTCGCGCTACACTCTCTACCTCTTCGAGACGCTCGAGCTACGGCGGGCGTCCTGGCTCTCTGACTCATCAGACTACGACGACAGCGCCGCGACCGAGGTCGCGTACCTGTCCGCGCACGGCGTCACGCCTGGGCCGCCTCTGGTACGAGCCGAGCGCGAGCGTGCCGACCAACGGCGCGGGCAAGCTGCATGTCTTCTACCAGCTCGGCGATCATCTGGGCTCGACGAGCGTCGTGCTCGACCAATCGACGAGCGAGCTCGTCGAGAGGAGCACGTTCGAGGGGTACGGCGCGACGGAGAGCGACTACCGGCCTCGGCGCTGGAAGAGCTACCGCGCCGACAAGCGCTTCACCGGCAAGGAGAGGATGTCGAGGTTGGGCTGTACTACTTCGGCAAGCGGTATCTGAATCCGCTGCTGGGGCGGTGGGTGAGTGCGGATCCGTTGGCGGTGCATGGGCTGGGGGCGGATTTCGAACGTGTACGCGTATGTGCACGGCCGCGTGCTGCAGAATGTCGACCCGCTTGGGTTGCAGGGATGTGGTCGGACACCCGGGCGCCTCGTCGCCGCCGACTCCGGAGCAGGCGTTCTTGATGAAAGGTGTTGATACAGTTGGCGCTAGGCTGAAGAACCGGGCGCTAACTCGACAAATGAAGGCGTTGATCTCGAAAACAGACGTTGAGTGGCACGACTTGGGAAGTGGTCCGAAGGCTAATTCTATGGTCACAAATACCCATCTTTTCGAATCCCCCACTATAAAGATTAATAGACAGAAGGTGCCGGGGCACAGCATGTTTTACATCGGCACCTTCGCAATGCACGAAGCCGTTCACGTCCGAGATGACGTGCTCGACTGGGCGGGAAGTGAAGCACCAGCAGTTGAGGGCCGGGCTACGCGGCCCAAACCTTCTTGAACGAGCGAGGCGGCGGTAGTGCGGGAGAACGAGCGCGCCTGTGGCGTATTGCCATCGACACGGTGGACGGGCAGGGGTCTGGTCCGCTGTTCCGGAGCGTTCGCAACAACCTATGCAGTCCTGGACCAGTTGCAGGACGTTCGCAGAAGGCAAGAGCAGCGTTCTGGCCGGATTCAAGCTTGACGGCGGGGGATCCATCACAAAGACGAAGGCCAATCAGATGATCGCTGACTATCTGACGCTGCGGAGAGAGGATTGGAACAAGGACTTCGTTAGAGCGGAGGCGACAGTGATGACAAAGATGGGCGACATTGCTAAAGGTGACGCGAAAATCAACGGTGTACTCCACGGCGGCGGAGCAGGACTGCCTGTCGGACAATCTGGTGTAGCAGCTGGAAGTATTGAGAAGGAGGGTAAGGCAAGGCTTGACGCGGCCAAGTAAGATCCTGGGGATAGTTGCGACCGCGGCGGCTGCCCTTGCTGCGTTGCCATTGGTTGTGTCCGAGTTGCGCTTGCTATCCAGCTTCTGGTACGTCGCGGATTATACGATTCACATGGCCTGGGAAGCCTTCTGTGTGAGCTTGATTCTCACCGCCTTTGTGGTGTTTCAGCTGAGCTGGAGGGTCAAATCGCTGCGTTGGGCGGGCCGTGCATTGGGCTTCGTGCTAGTCGTCTTCTCGGCAATTGTCGGGGGCGTCGTCTATGCCTTGGCGTCGCGTTTCTGGATCGTTTGGCCCACGTACGGCATCGCTCCTATAGGGTTGTGTCTACTGATGTCAGCATGCCGCGCTTTCAAACCGCGCCGCTAGTGGTCGCCCTGACCGCCGGTGCGGGGACGCTGTTTCCGTTCTTTCCGGCCGCAATGGCGGGGAACCCGATCAGTTTCTACGCGATAGGGTCGTTTTACGCGTTCCCTCTGGCTGATTGGGATGATGCTGCCGAGCCGAGATTGGGTCGGCAGGTTCCTGCGGGCCTCTCCTGCATTGTATATTGTGTACTACGCGATGATACACTCTATAACCGCTTTCAGTTACTCGTGTCTCACTGCGACTCTTCTGGTCGAATTGCGCATGGTCCTCGCACCGCCGACCCCGGAAAGGCAGCCACCCAACCAAGCCCGTCCTCTGGCGCGGAATACAGGGTGACTGTGGCCGCACAGCACCGCGTGGCCGTTCCCCGCGCCCGCACCTCGAGCGGCGGCCGCCCAGCTGCGGGGAGGCGTCCTTCGAGCACCTCGGCCGGAGTCGCGCCGTGAAGCGACTCGTGCGGCCGGTGCTCGAGCTACCATCCGATTGAGCGTCCACTTCGCGCCGCCTCTAGCCAGCGCTGAGCGCCTCCCGCACCAGCGCGACAGCCGCCGGCAGGTCGCGCAGCACCAGCTGCGCGTCCAGCCTGAGCACGCGATACCCGAGCCGGCCGAGCACGCGGTCCCTGCGCGCATCAGCCGCAGCGCGCCGCGCATGCTGCGCGCCATCCACCTCCACGACCAGCCGCGCTGCCGGAGCGAGGAAGTCCGCGATGTAGCGCCCGCCGAGCGGCACCTGCCGCTGGAAGCGCACGCCGAGCCGGCCGCCGCAGAGCTCGCGCCAGAGCACGGCCTCCGGCCACGACGGCGCGTGGCGCATGTGCGCAGCGCGCGCGGCGAGCTGGGCGGAGCGGGCGGCGGAAGGACGGGACGAGCGACGCATGGTGGCCTCCTTCCCGGCAGAGGGGCCGGGCTTCGCCCCCTCCGGCGCAGGCTGCGTGACACGCCCGTGCTCCGCACAGCGCGCTCGCGCCGTCGCGCTCTTCCGCGCACTGCCCGACAGCGTTGGGCGTGGCGCGGAGCGTGCGCCGCTCCCGCGGAGCCCGGCCCCTCTGTCGGGAAGGAGGCATGCGCCGCTTGTTCTTCCGGTGTGCTCGGCCGTACGCTGGCTCGAGCTCCGCGCCGCCGTGCGCGGGCTTTCGTGTAGCTCTCTGAGAATCCGGTAACCACGCAGCCGGTCGGAAGGACGCCGGCAGCCGCTCGCGAGGCGGCGACCGGTCGCCAGGTCTCCCCCGGTCGCCCGCAGCGCGCGCCGCATTGCCGCGCGCTCGTCGTTTCCGCGTGGTGCCGCGAGCGCGGCGCGCGCGAGGACGGCCTTGGGGGAGACCGCCGGCGCGCAGGCGGCAGTGACGCGGATCCCGTCCATCCGACGCGAAGCGACCGCCGAGCACCGGCGAGTGGGGGCAACAGAAAACCCTCGAATCCACGACTGGCGTAATCCCGACGATGGCCCGCCGGCGCAAAGCCCGTCACGCAGAAGGTCCAGTACGACGACCTCTACCGCGCCACCCTGACTACCAGTACTCCGCCGGCGACGACACCTGGACCGATCCCTTCGACGCCGAAACGCAAGGCATCGACGACGACACCCGCCGCGCCAGCCCAGCCCGCATGTGACGTTCGACAAGCGGGTCCAGTACCAGAGCTACAAGTACGACTGGCTCGGCAACACCACCGCCACCGACGATGACGCCGGCGGCTTCTACGACCGCTCGCTCGGAACCGTCACGAATGGCACCGCCGACGCTGGCCCCTACCAGCTCAAGCACGCGGAGAATTCAAAGAAGCCGGGACCGCAGCGGCGCGCTCGATGCCCGTTACGACGACGCCGGCAACCTCACCCGTCTCCAGGTCACCCGCCACGGCCCCTGCACCGGCTCGAGCTGCAACCAGCTCTTCGCCTACGACTGGGACGAGGTCGGAAGGCTCGTCACGGCGCGCCGCTGGGACGGCACCACAGGCTCGATAGACGACGCCCTTCCGACGGGCGCAGCCGCCGCCCACCTCGAATACACCTACGACGCCGGCGACGACCCGGTTTTCTTTCACGGCTCTCCGAAGCCGGACGCCAAGCCAGGTCAACCGCATTTCAGCGAAGTGCCGCATCCGCGCTCGGAAGTGAAACGGCTGCTCGATGGTCGCCTTGCCAAGTCCAACGGCCGCGTCACGTTGGCGCTTGGAATTCTTGGCCCGCATTACTCGACCCTGGACGTCTCGCAGCACGACTTCAGGCTGGCCCGCGAATTCGGTCTGGTCGCGTCGATGCACCAGGGGGGGGGTGAGCCGAAGACGCCCGGCGGCTGGGATCAGCTGGAACAAGACGGGCTGGTTGGTGAAGGCGTCAACATCGTGCATGGCCACGGCTTGAGCGACGACCAGATCAAGCGGTTCTGCGATGCCGGCGTCAGTTTCTCGACGACGCCGGAGAACGAGATGACCCAGGGGCACGGCTTCCCGGTCACCGGCAAGGTTCGCGCCGCCGGCGGCCTGTTGTCGCTTGGCGTCGATCTGGAATCCGTGCTGTCGGGCGACATGTTCACGGTCGGTCGGATGGCGCTCGGCATGCAGCGCGCGCTCGACAACGACGCCAGCCGCCGCGAGACCGGGTCCATTCCCGACACGACGACGATCCCCGTGCGCGAGGCACTCGCCTGGATCACGATCGACGGCGCCCGGGCGATCGGGCTCGGCGACGAGGTCGGCAGTCTGACACCGGGAAAACAGGCGGACCTCGTGGTCCTGCGCCGCGGCGATCTGAACATGGGCCCGCTGCACGACCCGATCTCGACCGTGGTGATGCAGGCAGGGCCCCGCAACATCGACAGCGTGATGATCGCCGGGGAATTCCAAAAAAAGGATGGGCAGCTGCTGCTGGGCGACCTCGAGCCAGCCAAGCAGGCGCTGGCCGAATCCGGTCACCGGATCGCAGCGGAGTTGCGCCGCCGGAAAGAAGGAGAGAATTGAGATGAATGACAAACGGAAGGCAGCCTGGATTGGCCTCGGGAAGCTTGGCTTGCCGATGGCGGCCCGGCTTGCGGGCGAGTTCGAGGTTGCGGGCTATGACCGAAGCGAGGAACGCATTGCCCTGGCGGAAGCGCGCGGAATAACCCGTGCGGCCGACCTCGCGAGCGCGGTTGCGGACGCGGCGGTGGTCTTTGTCTCGCTGCCGGACGACCGGGCGCTTCGTGCCGCAGTCTTGGCCGATGGCGCATTGCTGTCGCATTTGTCTGCCGGGGTGATCCTGGTCGAAACCAGTACGGTCAGCGTCCACGCCTCCCAGGACGTTGCCCGTGCCGCCGAAGAGATCGGCGTCGAATACCTACGGGCACCGGTCTCTGGTAACCCGGTCTCGGCGGAAGCCGGCCAGTTGACCGCGCTTGTGTCGGGACCGGAAGCGGCGTTCGAGGCAGTCTCGCCGATGTTTGAAACGTTCTGCCGTGCGCAGATCTGGCTCGGTGACGCCGAACAGGGACGCTACGCCAAGCTGGCGATCAACCTGATGATCGCCGTCAGTGCCGGCATGATGGCCGAGGCCCTGGCGCTGGCGCGGCGTGGCGACATCGACTGGCATGACATGCTGAACCTGATGGAGAACAGCGCAGTCGGCTCGCCGATGGTGAAATACAAGTGCGCGCCATTGCATGAGCGCGACTTCACATCGACCTTCTCCGGCCGCCAGATGGCCAAGGATCTCGACCTGATCCTCGAGTGCACTCACGCCGCGGGCGTCCCCGTCCCGCTCGCCGCACACATGCGGGAAATCTACACGGCAATCATCACGGCCGGTGCAGGCGACGAGGATTACATCGCCACCGTGCGATATCAGGAACAACTGGCGGGCCTGCCGGACATCAAACCTGACACTGCAAAATAGCTGGCGGAAGTAGCAATGAGAAACCTGAACGAAAGCAATATCACCGACGCCGTCGTCGCGATGTCCGAGGGCTGCGGAGACGGCCGGCTCAAACAGACGGTCAACAGCCTGGTACGGCATCTGCATGCCTTTATCCGGGAAGTCGAACCGACAGAGAAGGAATGGGACGTCGCAATCGACTTCCTCACCAAGACCGGACAGAAATGCAATGACGTGCGGCAGGAATACATTCTGCTGTCCGATGTTCTGGGCGTGACGATGCTTGTCGACGCGATCAATCATCGCGCGTCAAGCGGGGTGACCGAAACAACGGTCCTCGGCCCGTTCTACGTGCAAGGGCCGCCCGAAACACCCATGGGCGGCGAAATCGACTGGAACGTGGAAGGGGAGCCCTTCTTCGTCGAAGGGACCATCACGTCGGATAACGGCACACCTCTGGCCGATGTGATCGTGGACGTGTGGCAATCCGACAGCGAAGGCTTCTACGATGTCCAGAAGGAGATGGACGGCGCCTCGCTCAGAGCGCGCTTCCGCACCGGCCCGGACGGGCGGTACTCGTTCTGGAGCGTCACGCCGTCGCCCTATCCGATCCCCACGGATGGACCGGTCGGGCAGCTGCTTGAAAAGCTGGATCGCCATCCGTACCGACCGGCCCACGTGCACTTCATGCTGCATGCCGAAGACCACCAGCGTCTCGTGACGCAGATCTTTGCGGAAAACGATCCCTACATCGACAGCGATGCAGTGTTCGGCGTGAAGGACTCGCTGGTCAGGTCCTACAAGCTCAACGAGCCGGGCACGGCACCGGACGGCAAGGCAGTGGAACGGCCGTGGCGCCATCTCGTCTACGACTTCGCTCTGCGCCGCCAGGCTTGAAGCCGGTCAAGCGAAACAATTCGAGCGGTTCGCCAAGACCGCGTGAAAAAACGATAGCAGGAGAACACCAATGAATGATCAGTCTGTTGCAAATGAAGGCCAAGCACTTTGGGCGACTGAGAAGTCGCCGGGCATTGACGACCTGAAAATCGATGTGACGTCACGGTCGATGTTGCAGCCCGGCCCTGGCCAAGTGACGGTCGAAATCAAAGCGGCAGGCGTCAACCCCTCCGACGTCAAGGCAGCGCTTGGCTTCATGCCGCATGCAGTCTGGCCGCGTGTGCCGGGACGGGATTTCGCCGGTGTCGTTTGCGCCGGTCCCGAAAAGCTTCGGGGTGCCGAAGTCTGGGGCGGCGGTGGCGAGCTTGGCATCACCCAAGACGGAACGCATGCCAAGTACATGACGGTGCCGGCGGCCGCCGTTACCCCCAAACCCGGCAATCTGTCCTTCGAGGAAGCAGGCTCCATCGGGGTGCCTTTCATCACCGCGTTCGAGGGCCTCCAGCGGGCCGGCGGCGTGCAGCCTTGGGACAACGTGCTGGTGTGCGGTGCGAACGGCAAGGTGGGCCAGGCGGCCATCCAGCTCGCATCGTTGGCCGGGGCCCGCGTCTTCGGCGTGGAATACAAGCCCATGGATTATCATGGCCATGTCAACGGCGACATGGAGATGCTCGACAGTTCGTCCCAGGATGTGGCCGCGGTGGTTCGCGAAAAGACCGGCGGTCACGGTGCGGACATCGTGTTCAACACGGTCGGGAACCCGTATTTCGAGATTGCGAACAACGTGATGGCGGGCAAGGGGCGGCAGATCTTCATTTCCACCTTCGAGTTCTCAGTGCCGTTCAACATCTTCAATTTCTTCCGCCTCCAGCACCAGTTCATCGGACTCAACACGCTGGAAATGGACAGCGTCTATTGCGCGAAGATCTTCCAGAAGCTGAGCCCGCTGTTCGAAGCCGGACGTTTGAAGCCCTTTCCGATCAACCCCGACACCGTGCACGGGCTGGATAACGCGGCCAAGGCTTACGACGCCGTCAACAACTCGTCCCCCGACCGGGTCGTGCTGAAGCCATAGAAGAAGGCACAGCATTCCGGTTGCGTCTCTGACCAAGGAGCTCGCGGGGGCGGATGCACCGCCCGGACTTCACCGCAAGCCTGATATCGAACGGAGAAACTATGGCTGATCCTTGCATCATCTGCGTGGCGATCACCGGTTCGCTTCCCACCAAGGCGAACAACCCAGCGGTGCCGATCACGATTCCCGAACAGATCGAGTCGACCCAGGAGGCGTTCGAAGCGGGTGCCACGATTGCGCATTGCCACGTGCGGAACGAGCAGGGTCAGCCGACCTCCGATCCCGAGCTTTTCGCCGAGCTCATGGAAGGTCTGAGGAAGCATTGCCCGGGATTGATCGTCCAGCTGTCCACCGGCGGGCGTTCCGGTGCGGGGAACGAGCGTGGCGGCATGCTGCCGCTGCACCCGGACATGGCGTCGCTGGCCGTGGGGTCGAACAACTTTCCGACACGCGTCTACGAGAACAGTCCCGACCTGGTCGATTGGCTGGCTTCGGAAATGTCCAGATACGGGGTCAAGCCCGAGATCGAAGCCTTCGACGTGTCTCACATCTTCCAAGCGGCGGACATGGCCGGCGATGGTCGCCTGAAAGGACCGCTGCATGTCCAGTTCGTGATGGGCGTGAAGAATTCTCTTCCCGCGGATCGCGACACCTTCGAATTCATGGTTCGGACAACCAAGCGCCTGATGCCGGATGCGACATGGTGCGCAGCCGGTATCGGCAGACATCAAGCCACGCTGAACCACTGGTGCGCCGAGCTTGGCGGGCATTGCCGCACCGGCCTGGAGGACAATATCCGGATCGACAAGGACAATCTGGCTCCGTCGAACGCGGCACTCGTCCGCAAGACCGTCGATATTTGCGCGGAATATGACCGGCGACCGGCAACCGTCGCAGAAGCGCGCTCAATGCTTTCACTACCCGCAGCCTGAAGGGGATCGTCATGGCGAAAAAAGTATACCCGAATGCAACCGCGGCTCTCGAAGGCCTCCTTTCCGACGGGATGACCATAGCCGCTGGGGGCTTTGGCCTTTGCGGCATTCCGGAGAACGCCATTGCCGCAATCCGTGACAGCGGGGTCAAGGACCTGACCATCGCGTCGAACAATTGCGGTGTCGACGATTTCGGACTTGGACTGCTTCTGGCGACACGGCAGATCAAGAAGATGATCTCATCCTATGTCGGCGAGAATGACGAATTCATGCGCCAGTATCTGGCCGGCGAACTCGAGATCGAATTCAACCCGCAGGGTACCCTGGCAGAACGACTCCGGGCCGGAGGTGCGGGGATCCCCGGGTTCTACACCAAGACCGGCGTCGGAACGGCAATCGGCGACGGCAAGGAACACAAGGAGTTCGACGGGGAAACCTACATTCTCGAACGCGGCATCAAGGCAGATCTTGCGATCGTCAAGGCCTGGAAGGGCGACGAGCAGGGCAATCTCACCTACCGGAAGACGGCGATGAACTTCAATCCGGAATGCGCAGCCGCGGGCCGGGTCACGGTGGCCGAAGTGGAAGAGATCGTGCCGCTCGGAACGCTCGACAAGTCGGCAATTCACACGCCGGGTATCTATGTCCAGCGGATCGTGCAGGGGAAACACGAAAAGCGGGTGGAAAAGCGAACAATTCGGGCCGCCTGATATCGGGCTTCACTAATTCCAGAGAGGATATTCCATGCCTTGGGATCGCAATCAAATGGCCGAACGTGCCGCGAAGGAGCTGGAGGACGGATTCTACGTCAATCTCGGCATCGGCATTCCGACGCTTGTCTCGAACTACGTGCCGGAGGACTACGATATCACGCTCCAGTCCGAAAACGGCATGCTTGGAATGGGACCGTTTCCGACCGAAGAGGAACTTGACCCGGACCTGATCAATGCCGGAAAGCAGACGATCACCGAACTGCGCCGCACCAGCTATTTCTCGTCTGCGGAAAGCTTCGCCATGATCCGTGGCGGCCACATCAACCTGTCCATTCTTGGCGCCATGGAAGTCGCCGAGAACGGCGATCTGGCGAACTGGATGATCCCGGGCAAGTTGGTGAAGGGCATGGGCGGCGCCATGGACCTGGTGGCCGGCGTTCAACGGATCGTGGTGGTCATGGATCACACCAACAAGCACGGACAATCCAAGGTCCTGAAGGAATGCACCCTGCCGCTGACCGGCAAAGGTGTCGTGGATCTTATCATCACCAACCTCGGCGTGCTCGAAGTCGGTCACAAGGGGCTGCACATCGTCGAAACCGCGCCTGACGTCAGCCGTGACGACATACGCGCCGCCACCGAGGCGACCATCGTCTGAGAGTGTTACCCAGCGCAGTGCCGAGAGCAGCGAAGAGTGCCGCGTAATCCGTCACCAGAAGGGATCGAACATTACATGATCCATTTGATCCGCTGGTAGTAACCCGTGTGCGTCGACCGTACCGGCGCTTTGGAGATGTTGGACCGCCGATGGAGCGGATCGCAGCTTGGCATGTGCAGTATCTTTCGTGCGCTGCCAATCAAGACTGACGCTGACACTAGGGTTGGAAGATCATGGCAGAAAAACCCCGAATACTGGTATTGGGCGGCGGCTTTGCCGGAATGTTCTCGGCAAAGGAGCTGGAGCGTCGCTTGGGTTGGAAGGCAGACGTCGAACTGATCAACCAGGTTAACTACTTCGTCTTCCACCCGCTCTTGCCCGAGATTGCCGCCGGGTCGATTTCGATCCGCGATGCGGTGTCGCCGCTGCGCCAGCTTCTGCCCGGCGTCCGGGTGCGGCAGGGCCTGATCTGGGATGTGGATTTCGAGCGGAAGATCGTGACGGTTTTCCAGGGGACGCAACGGCGCTACTCCGAGATTCAGTTTGATCACCTGGTGATCGCTCTTGGGCAAACGGTTGATCTGTCCCGGTTTCCGGGGCTGGCCGATCATGCAATGACGATGAAGTCTCTGAGCGACGCCATGCGTTTGCGCAACCACGTGATCGACAAGCTCGAACATGCCGACATCACCGCAATCCCCGAGATCAAGCGCGAATTGCTGACATTCTCCGTGATCGGCGGCGGGTTTTCCGGCGTCGAGACGGCCGGAGAAATGCAGGAACTCATCACCCGGTCACTGAACTTCTATCCCAATATCGATCCGTCGGAAATCCGCATGCTGCTGATCGAATTCACGGATCGGCTGCTGCCGGAATTGCCCCCGACCCTGGGGGAATATGCTCTCAGGCAGCTTGAGAAGCGTGGTGTCGAGTCGCTTCTGAACACCGGTGTCGCGGAAGCGACAGGCACCCATATCGTGACGACTTCGGGCGACGTGATCGGCACGCGCACACTGGTCGCCACGATCGGCAATACGCCCTCTCCCATCGTGACCAAGCTGAACTTGCCCAATCAGAATGGCAGGCTGAAGGTCGACCGGATGATGCGGGTCGAAGGATTCACCGATGTGTGGTCGCTGGGCGACGCGGCGCTGATCCCGTTGGTCGACGCCCCGTCGAAACGCGAGAACTACGCCCCGCCAACGGCGCAGTTTGCCGTGCGGGAATCGCGGACCTTGGCCGAAAACGTGGAGGCGGCTCTGGAGAGACGCGACCTGAAGCCGTTTGTCTACAAATCCAAAGGCTCCATGGCGTCGCTGGGCGGACACCGCGGTGTGGCCGAAATCTACGGCATCAAGCTGAGCGGCATGATCGCGTGGATGCTCTGGCGCTCCTACTATCTGTCTTTCGTTCCGGGATTTGCCACCAAGATCCGGATCGCCATGAACTGGTTGCTGGACGGGTTGGTCGGGCGCTCGACTGTGCAGATTGGCGGGCAGAAGATGACGGCCACGCAATACGTGCGGTTTCGTGCCGGAGATCTCGTCTTCGAGCCGGGCAATCGCGCAGATGGTTTCTACACGGTGATCGAGGGCGCTTTCGAGCTGCGCTACACCGTCGATGGCGTGGATCACGTCGAACGGATCGGCCCGGGCGATCATTTCGGGGAACTGGTCTTGCTGGGCGACATGTTGCGCACTGGCAGAGTGACCGCGCTGGAAGATTCCAAGGTGCTGATGCTCGGGGCCGAAGATTTTCAGCGGCTCTGCGGTGCCATGCCGGTGCTCGGAAACTATTTCCGCGATCGCGCACAAGCCGCCGCCCCGGTCGCCGCGAAGCAGGGGGGCTGAGATCCGATGCCCGACGCCTTGGACCTCGCTCGCCTCCAATTCGCGTGCACGGTGTCGTTTCATATCGTTTTTCCAGCGTTTTCCATCGGCCTGGCAAGCTATCGCGCCGTGCTCGAAGCACAATGGTTGCGGACGCGAGACGCGACGTACCTGCGTCTGTTCCACTACTGGAAGACGATCTTCGCGGTGGGTTCCTGGGTGTGATGCTGTTCGGAATGGACCGCGTGGGTCCGCGGCTGCATTTCGTGGCAACTGCGATGGTGGCGTTCGGGACGCTGTTGTCTGCCTTCTGGATCCTGAGTGTGAACAGCCGGATGCACACTCCGGCCGGCTACGGAGTGAACGAGGCGGGTCAGTTCATCCCGGTGGACTGGTGGGAGGTCGTGTTCAGCCCCTCCTTTCCGTATCGGCTGGCGCATATGGTGCTGGCCGCGTATCTGACCACGGCCCTGGTCGTCGGTGCCGTTGGCGCAGGGCATCTGCTGCGCGACGCCGCTGATGGCGCCGCCCGGCGCATGTTCGCGATGGCGATAGGCATGCTGGTCGTTGTCGCACCCGTGCAGATCGCGGTCGGCGACCTGCATGGCCTGAATACGTTCGAACACCGGCCCGCCAAGGTTGCGGCGATGGAAGGTCATTACGAGACCCGGTCAGGCGCCCCGCTGATCCTGTTCGGCATTCCCGACGACGAGGCCGGCGAGATGCGCTATGCCGTCGAGATTCCCAAGCTTGGCTCGATGATCTTGACCCATCACTGGGATTGAAGGCGCGCAGGCTTGCATGGTTCGGCGCACTTTGGGCCGTGAGCGTCGCCAGCATATTTCTGGTCAGCCTGGTGATCCGCCTTGTCCTGATCTGAAGAGTTAAGTGTTGCTGCGCGCGCCGCGGCAACTCAAATCGAGCCAAATTGGATAAGATCAGAAGTGGATGATCTAATTCGATTAGGCCTGACCATACACGGCAAACTCGCCATCGCCGAGTTTGTGGCGAAATTGTGCTGCGCAGACCGACCCCTGACGTTCGAATCTTCCGAAATCTCTTTACACAAGCCCCTCCGGCTCGCAGACTGGAAAGGAAAATCCGTATTGGACATATCTACTCTATCCCTGATCTTGCAGGCCTGCTAGCGTCTTGAACAGCCATGAATGAGCTAATCGAAACTGTGAAAACCGCACCAATTCATGATCCGGACCGTCTTGTCCAATCTTGATGATCGTGTGGAAAGGGAGGAATGCTAGATGGATGTGAATTGGTTGAGTGGCAAGAACATCTTGATCACCGGCGCCGCGCGCGGCATGGGAGCTGCGAATGCCGAGAGCTTCGCCGCGCAGGGCGGGAATGTCTGCCTCGCGGACCTCGACGGTGACGAGGCGCAGAAAGTCGCCGACCGGATAAACGAGGCCGGGCACGGCAAGGCGATCGCGCTCCGCTGCGACGTGACCAAGCGCGAGGACAACGCCGCCGCCGTCAAGGCCGTCGTCGATGAATTCGGCGAATTGAACGTCGCCGTCTTCAACGCCGGTCTCAACAAACCGCGCTTCTTCATGGACATCGATGAGGACAATTGGGACCTCATCATGAACGTGAACACCAAGGCAATGTGGCTGGGCATGCAGGAAGCCGCGCGGCAGATGATCGCGCAGGGCAAGCGCGACTACCCGTACAAGCTGATCAATGTGGGCTCCATCGCCTCGCGCAAGCCGCTGGTGGACGTGACCGTCTATTGCACCTCGAAATATGGCTGCCTCGCGCTGACGCATTGCGGCGCGCTCGGGCTGGCCGAGCACAACATCACCGTGAATGGCTACGCGCCGGGCGTGGTGGTCACGCCGCTCTGGGAGCAGCTCGACAAGGACCTGGTCGATATCGGCTTCAAGGAGAAGGCGGGCCAGGCCTATGACGACATCGTCAGAGACGCGCTGCAGATCAAGCGGGTGTCCTATCCCGACGACATCGTCGGCACCGCCTCGTACCTGGCGAGCGCCGACAGCGACTACATGACCGGCCAGATGATCCACATCGACGGCGGCTGGTGCATTCAGTGATCCACCGCACCCGGCGGAGTTAGCGGGCGACCAGGATCTCTGCAGTACCTGGTTCGCTTCATCCGCCGGACATGGCTTCCCTCGTCCGATCGAAAGGTGGGTATCATGGTCCAACCGTTCACTTATTCCGGCCTGCCGACGCGTGTTCGCTTCGGATGGGACATGCTGGATGAGGTCGCTGAGGAAATTCGCCGGCTGAACTGCTCCCGGGCGCTTGTCCTGTCCACTCCCCAACAGGAAAAGGACGCCCAGAACCTGGTGGAGCAGTTGGGGGATCTGGCCGTCGGCCTGTTCCCCGGCGCCGCCATGCACACGCCGGTGAACGTGACCGAGCAGGCGCTCGAGCGCATGAACGAGCTCGGCGCAGATTGCACGATTGCCTTGGGCGGCGGCTCGACGATCGGCCTCGGCAAGGCGTTGGCATGGCGGCTCGACACTCCGCAGATCGTGATCCCGACCTCCTACGCAGGGTCCGAGGTCACGCCGATTCTCGGCCAGACGGAGGGCGACCGGAAAACCACCGTGTCCGATCCCAAGATCCTGCCAGAGACCGTCATCTATGACGTCAACCTGTCGTCGACCTTGCCGGTCCCGATGACGATCACCAGCGGAATGAACGCGATGGCCCATGCGGTCGAGGCTCTCTACGCGAGAGAACGCAATCCGATCGTGTCGGCGATGGCGCGGGAGGGCATAGCGGCCCTTGCGCGCGCCTTGCCCATCGTGGTGGAAAAACCGGACGACCGGGAGGCGCGGGGGGATGCGCTCTATGGCGCGTGGTTGTGTGGCATGGTTCTGGGGCAGGTGGGTATGGCGCTGCATCACAAGCTCTGCCACACGCTGGGCGGGACGTTCAATCTGCCGCACGCGGAAACCCATTGCGTGGTGCTGCCATATGCCACCGCCTTCA
Source organism: uncultured Alphaproteobacteria bacterium (assembly GCA_963721175.1). Taxonomy (GTDB): domain Bacteria; phylum Pseudomonadota; class Alphaproteobacteria; order Rhodobacterales; family Rhodobacteraceae; genus Aliishimia. Next base: position 26,092 of record CAVRIG010000015.1, on the reverse strand, counting down.
ACGCAGAGGCCGTGCCGGAGCTGCTGCAGCCGGTCGGAGACATCTTCGGCGACGTGAATGACCCTGGCGCGGCGTTGCAGAGCTTTTCACGCAAACTTGGGGCGCCTACGGCTCTTCGAGACCTGGGCATGCCCGAGGACGGAATTGAGAAGGCGGTCGAGATCGCGACTCAGAACCCGTACTGGAACCCGCGCCCGCTGTCCGAAGACAATCTGAGAGATCTCATCACCCGCGCGTGGTCCGGAGCGCCGATCGGGGGAAAATGACGATAGCGTAGTTCTGTACCTGCGCACGTTTGGCTCGCGCCGCGCGCAACGGGCCCCAAGGCCGCGACACATGTATGTGGATATCTAAAAAGTGCGGGCACAACGAGCGATCGTGACTGTACACGGCGCCGGTGCGGATACGCGCCGGGGACATTCGGGGGAGGGACCGCAAGATGACCAACACCATTGATCGCGATGCCTTGGCATACCATCTGGCGGATCCGCGCGGCAAGCTGCAGGTCCTGCCCAGCAAGCCCATGGCGACGCAGTACGACTTGTCGCTGGCCTACAGTCCCGGCGTCGCCGCGCCCTGTCGGGAAATCGCCGAAGACCCGCTCAAGGCCAGCGACTATACCATGCGCGGCAATCTCGTGGCGGTGGTCTCGAACGGCACGGCTGTGCTGGGATTGGGCAATATCGGACCATTGGCCTCCAAGCCCGTGATGGAGGGCAAGGCAGCTCTCTTCAAGAAGTTTTCGGGCATCGACGTCTTCGACATCGAGGTGGACGCCTCCGATGTCGACGCGTTCTGCAACGCGGTCCGCCCGCTGGAGCCCACGTTCGGCGGCATCAACCTCGAAGATATCAAGGCGCCGGAGTGTTTCGCGATCGAGAAACGCCTGAGGGCGGAGATGAACATCCCGGTCTTTCACGACGACCAGCACGGAACGGCCATCGTCACGGCGGCGGCGGTGCTGAATTCGCTCGAACTTGTCGGCAAGACGATGGAAGACATCAAAGTCACGGCGAATGGGGCGGGCGCGGCCTCGATCGCCTGCCTTGAACTGCTCGTCGCGTTCGGCGTGAAGCGCGAGAACATCACCGTTTGCGACAGTTCCGGCGTGATCTACAAGGACCGGCCCGGCCGCCCGATGGACGAGACCAAGCTGCGCTTTGCACGTGAGACCGAGGCGCGGACGCTCGAGGACGCGATGGTCGGTGCCGATGTCTTTCTCGGCCTGTCCGTGGCCGGCTCCGTCACCCAGGAGATGGTCAAGAGCATGGCTGCAAACCCCGTGGTCCTGGCCATGGCCAACCCGGAGCCGGAAATCCGGCCGGAACTGGTTGCCGAAGTGCGCGACGATGCGATCTGCGCGACGGGGCGGTCGGATTATCCCAATCAAGTCAACAACGTCCTGTGCTTTCCCTTCATATTCCGCGGCGCGCTGGACGTCGGCGCCACCGAGATCAACGAAGAGATGAAGATGGCCTGCGCCCGCGCCATCGCCGCGATGGCGCGCAAGGAGGCATCCGATGTCGTGCTGTCGGCCTATGGAGCGGACAATCTGCAATTCGGGCGCGACTATGTCATTCCCAAGCCGTTCGACCCACGGCTGATTTCGGAAATCGCGCCGGCCGTGGCCAAGGCCGCGATGGAAACCGGCGTGGCCATGCGTCCGATCGACGACATGGACGCCTATGTCGAACAACTGGAGGCCTTCGTCTACCGCTCGGGCATGCTGATGAAATCGGTGTTCGACCGAGCGGCGGCAGAGCCGAAGACGGTTGTCTTCGCCGAAGGCAACTCGGCCCGGGTCCTGCACGCGGCCCAGCAAGCGGTCCATTCCGGTGTTGCCCGGCCGGTGCTCATCGGGTCGGAGGAGGTCATCCAGGGTTCGATCCGCGAACTCGGTCTCACCATCCAGGTCGGTTCGGACGTGCGCGTGATCGACCCCCAAACCATCGACGCGGCGCCCTATGCCGACGTCGTCCACGATTCCGTCGGCCGCAGCGGCATTTCTCCCAAGGAAGCTGCGAACGGCATCCGGCGCGATCCCAGCGTTCTGGCAATGGCGATGCTGAAAAAAGGCGAGGTCGACGCGGCGATCTGCGGGGTCAATGGACGGTTTGGCCATCATCTGACCCGCCTCGAAGGGCTCATCGGCCGGGACCAGGGGGTCAGCGAATTGTCGACGCTCAATGCGCTGGTGCTGTCCACCGGAACGGTCTTTGTCGCCGATACCTATGTCAGCCCGGATCCGACCGCCGAAGAGATTGCGGAACTGACCCTGCTTGCCGCCGCCGCCATGCGCAAGCTGGGGATCGAACCCAAGGTCGCCCTGGTCTCGCACTCGAACTTCGGAGATCGGCCCAGCAGCAGCTCGCGGAAGATGCGCCGCGCGACGGAGATCCTGCGAGGGCGCGAGATCGATTTCGAGTTTGACGGCGAATTGCATGTTGACGCAGCCATGTCGGAAAAATTGCGCGCAGCATCGCTGCCGTCCAGTTCGCTGAAGGGCACGGCCAATCTTCTGATCATGCCCAACATCGACGCCGCGCACATCTCGTTCAACCTGCTCAAGACAATGGGCAACGGAGTGTCGGTCGGCCCGATCATGCTGGGGGCCGCCAAGCCGATCCACATCGTGTCGCAATCGATCACCGTTCGCGGACTTCTGAACATGACCGCCATAGCGGTCGTGGACGCGCAGTCGCGCATGACCGTGGACAACAAAAGCGGAGCAAATACGCAACACTCTTAGAGACCAAGGGGAGGAAAAAGATGACACGCACTGCACTGGTGACCGGCGGCAGCCGCGGTATCGGCGAAGCCATCTCGAAGAAACTGAAGGAGGACGGCTACACGGTTGCCGCGACCTATGCCGGCAATGACGAGGCCGCCACGAAGTTCACCGAAGCCACCGGCATCAAGACCTACAAGTGGAACGTCGCGGATTACGAGTCCTCAAAGGCGGGCATCGGACAGGTCGAATCCGACCTTGGCCCCATCGAGATCGTCGTGGCCAATGCCGGCATCACCCGCGACGCGCCCTTCCACAAGATGACCCCGGACCAGTGGAAGGAGGTCATCGACACCAACCTCACCGGCGTCTTCAACACCGTGCACCCGATCTGGCCCGGCATGCGGGAGCGCAAGTTCGGCCGCGTCATCGTGATTTCCTCCATCAACGGGCAGAAGGGTCAGTTCGCGCAGGTGAACTACGCCGCGACCAAGGCCGGCGACCTCGGCATCGTCAAGTCGCTGGCCCAGGAAGGCGCGCGTGCCGGGATCACCGCCAACGCGGTCTGCCCGGGCTACATCGCGACGGAGATGGTGATGGCGGTGCCCGAGAAGGTGCGCGAGTCGATCATCGCCCAGATCCCCGCCGGACGGCTGGGCGAACCGGAGGAGATCGCGCGCTGCGTGTCCTTCCTCGCGTCGGACGGGTCGGGCTTCATCAACGGCTCCACCATTTCCGCGAACGGCGCGCAATTCTTCGTCTAGAGGACACGACTCATGAGCAGAGACTTCCCCGACATCGATCCGCTGGAATCCCGGGAATGGCAGGAAGCGATCGAGGACGCGATAGCCCGCGACGGACCCGAACGCGCGCATTTCCTGCTCGACAAGGCGGTGCAGCAGGCCCGTGCCAGCGGGGCGGTGCTGCCGTTCTCGGCGACGACGCCCTACCAGAACACCATCCCCGCCGACGATCTCCTCGAGATCCCCGGCGATCCGGAGATGGAGAAGCGAATCCGGCGGATCAACCGCTGGAACGCGATGGCGACGGTGGTACGGCGCAACAAGGAATCGAGCGAGTACGGCGGTCATATCGCGTCCTTCGCCTCTTCGGCCTGCATGTACGATATCGGCCTCAACCACTTCTGGCGCGCGCGCAGCGCCACCCACGGCGGCGACCTGGTGTTCTTCCAGGGCCATGCGGTGCCCGGGATCTATGCCCGGTCGTTCATGGAGGGCCGCCTGTCGGAGGAGCAACTGACCAGGTTCCGCTCCGAAGTCGGCGGCGACGGGCTGTCGTCCTATCCGCATCCCTGGCTGATGCCGGATTACTGGCAGTTCCCCACCGTCTCGATGGGCCTGGGGCCGCTGATGGCGATCTACCAGGCGCGGTTCATGAAATACATGCACAATCGCGGGCTGATCGACATGGCCGACCGCAAGGTCTGGGCCTTCCTCGGCGACGGCGAGATGGATGAGCCGGAATCCCGCGGCGCCATCGACCTCGCCGCGCGCGAGGGGCTCGACAACCTGATCTTCGTCGTGAACTGCAACCTGCAGCGTCTCGATGGCCCGGTGCGCGGCAACCACAAGATCGTCCAGGAGCTGGAGGGCGATTTCCGCGGCGCCGGGTGGAACGTGATCAAGCTGCTCTGGGGCCACGGCTGGGACGCCCTGCTGGAAAACGACACCACGGGCCGGCTGCGGCAGCTGATGGACGAGACGGTGGATGGCGACTACCAGACGTTCAAGTCGAAGGACGGCGCCTATATCCGCGAGCATTTCTTCGGCAAGTATCCGGAGACCGCCGCGCTGGTCGAGGACTGGACTGACGACGAGATCTGGTCGCTGCGCCGCGGCGGCCACGACCCGCAGAAGGTCTACACCGCCTACAGGCACGCGGTCGAGACCAAAGACCAGCCCACCTGCCTGCTGATCAAGACGGTCAAGGGCTTCGGCATGGGCTCGGCCGGCGAAGGCCAGAACATCACCCACCAGCAAAAGAAGATGGCCGAAAACCAGCTCCGCGAGATGCGCGACCGGTTCCAGATCCCGGTCTCCGACGAGGATCTGCCGAAGGCGCCGTTCGTGGTGCTCAACAACGCGCAGAAGAGCTATCTGGCCGAGCGCCGCAAGGAGCTGGGCGGCGAGTTCCCGAAACGCCACTGGCGGGACGCGCCGAAGCTGGAAATTCCGGAACTGAAGAAGTTCGAGGGCCAGCTCAAGGGCACCGGCGATCGCGAGATCTCTACGACGATGGCCTTCGTCCGGGTGTTGACGACACTGCTCCGGGACAAGGCCATCGGCAAGTTCGTGGTTCCTATCGTCCCCGACGAATCCCGCACCTTCGGCATGGAGGGGCTGTTTCGCTCGATCGGCATCTACAACCCGCTGGGCCAGCTCTACACGCCGCAGGATGCCGACCAGATGATGTACTACAAGGAATCGACCGACGGCCAGGTGTCTGCAGGAGGGCATCAACGAAGCCGGCGCCATGGCCGACTGGATCGCGGCGGCGACCTCCTATTCCAACCACGGCGTGCCGATGATCCCGTTCTACATCTACTACTCGATGTTCGGCTTTCAGCGGATCGGCGACCTGGCCTGGGCCGCGGGCGACAGCCGTGCGCGCGGCTTCATGCTGGGCGGGACCGCCGGGCGGACGACGCTGAACGGCGAGGGGCTGCAGCACGAGGACGGGCACAGCCACATCCTCGCCTCCACGATCCCGAACTGCATCAGCTATGACCCGACCTTCAGCTACGAGGTCGCGGTAATCGTGCATCACGGGCTCAGGCGCATGTTCGTCGATCAGGAGGACGTCTATTTCTACCTCACCCTGATGAACGAGAACTACGTCCATCCCGACATGCCGATGGGGGTGGAGGAGGACATCATCCGCGGGCTCTACCGGCTGCAGAAGACCGCACGTCCCGGCAAGAAGCACGTCAACCTGATGGGCTCGGGCACGATCCTGGTGCAGGCGATGCGGGCGGCCGAGATGCTCAAGGAGGATTTCGGCGTCACCTCGGACATCTGGTCGGCCACCAGCTTCAACGAGCTGGCCCGCGACGGTCAGGACGCGGTGCGGCACAACCGGCTCAATCCGCTGGACGAGCCCAAGGTGCCCTTCGTGACCGAGCAGCTTTCGGGCGCCAAGGGCCCGCTGGTCGTCGCCACCGACTACATGAAGGCCTACGGCGAGCAGATCCGCGCATTTCTGCCCGACGGCATGTCGATGACGGTTCTGGGAACCGACGGGTTCGGGCGGTCCGACAGCCGCCAGAACCTCCGCCGCTTCTTCGAGGTCGACGCCAACCACATCGCCGCGGGGGCGATGGTGGACCTGCACCGCGCCGGATCGGTCTCCAAATCCGATCTCGAGAAGGCGCTGAAGACATACGACATCGACGGCGGCAAGCCGAACCCCAGGCTCGTCTGAGCGCCGAACGAGGAGACGGAAGACATGGCAATCGAAGTGAAGGTTCCAGATATCGGCGATTTCTCCGACGTACCGGTGATCAGCATCCTGGTGGGCGTCGGCGATACGGTGGCCGAGGAGGACGCGCTGATCGAACTCGAGAGCGACAAGGCGACGATGGAGGTGCCCTCCCCGGCGGCCGGCAAGATCGCCGAGATCAAGGTCAGCGAAGGCGACACCGTCTCCGAAGGTTCGCTGATCATGATGCTCGAAGGCGACGAAGCCGGATCGGGCGACAGTGACGCGGCCCCGAAGGACACGGCGCAGGAGGCGCCCAAGTCCGAGGCACCGAAGGAAGAACCGAGAACCTCGGCCCCGGCGCAGCCCGCGGCGGTGACCGATGCCGGGTTCGGCAAGGTCCACGCCTCGCCCTCGGTCCGCGCCTTCGCGCGCAACCTCGGCATCGATCTGGCGCAGGTCAACGGGTCAGGGCGCAAGGGACGCATCCTGCGCGAGGACGTCACCAGCTACTTCAAGGCGCAATCGGCCCCGGCCGCTTCCGGCGGCGGCGCCGCGCAGGGCGGCATGGGCATTCCGACGATCCCGACCGTGGACTTCTCCAAGTTCGGCTCGGTCGAAGATGTCGACATGCCACGGATCAAGAAGCTCTCCGGCCCCGCATTGCACCGCTCCTGGCTCAACATTCCGCATGTCACCCACAACGAGGAGGCGGACATCACCGAGCTCGACGCCTACCGCCGCGAGCTCGACGCGCAGGCCAAGCAGGAGGGCTACCGCGTCACGTTGCTGTCGTTCATGATCAAGGCCAGCGTGTCGGCGCTCAAGCAGCACTGGGAGGTCAATTCGTCGATCCATCCCGATGGCGACAAGCTGATCCGAAAGAATTACCACCACATCGGCTTTGCCGCCGACACGCCCAACGGGCTGGTGGTGCCGGTGATCCGCGACTGCGACCGCAAAGGTATCGTAGAGATCTCCAAGGATCTGATGGAGCTGTCGGCCAAGGCCCGCGACGGCAAGCTCAAGGGCGAGGACATGTCGGGCGCGAGCTTCACGATCTCGTCGCTGGGCGGGATCGGCGGCACCAGCTTCACGCCGATCGTCAACGCGCCCGAGGTCGCGATTCTCGGGCTCACGCGGTCGAAGATGGCGCCGGTCTGGGATGCGGAGAAAGGCGAATTCGTACCGCGGCTGATGCAGCCGATGTCGCTCTCCTACGATCACCGCGCGATCGACGGCGCGCTCGCCGCGCGGTTCTGCGCCACGCTGAAACACCTCACCGGCGATGTCCGCCGGCTGATGCTGTAACGAGGAGGCCGTCATGGAAGTCAAGGTTCCCGACATCGGGGATTTCAAGGATGTCCCCGTGGTCACCGTGCTGGTCTCCGAAGGCGACACGGTCGCGGCGGAGGATCCGCTGATCGAGCTGGAGAGCGACAAGGCGACGATGGAGGTGCCCTCGCCCGCCGCCGGCAAGATCACCAGGCTGCTGGTCAAGGAGGGCGATATCGTCTCCGAAGGCACGGTCATCCTCGAATTCGAGGCCGAAGGCGATGCCGCCGGGGATGCGCCAAAGGAGAAGTCGAAGCCCGCCGAGAACGTGCCCAAGGAGGCGCCGAAATCGGTCGCCGCGACCGGCAGCGCCAGCGGCAGGGGCGACGTGCATGGCGAGGTCGTCGTTCTGGGCTCCGGCCCCGGCGGTTACTCGGCGGCCTTCCGCGCCGCGGATCTCGGCAAGTCGGTGGTGCTGATCGAACGCTATCCGAGCCTGGGCGGCGTCTGCCTCAACGTGGGCTGCATCCCCTCGAAGGCGCTGCTGCACGCCGCCAAGGTCATCACCGAGACCGAGGAGATGGCCGGGCACGGCATCGGCTTCGGCAAGCCGAAGATCGACCTCGACAGCCTGCGCGACTGGAAGTCGTCCGTCGTGAAGAAGCTGACAGGTGGCCTTGATGGCCTTGCCAAACAACGCAAGGTCAAGGTGATGGAAGGTTTCGGCCGTTTCACCGGGCCGAACATGATCGAGGTCGAAGGTGCAAACGGAAAGAAGAGCGTCAGCTTCGACACCTGCATCATCGCCGCCGGGTCCGAGCCGGTGAAACTGCCCTTCATCCCGCATGACGATGACCGGGTGATCGATTCCACCGCAGCGCTGGAACTCGATGACATTCCCAAGCGGCTGCTGGTACTGGGCGGCGGCATCATCGGGCTCGAGATGGCCTGCGTCTACGATGCGCTGGGATCGAAGATAACGGTGGTCGAACTGATGGACCAGATTATCCCCGGGGCCGACAAGGACATCGTCAAACCGCTGCACGGCCGCATCTCAAAACGCTACGAGAACATCTTCCTCAGGACCAAGGTCACTGGGGTCGAGGCGCTGAAGAAGGGCCTGAAGGTCACCTTCGAGGACGAGAAGGGCGAGACCTCCACCGACAACTTCGACAAGGTGCTGGTCGCCGTCGGGCGGCGCCCGAATGGCAAGTTGATCGATGCGGAGAAGGCCGGCGTCGCGGTGGACGATCGCGGCTTCATCGCCGTCGACGGCCAGCAGCGCACGGGCGTTCCGCACATCTTCGCCATCGGCGACGTGGTGGGCCAACCGATGCTGGCCCACAAGGCCGTACACGAGGGCAAGGTCGCAGCGGAGGTCGCCTCGGGACAGAACCGGCATTTCGATGCGCGGGTGATCCCCTCGGTGGCCTATACCGATCCCGAGGTGGCCTGGGTCGGCATGACCGAGACCGAGGCCAAGTCCAAGGGCATCAAGGTGCACAAGGGGTCGTTCCCCTGGGCCGCCTCCGGTCGCTCGCTGTCGCTCGGCCGGTCGGAGGGGCTGACCAAGCTGATCTTCGATCCCGAGGACGACCGCGTGATCGGCGCGGGCATCGTCGGGCCCCATGCGGGCGATCTCGTGGCCGAGGTGGCGCTGGCGATAGAGATGGGCGCGGATGCGGTCGATCTCGGCCATACCATCCATCCGCACCCGACGCTGAGCGAAACCGTGAACTTCGCCGCCGAGATGTTCGAGGGCACGATCACCGACCTGATGCCGCCGAAGAAGAAGCGGTCGTAGCGGGTTATACGTCTCATCCTGGCGCGCCACGCGCGCCTGGCCAACACGAAGAGGAGCCAGTGCAAGACAGCGTAAATCATCCAGCCGGTCGCCGCCGGCGTCGCGTGCCGCAACAGGGTGGCCCAATCATCGAAAGGATATGACAATGACCAAGAACCCGTATGACCCCGCGGAATTCATGAAGGCTTTCGACCCGGAGGCGATCCGGAAGATGTTCGATCCGCAGAACATGCTTGCCGCCTTTCAACAGAATTCCGAGAACCTGAACATCTCGAAGCTGATGGAACGCAACAAGCAGCAGATCGACGCGCTGGCCGAGGCGAACAAGGCAGCCGCCGAAACCTATCGCGACATGATGGCCAAGCAGATGGCGATCTTTCAGGAGATCATCGTGCCCGCACAAGCCATGATCGCGGACGCGAGCGACCCGGAGAAGGTCAGGGGGCAGACAGACAAGATCAATCAAGCCATTGCCGAAGGGTTCGACCTGATGAAGACGATGGCGGAAAATACCCGCAAGGCCAACGAAGAGGCACTCGCTGGGTTCAAGGCGCAATTGGATCAGGCACTCAAGACCTCCAAATCCTGAAGCGGCCGAACTCCTGAATGTGCAATCGTGTTAAGGGAGAAAAACGAACGGAGTCCTCATGGCCGGATGTAAATCGGCGCAAACGCCCGCTGTCGCCGCACCTGACCATATACCGTCCGCAGATCACCTCGATAAGTTCGATCCTGACCCAAATTACAGGCAACGCGATGCTGGCGGCTGTGGTCCTGATTGTCTGGTGGCTCCTGGCTGCCAGAACCTCGGCCGAGTGTTTCGCGATGGCGAACGGTGTGCTGACCAGTTAGTTCGGCGATCTGGTGCTTTGTCTGAGCCTTCTGGGCCTCTGGTACCACACGCTCGCCGGGATCCCGCGTCGAGCACGCGGATCGGGGCATCGTCTAGAGACAGAAGCCCTGGCCGTCCCAGTAAAGGAGTTTGACCCTGTCGCCCCGACGTCCCCGGAACGCGAACACTGCCCCACTCGCCGGCTTCTGACGCAACACATCCTGCGCGATCGCGGAAAGCCCTTCAGATGCTCGAGGAGCTTCCGGTATGGAAAACGGGTGGCGAAGACTCGCTCGATGTCCAGAGACGGTACCGCGCGGCTTTCGACAAGACATGAAGCGTCTTCGTAATCGACGCCAGCGCGTTCAACAAGCTTTTCCTTGGCGAACCCGATCGACCGCAGGCACTGGAGTTCTTCCGACATGTCCTGACCGAAGGACTGGACTTCGGAGCGCCCCGGAGTTTCTGAAGCTGGAGGCCTGTCAGTGCGCGCTGCACTAAGGCCACGACTTCTCCGCACCTTTCGATCTTCTGGAAAAGCACACAGAAGGCGGGCTTCGCTGGATCGACCTGGGCAAGTCGCACTGGATGAAGGCCCACGAGATCAGCCGAGACGGGCACCCGAAATCCTGTTGCCCCACACTGCTGGACAGTCTCTACCATGCGGCTGCCATCGTCGAAGACGGCACGTTCCTGACGGCCGATCCCAGGCATGCTGCGAAGATCGATAGTTTCGGGCATCTGCTGCTGTTGTCGGACTGGTGTCCGTAACGGACGCGACGCCCCGGCTATGGTCAAACTTACACATGAAATGACTTATGCGAGACTATCCTGTAAGCGTAAAGTTAGAATGTCCCACATCTGCAAAGTAGAAGTGTCACACTCTGCTCCAACGAGAACAGGCAGGGAGGCCGGGCATGGGATGGATTTTGCTGAGCGAACGCGAGCTGAACCGGATCGAGGTGCTGAGCCAGGTGACGCTGCTCAGAAGCTTGCTCAGGAATAGACACCCAGCTTGACGCCCTGCGTCTTGGCCGTCGCCAGCGCCGCCTCGGAGATTTACGCTGTGTGGTTTATTCCCTGATTGCGGGACTCCAATCTCGGCGACGATGCAACAAGCAATCGATCCACCGTTGTTGTGGATAAGCTTGGTGACAAAACGTAAAGGAGCAGCAACTCCTTCCAATTTATGGCCGTGTCGTGAAAGCTGTGGAAATTCCCTGTCGGCGTGCTCCGGGCATGTTCAGGTTCGGTTTCTCAGGCGGCGAGATCAAGAGGCATCGGCTCGAGGGGCTGAGACAGGGTCTCCCAGCCGTCGACCTTGCGCATCCGGATCTGTCCGGAGGCGAGCAGCGCCCAGAGCAGCATGGGCACGGTCTCTGCGCAGGGCATCACGGTCTGGGTCTTGATGCGGCGGCGGAATTCCCCGTGCAGGCGCTCGATGGCGTTGGTGGTCCGGGCCGATTTCCATTGCGACGGGTCGAGGCGGGTGAAGCTGAAGAGCCGATCGCCTGCTTCCTCCAGACTGTCGGCGACCGCCCGGCACTTCAGGCGCCATTTGCGGAGGAAGGCCTTTCGGCGCGTCTCGATCTCGGCCGCGGTGTCGGCGTAGATCATGTCGCGGTAGTCCTCGGTCAGCTCGTCGTGCATGTGCTTCGGGGCGTGTGCCAGGAGGTTGCGGTGCTTGTGAACCGTGCAGCGCTGGATCGGCAGGTCCTCGCCCCACAGCGCCACGAGCGCGGCCTCCAGCCCCGGGGCGCCGTCCTTTGCCCGACAGGCGCATCCGAAGGATGCTGCCGAGAGGGACGATCACGAACTCGGGTCGTTTCAGGCCGCGCGCATCCAGGTCATCGAGGAACTGGCGCCAGGCGGCCATGCTCTCCCCGCCCATGTTTCTGATGGAAAGCAGAGACCTTCTGCCCGTCCCGCCGCACGCCGACCGCGGCCAGCACCGAGATGTTCGTGACCTTGCGATCCAGCCGGGTCTTGATCACGGTGCCGTCCAGGATCAGACGAACGACATCCTCGTCGGCCAGGCTGCGCGCACACCACGCATCCCAGTCGACCTTCACCTATGCTGCCCGAGCGCGGCTGACGACGTCCTTGCTGACGGCGCCCTCGAACAGCCCGAACAGCGCCCGCTTGACCCGGCGCGTGTTGGTGCCGGCGAGATAGACCGCGGCGATCAGGGCCTCGGCCTTCTTCGTCAGCCGCTGGTAACGGGGCAACGCCTTCGACCGCCACTCCGTTACCTTGCCAGCTTCATCCTCGATCCGGCCGCGCGGCACCCGCACCGTCTCCGTCCCAAAGGTGCCGGTCAGGTGCCGCTCGCGGTGCCCGTGGCGGTACCCTTTCACGGGACCATCGCACCGGTCGTAGCGAAGTCGGCCGAGAAAACTGGCCAACTCCTCTTCGATGGTCGCGCGGACGTCGGTCCGCAACCGCTCCTCGATCGGGTCGAACCCGGCCTCTCCGGCCAGTTGAACCGGCTTGACAGCTTCCTGTCATGTGTGGTGGGCTGTGCGGTTCCCAACACCGAAGCACTCGACGGCTTCCTTGCCGCTCTGGCCTGCTGCCCGGATCCCATCATGCCGAGCGAGTTTCTGCAGGTTTTGCAGACCGGAACAACTGATCCGGGCGCCGTGGTCTTTGATGATACGGCCGAGGAGCATACGAGTGGCCTTGTTTTTGATGACACGAATGAGACTCAGGACTTCATCGATCTCGTCATGCGCCACTGGAATAACGTGAACGCGCAGCTGGACTCGGGCGAGGTCTACCCGCCGCTGATGATCGAAGATGGCGAAGGTGCCGCGCTCGGAAATGACTGGGCCAGGGGCTTTGTCACCGGCACCCATCTGCGCCACGACATCTGGGCCGATCTGTTCGATGACGAAGAATGGGGCGGTGCGCTGGTCCCCATCTTCGCACTGGCCTACGAACATCATCCGGAACCGGAATGCGGTCCTTCAAGGAAGCCCTTGACGCAGAGCGTCGCGAAGCTCTGATCATCGCCACCGCCGCCGGAGCCATGCGCATCCACCACATGTTCCAGGCCGAGCGTGCAAACTATTTGCCGGAAAGCCGTCCATTCGTTCATGCCGGGTCCAAGCTCGGGCGGAACGCGCCCTGCCCATGCGGATCAGGCAAGAAATTCAAGAAATGCTGTGGTGCGGCCCTGATGATTGCAGACCCGTCGGCCGACGACATAGTCGATGATGGCGTGTGTACGAACAGAAAACATGCTGGTTCCCTTTCGGTTGAGTCGCTCCAGCAACGGCGCGTGTTTCAGGCTTGGACAAATGTGATCAGGTGCAGTGAGAACCGGGTTCCCCGCGGAATGTTCCGGTGGGATCCTGCCACGCACGACCGCGCTTGATCGGATCGCCCCCGCGCGTCAGTATGCGTGCCAAAGGGGTTCCTGCTCGGGGATATGGCACCCTTTCGGAGCAGCGCGGTCGGCAGATGCGCGACGCGGCGCGCCACCATACCGGGGAGAGGTCCACGTCATGACACATTTTCACAGCGGCAGCGGCTGCGTCATCTGCAGGGCGGCCGCGGACGCCGAGGCGGTGACGCCAAGCACCGGACCATCGCGGCGTCGGGTTCTGGGCTCGATGGCGGCGGCGCCGGTTCTGGGGGCCGGAGCGATGGCGGGCTTCACGCGCGCGGCGGCGGCGCAGGAGGGTGCGGGCCCGCCCGAGGGCCGCTTCGCCCTGCGCGCGGGCTGGACCCTGGTCGAAAACGCAACCGGTGACCTCGAGCTGAAACGGGACGCCAGCGTCCTGGTCAACGACGGCATGATCGAGGATGTCGTGATCGGCGACATCGGCGAGGGGATCGCAACCGTCGATGCCCCGGGCGATCTGCTCGTGCCGGGGTTCATTTCTGGACACACCCATGCCTGTTCCGCCACGCCGACGCGGGGGATCATCGAGGGCGGGCGGTCCTTCGCGGTGCCGCTGCTGAAGGTCGAGGAGCTGAGCGATGACGCGCTCGACGCGCTCACGGCGTTCAACTTGGCCGAGTTGCTGCTGTCGGGCTGCACCACCCATGTGGAGATGTCGCTGTCGCTGCGTCAGGCGGAAAGCTACGTGCGCGTCGCGGAGGCGTGGGGCGTGCGCGGCTATCCCGGCGGCATGATCCCCGGCATCCTGCGGCTGTTTCCGATCTGGTTCCGCCAGGACGACCAGACCTTGCTGGACTCCGAGACGGAGACGCTCGCCGAGATCGCGGCCAACCTGCAATTCGGAAAGGCCAACATGGACAAGGCCGGCGGGCTCATCAAGCCGATGATGTCGCCGCATGCCACCGACACCCACACGCCCGCAACGATGCAGGCGCTCGCCGCGGCGGCGCGGGAGCTGGGCACCGGCATCCACATCCACCTCGCGCAGCGCGCCGGGGAGGCCGAGGCGACGCAGCGCATGTGGGACATGAGCCCTGTCGAATATTGCGACGCGCACGGGCTGATGGACGGGCCTTTCTTCGCGGCGCATCTGTCGGCCTTCGATTTCGCCCAAGGCGCGCAGCTGATGATCGATCGCGGCGGGGTCTACGCCCATTGTCCCAGCGCGGGCGGGGCCGGTGGCGGCACCCAGCCGTGGCCGGAGGCACTCGCCGCGGGCATGCGCACGAATATCGGCATCGACACCCATTCCAACGACTACATCGAGAACCTCAAGCTCGCCGTCCTTTATGGTCAGGCGCGCCATTCGCTGATCGCATCGGAGGAGCGTCCGATGACCAGCCCGACGATCTGGACCGCGGTGGAGGCCGCGACCCGCACTGCCGCCGACGGTCTGGGCCGCGCGGATCTGGGCCGCATCAAGCCCGGCGCGCGGGCCGACCTGGCGAGCATCGATGTCTCCGGCTTTCTGGTGGGCACCGGGGTTCTGCCGCCCGAGCCGCTGAACAACCTGCTCTACGCGGGTGGGAAGTCGGCGCGCCACGTCCTGACGGAGGGGCGCTTCCAGGTCTGGAATGGCACGCTGCATGTCGACGATCCGGACAGGGTAGCGGCCGCAGGCGGGGCCGCGACCGCGCGGATCTGGGACATGCTCGCCGCCGAGGACTGGTTCACGGAGACGCCTCGCTAGCGCCGTCTGACGCGTCAAGATGGCATGCGTGGACCGTCTGCTATTGATGCGCAGGCCGCGATAGCTCTGGACGAGTGAAAGCTGGACCCCGAAAGCCTGGCATCCGTGTGCTCTGCCTCTGTGGATGGCTTTCGCATGCGGGCGGCTCTGCTGGCTGGCCTCGATGCCACTCCCGGCTGGAACGCGTTTGTCCGAGGGGCGTGCCCTTCTGCAAATCTGGCGCGTTTCTGCAAGCCGGTTTCCGCGTACGCTTTCCGGTGGTGAGCGGATAATTGCACCGGGAGGCGAGAATTCGCCGAACTTTCCGGAGCGAATGTCTCGGAGGCTAGACCTTTCGACTTTACCAGATATCGTGACGGTGCAGGACGGACATTCGAGTTCGTTGCCTTGCCGGAACGGCGTCGGGCAACTGCAAATACATTTCAATTTCATTCTTGCGCGGCCGCGATTTCATCCAGCCGGTATTCAATTCCGATGCCGGTGTCGTTTGACGTGGTCTGTGAAAGGGAGAGCGCTGCTTGATGTTGGAATGACAAGAAAAAACGGAAATGGCAGCATCACTGCGATGCCTGTCGTTCACGAGGGAAGCCGCAGTCCCGCAAGGCTGCAAAAGTGGAGAAGAAATGCCCGAAAGCGACGATATCGGTCGATGGACTTCGGACGTGCAATTGGCTCGAGCCAATTCCGTCCGGACCGCGAGTTGTAACCTCCGATGCCAATACGACAGGCAGTGAAGATGCGTGTTTTCCGACATGCTCGGTGAGGATCCAGCTCCGGCTTCATTCACACAAAATTAACCAACCACACATACGCCCGACGCCAGCGGCCAGATCAGTCTGATGTCGGGTGCCCGGTACGGCCGCAATCAGCAGCGGCAGTATCAATCCGAGGACGTCATGCGACATGACCGTCCGAAACATATCCATGACAGGGAGCAACTGATGGAACCGTTAATCTTCGAAGATTTCGATGGACCTTACACGAACAGGGTATCGCCCGACGGGGTTTGGCGTCTGGCCGGGCCCTGGACCGGCACCGGCGGCAACTTTCTCGACCCGAACCTTGCCAATGTGAGCGGCGGTGAGCTGTCGCTGACGGTCGCCGACAACGAGAGGCGCGGATCGGAGATCCAAACGCTCGACGGCTACAGCTACGGCTACTACGAGACGAGCATGCAGGTGTCGCCGACGCGCGGAGTCGTGAATTCGTTCTTCGTCATCGCGGAGGGATACGACCCGGGCACGATCGAGATCGACGTCGAATTCCTGACCAACGAGAGCTGGATCAACTCGCCCGACTCGGGCGTGTCCATTTCGTCCTTCATCCGTCCAACGAGCAGCGGATCGTCGACCTGCCGTTCAACCCGACGCTCGACTTCCACCGCTACGGATTCCTGTGGGAGCCGGGCAAGATCTCCTACACGGTCGACGGGGAAATCGTGGCCGTCAACGAGGATCCGCGCTCGGACATCGGTGACGCCGAGGCCTACATCATGATGAATGCCTGGACCGGCAACCCCAGTTGGGGTGGCGGTCCGCCGTCGCAGGATGCCACGTCCTACTATGACTTCGTGAAGTTCTACGATGGCGTCGACGAAGTGATCACGACCGTGCGCGGCACCAACGGCAACGACGGGCTCTCCGGCGGCACCAACACCGACGTCTTCGAGGCGTCGACGGGGAATGATGTCTTCCGCAACTTCACGGCCGGGGTCGACTACATCGATTTCTCGGCGTTCGGTGCGCTGCGCGCCAGCGACGTCAGCGCCAGTCTGGTCGGCGGGAACCTGCGCCTCGCCTTCAACGGAAATACGATAACCATCGAAGGCGTGAACAGGCTCGCCGCCAGTGCGACGTCGCTCGGCGCAGCTTTCGAGCCGGGCGGTACACCGGCCCCCGACCCCGATCCGGAGCCCGCGAACACGCCTCCGGACGCCCGGAACGATTCCGGCCTGAGCACCGCAGTACCGGACGCCGATCACGATCGCGGCTGCCACCCTTCTCAACAACGACGTCGACGCGGATGGCGACAGCCTGAACGTGACCGGCGTCTCCGCGGCGAGCGGTGGCTCCGCGAGCCTGAACAATGCGGGCAACGTGGTGTTCACCCCGTCCGCCAACTTCTCGGGAGCGGCGGGTTTCACCTACAGGATCTCCGACGGCGAGGGCGGCAGCGACACCGCCAGGGTCTCCCTGACGGTCGGAGCCGCGCCGCCGCCGGACCCCGATCCGGAGCCCGCGAACACGCCTCCGGACGCCCGGAACGACTCCGGCCTGAGCACCGCGTATCGGACGCCGATCACGATCGCGGCTGCCACCCTTCTCAACAACGACGTCGACGCAGATGGCGACAGCCTGAACGTGACCGGAGTCTCAGCCGCGAGCGGTGGCTCCGCGAGCCTGAACAATGCCGGCAACGTGGTATTCACCCCGTCCTCCAACTTCTCCGGAACGGCAGGTTTCACCTACGCGATCTCCGACGGGGAGGGCGGCAGCGACACCGCACGGGTTTCCGTCATCGTTCAGGATGCCCCGACCCAGCCGGGTCCGAGCGACAGCTTCATGCTTTGGGACGAGACGGCGTCGCCGAGGGTCGCTTCCGACCCCGACAACGGAGCGGTAACCTTGGGCCTGCGGTTCACGGCGGATGTAGATGCGTCGTTGAACGCGCTGCGAATCTATGTCGGTGACGAGAACATGAACGTCAACGCGGTCGATGTCTGGTCCGACGACGGCGCACGCCTGGCCCATCAATCGATCACGGGTCTGGGTGCGGGGGGCTGGCAGACCGTCGATCTCGTGGCCACGCTCGCACTCGAGGCGGGAGAATCCTACGTTGTCTCCTACCATACGACGAACGGACACTACCCGGTCAGCCAGCAATTCTTCGACGCTGGCTGGGATGCAGGTCCGATCAGCCTGGGTGCGAACGCGGGAGTTTATGCCTATGGAAGCGCCGACAACTTCCCATCGCAGACCTACAGGGCCAGCAACTACTGGGTCGACATCGTGGCCGATCTCAATGTCGACAGCGGTGGTGGCGGCGACAGCGGCGGAGGCGACAGCGGCGGCGAGGGTGATGCTGGAAACCCGCCAACTCCGGCGCAGTCCGTCATAGGCGAGGCCGGTGTCGTGACCCAGTCGCAAAAAGGTTCCGGCCAATGGCACGGCGTCACCTTCGCGACCGCGCTCGACGACCCGTCGGTGGTGATGGGGGGGCTTACCGGCAACGGCGCGCAGCCGTACACCGTCAGGGTCCGCAACATCACCGACACGGGATTCGAGTACCAGATCGACGAATGGGACTATCTTGACGGCAACCACACGAAGGAGTCGATCAGTTGGCTCGCGATCGAAAGCGGCAGCCATGTCCTGTCCGATGGACGCGTGATCAGTGCCGGCAACGATTTCGATAGGTGGTAACCTGGACGCGATCTCCTTCGATAATGGTATCTTCGATTCCACGCCCGTGGTTCTGGGTCAGTCGTCGGGAGACGTGAACAAGATGGCCGTGACCGATCGCATCGACGACGTGTCCTCCAAAGGCTTCTCGGCACGTCTGTTCCAGCAAGAGAAGAGCGTCGGCGACATCGCGGTCGATAACTTCAGCTGGATCGCGATGGAACAAGGCGGCACCGCCGGCAATGGCGCCGTGGCCGGAAGCACCGGCAAGAGTGTGAACCAGAACGCCGCCGCCGTGAACTTCGATGGGGTATTCTCCAGTGACGAGTTCGCCATGGTGACGGACTTGCAATCGATCCAGGGTGGCGATCCGTCCACATTGCAGACGGTTTCGCTGGATCAAGACAGCATGGTCCTGCGGGTCCTGGAGGAACAATCCAAGGACGACGAAGTGCAGCATGTCAATGAGGTCGCAGGGTTCGTCGGCTTCGAACTGGGCGATATCCAAGGCACGGACCTGGCGTTCGTCTGACTGTCACCGACGTTCGGCCCTGTGCGAAGACCAGGGGCGCGCACGGGTGCGGGCTGGATAACCTGCGCTCCTGTCGAAAAGGTCTCGTGCCGATGGCGCGAGACCAGCTCCGCATTTCCACGGCAGGGGCCGCGGCCGTCATGTGTCGCGGTCCCGAAGCGGAGCGTTCAGCCGATCACGACGAATGGCGGCAAGGCCCACCGCTCCCGTGCTGCGTATGCGCGACTCCGCTACACCGGCTTCGGTTTTTCCTGACACGTTCGTTCCGCCCGGTGATGTAAAGTCCGAGAGGCGTACATGTATGTGCGCTTTTCGTGCCCTGGAGGAACAGGCAACACGTTTTCAACGAAGAACATTTAAAATACCCGCTCAGGAGAAATTTCAGCTTCTCATGGATCAGAACACTCTGCGTTATTGGATCTCGGTCGGCATCCGGCGGCTACCGATCCTCGTTCTCAGCACAATGGTATGTGCATTCGCCGGCTTCGCGCTGATCTCGGTCTTGCAGCCGGTCTATAGGTCGACGGCGACGATAGTGCTCAAGCAGCCCCAGATCGCGCCTGACCTCGCGCGTTCGACCGTGCCGTCGGATACGTTGAACCAGGTCGCCGAGATCCAGGAGGAGCTGTTTCTGCGGGAAAATCTTTTCGATCTGGTGGACCGTTTCGATATTTACGAGGATAACCCACCCGAGACGGATTACGAACTCGTCGACGACCTGAGGCAGCGGATCCGGATCGAATTCGTCAAGGTGGGTGCAACGCAGGATTCCAACGGTGCGGCGACCTTCTCCGTCGCGTTCGACGATCCCGATCCGGAAAAGGCGGCGGCCGTTGTAGGTTACCTCGTTTCCAGCATCCTAGACGCCAACGTCACGCGACGCACGGATCGAGCGGATGAAACCCTGGCCTTCTTCGAGCAGGAAGTCGCCACTCTCGGTGCCGCGCTGACCGAGGCGGAAGCCGACATCCTCCGCTTCAAGAACGAGAATCTCGGTGCCCTCCCCGACAGTCTCGATTTCCGCTACACCCAGCGAAGTTCCGCGCAGGAACGGCTGGTCCAGCTCGACCGCGAAGAGGCCGGGCTTCGCAATCGCCGCGAGACGCTCCTCACATCGTCCAGGTCGACCGGGCCCCGCACGCAGTCGTCCCGCGACCAGGAACTTATGGAACTCCGCCGCATTCTTGAGCAGCGCTTGTCGGTATTCGCGCCGGACAGTCCGAGCGTTCGCGACATCGAGGAGCGAATCGCCGCGATGAAGCGCCCGGCGCCCGCCGCCACACAACCGGCCGAGGACCACCTTTCCGGCGAACTCGAGCTCCAGCTGTCCGAGATCGACGGGCGGCTCGAGTTCATCGAGATGGAAAAGGGCAAACTCTCGGAGACACTCGGCGAACTGCAGAATTCGATCGCCGTCACGCCGGGCAACGAGACCGAGTTGAACCGTCTCATGCGGGTGTACGAGAGCACGCGCGCACGCTACCTCGCGACGGTGCAGCGGCACGCGGACGCGTCCATCGGGTCGCAGATCGAGACTCACCTCAAGGGGGAGCGGCTGACACTTCTGGAAGCACCTGTCGTGCCGGAAAAGCCGTTCTGGCCGAAGCGCCGCAAGATCGCGCTGGCGTCTGTCGTGGCCGGGATGGCGCTCGGATGCGGTATCATCCTGCTTCTGGAGTTCCTGGACGGCAGGGTGCGCCGCCCCGCGCAACTCGTTCAACGCCTCGACCTGGAGCCGGTGGCGACCATCCCCTACATCGACGCGCCCGGCGAGCGGACCGCGCGGCATGTGCGGGCTTGGGGGCTGAGTGCCGCCTGGGTCGGTGCGTTCGTGGGCGCTCTTGTCATCATTCATTTCGCGTTCGTGCCGCTGGATGCTGCCGCGTTGCGCATCCTCCACGCCGTTGGTGTGCCGCTTGCCGGCTGAAGAGTATCAGGTTGAGGAATTGCCCACATGTCCATCCGACCCAAAGACAGGCCCTTGCTTCTCCTCTCCCACCCGATCGTGGAAGTGTCGGCAACGGCGAACGGCGAATCAGAGGAACAGTCGTCTCCGGCCGCACCGCCTGTGCGGCGTCTCCTGTCGGACATCCTGCGGCCGATCCGGCTCGACCTCCGGCGACTGCGCCAGAACCGGATCGTCGCACTGGACCGCGACCATCCGGCCTCGGCCTCGTTCGATTTGCTGCGCACGAAGATCCTTCGGCTTGCGCGAGAGAATGGGTGGAACAGGATCGCGATAACGTCGCCGACGCAGCAGTCCGGCACGACCTCCGTCGCGCTCAACCTCGCCCTGAGCTTCTCGCATCAGACGGACCACCGGACGCTCCTCCTCGAACTCAACCTGCACCGCCCACGTCTTGCGTCGCTGCTCGGCCGCGACCGGTCCGTGGCCTTTGCCGATTACCTGGGCGGGAGGGGCGCGCTCGAGGACGCGCTCGTTCGCTACGGAGAGACCCTTGCAATCGGGGGGGTCGGCGCGCCCGTTCCTTCGGCTGCGGAGGTCCTGCAGGCAAGCACGACAGCCAAGCGAACTCGAGGAGATCCGGCAGGTGCTGGAGCCCGACATCGTTCTTGTCGATGCGCCGCCGATCATGGACCGGGACTACTTCCAGGCGACCATGGGTATGTACGACGCCGTGCTTCTTGTCGCCGACACCCATCGCACCCTGCTTGCAGACATCGACCGGTGCGAGCGGGAGTTGTCGGAACAGACCAACGTGATCGGGGTGGTCATCAACAGATGCCGCTTCGATCGCTGATCCTCCGTGGATGCCGTATCGAGAGCCGAATTGCCAGAAGAACCAGTGGGAGAGTATCGCGTGAAGATGAGCCGTCGTAGCGCGCTTGCGCTGCCCGCATGGTTGGCCACCCTGGGGCTCTCCACGGCACTTGCCGGTGCCGGGCCTTCGGCGGCCGCACGCGCTCAGGGTACGCCCGACACGCGGCTGGCAACCCTTGCCGGACCGACGTTCTTCGTCCTCGGCACATTCGTGGCGCCGCCCTTCCAGATGTCGGCATGGCGCGCGCGTGGCGTCAACACCATCATCGGCGTGGGCCAGGGGGTCGATGGTGAGGAACACCACGGCACCGCGCGCGAGTTGGGCCTGTTCCAGATCCGGTCTCCGCTGGAGGGGCAACTGCTTCGCGACCTCGCGGACGCCTCCGTAATCGCCTTCGAAACCGACGACGAACCCACCAACCTCGTCGACGGTCGGGCAAGGGACACGCCCGAAAGGGTGAGGGCGCAAATGGGTCCGTGGCTCGACGCCGCCCGCGCCGCCGGGATCGAGAAGCCGATCTTCACGAACCATGTCGGCGACCACGTCCTGTTCCCCGGCGCGCGATACGGCTTGGACCTCCCGGCTTACCACCGGCTGTCCGACTGGCTGGGCACGGATACCTACCAGATCGCTGCCGGCCGGGAGAACCTCCTGACCCAAGATGGATCCACCTCCACCTACCAGGGGCACATTCTGAGGATCCAGCGGACATTGGCGCCCCGCGCGGCACTTCTCAGCTTCGTCCAGACGGTGGCCTTCAATGAAGGTGTGCCGGTGCCGACGCCGGGCCAGTTGCGCACGCAGATCTGGTCGTCGGTGGTGAATGGCGCCGCGATGCTGTCCGCCTTCCCGGTCCGGCTTGCGCCCAGCTTTGAATGGGACGGGACGCCCCCCGATCTTGCGGCGACCTTGGCCGAGGAGTTCGGGCGCATCGCGGAACTGGAGCGGGTTCTGATCGACGAGCGGCTCGGAGGAACTCGGCCGGGAATCCTTCACCCGAGCGCCACGGAAGGCGAGGCGCCTCGGCCCGGACAGCTTCCGTTCCCGTTCGAGGGCAGGACAGTTCATGCTCCCGGCGGTGACGTCATGATCCTCATCAACCTTTCCGACGAGCACGCCCTGCTTCCCGACCGAACGCTCTTGCCCGGACCGGTCGAGTTTGGGCCTCACGAAGTCCGCGTCGGGCGGGTCTCCACGTGACCGGGGTCGATTCCAGACGTGCGGCGAGCCGGGCAGGTGACGCGCATGTTGGGGAAATGGCAGATGGCTCTGCGGGGATTTCCGACAGCGGTCACGCGACGTGGCGAACAGCATCGTTTCGGTCCGGCGATCTCGGGGTCGATCAATCAGGAGAAACCATGACATATCAAGCGATTGTGAACGCCCCGGTACCGGGTTGTCCGGCGAAGGATCGACCGGCGCGTCTTTCCCTTGTGATCGTCACCTACAACAGCGCCGGCGTGCTCCGCGGATTGCTCGACACGGTCGCGATCGGCCTCGACGGGGTGAGCGACTTCGAGGTGGTCATCGTCGACAATGCCTCGCAGGATGGCTCGGCCGCCCTCGCCCGGTCTCACCCGGTGGGACCCAGGGTCATAGAGACAGGCCGAAACGGTGGGTTCGCCGCCGGCATCAACGCCGCGGCGGCCAGCATAGCTTCCGACCGGACGCTTCTCGTGCTCAATCCCGACATCCGGCTGAAGCGCGGATCTGCAGCGGCGCTCGTGTCTCGCCTGCACGAAGACGCGGGGGTCGGCATCGCCGTCCCGGTCATGACTGATGAAAGCGGCACGCTCTCCCATTCGCTCCGGCGGGAGCCGTCGCTGGTGACGGCATGGGCGGAGGCGCTCCTGGGAGGTTCGCGCGCCATGCGCCTCGGACTTAGCGAAATCATCGGTCCAAGCCGTCTCTATGAGGTCGGCGCGAGCGTAGACTGGGCGACAGGCGCCGCGCTCGCCATCTCCCCGCAGGCACGCGGAGCAGCGGGAGACTGGGACGAGTCATTCTTCCTTTACAGCGAAGAGGTCGACTACATGCGCCGGGTCCGGGCCGCTGGTCTTCGCATTGAATGCGTGGCAGCGGCGCGCGTGGCCCATATCGGCGGGGAGCGGGAGGACAACCCGCAACTCTTCAGCCTTCTGACGGCCAATCGCATCCGCGACTACGCCCGCAGCCATTCTTCGCTGTCGACGTTGCTGTTCAGGGCAGCCGTCGTCTTCGGCGAGGCGTTGCGCGCTCCGCGGGGGCGCGGGCACCGTGCAGCCCTGCGAGCCGCGCTGTCGGCGCGGTCAGCCGGTTGATACGGAAGGGTTCAGAATTGGGTCCGAGACCGCTTGCCGACTGGGGACGCTGTTGTCCTGTCTCCGACACACGTGGTGTTTTTACCGTCTCTCGCTACGGATTCGCGCCTCGGGCGACCCGTGGGCCTGGGACGCTCCGGAACATCGCAAACGGTGACCGACGATGACAGCCGCTCAGCCTGCAAGCCAGGTCGACCCGCGAGGCGGTCTTTCGACTCTCTCGCCGCCCCGCCGCAGAGACGGGCCCCGGACAACTGCGCCTGTGACCGTGGCGCGGAAGGGGAGGATGGCGCTGCCCGTGACCGTGTTTCTCCTGAGCATTGCCATACCCGGGAACGTCGGCCTTGGAGGTCTCAGCCTGTCGCCGTGCCGGATCGTCCTGCTCGTGATGCTGCTGCCTTGCCTCTCCGCCTGGCTGTCCGGACGCGCCGGGCCGATCAGAAGTCCCGATATCGCCGTTCTACTGTTCTGTGCTTGGTACGGCGTGAGCTTTGCCGCAGCCGAAGGACTTTCCGCCGCGATCCAGCCGGCCGGCATCAACATGATAGAAGTCGCCGGGGCCTATTTCCTCGCACGCTGCTACATAAGAAGTCATGAAGAATTCCACGCCATGATCCGCCTCATCTTCATGATCATGCTTGTCCTCCTGCCGATCGCGGCTGTGGAAGCCTTTACCGGACGCAACATGATAGCCGAAATCTTCGGCATCGTTCTGGATGCCGATGACGCGGTCCGCGGCGAAGGCGTGCGCTGGGGCCTCAGGCGTGCGAACACCGTCTTCGATCATCCCATCATGTTCGGGGTCGCCGCAGCGGTTCTCCTCCCGCTGACGCATTACGTTCTTGGCGAGAACAGTTCGACGGTCCGGCGGTGGATGCAATGTCTCGCGATTGTCGGCCTTGCCGGTCTTTCGCTTTCCTCCGCGCCTATCGGTCTGATGGCAATACTGATCGTCCTGATGACGTGGGATGCGCTGCTGAGGTCCTTCTACTGGCGCTGGCATGTCGTCGTCCTGGCTGCTGCCATTGGCTACTTCGGCGTCGAAATCCTGTCCAATCAGACACCGGTGGAGTTCTACATCCACCATTTCACCTTCAACGGGCAGACGAGGCTGGTATCGCAAGTTGATCTGGGACTACGGGACGGCTTCCGTCGTGGCCAACCCGCTCTTCGGCATCGGCTTTGCGGAGTGGGCCCGACCAGGCTGGATGACACCGAGCATAGACAACTTCTGGCTGGTCCATTTCATTCGCACCGGCATGCCAGGCGGGCGATCTCATGCTGGCAGTATTCGGTCTCTCCAGCTCTTGCCGTCGCCAGGAGCGACGCTCCAGACAACAGCGTGCGTCGGTGCCGGACAGCGTACCTCATGGCCCTCTTCGGCCTGTTCTTCACCGGAGCAACGGTTCACTTCTGGGGATCGGCGCTGGCGCTGTTTCTTTTTGTTGTCGGCAGCGGATTGTGGATCACCACGACCGAAACGTCTGAGGGGAACGGAGCCGGCGAGACCCGTTCCCGCACGGGGCCGTCGAGAGGTCCGGCGAGGGTTGAAGGTGGACCGCGATCGAGGCGGCCCGCGACCGTCGGCCACCGCGTGACATGGAAGTTCGGCCACCATGGGTTACAATCCGGGCTGCTGGGAAAAGGCGCTTCTTCCGCTGTTCTGTCTTCGGAGTTATGAGCCTGCTTCCGGCGAGCCGTCTCGTATCATCATTACCGACTTTGTGAGCAGCATGAAGCGTTCCCGCTGCTGTCGGCCGTCCGGAAAGAGCCGCCGCATCATCCCGCGTCGATGATCTTGATGTCGTCGCACCGGGCGATCGCCGTCTCGAAGTCTGCTTTCGGGGCCTGCGAGATGGCGATCCGTTGGAACAACGCGATCCGGGCCGGCTCCGGAAGC